>NZ_JBXAEZ010000004.1:30144-593062 GCF_058792475.1 Bacillus sp. MT94 | reverse complement strand
ACCTCACCAACTAGCTAATGCGACGCGGGTCCATCCATAAGTGACAGCCGAAGCCGCCTTTCAATTTCGAACCATGCAGTTCAAAATGTTATCCGGTATTAGCCCCGGTTTCCCGGAGTTATCCCAGTCTTATGGGCAGGTTACCCACGTGTTACTCACCCGTCCGCCGCTAACTTCTTGAGAGCAAGCTCTCAATCCATTCGCTCGACTTGCATGTATTAGGCACGCCGCCAGCGTTCATCCTGAGCCAGGATCAAACTCTCCAATAAAGTTAGTTTGTCTAGCATCTAAAAATAAAAATTGACGTTTCACGTTGTTTGTTTCGTTCAGTTTTCAAAGTTCAACATCGCGTTTCAGCGACTTTTATAATATATCATAGTATATTATTTTCGTCAACAAGTTTTTCAAGATAATTTGTATCTCTCATTTGCTGACTCTGCCTATTATATAGACTTTTCTATTACTATGCAAGTATTATTATAAAAAAATAAGAGGGGGAAAATCCCCCTCTTATTCTTCAGAAGAAACCTCTTCATTAGATTCTTCTTCTTCTTCATCTTTCTGTGCTTTTGCTACTGTCGCTACCTCTTGCTCATCCTCTAAACGAATTAGACGAACACCTTGTGTATTACGTCCCATTTGAGAGATTTGATCAACTGGCATACGAATAATAACGCCTGCGGCTGTAATTAGCATGATGTCTTCTTCACCTGTTACAGACTTAACCGCTACTAACTTACCGTTTTTATCTGTAATGTTACAAGTCTTAAGACCTTTACCACCACGGCTTTGTAGTCGATACTCTTCAACTGGAGTACGCTTACCATACCCGTTTTTCGTTACAATTAAAACATTCGTATCTTCTTCAACAATTTCCATACCTACTACTTGGTCCTCTTCGCCTAATGTAATAGCTTTTACACCAGCTGCATTACGGCCCATAGAACGTACATCTTGTTCATTGAAGCGAATTAACATACCGTTGCTTGTCCCTACGATAATATCTTTATCGCCAGATGTTAAACGTACAGAAATCACTTCATCTTCTTCACGAAGCGAAATTGCAATTAAACCGTTTGTACGTATATTTGCAAATGATGAAAGTGGCGTTCTCTTAGAAATACCTTGTTTCGTTGTAAAGAATAAGAACTGGTCGTCACCAAATTCACGAATTGGAATAATGGCATTGATCCACTCACCCTTATCTACCCCTAATAGGTTAATAATTGGTAGCCCTTTTGCAGTACGACTATACTCTGGGATTTCATATCCTTTCGTACGGTATACTTTACCCTTGTTTGTAAAGAATAAAATATGATCATGAGTAGACGTTGTTAATAAGTGTTCAACAAAGTCATCATCATTCGTACCCATTCCTTGTACACCACGTCCCCCACGGTTCTGTGTTTTGTACGTAGAAGCTGGTAACCTCTTAATATAACCGTTATGAGTTAACGTAATCGCAATGTTTTGCTCAGGAATTAAATCTTCATCTTCAATAAATTCCATACCGCCAATTGTAATTTCTGTTCGTCTCTTATCATTGAAACGCTCTTTTACTTCTGTTAATTCTTCACGAATAATCTCAAGAACTTTCTCTTCATCTGCTAAAATCGCTTTTAATTCAGCAATTAATTTCATTAAGTCTTGATATTCTTGCTCGATTTTTTCACGTTCTAATCCAGTTAAGCGTTGCAGACGCATATCTAAAATCGCTTGCGCTTGTTTCTCACTTAAACCGAAACGTTCCATTAAGCCTTGCTTTGCAATATCAGCCGTTTTTGAACTGCGAATTAACGTAATAACTTCATCAAGATGATCTAAAGCAATTCGTAATCCTTCTAAAATATGGGCACGTGCCTCTGCTTTTTCTAATTCATAAGCAGTACGTCTACGGATTACTACCTTCTGGTGTTCCAAATAATGATATAAGTTTTGTTTTAAGTTTAGTACTTGAGGCTCTCCATTTACAAGAGACAACATATTAATACCGAAACTTGTTTGAAGTGCTGTATGTTTATATAGATTGTTTAATAGTACGTTTGCATTAGCGTCACGACGTACTTCCATGACAATACGCATACCATTTCGGTCTGATTCATCACGTAAATCTGTAATACCTTCAATTTTCTTATCGCGAACTAATTCTGCGATTTTTTCAATTAATCGTGCCTTATTAACTTGATAAGGTAGTTCCGTTACGATAATAGATTGTTTACCATTTGATTTCTCTTCAATTTCAACTTTGGCACGAAGCATAATAGAACCTCGTCCTGTTTCATAAGCTCTACGGATGCCACTTCGCCCTAAGATTAAACCTGATGTCGGGAAGTCTGGTCCAGGAATATATTCCATTAATTCCGCGATAGTGATATCTGGATTATGGCTTAATGCCAACACACCATCAATTACTTCGCCAAGTTGATGCGGCGGAATATTTGTTGCCATACCAACTGCAATACCTGTCGTACCGTTTACTAATAAATTAGGGAAACGCGCTGGTAATACAATCGGCTCTCTTTCCGAACCATCGTAGTTATCTTGGTAATCAATTGTATTTTTTGAAATATCACGTATTAATTCCATAGAAATCTTAGACATTCTTGCCTCTGTATAACGCATTGCCGCTGCTGAATCTCCATCTACAGAACCGAAGTTACCATGCCCATCTACAAGCATATAACGTTGACTGAAATCTTGCGCCATACGTACCATTGTTTCATAAACGGCTGAATCTCCATGAGGGTGATACTTACCGATTACTTCACCGACAATACGTGCTGATTTCTTATACGCTTTATCAGCTGTAATTCCTAAATCATTCATCGCATATAAAACCCTACGATGCACAGGTTTTAATCCATCACGAACATCTGGTAATGCACGAGATACGATAACACTCATTGCGTAATCTAAAAATGAGGTACGCATTTCATGACTAATATTAATTTCTCGAATTCGTGCTTGTTGTTGATTGTCTGACATCAACGAGCACCTCCTCTTACATTTCCGTTACACATACATTGATTTATATGTAGAAGACAGGAATACTTAGATTCCTGTCATTACTCATTTAAATATCAAGGTTTTTCACGTATTTTGCATTCTCTTGGATAAAGTTACGACGCGGTTCCACTTTATCACCCATTAAAATTTCAAATGTTTCATCTGCTTCTATTGCATCTTGAAGGGAAACTTGAAGTAACGAACGTACTTCTGGATCCATTGTCGTCTCCCATAGCTGAGTTGGATTCATCTCTCCAAGACCTTTATAACGTTGAATTCCTGGTTTCGGCTGGGCTGGTAACTCAGCTAATATTTTTTCAAGTTCTTTATCATTATAAGCATATTGAATTTTTTTACCTTGTTGCACTTTAAACAAAGGTGGCTGTGCGATATATATATATCCACACTCAATTATTTGACGCATATAACGATAGAAGAACGTTAATAATAGGGTACGAATATGCGCACCATCAACATCAGCATCGGTCATAATAATAACTTTGTGATAGCGTGCTTTTTCGATATCGAAGTCCCCACCAATATTTGTACCAATCGCCGTAATAATTGTACGAACTTCATCATTTGATAAAATCTTATCTAAGCGTGCCTTTTCAACATTAATAATTTTACCCTTCAGCGGTAAAATTGCTTGAAAATGACGATCGCGTCCTTGTTTTGCAGATCCACCCGCAGAGTCACCCTCTACGATATAAATTTCACTAATTGCTGGATCTTTAGAAGAACAATCTGCCAATTTCCCTGGTAAACTTGAAACTTCTAAAGCACTCTTTCGGCGAGTTAGCTCACGAGCCTTTTTAGCTGCTACACGCGCACGTGCTGCCATCGTCCCTTTATCTACAACCTTACGTGCAACATTGGGATTTTCCAGTAAGAATTTTTCAAAAGCCTCAGAGAATACTGACTCCGTAATCGTTCTCGCTTCACTATTTCCAAGTTTCGTCTTCGTTTGCCCTTCAAATTGTGGATTTGGATGTTTAATTGACACGATTGCTGTTAAACCTTCACGAACATCTTCACCAGTCAAATTACTATCCGCATCTTTTAAAATGTTATTTTTACGACCATAATCGTTAATCACACGTGTTAAGGCAGTTTTAAATCCTACCTCATGTGTACCACCTTCATACGTATGAATATTATTTGTAAATGAGTAAATATGATTTGTATATCCTTCGTTATATTGAAGCGCAACTTCAACTTGAATACCATCTTTTGAACCTTCTACATATACAGGCTCTTCATGAATTGGTTGTTTTGAACGATTTAAATGTTCAACATATGATTTAATTCCACCTTCATAGTGGAACTCTTTCTTTTGCTTATGTTCACGTTTATCTTCAATTGTTAATTTAATATTACGATTTAAAAACGCCAACTCACGCATACGAGTCGCTAGCGTATCGAATTCATATTCTGTCGTCTCTTTAAAAATTTCTGGATCCGGTTTAAAGCGAGTTATTGTTCCAGTCTTATCTGTATCACCGATGACTTTTAAATCTGCAACCGGAATACCTCTTTCGTATTTTTGGTAATGGATTTTGCCATCACGATGTACAAATACTTCTAATTCTGTTGATAAGGCATTTACAACAGATGCACCAACACCGTGCAAACCACCAGAAACTTTATAACCGCCACCGCCAAATTTACCACCAGCGTGGAGGACAGTCATAATAACCTCTACTGCAGGACGTCCCATTTTTTCTTGTATACCAACTGGAATACCACGTCCATTATCCGTTACAAGAATACTATTATCTTCTTCGATACTAACGTTAATTTCATCGCAATATCCTGCTAACGCTTCATCGATACTATTATCGACAATCTCCCATACAAGGTGGTGAAGTCCCTTCCCACTCGTAGATCCAATATACATACCCGGACGTTTCCGAACTGCCTCTAGTCCTTCAAGTACCTGTATCTGACTTTCATCATATGCATTTTCTTGCATTTGTTTTTGTTCCATTGACACAAAGATCACCTACTTTTCCATTTAAACAGGGGTTTATGCCCTATCTATTTCACAATCTACCGTGCCGTTCGTTACATGAATTGTTTTCGCATCTTTTAATGTTTCGTGTTCAATTCCGTCGACACTCGTCGTTGTAACAAATGTTTGCACCTTTCCTTGAATTGTATTTAACAGATGTGATTGACGATAATCGTCTAATTCTGATAAAACATCATCCAGTAAAAGGATTGGATATTCTTTAACCTCTGAATAAATTAATTCAATTTCAGCTAATTTTAGGGATAGTGCGGTCGTTCGTTGTTGTCCTTGCGAACCAAAGACTTGAACATTTTTACTATTAACGAAGAATTGTAAATCATCACGATGAGGACCAATTAAAGTCGTACCACGGAAAATTTCACGTTGTTTCACAGATTGAAAACTTTCATAGTATACTTCTTTTATTTTCGACAAATCCATTGATTCTGATACATCTACACTTGGTTTATAGACAATTTCTAACTCTTCTAATCCACGGCTTATACCGCGATGAATTGGAGCTGCCCATTCCTGTAGCAAATGCAAAAATTCAAAACGTTTTTGCAGTATTTTTGCACCATGCTCAATTAGTTGAAGGGTAAATACATCCAACATCGTTTCCTCATTCTTACTATTCCCTTGCATTTTTTTCAACAAGTGATTTCGTTGCGTGAGCACCTTTTGATATTGACTTAATTCATACAAATATACAGGAGCTATTTGTCCTAATTCCATATCTAAAAAGCGTCTTCTTACTTGAGGGCTTCCTTTTACAAGATTTAAATCTTCTGGGGCAAACATGACAACGTTCATCACGCCAATATATTGACTTAACTTTTGTTGTTCAAGTTGATTTAATTTTGCCTTTTTACCTTTTTTCGAAATATTTAATTCCAAAGACAAAGAACTGTTTCTTTTTTGTAATTTCCCTTTTATTTGACCAAACTCTTCATCCCAGCGGATAAGTTCGCGATCATTAGAGGTTCTATGAGATTTCGCCATCGCTAAAACATAAATAGCTTCCATCAAGTTTGTTTTCCCTTGTGCATTTTCGCCGATAATTACATTTACCTTATCTTCAAAGGAAAGCTCTAATTTTTCATAATTGCGATAGTTTTTTAATTGTATTTCTGAAATAAACAAAGGGCTCCCCCTTTATGCCTGAACTTGGAAAGTTCCGCTTCCTGGAATTTCAATAACATCATTCGCATATAGTTTGCGACCTCTTCTATTTTCAAGTTCGTTGTTCACGTACACTTCATATTCTTGTAAAAACCATTTTACAGCGCCACCTGTATCAATTACATCAGCTAACTTTAAAAATTGTCCTAGTGTAATATACTCTGTTGAAATTTTAATATGTTTCATAAAATCGCTCACTTTCTGAAAGTGTTCATTCTTTCATTGTACTAAATAAACTAACATTAGGAAAGTAATACCCAAAAATCAAATAAGGGCCACTAGCATCTTTAAACTAGCAACCCTTATTCCTTACCTAGTAAGTACGAACTGGTAAAATTAATTGAATAATTGAATCATCATTTACTGTACGAATTAAGAACGGTCTCATCGCCCCAGTAAAACTAACTTTAATCTCTGTACTATCCAAGGCTTTCAATGCATCCATCATATATTTTGCACTAAAAGATATTTTTAACTCTTCTCCATCCACTTTTTCACATTGTACTTCTTCGACAACTTTTCCGATTTCTGGTGAATTCGAAGAAATCTCTAGCATTTCTTGCTCTAAAGTTGATAATTTGACAACGTTATTGCGGCCATCTCTCGCTAATAGTGAAGCACGATCAATTGCTTGTAGGAATTCTTTTGTATTCACAAAAATATCCGTTTTACTCTCTGCTGGAATTAAACGTGTTGTATCTGGATAATTTCCTTCTAACAATCTTGAGAAGAATAATAAATGTTTTGTACGGAATAATACTTGATACTCCGTAATAACGATATCCACCATTTCTTCAGACTCATCTAGAATCTTACTTAATTCATTTAAGCTCTTACCTGGGATAACAACATTAGCTTGAAATTCATCTGCAATATTATGTCCTTCGATTTTCGCTTTTCGAAGTGCTAGTCTATGACTATCTGTTGCAATACAAGTTAACTCGCTGTTATATACCTTCCAGTTTACACCTGTCAAGATTGGTCTTGTTTCAGAAGTAGAAACTGCAAATACAGTTTGTCTGATCATATGCTTAAGTAAATCTGTTGGTATCTTAAATACATGATGTTCTTCAATCTGTGGTAATAACGGATATTCTGCAGAATCCAAACCATTTAAGTTAAATTCTGATTTTCCAGATTTTATTTTTGTCATAAAATGATTTTCCACAGAAATTTCGACAGTATCTTTAGGTAGTTTTTTTACAATCTCACTAAAATATTTTGCTTGTAAAACAATGCTTCCTGATTGAGCTATTTCTACGATTTCTTTTCCATTTTCTTCGACTGGAATAAACGATTCAATAGAAATATCAGCATCGCTTCCTGTTAATGTAACCCCTTCTTCAGTAGCTACAACTTTAATTCCCGTAAGGATAGGGATTGTTGTACGAGAAGAAACTGCCTTCATTACATCTTGTACACCTCTTACAAGATAGTCTTTTTGTATTGTAAAACGCATAAAGAAAAACCTCCGGTAAGTATAAGATTTTATTTAATTAATAAAGATAAAAAATAGTAGTAATAGTAATAGGGCTTGTGGATATGTGGATAACCCCTTTGAAGGATGTAAAAACAGTCTATCTACATGTGGATAGACTGTGCGTAAAACAAGGTAAGTTATTCACACTATTCAGCTACTACTTTAAAATACCATTAATTTCTTCAACTTGCTTTTGTAATTGCGTATCGGTTTTTAGTAGTTTAGAAATTTTTTCATGGGCATGGATAACTGTTGTATGATCACGTCCACCAAATTCTTCACCTATTTTTGGTAAAGAGGAATCCGTAAGTTCGCGTGATAAATACATTGCAATTTGGCGAGGAAACGCAACTGATTTTGTGCGTTTTTTCGCTTTAAAATCTTCTAATTTTACTTGATAAACGTCTCCGACAGCTTTTTGAATATCATAAATAGAGATAATTTTCGGCTTAGAATTTGGAATAATATCTTTAAGTGCTTCAGCTGCTAAATCAGCATTAATATCTTTATTAATTAAAGATGAATAAGCTACAACTCGGATAAGTGCACCTTCTAATTCACGAATATTTGAATCAATTTGATTTGCGATATAAAGCATAACTTCATTTGGTATATCAAGCCCTTCAGCTTTTGCCTTTTTGCGTAAAATTGCAATTCGTGTCTCTAAATCTGGCGGCGTAATATCTGTAATAAGTCCCCATTCAAAGCGAGAACGAAGACGATCTTCTAAAGTTGGAATTTCTTTTGGTGGTCGATCACTAGAAATTACAATTTGTTTACTTTCTTCGTGTAATGCATTAAATGTATGGAAAAACTCTTCTTGAGTTTGTTCTTTTCCAGCAAGAAATTGAATATCATCTATCAATAAAACATCTACGTTGCGATATTTATTACGAAAATCAACAGCTTTATTATCACGAATAGAGTTAATAAATTCATTCGTGAATTTTTCTGATGATAAATATACAACTTTTGCATTTGGATTATGTTCAATTACATAATGACCAATTGCGTGCATTAAATGCGTCTTTCCAAGCCCAACTCCCCCGTAAATAAAGAGTGGATTATACGCTTTAGCTGGCGCCTCGGCTACAGCTAATGAAGCTGCATGGGCAAAACGGTTACCAGAGCCGATAACAAATGTATCAAATGTATATTTTGGATTTAACATGCTCTGTGGTAAATGAGCTGAATCATCTTGTGCTGGATTCCGCTTAACTGGAGGAAGATCAATGTCCTCTTCCGATTGACTTTGGGGAATAATAAAGCGAATTGCTAATTTTGCCCCTGTTAAATCGTATAGTGTTTCCGAAATTAGTTCTGAGTAATGAGATTCTAGCCAGTCACGAGCAAATTCATTTGGAGCTGTAATCGTTAATACGTCTTTCTTCAAGTTATGAGCCGTTGTTGATTTTAACCATGTTTCATAACTAGGCTTGCTTACCTTTTTTTCTAATTCTTTTAAGGCACTATTCCATAAATCAGAGATATTTTCCAAAGGTGTCCCTCCTTTACTAAGATGGTAAAAGAATAAGGTTGCGCAACAAATGTACAACCTAATAAATATAAAATGTATATTTATACGAAACGTATTTTAAAACCTAAAAACGTCGTTTGTATATGAGATAGGGTTTTCGACAAAAAAAGCAAATGTGGACAACTATTTACCCACATGTGATTAAAACTGTCCACATGTTATACACAAATTGTGGATAAGATAAAGGCGTGGAAAACTTATTCAAAGTGAAAACACAACTATAATATCAAAAAAAAGTGGCTATAGCAATGAATTTAAGAAAGTTATCCACAAAATCAATACCTTGTGGAATAAACTTGTCCACAACACGATATACTGTGTAAAAGTGGGAAAAAAGTTTGTGGATATAAAAAACGTGAAAAAACATTTATCCACAAGGAAATATAGATGCTGTGAAAAAGTATGTGAATAGGTTCAAAATGAATATTTGATGAAAATTTCTAGAACCATTGACATTTTCCTAGTTAATTAACTATAATTTATAGGACTGTCTTTAACAGATATTCCTCAGGGAGGTGTCATATAATGAAAAGAACTTACCAACCAAATAAACGTAAGCGCAGCAAAGTACATGGTTTCCGCAGCCGTATGAGCACAGCGAACGGACGTAAAGTGCTAGCAGCTCGTCGTCGTAAAGGAAGAAAAGTATTATCTGCGTAGACCACTGATCGTTCAGTGGTCTTTTTTTCTAATAATAGTGAATTTCCGCTGATGAAATACAGGAGTGTCAATTGATATGAAGAAAAAACATCGTATAAAGAAGAATGATGAATTCCAGGCGGTTTTTCAAAAAGGAAAATCAAATGCGAATCGTCAGTTTGTTGTATACCAATTAGATAAAGAAGAACAGCCAAACTTTCGCATCGGCCTTTCTGTTAGCAAGAAAATAGGAAATGCAGTAGTTCGTAATCGAATTAAGCGCATGGTCCGTCAGGCTATTACAGAGTTAAAAGATGAGATAGATTCTGGAAAAGATTTTGTTATAATAGCAAGGAAGCCTTGTGCAGAGATGACATATGAAGAAGTAAAGAAAAGCTTAATTCATGTCTTTAAACGCTCTGGTATGAAAAGAATAAAAAAGTAGCGTAAGGAAATGAATTACACTATATACATACCGATACAAGGAGGAGTAGGCTTTGAAAAAGAAATTAGGTTTACTAGCCATGGTCGTTGCATTAATGGCGATTGCCACCGGTTGTAGTGAAACGGGTCAGCCGATTACATCGAAAAGTACTGGGATTTGGAATGAATATTTCGTATATCCACTTTCTCAGTTAATCACGTATTTTGCCGACTTATTTAACAGTAATTACGGTTTAGCAATTGTTATTACAACTCTTATCATTCGTTTTGCATTATTACCATTAATGATTAAACAAACGAAGAGTACAAAGGCAATGCAAGCGTTACAACCAGAAATGGTGAAGTTAAAAGAGAAATATAGTTCTAAAGATCAAGCAACGCAGCAAAAACTACAACAAGAAATGATGCAGTTATATCAAAAGAATGGTGTAAATCCATTGGCAGGATGTTTACCGATATTTGTTCAGATGCCTATTTTATTCGCGTTTTATCATGCGATTATGAGAACAACAGCAATTAGTGAACATACATTTTTATGGTTTGATTTAGGACAGGCAGATCCGTTCTATATCTTACCAGTTGTTGCGGCAATTACGACATTTATTCAGCAAAAGCTTGCAATGGCAGGAACAGCTGGTCAAAATCCGCAAATGGCAATGATGCTTTGGCTTATGCCGATTATGATTTTAATCTTTGCAATTAACTTCCCAGCTGCATTATCACTTTACTGGGTTGTTGGTAATATCTTTGGTATTGCTCAAATGTACTTTATCAAAGGGCCAGAGATTAAGGCTAACAAAGCTGGAGGCTCAAGCAAGTGAGTATAATTACTGCTAAAGGACAAACAGTCGAGCTGGCAGTAGAGGATGCTTTAAGGCAATTAAACACATCAAAAGATCGAGTAGATATAAATATTGTCGATGAGGGTAAAAGAGGGTTCTTAGGTTTATTTGGGAATCGTCCTGCAGTAGTAGAAGTTGTATTGAAGAAAGATCCAATTCAGGAATGTGAAGAATATTTAAGAAATGTTATTCACAATATGGGTGTGGAAGTTGAAATTAGTAAAATTGTAAAAGGACGCGAGATTGAATTTACAATTTCTGGTGATGATGTAGGAGTTTTAATTGGAAAAAGAGGTAATACATTGAACTCTTTACAGTATTTAACAAAACTTGTCGCAAATCGTAACACGAAGCAGTATATCGGTATTACACTAGATGCTGAAAATTATCGTAGTAAAAGAAAAAGTACGTTAGAATCACTTTCTTATCGATTAGCGAAACAAGTATCTAATACGAAAAAAAGAGTTATTTTAGAACCGATGCCATCTTTTGAACGAAAAATTATTCATCAGGCATTATCAAATCATCAAGGTATCAAAACAACTTCTGAAGGAAATGAACCACATCGGCATGTTGTAATATCTCCTAAATGACCGGTTGCTCAAATGAGTGCCGGTTTTTTTGAGCGAAAAATAGATGTGGATAACTAAAAAACACTAAACTTATCCACTGTGAATAAGTTTAGTGTTTTTTACATGGGGATATAATAAAATGAGTTATTCTTCTTTTGTAGATAGGTTCGTTATGGTATCCTAATAATTTAGTGAAAGAAATAATCATGTTGAAATAGAGATAAATAAGCAAGTGAGGTGAAAGGACATGGAATTTGATACAATTGCTGCGATTTCCACAGCGCTTGGAGAGGGTGCAATTGCCATTGTTCGAGTAAGTGGGGATGATGCGGTTGAGAAAGTTGACCGTATTTTTAAAGGGAAGGATTTAACAGAGGTTTCTTCTCATACTATTCATTATGGTCATATCGTTGATTTAGATACAAATCAAGTTATTGAAGAAGTTATGGTGTCTATTATGCGCGCACCGAGGACTTTTACACGTGAAAATATAGTGGAAATTAACTGTCATGGCGGACTTGTTTCAGTAAATAAAGTATTGCAACTTATTCTAGCGCAAGGAGTACGATTGGCAGAACCGGGCGAATTTACAAAACGTGCTTTTTTAAATGGACGTATCGATTTATCACAAGCAGAAGCTGTTATGGATTTGATTCGAGCAAAAACAGATCGTGCGATGAATGTAGCAATTAATCAAATGGAAGGGCGATTATCTAAATTAATTGGTCGCTTACGTCAAGAAATATTAGAAACATTAGCTCATGTTGAGGTAAATATAGATTATCCAGAATACGATGATGTAGAAGAGATGACACATAATATTTTAATTGAGAAAGCAACGCATGTTCGTTCGGAAATCGAAAAAATATTAGAAACATCAAAACAAGGGAAAATCTTACGTGAAGGTATTGCTACAGCAATTATCGGTAGGCCTAATGTTGGAAAATCATCGTTATTAAATAGCCTTGTTCAGGAGAAAAAAGCAATTGTAACTGATATTGCAGGAACAACTCGTGATGTTATTGAAGAGTACGTTAATGTGCGTGGCGTACCTCTTAAACTTATAGATACAGCCGGTATTCGTGAGACAGAAGATGTTGTTGAACGAATTGGTGTGGAGCGTTCAAAAGAAATGATGAGCCAAGCAGATTTAGTATTAGTTGTTGTCAACTATAGCGAGGCTTTAACAAATGAGGATGAAGATCTATTCCATGCGGTACAAGGAAAAGACTTTATTGTTATTGTGAATAAAACTGATTTACCGCAATCGATTGATATGGAACGTGTTACAGAGTTAGCCGAGGGAAATCGTGTTATTACAACATCCTTAATTGAGGAACAAGGAATAGATGAACTCGAAAAGGCAATAGCTGATTTATTCTTTGAAGGAACAATCGATTCTACAGATATGACATATGTTTCTAATGCGAGACATATTGGATTATTAACACAAGCGGGACAAACAATCGGTGATGCAATTGAGGCAATAGAAAATGGTGTACCAATTGATATGGTGCAAATTGATTTAACAAGAACGTGGGAAATACTTGGTGAAATTACTGGTGACACAGTCCATGAAAGCCTAATTGACCAGTTGTTCTCTCAATTTTGTTTAGGAAAATAATATAGTGATGTTTTAGAAAGATAGAGATTATTAGGAGGAATAAACAATGGGATACAATGCCGGTTCATACGATGTCATAGTAATCGGTGCAGGTCATGCAGGATGTGAAGCTGGTCTTGCGGCAGCACGAATGGGCTCAAAAACATTAATGTTAACAATTAACTTAGATATGGTAGCATTCATGCCATGTAACCCTTCTGTTGGTGGACCAGCAAAAGGGATTGTTGTTCGTGAAATTGATGCATTAGGCGGAGAAATGGGACGTAATATTGATAAAACTCATATTCAAATGCGTATGCTAAATACAGGTAAGGGTCCAGCTGTACGTGCACTTCGAGCGCAAGCTGATAAATTCTCTTACCAACATGAATTGAAGAAAACAATTGAAGAAACACCAAACTTAACGTTGTTCCAAGGAATGGTAGAGCGTTTAATCGTTGAAGAAGGTATATGTAAAGGGGTAGTTACACAAGCTGGTGCAGAATATACAGCGAAAACCGTTGTAATTACCACTGGAACATTTTTACGTGGCGAGATTATCATGGGCGATTTAAAATATTCAAGCGGTCCAAATAATCAACAACCGTCTATTACATTATCTGAGCATTTAGAGGAGCTCGGATTTGATCTTGTTAGATTTAAAACAGGGACACCTCCGCGTGTAAACAGTAATACAATTGACTACAGTAAAACAGAAATTCAACCAGGTGATGATAAGCCGCGTTCGTTCTCTTTTGAAACAACGAAATTTATTATGGATCAAATTCCATGTTGGTTGACATATACAAGTACAGAAACACACCGTTTAATAGATGAAAATTTACATCGTTCAGCTATGTATTCTGGTATGATTAAAGGAACAGGCCCTAGGTACTGTCCTTCTATTGAAGACAAAGTAGTAAGATTTAATGACAAACCACGTCATCAAATTTTCTTAGAGCCAGAAGGGCGTAATACACAAGAAGTATATGTACAAGGTTTATCCACAAGCCTACCAGAAGATGTACAACGTGACATGCTTAGAACAATTCCAGGCCTAGAAAATGTTGAAATGATGCGCACAGGTTATGCGATTGAATATGATGCAATTGTGCCAACACAATTATGGCCAACACTTGAAACGAAAAAGATTAAAAATTTATATACAGCAGGACAAATTAATGGAACTTCTGGTTACGAAGAGGCGGCAGGACAAGGACTTATGGCTGGGATTAATGCAGCATGCCGTTCTTTAGGTAAAAAAGAAGTTGTTTTAGGCCGCGAGGATGCTTATATTGGTGTCTTAATTGATGATCTTGTAACGAAAGGTACAAATGAACCATATCGTTTATTAACGTCTCGTGCAGAATACCGTCTATTATTACGCCACGATAATGCTGATCTTCGTTTAACTGAAGTTGGTCGTGAAATTGGATTAATTAAAGAAGAGCGATATGAGCGATTTACAAATAAAAAATTACAAATTGAACAGGAAAAGGAACGTTTAAGCAGCATTATTATTAAACCACGTCCTGAAGTTCAAGAATTAATTCGCAATATTGGCGGAAGTGAATTGAAAGATGGAATACGTGCAAGTGACTTATTACGTCGTCCAGAGATGACATATGAGCATATTCATCTTTTAGTACCAAGTGAAGTAGAATTAAGTGATGAAGTTACAGAACAAGTTGAAATTCAGATTAAGTACGAAGGATATATTGAAAAATCTTTACAGCAAGTAGAGCGAATGAAGAAAATGGAGAGTAAAAAAATCCCTGTAGATATTGATTATGACGCGATTTCTAGCCTTGCTTCAGAAGCTAGACAGAAATTGAAAGATGTTCGTCCACTTTCAATGGGGCAGGCTTCACGTATTTCTGGCGTAAATCCAGCGGATATTTCCATTTTACTTGTGTATATAGAACAAGGAAAAATTGCGCGCGTATCGAACCAATAACATAGTAAGGAGATATTGCTAGATGAACATAGAACAATTTCAATCTATGCTAGAAGAGAAGGGAATCACCCTCTCTTCTAGACAATTAGAGCAGTTCAAAATCTACTTTGAAACATTAGTAGAGTGGAATGAAAAAATGAACTTAACGGCTATTACAGAAAAAGAAGAAGTATACTTAAAACACTTTTTTGATTCCATTACAGCTGCTTTTTATTATGATTTTTCAAAACCATTCTCAATTTGTGATGTTGGTGCAGGGGCTGGATTCCCAAGTATTCCTTTAAAAATCTGTTTCCCGCACTTAAAAGTAACAATTGTAGATTCATTGCAAAAACGTATTAATTTCTTAAATCACTTAGCACAAAAGTTAGAATTAAGTGATGTTGCATTTTGTCATGATCGTGCTGAAACATTTGGGAAAAAAGAAGGTGTACGTGAATCATACGATATTGTAATGGCACGTGCAGTTGCGCGTCTTTCTGTATTAAGTGAGCTATGTTTACCACTTGTAAAAGTTGGAGGAACATTCATTGCAATGAAAGGTGCAGCAGCAAACGAAGAAATCGAAAATGGCAAGTATGCTTTAGAGGTTCTAGGCGGAGAGTTAAAAGAGATGTCTACGTTCCAATTACCGTTTGAAGAGAGTGAACGTAATATTTTATTAATCGAGAAAAAGCGCAAGACACCAAAGAAATATCCACGCAAACCGGGAACACCCAATAAATTACCTATTGAAAAATAAATCTTATTAGACGTAAGATTAAATTATATAAATGAAAACGTAAATGTTTCATAGGAAACATTTTATGGAGAATAGTCAATAGGCCTAAAAGGTGGTGGAATATGTATGAAAAATACGTTTTCTCGTTTATTTGGCTTTGGAGATAAAGAGAGCGAATTCGAATTACAAGACGAAAGCCATGAAGAGATAGATAAAAAGGTATATGAGGAAATACAAGAAATTCCGATAGTAAATATTACCCCTAACCGTTATCAACCAAGAACAGTTTTTGATGATGCGCGTATTGATGAGCTAGCATTAACGATTCGTACACATGGACTTATTCAGCCGATTGTTGTAAGGCAATATGAGGACGATAAGTATGAGATTATTGCTGGAGAAAGACGTTTTCGCGCGGCAACAAAGTTAGGTTGGGAAAAGGTTCCTGCAATTATAAAGAACTTAAATGATACAGAGACAGCTTCTGTAGCTTTAATTGAAAACTTGCAACGTGAGGAACTAACGGCAATCGAGGAAGCTGTGGCATATCAAAAGCTGATTGAGTTACATAATTTAACACAAGAAGCATTGGCACAACGACTTGGAAAAGGACAATCTACAATCGCAAATAAGTTGCGATTGTTAAAGTTGCCTGAAGAAATAAAAAGTGCATTATTAGAAAAAAGCATTACAGAACGTCATGCCCGCGCTCTCATTCCTTTAAAAAATGAGGAATTACAACTGAAGGTTTTACAGGAAATTGTGGAGAAACAACTGAATGTAAAGCAAACAGAAGAACGAATTGCGAAGTTACTAGAGGAAGCAAAACCGAAGCGTAAGGCAAAGCAAAAAGCAGTAAGTCGAGATACGAGGATTGCTATGAATACAATTAGACAATCTTTACAAATGGTTACTGAAAGTGGTTTAAATGTTAATTCTGAGGAAGAAGAATTTGATGAGTACTATCAAATTACAATTAAAATTCCAAAGAAAAAATAATAATGACGTGTTAGAGACCTTATCCTATTGGAGAGGTCTCTTTTACTATATTTTCTTGTTAAATGAAGAAGGAGTTTAGAAATAAATTTTGAAGTTTAATAAAGGACGTAAAAGAAAAAGTTTTATTTCATGTTACAATAAACGTAATTGTTACTAGAATAAGATAGAAAGGTTGAAAGTAGGTGACATCATGGGAAAAATCATTGCTATTGCTAATCAAAAAGGCGGTGTTGGAAAAACCACAACATCTGTTAATTTAGGGGCTGGATTGGCGCAAGTAGGTAAAAAAGTCCTTCTTGTAGATATTGATGCTCAAGGAAATGCAACGACTGGTGTGGGAATTGAAAAATCTGAATTAGATCAATGTATTTACAACGTTCTTGTGGAAGATGCAGATGTTCAAGGGGTTATACAGAAAACCGCAACTGAAAACTTAGATGTTCTACCCGCTACAATTCAATTGGCTGGTGCTGAAATTGAATTGGTACCGACTATTTCCCGGGAAGTACGTTTGCAAAGAGCATTACAGCCAGTTCGTGATGAATATGATTATATTATTATCGACTGTCCCCCGTCTTTAGGGTTATTAACGATTAATGCATTAACAGCAGCAGATTCTGTTATTATTCCTGTACAGTGTGAATATTATGCACTAGAAGGATTAAGTCAGCTATTAAATACAGTTCGACTTGTACAAAAACATTTAAATAAAAATTTAGCAATTCAAGGCGTATTGTTAACAATGTTGGATGCTCGTACAAATTTAGGGATCCAAGTTATAGATGAAGTGAAAAAGTATTTTAGGGATAAAGTATATCGCTCGATTATTCCGCGTAATGTACGCTTGAGCGAGGCTCCAAGTCATGGGAAACCTATTATGCAGTATGACGCTAAATCAAGAGGAGCAGAAGTATATATAGATTTAGCAGAGGAAGTGATTGCAGGTGGCTAAAGGATTAGGAAGAGGAATTAATGTGTTTTTTCCTGATTTAGATGTGAAAGAAGAGGAAACAATTCAGGAGATTATTGTAACTGAATTAAGGCCAAATCCATATCAACCGCGTAAACACTTTAATAAAGAGGCTATTCAGGAATTAGCAATTTCGATTAAGGAACACGGTATTCTACAACCATTAATTGCTAGAAAGAGTATTAAAGGATATGAAATCGTTGCAGGTGAAAGACGATTTCGTGCTGCAAAAGAGGCTGGTTTAGAAAAGGTACCTGCGGTTGTAAGACAATTAACTGAACAGCAAATGATGGAATTTGCTTTGTTAGAAAACTTACAACGAGAAGATTTAAATCCTATGGAAGAGGCAATGGCATACCAGATGTTAATGAATGAGCTAAATGTAACGCAAGAACAATTAGCGAAACGTCTTGGCAAAAGCAGACCTTACATTGCAAATTATACTCGGTTATTAAGCCTCCCTTCGTTCGTCCAAGATATGATTGCAAATGGTCAACTTTCAATGGCTCATGGGAGAACTTTACTTACGATAAAAGACGAAGAACAATTGAAGTCCTTATTGAAACGCATTGAAAAAGAAGGATTAAATGTTCGTCAATTAGAGAAAATCGTCCAAGAGATTAATCAACACGTTTCACGTGAAACAAAAAAAGTGAAAAAAGAGCGAAATATATTTTTCGTAGAACGTGAAACGTTCTTAAGAGAAAAGTTTGGCACAGATGTGAAAATTAAAGAGACGAAAAAAGAAAAAGGTAAAATCGAAATTGAATTTTTTAATAAAGAAGATTTAAATCGTATTTTAGAACTATTAGCACAGAAAAATTAAAAAGCAAACCATCTTATTATTTATAGATGGTTTGCTTTTTTTAATGCGGATAATTTTTGATCCGTCTCTTTTATACTTTGTGCGATTACATCAGCCATTTTCATGACTAAACTTAATCTTGTATTTTGAAGAACGAAAAACTCCATAAACCCATTTAGATTGACGATACCGTGTATATGCAGATTACCAACTGCAGGTAATTTCTTATTCATAGCAGCACCCGGTTTACTAGGACCCTTTCCAGTAGTGATTGACCCAATATTTTGGGACTTTCCTAAACATGCATCAACAGCAATTATAAATGCAGTAGGATTTTTTTTCTGTATATTCTGAATTTTTTCTTCTAAATTTAGTGCATGTACTGGCTCATCTAGTGTACCGAATATTTGGAGGTTTTTGATGTCTATTTGTTCAAGTTTTGTACCAACTAACGGGCCGAGTGCGTCACCTGTAGAACGATCTGTTCCGATACAAACGAGAATGAGTGGTATATTAGTTTTAATAGGAATATGGGTAAGTAAGAAATTACTGATTATCTCAGAGGCTTCTAGATCTTGGTGCATAACGTTTTGAGTTTCTTTCTCAAAAAATGGTAAGCGAAAACTTCCAATGTTCATGAAGCACCCATCCTTTTAATAAATTTTCAATATATGTTATATGGTGAGAAAAATGGAAAGCTATAAGTGCGTAATTTTTGCAAAATGTGAATGAAAACGGAAATAATAGTACTAGTATATATATATTCGTTCCATTTTATACCTGAATGGCGGGGATAAAATAGGATTAAAATCATAAAATTTTTTCAGCAATTAGAGGACTTCTGATACAATAATAAGGATAACTAAAAAGAAATTTTAGCTAGAGAGGTAGAGGTACATGGATTTATTAACGAAGTGGTTTAATTCTACGAAACAGTATTTATTAGATGCTGATCGTTGGGCTCATATTGGAGTTGCGACATTAAAAATATGTATTATTTTAACAATTGGTGCAGTTGTTGTGCGAATTGCAAGAGCGGTTGTACGAAATGCGTTTCGTATGGGGAGTCGTTCTCCAATTCAAATTTCAGAACGTCGTACAGTTACAGTGGCGAAATTACTTGAAAATATTGTAGCGTATGTTGTTATGTTCATTATGCTAATTGCGATTTTAGGTGTGTTTGATATTAATGCATCAGGTTTATTAGCGGGTGCTGGGGTAATTGGTTTAGCAGTCGGATTTGGTGCTCAAAGTTTAGTGAAAGACGTTATTACAGGTTTATTTATTTTGCTAGAAGATCAGTTTTCAGTTGGCGATTATGTTAAAATCGGTCAATTTGAAGGAGTCGTTTTAGAAATTGGACTTCGTACAACGAAAGTAAAGAGTTGGACAGGTGAAATTCATACTTTACCAAATGGAAGTATTATTCAAGTTACTAACTATTCAGTTAGTAATAGTGTAGCGTTTGTTGATGTATCTATTTCATATGAGGCTGATATTGCGAAAGCAGAACAGGTTATTGAAGATTTATTAGTAGAGTTACCTTCAAAGTATGAAAAAATGGTAACAACACCTCAATTATTAGGTGTGCAAACGTTAGCTGCATCAGAAGTTATATTACGCGTTATCGCTGAAGTAGAGCCGATGCAACATGCAGTTATTGCAAGGGCACTTCGTAAAGAGATTAAAAATCGTCTTGATTTACATGGAATTGAAATTCCATATCCACGTATGGTTTTATACAATCGTGAAGAATTGGTTAGTGGAAAAGCAATTTAGTATGGAGAGGAGTTTGAAGAGTGGAGCAAAAGGAATATAACTTGTACGATGTTGTGGAAATGAAGAAAGCACATCCATGTGGCGAGAATCGTTGGAAAATTATTCGTATGGGAATGGATATCCGCATTAAGTGCGAGGGATGTGACCATTCAGTAATGATTACTCGAAGAGAGTTTGATCGTAAGGTGAAAAAAATACTTGTGAAGCACGAAGAATAGAGGGAGAGTAACAGTTACAGTAGGTAACTGTTACTTTTTTTCGTTTGGCGGAAACTTGTCATTTTTTTCGTTACTATCTATAATGATGAAAGATTGAGACATAGGAGTGAAAAATATGGGATTAACGGCTGGGATTGTTGGATTACCTAACGTAGGTAAGTCCACTTTATTTAATGCAATTACACAAGCAGGAGCAGAATCTGCAAACTATCCATTCTGTACAATTGATCCAAACGTAGGGATTGTAGAAGTACCAGATGAGCGTTTAAATAAATTAACGGAATTAGTAGAACCGAAAAAGACTGTTCCGACTGTATTTGAGTTTACTGATATTGCAGGTATCGTAAAAGGTGCTAGTAAAGGTGAAGGTTTAGGGAATAAATTCTTATCTCACATTCGTCAAGTAGATGCAATTTGCCAAGTTGTTCGTTGTTTTGAAGACGAAAATATTACGCACGTTTCAGGGAAAGTAGATCCAATTGATGATATCGAAACAATCAACTTAGAGCTAATTTTAGCGGACTTAGAGTCTGTTGATAAGCGTATCGAGCGTGTTGCGAAATTAGCAAGACAAAAAGATAAAGAAGCTGTATATGAGCATGAAATTTTAGTTCGTTTAAAAGAGGCTTTTGAAGAGGGGAAACCGGCTCGTACTGTTGAATTTACAGAAGAGCAGATGAAGATTGTTAAAGGCCTTCATTTACTTACAACAAAAGAAATGTTATACGTAGCGAACGTAAGTGAAGACGATGTTATCGATCCTTCGGAAAATAAATACGTACAAATGGTAAAAGAATTTGCAGAAAATGAAAATTCTCAAGTAATCGTTGTATGTGCAAAAATCGAATCAGAAATCGCTGAATTAGACGAGGAAGAGAAAAAAGTATTCCTTGAAGAACTAGGTATTGAAGAGTCTGGTTTAGATCAATTAATTCGTGCAGCATATGACTTATTAGGACTTGCTACTTACTTTACAGCTGGCGTTCAAGAAGTACGTGCTTGGACATTTAAACAAGGTATGAAGGCACCACAATGTGCTGGTGTTATTCATACAGATTTTGAGCGTGGATTTATTCGTGCAGAAACAGTTTCTTACGATGACTTAATGACAAACGGTTCTATGACAGCTGCAAAAGAAGCTGGAAAAGTACGTTTAGAAGGAAAAGAGTATATCGTAAAAGACGGAGATGTTATGCACTTCCGTTTTAACGTTTAATCTAATATTTCCTAGGAAAAATAAAGATATGAGCTTGGCGAATATATTATATGTTTGCCAAGTTTTTTATGTATTGGTGAGTTGATTCATATAACTTACTATGATATAATCTAAACTCGTGAGTAATTACTATAAATTAATTGCTCCTTGCCCATTATGGGCCGTTTAGACCAAAAGGAGGTGAAAGTGTAATGAGAAAGTACGAAATTATGTACATCATTCGTCCTGGCGTTGAAGAAGAAGCTCAAAAAGCTTTAGTTGAACGTTTTGCAGGTGTTTTAACAAACAATGGTGCAGAAATCATTAACACGAAAGAGTGGGGTAAGCGTCGTTTAGCTTACGAAATCAACGACTTACGTGAAGGTTTCTACATGATCTTAAACGTGAACTCTAACGCAGAAGCGATTAACGAATTCGACCGTTTAGCTAAGATCAACGAAGACATCCTTCGTCATATCGTTGTTAAAGAAGAAGAAAAATAATTGATATATAAGGGAGAGTGGTTCGATTGATGAATCGTGTTATCCTCGTTGGTCGTTTAACTAAGGACCCTGACTTACGTTACACGCCCAATGGTGTTGCAGTAGCTACTTTTACGTTAGCTGTGAATCGCGCATTTGCGAATCAACAAGGTGAGCGTGAAGCTGACTTTATTAATTGTGTAATATGGCGTAAACAAGCAGAAAACGTAGCAAATTATTTGAAAAAAGGAAGCTTAGCAGGCGTAGATGGACGTCTTCAAACTCGTAATTACGATGGACAAGACGGTAAACGTGTATATGTAACAGAAGTTCTTGCGGAAAGCGTACAATTTTTAGAGCCGCGTAATGGCGGTGGGGAGCAACGTGGTTCATTCAATCAGCAACCATCAGGAGCTGGTTTCGGTAACCAAGGCTCTAACCCATTTGGTCAATCTAGTAATTCAGGTAACCAAGGTAATCAAGGGAACTCTGGATTTACGAAGAATGACGATCCATTTTCAAATGTAGGTCAACCGATCGACATTTCCGACGACGATTTACCGTTCTAATACAGTAAATTTGTTAGTTTTAACAAAGAATGGAGGGAAATAGACATGGCAGGACGCAAAGGTGGACGTGCGAAACGTCGTAAGGTGTGTTTCTTCACAGCTAACGGCATCACTCGCATTGACTATAAAGATGTTGATTTATTAAAACGTTTCGTTTCTGAGCGTGGTAAAATTTTACCTCGTCGTGTAACAGGGACAAGCGCAAAATACCAACGCAAACTTACAGTTGCAATTAAACGTGCTCGTCAAATGGCACTTTTACCATATGTTGGTGAATAATAGCGTATGAAATGCACAGTAGAGTCGGACTCTACTGTGCATTTTGCTATGCTTTTCTTTTTTGAAAGAGAGGTTAAAATGTGAAACAAACAAAGTTTATTACAGAAGGCGCAGCGTTATTAGCTATATATGTAATTTTATTGCTTATATCTATGTATGTTCCGATTTTAGGTACTGTTGTAACTTTTGCGTTGCCGTTACCATTTATACTATTAACGATAAGACATAAACTATCTAATGTGCTCGTGATTTTTGTAGCAGCACTTTTTGTTACTATTATTGTGAGTCAACCTATGAATTTAGTGAAGACAACTATGTTTGGATTGATAGGGATTGTTTTAGGGTATATGTATAAAACAAGAAAAAAGCCAGTGGAAATCTTAATAGCGGGGACGCTTGCATACTTAATTGGTTTTGTACTTATTTATGTTGCGAGTATAAAGTTTTTCAACATAGATATAATGAAGCAAATGCAAAGTGTGTTTAGTGAAAGTATGGTGCAAAGTGAAAAGATAGTAAGTGCTATAGGTATGCCGATTAGTAAGGAACAAAAAGAGTTACTTACACAAATGAATGATATATTACAATCGTTATTTCCAAGTATACTTGTTCTAGTTTCAGTATGTTTTTCTTGGATTACAGTGATAATATCAGGTAGTGTTTTGAAAAAGTTAAAACATGACATTATACCTTGGCCTAAATTTAAAGATCTACAATTACCAAAGAGTATTGTTTGGTATTACGTTATATTTATTTTGTTAGCAACTTTTATAAAAGTAGATCCAACATCATATTTACATATGGTATTTTCTAACCTATATGTCATATTTGCACTATTGCTTGTATTGCAAGGGCTGACATTCATTTCCTTTTTAGCGTATAGAAAAGGTTTTACTAAAGGGGTTCCTATTATTAGTTTTATTGTATGCATGTTTATTCCGATGCTGTTTCCTCTTGTGACAATCTTAGGTATAATTGACTTAGGGATTTCGTTGCGTTCTAAAATAGGGGAATAAAATAATATTCCTTATACTATTTTAATCTGTTTAACTAACTGGAAGGTGAGTTAGTTTTACTTTATAGGAGTTGTATACATGCCTGAATTTGATAAGAAACAGTGGTTTTTATATCCTGTTTATGTATTGGCATTTTTTGTGTTTGTGCTCATTTCAATTCTCTGTTATTTTCATTTAATTATGGGGATAGCTGCTTTTATCATTTTTTGTATCGTGTTCTTTATCGTTATACGATTTGAACTTAATTTTCAAAGGAATTTCGAAAAGCATACGACAGATATGATTACGAGGGTAAAGAAAGTCAGTAATGAAGCATTTAACCAAATGCCGATTGGTATTTTGTTATACAATAAGGATTACGGGATTGATTGGGCAAATCCTTATTTATCTTCATGCCTGGGACAGCATGCGTTAGCTGGATGGCACCTTTACGATGTATCAGAAACATTACTTCTTTTCATTAAAGGAGAAACTTCTGATGATATAGTCTCTTTAAATAATCGAAAGTTTCGCGTTTTTGTAAGGAAAGAAGAAAAGTTAATTTATTTCTTTGATGTAACAGAACAAACGGAAATCGAAAAGATGTATGAGGATCAACGCACTGTTTTAGCTGTAATTTATTTGGATAATTATGATGAAGTTACACAAGGATTAGATGATCAATTACGTACGAATATAACAAGTCTTGTGACATCGCGACTAAATGAATGGGCACTTAAGTATGGTGCGTATTTAAAACGTGCATCTTCAGAAAGATTCTTCGTTGTGCTAAATGAAAGTATTCTGACGCAGATGGAGAAAGGGAAATTTAGTATTTTAGATCAGGTGCGTGAAGAAACATCTAAAAGGAATATACCACTTACATTAAGTGTAGGTGTCGGATCAGGTGATTTACCTTTGTCAGAGCTTGGGGCAATGGCTCAATCTGGTTTAGACCTTGCGCTTGGGCGCGGTGGAGACCAAGTAGCTATTAAACAAGCGACAGGTAAAGTTAAGTTCTATGGAGGTAAGACAAATCCCGTTGAAAAGCGTACCCGTGTACGTGCTAGGGTCATTTCGCATGCGTTAAAGGATTTAGTATTAGAAAGTAGTAATGTCATTATCATGGGGCATAGGGCTCCTGATATGGACGCAATTGGTGCTGCGATTGGTATTTTAAAAGTGGCTCAATTAAACGAGCGTAAAGGATATATTGTATTAGATGAAAATGATTCTGATAAGGGAATTAAACGCTTGATGGACAAAGTGAAACAAAATGAGGAGTTATGGTCTCATTTTATTACTCCAGAGCAAGCGATGGAATTTGCAAATGATGAGTCGTTACTTGTTGTTGTTGATACGCATAAACCTTCTATGGTGATGGAGCAAAAACTGTTACATAAAATTGAAAATGTAGTAGTTATTGATCATCATCGTCGTGGGGAAGATTTTATTGAAGACCCATTGCTAGTTTATATGGAACCATATGCTTCTTCCACGGCAGAATTGGTTACAGAATTACTTGAGTATCAACCTAAAAATTTAAAGATGACAATGCTAGAAGCGACGGCATTGTTAGCAGGTATTATTGTCGACACGAAAAGTTTCACATTCCGGACAGGGGCTCGTACATTTGATGCTGCTTCTTATTTACGCTCACATGGTGCAGATACTGTACTTGTACAAGAACTTTTAAAGGAAGATATGGATCAGTATTTACGGGTTGCAAAAGCTATAAAAAATGCGTACATTTATAAAAATGGAATTGCGATTGCTAAAGTTGATAGTGATGATTACTACGATCAAGTGCTTATTGCGCAATCGGCAGACACGTTATTAACGATGACAGGGATTATTGCATCATTTGTTGTTGCGAAACGTGGTGAGAATCTCATTGGAATTAGCAGCAGGTCTTTAGGTGAAGTGAATGTGCAGCTAATTATGGAAAACTTAGGCGGTGGAGGGCATTTGACTAATGCAGCCACACAAATGAAAAATGTTACAGTAGATGAAGCTGAGGAGAAGCTTCGATTTGTTATTGATGACTATTTACAGGGAGGCACACAATCATGAAAGTAATTTTTCTAAAAGACGTAAAAGGTAAAGGTAAAAAAGGAGAAATAAAAAACGTACCGGATGGCTATGCAAATAACTTCTTACTAAAACAAGGATTAGCTGCTGAAGCAACAAATAGCAGTATGAAAACTTTAGAAGCTCAAAAGCGTAAAGAAGAAAAAGATGCAGCAGCAGAGCTTGAAAATGCAAAAGAGTTAAAAGAGACTTTAGAGAAATTAACTGTAGAATTAAAGGCGAAATCTGGAGAAGGTGGCCGTTTATTCGGTTCTATTACGAGCAAACAAATCGTAGATGCGATGCAAAAATCACATAAAATTAAACTTGATAAACGTAAATTTGAAATGGATGATGCAATTCGTGCATTAGGCTACACAAATGTAACAGTGAAATTGCATCCGCAAGTAACAGCGACAGTAAAAGTTCATGTTAGTGAACAATAAAAATAAATTAAGCAAGGAGGATTGCGTATGAGTGATGTACTTGCTGATCGTACCCCTCCGCATAATATAGAGGCCGAGCAGGCGGTTTTAGGTGCCATATTAATTGATCAAGATGCGTTAACGTCAGCATCGGAGTTATTGGTACCTGATTCATTCTATCGAACAAAACATCAAAAGATTTTTGAGGTCATGCTTGGATTATCTGATAAAGGAGAACCGATCGACTTAGTAATAATGACATCAGCGATGGCTGATCAAGGATTACTAGAAGAAGTTGGTGGAGTGTCTTATCTAGCAGAGTTAGCAGAAGTTGTTCCAACAGCTGCTAACGTTGAATATTATGCACGTATCATTGCTGAAAAGGCACTTTTACGCCGTTTAATTCGAACAGCGACTCATATAGTGTCGGATGGATACGAGAGAGAAGATGACGTGGACGGCCTTTTAAATGAGGCCGAGAAAAAAATATTAGAAGTATCCCATCAAACGAATGCAAAAGCATTTCAAAATATTAAAGATGTTCTTGTGGATGCTTATGATAAAATTGAACTTTTGCATAATCAAAAAGGTGAAGTTACTGGGATACCAACTGGATTTACTGAATTAGATAAGATGACGGCAGGTTTCCAGCGAAATGATTTAATCATTGTAGCAGCACGTCCGTCAGTAGGGAAAACTGCATTTTCATTAAATATCGCACAAAACGTAGCGACGAAAACGGATGAAAATGTAGCGATTTTTAGCTTGGAGATGGGCTCCGATCAGCTTGTTATGCGTATGCTTTGTGCAGAAGGAAATATCGATGCGCAAAGACTTCGTACCGGGTCACTAACTTCTGATGATTGGGCGAAATTAACAATGGCGATGGGGAGTCTTTCAAATGCCGGTATATATATTGATGATACACCGGGAATTAAGGTAAATGAGATTCGAGCAAAATGTCGTAGACTAAAGCAAGAACAAGGTCTTGGAATGGTTTTAATTGACTACTTACAGCTTATTCAAGGAAGTGGGAAATCAGGTGAGAACCGTCAGCAGGAAGTATCTGAGATTTCTCGTACTTTAAAAGGGATTGCACGTGAATTGCAAGTGCCTGTTATTGCCTTATCACAGTTATCTCGTGGTGTAGAATCTCGTCAGGATAAACGCCCGATGATGTCTGATATTCGTGAATCTGGAAGTATTGAGCAGGATGCTGATATTGTAGCTTTCCTATATCGTGAAGATTACTATGACCGTGAAACGGAAAATAAAAATACGATTGAAATTATCATTGCAAAGCAACGTAACGGTCCAGTAGGTTCAGTGGAACTTGCATTCGTCAAAGAGTTCAATAAGTTCGTTAACTTAGAACGACGCTTTGAGGATGGGGCATAAAGGCAGTATAAAAAAGAAACACATTTCTTATAATAAGATGTGTTTCTTTTTTTATGGGGTAAAGATAAGGCTTTCATAAGGTGAAAACATAATTCTTACGAACGAAAATGATTTTTGATAAAAAAATGTTCGCTTTTTGGTTGACTTCTTTTTCGGTTTTGGTACAATTATATTGTTTGAATAGATCGTTTGAAAATTGCGGAGGTGCTTTAATAATGTCTTCAGTAGTAGTTGTAGGAACACAATGGGGCGACGAAGGAAAAGGTAAAATCACTGATTTTCTTTCTGAGCATGCGGAAGTAGTTGCAAGATATCAAGGTGGAAATAACGCGGGACATACAATTGTTTTCGGCGGAGTTAAATATAAGTTACACTTAATTCCATCTGGTATTTTCTATAAAGAGAAAATTTGTGTAATCGGAAATGGCTTAGTAGTAGATCCGAAAGCATTACTTGAAGAGTTAAAATACTTACACGACCGTGGTGTAAGTACTGATAATTTACGTGTAAGTAACCGTGCACACGTTATTTTACCTTATCACTTAAAACAAGATGAGTTAGAAGAGGCTAGTAAAGGTGATAACAAAATCGGTACAACGAAAAAAGGTATCGGTCCTGCATATATGGATAAAGCTGCTCGTATTGGTATCCGTATGGCTGATCTTTTAGATCGTGAAGCATTTAAAGAGAAGCTTGAGCGCAATTTAGTAGAGAAAAATCGTTTGTTTGAAAAAATGTACGATACAGAAGGTTTCAGTGTAGAAGAAATCTTTGAAGAGTACTTCGAATATGGACAACAAATCGCACAATATGTATGCGACACATCTGTTGTATTAAATGATGCACTAGATAACAATCACCGTGTATTATTTGAAGGTGCACAAGGTGTTATGCTTGATATTGACCACGGTACGTACCCATTCGTTACATCTTCTAACCCGATTGCGGGTGGTGTAACAGTTGGAACTGGAGTTGGTCCTGCGAAAGTTACTCGCGTTGTAGGTGTATGTAAAGCATATACAAGCCGTGTTGGTGACGGTCCATTCCCTACTGAACTTAATGATGAAATTGGTCATCAAATTCGTGAAGTTGGTCGTGAGTACGGAACAACAACTGGTCGTCCGCGCCGCGTAGGTTGGTTCGATAGCGTTGTTGTAAGACATGCGCGTCGTGTTAGTGGTTTAACGGATCTATCATTAAATTCTATCGACGTTTTAACAGATATTCCGACTCTTAAAATTTGTGTTGCTTACAAATACAATGGCGAAGTTATCGATGAAGTTCCAGCAAACTTAAACATTTTAGCAAAATGTGAGCCTGTATATGAAGAGCTTCCAGGTTGGACAGAAGATATTACTGGTGTAAAATCATTAGACGAGCTTCCTGAAAATGCACGAAAATACGTAGAACGTGTTTCTGAGTTAACAGGAATTCAATTATCTATGTTCTCAGTTGGACCAGATCGTAACCAAACGAATATTGTTCGTAATGTATACGAGGCTTAATTGATATTTTAAGAAAAAACTCATGTCCGCATGAGTTTTTTCTTATCTTTTATAAAAAAATGAAAAAAAGTATTGCGAAGAATACAGAATACATGTTATGATACATCTTGTCGTCACGAAAATATGACGTTGGTGAGTATGAGCCATTAGCTCAGTTGGTAGAGCATCTGACTTTTAATCAGAGGGTCGAAGGTTCGAATCCTTCATGGCTCACCATTTTATTTTTCGTGGCCCGTTGGTCAAGTGGTTAAGACACCGCCCTTTCACGGCGGTAACACGGGTTCGAATCCCGTACGGGTCATGTTTTTTTTATGCTTATTTTTGGTCCCGTGGTGTAGTGGTTAACATGCCTGCCTGTCACGCAGGAGATCGCCGGTTCGACCCCGGTCGGGACCGCCACTTTTGTTTATACCACCATTAGTGGTTTTATATATAGTTTTGGCTCGGTAGCTCAGTCGGTAGAGCAGAGGACTGAAAATCCTCGTGTCGGCGGTTCGATTCCGTCCCGAGCCACTCTCAGGATATTAAGTGGGCCCACTTAATATCCTTTTTATTTATGTAATTTTACAAAACTGAGTAGTTATTTTAAAATAGAACGAGGAGCCTCTAGCAGTTGAAGCTAGAGGTTTTTCTATAGATCGTATAGGATTCCGTGTAAAAGTGGATCATACATGAGTCTATGAGAATAGAGGAGAAAATACTTAAACAAAGGATGCGGTCATATAGGACATACTATGTAAACATCAATATGTTTAGGGATTATTGACCATATTTTTATAAGGAGGAAATAGACGATGATGGGAAAGAAAATTTTAGTAGTTGATGATGAAAAGCCGATTGCAGATATTTTGAAGTTTAACCTAGAAAAAGAAGGTTTTGAAATAGTAATGGCGCATGATGGTGATGAAGCAATTGAAAAAGCTAATGAAGAACAACCAGATATGGTTTTATTAGATATTATGCTACCAGGTAAAGATGGCTTAGAGGTTTGTCGTGAAATACGTAAAAGTTCAGAAATGCCGATTATTATGCTTACAGCAAAGGACTCTGAGATTGATAAAGTATTAGGGCTTGAGCTTGGGGCAGATGATTATGTAACGAAGCCATTTAGCACGAGAGAATTACTTGCTCGTGTGAAGGCGAATTTACGCCGTCACCAACAAGGTGGTGCTGCAGAAAAAGAAGAAAATACAGAAATGGTTATTGGACCAATTGTTATTAATCCAAATGCATATAGTGTAACGAAGCGCGAGGAAAATATCGAGCTTACACATCGTGAATTTGAGTTGCTACATTATTTAGCGAAACACTTAGGACAAGTTATGACACGCGAACATTTATTACAAACAGTTTGGGGTTATGACTATTTTGGAGATGTGCGCACAGTAGACGTAACAGTACGTCGTTTGCGTGAAAAAATTGAAGATAATCCAAGCCATCCTACTTTAATTGTAACTAGACGTGGAGTAGGGTATTACTTGCGTGACCCAGAGCAGGAATAGTATATGAAGAAAGTTGGTTTTTTTCAATCTATTCATTTAAAATTTGTGCTTATATATATGCTATTAATATTAATAGCGATGCAAGTTATTGGGGTATATTTTGTAAGGGAATTAGAGAAGAGCCTAGTACAAGGTTTTAGGGATTCTTTAACGCAGCAAACAAACTTATTATCATATAACTTGAAACAAGAATTTAAAAAAAGTTATACAAAAGCAGAAACAGAGTCAACAGATGAAACGATTAAAACTTCTATTCGAAAGTTTGCCTCTGATCAAAAAAAAGTTATACAAGAGGTAAGTGTATTTGATTCGCATAGAAAGTTACTGGCTATTTCAGATGAATCAAAGCAGAATAAGGTGAATAGAACATCAACTGATATAGCTGTTCAGCGAGTGTTGGTGCAAAAAAAGCCAGAAGTGAAAATTGAGAAGGATGGTAGTACAGGCCATCGTGTTCAAGTTATGCTTACTCCGATTCTAGATGATAATGGTAAGGATGCGCTTGGTGTTATATACATCGTTGCATCTATGGAAGATGTATATAAACAAATGAAGGATATAAATCAAATTTTTGCTACGGGAACAGTAATTGCCTTATTAGTAACGGCCGTACTTGGGATTTTATTGGCTCAAACAATTACAAGACCAATTTCAGATATGCGGAGACAAGCAATCGAAATGGCAAAAGGAAATTATTCGAGAAAAGTAAAGGTGCATAGCCATGATGAAATTGGACAACTGGCATTATCCTTCAATAATTTATCAAAAAAATTACAACAAGCGCGTTCTTCTACAGAAAGTGAAAGGCGTAAACTATCATCTGTTTTATCTCATATGACAGATGGAGTAATTGCTACTGACCGAAAAGGGGATATTATTTTACTAAATGACCCTGCGGAAAAAATGTTAAATGTTTCTCGTGAAACAGCGCTCGATCAATCTGTTTTAGAGGTATTAGGGATACAGGAAGAATTTACGCTCGATCATTTATATGAAGAGCCAGATTCTGTTTTATTAGATTTTAGTACGAGAAATGAACCATATATTTTACGTGCTAGTTTCTCTGTTATTCAAAAAGAAACAGGGAAGGCAAATGGTTTAATTGCCGTATTATATGATGTAACAGAGCAGGAGCGTATAGAAAGGGAACGCCGTGAGTTTGTGGCGAATGTCTCTCATGAATTAAGGACGCCATTAACGACGATGCGCAGTTATTTAGAGGCACTTACAGATGGAGCATGGCAGGATCCGAATATCGCACCACAATTTTTAACGGTTACACAAGAAGAAACAGAAAGAATGATTAGACTTGTAAATGCGTTGTTACAGCTATCTAAACTTGATAGTACAGAGCACCGTTTAATGAAAGAATGGGTCGACTTTACTGATTTCTTTAATAATATTATTGATCGCTTTGAAATGTCTAAAGAACAAAATGTAAGTTTCAAACGATCTTTCTCTAAGAAGTCTAGGTTTATTGATATGGATACTGACAAAATTACTCAAGTGCTGTATAACATTATTTCTAACGCATTAAAGTATTCACCAGAAGGTGGAACAGTAACATATCGCTTACGTGATCGCGGTGATTTATTAGAAATTAGCGTAAGTGACCAAGGAATGGGTATTCCAAAAGAAAACGTTGATAAAATCTTTGAACGTTTTTATCGCGTAGATAAAGCTCGTTCAAGACAAATGGGTGGTACGGGACTTGGATTAGCAATTGCAAAAGAAATGATCGAGGCACATGGTGGCTCTATTTGGGCGAAGAGTGAAGAAGGAAAAGGGACAACTATTTATTTCACGTTACCAATGGCAGCAGATGAAGAGGACGATTGGGAATGAGTATGGAAAACTTTAAAACAATAGTTTTAATTAACCTAGTTGTAATTAGCCTGTTTCTTACTTTTAACCTATGGACGTATGTGCCAGATTCTACATCCATGCAAAATGCAAAATTTGTACAGGGCAATGAAGGAACGAATCAAACTAAAATTTCCGATGTTGTCCGTCCTACTTCTATCATCGTGCATAAAGATAAAAATCATTATGGGAGCAGAAGAGAGGCAGATATAGAATCAATCTATAAGCCTTTGGAAGTAGGGGAGCTACATGAGTTTAGAGAGATATCAATCACTAAGGGTGATTTCCTATCCTATGTGCATGGTGAAGGGAAAATTGAACTTGTTTTCCCTACTGATATCCCATTTGATGCAGTTAAATCTATGTTTAACATGAAAGAGAAAAGTACAGATAAGCCTAAATATTTTAATCGTATTCTCCTTGATCCTTCTAGGAGTAAGGATCAAGAAATTAAAATTAACTTTGTTTCTGATGGTGATAACTTTAAAATATATGAGGCAAAATTAAGTGGTGTGTATTTAAAAGATATTGTAAATGCTCAAAATCAATTTATAGTATCAGCAAAGCCCTATTTTGATTATCAAATCAATGATATGAAAAAGTTATTTTTACCAGATGGCACGACAGAGTTAAACAATATAACATATATTTCATCTAATTTAGCAGTTGATACGTTTAAGAATGCTCTGTTTAGTGATCCTCGTTATTTAAGTCCGATTACTGAGATATCGAAAGAAACATTTACAGATGGTATTAGATCCATGGAAATTGAAAACGATCGTCACATGCTAAAGTATAAAAACTCTTCTGTCTTAACTGAGAAAACGATAGATAATTTAATGCTGTTACAAAAAAGCTTTGAATTTGTAAGTGGTCACAGTGGAAGTTTGGATTCATATCGTTTGGACTATATGAATAAAGGAGAGACAGTATTTCGCTTACATGAAGATGGATATTCCGTATTCAATACAGATGGATTAGCTGAATTGAGACAAAAATGGGGATCAGAAGAAGTAATGGAATATGAAAGACCGTTGCTGTCTTTAAATACTAAAGGCATAGAACAGAAAGTTACTCTTCCGTCAGGGCATGTTGTAATAGCATCCCTAGAAAATAATCCAGAGATAAAGAAACAAGTAATTAAGGATATTGGTATTGGATACAAGTTATCACTAGATGGGCAAGTAGTTCGACTACAACCAATTTGGTATGTAAAGCTTGTTGAAGGTGAAACGGGTAAACAGCAAATCTATGAGTGGAGTGAGGGAGGACTAAATGGATTGGGATCGAATTAAAACCATATTTATTGTGACCTTTTTTGTTTTGGACCTCTTTCTCATTTTTCAATTCATTCAAAAGCAAGATAGTAATCAATTGGAGCTTATTGCAGAAACAAAGATAGATCAAGAATTAAAAGCAAATAAAATTACTATAGGGAATATCCCTAAGGAACCGAAGAAAGAGTCATTTATTAGAGCGGAAAATAAAGCCTTTAAAGAAGATGATATACAGTCTTTGAAAAATCAAACGGCGCATATACAAAATATGTACACGATAGAAAGTAAGCTAAAAGAGCCTTTTTTAAATACGAAATCATTATCAAAAGATAAGTATAATGAATTTTTGAAGAACTATGTATTGGATGGACAAAAGTATGAATTTGGAGCGGTGAAAGACTCTAAAATTTATTTCTTCCAAAAATATAAAGATAAGCCTATTTTCTATAATAATCAGGCGATGATTGTTGTGGAATTAAATGAAAAAAATGAACTTGTTTCATATACGCAGACAATGCTAACTGATTTAAAAGAAATGGGCGAAGGTGAAAAAACGAAAGAGCAAGAAATTATTACGGCTCAAACAGCTTTAGAAAATTTGTATTTAAAAAATAAAATTCATGGAAATACACATGTTAAAGAAGCGCAAATTGGTTATGCCACTCTTACCGCATCTACTTCTAATAACCAAGTACTTGCTCCAACGTGGAATTTAAAAACGGAGCAAAAGCAGGACTTCTTTGTGAATGCAATTGAAGGACAAGTTATGGAATTAGGGGAAAAGGAAAATCAAGTGGTTGATGAACATACTGGAGTGAGAAATAATGGGGTTGCATTTTAGCGTACTTGCAAGTGGAAGTACAGGAAATATGCTATACGTAGGAACCGATGAAAAAAAATTACTAGTCGATGCAGGTTTAAGTGGTAAAGCGACAGAGGCTTTATTTAAACAAGCAGAACTGAATATAAATGATGTATCAGGTATTCTTGTAACACATGAGCATAGTGATCATATTAAAGGGTTAGGTGTATTGGCGCGAAAATATGATTTACCCGTTTATGCGAATGAGAAAACATGGAATGCAATGGAACATTTAATAGGAAATATCCCAACTGAGCAAAAATTCATTTTCTCAGTTGGGGATGTGAAAACATTTGGTGATATTGAAGTCGAATCATTTGGAGTTTCTCATGATGCGGCAGAACCGATGTTTTATGCTTTCCATAACAATAATAGGAAATTAGCGCTTATTACAGATACGGGATACGTAAGCGACCGTATGAAGGGCGTTATTAAGGGAGCTAATGCTTTCGTGTTTGAAAGTAATCATGATGTGGAAATGCTTCGTATGGGACGTTACCCATGGAGCATTAAACGACGCATTTTAAGCGACGTTGGGCATGTTTGTAATGAGGATGCTGCATTAGCGATGGCAGATGTAATTACAGATGAGACAAAGCATATTTATTTAGCCCATTTAAGCTTAGATAATAACATGAAAGAACTAGCTCGTATGTCAGTATCACAAGTACTAGAGGAAAAAGGATTTGGAGTGGGTGAATCCTTTGAAATTCACGATACAGATCCAAAAATGCCTACAAAAATTCAATACGTATAATTCTTCATTTTAGTAAACAATAAAGGTGAATATAGTTGTTTTCAGGAAGATGGGTGAACAAATATGTCCTTTATTGATGAAGAAAATTATCGTATGAAACGTGCAGGGAAAAAGAAGCATAAAGGTATAGTTCTTTCTAGTATAGCGGGAACAATTGTAGGAGCTTCTTTATTTGCGTTTGGAGCTCCCTTATTTTCAAATTCTGCTGATACGCTTCCGCAAGCTGAAGCAAGCGGAAGTAATATGGCCGAAGCTCAAGGAATTAAACAGATTAGCTTTGTAGATGCTGTTGATCGTGCATCTGAAGCCGTTGTGGGTGTTATTAACATTCAACGAGATAACTTTTCAGAGGCAGATTCAGAGGCTGGTACAGGATCAGGAGTAATTTATAAAAAGACAAATGGTCAAGCTTATATTGTAACGAATAATCATGTTGTAGCTGGAGCGAATCGTATTGAAGTAAGTCTAAGTGACGGTAAGAAGGTTCCTGGAAAAGTATTAGGAACCGATGTAGTCACAGATTTAGCTGTATTAGAAATAGATGCAAAGCATGTGAAAAAAATAATTGAAATTGGCGATTCTAATACTGTTCGTAGAGGAGAGCCAGTTATTGCGATTGGAAATCCACTTGGACTGCAATTCTCTGGAACTGTTACGCAAGGTATTATTTCAGCTAATGAACGTATTGTCCCTGTAGATTTAGATCAAGATGGACATTATGATTGGCAAGTAGAAGTGTTACAAACAGATGCGGCGATTAACCCAGGGAATAGTGGCGGTGCGCTTGTAAATGCAGCAGGACAATTAATTGGTATTAATTCAATGAAAATTGCTGCAAAAGAAGTAGAAGGAATCGGACTTGCTATTCCGGTGACTAGGGCTGTTCCGATTATGAATGAACTTGAGAAGTATGGAAAAGTAAGAAGACCGTATGTTGGGATTGAACTTAGGTCATTAAATGAAATTCCAAACTATTATTGGTCAAAAACATTACATTTACCAGGTACTGTAACAGAAGGAGTTTGTATTTTGGATGTGAAAAGTCCTTCGCCAGGCGCGGATGCTGGTTTAAGAGAACATGATGTTATTGTGGCAGTAGATGGAAAACCGATTCGCGATATTATTGGATTCCGCACGGCCTTATATGATAAGGAAATTAATGATAAAATGACTCTTACGTTTTATCGTGGTACAAAAAGAGTAACAACAACAGTGAAATTAGGCATTCAAAAGTATTAAAAACAGGAGGGCCTACCTCCTGTTTTCTATTGTAGAAAAGTGAGGTGAAGAAAATGAATTTACCTTGTTGTTTAGAACATGTTGAATTAGCGTTAGATATTATTGTGGATGAGTGTGAAGTTGCGCCGGTTATCAACAGTGTGGATAACTCAGAAAAAGAGAAAAAAACATGTGAATTTTGTCAAAATGAGGCGACATATGTTGTATCGAACACAGATTCTCACACAATATGTGGGTAGTGTTTGTGGATATGTGGATAAGTTTTGTGGATAACATGTTTGTAAGGTGGAGGATACGTGTGAATATCTCGATTATTTCAATTGGGAAATTAAAAGAAAAATATTTGAAACAAGGTATAGCAGAATACTTAAAACGATTATCAGCATACGCAAAAGTAGAAGTAATTGAATTGCCAGATGAAAAGGCACCAGAAAATTTAAGTGAAGCAGAAATGTTAATTGTAAAGGAAAAAGAAGGTATACGTATACTGGATAAAATTTCTGATGACACGCATGTGATTGCATTAGCTATAGAAGGAAAGCAAAAGTCATCAGAAGAATTTGCGGTCAGTCTAGATCGCCTTGCTACATACGGAAAGAGTAAAGTCGCATTTGTAATTGGTGGATCACTCGGACTAAGTTCAGAAGTAATGAAGCGTTCAAACGAATCACTTTCTTTTTCAAAGATGACGTTACCACACCAATTAATGCGATTAGTGTTGCTTGAGCAAGTGTATAGAGCGTTTCGGATTAATCGTGGGGAACCTTACCATAAGTAAGGTATTCTATGTAAAACAAAGGTAAGACGCTGATATTATCATATTTATTTTATTATGCCTATAACTGGAGGCTATGTGAATGGTAAGTGATCAGACGAGATATTCTAGGCTCGCGAATATAACAAAAATAATAAATACAAAATTAGAACTACGTGAAGTATTACAGCGTGTGACAATGGCGATATCAGAGGAGATTGTTAGGTGCGATGCTGTTGGAATTTATTTACCCCAGGAAGATGGAACATTTAGAGGGTTTGCAGGAAAACCAGAGACCATAAATGGCGTAACGCTCGATACTCAGGTAATTGATCCTGAAGTAGATTTACTGGCAAAAGAAGTTATTGAAACGAAAAAAACCATCTATATTCCTGATACCTCAAAGGATCATCGACCAGATCCGAGACCCGTTGATGCGTTTAAAATTAAGTCCTTATTAGCTCTGCCTATCTCATTTAGGCAAGAGTTATTTGGTCTGGTTTTTTTATTTGATTATGGGATTCCGATGAACTTAACAGATTCAGAAATTCAAAGTGTTGAAGCTTATGTAAATATGGCCGCGGTCGCAATTCAAAACGCAAATAATTTAACACAAAAGGAAAACCTTATTGCTGAGAAGCAGCTGTTACTAAATGTTACCCGTGATTTATCAATGTGTGCCTCAATACAGGAGAGTTTTGATAAATGCTTTTTTTACTTAGATCAGATTTTAGAAAGTAAAAATATGACTGCCCATCTTCTAGATCCGCTAGACAAAACAACGATTAAAACAACGAAATTAAGTAAGGGCTGTGATTGGACAGAAGCGGATTGGACAGAGAAAAGCTATGAAGCCAAGATCCAAGAGGTTATTCAAACAAAAAATATAGATAGTAAGGATTTATTGATGATTCCATTGGTTTCAATGGGAGAAGTATTAGGGGTAATCGTCGTTGGTAAAGAAGGAAAAGCTCACAATTACGATAATTCTCAAATTCAACTAGCAAAATCTATTGTTGATGCCACAGCCCCTACGTTTTCAAATTTGTTATATATGGATAAACTAGAAAGTATAGTGGAAGAGCGAACGGGAGAGCTAGCTGCTGCTAATGAAAAAGTTACAAGTGTGATTGAATGTATTACGGATGGATTCTTTACTTTAAATAATAAATGGGAATTTACGTACGTAAATAAGCACCAATATTTTCCGCAAAGAAAAACAGCAAAAGATGTATTAGGAAAGAATATATGGGATGTTTTCCCGAGTGACATCGACACAGTTATGTATAAGGAATTTCATCGTGCAATGTCAGAGCGAACTACAGTTCATTTCGAATTTCTTTCTACTGCAGATGAATATTGGCACGAAGTTATTGCATACCCGTATGATGATGGTATTTGCTGTATTTTTAAAAACATAACGGAAAAAAAGAAATATGAACAGGAATTGAAAAGATTATCTAACATTGATTTAATAGGGCAAATGGCAGCAGGTATCAGCCATGAAATTAGAAATCCAATGACAACGGTACTAGGATTTTTGCAGTTATTAAAAGAAGAGAATACCTATGAGAAACATAATAAGTACTTTCATTTAATGATTGAAGAACTTAACCGTGCCAATTCTATTATTACTGAATTTCTCTCAATGGGGAATACAAGGAAATTGGATTTACAGATGTTAGATTTAAATTCAATTATCCGCGATATTATTCCTTTAATAAAGGTTGATACGCACAATCAAAATAAGTATATTCAAGTCGATACAAATGACATTCCGGAATTACTTTTAAATCGTAATGAGATACGGCAATTATTAATGAATCTATATCGTAATGGCTTAGAAGCGATGGATACAGGGAAAGTTCTAACCATTAGCACCTACAAGGAAGGTCAAAATTGTGTGGTGCTTGCAGTGCAGGATCAAGGAAAAGGTATTAGGCCTGAAGTATTAGAGAAACTGGGTACGCCATTTTACACGACCAAAGATAATGGAACTGGATTGGGGTTAGGTGTATGTTATGCCATTGCTGCCCGCCATAATGCAAAAATAGAAATTAAAACAGGATCAGAAGGCACTACCTTTTTTGTTAAATTTAATTATGAAAATAATAAAAAATAAGCTTATTTAGAATAGTTATGATGAACCGTATCATAAATAAATTTATTCTTTGCATATAAAAAGGATAAAGAGACCATTGGACAAAAATTACCGATGGTCTTTTAAATATTATTAGATGGTATGTAGATTTCCTAAAATAAGTATGTTTCTATTTCCATAAAAATATGCTGTAATATGAAGAGGAAAAAAGTATAAGTAGTTAGAGAAGTGAGGAATTAAAGGTGAAGAAGTTTAAGAAGTTTTACTTGGAGATTACGAGTGTATGTAATCTTGCGTGTAGCTTTTGTCCGCCGACGGAAAGGCAGAAGCAATTCATTTCTGTAGAGGATTTTGCTAAAAGATTAGACCAAATTAAACCTCACACAGACTACATTTATTTGCACGTGAAGGGGGAGCCGTTGCTCCATCCGAAAATAGATCAACTATTAGACTTAAGTCATGAAAAAGGGTTTAAAGTTAATATTACAACGAACGGAACGTTAATTAATAAGAGAAGGCATAGGCTGTTAAATAAGCCCGCGTTAAGACAAATGAATTTTTCACTGCATAGTTTTGATGGACACCCAGGTTCGCAAGATAAAGAGGGCTATGTAAGGAGTATACTTTCCTTCATTAGGGAAGCGACAAGTCAATCAGATTTAATTGTATCGTTAAGGTTATGGAATTTAACTCAGGATAATAAAACAAATGCTGAAATTCAGAAAAATAGGGAGTTATTATCCATAATTGAAAATGAATTTGATCTATCTTATCAGATTGAAGAGAAGCTTACACCAGGAAAAGGTATAAAAATTGCAGAACGTGTCTTTATTAATCAAGACTATGAATTCCAGTGGCCAGCATTACATGAAGAAGAGGATGATGGGAAAGGATTCTGTCATGGACTTCGTAATCAAGCAGGGATTTTAGCGAATGGGACGGTTATTCCTTGTTGTTTAGATGGTGAAGGGATTATTAACCTTGGAAATATTAATAACGATTCATTTTCTAACATTATAGAAGGTGAAAGAGCAACAAACATTGTCGATGGATTTTCCAAAAGAGTTGCGGTTGAAGAGCTTTGTAGGAAATGTGGATATCGTAAAAGGTTTGGGAAGTAAATATGAAATAAGCCCTCATAAAGCGAGGGCTTATTTTTTATTCTTGATAAGAATGCTCTAATTCATCAATTAATGAACCAACGTAAGAAACAGCTTGACGGATTGCATCTGGTTTTGACATATCTACTCCGGCATGTTTCATTAGTTCAAGTGGTTTCATTGTACCACCAGCGCGAAGCACATCTAACCAGCGATCAATAGCAGGTTGTCCTTCATCTTTAATCATTTGAGCTACTGCAGTAGATGCAGTGAGGCCTGCGGAATATGTGTAAGAATATAGACCCATATAATAATGAGGCTGACGCATCCAAGTTAAGCCCGCACCTTCATCGATTTCTACAGAATCTCCCCAGAATGTCGAAAGGACATTTGTTTTAATTTCAGTTAAAGTTGTAGCTGTAAGGGGCTGTCCTTCTTCTGCTAGAGCATATACTCTACGTTGGTATTCACCCTCAAGTAAATGAGTAACAAAGTTGTGATAATATGTGCCGAGTAGTTGTAGAATGACCCATCTGCGCATCCTCTTATCGTCAGTAGTCGCTAGTAAATGCTGAGCTAATAGTAATTCATTCATAGTTGATGGTGCTTCAACAAAGTACATAGATGGGCGTACGTTCATGATACGTTGGTTTTTATTTGCTAAATAGAAATGACCAGCATGTCCAAATTCATGTGCTAATGTGAAGCATCCACGCATCGTATTTTGCCATGTAATTAAAATATAGGGATGAGAGCCGTATGGACTTGAGCAAAATGCCCCTGTTGATTTGCCTACGTTATCTGCAAGATCTACCCATCTTTCTTTGAATCCTTTTTCGATTATGGAACTATATTCATCGCCTAATACTTTTAAAGAATCTTGAATGAGCGTGGCTGCTTCTTCATAAGTAATCGTCGGATTAAATTCGGGATCTAAAGGTGCATGTAAGTCGCAGAAAAGCATTTGATCGAGTCCTAATGCTTTCTTTTTTAAATCTGCAAAACGGCGCATATGAGGTGCTAATTCTTTATAAATAATATCAAGTTGGTTGTTATACATTTCAAGTGGAACCTTTTGTGGTTCTAATAGCATATGGGTAACGGATTCATATTTACGTAAACGAGAAAGTGTTACTTGTTTTTTTACTTCGGTAGCATATGTTGTCGCAACTGTATTTTTATATCGTTTCAAGGTGGAAACAAATGATGAGTATGCTTTTCTACGTATGTATGCGCTTGGAGAAAATTCATATTTGCTTTCAAATAATGCGAAAGAAACAGGGAGTTCGTTTCCTTGTTCGTCTTGTATAGAAGTGAAATCCATATCTGCCAATTTAGTCATGCCGTAAATTTTGTATGGAGAACTATGAACTTCGCCAAGTGCAGCAAGTGTTTCTTCTGTTTCAGGAGAGAGTGTGTGCTGCCTTTTTTTGAGTATTTCTAGTAACGACTTACGGAAAGGTTCGAGTTTTGTTTCTTCAGTTAAATATTTTTCAATTGTTCCTTCGTCGAATGAGAGGATTTCATTATGAATAAAGGATAGTGCAGTATGTACTTTCGTCCATAAAGCAGAAATTTTGGAAGAGTTCGCTTGAATAACTGGATTTGTACGATCAGTAGATTCTTTTAAATTTGCATATGAGTACAGTTTTGTTAACTTCATTAAAAGCTCTTCTTCTAAAAGTAGGCAATTTAATAAAGTTGTGGAGTTAGTATGTAAACGTCCTTTAAATGCATCAAGTTTCTGTATATCATTTTCTAATATGTTTAATGCGGTATGCCACTCATCATTGGACTTATACAAATCAGACAAATCCCATTTTAGTTCGTTAGGTACTTTCGCACGAACAAGACGATTCTCAATTATAGTTTTCATGTCTTATATCCTCCTTATTAAAAGCATCTAAAAATATGATACTAGAAAATTCAGTAAAATAAAAATATTTAACATTTTTATATATTAAAAAGAAGGAGAAGCAATTCTATGCTTCTCCTTCTTTTTAATTTTAAGAATTAATATACTTTGTCACCATTAAAAATTGAGTTTTTCACGACAACATAATCTACAGTACGAATAGCATCTAGTTTTGTTCCACCAGCGTAAGAGATAGAAGATTGAAGATCTTGTTCCATTTCGATTAACGTATCTTCTAAAGAACCTTTATGCTCAACGAACATTTTCTTACCTTCAACGTTTTTCTTCTCACCCTTTTGGAATTCAGAAGCAGAACCGAAGTATTCTTTATAAAGTTTGCCATCTCTTTCAATTGTTTCCCCTGGAGACTCTTCGTGACCAGCGAATAGAGAACCGATCATGACCATAGTTGCCCCAAATCGAATAGATTTAGCTACGTCGCCGTGTGTACGAATACCACCATCAGCGATAATTGGCTTACTTGCAGCTTTTGCACACCAACGAAGTGCAGCTAGCTGCCAACCACCAGTTCCGAAGCCTGTTTTAATTTTAGTAATACAAACTTTACCAGGTCCAATACCAACTTTTGTTGCATCGGCACCAGCATTTTCTAATTCTCTTACCGCTTCGGGAGTTCCAACGTTTCCAGCGATAACGAAGCTCTCTGGTAAATGTTTTTTAATATGTTGAATCATGTTAATCACAGCATTAGAATGACCGTGTGCGATATCAATCGTGATATATTCAGGTGTAAGTTGCTCAGCAGCTAATTGTTGTACGAATTCATATTCGTCCTCTTTTACACCAACGCTGATAGAAGCGATTAATCCACGTGATTGCATATCTCTAATGAATGAGATTCGTTTCTCTGGTTGGAAACGATGCATGATATAGAAGTAATTGTTTTCAGCTAAATAAGTTGCGATTCTTTCATCAATAATCGTTTGCATATTTGCAGGCACGACAGGTAATTTAAATTTATGTTTTCCTAAAGTGACAGTTGTATCACATTCAGAGCGGCTATTTACAATACATTTTGCAGGAATTAATTGAATATCTTCATAGTCGAATACGTTTTCCATCATTTACACCCCTAAAATACGAATATTTTATTTTTATTAATCAAAAATGTTCGTCCATAGGATAATTTACATTATTTTTATTAAGAAGTCAAAGGATTTCTTAACATTTTTTTAAAAAGTAGATTTTATATCTGAAAAAAAACGTTAAAAACGAATTTAAAACGTTTTTTTAATTGTATTGTTCGTTTATGAAAAAAGGTTGAAAAATTGAGATAATTATACAAGGTTGTATGTATTCTTTTTATTTTTTGGTAGGATGAGGGTACTATGAAAGGGTTAATGCTAACAATACGAGCAAAAGATGTTATCAATTAGTTGAACAATATATGAAATGATAAGGTTTATTTCTATATAAAAAGATGAATCTGATATGATCCACCTTTTTATGTGAGGTTTCAAGTATAATAAGTAGGGTGATAGTAACGTATACAAAAGATAAAAAAGAAAATAATACAGAATAAAATGAGGTTAATATATGAGTAAAAAAAGTTTTTCTGATTATAAATTAAGTAAGGAAATTGTAAGGGCGCTTACTGGGTTAGGATATGATCATCCAACAGAAGTACAAGGTGAGGTTATTCCAGTCGCATTACAAAAGAAGGATCTTGTTGTGAAGTCCCAGACTGGAAGTGGAAAAACAGCTTCATTTGGTATTCCGCTTTGTGAAATGGTGGAGTGGGAAGAGAATAAACCACAAGTATTAGTTTTAACACCGACGAGAGAGCTTGCGGTACAGGTAAAAGAAGATATTACAAATATAGGTCGATTCAAAAGGATTAAGGCTGCGGCAGTTTATGGGAAATCTCCATTTGCACGTCAAAAATTAGAATTAAAGCAAAAGACACATATTGTAGTTGGGACTCCTGGTCGTGTGTTGGATCATATTGAAAAGGGTACCCTTTCTTTAGAGTGTTTGAAGTATTTAGTTATTGATGAAGCAGATGAGATGCTAAATATGGGCTTTATCGATCAAGTAGAGGCAATTATTGATGAATTACCTATAAAAAGAATGACAATGCTATTCTCAGCAACACTTCCAGAAGATGTTGAAAAATTGTCTCGTACATATATGAATTCACCAACTCATATCGAAATTAAAGCAGCTGGGATTACAACGGATAAAATTGAACATACTCTTTTTGAGGTGATAGAAGACGAGAAGCTTTCACTACTTAAAGATGTAACAACGATTGAGAATCCTGATAGTTGTATTATTTTCTGCCGTACACAAGAAAATGTAGATCATGTATATAGACAGTTAAAACGAGCTAACTATCCTTGCGACAAAATACATGGTGGTATGGTACAAGAAGATCGTTTTGAAGTCATGGATGATTTTAGAAAAGGGAAATTCCGTTATTTAGTAGCAACAGACGTGGCTGCGAGAGGAATTGATATTGATAATATTACACATGTTATTAATTATGATATTCCACTTGAAAAAGAAAGCTATGTACATCGTACTGGAAGAACGGGACGAGCTGGAAATAGTGGAAAAGCTATTACATTTATAACACCATATGAAAATAGATTTTTAGAAGAGATTGAGGAGTATATTGGTTTTGAAATTCCAAAGGCAATTGGACCTTCAAAAGAAGAAGTTATGAAAGAGAAAGCTGCATTTGAAGAAAAGATATATGCTAAACCAATTATAAAGAAAGATAAAAATGCGGACATAAACAAAGGCATTATGAAGCTGTACTTTAATGGCGGGAAGAAAAAGAAAATTAGAGCGGTAGATTTCGTCGGGACAATTGCTAAAATTAAAGGTGTTACAGCAGAAGATATAGGCATTATTACGATACAAGATAACGTTTCTTACGTTGAAATATTAAATGGAAAAGGACCACTGGTTTTAAAGGTTATGAGAAATACAACGATAAAAGGTAAACAATTAAAAGTTCATGAGGCAATTAAATAAATGAAAATATCCACTTTAAAGGTGGATATTTTTTTGGGGCTTACTTATAGAGTGGATAATGTGAATGGACTTTAACCAATACGTGATTGACGATTGTTTTTTTGTATGTTAGTATTTTTAATTGGTTTTTTCTACCGTTTAATGGGAAAATTGTTAATTCGTTTAGGAGTATATTTTTATATAAGTAAATCAATTTTATTTTAATTGTTGTAAGCTATAAAAAATAAGGACGGTGTTTATGAAATGAATTTTACTCAAGATAGGTGGAGTTTTAAATGGCTTCATTTTTATTTGATGGTAGTAGTTGTTGCATCTCTTTTATTACGAATATATTTAGCATTTCATTTAGAAGGATATGAACGAGATCAACTATTTTTCGTGGATTGGATGAACACGGTAGGTAAATATGGATTAGGTGATGTGTATGCACATGGGGATTTAGTAAACTACCCTCCGTTTTTCTTAGCTCTTTTAGGTATTTATGGAGTGATATTGTCATTTTTTAATATATCCGTGGATGCTGCTGGTGTTTTAATTCGAGTCCCATCAATTGCATTTGAAGTAGTGGCTATAATTATTTTTGCTATAGCTTCTAAAAGGATAGAAAATTCGATTGTGAGAGCAGCATTAGTGACATTTTTTGCATTTAGTCCAGCAGTTATAGTGGATGGGACTATTTGGGGTCAAGTAGACATGTTACATAGTATATTGATGGTTAGTTCTATTTTATTGCTAATGTATAAGCCAACTTGGTCTGGTGCTATTTACGCTATAGCGTTACTAGCTAAATTTCAATCAATCGTAATTGCGCCTGTATTTGCTATGTATTTCCTAAAAATCATTTTTGAAAAAAGAGAAGGTAAGCAATTAATTAAATTTATAATAGGGTTCTGTATCCCGTTATTAATATTCGGCCTTTATTTCGCAGCACATGGAACATTTATTACTATGTTGACACAAGCATATTTAAATGCGGTGGGTACTTTCCCAACGGTAACTGTATTTGCTATGAATATTTGGTATTACGCGATTGGTACGGATCCTAATACGGTAGATACTATTCAAGTTTTACCACATATTACATTGAAAACAGTTGGATTAATACTCTTGTCTATTGCAGCGGCATTAACTTGTTTATATGTCTTTTTCCATCGCCATATGAATACGGCAATTCTATTAAAAGCAGCGACTTTTATAAGTTTTGCATTCTTTATGTTACCTACGCAAATGCATGAGAGATATGCTTTCCCAGCATTAGTATTTGTCATCTTTTTATTGCTATATGAAATGAAGTGGACAGGAATAGCTTTAGGATTAACGTTAACAATCTTTTTAAATCTAGTAATGGTTCTGTATGCAGGCTCTAATACGAATATGGGAATGTTTATCGTTACTATTAATGTTTTTATTTTCTATGCTATGTGTAAATTATTAGTAAAAGAGTATTGTGATCGCTTTGAATTACTAATAAAGAAACAGTAAAAATTATAATTTTAGAGAGAAGTACATTTTGCCAGTATGCAAAATGTACTTTTTTAGTTTGAAAGAGTAAAATCCCAATAGAAAAATAAACATGAGAGGATACTTAGAAAATATAATTTCTAAAATACTACAATCATTCGGATAGTTATTAGGACTCTTTTAAATCATCAATCAACTTCTCAGCTAAGCGTCTGTACATATTACTCATCGACACAAATGATGTTAGTAATAAAAATTTCTCTAGGTTCGGATTTTCTAAGGAAGAAATCTCACTTACTTCTGAAACACGGTTATTTACGTCTTGCGTAAAGTTTTCAACGTTGTTTTCGGTAAGGGTAAGATAATCTTTATATAGCGTATTTAATTCGAAGGAATCATCGCCTAATAAGGATTCATTTATATTTTCTAAGGAGCTTTTTATGTCATTAATGGAAAGGGCCCCTTTTAATTGATAAATTAGGCTAATTAAAATCATATGCTCTTTTGAGTATTTTTTATTTTTGATTGGAATAAACAGTTTCCCTTTTGCATAATTGTTAATCATTGTTTTTGTTAATACTTTTTCATTATCGGTTCTTGTTGTATCCGCATAAGTATTTTCAAATAGTTGGACAACCTGGTCTACATACAAGTCGACATTTGGAATATCCTCAAGCGTAATATTTTTTTCTAAATGTAATGTTTCAAGCAATTTATTTATATTTTTCACGTAGAACCCCTCACTTTTATAACTTAGTGGAGCATAAAGTTAAATTTATCTCTAAATATGGTATTACGAAACAAATGAATTGTAAATGTTGACCTCTAATAATAATGCGTATATAATTACATGTAGTTATCGAAACTACATGTAATTATATGAGGGGTGTTTATATGAATGCTTATATAAGGGAACCGGTTAATGCTTTTACCCACTTGGGGGGAGCTGTATTATCATTTATTGCATTATTAGCTATGCTTGTAAAAGTTTCTATTAAGATGCCATCTTTTGCGGCAATTACAGCTGTTATTTTGTTTGGCATCGGAATGATGGTTCTGTATACAGCATCAGCTGTATATCATAGTGTGGTAGCCAGTGAACGAGTTATTTATTTCTTTCGAAAGCTTGATCACTCTATGATTTTTATATTAATTGCAGGTACATATGCACCCTTTTGCTTAATTACATTAAATTCAGCAAGTGGTTTACTATTATTTTGTTTAGTTTATGCAACTGCGATTTGTGGCATTGTATTTAAAATGTTTTGGTTTAATTGTCCAAGATGGTTATCGACAGCAATTTATATTACGATGGGTTGGTTAATTGTTTTATTCTTTGCACCGTTAGCTGAGAATTTAAGTACAGGAGGCATTATTTTCTTAGTACTTGGAGGCATTTTTTATACAATTGGTGGATTTATTTATGGAACAAAGCCAAAATGGTTAGAGTTTAAATATATGGGGCATCATGAAATTTTTCATGTTTTTGTATTATTAGGTAGTCTTGCGCATTTTCTAAGTGTATATTGTTACGTAATTTAATAAAAAAACGCCACATAATAAAAATTATGTGGCGTTTTTTTATTACCTGATTAGAATCGTATATGTTATAAAATTATTATGGGATAAAATGTAAGTTTATGTGTTCGCATGTTAAACATAGGATAAGAAATATGTGATATACTTTGAGAAGTTTATAATGAATGAAATATGGAGGACTATAATTATGGCAATACTTGTAACAGGTGGAGCAGGATATATTGGTAGTCATACATGCGTAGAATTACTAAATAGCGGTTACGAAGTTATAGTAGTGGATAACCTTTCGAATAGCTCGGTAGAATCTATAAATCGAGTCAAAGAAATAACAGGAAAACAATTTAAGTTTTATAAAGAAGATATTTTAAATTATGAAGTGCTTGACGCAATTTTTGAAGAAAATGCAATTGACGCAGTTATTCACTTTGCAGGATTTAAAGCTGTAGGGGAGTCAGTAGCGATTCCATTAACATATTATCATAACAACATTACAAGCACGTTAGTGCTATGTGAAGTAATGCAGAAACATAATGTTAAGAAGATGATCTTTAGTTCATCTGCAACTGTATATGGTATCCCGGAAACGTCACCGATTACGGAGGAGTTTCCATTAAGTGCAACAAATCCATATGGTCAAACGAAATTAATGATTGAGCAAATTATGCGTGATGTAGCATTTGCAGATGCAGAATGGAGTATCGCGTTACTGCGTTATTTCAATCCATTTGGTGCACACGAGAGTGGGCGTATTGGAGAAGATCCAAATGGAATTCCAAATAACTTAATGCCATATGTAACGCAAGTAGCAGTAGGTAAGTTAAAAGAATTAAGTGTATTCGGAAATGACTATCCAACGAAAGATGGAACGGGAGTCCGTGATTACATTCATGTTGTGGACTTAGCAAATGGTCACGTAAAGGCGCTTGAGAAAGTACTGAATACAACAGGAGTAGATGCTTATAACCTAGGCACAGGCATGGGCTATAGTGTACTAGAGATGGTTAAAGCGTTTGAAAAAGTTTCGGGCAAGAAAGTTCCGTATAAAATTACAGAGCGTCGCCCAGGTGACGTGGCAGTGTGTTTTGCTGATGCATCTAAAGCAAAGCGTGAATTAGGCTGGGAGGCAACACGCGGATTAGAAGAGATGTGTGCAGATTCTTGGAAATGGCAATCAAATAATAAAAATGGCTATTTAGAAGTTTAATGATGAATAAAAAAATGACCTTTGCATAAAAGCAAGAGGTCATTTTTTATTAGGTTTATTAGCGAACCTAGAAAAGAACGTTTGCTGTTTTAAATGATATGATTTTACAATATCTTATGCTAGAAGCTAGTAGAATGAGATAGAGGAATGTATTATTTTATTAATTTTTTATAGAAATTGAAAGCGTATTATTGAAAAGTATTCCAACACTTGTATCATTGATAGAGTCCGTTTATAATCAAGGAATCCTATTTCATATTTTGATAGGATTATTTATTGTTGAAAGCGTTTTAAGTTTCCTCTTTTTTGAGGTAGGAGGTCTGACTTATTCAGATAAAAAATTATGTATGTAGTTTTAAATGGGAAGAAAAATAATATCAGTATCACTTTATAGTGTGGGGAGGTTAAAAGTGTGAAAGGTAAAGATTTTCACACGAATATATATGGGTTATATAGGATTATTACTTTCAGGGGCAGCTTTATTTTTAAATAGTCTTGTTATATTAGGGAAAGCAGAGATGAAAAGTGCGGGTGTTTTTAATTTATTTGTGGGTGCACTACAAATTATTATTCCGTTTTATTTGATCATGATTTCTGACCAAAGCAATTGGACAGTGTATTCATATGCGGCTACTTTCTTATTTGGATTAACTTATTTATATGTAGGTGTTACTTTTATAAAAGGAATGGATAGTAGTGGTCTAGGATGGTTTTGTATTTGGGTAGCAATTATTGCTTTATTCTATATGGTTGTTTCATTTGTTCAATTCCATGATGTTGTTAATGCATTAACGTGGTTTATGTGGGCATTACTTTGGTATTTATTCTTTGTATTAAATACACAAAAGAAGAACATCAATCAATATCTTGGAAGGATTGCCTTCGTACAATCATGGGTAACATTGACTTTACCTTCACTATTTTATTTTATGGGAGTATGGGGAGAGGGATTCGTATATGAACTATGGGTTTATGTATCAGTAATTTCTATTTTGTACTTCTGTTATTGTATTTATAAATATCGAGTACGTTAATATATGATCTGCATAAAAGCATGGAATCGTTAAACTGATTTCATGCTTTTTTATATATTAGCGTTTTATAATAAAAGAGGTGGTATCTCATAAATCATGAAAATGGGGATGATGAAATTGAAGAAAGTGTTGGTGCTAGGAGGAACAAGGTTTTTTGGTAAACATTTAGTAGAGTACCTTTTGCAAGCTGGACACGATATAACAATTGCCACAAGGGGAGTCACTGAAGATTCTTTTGGTAGCGCAGTAAAAAGAATAATTGTCGATAGAGAAGATAGAAAGCTACTAGAAGAGCGTCTAGAAGGAAAAAGTTATGATATTGTATACGATAATTTATGCTATAGTTCAAATGCAGCGAAAATGGTATGTGAAGTTTTGAAAGGAAAAACGAAGAAGTATATTATGACATCTTCAATGGCTGTCTATGAACCTGCATTAAGTTTGTTAGAAGATGACTTTAATCCATACGAATATGCAATTACATATGGAGATAGAAATGATTTTAATTATAGTGAAGGAAAGCGATTAGCCGAAGCGGTTTTATTTCAATATGCAACATTCCCAGTCGTTGCAGTGCGTTTTCCAGTTGTTATTGGAGAAAATGACTATACCAAAAGGTTACAATTTTACGTTGAATGTGTTGTGAACCAAAAACCTATTGTTGTGGATCATGTAGATGGAACTTTGTCATTTATACATGAAAAAGAGGCAGGAGAGTTTCTAGCTTGGTGCGGAATGGAAAATGTGAAAGGACCAATTAACGCCTGTAGTAACGGGGTAGTTTCTACGGAAGAAATTATTCATTTCATAGAAGAGAAGACGGGAATAAAAGCACTCATCCAGGAAGCTGGAGAAAATATAGCTCCTTATAATGAGGTAACTAACTGTACGTTACATAATGGAAAGGCTCGTAAATTTGGATTTTTGTTCCGAGAGCTGAAACTAGAAATAAAAAATGTTTTAAAACATTATATAAATACAATGAAGTAATCATAAATCCCCCGGTGGCAATCCGGGGGATTCTGGAGGATTTCGACAATACTGATTTTACATTACCAAATTTACCTTATACATACGACTAATGTTTTTGTGATTGAATTGCTTGTAAATACTTCTCGTTTACTTGGTCCCAGTTTACTGTATGCCACCAATTGGTAACAAACTCTGGGCGCCGATTTTGATACTTTAAATAATAAGCATGTTCCCATACATCAATTACGAGTAAGGGGATTTTCCCTTCTTGCAAAGGCGTATCTTGATTTGGTGTACTCATAACAGAGAGTTCCTCACCGTCAAGAACAAGCCATCCATAGCCACTTCCAAAACGACTAATAGCTGCTTTGGAAAGTTGATCTTTTAAGTTGTCAAAGGTATTGAAATAATAATCAATTACTTTTGCAACGTCTCCATTAGGCTCACCGCCACCTCGTGGGCTCATCACTTCCCAAAAAAGACTATGACAATAGTGACCACCACCGTTATTTCTTACAGCTGTAACAATTTCCTTCGGTAAAGCATCTAAATTACATAGCAATTCTTCTAAAGATTTATTATGTAATTCAGTATAATTTTCTAAAGTAGCATTTAAATTGTTTACGTATGTCGCATGGTGCTTTCCATGATGAATGGAAAGTGTATTGCTATCGATATGTGGCTCTAGTTCATCATAGTCATATGAAAGCTTTGGCAATTGAAATGAAGACATAACATTACCTCCTTTCTATTTAAAAAAGTTGGTCTAGGTAAAAATACTTTACCTGAGTCAAAAATACACCCATTTTCCATATAAGTCAATAGTAAGTCTGTTAATTTTCTGAAAAATATTACAATAAAAGTAACACTCTCAATTTCATTTGTGACTCCTATCCTTTTTGCTTATACTGTAAAGTAGCAAGGTTTTGTTGAAATAGAAGGAGATTGTTTATGAGTAAAACGAAACAATTAATAGAGGAAGCAAGTAATTTTATTACGATTTGTTATAAGGAGCTTCATAAAGAACAATTGATAGAAGAACGTATAAAAGAAATTCAAATTGAGATAGAGAAGACAGGGACATATGAGCATACATTTGAAGAACTTGTTCATGGTTCACGAATGGCATGGCGTAACAGTAATAGATGTATTGGAAGACTATTTTGGAGTAAGATGCACATATTAGATGCGCGCGAAGTAAATGATGAAGAGGGTGTATATAATGCATTAATTCATCATATTAAATATGCAACGAACGAGGGGAAAATTAAACCAACTATTACGATTTTTAAGCAATATCAAGGTGAGGAAAATAATATACGAATTTATAATCACCAATTGATTCGATATGCAGGATATAAAACAGAAATGGGAGTGATCGGTGACTCGCATTCCGCTACATTTACGGACTTTTGTCAGGAGCTTGGCTGGCAAGGAGAAGGTACGAATTTCGATGTATTGCCACTTGTATTTTCTATAAACGGGAAGGCGCCTACATATAAAGAAATTCCGAGGAAAGAAGTAAAAGAAGTGCCAATTGAACACCCAGAATACCCTATTTCATCACTTGGAGCAAAATGGTATGGGGTTCCAATGATTTCAGATATGCGCTTAGAAATTGGCGGTATTTCTTATACAGCCGCTCCGTTCAATGGATGGTATATGGGAACAGAAATTGGGGCGCGCAACTTAGCGGATCATGATCGTTATAATTTACTTCCGGCTGTTGCGGAGATGATGGATTTAGATACATCGAGAAACGGTACGTTATGGAAGGATAAGGCGCTAATTGAGTTGAATATTGCCGTACTACACTCTTTTAAAAAACAAGGAGTTAGTATTGTTGATCATCATACTGCTGCACAACAATTTCAGCAATTTGAGAAGCAAGAAGCTGCTTGTGGTCGTGTTGTAACAGGTAATTGGGTGTGGCTTATTCCACCATTATCTCCAGCTACCACTCATATTTATCATAAACCGTATCCGAATGAAATTTTGAAGCCAAATTTCTTTCATAAATAATATTTAGTGCAGTTTTTTTCTGCAAAATATATTTTTTTTAATTACTGTTATGTAGCAAATGGAAGCCTTTACTCTCGGTTATTTTTGGAAGAGGATTTTTGAACCAAGGAGTTCCTTATGTTATAATCAAATTTCTGTTTCGAAGACCTTATAGAAATATAAGGTCTTTTGTTTTGCTTTTTTATGTAAGAGAAAGAGATTTTTTCTTTTTAATAAGGGATTTGGCATATTTTTAGGGACAACATAAGTATGTGGGAAGTCGATAAAATGTTATGCATATATAATTATTGTGTTTTGGGTTTAAACAATAAAACATAATAAAGTTGTTTTTTTAGATTGCTGAGGAAGGAGGAAGTGTAAATGAGGATGAAGAGTCGAAAAACTGATTGGCCTGTATTTATTATTAGCGGTGGTTCACTTTTATTATTTGTAATTGCAGTTTTTTTGAACAAGGATTATGTAGAGAGTGCGATTAATAACAGTTTCGCTTTTTCAATTAAATATTTTGGTGCCTTCTGGCAAGTTTTATTATTAGGTACATTTATTGTTGCGATGTGTATGGCGTTCTCCAAATATGGGAGAGTTAAACTTGGGGGATTAGAAAAACCTGAGATTAGTACGGCAAAATGGCTTGCTATTATTATGTCTACCTTACTTGCCGGAGGTGGCGTTTTTTGGGCAGCAGCAGAGCCAATGTACCATTTGATGACGGTGCCACCAATACATGATGGTATATCTGCTGGAACGAAAGAAGCAGTTATGCCTGCTTTAGCACAAAGTTATATGCATTGGGGATTTTTAGCATGGACGATTTTAGGTACAATTAGTGCAGTAGTTATGATGTATGGACATTATCATAAAGGTATGCCGCTAAAACCTCGAACGCTTTTATATCCTATTTTTGGGGAAAAATTAAGAAAGAGCCTGCTTGGAACGATAATTGATGCAGCTGCAATTATTGCAGTAGCTGCAGGTACAATTGGCCCAATTGGATTTTTAGGTTTACAAGCAAGTTATGGGTTACAAGAATTATTTGGAATTTCTGATGTATTTACTACTCAATTAGCAATTATTGTTTGTGTAGTGGCCGTGTCTACCATATCGGCAGTAACAGGTATTGATAAAGGGATTCAAATTATAAGTAATTTAAATGTTAGATTAGCAATTTTGTTAATGGCATTCATATTACTATTTGGGCCAGGTGGATTTATTATTGATTCGTTTGTTTCTTCGTTTGGATTTTATGTAAGTGAGTTTATACCGATGAGCACATACCGTGGTGATACAAGTTGGTTAGGATCTTGGACAATATTTTTCTGGGGATGGTTTATTGGATACGGACCAATGATGGCAATTTTAGTGAGTCGAATTTCAAGAGGGAGAACGATTCGAGAAATCATCGTTGCAATTGGAATTATCGCACCTATTATTACAACGTTTTGGTTTACTATATTAGGTGGATCAGGTGTGTTTTATGAGTTAATGAATCCTGGTTCTATCTCGGATGCATTAAGTGAATCTGGTATGCCGGCAGCTATGATTGCAATTACAGGACAATTGCCACTTTCTAATATTATTGGACCAGCATTTCTTTTATTAACAATTTTATTTGTAGTGACAACAGGAGATTCAATGGCGTATTCCATTTCAATGGCAGTGACTGGAGACGGAGATCCTAGAATTAGTTTGCGAATATTTTGGTCGCTTATTATGGGAGCAGTTGCAGCAATTCTTTTATATATGGGTGAAGGAAGTATTAATGCGCTACAATCGTTTATCGTAGTGACGGCAGTTCCGGTATCAATTTTGTTATTCCCGATGCTATGGTTAGCGCCTAAAGTTGCGGGAGAATTAGCATTAAAACAAGGTATTGTAAAAGAAGAAGATAAAACTGCATTCTTATTTCAGAAGGCTAGTAAATCAAAATAAATAAAAACGTAAAGGAGGAAGCATCTTAAATGAGATGCTTCCTCTTTTACGTTTAATCTAATACTTTTCCCTTTGTTTCTGGTACACATAGTAGCATTGTAATTAACCCGATTGGGTAGATGATAAAAATCAGGGACAATGCTCCAAGTAGGTTGCCACCTGTAGCGAGTAAGCCGATGATAACAGGCCCAAATCCAGCTAATCCACGTCCTGTACCGAAAATAAAGTTTTCTGCGGTAGAGCGAGCTTCAGCAGGATAGTTTTCAGCTAAAATTGCCCCAAATCCTCCCATCATTCCATTTGCAAAGAATCCAAGCAATGCACTTCCCCATAATAATAATGTTGAATCTGTGAATAAGAAGAAGTAAATGAGACAGTATACTGTACCGCCAATATAATAAATTGCAAAAGTTTTACGACGACCAATTTTATCAGCTAGAATACCAAAGGTTGCAATTCCAATTAGCATACCGATGGTAGAAATGAACATCCAGCCACTTGCTTTTGCTAATGTATAGTTATATTTATTTGCTAAAATAGTTGGCATCCATGTGAAGATTCCGTAATATCCGAAGTTCTGGATAAATGACATAATAATAAGCCCGATTGTTGTGATTGTTACTTTTTTACTGGCAAATAACTTTCGAAGTGGGAATTTTTTTATATGTTTTAGTTGTTCTGCTTCAGTAGGTGTTAATTTACCTGCAGCTTCTTTTTGTAATAGTTCTTTTTTGTAGCGTTGTTTTTGCTCCCATATTTTCGGTTCACTTAAACTTTTACGGACATAGACAGCTAGTAAAGCTGGAATTAATCCAAATAAGAAAACGGCTCTCCATCCAAAATGCGGGACAATAAATGCTGGAAGGAGTGAAGCAACCAGTACACCAAATTGCCATCCAAGTGCAACAACAGATGTCGCTTTAGCACGCATTTCTTTAGACCATGTTTCTGTTACAATGGCCATTCCGATTCCGAATTCACCACCAACTCCCATTCCAACTAAAAAGCGAAGAATTAATAATTGCCAGTAGTCTGTTGCGAAATAAATGAGTGCGGTTGCTAGTGAAAACAGTAAGATTGTGAAGGCCATTGTACGAATACGTCCAAATAAATCAGCAATAAATCCAAATAAATAAGAACCAATTAACATCCCTATTGTGGTAGCTAATGTTAAGTTTCCACCTTCAACAGGACTTAAGTGAAACTCTTTTAAAATATAGACAAGTACGAAAGATAATAGCAACATATCTAAACCTTCTGCTGCATATCCTAGCGCAGAACCAAATAATGTTTTATATCTTTTCGCTTTCGTCTCCTCTGTTATTTGTTGTACATCAGTAGTGACGTTCATTATTACTCCTCCTTATTTTCTACAGTCGCTATGGAAGAATAACAAAAGGCCTTCTCACCTGATATGATGAGAAGGCCAAAAAAGCATACGTATCCCCAAGAAAAGAACATACGTATATTGTATTCCGACTTCCTTCTCAACCTCACGGGGTTGGGTTAAAGGACTGTATTATATTACTTTATTTTTAGCACTCTTCTATTGTATTGTCAAATAAAGAGGAAGTTATTATGTGTAAAATATTTCAAAAAACATTTCGTTCTTCTTGACGCCGACTTCATTATTTTCCCATAATAAAACTAACTAAATAAAAAGGAATGAATCAAAGATGCTAAATTTAGTACTCATGATGATTGAACGAGTCGGACTTATAGTTATTTTAGGATTTTTACTCTCTCATATTAAAACTTTCAGACGTCTCCTTCATAAACAGGATGGCTATGTAGATAAGCTTAAGCTTATTTGTATTTTTTCAGTATTTACAATTGTAAGCAATTACACTGGGATTGAAATAGCAGGAAATACGATTATGAATGAAAATTGGTTACAAGGTGTTTCTTCGTCAAGTACAATTGCGAATACGCGTATTATGGGTGTTGGTATTAGTGGCTTACTTGGTGGCCCTATCGTAGGGGTTGGAGTAGGGTTTATTGCTGGTATTCATCGTTATATGCTTGGTGGTACGACGGCGCTAAGCTGCGCAATCTCTTCTATTTTAGCGGGGATTATAACTGGTTATATCGGATATATTTTCAAAAAATATAATCGTACAATTACTCCTAAGTTTTCAGCAGTTTTAAGTGTTTTTATCGTATCTTTAGAAATGGTTATGATTTTATTAATTATAGAGGATGGAATTAGCGTTGTGAAAACAATAGCGATACCGATGATTCTTGTAAATAGTTTTGGAAGTTTTATTTTACTTTCTATGATACAAGCTATTTTGCGTCAGGAGGAGAATGCAAAAGCACTTCAGACTCATAAAGTATTGCGTATTGCTGATAAAACGTTACCGTATTTTCGTCAAGGTTTAACAGAAGAATCGTGTAAGCATGTGGCACAAATTATTCACCGCTTTACAGGAACGGATGCGGTATCTTTAACAGATACAGAGAAAATATTAGCGCACGTTGGATTAGCATCAGATCACCATATTCCTTCACATAGTTTAATAACTGGTTTATCAAAAGAGGTTTTACATACAGGACAAATAATGAAGGCGAAATCACGTGAGGTTATTAATTGCCAACATGAAAGCTGTCCCTTACAAGCCGCTATTGTTATTCCACTAACTTCACATGGAAATACGATAGGTACATTAAAACTGTATTTCAAAAATTCTAACCAGTTAAGTCGCGTTGAAGAAGAATTAGCAGAGGGGTTAGCAAAGATATTCTCCACGCAGTTAGAGTTAGGAGAAGCTGAGTTGCAAAGTAAATTACTTCAAGATGCGGAGATAAAAGCATTACAAGCACAAATTAACCCGCACTTTTTATTTAATGCGATTAATACAGTATCAGCTTTATGCCGAACAGATGTAGAAAAAGCAAGGAAGTTATTATTACAGCTGAGCGTGTATTTTCGTTGTAATTTGCAAGGGGCACGTCAGTTATTGATTCCACTAGAGCAAGAATTAAACCACGTACAGGCATACTTATCATTAGAACAAGCAAGGTTCCCAAATAAGTATGAGGTAAAGATGTATATTGAGGATGAGCTAAAGACAACTTTAGTACCACCATTTGTTCTTCAACTATTGGTTGAAAATGCACTGCGACATGCTTTTCCGAAGAAGCAACCAATATGCGAAGTGGAAGTGCATGTTTTTGAAAAAGAGGGTATGGTTCACTTTGAAGTAAAAGATAATGGACAGGGAATTGAGGAAGAACGTTTAGAACAATTAGGAAAGATGGTAGTTTCATCAAAGAAAGGGACTGGAACAGCTTTATATAATATTAATGAACGTCTTATTGGGTTATTTGGGAAAGAAACGATGCTTCATATCGAAAGTGAATTAAATAAAGGGACGGAGATTACCTTTATTATTCCAAAAAAAGTAGGGGAGGAAGAGCCGGGTGTTAAAAGTATTAGTAGTTGACGATGAAATGTTAGCACGTGATGAACTAAAGTATTTATTAGAGAGAACGAAAGAAGTTGAGATAGTTGGTGAGGCTGATTGTGTGGAAGACGCATTAGAAGAACTAATGCAAAGTAGACCAGATATTGTGTTTTTAGATATTCAATTATCCGATGATAACGGATTTGAAATCGCGAATATATTAAAGAAGATGAAAAATCCACCTGCAATTGTATTTGCTACTGCCTATGATCAATATGCGCTGCAAGCATTTGAAGTAGATGCGTTAGACTACATTTTAAAACCATTTGATGAAGAACGTATTGTGCAAACATTAAAGAAGTATAAAAAACAAAAACAAGCGCAAATAGAAACGAAGCACGAAATAAAGGGGACAGATGTAGCAGCAGAGATGCATAAATTAGCATTACCAATTGAAGAATCAATCGTACTTGTGAATATTGAAGACATTATATATGTAGGGCTTGTAGATGGGAAAGTAACAGTAAAAACAATGAGGGAAACGTATGTAACACATGATACACTTGTAATTTTAGAGAAGAAGTTACCACAAGCAAGCTTCATGCGCATCCATCGTAGCTTTATTGCGAATATTAATCATATTACTGAAATTCAGCCATGGTTCAATTCTACTTATAATTTAATCATGAAAGAAGGATCGAAAGTACCTGTTAGCCGTACATATGCAAAAGAACTCAAGAAGCTGCTTCGTATTTAAGAAGCAGCTTTTGTATTTCATCCTTTTATATTTGTAACTGATTCTGTATATTTGACGTTCTGTTATGTAAACGCTTACTTTAGTGTTTATATCCTATACAATAAAGGTACCAAATCGAAAGAGGTGGCCAAAATGAGTACGAAAAAAGTATATAGTTTCTTATCACAAGCATTTATATTCTCAGCTATTATGTTAATTTCAAATATTATTGCAACGCATTTACCAATTCCAATGCCTTCATCGGTAATCGGGTTAGTTATTTTATTTAGTCTATTATGTTTAAAAGTAATTAAATTGGAGCAAGTTGAATCACTTGGAACAGCTTTAACCGGCATTATCGGATTCCTTTTCGTCCCATCAGGTATTTCAGTTATTAATTCTCTTGGTGTAATGGGGCAATACTTTGTACAAATTTTAACTGTAATTGTTGTAGCAACAGTTATTTTACTCGCTGTAACAGGATTATTTGCACAATTCATTTTAGGAAAAGATGAAAAAGAAACAGAAGATACAAAAGAATTGAAAATAGTAAATAAAGGACGCAAGCACGGAAAGGTTGCGTAACCATTGAATTTATATATTGTTAGGAGGTAATGAACATGGCAAGCACAATGACTCCATATTTCGGAATCGTCGTTTCATTAATCGCATACGGAATCGGAACATTATTATTCAAGCATTCAAAAGGGTTCTTCCTATTTACACCATTATTCGTAGCGATGGTATTAGGGATTGTCTTTCTAAAGGTAGGTAACTTTACTTTTGAAGAATATAATACTGGTGGAAAAATGATTAGTTTCTTCTTAGAGCCAGCAACAATTGCATTCGCTATCCCACTATATAAACAAGTTGATAAGTTGAAAAAATATTGGTGGCAAATTTTATCAGCTATCGTGGTTGGATCTATTTGTTCAGTAATTGTTGTGTTCATTGTTGCAAAAGCAATCGGTTTAGATACAGCAGTAATGAATTCAATGCTACCACAAGCAGCAACAACAGCAATTGCGTTACCAATTTCAGAAAGTATTGGTGGTATTCCTGCAATTACATCGTTTGCGGTTATTTTCAACGCAGTTATCGTATACGCATTAGGAGCATTATTCTTAAAAACATTTAGAGTGAAGCATCCGATTGCAAAAGGTTTAGCACTTGGAACAGCGGGCCATGCATTAGGAGTTGCAGTAGGAATTGAAATGGGTGAGGTAGAGGCAGCGATGGCAAGTATCGCTGTAACGGTAGTTGGGGTTGTAACAGTAGTTGTCATCCCGATGTTCATGCCATTCATTGGATAGTAAAACTTACTTAAAAAATAAGAAAAGCAAGCTATTTGTAGGACAGATTTCTACTGATAGCTTGCTTTTTATGTTACAGTAGTGGTAAGACCTATTTAAAAAAATGTAAGTTTCCTTAAATCTTCATTAATACTATGTAGAATACGTTTTGAATTAGGTCATTGTATTGTAAAATAAGAAGTAAGCTACTATATACCTGTTAAGGTAGGCATATAATGAGTTTATAAAAATCTTAATATGAATGAATAATTAAAAGTAGAAAAGAGAGAGAAATCTACTTATTAACGTTTTAGTTTATAGGACAGGAGAGAGTATTCGTCGATTATGCAAATAAAAAACCTGTTTCAAAGCAAAGGATTTCAGAGGTTACTCGTATTAGTAATACTTGCTCTCGTGTTATACGGGCTGCAAAGTATGTTGAATTTAATATTAATTACGTTTATTCTCACGTATTTAATGGATCGATTCCAAAAGTTTATTTCCCGCAAATTAGATCATTTCATGCCTATTAATCGAAAAATTATTATAGCATTTCTATATGTAATGTTAATTGGTGGAATTGCTATTACGCTATTTAAATATTTACCAGTATTAACGATACAAATTTCACAATTGATTTACCAATTCAATGTATTTTTAAGAAACCCACCAGATAGTGAACTAATTAAGTATGCAGTTAATGCTGTCAATCATATGGAGCTTTCTAAATATGTAGGACAAGGCGTAGACATTTTGTATAAATCAATTACGAATGTTGGTAAATTTGGTCTTCAAGTTTTACTTTCTTTAATTTTGAGTTTGTTTTTCTTACTAGAAAAATCTCGTATTGTTGGTTTTACTGCAAAGTTTAAAGAAAGCAGGCTTGCAATTTTCTATACTGAAATTGAGTACTTCGGTAAGAAATTTGCACGTTCATTCGGAAAAGTAATCGAAGCACAATTTTTAATTGCAGTTGTTAACTGTGTTTTATCCGTGATTGCACTATGGATATTAGGATTCCCGCAATTATTAGGTTTAGCATTAATGATTTTCTTGCTTGGATTAATTCCAGTAGCGGGGGTTATCATTTCGTTATTCCCACTTTGTATGATTGCTTACAATATTGGCGGTATTATGTACGTTGTTTATATTTTAGTTATCGTAACAGTGATTCATGCGCTTGAAAGTTACGTATTAAATCCGAAGTTTATGTCGCAAAAAACAAATTTACCGATTTTCTATACTTTTATGGTATTAATTTTCTCAGAGCACTTCTTAGGTGTATGGGGACTGATTATCGGTATTCCAATCTTCATTTTCTTACTAGATGTTTTAGACGTGACAAGTGATGAAATTGAGAAGGATGTTGGAACAAAATAAAGTGAAGTAGAGAAAAAGCATCGATGTTCGATGCTTTTTCTTTTATAACATTATGTTTCTTATGCCATACTGTAAGGAGAATATAGAATAGGGGTGAAGTAATGGCTGTAAATGAAAAGGTAGAATTGGCTACATTTGCTGGAGGGTGTTTCTGGTGTATGGTTTCTCCATTTGAAGAGATGGAGGGAATTATACAGGTTGTTTCAGGTTATACAGGCGGTCATAAAGAGGACCCAACGTATAAAGAAGTGTGCTCAGAAACAACAGGACATTATGAAGCAGTACAAATTACATTTGATGCAAATAAAATGCCGTATGAGGAATTGTTAAATATATATTGGAGACAAATTGATCCGACTGATATTGGGGGACAATTCCACGACCGCGGGCAGTCTTATGAAACGGTGATTTTTTATCATAATGAAGAACAACATAAAAAAGCTGAGGCCTCAAAAGAAGAGCTTGAGCAGAGTGGACGCTTTTCAAAACCAATTGCGACAAAAATACTACCAGCAGCTACATTTTATCCAGCTGAAGAATATCACCAAGGATATCATAAGAAAAACACATTCCGCTATGAGTTATATCGTAAAGGCTCAGGACGAGATGCTTTTATTAAGCAACATTGGCCAAAGGATAATGCTCATTTAAAAGAAAAACTCAATGAGATGCAGTTTTATGTAACACAGGAAAATGGTACAGAACCACCATTTCGAAATGAGTATTGGAACCATAAAGAGGAAGGTCTTTATGTAGACATCGTTTCAGGTGAGCCGCTGTTTACTTCTCTAGACAAATTTGATAGTGGATGTGGATGGCCTAGTTTTACAAAACCAGTTATGTCAGCAAGTGTGAAAGAAAAGATGGATGTGAGTCATAATATGACACGTACAGAAGTGAGAAGTAAAGAAGGAGACTCACATCTTGGGCACGTATTTCCAGACGGTCCAGGACCAAATGGCCTTCGTTACTGTATTAATTCCGCAGCTCTTCGATTTATTCCAAAAGAGGAATTAGAGAAAGAAGGCTATGGCGATTTCCTAATCTTGTTTGGAAATAAAAAATAACCTCGCAGTTAGCGAGGTTATTTTTTGTTATTTTGCTTTTTTCTTTTTGAACTTGCTTAATACTTCATAAACGATTGGAACAATAAGAAGTGTTAATAACGTTGAACTTGTTAATCCACCAATTACTGTTACACCAAGTCCTTTAGAAATTAAGCCACTACCTTCAAATCCTAATGCAAGCGGGATAAGAGCACCGATTGTTGCAATTGCAGTCATTAAAATTGGACGAAGGCGTGTTGCACCAGCTTCTAATAAAGCTTCACGTGTTGATAGACCTTCATTTTCTTTATGAATAACGCGGTCGATAAGCACGATTGCGTTTGTTACAACGATACCGATTAACATAAGCGCACCAATCATTGCAGATACACTTAATGTTTCACCAGAGATTAATAAGGCAACAAGAGCCCCAATAATTGTGAATGGTAGCGAGAATAAAATTGCGAATGGTGCAAGAGCACCGCCAAATGTAACGACAAGAACGAAGTATACAATGGCAATCGCAGCTAACATCGCTAAGCCCAGTTGTTTGAATGATTCTTCAATATCTTTAGTAACACCGCCCATAGAAACATCTACACCGGAAGGAAGATCCATTTTATCTACTTCTTTTTGGACTGCAGCAGATGCTTTTGAAACGTCATCAGATGTTAGTTTTGCACTAACCTCTGCATAAACGCGTCCATCTCGGTGTGTTACTGTATTCGATGTTTCACCTTCTTTTACAGTCATAACATCTTTCACAGCTACTTCATTACCAAGTGGTGTTGTAATTTTGCGATTTGTTAAGTCATCGATTGTTTCATAATTTTGTTTTTCAGCTTCTACATATACATTGATATCTTTACCGTCTTTTTTAATTGTTGTCAGAACAGGGCGATCATGTTGATTAGAAAGTCCCATTCCAATTTGAGCAGCCGTTAAGCCCATTTTACTTAGCTTTTCTTGATCTGCGACTAAAGTGTACTCTGCATATGTTTTTGCAATACTAGAATCTATATCTTTTAAGTCTTTATTTTTCTTCATGATATTTTGAATATCTTTTACGACAGGCTTAATGTCTTCTGAGCTATCTCCGTAAACGTATAGTTTAATTTCATTACTACCGCCACTTGCTCCGAAGTCTTGGTTTTTCCATTCGCCTTTGCCAGACATCTTCTGTAAATCTTTAACGACTTGTTCTTTCTCTTTTTCGAAGTTTTTCGTGTCGTTATCATATTGCACGAAGAACATTGCTTGGTTTGATTGACCAGGACTCATTGGATTCTCTCCACCTAATGAGAACTGAATTGTTTTGACGTCTTTATTATCTTGGAAGTGCTTCTCAGCTTTTGTTGCAATTTTTTCAACGTCTTCTAACGTTTGACCTGGTTCAGGATTATATGTTGCAATAATCATTTTTTCTTCTTCAGAAGGTAAGAAACTTACACCGATAACTGGTACAAGTGCAAGACTACCAACCAATAGAAGGACAGCGATACTTGATGTAATAATTTTGTGATTTAAAGCCCATGCAAGTATGCGTTTATAACCATTTGCTAATTTACTTGGCTTTTCTTCATGATGTACTTCTTTTTCCCTCATACTCTCTTTCTTAAATAAAGAGTGAGCTAGCATCGGTACGATTGTAACAGCTACTAGTAATGATGCTAATAAAGCGAAGACGATAGTTAAGGCAAATGGTAAGAACATTTCACCAATCATACCTTTTACTAGTCCAAGTGGTAAAAATACAGCAATTGTTACAATGGTAGAAGACATAATTGGGATAAACATTTCTTTCGTAGCTTCACGAATTAAATCTTTTCCGCGCAATTTCTCTTCTGATAACGACATACGTCGGTAAATATTTTCAATAACAACAATTGAGTCATCGACAACGCGGCCTATAGCAACGGTCATTGCTCCAAGTGTCATAATGTTAAGCGTAATATCCATTTGCTTTATGACTAAAACAGCAATTAATAAAGAAAGTGGTATTGAAACGACAGAGATTAACGTTGTTCGAATATTTCGTAGGAACAGCATAATAATAACAATCGCAAAGATAGCACCGAAAATTGCTTTGCTTAGCATTGTTTCAACTGATTTTTCAATAGGTGCACCTTGGTCGAATGTTGAAATGATCTCTAAATCTTTATATTTTTTCTCAAGATCTTTTACTTTATCTTTTACTGCATTTACAACATCAACTGTATTTGCATCAGAGGCCTTCACAATTTGAATTCCAATTGCTTCTTTTCCATTTGTTCGAGAAATGGATTCTGCTTTCCCAACTTCTTTAATGTCAGCAATTTCGTCTAATGTAACTGTTGGAATCCCGTTCATAGCAGTTGGATTCATTTGCGGCGTTTGTGCACCAGCGCCAGCATTTTGACTACCTTGACCGTTAGGTGAGGAAGGTATAGCTGGGATTTTAAGTTCTTTTAATGCTTTAATCGTTGTAATATTTCCATCTACAACAACTGATTTTTCCGTGTCTTTAAATGTGTATAAGCCAAGTGGTAAAGATACATCCGATCCCTTAATCACATTTTTTACAGTATCTTCACTTAGTCCTAGTTCTTTCATTTTATCTTTCTTGAAGACAAGCTGTACTTCATCTACTTGTTGGCCAGCAATTTGGACAGATGCAACACCATCAAGTCCTTTTAATCCTGGTACAACATTTTTTTCTACATTTTCAGTTAAGGTAGCTAAAGATTCATTCTTGCTTGCTACGCTTAACGAAATAACTGGGAAAGCATTGAAGTTTACTCGTGAAACTTTAGGATCTTTAACACCTTCTGGGAGTTTTACATTTGTGAGAGCTTCTTTAATTTCTGTTTCTGCTTTTTCCATATTTTTATCAAAATCGTATTCTACTTGAATAGAAGATGCGTTTTGAAAAGATGATGAGCCTACAACGTTAACACCGCTTAAATTTTGTAGTTGTTCTTCCATCGGCTTTGAAACTTTATCAGCTACTTCTTCTGGTGTAGCACCAGGATAGACCGTAGTTACTGTTACAATCGGTGTTGTAATATCAGGAATTGTTTCCAGCTTCATATTGAGTCCAGAGTAGATCCCTGCAATAGTAACAATAATGGTTAGTAGCCAAACTGCGAACTTATTTTTTAACGAGAAATTGATGATTTTGTTCATGTTTGCGCTCCCTTTTTATTGTATTGACCAACTGGTCAGTCTAATACATAATATAACTGACCAGTTGGTCAATCGTCAATAAAAAGAGATGGTATAATACATTTATAATAAGATGCGAGATTAAATTTAGGAGAGAAGATATGAAAGAAAAAGAGCGTTTAATTATAGAAGCGGCTATGAAGTTATTTGCGACTAAGGGTGTAAATGCAACGTCGGTACAAGAAATCGTCACCACTTGTGGTATTTCAAAGGGAGCTTTTTATTTGTACTTTAAATCGAAAGATGAGCTTTTATTAGCGACGCTTCGATATTATTATGAAAAAATCCAAAAGAAAATGCTGGATATTGAAAAAGAGTCTTTACTACCACGTGAAAAATTTGAAAAGCAATTATACTTTCAGTTTACTGATGTGCAAAAACATAAAGAGTTTATTATTATGCATGCAAGAGAAAATGCCATTCCGTTTAATAAAGAAGTGGAAGAATTTATGATGCGGATGAAGTTAGAGTCTCATGCATTTTATCGGAATAGTTTATTGTCCATTTATGGTGAAAAGGTTATGCCATATTTATTGGATTTAGTAATTATGGTAGAAGGTATATGCCGTGGGTATTTAGAATTAATTATTTTACAAGCACTAGAAATTGATTTGTCCTATGTATCGATATTTATTTTAAAAAGGATAGATCATTTAGTAGATGGGCTCATAGAATCTTTGGAAGAACCTGTTCTACACGAAGAAGGGCTTGGGGAGTTTGTTTGTAAATCAGACCTTATTAAGGAGCAAGTTAAAGAACGTTTTTTAAAAGAAATCATTGTGTTTAAGCGAACATTAGCTGATCAATTAGAAGATGATGAATTGCTTGTTACATTAGATGTTTTAGAGTCAGAAATGAGGTCAAACCCTAGAATTCCAGTCATTCAAGGGATGTTATCTAACTTAGAGGTATATCCAAATTTAAAGGAATTTCGCTTGCGGATTATGGAGTATTACAATATAAAAAGGTAACAATGATGGCTTTCATTGTTACCTTTTTATTATATATTCACTATTTCTTTTTTCTGTACAGTCTCTTCTTTTTCAAGGTTAATTGTTTCTTTCACGATATAAATTGGACGGTTTTTACTTTCGTCATAAATACGAGCAATATATTGACCGACGATTCCAAGGCCAAGTAACTGAATACCGCTAAAGAATGTAATAGCGACCATAATAGATGCCCAACCTGTTTGCGTACCAGAGCCAATAATTTTCACAGTAATTGTATATACTAAGACAATTATTGAAATGAGAACTGATAATAAGCCTAAAGTCATAACTATACGTAACGGTTTTGTTGAAAACGCAATAATGCCATCAGATGCAAATTTAATCATTTTCTTCAATGGGTATTTTGTTTCACCAGCAAAGCGCTCGTCACGTTCATATTCAACATACGTTTGGCGGAAGCCAACCCAAGACATCATCCCACGAATGAAACGATTGCGCTCAGTCATTTGATTGAAAACATCAGCTACTTTACGATCGATGATTCGGAAATCACCAGTATCTTTTGGGATATCGATATCGGACATGTAATTTAAGAATTTATAGAAATACTTAGCTGTTAAAAGTTTAAACCAAGTTTCACCTTTACGTTGTTTACGTTTTGCATAAACAACTTCATATCCTTCTTCCCATTTTGCAATAAGTTCAGGAATAACTTCAGGTGGATCTTGTAAGTCTGCATCTATAATTACAATAGCATCACCTTTTGCAGCAGCAATACCAGCTGTAACGGCTACTTGATGTCCAAAGTTACGCGCGAAATTAACGATTTTTGTACGGTAATCATTTGATGCAATCTCAGATAAGATTTCCATTGTACGGTCTGTGCTACCGTCGTTTACAAAGACAAACTCGTAATTAATATCATTTTGAAGCATAACGGACTTTAAACGGTTATAACATTCCTGCGCTACTTCTTCCTCGAAGTACATAGGAACTACAACCGAAATTAATTTTTGCATGTTGTATCCTCCGTAGTTTTAATAAGTTGTTTAAGTTTAATTAGTAGCCTTTTCAGTTTGGTTGAATGTCCAAATTTTATTAAGGACAAAATTGATAACCATTCCGACACCAATTGCGAAAATCTGTGCAATTAGCGCATTAAAGGCAAGTTTATCTACTAATATAAATAAACATAATGTATTAAAAGCCAATACAATTAAATTTACAGTTAGAAATTTAAAGAACATTGACGTGCTTTTATTATTAGGTTTAAACACCCAATTTTTATTCCAATAGTAGCTATTGGCAACACCAATTAAATAGGCAATGGTATTCGCAATAAGGTAGTTCATCCCAAATTTTAATAATATCCAAAAGCTAATAATTGTAATGAGCGTATTAAAGATTCCTACTAAACCAAACTTTAAGAGTTTCTCCATAATATTATCCTCATTTTTATAAAATATATAAATTTAGGTGGTATAGGAAAAAAGATACCAGTAGATAGTATAACATATTTTTGAACTTCATATTATTTATTTATAAGAAAGTATCTCCAAGGTTGAAAAGGAGGTACTTTGCACTTAATTTCTTTTGAATTTTCGAACGTATTGAAAACATACGTATATCCCATAACTTTGTATTATGCTGAAACTTGGTATTATGAAATACCTGTATCTAGTTTGGTATTCAATTAATAGATGAATTAATACATATCCAACAATTAGTAGTAAGAATAATGTGTAATGAAGATTGTCTTGTTTTGTTACTATAAGGTAAAGAATCGCTATTATTCCGAAGAACATCGCAGCTGTATACATATAGCGCTCATATAGAATAGCATTCTCTTTTAAATCTTGCATCCCATCCAGAATTTCAAAGTTAGGTGTATATAAGCTCCATGATGGTGAAGAATCGGTATCACCCCACATAAGTGCAAACTTCTCTTCAAATAATGATATAACCTTGTCCTTGTCAGCTAATCGTTCTTTAATAATTTTCTTTTCTTCTAAAGTGCGTTCTTCGCCAATCTCTAGAGACATAATATGGCCTGCGTCTTCATGGGAATACCCACCCTTTGTTTCATGGTTAAGACCGACTACAAATTTCCAAAGAGGATCGCGATTCGATAATGGATATTGTGTAATTCCAGAAGAGATAAATGCAAAGCTTATCATGTAGTGAACTAAGTAGAAAACAATAAAAATCCCACATAATTTCTTAAAAGAATTGAAAATGATTTTTTTAGGTTTCCCCAGCATTCCATGTAGGAAGATGTAAATAGCAACAGCAATTAAAATTAACATACCAAGTGGTCGCATAATGTCCCCTAAAGATAATAAGATACCAATAAAAATCCACATATATTCACTTTGCAATCCTTTAGTTACTAATAAATAAAATCCAAAGTAAAAGAAGAAAGTAGCTAGATGTTGATTTGTTAACACAGAACTTAGCATAATACTTGGAATATATAATGCATACATCAATCCAGCGATACGTCCGGACCATTCATTAAATGTTTTCGCAGTGATTTTATAAACAAATATTGTAGTTCCCGTACAAAATAGGACATTTAAAAATTGTAAAGCGAATATTCCTTCTCCAAAAATCTTTATAATGAGCGCTTCATACATCGTAAATCCAAGTTGATACACCCACGAAGTGAAATATATAGTATTTGTAAAACTAAAATCACCGTGGGCAGCTTGAATAGCGCTATTATACATTATTGCAAAATCTGATAAAGGTACGCTTGGTATTTGTAGAATCCAAATTAAGCGAACGATAAAAGCTAATAAAGTAAGTGAAATCACGAATGTTAGCGATGACATATATTTATTTATTAAGCACGCTACTATAAGAAAAACGAGCCCAATTCCAATCATAATAGGAAGACTTACTGAATTTGGAACGTCTAGTTTATCGCTAATTGTGAGATATGATTCCCACGTAATCCATGACAAGATAATGAGACATAGTATTAATAAAGATTTAGTCAAAAAAGAATTGATTCTATTAAATGCTGTAATCGGCATTAAATTTATACACTCCTTCAAATCAATTATATTTTAGTAGTTGAGAATATTCTATTCTTGGTATGTAGAGTATCACCTAAAAGAATACCATGATTAGTTTACTTATCAAAATACGCCCGGGGCTATATAGGAGATGTATTTTATATTTTTATTAGGACGGAATATAAAAATACATTTTTCTTACATAGAAATTAATATGTAAGAAAAATGTAGTGGAAAGTTATGAATTGTGTTGCGACCATTCTTCAACATTCCAAACTTTTGTTATCCAATCTTCATAAAAGTCTGGTTCATGACACACTAAAAGAATTGTTCCTTTGTAAGCTCTCATCGCTTTCTTCAATTCTTCTTTTGCTGTAACATCAAGGTGATTTGTTGGCTCGTCAAATAGTAACCAGTTGCTCTCTTCCCCCATTAGCTTACATAAACGGACTTTCGCTTGTTCGCCACCACTTAATTGGCTTAGAGGACGAGAAATATGTTCGTTTTTTAAACCGCACTTTGCCAACATTGCACGTATTTGATGTTGGTCTAGGCTAGGGAACGTGTTCCAAACATCATCAATCGGTGTTATATTATCAGCTTTCACTTCTTGTTCGAAGTATGATGGGTTTAAGAAATCACCAAGGCTTGTTTTTCCGCTTAATGGTTTGATTTTACCTAAAATCGTTTTTAATAGTGTAGACTTACCTACGCCATTACATCCGACGATTGCAATTTTTTCACCGCGTTCAATTGTCATTGTTAGTTTTGGTAATAACGGGTGTGTATATCCAATTTCTACATTTTCTCCTTCAAAGACGAATCGGCTACTTGCGCGACTTTCTTTAAACGAGAATTCAGGTTTAATCGCCGTCTCAGGACGATCGATACGTTCCATACGATCGAGTTGTTTTTGACGACTTTTTGCACGACCTGTCGTTGAGTAGCGCGCTTTATTCTTCGCAATAAAATCTTCTTGTTTTTTTATAAATTCTTTTTGTTTTTCATAAGCATTAATATGTTGGTTTTTATTAATTTCCGCTAGCTCTAGGAATTTTTCATATGTCGCTGTATAACGCGTCATCTTTGTGAATTCTAGATGGAAAATAACATCGACACATTTATTCATAAATTCCGTATCATGGGAAATTAATAGGAATGCGTGTGGATATTCTTTTAAATAATTTGTTAACCAATGAATATGTTCAACGTCTAAATAGTTGGTAGGCTCATCTAATAGTAATACTTCTGGTTGCTCAAGTAGTAACTTTGCAAGTAATACTTTTGTACGTTGTCCACCACTTAATGCAGCAACATCACGATCTAAACCAATTGCGTCAATTCCAAGACCGCGCGCTGCTTCCTCAATTTTCATATCTAATAAATAGAAACCGCCTGCTTCAAGAGCATCTTGTATTTCCGCCATTTGCTCAAGGAGTTCTTCTAATTCTTCAGGTGTAGCAGTTCCCATTTTTTCTGTAACTTCATTTAAAGCTTTTTCTTTTTTAAATAAAGGTAAAAATGCATCTGCTAATACGTCACGAATTGTACGGCCAGGTGTTAAAATTGTATGTTGGTCTAAGTAACCATAATTTGTGCCAGGTGTCCATTCGACACGGCCTTCATCATGGATAAGTTCACCAGTAATTATATTCATAAATGTTGATTTACCAACACCGTTTGCTCCAACTAATCCAACATGTTCTCCTGCGAGTAAGCGCATGGATACATCTTTAAATAATGTACGATCACCAAATGTATGGCCTAATTTTTCAACAGTTAATAAGCTCATAATGTCCTCCGTTCAATTCTAAATAGTGTCTTGAATCATGATACTAAATTCTTCGATATAATGCTATCATTTCAAAAAATGTATATAAGTAAACAAAGCAAGTTTCTCCTCATAATTTGGAAGAGAAACTTGCTTCGTTGTTGTTTATCTGCCTAGCTTTTTATTCGCAAACCCTAAAAGTAACCTGCGTATTTGTGGGTCAATTGCAAGACCGATAATGCCGTACAATATACCAGTAAGTGTTAAAGCTACTAGTGGTGGTAAGTTAATTAACACAGTACGATATAGAGCGTAACTGATTATAAATGCTAGTGCATTGAATATTGTTCCTTTGAATAGTAATGTAAAGCCTTTACGAGCGAATAAAGTAAAGCCGATTAATAATGTAATCTCGGTAAGGATAGCAGCTACAGCTGCTCCCATCATTCCAAATTGGCTACCTAATACGATGTAACTTATGACAGCAACAGCTAATCCAATCCCCATCGTTGTCGCACGCTTCCACTGTTGACCAATTGTCGTTAAATTATCAGCAAGTGGGTAGTTGATAGATTGTAAAATGACCATAAAGGCTAAAATTGCAAGAGCGTCACCAGCTGGGGCATACTCTTCACCTAATAAAGTAACAATCCAAAATCTTGGATTAGCGATGAATGGGATAGAAATCCCCATTCCTAAGAAAGACATAAGCTTTAATTCAAACAGAGATAGTTTTCTATGTTCATCAATATTTTTTTCATTTCCAAAAGCAAATAACTTTGGATAAAAGGCTGCTGCAATTACACCGGGTATTTGATAAAGTACAGCGGGTATTTTAGAAGCAGCTCCAAAGAATCCAACTTGCTCGTACGTTGAGACTTTTTCTAATATAATAGGCCCTAACTGTGGCAAGAGCATAATGATAATGCCATTGATTGTGAAAATCAGCAGTTGATCTAAAATCCCTTTGTCCCAGCCCTTATGAACTGTCGTATGGCGAATTACCATTATAAAGGCGATGACACCTGTTACAAGACTGGATATTCCGTACATGGCAGCGACCATCATAAGTGACCATTTAAATGACATTCCTAGTAGAAGAGCAGCTGCGGCTGTTACACCTTGTATTACAGAAATAATGGCTGTAAATTGCATACGTTCTGTTACTTGGAAGTAAGCCATCCCGACACCTTGTAAAGTTGCTCCAAACATTGTTGGTAGTACAACCCAATATACCATGGCGCGTAAGTAGGCATCTGTATAGAAGAACTGAGCAAAAATAGCGAAGAGTACAGAAATTACGACAGCTAATACGAAACGAATGCGTAAATAACTACTGATTAGTACGCTAATATTTGCATCCTTTCTCGTTCCTTCACGCATAAACGTATGTGTCAAACCTGCATCTGTGAAATAACAAATAACAGCGGAAACTGCTAATGCAGTTGTAAACATCCCATACTCACCAGGAGAAACGTATCTTGCGAAGAGAATCGTCGCGATAGCAAGTACAAATCGAACAGTAATATTTCCTACAAATAGGTAGGAGGCATTTTTAAGAATCTTATTTGTTTTCATGAGAAAAAACCTTTCTATTCTTTAGGACCTTTTTCGTTTGTCCTATTTGTAAATTTGATTTGTTTACGGAAAGAGAGATGAGTACTATATTTTCAGTTTAAGAAAACAGAAATTTAATTCGTACAAACCAAAGCATTGCATATAGTTTTTTACTACGCTTTCCATTTTTTGAATAGATTTTACGGCAATATTTCTTTATATCTTTTTTGATTAATTGAACTTGGGCATTATTTAATTGAGAGTTTTCTTTAATGTATATACAAGCATTATTGATAACCGTATAAGGGAATAAATAAGTCTCAAGAATCTCAATAAGTGACTGAGGGTCTTTCGTAATGAAGTCTTGAGATTTATTATGTACCCAGTCTTTCATACGATTGAATACTTCCAGTTCTTTAGTTGTTTTTAATTCGTAATCTTTATATTTAGAAGAAAGATTTCCTTCGGATAAGATTCTATAATATGTTAAATATTCATCCACATAGCATACATTTGTCACACTCATTAGTTTAAATAAAAACTCCAAGTCTTCTCCCCAGCTACATCCTGGTGTAAAACGGATATTATGATTCATTGCGATAGAGCGTTTGAAAATCCAAGTACTTGTTTGAGCAACAACTTGGTGTGTTAAGAATGCTTTTGCCATATCACCTTTAATAAAGTTTGTTGTATGCTCAATCTTTTCGCCTGTTTCTTCGTAGAAATTCATATAACCACAATAGCACGCATCCATGTTGTTTTTATGCATACTCTCGATTTGTTTCTCAATTTTAGTTGGATGCCATAAGTCATCACTATCAAGGAAAGCGACGTATTCCCCGCTAGCATTTTCAATCCCTGTATTACGAGCTACTGAAACGCCTTGGTTTTTTTGGTGAACGTATTTTACTTGCCCCGGATATTTTTCTGCAAGATTTTTTACGATAGAAGGTGATTGATCTTTACTTCCATCATCTACAATTACAATTTCAATGTTTTTATATGTTTGATCCAGTATTGACTGCATTGTGTCTTCAATATATTTTTCTGTGTTATACAGAGGTATGACAACAGAAACAAGTTGTTTTTGTTCCATCATAGAATTTTTATCTCCTCAAATTTTTTATGTCTTGCACCATATATACAAGCCTTTTGAAAGGAAGAGGATTACAAGAACATCTGTATCAGTTTAACGCATATAAACTTTGTAAATCAACTTTCTATTATTGTACTTTGTATACAAAGTACAATAATAGAATATATTTTCTTGTGAAAATATATAAATAAAATTTGAAAATTATGTATTTTAAGGGGAGATATGAAATGTTAAGGCGATTTGCGCTTCGTTTTGCAACTTTACAAACACATGGTGCAGATTTGATTCTAGCTAGCGATGATATAGGTTATCAAAAAATGGAAACTATTTTATTGGAAACAGGAATGTTAATATATCATGTGCTTGATAAACCACCTATTCATATTATGCCAGGTTTTCCAGTGTTTTTAGTTACTGTATTTTACTTTTTTGGAAATGGTAATAAAGGCCTTTTTGTAGCTAAATTAATTATTATCCTATTAGGAGTACTTATTATTTTACTAACTTATAAGATTGGTACTTATTTATTGAATCCCGCTGCAGGATTAATAGGTGCTTTCTTATTAGCGGTGTATCCTCCAGAGATTGTTGTGGAAAATTTAACTTTAACAGAAGGACAGTTTCTATTCTTTTCATTGGGATTATTATATTGGAGCTTAAAATTAGCTGATACTCATAAAACGAAACATTTTCTACTTTTTAGCATTGTACTTACGCCTACAAGTTGCTTTATATCCAATACTATTATTTATATATCTTTTAATGAAGCGCTATCCATTCCGCATTATGATGAAGCAAGCGATAGTATTTTTTATAATAAAAAATACATGCAAGGAAGGACCTGTGCATGTATGATGAGAAGATTATGTTAAATATTCCAAGGCTTACTTAAAGTTAAAACTTCAGCCATCTCTTTACTTTTTAAACGTCCCTTTTTTCGGTTTTCCGCGCGTTCTAAACCGGTTGTGTGTAACCAATGTTCTTCCTGAGTTTCAGGTAGTACTTGTGGTACGGACGAAGGTTTTCCATCTTTTATAGCCACAAATGTAATGAAGCAAGTAGCAGCAATTCTACGCTCGCCTGCTAATAAATTTTCTGCGATTACTTTTACGAAAACTTCCATTGAAGATTTCCCTGTATAACACACAAATGCTTCATAACAAACAGAATCAGCTTGGTGAATTGGAGTTAAAAAATCAACTGAATCAATAGATGCTGTTACGCAATGTTTACGACTATGTCTTGCAGCCGCAATTGAAGCAATACTATCAATTTCTGCTAATAATTTCCCTCCAAAAAGTGTTTGGTGATTATTTAAATCGTTAGGAAAAACACGTGTTGTCTTAATTGCTTTAGATTCTCGCATGAATTTCTTTTCCATATATTCAGCCCCTATAGTCTGTTTTCAATCAGAATAATATGTGTAAGTGGAGTACTCATATTAGATATTTAATGAAGTAAAGTGTATTCCAAAATAGGATTATTTAAACTTCTGTATTTGTATTCATGTAACTGAAAGAAAATTTATTTTATCTAAAATGTAGTGTAAAAGAGGATTCGCTTACATTGCAAGTAAAAAGTAATGACTATGTATTCGTCATAGAAATTCCCTATCAGCCGTGTACCCATTCATGATAGAATCATTTTGTTATGAATGGAAATAGAGGTGCAATGGACATATGAATCATATACAAACAAATTTTTCATCTTTCTTCAATAAAATTACGATCGGTGCGATGCTCGCATTTTTCGCTTATAGTTGTTGGGTAGCATTTGAGACAAGTAAGCAATTCTTTGGAGGAAGTACAACAAGTGTAACAATCATATTGGCAATTTTCGTCATACTTATTTTGTTAGTGGCATCAATTCTACAATATCGTTTTACAGATAAACAATTTCTTATTTTTCTTATAAGTATATCTATAGTTGTGAGGCTTAGTATGCTGTTATTTGTAGATGCTCCAATAATTGGTGATATGAAAGTGATGTATGAGTCTGCAAAGCAGATTGCAATTGGTAATAATATAGGGACTGTAACTCATTTGCCTTTTATTATATATGAGTCAGTAATCATTCGTATATTCGGTGATACATTATTCGCTTTACAACTATTTAATGTGTTATTTTGCGCAGGAACCGCATTTTTTATTTATCGTATTGCGGCAATGGTTTTTGGAGAAGAATGCGGTCGTATTGCTTCTATATTTTATGCCCTGTATATTCCAAATATATTGCTGAGTTCCGTATTAACTCCTGAGTCACTTGCAATATTTTTATTTTATTTTGCTTGTTACATACTTTTATATAAAGGGTTAGATCATCCTTATATGTGGGTGTTTTCAGCGGTTTTATTTGCATTTAGTAATATGATTTTCCCGATAGGATTATTTCTTCCTATTTTTATCACTGTATATGTATTATTAATTGAAGTGTCTCAATCAGCAACGAAACAAAAAGTGTTACTAAAGATGGTAGGGATACTTATTCTATTTTATAGTACTCATTTTGGTGTGAATTATGGAATTAAGGCAATGGGATTGTCACAATATACGATTTCGAATGAGACGTATGTTCAATCTGTCTTAATTGGAAAAAAGAAACATGAGGAAAAAATATCGAAAAATCAAAGTGTAACAGAGCATATTGATCAAAAGTTAAAAGAGATTGAGGGAGAAAGATTTAAACTTTTAGAACCGATGATAAATCAGTTTTCAGATGAGGGGATAAATTCTATTCTTTTCAAATGTGAAAAACTGATATATATAGCCGTAACATTGTTTATGACTATAGCTCTATTGCACTTCCTTATTAAGAAACAACAAAATGAAGGGTATATGTTGTTCTTATTTTTAATTAGTGGCTACGTATTGTTAAGGCTTTTCCAAGTAGATATGGCATATTACAATGTAATTATGCCGGCATTGTTTATTTTGCAGAGCTTTGGTGTTTATATGAGTTATGTGTATTGTCAAAAAATATTTTTCAGAAAATAAAAAGAATCCATTCTGGATTCTTTTTTTTTGATGGAAGATGAAATTTAGTAGTCAGTGCAAAATGGAAAGTATGCCGGACCTGAATTTTATTCCGCTATTTTCCGGACAGTCAGACACCACCTCAAAATCAGCGAAAGCAAAGAAGTTAGGTGGGGGCGGACTGCCTGTAAAAGCCCGATTGTTGAGGGCTGATTAAAGTTTCACTTTATCTTATCGATTTAGTTCTAGTTGTAAATTATCGGCTGTTAGAGCCATTTGTGAGGAATCATCTTGAATTCCTTTCATTACTTGTGAAATAGCTTGTAGCTCATGTTCAATTTTCTTATTCTGTTCTTTTGAGTTAGACATATCTTTTACAATTTCTTGGAAGTATCGATCTGTTGCCGACATACTATCGGTTCCTTCTGATACGAGAGAGCTAATTTGTTTCACGGAAGACGAGACACGGATAATTTGTTCATTTGTTTTTTCGACGAGCTTTGTAACGTTAAAGATAGATTCTTTCGTTTGCTCTGATAATTTTCGGATTTCACCAGCAACAACAGAAAACCCCTTCCCAAATTCTCCAGCACGTGCAGACTCGATAGCAGCATTTAGTGCGAGTAAATTTGTTTGCTCCGCGATTGATTTAACGATATCTATGATTTCGTTAATTTTGTTAGAAATATCAAGAAGTTCATGAGTATCTGTAATAATCGTTTCCATATTCATTTGAATAGATCCCATTCGTTTGTTTTGCTGGTTTAATTGTTCTTTCCCTTTATTCGCTTTTTCTTCAGATGTTGTAGCTAATGATGTACCTGTTTTAGCAATCTCTACAATAGTTTCAGACTTAGCGGTTAGTTTTTGAATAGAAGAGCTTGTCTTTTCAGATACAGCAGCTAGTTCTGTTGCGATATGCGTAATTGTCATAGCAGTTAGTTCTTTTTCTTTCTCATGTTCTTTTTGCATTCTTTCATATTCAGATTCATAAGCTGCAAGAACAAGTTCTTGTTCAAGAGTGAATAATTTATTTATGACATTTATAGAATAGGAAAAATCATCGATTGTTGTTATTTTTGTTTGCAAAATCTTCATGATAGAGCGGAATAATTCTTGATAAGCAGCAGTATACCATTTTCGATGTAAACCAATTTGCACATGTCTTTTTGCAATTCTAACACGCTGTTCAATGAAATCTTCATGCATATTGCCGCTGAATAATTCTTTAATATGTGTTTTTAAAGTTTGTTTTAGTTTTGGAATAGAGCTGTAACGTTCAATAATAGTAATTAAATTAGGTTGTTTTGTAATGTTGGCATAGAATTTTTCAGTAATCCAATCAATTTCTGCATAAATAAAAGGCTGTAGTACTTTTACAACTTGTAAATCTTCTTTTGAAATATGTAGCATATCCATTTGAATTTTCAATTCAGAATTAGTAGGTACATTAAAAGTTATTTGTTGGTCCTTACTTAATTCGATTATACTGGCATTTGTTTTATTAATATTTTTTCTGAAAACCCCAAGCATCATTCTTCCCCCTGTATATAAAACGTTTTCAATTTTAAAACTAATATAGAGTAATTATATATGCTTATATATAATTACTCTATATTAGTTCGTTGAATAGTATATAAATTAAGAGAATTCTAGATAGAATTCTCTTAATGGCCTTTATTAATTTTAGCATGTGTTTTAAAGAAAACAGGGAAATGCACATTATATATTACAGTGACGACACGAATAACGAATGTTACTAATAAACAAACATAGAAAGCTAATACGTGCGCCCCCATAGCGTATGTGATTAGGAAGCTAATTGCTCCTAAGATAGAAGCGATTGCGTAAATCTCTTTTCGGAATACGTAAGGGATATCTTGAGCACAAATGTCACGCAAAATACCGCCTCCAATACCTGTAATGACTCCCATTGAAACAACTAGAAATGAGGCGTCAACATGATGTGACATTGCCGCATTTGCACCAATAGCTGTAAAAACGCCTAATCCAACAGCATCAGAAAGCATAATAACGACTTGAAGTTTATTGATACGCTCAAAAAACATACAAGTAAATAATGCTGATAATACACTTACGAAAAAGTAAATGGGTTTTACAAATGCGACAGGGGGCAGGTTACCAATCATGATATCACGAATAATACCGCCGCCGAGCGCAGTAGCTACAGCTAAACAAAGGACACCAAATAAATCTAAATCTTTTTTTAAACCAACTAATGTACCAGAAATGGCAGCGGCGATAATGCCAAGAAACGTAAATATATCGATTAATAACATGGCCTTAATCCCTTTCTCTTAAAGATGTTCCAGAGAAAAAATATACACTAAAGTATTGGAAATAACAATTACTTTTCGTTACATGTATAAAAACGGATAAAATACATAAAGAAAGCGTTTGAAAATGCTTAGGAGAAAACGAAGCAAGGTTAATCTTTAGTTGTAGGATAGCCGAGTGGGTGTTTGTATGTAATTATTAAATTTTATATACTTATAAATAAATTAAAAAATGTTACTATAATGCTGATAATAAGTGGAAGAGTGTTAGATAGTTTTTATAGAGATAGGGAAGAATAGCTAAAGGATAATGTTTTCTAGCACTACTTAAGCTGAATTTGGTTAGTTTCGGCATAAAAATAAGTTCTCAATTTAAATATGAGTTATGTTATAATTGCTAGGTGTGTTTTAACGATAATAAATTATGATTAAAAGATAATGTTAAGATTTTGTATGGAGGTCTTGGAATGTTAGCAAATCAAGCTAGGGTTAGATTTGAGCATTTTTTGCTCTTTTTTATTATTTTACAGCCTGTTTTAGATTTATTAACGTCTCTTAGCATCACTTTATTAAAGTCAAATGCTACCGTTGGAATTTTAGTAAGATTCCTTATTATGGCTGTTGGTGGTATTTACATTTTAATTCAGGCAAAAGAGAAGGAAAATAGAAAGTTTTTAATTTATCTTATATTATTAGCCGGCGTTTTAGGGATAGGATTTATTAATAACAAACTAGTTAAGGATCCTATTGTACTTAGTGAAGAAGTTAAATTCGTTGCGAAAGCATTATATATATATATTATGCTGGGATCATACATTTTAGCTTTAAAATCATTGAAAACGAAAGTTAATATTAGTGATAAGGTTCGAAATAGTATTGTATATTCTACATTAATCATTAACGCAATTATGGTTATTTCTATTTCAACATCTACTGACTTTGGTAGTTATGAATGGATGAAGGTTGGTTCTCGAGGTTGGTTCTATGCAGGGAATGAACTAGGTTCAATCTTAGCTATTATTTTCCCTATTGTGGTACTATATTCTATTCAAAAAACAAAGAGCTGGAAACATATTTTATATTGGATTCCATCACTTTTAATGATTTACTCATTAATTCAAGTTGGTACAAAAGTAGGAATGGGCTCAATTGGTGCTACGTTGGCAGCAGCAATCGGGATCATTGTACTACAATTATTATTTAATAGAAAAAATCCGAACAAAAAATCTCTTGCACTTAACGCAGTAATTGCTATTGTCCTATTAGCTGGTGTAGTTGGGACGTTTAAACAAACACCATTAGCACAAAATATGGGCATTCATAATAATTATTTATCAGAGCAAAATGTGGCTCAGCAAGGCCAAAAAGAACAAGAAATTAAAGATAAGTTGAAAAAAGAACAAGAACTTAAAGCAAAAGAAGAAAATCATCATAAAGTTGAAAAGCCAGAAGAAAAGGCGAAGATAGAAGAGGAAGTTAAGAAAGAACTTGAGAAAGAGCAAAAGAAAGAAAATCAAGAAAACCTTATTTTCAGTGGACGTCAAGTATATGAAGAAAGACATAAGCAGTTCTTTAAAGAAGCGCCAATGTCACAAAAGTTATTAGGAATGGGTTATGCAGGTAACTTTAAATACAATGAACAAAAGCAGCCAGATCCAAAACTAATTGAAATGGACTTCCATGATTGGTTTTACGATTTCGGGATTATTGGCTTTGTATTACTAATGATTCCATTTATTTATTACGGGCTAAGAATTCTACTAGCATTTGCTACGAGATTTAAGGACATATTTAATATAAAATATGGAATGATTTCAGCAAGCTTATTGTTAGCGTTAGGTATTGCTTATATTGCAGGACATATTTTAACAGCACCAGGAGTTGGAATTTACTTTGTAGTGGTGTTAGCTTATCTAATAGTAGACCTAGAAATTGAATGATAAAAATAAAAGCTAACTTTTGTTAGCTTTTATTTTTTAGTACAGTAAAATAAAAATAGATGGAAACGTAGCGAGGATTTAAAGGAGGAAAAAATATGAGAATATTGCATATGAATGCAGGAGCAGAAGATGGGGGGGGGAAAACACATATTATTTCACTTCTCGATCAGTTTCCAACTGGTGAAGTAGAATTAGCAGTATTTGAAGATGGAATTGTTGCGAAGGAAGCAAGGGAGTTAGGGATAAAAGTCCATGTGTTTTCACAAAAATCGCGCTATGATTTATCCATTTTAAAGAATATAAGTGAATTTATTAATAAAGAAAAATTTGATGTAGTTCATACACATGGTCCTAGGGCTAATTTCTATGTTTCTTTAATGAAAAAGAGAATAAAGGCAAAATGGGTAACGACTATTCATAGTGATCCATTTCAAGACTTTACTAAACAGGGCTTAAAAGGTTGGATTTTTACGAAATTAAATTTGAAAGCCTTAAAAAATATAGACTTATTTTTCGTTGTAACAAATAGATTGAAAAAAAGCTTGGCAGCATTAGGCATTTCAAATGACAAGATGCATGTTATTTATAATGGAATTGAATACGATCAGGAAAAAGCAGAAGGCTATAATAAAAAAGAAATGTTCAATATTGATGAAGATGTATTTACGGCAATCCAAGTAGCACGATTACATCCCGTCAAAGGACATGAAGTTTTATTCGATGCGTTACAACAAACAAAATTAGAGAAAATTAAAGTATTATTAGTTGGCGATGGCCCATTAGAAGAAAATCTAAAGTCATTAGCTACTGAAAAAGGGATTAACGATAAAGTAGAGTTTTTAGGACATCGTCAAGATGTAAAACAATTATTTGCGTCGTCACATGTAAATTTATTAACTTCCCATAGTGAAGGGTTCCCACTAGTTTTATTAGAAGCGGCAAACCAACGTGTACCATCAATTGTGACTAGGGCTGGAGAAATTGAGCCATTAATCGTAGATGAAACTTACGGATGGATTGTGCCAACAGGTGATGGAAAGACATTAGCATTAGCTTTAGAAGAAGCGTATGATAAGTGGAAAACGGGAGAATTAGCAGCAATGGGTAAACATATTTATGAGCATGCTACTATGAACTTCTCACTTCAAAAACTATATGAAGATACAAAAGAAACATATAAGCAATTAATAGCGAAAAACTTGTAATGATAGAGAGGATAGTTAACTATGGCAGTACAAACAGTTGATATTCTAGGCGTTCCTTTTTCTACAATGACAATGGATGAAACGGTCCAATATTTAAAAGAACAACTAGAAGCGGAACGAACTCATACGTTTCAGGTAGTAACAGCAAATCCTGAAATTGTTATGTGCGCAAAAAAGGATGAAAAGTTCTATCAAACATTATTGAATACAGATTTAATTACACCTGATGGTATTGGGGTTGTAAAGGCAAGTGGTATGCTTGGTACACCTTTAAAAGAGCGTGTAGCAGGTTTTGATTTAATGTGTAATTTACTTGCGAAGTTATCAGAAGATAGTAAACCAGTATCTGTTTTCTTATTAGGTGCAAAGCCACATGTTGTACAAGCTGCAGCAGATCATTTAACAAAGACATATTCAGCTGTATCCATCGCCGGTACACAAGATGGTTATTTTAAACAAGAAGACGAAGAGAATATTATTTCTCGCATTCAAGAAGCAAAACCAGATTTATTACTTGTTGCACTCGGTTTCCCGAGACAAGAGAACTTTATCCAAAACAATAAGCATCGTTTAGAAACGAAAATGGCTGTTGGAGTGGGTGGAAGTTTAGACGTATGGGCTGGAGAAGTAAAACGTGCACCAAAATGGATTCAAGCGATTCATTTAGAGTGGTTTTATAGATTATGCAGTAATCCAACACGCTGGCGTCGTCAGTTAGTATTAGCGGAATTTTTAAAAGAAGTAATGCGTTCGAAAAAGTAGCGAAATATCGCTGCTTTTTTTATTTGTTCATTTTTAATAAATTGAAACTTTAATCAGTGAGGCATTCCTACTGATTATTAGCCCTCACCAATCGGGATAGACGTTTTACTTTTTGGGAATGATGAAGGAGAAATTTTTTACACAAAAGTATTTTACTTATACAATTCACACATGTAAAATGATGTGTAAAGACACCTGTGTGAGGAGGACTTCTAGTGGGCAAGGTAAAAGAAATTTCGAAGCGCAAACTACTTGGTATAGCTGGGCTTGGATGGCTATTTGATGCAATGGATGTTGGAATGCTTTCATTTGTAATGGTAGCCTTGCAAAAGGATTGGGGATTAACGAGCCAGGAAATGGGCTGGATAGGTAGTATTAACTCAATCGGTATGGCAGTAGGAGCGCTTATTTTTGGGATACTATCAGATAAAATAGGGCGAAAATCAGTCTTTATTATTACATTATTATTATTTTCTATCGGTAGTGGTTTAACTGCGTTAACGACGACACTCGCGATGTTTCTCGTTTTACGCTTTGTAATTGGTATGGGGCTTGGCGGAGAGCTTCCGGTTGCCTCTACACTAGTATCAGAGAGTGTTGAAGCACATGAGCGTGGGAAAATTGTTGTGTTATTAGAAAGTTTTTGGGCAGGTGGATGGTTAATTGCAGCTCTTATCTCGTATTTTGTTATTCCGAAATATGGTTGGGAAGTTGCGATGGTATTGAGTGCAGTTCCAGCACTATATGCTTTATATTTAAGATGGAATTTACCGGATTCCCCAAGGTTCCAAAAAGTTGAAAAAAGACCATCTGTTATTGAAAATATAAAATCAGTTTGGTCTGGGGAATATCGTAAAGCAACAATTATGCTATGGATTCTATGGTTTTGTGTTGTCTTTTCCTATTATGGAATGTTCCTTTGGTTACCGAGTGTAATGGTGCTAAAAGGGTTTAGTTTAATAAAAAGTTTCCAATACGTACTTATTATGACGTTAGCTCAACTTCCAGGGTATTTCACCGCTGCTTGGTTTATTGAACGTCTCGGTCGTAAATTTGTTTTGGTTACGTATTTAATCGGGACAGCTTGCAGTGCCTATTTGTTTGGGGTTGCGGATTCATTAACAGTATTAATCGTGGCAGGTATGTTACTATCCTTCTTTAACTTAGGTGCTTGGGGAGCATTATACGCCTATACACCTGAGCAGTATCCAACCGTTATTCGTGGTACAGGTGCAGGAATGGCAGCAGCGTTTGGGCGTATTGGTGGTATTCTTGGGCCACTATTAGTGGGGTATTTAGTTGCCTCAGAAGCTTCACTATCATTAATATTTACGATTTTCTGCGGATCAATTTTAATTGGTGTATTTGCTGTAGTAATACTTGGACAAGAAACGAAGCAAAGAGAATTAGTATAAAGTGAAATTTTAAATGTATGCCTGATCGTTTATTACCCTACACTACTCGGCTCTTTCTAGGCAGTTAATGTAGGATAAAGGGGGAGAGGAAACCGAAGGGGTTTCCTTTTTTCTGTTTTTTTAGATAAATAATGGTATAGTAAGAAAAAGGGATTATTTCTTATAAAAGCGAATGTATACAGCAGGACATATGGACAAAGAATTAGGTGGTTGAAGAAATGAAAATTTTACTGATCATGGAAGAGGCAGAAGAGAGAAGAGAGTTAGCTGAAAATTTCACTGAAAATATGAGAAATGTAGAATGTTTTGAAGCAAAGACAGGAACAGAATCTTTATTTATGATGAAAAAACATATACCAGACTTTGTTTTTTTAAGTGCCAAATTACTAGATGGTACTGGTTTTGAATATGCAAGTTTATTACGAGAAATAAATTGCTATACAAAATTTATTTTTGTAGGTGAAAACATAGAGGAATCTATTACAGCTTTTCGTTTCCAAGCATTTTATTATTTATTACGACCATTTCGTGAAGAAGATTTACAATTTCTTTTATATAAAATAGGTAAAGAACAAGGTGAGAAAGCAAAGAGTTATTTGCGGAAACTACCGATAGAAAGTCAAGAAGGTATACGATATATGCTTCCAGAAGATATCGTATATGTAAGTAAAAATAAAGAAAATAAAACTGTTTCAATTTACACAACGAATAATCAGTATATTTCAACATATACACTTCAGGAATTAGAAAATAAGCTAAATGCATATGATTTTTTACGTGTGCATAAAAGCTATTTAATTAATATGTCATATGTAAAAGAACTGAAACCTTATTATAATGGCACGTATAATTTGTATTTAGATAGGTATGATGAGCAACCGATTCCAGTCAGTCGTAATTATGTAAAACGCCTTCGAAATAACATTGAATTATAGTAGGTAATGAGAGTATTTTAACATGATAAACTGAAAATCCTTCATGATAAGGAGGATTCAAGTTAAATATTCAGAAAATTTAGTACAATCTCCACTAAGAAATAGTATTGGGGGAATTGTATGTGAAGACATTGAAATCGATCTTACTTTGGGGCGTTATTACAGCAGTAGGAGCAGGTGCTTTTGGGGTAATAGCTTTATCACAAGGTGAAACCATTAATGCTGTATGGCTCTTAGTAGCTGCCGTATGTGTATATGCAGTTGCTTATCGTTTTTATAGTAGATTTATAGCGAGAAAGGTTTTTAATTTAGATGATAATCGGCAAACACCAGCCCATACATTAAACGATGGGAAAGACTATGTTCCGACAAATAAGTGGGTATTATTTGGACATCACTTTGCAGCGATTGCTGGGGCGGGACCTTTAGTAGGACCGATTTTAGCAGCACAAATGGGATATTTACCAGGGACCATTTGGATTATTGTTGGGGTAGTTGTTGCGGGGGCTGTTCAAGATTTTGTCATTTTATTTGCTTCGATGAGACGTAATGGTAAATCGTTAGGAGAAATGATTAAGGATGAGATTGGACCTGTTACAGGACTAATTGCAATGATAGGTATTTTAGGAATTATGATTATTTTATTAGCAGTATTAGCGTTAGTCGTAGTAAAGGCACTGATCGGAAGTCCTTGGGGAATGTTTACGATAGCAGCAACGATTCCTATCGCTATTTTAATGGGAGTTTATATGCGCTATATTAGGCCTGGTCGTGTTGGAGAAGGGTCAGTAATTGGTATTATCCTACTTATTTTATCTCTTATTGGAGGACAGTATGTAGCAGAAAACCCAACACTTGCAAGTATGTTCACATTTAGTGGTGAAACAATTGCTATTATGCTTATTGTATATGGATTTATTGCATCTGCATTACCAGTTTGGATGCTATTAGCACCACGTGATTATTTAAGTACATTTTTAAAAGTTGGAACAATCGTTGGATTGGCGATAGGTATTTTAATTGTAGCACCCAATTTACAAATGCCAGCAGTTTCGCAATTTATTGATGGAACTGGTCCTGTTTTCTCCGGCAATTTATTCCCGTTCTTATTTATTACGATTGCCTGTGGTGCGGTCTCTGGATTCCATGCTCTCGTTTCATCTGGTACAACTCCAAAAATGATTGAGCAAGAGGGACATGCACAGCCAATTGGTTACGGAGCAATGTTAATGGAGTCATTTGTAGCAGCGATGGCAATGATTGCAGCTTGTGTATTAACGCCAGGAACTTATTTTGCGATTAATAGTCCGGCGGCACTTATTGGTACGGATGTATCGCAGGCAGCTCAAGTTATTTCTTCATGGGGATTTGCTATTACACCAAATGAATTAAAAGAACTTGCTGTAAATGTTGGAGAGCAAACAATTTTATCACGTACAGGTGGAGCACCAACGTTAGCAATAGGTATGGCATATATTTTCTCACAAGTAATAGGTGGAACGGCGATGATGGCATTCTGGTATCATTTTGCCATTCTTTTTGAAGCCCTATTTATTTTAACAACGATTGACGCAGGAACTCGTGTAGGACGATTTATGATTCAAGATATTTTAGGGCATGTATATAAGCCGTTTGCGAAAACAGATTCTACATTAGCTAATGTAATAGCTACAACGTTATGTGTATTAGGGTGGGGATATTTCTTATACCAAGGGGTAATAGATCCGCTCGGTGGAATTAATACATTATGGCCACTTTTCGGTATTGCAAATCAAATGCTAGCAGGTATTGCATTATTACTTGGAACGACAATTTTGTTCAAAATGGGGAAAAAGGCGTACGTTTGGGTAACACTTATTCCAACTGTGGGATTGCTTATTGTAACAATGACAGCTGGTTATCAAAAGCTATTTCATGAAAATCCTAAAATCGGATTTCTATCTCACGCGAAGGTGTTTCAGGGAGCGTTAGATGAAGGGAAAGTGTTAGCACCAGCTAAAAATGTTACTCAAATGAAGCAAATTATTTTTAATGATTATATCGATGCAGCGCTTTGTGGGATTTTTATGATAGTTGTAATCGCTGTGTTAATTTCAGCACTTCGAATTTGGATACAAGTATTAAGAAATAAGCCAATGCCGTTAAAAGAGGCACCATATATTCCTAGAGATGAAAGTGAGTCGAGGAACTATGCTTAAAAAGCTGTGGCAAGTATGGGGGGAAAGGAAGCGCTTTATTAGTTTGCTCGTTGGGGTACCAAGTTATGAAATATACGTAGAGCATATGAAAAAGCATCATCCAGAAGAAGAGATTGTATGTCAAAAGCAGTTTTTTGCTGAGGCACAAGAAGCAAGATTTAACGCAAAGGGTGGAAAAATATCACGCTGTTGTTAATGAAAAAGGGCGAGTTTTCGCCCTTTTTATTTTTTTTGCTGTTTCACGTGGAACAGCAAAAAAATAAACAAAAAACTTTGGGAATTATAGGGATTTCGTATACAATAAAGTGAGGAAGGGGATAGATGGAAAAGTAGGGAGATTATTTTATGTTAAGGGACTTATTTGTAAATACAACAATTATTATTTCCTTTATTTTTGTTGGAGGTCAGCTTTTAAGAGATAAGCCGTTAAAAGAAGGATTCTCTTTTTTGCAGAAGTGTGTAATCGGTATTTTTACTGGAATATTAGGTGTACTGTTAATGCATTTTGGTGTACACATTGAAGATATTATGTTGGATTTACGTTATTTAGCCGTTATTTTGGCAATTATAGTTGGAGGTCCGGTAGCTAGTAGTATAACAGTTACTATAATTTTAATTACTCGGCTAATTTTTACTGAGTACTCTTTAGCTTCCGAATTGGCTTGCTATACAATTCTACTAAGTGGAATTGGTGTTATCTTTATTGCAAGAATACAAACTTCGATTACGTTAAAGTTAGTATGGTTACACGTATACTGCCTTTCTATTTTGATAGTACCGATGTATATATTATTTAATGATATATCTGTAGTTGTACTATATTTAATTTCAAGTATTACTACAGGTTACATAACATTCGTAAGTACAAACTATGTTTTACAATCCAATGAGTTATTTCAAAAGATGAAACAATACGCAACGATAGATGCATTGACAGGTTTAGGAAACGTAAGACAGTTTGATTTAGAGATGAATTGTCATATTAGTAATAAGAACATGAAAAATGATTCGCTTTGTTTACTCCTTATAGATATTGATCACTTTAAGTATGTAAATGATACGTACGGGCATCCTGCAGGGGACGAAGTGTTAAAACAAGTAGGATGTATTTTACGAGAAACTTCACAATTTCCAGATTTGGCTTTTCGAAAGGGTGGAGAGGAGTTTGCGCTTTTGATACCGAATAAGGGATTAGCTTACGGAATTTGTATGGGCGAGCAAATTCGTACAGCTGTTGAAAGTCACCCATTTCAATTGTTAGATGGAACAAAAATAAAAATTACGGTTTCGGTAGGGGTTTCAGAGTATGAAGGGTCATCAGAGCAATTTATTCAAGCGGCGGATGATGCGTTATACTACTCGAAACGAAATGGTAGAAATAAGGTTAGTTCTGCATCTTAAAGATAAGATGACCAGAAGACATAAAGCTTATAAAAAACACTCACAGAGTCAATGTATGAACCTTGTGAGTGTTTTTATTTATATATTAGACAAGTTCTTTTGATACAACGAATTTACGATATGCACCATGGTGAGTTGGACCTACGTATTCGTTAATTTTGAATGAGTAACGAATAGCGGCTGTGATGAATTCTTTAGCAGTTTTTACTGCTTCTTTCACAGGTTTTCCTTTTGCAAGTTCTGCTGTAATTGCAGCAGAATATGTACAACCTGCACCGTGTGTATTGGTTGTATCGATTTTTTCTGATTCTAGAAGTTCGAATGTTTCTCCATCATATAGGACGTCGATTGCAGTTTCCGTACCAAGTTTGCTTCCGCCTTTAATTAGTACGTATTTGGCACCTAAAGCGTGGATTTTCTTCGCTGCTTCTTTCATGTCCTCAAGAGAATTAATTTTCACACCGCTTAATTGGTAAGCTTCAAATAAGTTTGGCGTTACAACTAATGCCTTTGGCACAAGAACGTCACGTAAGCAATCGTTCGTTTCAGGATGTAATGCTTCATCTGCACCTTTACATACCATAACAGGGTCAACTACTACATTTTTGAAATTGTGCTTTTCGATTGTTTCTGCAACCATTTCAATAATTTCTACTGATCCAAGCATACCTGTTTTTAAAGCATCTACGCCAACACCTTCAATTGTTGTTTCTAATTGTGGTTTTAATGTAGAAGCTGGGATTGGAAATACGTTATGTGCCCAACCGTTATGTGGATCCATCGTTACGATTGTTGTAAGAGATGTCATTCCGTATACGCCAAGTTCTTGGAATGTTTTTAAATCTGCTTGTATACCAGCACCGCCACTTGTGTCAGAACCAGCGATAGTAAGTGCTTTATTTAATGTCATTATGAAAGCCCCCTCAAGTGATATAATGAAAACTATGTTTTCACCATTATATCAATGTTACGAATAAGTACAAAGTGAAAAGTAGATGATTTATTTTAAGAGCTATTTAAAATCTTGTATGCAGGAGACTGAGTATGTTTCGAGATAATCGTACAAATGAATTAGTTATATTAAAGGAAATTGCAGAAACATTAAATACATCAAATGATACGTATCATGTATTGCAAGCTGTCCTAGAGAAATTACTAAGTGTGACAGGCTTAACGACAGGATGGATTTTTCTTGCAGATGAAAATGGGAAGTATACGAAGTTGATTGATTACCAATTACCAGAGGCACTTACATATGAAAATAAACGCCCGATGTGCGAAGGTGAGTGTTGGTGTTTACGAGGTTTTGTAGATGGGAAATTAGAGAGAGCCGTTAATATTATTGAATGTAAAAGAATTAATAATGCAATTGAATATAATTGGGGAGATACGGAGGGCATTCTTCATCATGCTACGGTTCCTTTAAAAGCTGGAGGAGAAAAATTTGGGTTGTTAAATGTTGCAAGTCCGGGTAAAACACATTTTTCGGAAGAAGAATTAGTATTACTCCAATCGGTTGCTTTCCAAATTGGTACGGCTTTAAAGCGAACAAAATTATATGAAAATGAAAAAAGAAGAGCACATTATTATGTGAAATTAGAGCGTTTCATTCAAGATTTAAAAACGATTCATAAGTTTAATGTATTACCTGAAAAGGTGGTAAATCACGTAGGTGAAGTATTTCAATGGAATCAAGTAGCGCTTTTTATTAGGGAGGAAAAAGAATTATCTCTGCGAGCGTCTTACGTTCAGGAAGAGTTACAAGAGGAAGTGAAAGAGGCGGCCAACAAGGCGTTAGAGCAAGATGAACCAGTTCTAATAAAACATCAAATAGGGCATAATGTGCATCTAAATCAAACTGTTATTGCTACGCCAATACATATTCAAAACCATATATTTGGTGTTTTATGTGTTAGCTTGAATAATGGAGAGTTTGATGCTAATACAATAGATGTAATTCAAGCGCTATCAAACCATGTTTCGTTAATAATAGAGAATTTGAGGTTAAACGAGCAGCGCCGTGAACTTGTACGAATGGAAGAAAGAAACCGATTAGCAAGAGATTTACATGATTCTGTTTCGCAAAAATTATTTTCATTAACCTTCATGACAAAAGGCGCCGAGGCAGTTTTAAAAGGTAAAAATGAAAAGGTAGATCAATCTTTGCATGAGATGCGTGAACTTGCACAAGGAGCTTTGAAAGAAATGAGGACATTAATTTGGCAGCTTCGTCCAGCAGGATTAGAAAAAGGATTATTGCCAGCTCTAAAGCAGTACGGTGAAAATTTGGGACTGAAAATTAGGGAGCAAGTTACGGGTGTTCGTGATTTACCTCGTGTAGTAGAAGAAGCTTTATGGCGCATTGGCCAAGAAGCACTGAACAATGTAAGTAAGCATGCAGGTGTAAAAGAAGCGACGATTTATTTTACAGTGAATGAGAAAAATGTATCATTAGAAATAGTTGATCAAGGAAAGGGCTTTGTGGAAAAGAATATAAAAGAAAAGAAATCACTAGGTATGACTACGATGCGTGAAAGAGTAGAATTAGTTGGTGGAACAATTAAAATTGTAAGTAGTAATAAACGAACGAGCGTAAAAGTAAATGTACCATTATGATGTGAAAATGAGGGAATTTTGTGAAAATAAAAGTATTGTTAGTTGATGATCATACAGTTGTTTTAAAAGGATTAGCGTTTTTCTTAAGCACACAGGAAGATTTAGATTTAGTTGGAGAAGCGAATAATGGGAAAGAAGCGTTAGTGAAAGTAGGAGAAACAAATCCTGATGTTATATTAATGGATTTATATATGCCTGAAATGGATGGTGTTGAGGCGACGGCATATATTAAAAAAGAGTATCCAAATGTGAAAGTAATTGTGTTAACTAGCTTTTCTGATCAGGCGCATGTGTTACCTGCATTAAGGGCTGGAGCAAGTGGGTATATTTTAAAAGATGTAGAACCGGATCAGCTTGTTGAGGCTATTCGAAGTGCATATAAAGGTAATATTCAATTACATCCGGATATAGCAAATGCTCTTCTCTCTCAAACATTACCTGTAGAAGAAAAGGAAGAAGAACCTTCTATTCAAGTAGATGTGCTAACAGCGAGAGAAAATGAGGTGTTGCAACTATTAGCAAAAGGGATGAGCAATAAGGAAATTGCATCTGTTTTAGTTATTACAGAAAAGACAGTTAAGGCGCATGTAAGTAGCATTTTGAGTAAATTAAATTTATCCGATCGTACACAAGCGGCGTTATATGCAGTGAAAAATGGAATTGTATAAGACAAAAGTCGTAAGACCTAGTTCGCCTTTAGAAGGTGGACTTTTTTTATGGAAAAATACGTCTATGTGAGGACGAAATTGTCTTGATATAAAGATAAAATATTTTTGTAAGCAACAAAACAACAATTACAAGGGATACCTTTTTTGAAAGCATATAACAACATAAGAGTGAGTACTAGGAGGAAGAAATAATGGAAACAGTTTTATTCGTTAAAGCAAACAACCGTCCAGCGGAACAAGCAGTTAGTGTAAAATTATATGAGGCATTTTTAGCAAACTATAAAGAAGCACACCCAAATGATACAGTAGTAGAACTGGATTTATATAAAGAAGAATTACCATATGTAGGTGTAGACATGATCAATGGTACATTCAAGGCAGGTAAAGGATTTGATTTAACAGAAGAAGAGGCAAAAGCAGTAGCAGTTGCTGATAAGTATTTAAATCAATTCCTAGAAGCTGATAAAGTTGTTTTCGGCTTCCCATTATGGAACTTAACGATTCCAGCAGTGCTACACACATATATTGATTATTTAAACCGTGCTGGTAAAACGTTCAAATACACGCCAGAGGGTCCAGTTGGCCTAATCGGTGATAAGAAGATTGCATTATTAAATGCACGAGGCGGCGTATATTCAGAAGGTCCAGCAGCTGAGGTAGAAATGGCTGTTAAATATGTAGCAAGTATGATGGGCTTCTTCGGCGCAACAAACATGGAAACAGTAATTATTGAAGGACATAACCAATTCCCAGATAAAGCGGAAGAAATCATTGCTGCAGGTCTTGAAGAAGCAGCTAAAGTAGCAAGTAAATTTTAATTAAAATTATAATCGTCACTCGAAAAGGCAGCATTAACATGTAAACGTTAATGCTGTTTTTTTATATTTTTAGTTCATCAGCAAGTTTTTTTAATTGAATTCGATCTCGTATGTAATAGGTTCTTCCGTCTTTTTTTAAGTAATTTTGTTGGCAAAACTGATTTAATACATATAAAAGATGACGGTAGCTGACATTTAAATATTCCGAGGCCTCAGTATGCTTTTCTATATAACAATTATTTTGTTCTGTTAATAAAATAAAAGCAGCTAATCGATTTTCAAAAGGATAACTATAGTTTTTTGCGTAATTTTCAGTGCGAGTAATTGTCTTTTCTCCAATAAATTTGCATAAGTGCTGTAAAAACGTTGCATCTTGTAATAAAAGTTGCTGACAATCTTTAAGAGGAAGTGCCAAACAAACACAATCTTCTAGTACTTCAACGGACTTAGTAATATTTTCTACTCCTATTAATCCTAATTCCCCGATAAAAGATGGTGCTTGAATAAAATTAATTAATGAAACCTTCCCGTTTTTATGACTCATATATATTTTTGCCTTCCCAGAAATTAAGTAATAGAGATAAGGGAGAGTATTTCCTTCGCTACATATCATCTCTTTCGTTTGAAAAGAATGTAGCTCTACATATGGCAAGACATGAAATGAAAATAGGGTATGGAATTGATGGATTTGCATGTATTGATAAATTTCTTCCTCATTTTTGCTGATTTTCATATTTTCACCCCTATTTATAGTATGAGATATCTCCTATTATCTTTACAAGAAGGAATGATACGATTTATGTAAATTTGTTTTTGTAGAAAAGAGAGTGTGATGAGTTTATGAAAAAATATAAAACATTGCTATTTGATGTAGATGATACATTATTAGATTTCCAAAAGGCTGAAAAAATGGCTTTACGGGTGCTTTTTGAAGAGAAGGGAATCTCTTTAACAGACGAGATAGAGGCTCGTTATAAAAAAATAAATAAGGGTCTTTGGGATGCTTTTGAAAAAGGTGAACTATCACGCAATGAAGTTATAAATACACGATTCTCTCTGTTGTTTCAAGAGTATGGAGAAGAAGTAGACGGAATATTATTCGAAAATAATTACCGTAACTACTTAGAAGAAGGAAATCAACTCATGCAAGGTGCGTTTGAATTTATAAATCAAATTCAAGGGGAGTATGAGTTGTATATAGTGACAAATGGTGTTTCTAAGACGCAAGATAAACGTTTGCGTAATGCAGGGTTACATTCATTGTTTAAAGATGTTTTTGTTTCAGAAGATACAGGTTTTCAAAAGCCGATGAAAGAGTATTTTGATTATGTTTTTGAACGGATTCCTAACTTTGCACCTGAAGAAGGGCTGATTATTGGTGATTCATTAAGCGCTGATATTAAAGGTGGATATGTAGCGGGAATTGATACTTGTTGGTTTAATCCAGAAAGGAAATTAAATGATAGTGGGATTATACCGACATATGAAGTGCATAATTTTGAGGAGTTAGAAGCGTTATTAAAGCAGCATGTGTAATAAAAAAATAGGCAGTGGAGCTTTCGTCCCCACTGCCTATTTTTATTAATTTTTATTTTCGTTATGTTTTGGGAGTGGAAAGGCATTCCCGATAGCAGCTGCACCAAGCATGGGCAATAGTAAATTAAGCGGGAAAAACATAAGTAATAGTAATGTTATAGCTATTGGCTTTCGTAACGCATAGCTTGAAATTGCTGTCGTTACGATAGCAACGGATGCTACTGGATCTATAGGAAGAATAGATGCTACAGCGTATCCGATACTTGACCCAGAAAATATAATTGGGAAGATATGTCCACCCCGCCACCCTGTGTTCAAACAAACGGCAGTAATACACAACTTTAAAATCCCTGAAAGAAGTAGTATCCAAAAAGATAAATGGCTCCATTCAACAACTAACTCTTTTAATTGATGTTCCCCTGAAAATAATGTGTACGGAAGAAAAGTTCCTGCAATTCCTAATAAAATGCCACCGATAATTCCGAGTGTCAGCTTGTATTCCCTAAAAGGGTGAATTAACTTCTCTAATGTGAATTCTAACTTGAAATAAAAGAAACCAACTATAGCACCGATACTAGCAAGTGGAAGAAATGCGATCCATTCATTGAAAGAAAGTGCACCTTCCTCGAAATCAACAATAAAGGATCCACGATTATCGAGTTTACTCAGTAGTAAATAAACAGAAAAACCTGCGAAAGTAGTAGCTAAGTATACAATTGCCTTTTTTCCTTTAGAAAAAGCAGCAATTTGTTCCCCCTCATTTTCATTCGGTGCTAAATAACCGAATAATGGTGCGTTAAAAATGACACTTAAAGTAGCGCCAATTCCAATCTCGGTTAGCTCATTCATACCCTTTAAGGCAAATGTAAAGCGATCCCCTACCCATGTGCACAGTCCGCCTATAATTCCAACTAGTGCGGCTTCTGGACCAAGACTAGCTCCGAAAATTAAAACAATAATCGCTGTTAAAGTAGCCTGATGGACAAAGCGATATTCGATTCGACCAGTTTTTTTATATTCAGTCATCACTTCAGGCATAAGGCGTGGATATATACCGAAATATTTTTGTGATAGACCAACGAGGACCCCGCCAATTATTGTTACGCAAAGGGTGTAATAAGAGGGATAAGAGAGAACTTCAGGCAAGTATCCCCAAATAAAGTGGATTCCAATATTTATTGTGACTAAAAATAACCAGACTGTAGCTCCTACTATAGATCCTAGAAGAATGCCATATAGAGCAAGTATGTACTGCATATCTTTTTTATTTGTCATGTTATACCTCCGTTATGTAAATCTCAGTAGGGAAAAAGTGAAATATACTAGTGGAAAATGGATTGAATATATATAGTATCTTTTTGAGAGGACCGCCTATTCAACATATAGGCTGAATTTTAGAGAATTTGAATTTATAGGTTAAATTACTTATTTAATTTTATAGACTGATTTGAGTTTTTTAAAGGTCTTTTTTGAAATAGACTAGAATATATTTCTTTTGTTGCTTTATATGAAACTGTTAACATTTATTTTAGAACATTCAGAAAAACTGTTTGACATTAGGAAATTATTGCTATAAAATCAACGGTAATTGCATAGTCTTATCAAGAAAAGGTGGAGGGACAGGCCCGATGAAACCTTGGCAACAGCCGTATAACGGAATTGTGCCAAATCCTGCAGGTAGTAATCCTGAGAGATAAGAAAGAGCCTTTAGAGCGTGTTTTCAAACTGCTCCTTTCTTGTTTTCAGGAAAGGGGCAGTTTTTTATTTTGTATAAAAGAAAGGAGAATGAGAGATGGGAGAATCATGGGGAAAAGGAACGATTTGTGTGCAAGGTGGCTATACGCCAAAGAATGGTGAACCACGTGTTTTACCACTTTATCAAAGCACAACTTATAAATACGATACTTCGGATGATTTAGCAGCTCTATTTAACTTAGAGGCAGAAGGATATATTTATACGCGTATTGGAAACCCTACTCTAGCCGCATTTGAGCAGAAGTTATCAGATTTAGAAGGCGGTGTAGGAGCTGTTGCAACGGCTTCTGGGCAAGCAGCTATTATGCTCGCAGTTTTAAATATTTGTAGTAGTGGGGATCATTTACTTTGCTCTTCAACTGTTTACGGGGGAACGTTTAATTTATTTGGGGTGAGTTTACGTAAGCTTGGCATTGATGTTACGTTCTTTAATCCAAATTTAACGGCAGATGAAATTACGGCACTTGCTAACGATAAGACGAAACTTATCTATGCAGAATCATTAGGAAATCCAGCGATGAATGTTTTAAATTTCAAAGAATTTTCAGCTGCCGCTAAAGAATTAGAGGTACCTTTTATCGTTGATAATACATTAGCAACTCCTTATTTATGCCAAGCGTTTGAATATGGGGCAAATATTATTGTTCATTCTACGACTAAATATATCGATGGGCATGCGAGCTCTTTAGGCGGTATTGTAATTGACGGTGGAAACTTTGATTGGACAAATGGAAAATATCCTGAGCTTGTTGAACCAGATCCAAGTTATCACGGTGTAAGTTACGTTCAAAACTTTGGTGCAGCAGCATATATTGTGAAAGCACGTGTTCAACTATTAAGAGATTATGGAAATTGTATGAGCCCATTCAATGCATATATTAGCAATATTGGCTTAGAGACTTTGCATTTACGAATGGAGCGTCATAGCGAAAATGCTCTGGCAGTTGCTAAGTGGCTTGCTAATCATGAACGTATTGAATGGGTGAATTATCCGGGATTAGATAGTAATGAAAATTACTCGTTAGCACAAAAGTATTTGAAAAAAGGTGCTAGTGGGGTTTTAACATTTGGTATTAAAGGGGGATTAGAAGCAGCAAAAGAATTTATCGCAAATGTAAAACTAGCAACTCTTGTAACGCACGTAGCTGATGCACGAACTTGCGTTATACATCCCGCTAGTACGACGCATAGACAATTAAATGCTGAAGATCAGCGTTTAGCTGGTGTTACATCTGATTTAATTCGTTTATCGGTTGGTATAGAAGATGTTTCTGATATTATTGCAGATTTGGAAGCAGCTCTAGTTGGAGGCAAAACACATGCCGATCATAATTGATAAAGATTTACCGGCTCGCAAAGTGTTGCAAAAAGAAAATATTTTTGTAATGACGAAGGAGCGAGCAGAAACACAAGATATACGCGCTTTGAAAATTGCTATATTAAATTTAATGCCAACGAAGCAAGATACAGAGGCACAATTACTTCGCTTAATTGGAAACACACCGTTGCAATTAGATGTTCATTTACTTCATATGGAATCACATCTGTCTCGTAATGTAGCGCAGGACCATTTAACGAGCTTTTATAAAACGTTTCGTGATATTGAAAATGAAAAATTTGATGGGCTCATTATTACAGGAGCACCAGTTGAAACTCTTTCTTTTGAAGAAGTAGATTATTGGGAAGAGCTTAAACGTATTATGGAGTATTCAAAAACGAATGTAACATCTACGCTCCATATTTGCTGGGGGGCACAGGCTGGTTTGTACTATCATTATGGTGTTCCAAAGTATCCCCTTAAGGAAAAAATGTTCGGTGTATTTGAACATGAGGTTTGCGAGCAACATGTGAAATTGTTACAAGGATTTGATGAATTGTTTTTTGCTCCGCATTCTCGTCATACAGAAGTACGAGAGAATGATATTAGAGAAGTGAAAGAATTAACATTGTTAGCAAACTCTGAAGAAGCAGGTGTTCACCTTGTTATTGGGCCAGAAGGAAGGCAAGTTTTTGCCCTTGGACATAGCGAATATAGTTGTGAGACGTTAAAACAAGAATACGAACGAGATCGTGACAAGGGATTAAATATTGATGTGCCAAAAAACTATTTTAAACATAATAATCCAGATGAAAAGCCGCTTGTTAGGTGGAGGAGTCATGGTAATTTATTGTTTTCTAATTGGTTGAATTATTACGTGTATCAAGAAACCCCTTATATATTGTAAAGAAAGATTGTGTAACACGTGGCAACGTTTTCCTTGTAAAGATTAACTTATATTTTTCCGAATGTTCAAAATACATTGTCTTTCAGATTTTTTACTCATATAATTTCATCTAAACACAATTTTTGAGGGGTGGACAGTACTATGAAAGAAATTCAAGTTGGGTTATTAGGTCTTGGGACAGTTGGCAGTGGTGTGGTTCGTATTATTACGGATCATCAAGAACGACTCATACACCAAGTAGGTTGTCCAGTTAAGGTAACGAAAGTATTAGTGCAAAACATTGAGAAAGAGAGAGAGGTAGAGGTACCTTCTACTCTATTAACACAAGATGCAAATGAAATTTTAGATAATCCAAATATTGATGTTGTCATCGAAGTGATGGGTGGCATTGATGATGCAAAATCATATATTTTACAAGCTTTAAAAAGCGGAAAGCATGTTGTAACTGCAAATAAAGACTTAATGGCATTACATGGAGCTGAATTATTAGCGACAGCAAAAGATAATAAGGCTGATTTATTCTATGAGGCGAGTGTGGCAGGGGGAATTCCAATTTTACGCAGTATCGTAGAAGGACTTTCTTCAGATCTTATTACGAAAGTAATGGGAATTGTAAATGGAACGACAAATTTTATTTTGACGAAAATGTCAGATGAAGGGAGAGCATATAACGACGTGTTAAAAGAAGCCCAACAACTTGGATTTGCAGAAGCAGATCCAACATCAGACGTAGAAGGTTTAGATGCAGCAAGAAAAATGACGATTTTAGCTACTCTCGGTTTCTCTACAAATGTAGAGCTTGGAGATGTGAAAGTAAAAGGGATTACCTCTATTACAGAGGAAGATATTGAATACAGTAAGAGCTTAGGTTATACAATTAAATTAATCGGTCTTGCAAAACGAGATGGTGAAAAATTGGAGGTTACAGTTGAACCAACTTTACTTCCAAATACACATCCTCTTGCGGCAGTACAAAATGAATATAACGCTGTGTATGTGTACGGTGAAGCAGTTGGAGAAACGATGTTTTATGGACCAGGCGCAGGAAGTTTACCGACAGCGACAGCTGTTGTTTCGGATTTAGTTGCTGTAATGCAAAATATTAGATTAGGGGTAACAGGAAATAGTGCTGTAGTCCCACAATATCAAAAAGTATTAAAAGAGCCAGACGAAATTGTCGTGAAAAAGTTTTTAAGACTGCATGTAAAAGACGAAATTGGTGTATTTGCAAAAATTACTTCATTGTTCTCTGAGCGTGGCGTTAGCTTTGAAAAGATTATTCAAATGCCGCTTGAAGAGAAAGGAAAGGCTGAAATTGTAATTGTAACGCATCGTGCGTCTCTTGCTGATTATGATTATATTCTACATACGTTGCAAGGGTATGAAGAAATCGATTGTTTGAAAGCGAACTATCGAATTGAAGGGGATGCTAAGTAGTATCTCTTACCATAAAACAGAAAGAGCCTATTAAGCAGCTTGCTTAATAGGCTCTTTTCTATTTAAAATCTGCGTACCAACTTGAATAAATGCTTGGATAATCCAGCCTGTTGTAAAGGATAAGATGATTGTTCCAAAATAGATAGGTCCATCTAATAAAAAGCTTAACGTTAAAAATAAAAAGGCTAATGAAATCTCTGTTCTTCTAAACGTCCATTTTTTCTTTTCAGCAACCGTTAAAACGAAAGCTTCTTGAGGCGCCGCGCAAAGGTTTGTAGAGACGTAAAGACCAATTCCAGCTCCAACGAATAGATTTCCGCAAATAAGTGTTATATATTTTGGAAGAGAGCGGATAGCGTCCATAATAGTTGTAATGGAACCAATCCAATCAACAAAAAGAGAAATAAGAACCATCGTTACAATTGTACCGATTGTAATTTGTTTTTTATTCCAAAAGAGTACGATAAGTGTAAAGGCAAAGTTAATCATGAAAATCCAAAAACCAATGCTTATCCCAAAATTTTGATATAGTGCAATAAAGAAGGAATCATAAGGACTAAGTCCAAAGGAAGTAATTGTTGTCATCATATTAATACCGATGGCAAGAATGAGTAAACCGCCAATGAAAAATATATATTCTAATTTGAATCGAAGCATAGTTGTATATCCTTTCTACATGTATTTGCTAGGAAAGGATATATTGTGGAAAGCTTACCAGGTCAAGGGAGAATTTTTGTGAGAAGGGGAAAATGAGATGACAAATATAAGAAAGATTGCTGAACTTGCTGGAGTATCTGTTTCAACTGTTTCACGTGTACTAAATAATCATCCGTACGTAAATGAACAGAAACGAAAAGAAATTTTAGCAATTATAGAAGAATTAAATTACACGCAAAACGTGAATGCAATTCATTTAGTGAAAGGAAAAACGAATGTAATTGGCGTTTTATTGCCACACGTAAATGATCAATATTATAGTGCTATTATCGAGGGGATATCAAAAGAAACAGCAAAGAATAATTATAATATGATGCTTTGCCAGACAAATTATAGCGAAGAAAGAGAACTAGAAATTTTAAATATGTTAAAAATGAAAAAGCTTGATGGGGTTATTATTTGTTCTCGGACAAATAGTAAGGAGAAGCTTGAAGAATATACGAAATTCGGCCCGATTGTTATGTGTGAAGAAATAGATTCGAAGTATATTTCAAGTGTCCATATCGATTACTACAAAGTATTTTCACGTGGGATGAAAAGTTTAATAGATGCCGGTCATACACGTATTGGATATTGTATTGGAAGAAGTAATAGCGTTAATAGCCAAAGACGAAAGAAGGCGTACGAAGATTCGCTTCAACAGAGTATCGTAACATCGTTAGAGACCTGGAAATTTGAGGGATGTTTTACAGTGGAAGATGGACGCAATGTAATTAGAGAATGGGCTCATATGTCAGTAAAACCGACGGCGTTCCTTGTATCTTGTAACCATATTGCAGCGGGGATGGTTACAGAAGCAAAAAAACAAGGATTTCGTATTCCAGAGGATATTACGATTATCGGGTGTGATGATCAAGAGGTGGCAGATATATTGGGTATAACGACGATTTCGCATTCTAGTAAAAACGTTGGAGTGAAAGCGTTTGAATTATTATATGAAAAGATTAATGAAGAGAAATTAGATGTGAAGCATATAGAGTTATTACCAGAGTTAGTAGATAGAGAAACGACATAATTGAGAAGGTGTGAAAATCGCTTTTCAAAATTTCGTTTGGTATAATTATGGACAATCTATGAGGGCTAAAAGGGGTTTTGATATGAGATCAAAAGTAGTAAAAGTAATTCTACTCATTACAATTGCATCTTTCTGTTTATTTGCATATGGCTTTGTTTCAGGTGTAAATGATGTATTAAATCCGAAAGCTTCAAATTTAATTAAAAAGACCGATGTAGTGGCAAAAGAGAAAAAGAAAACGGGAACGTTACAAATCGTTAGTTTAGGTGATTCATTAACGCGTGGCGTTGGTGATAAAGAAGGAATTGGCTATGTTGGGCGAATGAAAGAGGATTTACAAAAAGATTATAAGCAAAAAATTGCATTAACAAATTTAGCAGTTAGTGGTGCAAAAATGCCCGATTTATTAAAACAAATTGAAAGTAGTGGCGCTCAATATTCAATTAAGCAAGCAGATGTAATCGTGTTAACGATCGGCGGGAATGATTTGTTCCCAGGCTGGGAATCGCTCGGGAAAATAGATTTAGAGACGTATCGTCCTGATACAGAAACGTTTCAAAATGAAGCAAAGAAAATTATAGAAGAAATTCGTAAATTAAATGCAAATAGTCCGATTTTTTGGCTTGGTTTATACAATCCTTTTGAAGATGTAGAAGATTTAAAAGGGTCTTCAAACATTGTTGTGGACTGGAATGCATCTTTAGAGAAGTTAGCGCTAAACGATAAAAATGTGTATATTACACCGACATTTGATTTATTCCAAAACCGCGGGAAAGATTTATTATACTCTGATCATTTTCATCCGAATGAAGTAGGTTATACGTATATGGCAGAACGTTTAGTTCAAAATGTTGTAAGTAAATTAAAACTAGAACAAGGAGGGGTAAAATGACGACGATACTTTCCGTACGAGACTTGAAGAAGGTAATTGGAAAGAAGACTCTTGTAGAGAATATTTCCTTTGATGTAAAGCAAGGAGAAGTATTCGGGTTCCTAGGACCAAACGGTGCTGGAAAGACGACTACCATTCGAATGTTAGTCGGATTGATTAAGGCGACAGAAGGTAAGATTTCTATCGGTGGTTATTCGATTGAGGAAAATTTCAGAGAAGCGATGCGTCAAATTGGGAGTATCGTTGAAAACCCAGAGTTGTATACATATTTAACAGGATGGGAAAATTTAAAGCAATTTGCTCGTATGTTAGGTGATATATCAGATGAACGTATTATTGAAATTGCTGAAATGGTTCATTTAGATGAAAGAATTCATGACAAGGTAAAAACGTACTCACTTGGTATGAAACAACGCCTTGGAATTGCACAGGCGCTCCTTGGGAATCCTAAATTGCTTATATTAGATGAGCCAACGAATGGTTTAGATCCAGCAGGGATTAGAGAACTTAGGGAATTTATACATAAGCTTGTGAAAGAAGAAAATATGAGCGTGTTTATTTCAAGTCACTTGCTAAGTGAAGTGCAAATGATATGCGATCGCGTTGCTATTATTCATAAAGGAAAGATGATAACAGTTGCCAAGGTTGAAGAATTAATTAAAACAGCAAGTGATCGTGTAGAATGGATTGTTACACCAATTTCTAAGGCGAAAGATATGCTAGAAGCGGCCGAGGAAATAAGAGAAGTGAGTGTAAAAGGCGAGCGATTACTATGCCGCATGGATATTGCATCTATAAGTAGTTGGAATAAAAAATTTGTAGAAAATGAAATAGATGTACATAGCGTTAAGGAGCTTGTATTTACGCTAGAAGATTTATTTATTGAACTCACAAGGGGTGAGCAGCATGCGTGAATTTGCGAATCTAGTTTTAAATGAATCAGAAAAGATTTACCGTAAGAAACGTATTTTTGTTGTCATGCTTATTTTAGCAATCTTGATCCCGCTTTTTGTGTACGCGCAGTATCGTGAAATAGAAACGACACAAAAAAGACTCGGTACAACTGATTGGAAGGTTTCATTGCAACAGCAAATTGTTGATTCTCAGAACCGATTGAACAATTCTAGGTTGCCAGAAGAATGGCGTGATTGGTTAAAGGTAAGAGTTGAGCAACAACAATATTATTTAGATCATAATATTAACCCGATGGCACCGGGTGCACCGACTTTTGTCAGAGCATTTATTGAACAAGGAATTACATTGTTTATTCCGCTTCTCGTAATGATTGTCGCTATTGATATCGTTTCAGGAGAACGAAGTGATGGGACAATGAAGATGTTACTTACGCGGCCGATTCGGCGCTGGAAAATACTCCTTAGTAAATACGTGACGATGTTATTTTTCATTTCGCTCATACTGTTTCTTGTAGGTTTGTTTGCTTACATATTATCAGGGCTTGTATTCGGATACTCGGGATGGAATTTACCTGTTTTAACAGGATTCGTCATTGATAAGGAAACGTTAAATACGAACTTTGTGCATCTGATTCCGCAGTGGCAATACATCTTAATGGCGTATGGACTAGCCTGGTTTGTTGCTATCGTTGTCGGAACTATATCATTTATGGTCTCTGTTTTAATTCGTAATACACCAGCTGGTATGGGCGTTATGCTAGCTGCATTAATTGCAGGCGGTATCTTAAGCTCGTTCGCAACATCTTGGGAAGGTGCGAAATATATTTTTAGCGTGAATTTATCATTAACGGATTATTTATCAGGAAAATTACCTGCATTACAAGGCTTATCAATGGGATTTTCTTTGATGAATTTAACTGTTTGGGCAGTTGTTTCCCTTATTATTTCGTTCTTAGTATTTACAAAACAGGATATGTTGAATTAATTAGACAGGAAGTGACAGTATGGAAAATGTTTTAAAGAATGATTGGGGACCATTATTGGCACCAGAATTTGAGAAAGAGTATTATCGTACTCTATCCAGTTTTTTGACAGAAGAGTACAGCACGCATGTTGTTTATCCGAAGGTAGAAGATATTTTTAACGCTCTTCAGTATACAAGTTATGAAAATACAAAGGTTGTTATTTTAGGACAAGATCCATATCATGGACCGAATCAAGCGCATGGTTTAAGTTTTTCTGTACAACCTGATGTTAAAACACCACCATCATTGTTAAATATGTATAAAGAACTTCGAGATGAATATGGTTATGAAATCCCGAATAACGGTTATTTAGTAAAATGGGCGGAACAAGGAGTATTACTACTAAATACCGTATTAACAGTTCGTCAAGGCGAAGCAAATTCTCATAAGGGAAAAGGATGGGAGCACTTCACAGATCGTGTGATTGAACTGTTGAACGAACGTGCAAAGCCAGTTGTTTTCATATTGTGGGGGCGCCATGCGCAGGCGAAGAAGAAGTTAATTACGAATCCGAATCATCATATTATCGAATCTGTACATCCAAGCCCATTATCGGCAAGACGTGGTTTCTTTGGTAGTAAGCCATACTCTAAAGTAAATACGATTTTAGCTAATATGGGAGAAAGAGAAATTGATTGGGAAATTCCAAATTTATAAATAGAAAAGGTAGTTAACAGTCGTTAACTACCTTTTTATTATTGTTGTTCGTTCTTTAATTTTGCATCTAGTACAAAAGTACCAAATGGGATAACTGATGAAACAAATGCTCCAAGTGCCCATAAAATTGATTTACGGTGTACGATTGTTACTTGAATTACTGCAAAGATGAATAGAATAAACAGAACACCATGAGCCATGCCTGTAATTTTAACAGCTGTTGCAAATCCTGCGAAATATTTCAATGGCATTGCTACAAATAATAGTAATAGGAAAGAAATACCCTCAACTAGTCCAATTGCTCTTAATCGTCCGATTGGTGTAGATAACATAAAGTAGCCTCCTTTAACGTATGCTTGTATATAGTAAATTTGTATTCTTTTTCAAAATAAAATAGTCTATTTTGTTTCATTATATACAAAAAGAAAGTTTACACTACGAGAATAGTGCAAAGTTCAAAATATAGTCACAAAAGCATGAGAATTTAAATAAAAACCTATTTGAAGTATTTGACTTCAAATAGGTTTTGTGAATGAAAATATTAAACAAGTACATCCGTTTTTAAAACGAATTTCTCTACAACTTTTGCGACACCATCATTCATATTTGTATCTGTTACGTAGTTTGCAATTTCTTTAATATCATCAGGTGCATTGCCCATTGCAACACCAAGACCAGCAAATTCAATCATTGCTTGGTCGTTATAGCTATCGCCCATTGCGATAACTTCTTCACGCTTAATGCCAAGCTTTTGAATCAGTTTGTTTAAGCTCGTTCCTTTTGTAACACCGGCTTCAGTAAATTCTAAGAAGAATGGTTTCGAACGCATCACGCTTAATTGGCCTTCTAGTTGTTGTTGAAGTTTCTTTTCAACTTCAACAAGGCGTTCAGCTTCTTTATTCATTAATACTTTTACTACAGGCTCTTTAACTGCGGCTTTAAAGTCATCTACTACAACAATTGGCATACCAGTAATATCGCCCTCAATTTCAGTATAAGGATTATTTTCTTCCGTTACGATATCATCGCCCATATAAGTATGAATCCATACATCTTCAGTTTTACTAATTTCAAATAGGTTGTGAACGATTTCAGGAGATAGTGTACTACTAAAGATTTCTTCGTTTGTTTTACAGTTAATAATTTTTGCGCCATTAAAAGATAGAATGAAACTGCCGTATTCTTCTAAGCGAAGTTCTTTGGCTACATTGCGCATACCAAACGTTGGACGTCCAGAAGCAAGTACAACCTTTACCCCTTGCTCTTGTGCAGTCATTAACGCTTCTTTCGTACGAGGTGAAATAGTATGGTCATCACGTAATAAAGTATCATCTAAATCTAAAACAATCATTTTATAAGTCATATAGAAAATTCCTTTCTTTAATTGAAATCAAAATACATGTTCATGAAGATGTTGAGGAATAATAGTAAGACATCAAACCTCTTTGAAAAGAAGTAGATAAATCATTATGAGTGTGTTGCTCATAATATCGGTTAATAATCATTGGGGATGGATAAAGCCCCAATGATTCAAGTTTGATTTTATCGTAACAACTCTAAAGGTAGAGTGCAATAATGGAAGTTTTCCAATTTACGATATTTGTTTTGCTGTGGAACGAGAAAATAGTATTTCTAGCAAAATGGCCATTACAGATCCAAGAACGAGACCGTTACTTAAAAACGATGCTAGAAATGGTGGAAGTGTGGAATATGCTCCTGCTGGAACAAACATAACTCCGACTCCTGTGAAGATTGAAAGACCGGCTACTTTAAATAATTGTTCCTTATCCTGGACAGTTTCGTATTCTCGAAAGGCGAGGCCAATCATGCTTGCGAATACAGGATAAATAGCGGCATAACCAACTGCAACAGGGATTGCTGCAAAGAATGAAGTAATCTTTGGGAATATACTAACGACAATAATAAAGCTTGACCCTAATATAAAAGGGAGACGTTTATAAATATTAGTCGTTGCAATAAAACCTGCTGATCCAGAAATAGCGACAGGTCCAATAGCTGAAAACAGGCCGCCTAGCAATTGGTTGATTCCTGTTATAATGCCGGCTTGTTTAAAACGATCTGATGCAGCATTTTCTTCATATTTAGAGACAACCTTTTGTACAACGCGAATACTTGCTAACATATTTGTTAGAAGTAAGAGTGTAACAAATATGACCGTAATTACCATGTTCCATTCAACACGAGGCATGCCGAAAACAAATAAGGACGGAAAACGAATTATGTCTGTCACTGGTGTTATTGGATTAGATAATCCGAAGCATGCGAATAATATCCAGCCGCATATGATACTGAAAAGAACGGAATATTGTCCAATAATAGGTAGCTTCATGATGAAAAAGGATAGTAAAATAACAATGAGTGAAAGAATAAATACGTTAGGTTGTACTTCTGTATGTTTTCCATCAAGGCCAAACATTCCCTTTAAGAAGGAGCCACTGAGTTGCGCGACAAGAAGAAATAAATACGTTCCAATGACTGTCGGTGTAAAATAGCGAACGAGTTTATCAATAAGTCCAAAAACGCTAAGAATAATACAAATAATACCGCTTAATAAGAAAGCATATTGAAGAACTTTAAGTGTCTCATTGCTTGATCCAAATAATACGACGCCTAAACTTGCGTAAAGGGAGAAAATTCCCCACCAAAGGCCAGCAGGACCTTCTTGAATAGGAAGTTTATGCCCAAATATAGCTTGCAAGAGACCAGCAAAGCCTAGAACAAATAATGTTCTTTGTACGAATGCAATGGCTTCAGCGCCATCAAGACCATAACTAGTTGCGACACTAATTGGTACAATAAGGCTTCCAGCTAAAATAAATAGTGCCCATTGTAAGGCGGAAAGAAATGTCTTCATTATATCAACCTCTTTCATAGATTCCGTATCTAGTATATACGTATTTTATTTCCACTGGCAAAGATTGTAGATAGAGAAAAGAGTTGAAACACGGTATGAATGCACGTAAGCAATTATGGATAGCAGTTATATGTATGACTTTTGTTGTAATTCTAGGAACGATAGGATTTATGACAATTGAAGAGATTAGTTTGTTTCAAGCATTTTGGATGACGATGATTACTGTATTGACTGTTGGATACGGAGATGCTGTTCCTGTAACGCAAGCAGGGAAAGTATTTGCGCTCCTTATTATTCCTGTTGGTGTAGGTATTGTTACGTATGCAATTGGGGTAGTGGCAGCTATGATTATTGAAGGGAATTTATTTCATGCAGTACGGAGGAAGAAGATGGATAAACAAATAGCGCAGTTGAAAAATCATATTATAGTATGTGGTTGCGGTAGAGTGGGGCTTCAAGTTGTACATGAATTGCAAGAAAAGAACATTCCATTTGTCGTTGTTGATAAAGATGAAAGTATATTGGAGCAGGAAAAGCTTTTATTTGTACATGGAGATGCAACGGAAGATCAAGTATTACATAATGCCGGAATTTTAAAAGCAGCTGGTTTAGTTGCTATTGTTGCAAATGATGCCGAAAATGTATTTATTACATTAACAGCAAGAGGATTAAACGATACGATTAAAATTGTGGCGAGATCTGAAAAGCCAGAAACTGAAGAGAAATTAAGGCGTGCTGGTGCAAATAAGGTTATTAATCCATCTAGTATGGCAGGTATTCATATAGCAAAAGGTATTGCAAATCCATTAACCGTTCATTATATTGATACAGTGTTGTATGGAGTAGAACAGTCATTTGTCATTGAAGAAATTCTAGTTGGCAAAGATTCAATACTAGTCGGTAAATCGTTACTAGAGAGTAATGTAAGGAATCAGTTTGATGTAACGATATTAGCGATTTTAAGAAATGGGAATATTATACATAATCCAACAGGGCAGGAAAAACTACAAGAACATGATATGATAATAGTATTTGGTTCAGTAGAGAAACTGGGACAATTTGAGAAAGAATTACAAAGTACGAGGTGATAAGGAATGCAAATATCTAGTGACAAGATTTTAAATAAAATGGCGAATGAAATTGCGAAGGCAAAAAGTAGCGAAGGACAAAAGTCAAAAGAACATTTATTAGTTGTGCGTGCTTTATGCGATTTACTATTAGATGAACAGGTTGAATCTTCTACGTATAGGGAGCCGCAAATTCAATCGCAAGTAATTGGATCACAGCCTATAACAACAGTTCAACCAGTTATACCAGTTTCTGGAGAACCTGTGTATATAAAAGAAGAAGGTGCAAATGGTAATTCTTTATTTGATTTTTAAGAATTAAATCGTTTGGCTTATATGAAAAAATTGCTTATGATAAAGGTAAAAAAGGGGAATTAAGATGAAAATTTTCTTTTTACTAGGTTGTATTGCAGCGGGGCTATCTGTTGCGTTAGGGGCCTTTGGAGCACACGGTTTAGAAAATAAAATTTCTGCGAAAATGTTAGAAGTTTGGAAAACAGGCGTTACATATCAGATGTTTCATGCAGGTGGATTATTCGTAGTTGCTTTATTGATGGATAAGGTTCAATCATCACTTTTAACTACTGCTGGTTGGCTAATGGTAGCTGGGATTATTATGTTCTCAGGTAGTTTGTATGCATTAAGTACGACAGGCATTAAGTTCTTTGGCCCAATTACACCTCTTGGTGGTGTAGCGTTTATTGTGGCGTGGATTCTAGTAGGGACTGCAGTTGTAAAAGGATTATAAAAAACAAAAGCTGGCATTTGCCAGCTTTTTTTATGGTCTTGGAGTATAAGTTGCTTGTTGACTAGGTAAATACGTAATTTCTTCTGGAAATTCTACGTAATCTAAGTAGATCATTAATAGTAAATAGCGTTTTCCTGATTGCGGTTCACTAATAACGATATGGTCACGGCCGGCTGCTTCAATAATACCTGTATAAGATTGTGTACCAAGGGAACTGCCACGTTCATAAGTCATTACAACTGTAGCTTGCTTACCTTTGTTTAAACGAAGGATATTTTCAATATAGGATTGCTCTAGAGGTAACATGCCTTGAGAAATTGCATATTGAGCTTGCGCAGCTTGAGCTGTTTGTTGTTGCATTGCTTGCTGTTGTTGTTGAGTCATTTGTTGTGGTTGGACATAAGTTCCAGATGGTTGATAAAAACCTGTTCCATAGTACGGATTTTGTTGCTGTGCCATTCAAAAATCCCTCCTCATTTTCATCTCTTAATATACGCTAGGACAGTCTTCACCAGATGGTTGGAAGAAGCAGTGCTTTTTGAAGCGACCAGAGTTTTGTTGGTTATACCAAGTTGGTGGACAAGGACCTTCAGGTCTAAAGAACCATAAGGCAAAGTTAGCGGGCCAAAAACGTTGTCCTTGAATAGTTCGCCTTGCTAAGGCGATATCTTGTTCACGGGCTCTTTGATAAAAATATCCTTTTTGTGTTGCCTCAAAACCACCAGGATTTTGATACACCATTTGACGTAAATTACGAATACTTTTAAAGTCTAAACAATTTCCGCGGACACGATTTACCCCAACGTTTCCGACCATTAACATTCCTTGTTGCCCTTCTCCTTCGGCTTCAGCACGCATCAGTCTAGCTAACAACTTTACATCTGCTTCGTTATAAGCAATAACACCCATTATGTGTCACCTCTCTTTTTGTAATACCTTTTGGAAAGAGGTTTATTTCTAGATGAAGTGTGGAACAATTACTAGTTCATACGTATGAGAAAAAGGACTCAGATATGACAACCAAACGAAGTTTTACATTGAGAGAGGAAAATAAAAAAAGCTAGCGTGAGCTAGCTTTTCATCATTAAAATACTTTAGACCATAAGTTTGAGAAGAAATCTCCAATAGAGCGCATTGTTAGCACAAACCAATTTGCTTTTTCAACTTCCTCTGTTGTTTTTGCAGTAACTTTCATACTTTTACTACCGTCTAAGAAACCATATTTATCAGTTGATGCTAAAGTAATTGAGCCTACTTTAGCATCTTTCTTAACAGGAGCAACTAAATGTCCATCTTCAGCAAGAGATTTATCTAATTCAGTCCCAATTTTATAAGGATCTTTGCTACCTTTTTTCGCAATTACTGTTATTTCTTTTTCAGGTGCAACCGTTACTTGATCTTCTTTCCCTTTTACTACAGAGATTGTGTTATTTTTATCAACCTTGAGCTTTTGTTTTTCGAAGTTATTAAATCCATATTCGATTAATTCACGAGATTCTGTGAAGCGCTCGTCCATTGATTTCGTTTTAATAATAACCGAGATAAGACGTAAATCACCGCGTTTCGCAGTAATAGTAAATCCATATCCAGCTGTATCAGAACTTCCTGTTTTTAAACCATCAGTACCTTCATAAGCGAAGGCAGCTCCTGGTAACATCCAGTTCCAGTTTTCCATACGAATTGGTTTTGGATGATTGTCTGGGAAGTTTCTAAATCTTTGTTTTGTATCCTCTAGCATTTCTGGATACTTTGTAATCATTACTTTTGAAAGTATACCCATATCGCGAGCTGACATAGAGTTTTCTGCATTTGGATCAGTACCCTCGGGATGTTTCCCTTTTAAGTCAGCGTTATTTAAACCAGTAGCGTTTACAAATTTATATTTCTTTAACCCTAGTTTTTTTGCATGTTCATTTGCAAGATTTAAGAAGTTTTTCTCACTTCCTGCAAGTAGCTCTGCTAAAGCAATACTAGACCCGTTTGCAGAGAAGATAACAATAGAATGATATAATTCTTTTACAGTATATTGACGTCCTTTCTCAAATGGTACGTTAGAGAATTCATTATTACGTGAGACTTCATAAGCGTAATCGGAAATATTTACTTTCGTATCCCAAGTAATTTTTCCTTCTTTAATTGCTTCTAAAACAGCGTAAACAACAATTAATTTTGACATACTAGCAATAGCTAGCAGTTCGTCTGGGTTTTGTTCATGCAGTATTTTCCCTGTATCTGCATCAAATAGAAGTGCAGCAGCAGCTTCTATTTGTATTTTTTCTTCCGCATGGGATGTTGTTACTCCTAAGGAAGAAATTGACAATAGAAGCGCTAGTAAAATAGACAAGATTTTCTTCATATAAATTATCACCTTCGCATCGTTATTAGCATATAGCTCGTACCATTTTAGCATGAATTTGGATATAGAAAAGTTACAATTTTGTAAGGAATTTGTCGGTTTTTGTTCGAATTTGCGGGAAAAAGGAGTTTTTTGAGGAGAAATATAGAGGGAAATAAAAAAAGGAACGAATTTCGTCCCTTTTTCAATATTATATGTGTAAAAATTTCTCTACTTTTTCGTCTGGTAAGATGTTTCCAACGAAGAATGTTCCGAATTCACCATAACGAGCACTTACTTCATCAAATCGCATTTCATATATAAGTTTCTTAAATTGAAGAACATCGTCAGCGAATAATGTTACGCCCCACTCGAAATCATCGAATCCAACAGATCCTGAAATAACTTGGCGTACTTTCCCTGCGTATTGGCGACCAATCTTGCTGTGACTGTACATCATTTTTTTACGCTCTTCCATAGGAAGCATGTACCAGTTGTCATCACCTTGGCGACGCTTATCCATTGGATAGAAGCAAATATGATTTGCTTTCGGTAATTCAGGATATAAGCGAGCTAAAATTTGTGGATTTTGATATGGATCCTCATCAGCTGGAAGGTAGTTGCTTAGTTCAACAACAGATACGTAAGAATATGCAGGAACCATATATTCAGCTAATGTTGTTTTATTCAATTCTGTCTCAATTTCATTTAACTCTTCCATTGTTGGACGTAAAATCATAAGCATAATATCAGCTTTTTGACCAACAACTGTATACATTGCGTGACTACCTTTTTTCGCAGTAGCTACTTCGTTCCATTTTTCAACGACATTTAAAAATTCAGACACTGCTTGTCCGCGTTCGTCGCTAGATAATGTTTTCCATGCAGCCCAATCAATAGAACGTAAATCATGTAAACAATACCAGCCATCTAACGTTGTTGTTGCTTCACTCATTCTATTCACCTCAGTTAATGATAGTTTTACACGTTAACTATAGCATATATAGTTTTAAAATCATCTATATAAAACCTTGGCGCATAAAATTGTCACATTTAAGTGTTTAAGCGAGGTGAATTTAACGGCTGAATTTTATGAAAATATAATCATTTTTATTTTATCTATTTTTTGGGAGCTATAAGTTTAAAATATAGAAGAAAAGCAGTATTCTTAAAGATAGAGTTTTTTAACATATGTAGGAGGGTTTATTCGTGAGCAACTTATTTACAACAGTAAAAGAAAAAGTTCAAGGAAAAGGCATTTCTATCGTACTTCCTGAAGGAACTGATGAAAGAATTTTAGGCGCTGCAGAGCGTTTAGCAAAAGAAGAGTTAGTAAAACCAATCTTAGTTGGTAATAAGGAAGAAATTAGCGCAAAAGCTGCTAGCATGAATTTAACATTAGCAGGCGTTGATATTTACGACCCAGCTACATACGAAGAAATGGATGCAATGGTAGCATCTTTCGTTGAACGCCGTAAAGGTAAAGCAACTGAAGAAGACGCTCGCAAAATCCTTAAAGACGAAAACTACTTCGGTACAATGCTTGTATACATGGGCAAAGCACACGGTTTAGTAAGTGGTGCAGCTCACTCTACAGCTGATACAGTTCGTCCGGCACTTCAAATTATTAAAACAAAACCAGGCGTTACAAAAACTTCTGGCGTATTCATCATGGTACGTGAAGAAGAGAAATATGTATTCGCTGATTGCGCAATTAACATTGCACCAAACAGCCAAGATTTAGCTGAAATCGGTATCGAAAGTGCGAAAACTGCTGAGTTATTCGGCATTGATCCACGTGTTGCTATGTTAAGCTTCTCTACAAAAGGTTCTGCGAAATCTCCAGAAACAGAAAAAGTTGTAGAAGCAACTCGCATTGCAAAAGAAATGGCTCCTGAGTTAACTTTAGATGGAGAATTCCAATTCGATGCTGCATTCGTACCATCTGTAGCTGAGAAAAAAGCTCCAGGTTCTACAATTAAAGGTGATGCTAACGTATTCGTATTCCCAAGCTTAGAAGCTGGTAATATCGGCTACAAAATCGCTCAACGTTTAGGTAACTTCGAAGCAGTAGGACCAATCTTACAAGGTTTAAACATGCCTGTAAATGATCTGTCTCGTGGATGTAACGAAGAAGAAGTGTACAAGTTAGCTTTAATTACAGCAGCTCAAGCACTTTAATTCTAAAATGAATTGGTATGGAAAATGACCACCCTTAAGGTGGTCATTTTTATTTTTCTAAGCCAAGTGCTTTATTATTACGATCAATAATACGTTGTAAATTCGTCTCATATAAAGGAATCTCATCTATTGTTAATTGAGATGGTGTTAACTTTGGAGCGAATTGCTGCAATGTTTTTAAAAGACGCATCATTAAATCTTGTACTGTAATGGTTTCGCCAAGTAATTCTGAGAGTGAGGCCATCGTACTTGGTACAATTTCAGGGTACGTAAAGCGTGTTTCTTTTCCTTGAATTGCTAGGTTGTAGAAATCACGAACGAGTGCGGCACGCTCAGAGCCACTTCCGGTAGCACAGAGATAAATTTGGACAGCGACACCGCCGCGAATACGACGTTGTGAAATACCAGCGAATTTTTGATCGCGAATACTTAAGTCATAACTACCAGGACAGTAAGAGCCAACAATTTCTTTTGCCTCGATAGTAACGTTGTAATCCTTTAACATCTCCTTAATTAAATGCCACATCGTATCGTATCCAAGATCAATATCGATACCTTTTTCTGTTTCTTGGAATAAAAGTGATACGTTTAAAACACCTTCATCAAGCACGACTGCAAGCCCGCCAGAATTACGAACAATAACATTGAAGTTGTGTTGTTTTAAAAAAGAAATACCTTCTTCTAAATGCGGAAGGCGTGAATCTTGAATGCCAAGGACAATTGTATTGTGATGAACCCAAGAACGCATTGTTGCGGCTGACTTGCCATTTCCAATGCTTGTGCATAATGTGTCATCCATTGCGAATGACTGAAGTGCATGGAATGTTGGTCCCAAACTAGACTGATCTACAATGCGCCACTCTGGCTGAGATAAAATGGAACGGGAATTGCTCATATAACTAACCCCTTATCTTTAAAATGACAATCTCTATTATAGCAAAAAATGAAGAATGGAGTTTTCTCACATATAAAGGGGGAGCTTAAAGGTGAAATAATAAAAAGGATGCATTACATGCATCCTTTTTATTCTGCAATTTTTTCTAAATTACCGTTTCGGTCCATTCGGAAAGATGTTTGAGAACGTTCTTCGTCATCCATGACTGCCAATTTACGAGCTCGGTTCATAATGTTCATAAGTGTTTCGTAATCTTCTTGTACAGTATGAGATTGCTTTTCTAACTTTTCTAGTTTCTTTTCTAGTTCCTCATTCCGAAGGATTTGTGCTTTAATTTCTTGTTTCAATCTCGTATTCTCGTTTTCAAGAGCTGTCACTTTTATATTTGAAGATCCGACTGTTTGTAAAAAATAAATAACATCTTGCATTGTCATAGAGCTTCTTGCAGCAGGAGCAGTAGATTCTTGATATGGAATAGCTTCTTTATATTGTACGATTGATTCCTCTTGTACTAATTCTTCATAATCAGTTATCGAATCTGAAGCTGGTGGTGTATAAAGTAAACGTTTTTTCGCTTGTTCACCGCTTGCAGCACGCATTTTATCTTTACGATGTTTTTTTGCTAGTTGAAGAGCTTGTTCATAGCTATAGCGAACGACAGCATTCCAGCGGAAACCACAAGCAGCAGATGTACGATTTAACTGATCTCCTACTTCCTCAAATGCATTTAATTGCGTACTTCCTTCTCGAACATGACGAAGTACCGTTTCAGCAAGTAATAAATCATCCTCATCTGTCCAAGCATCTTGTCTTACTTTCATAGATTCAACTCCCTTTCTTTTTATGAACTTCCTATTTTTATAATGGGCAAAAAAATAAACTTTTATACAAAGCTTTTAAAAATATGGTAGATTTCGATGAAAGGTAAAAATTTTCCCATGAATGGTGAGCGCTTCTGTAGGAGAGCATATAAATAAGTAGCATTATGTAGAGAATAGGCTTTGTAGGGAAACTTGCAACGAGCTTCAAAGAGCGGTAAAATACCATTTAGTGTTTATTTTTAAACGAACTTGAGAAAAGTTTAAAATAGAGGAAGTGTTATATAATGGGAAACGAATTTCGCGTGTGCGATGACTGTCAGGCAACGAACGTTAAAACGTTAGTTCCGAAGTTAAAAAAAGTAGATTCATGTGCAACGATTGAAGTTGGATGTCAGTCTTACTGTGGTCCTGGTCGTAAAAAATCATTCGCATTTGTAAATAACCGTCCAGTTGCGGCTCCAACAGAAGATGAGTTAATCGTAAAAATTGAAGCAAAGTTAAATAAGTAAGAAAAAGAAGAGTGAAAAGATTACTCTTCTTTTTTTATGCCCATAAGAGGAAAGATTTATTCTGCGAAAGTACTCTTGTGTGGACGAACGTTTTCTAAAGGATGGATATAACTTTTGTATTAAAGTTCCAATTTATATAAATTTATATTTCAAAATAATGGTTGACAGTCTTTTAAAGCGATAGGTAGAATAGAAGTGTCTGATTCTGAGAATCATTATCAGGAAAATAACAATTCACCTAATTTTTTTATTACTATTTGAGAATAAATTTCATTTTAATAAATATATGTTGTTGGTTAGGATGGTTGAGGGATGGAAGCGAGCGCAAGCAGTATAGAACAGCAAGAAGAGAATGTTAAAGAGATTAAGAGCAGACCGCTCATCGCTTCTATTATTTTAGTAGCGGGTACAGTTTTGTTAGCTTTAAGCATGGCAGTTTCTATTTCTTTTGGGGCTGCAGATATTAGTTTAAAGACTGTATGGCAAGCTGTATTTCAGTTTGATGGATCTATTACGCATCATAACGTAATTCAAGAGCTTCGCATGCCTAGAGCAATAGGGGGCGTAGTTGCAGGTGCCTTTTTAGCGGTATCAGGAGCAATTATGCAAGGCATGACGCGAAATCCACTTGCTTCACCATCGTTAATGGGAATTACAGATGGGGCTGTATTTGGAATTGCAATTATGTATGCATTTTTCCCTAATTCACCTTATTTAATGTTTGTTATCGCATCTTTTATTGGAGCTGCGTTTGGTGCAAGCATTGTATATGGAATTGGGTCTTCTTCACCAGGTGGATTAACACCTGTGAAATTAGCTTTAGCAGGTGCAGCTATTAGTGCTTTATTAGGGGCAATTTCATCTGGAATCGCATTGTATTTTAATCTTGCCCAAGAGGTGAGCATGTGGAATGCAGGCGGAGTTGCTGGAGTGAAATGGCAAAGTATTAATATGTTAGTGCCAATTGGCCTTGTTTGTCTTTTTATCGCAATTATGATGTCGAGATATATTACAATTTTGAGCTTCGGTGAAGAAATTGCAATTGGACTTGGTCAAAATACGACATTAATTAAATTTATCGGAACAGTACTTGTTCTTGTTTTAACGGGTTCCGCAGTTTCCATGGCAGGATCAGTAGGGTTTGTTGGTCTTGTAATCCCGCATATGACTCGTTTCCTTGTAGGCTCGGACTATAGATGGGTTATTCCATGTTCTGCGGTCTTAGGCGGGCTGTTAATTGAATGTGCAGATATGTTATCTCGCGTTATTAACCCGCCATTTGAAACGCCAATTGGAGCAATTACAGCGCTAATTGGGGTTCCATTCTTCCTCTACTTAGCACGTAATGAAGGGAGAGGAAAGATGTGAGGACGAGTGTCTTAACAAAAAAGAACATTTCTATATTAACGATTTTAGTAGGACTAATCGTTTCTATATTTCTTATTAGTTTAAATACAGGAACTTTTAAAATACCCCCAATGGACGTATTAAAGTCATTGGTTGGACTAGGGGCTGAAGATCAGTCTGTTATTTTATTTGAATTCCGTATGCCGCGTATGGTAATTGCTATACTAGTCGGATCTGCTTTAGCTATGTCAGGTGCGATTTTACAAGGTTTATCACGAAATCCACTTGCTGATCCAGGTATTATAGGGATTAATGCTGGAGCGGGATTAACAGTTGTTATATTCGTCTACTTCTTCTTCGGGAAAGTAGGGACTGGTACATTTTTATCTGTATTCATTCTTCCATTTTTCGCACTAGTTGGAGCGATATTAGCAGCGGTAATTATTTATTTATTAGCATGGAAAGACGGCGTTTCATCGACTCGATTAATACTAGTCGGTATTGCCGTTGCAGCTGGATTTGGAGCTGTTAGTTTAATTTTCTCTATGAAGATGACATCTAACGATTTTCGTTTTGCTACGATTTGGCTGGCGGGAAGTCTATGGGGTACAGATTGGAAATTCGTATTAAGTGTACTTCCATGGATGGTTATTTTCTTACCGCTTGCTATAAGTAAAGCACACATATTAAATGTAATGAACCTAGGCGATTCTACAGCAGTTGGCCTTGGTGTAAATGTAGAAAAAGAAAGACGTAAATTATTATTTATTGCAGTTTGTTTAGCGGGTGCATCTGTTGCTGTTGCCGGTGGAATTGGCTTTATCGGTTTAATGGCCCCGCATTTAGCAAGGCGCCTTGTTGGTGGCAAACATCAAATCATGTTGCCCACAGCTGCGCTAATAGGAACGTTTTTACTTTTATTCGCAGACGTAATTTCAAGAAGTGTACTAACAACTTCAGAAATACCAGTCGGTCTTGTTATTTCTGTAATTGGTGCACCGTATTTCATTTATTTACTTATGAGGACAAAATAAAGGGAGGCTTTTCGTATGGCAACTTTAGCGGTTGATGCGGTATCTGTTGGCTATAATGAAGGTTTAATTATTGATGGATTAACAGTTGAAATTCCGGAAGGGAAAATTACAACAATTATTGGGCCAAATGGTTGTGGGAAGTCCACATTATTAAAAACGGCGTCTCGTATTTTGAAGGCAAAACAAGGTACTGTTTATCTTGACGGAAAAGCAATTGAGAAACAGCCAACGAAAGAAATTGCAAAGAAAATGGCGATTTTACCACAAACTGCAGAAGTACCAACGGGTCTTACTGTATTTGAGCTTGTGTCATACGGAAGATTCCCTCATCAAAAAGGGTTTGGCACGTTGAAAGAAGAGGATTATCGCTACATTAACTGGGCACTTGAAGTGACAGGAATGAAAGAATTTGCGAATCGTCCAGCAGAAGCGCTATCTGGTGGTCAACGTCAACGTGTTTGGATTGCAATGGCTCTTGCACAAGGAACAGAATTACTTGTATTGGATGAACCAACAACGTACTTAGATATGGCTCATCAATTAGAAGTATTAAACTTATTGAAAAAGTTAAATGAAGAAGAAGGTAGAACGATTGTTATGGTTATCCATGACTTAAACCACGCTTCTCGTTTCTCAGATCATATGATTGCATTAAAAGCAGGTAAGTTAATGAAACAAGGAACACCAGATGAAGTTATGACAAGTGAAACACTTCGTAACGTATTTGAGATTGAAGCTCAAATCGTTCCATGTCCAGTAAACTGTAAGCCAATTTGCTTAACATATGATTTAGCGATGATTAGTAATCAATTGCGTAAAAAAGCTTAAGTAGAACCCCCTCGTGAAGAGGGGGGACTTCTAATGGACGTTGAGCTTCTTATATAAGAATGGGAAGTTGAACGCCCGTTAGAATGGGGTATTAACAACAATTAATAAAAATATATTGATTAATTGTTATCTTCGTTTCTTATAGTTCATTGCAACTTATAAGATAAATACAGCTAGAAGGAGTGGGAACATGAAGAATTTTAAAATGGCACTATTAGCAATGGTATTAGTTGTGACTTCTGTACTATTTGCTGCTTGTTCTAACAAAGAAGAAGAAAAGAAAGCAGATGCAAAGACTGAAGAGCGCACTGTAAAACATGCAAAAGGGGAAATTAAAATTCCTGCAAACCCAAAGAAAATTGCTGACCTTAGTGGTTCAACAGAAGAATTATTAATTTTCGGTATGAAACCGGTTATTACTGCTAATACATCTCAAGAAAAAATTGATGCACATATTGAAAAGAAACTAAAAGACGTTAAACCAGTTGGTTCTGCTTGGGGCGATAAAATTAACATCGAAGCAGTAGCTGCTGCAAAACCAGATTTAATTCTTGTAAATAATCGTCAAGAAAAGATTTATGATCAATTATCTAAAATTGCACCAACAGTTATGTTAAACACTCCATTAGATCAATGGCGTCCAAAATTCGAAGAAGTAGGTCAAATCTTCGGTAAAGAAAAAGAAACAAAAGAATGGTTCAAAAAGTATGATGAAAAAGCAAGCAAATTACATGACAAAATCGTCGCTAAAACTGGTGAAGCAACATTCATGAAAATGGCTGCGTATCCAAATGCTTTCCGCGTATACGGTGACTACGGTTACGGTAGCGTAATCTTTAATGATTTAAAACTACCAGCAGTTAAAGGTACACCAACTGATAAACCACTAGTACAAGTACAAAAAGAAGCTTTAATCGATTACAACCCAGATTACTTATTCGTATTTACAACTGGTGACGGTTCTCAGCGCTTAAAAGAATTCCAAGAAGAATCAATTTGGAAAAACATGAACGCTGTTAAAAACAACCACGTATTCACAATTAAAAATGAAGACTTAAACAAAGGTTACTTCCCATTAGGGAAAGATATGATCTTAGACGAAGTTGCTGAATTCGTTTTAGGTAAATAATGTATAAAGGAAATCACTTTTACTTCGGTAAAGGTGATTTTTTCTTTTTATAAAGGTAATTAATACAGTCTTTCATTTCTTTCTGTTTCTCATTTCGTTTATAATATAAAGTAAGAATGTAGTAAAGAAAGGGGGATGTCGGAAAGTGGTATATTTAAACGACAAACTCAGCGAAACAAAAGTGTTTAAAGACCCAGTACATAAATATGTGCACGTGCGTGATCGTGTTATTTGGGATTTAATCGGAACGAAAGAATTTCAACGCTTGCGCCGTATTAAGCAGCTTGGAACGACATTTTTTACATTTCACGGTGCAGAGCATAGTCGCTTTACTCATTCGTTAGGTGTATACGAAATTATTCGTCGTATGATTGATGATGTGTTTGATGGCAGACCAAATTGGAATGCTGAAGATAGATTGTTATGTTTATGTGCGGCATTACTTCATGATGTCGGTCACGGCCCATTTTCTCACTCGTTTGAAAAAGTATTTTCATTAGATCATGAGAAATTTACGCAAAAGATTATTGTTGGCAATACGGAGATTAATGATGTATTAAGTCGTGTTGATAAGGAGTTTCCACAAAAGGTAGCAGATGTAATTGCAAAAACGTCTACTAATAAATTAGCAATTAGTATGATTTCGAGCCAAATTGATGCGGATCGTATGGATTATTTATTAAGAGATGCTTATTTTACAGGCGTAAAGTATGGAAACTTCGATATGGAACGTATACTGCGTGTAATGCGCCCGTATGGGGATCAAGTAGTCATTAAAAATAGTGGTATGCATGCTGTTGAGCATTACATTATGAGTCGTTATCAAATGTATTGGCAAGTATATTTCCATCCGGTAACGCGAAGTGCAGAAGTTATTTTAACGAAGATTTTACACCGTGCTAAATCATTGCACGAGAAGTATTATACATTTAAAAATCATCCTGTTCATTTCTATTCTTTATTTGAAGAAGAAGTAACAGTAGAGGATTATTTAAAGTTAGACGAGAACGTTATGTATTACTACTTCCAAGTATGGCAGGAAGAAGAAGATCCAATTTTAAGCGATCTATGCCGCCGTTTTATGAATCGAAATCTATTTAAATATGTAGAGTTTACAGATAAACATGGTTTAGATAATTGGATGGAATTAAGTAGTTTATTTAAAAAGATTGGACTTGATCCGGAGTATTATTTAGTAGTTGATTCAACATCAGACTTACCGTATGACTTTTATCGTGCAGGAGAAGAAGAAGAGCGTTTGCCAATCCTACTTCTTATGCCAAACGGAGAGCTTAGAGAGCTTTCACGTGAATCGGATATTGTTGAGGCGATTACAGGTAAGAAAAGAACGGACCAAAAGCTATTCTATCCACATGATTTAATCTATGAAGATGGAAGAAAAGGAAAATATAAAGAGAGAATTATTGAGTTGTTAGAAGGAAAGAAATAAGAAGCAGCTAGTGGCTGCTTCTTATGAAAAACTTGAAATTATTTGTCGCTTAAGCGTTTTCCGCCAACTGCATAATGATTCTTAGACATTTCTTCGATGAAAACAACGATGTTTTCTTCAGGAGCACCAGTTGTTTCGCTTACTGCTGCTGTTACTTTCTCAGCAAGGGCTTTCTTTTGTTCTTCTGTGCGTCCTTCTAGCATTTTCACTGTTACGTATGGCATGTACAATCGCTCCTTTTATGTAAGTTACACTCTTATTATAGCGGATTATGGGGAAGAACAATCGAAAAAAAAATAATTTCTTTTTTTGACATATGGAAGAGGAGATGAAGTATGGATCAGTTATTTAGATATCCATTGCACGAAATTCCGTTGGTAGCAATGGCGATTATTATTGCATTATCCGTTCATGAATTTGCACATGCATATGTTGCATATAAATTTGGGGACGATACAGCAAAGAGACAAGGGCGTTTAACGTTATCACCGATGGCTCATTTAGACCCTATAGGTTTGATTGCAGTATTAATTCTTGGATTCGGTTGGGCAAGACCGGTTCCTGTTAACCCATATAACTTTAAAAGACCGCGTCTTGCAGGCATATTAGTTTCAATTGCAGGGCCGATTAGTAACTTAATTTTAAGTGCAATTGGTTTAATTATTTTGTATAGCTTAGCAGTATTTGGAGTGTTAGATGCAGTTCCAGTTGCAGTAGCTGAAACATTAGGAAAGTTTTTTGAGCTCTTTATTATGTTAAATATTGTTTTACTTGTATTTAATTTATTACCGATCCCGCCACTTGATGGGTATCGTGTAGTGGAAGATTTAGCACCAGCAAATATTCGCGCGAAAATGACACAGTATGAAAAATATGGAGCGATTGCGTTATTAATTCTCGTTATTACACCGCTTAGTAATTACACAATTCAACCTATTTTCCAGGTAGTTATTCCGCATGTATTAATGTTTTTACAAAGTATCATTGCGCCTATTTTTGGCCTTTTATAATTTTTAAGTGAGGAGGATTTTACATATGACAGAGAAAAAGAAAAAAATCGGTTTTAATATCGTGAAAAATGATTCAACAGATGGACATGGTGGATTTGGTGTTGGGGCATTAAGCCTAGAAAACATTTCACCTGTATTTGTTGATGTACTAGAGAAAACCGCATTCGTTGATATCGGTGCGATGCATGCGCGTAGTACAGTAGAAAAAGGTATTAAGTTTTTAACAAATAAAGATGAAGTTCCAAACGGAAAACCATTTTGGCTTGTTTGGGTAACGATTGAAAGAACTGCAACTGGTGCTTATTACGCAGGTGTAACAGCTTGTGAAATGACAGTAGACCGTGAAATTCGTCGCGGATATAAATCACTTCCAGAACACGTAAACAAAATGGATAAATCAATGAAGCGTCACATTATGGTTGACCATATGGATGAATCATCTAAAAAAGTACTTGGTACGTTCTTGAAAGAACATAATGAAGCGATTTGGAACGAATCTAGTGAAGAATTGCGTCGTGCATTATTAAGTGAATAAAAAATAGCTGACGGATGCCCGTCAGCTATTTTTTTTACCAAGGAAGATATTTTTTCCACCAACTTGTTTTTTTCTTTTCTTCAGTCGTTTTTTCAAATTCTTCTTTATCATCGACGTGATCCATACAATATTCAGTCGGTTCGGTACCTTTAGCGAAATACATTTTCACAGAAATAGGACAATTTTTTGTAGCAATTTTACCGTTCTCTGGGTTGATACTAACCGCTACGACGTCACCTGGTTGTTTAAATTCTTTTTTGGGCTGTCCATCTAAGCCTTTCTCCATCGTATCAGTCCATATTTTCTTCGCATATCCTTGTTCTGCTACGTTTGAAATAGATTTAGGTTGATCATATCCGACCCATACACCTGTTACGATTTGCGGAGTAAATCCGATCATCCAACTATCCGTTTCAGTAGAACCAGATTTTCCGGCATATGTTCTTGATAATTTTGATAACATCGATTGGCCAGTTACAGCAGCATAACTGCTTAGTTTCTTATTAAACATACCGGTCATCATTTCTTCCATTACAAACGCTTTGCTCTTGTCGAGAACTTGTTTACTCTCTAAATGAGCATCGTATAATATATTTCCTTCATGATCCATAATGCGGCGAATGAAAGTAGGTTTTACTTCTTTTCCACCGTTTGCGAACATGCTATAAGCGTTAACCATTTCAATTGGTTTTACGGGTGATGTGCCGAGAGCTAGAGAAGGCACATCTTTTAATGCACTTGTAATTCCAAATTGTTTTGCTGTTTTTGCGAGTGCGTCATCTCCTAAAAATAAATTCGTTTTTACAGCATATATGTTATCAGAGACTGCGAGAGCTTGTGCCATCGTTACAAAATCATCTGCATAATAATCTTTATAGTTTTTTGGTTTATACTTTGAAACGCCGTCACCTAAAGTAAATACAGTATATTCGCTTTTTAAGCGCGTAGCAGGCGTGAATCCTCGTTCTAATGCTGCATAATATAGAAATGGCTTAAATGTAGAACCAGGCTGACGAACGGCTTGTGTAGCCCTGTTAAATTGACTCGTAGTATAATCAGTTCCGCCAACAAGAGCAGCTACTTCACCTGTCGTTGGATTCATAGAGACGAGAGCAGTTTGTATGTTTGTTGTGTCAGGTATATGATCTTTTACAGCTTGCTCTGCTACAGCTTGTAGTTTAGGGTCTAGCGTTGTATAAATTCGCAAGCCACCCCGTTGTAAAGCTTGTTCGTCTAATCCAACATCACGAAGAAGCGAAGCTTGTACAGCATCTTGGAAATATGGTGCGACCTCTGCTACTTTTTTCGTATCTAATGAGGCAAAAGTTAGTGGCTCTTTCTTCGCTAAGGCTGCTTGTTGCTTCGTAATATATCCTTGTTCGACCATTTCATCTAATATGAGAGCTTGTCGTCCTTTAGCACGATCCTCTTTCAAAAAGGGAGAATAGACACTTGGCCCTTTCGGGATACCTGCGAGCATACTAGCTTCTGCTAATGTTAAATCTTTTGCTGTTTTATCGAAATATAGACGGGACGCAGCTTCGATTCCATAAGCGCCATGTCCGTAATAAATTGTATTTAAATATCCTTCTAAAATATGATTTTTATTATAGTTTACTTCAAGGCGGACAGTGTACATTGCCTCTAATAATTTCCGTTTCCACGTTTTATCATGATCTAAATACAGATTACGCGCGTATTGTTGTGTAATTGTACTAGCTCCTTGTACCTTTGCCATCGCTTTTAAATCAGCAACAATTGCACCCGCAATCCGTTTCACATCGAAGCCGTGATGTTTGTAGAATCGTTGGTCTTCGATAGATAGTGTCGCCTCTTTTACATAAGGAGAAATTTCATTGAGAGATACATTGTAACGTTTTTGAATTTCATTACTTTGTCCAATAACAGTATCATCGTTTGCGTAAAAGACGCTTGTTTGCGGGACCGCAACAGGAGGAGGTCCCATAATTTTTGCGACTATAATAATAACAAAAAAAGAAAAAACGAAGAAAAGGACGCAAGAAAACATTGCGGTGAAGAAAAGACGTTTATATTTTTTAAGTTTTGGATTCATAGTCTGATCCATCTTTTTTCAGCCCCTCATTAATACAAGCGTTATTGTATTAGTATTGAGGGTTTTCATTTATTTTAAACAATGAAATTTCGAAAATAAAAAGCTCCTTCCATTAAGAAAGGAGCTCAAAGGCACGTGCTGGCCAATCGGTAATGATGACATCTACACCATAATCAATCATAGTTTGTAAATCTTTGTATTCGTTAATTGTATATGGACGGAAAACATATCCTTGCTCTTGTGCTAATTGCACAAATTCTTTCGTTAATAGCTGGAAGTTTGGATGTAATCCACTTGCTTTTCTCTGTTTTGCTTCGGCAATTGGATCAGCAATCGGTGTATCATATAAAATTGCTCTTGGGATTTCAGGAGCAATTTCTGCTAATAATGAAACAGAGTCATGGTTAAATGATGAAAATACAATTTGATTAGAAAGATGATATTCGCGCACAAGTGCAACAGCTTTTTCCTCAATATTTGGGTAATGAATAACATCTGTCTTTAATTCAATATTTAGTTGTAAGTTCGTTGTGGAAAGCCAAATGAAAATCTCACGCAACGTTGGGATTTTTGCTTCATGGAAAGAAGGGTCTTTATAGCTACCAGCGTCCAATGATTGTAGTTCCTCTACCGTTTTTTCCGAAACAAGTCCAACGCCATTTGTTGTACGATCGACGGTTTCATCGTGAATTACGACAAGTTCACCATCTTTTGATAAGTGGACATCGAGTTCAATTCCGTGAGCGCCAATGCGTTCTGCTTCTTGGAAGGCAATCATCGTATTTTCGGGATGTGTACCTTTTACTCCGCGGTGAGCGAAAATAAGTGGTTTACTCATGTGAAATTCTCCTTATTATCTCTTTTCTTTCATTATGAAACTGCTTTAGGGAAAATACAATTGAATATGATAAACATTTACAAAAGTCTAACAGTTGCAGAAAAGTTAACGTTAACGTAAAATGTAATAATCAAGTGAAGGGAGGAATAAACATGTATAAAATTGATGAAGTAACAAAGCAAGTCGGTTTAACAAAACGTACACTTCGTTATTATGAGGAAATTGGTTTAATTCATCCCCCAGAACGTAGTGAGGGGAATATTCGTCTGTATACGGATGAGGATATTGCCAGAATTAAAAGAATTGTAGAAGCGAAAGAAGTGCTAGGAATCACACTTCAAGAAATGCAGCATTTCTTATCACTAAAAGAAAGAATGGAGCAAAGAAGAAATAGCGAGAACCCTCGTGATCGTGAAGTGATTCAAGAAATTAAAGATATGCTTGAAAAACAAGTGCAAACGTTAGACGAAAAAATGGAGCAAATGCAACGTGTAAAGGCAGAACTTGAAGATAGTTTACATCGTGCAGTAACATTTTTAGAGAGCACAAAAGGAGAGTAATCAAAATGGAGAGCAAACAAAAACTAGGGAGATTGATTACAGTGGTGGCTACCTTCCTTGCCTTTTCGGGTATAGGAGTAGTCGACCCAATTTTGCCGATTATTGCAGAGAAAATTGGTGCAACGCATTGGCAAGTTGAAATGTTATTTACTGCTTATATTTTAACGATGGCAATCATGATGTTACCAGCTGGTATATTTGCATCAAGATTTGGTGATAAACGGATGATGACAATCGGTCTTGCGATTGTGACTGTATTTGCGTTTATATGTGGTATATCGCAAACGATTGCTCAATTATCTCTTTTCCGTGCTGGATGGGGATTAGGAAATGCGATGTTTTTTGCTACAGCAATGACGCTGTTAATAGCATTAAGTAAAGAAGTTCATGAAGCAGTAGGATTATACGAAGCAGCGATTGGCTTAGGTATGGCTGGGGGGCCGTTATTGGGTGGAATATTAGGTGGACATTCTTGGCGTTATCCATTTTTCGCGACGAGTATTTTAATTTTCTTAGCATTTATTTTAGTATTCTTTTTTGTAAAAGAACCGGAGCGAAAAGTGAAGCGTAAGGCTGCTGGCGTAGGAGAATTACTTAACCTGGTGAAGTATAAACCGTTTATGCAAGGTGCGATTTCAGGAATGTTATACTACTACGGATTTTTCGTTGTGTTAGCATATTCACCACTTATTATGCATTTATCAGCTATTCAATTAGGCTTTGTATTTTGCGGATGGGGATTAGCGTTAGCTTACGGTTCTGCAATTTTAGCACATAAGCTAGAAGGGAAATATGAACCAAAAACATTATTGAAGGGTAGTTTACTTGTATTTGCGATTTTCTTAATTGCACTATTCTTTGTGAAAATTATGTGGTTACAAATTACTCTTATCGTTTTATCAGGATTAGCATCTGGCTTAAACAATGCATTATATACAAGTTATGTAATGGATATTTCACCTTATGAAAGATCTGTTACGTCAGGTGTTTATAACTTTGTTCGTTGGTTAGGGGGCGCAATTGCTCCGATTTTATCAGGAATTATCGGTCATACTGTTTCACCACAAAGCCCGTTTTTAGTAGGTGGAATTGTGGTGTTAGTTGGTTGTATTATGATCCTAATTCCAATTCGTAAACCAGTAGAAATAGAGACAAAAGCCCTTTCTTAAGAAAGGGTTTTCTTTATACATATATGTTAGAACCCTCTGACTAAAATATATTTTCGGTATTTTTGTACTTTTAACTATACATTTTGGATGTTTTGTTTTATTTTTGTTAGGGGACATTAATGATGTCCCTATTATAAATTTGCATTGAAAGGCGTGATTGTACGATGGAACTATGGTTCACTGAAAAACAAACAAAACATTTTGGGATTACGGCGCGTATTAACCGCACATTACATACGGAGCAAACAGAATTCCAAAAACTTGATATGGTTGAAACGGAAGAGTTCGGAAACATGCTTATTTTAGATGGCATGGTTATGACAACAGAAAAAGATGAGTTCGTTTATCATGAAATGGTAGCGCACGTACCTTTATTTACACATCCTAACCCTGAAAACGTATTAGTTGTTGGTGGCGGTGATGGTGGTGTTATTCGTGAAGTGTTAAAACACCCAAGTGTAAAGAAAGCAACTCTTGTTGAAATCGATGGAAAAGTAATTGAGTACTCTAAACAATACTTACCATCAATTGCAGGCGCATTAGATAATGAGCGTGTAGAAGTAAAAGTAGGAGACGGTTTCCTACATATCGCAGAAAGCGAAAATGAATACGATGTAATTATGGTAGATTCTACTGAGCCAGTAGGACCAGCAGTAAACCTATTTACAAAAGGCTTCTACGCTGGAATTTCAAAAGCGTTAAAAGAAGATGGTATTTTCGTTGCACAAACGGACAACCCTTGGTTCACACCAGAGTTAATTACGACTGTGTTTAAAGATGTAAAAGAAATTTTCCCAATTACTCGTTTATACACAGCTAATATTCCAACATACCCAAGTGGTCTTTGGACGTTCACAATTGGATCTAAAAAACATGATCCATTAGAAGTAAGTGAAGAGCGTTTCCACGAAATCGAAACGAAATACTACACAAAAGAATTACACAACGCAGCATTCGCATTACCGAAATTTGTTGGCGATTTAATTAAGTAAGAAAATCGAGCTTGAACAAATAAAGTGTGAGTAGCTCATTTAAGGTGTTTGTCCAGAAGACTTGAACATGCTAGCTACTTACACTTCTGTAGAGAAAATCGTCTTCTTGTTGTTAAAAAGAAGACCCGGTAAATCGAGAAAGAGGAGCAATTCGCTCCAAATTTGAGAAATAGTGAAAGGTTGGGATACCTTAAGTTCCACATAAGGAGGAAAAGAATATGCGTTTTGATGAAGCTTATTCAGGTAAAGTATTTATTAAAAGTCATCCAAGTTTTGAAGAGTCAAAGGTAGTTATTTATGGGATGCCTATGGATTGGACAGTAAGTTACCGTCCAGGATCTCGTTTTGGCCCTGCACGTATTCGTGAAGTATCAATCGGTCTTGAAGAATATAGTCCGTATTTAGATCGTGAATTAGAAGAGGTAAAATATTTTGATGCGGGTGATATCCCATTACCATTCGGAAACGCACAACGCAGCTTAGACATGATTGAAGAGTATGTATCAAAACTTTTAGATGCCGATAAGTTTCCACTAGGTCTCGGCGGTGAGCACCTAGTGTCTTGGCCAATTTTTAAGGCAATGGCAAAAAAATATCCGGATTTAGCAATCATCCACATGGATGCTCATACTGATTTACGTGAATCGTATGAAGGGGAGCCTTTATCCCACTCTACACCAATTCGTAAAGTGTGTGATTTAATTGGTCCGGAAAACGTATATTCTTTCGGAATTCGTTCTGGAATGAAGGAAGAATTTGAATGGGCGAAAGAAGTAGGTATGAACTTATATAAATTTGACGTATTAGAACCGTTAAAAGAAGTATTACCGAAACTTGCTGGACGCCCAGTCTATGTCACAATCGACATTGATGTATTAGACCCAGCTCACGCTCCAGGAACAGGAACGTTAGAAGCTGGCGGTATCACATCTAAAGAATTATTAGATTCCATCGTAGCAATTGCAAATTCAAATATAAATGTAGTTGGAGCAGACTTAGTAGAAGTAGCCCCAGTCTACGACCATAGTGATCAAACACCAGTCGCAGCAAGCAAATTCGTGCGGGAAATGCTGCTCGGTTGGGTAAAATAAAAGTGAAGCCGACTGTTTAGACCCGGTGACTAAGGTTCTTTCCTGCAAAAGGTGCTTTTTACCTTTTGGCAGGGAAGGTTCTTAGACGCAAGGGTCTAGGAGGCGTAACTGGATAGAAATAAAAGCGGAAGCGGCTCGCTCAGAATGTGAGGGGGATGGAGCTTCAGACGTAGAGGCTCTTTTTGCCTCAAAGGAAGAAGCGAAGCCACCGATCATTCTAGCCGCTGCAGCTAGATAAAGTAAGAGCCCTCTATATGATTAGAGGGCTCTTACTTTGTCGTTATGTGTCGGTAAGTCGATATATTTAAAAAATCGCCGATATAATTTCATTTACCGTTACGCAACACAAAAAAAGCTATTCTCAAACGATGGGAATAGCTCTTTTTCTTATGCAACCTTCTCTTCCGAAGTAACTCCACGAATTTCATCAGCAGAGCGGATCGGATATTTACGGAACACAATAGACCCGATGTATCCGACAATAGTGGTAACGATTCCACATAGTACAGCAGCAATCGTTACTTTTATAACGTCATTAAATCCGAATAGGACAAGAAGACCTGGAATTGGTGATGCTGTTCCTGGTGCATTATTAACAAGCTGGAATAGCGATGTAATAATACCGGCAAGTGCACCGCCAACGAAGTTTGTTGCATAAATTGGAATTGGATTTGCTGAAACAACATCTGCTTGTGTTAAAGGCTCGATTGCTACAGCGATTGTGTCTTTCTTTGAGCAAATTTTTAGTCGCTTAAAGAAAATAAAGTTCATCGGGGCTGAGGCTGCTACGGCAAGACTACCAATTGCCATTGGTAAACCTGTTAATCCAAGCATTGCAGTTAGTGCCATAGAACTCAGTGGAGAGGTAGAAATAACTGTTATTAATCCACCAAGCATAATACCCATAATGATAGGACTTTCTGTAGTTGCAACTGATATCATAGAACCGATTTTACCAAGTGTTGCGTTAACGAGCGGATCCATAAGCATTGCCATTCCACGTGAGATTGGTGCAGCGATAAATAGGATTGCTAAAAATTCCACACCAGCCGGTAATTTCTTTTCGAGAAATTTCACGACGAAGGCACAAACGTATCCGGCGAAAAATCCTGGTAAAATACCGAATCCACTAGTAGCGATACCAATTAAAACAGCGTATACGGGGGAAACACCGATTGCTAATGCGACTAAAATCGCTGCTGCGACACCGCTCATACTACCAGAAGCTTCTCCTACTGATTGTAAAAAGTCATTATGAAACATTTCTCCACCTATATAACGGTGAAATGCTTCAATAAGAAAACTTGCGATTGCTGCATTAGCTAAAGCGCCCATCGCCTTCATTCCGTAAGGCGCACGGTAACTGAAAAGTGTAAATAGACAAAGTACAACAAGTAATAGTGCTAAACCTTGCAAGATAGCCATTTGAAAACTGTCTCCTTTGATTTTTGTAATAAAAATTCGTATCATTCAATAATAATATAAAAGTGTATGAAACGGAAAAATTTTTTCTTGGGAACTTGCTTTAAGAAAAAATCCCTTACAATAATGTAAGGAAAGTGTAAGACTTTTAGATAGAGTATAGTATGCTCTTTTCCGTATAATACAAGTATAGATATAATACTAGTGAGAAAGAAGTGCAAACAGGAGGCGCATGTATGAAATTGGTAATTAAAGTTTTAGCTGTATTCGCCATCATTTTAGGGGGAACAGCATATTATTTAAACACAAAAACAGAAGGTGTACATGCTTTTGTAGACAACTTCTTTTCAAATAAAGAAATACAAGATTATTATGCGGTTGTAGATAAAGGTGAGAAAAAAGACGGTGAATATTTGTATACATTTAAAGGGTATACAGAGGACGGAAAGCAACAAATTATTAAAAGAATGGTAAATCGTGAATTGCATGCAGGTGCTTTTATAAAAATTTATGCAAAAGGTATGCAAGGAAAAGGATGGGCTGAAATAACGAAAGAGTCAATCCCGCAAAAAGCATTGCAAAAAATAGAAAAATCATAAAAGGAGCGAATCGTTCGCTCCTTTTTTAGTGCGTTAAAATAGTGATAGATGTATTTTCTTTGTTAGAAATGATTTTGGCACGTCCACCAATTGGAAAAGTAAAAATTGGAGTTGTATGTCCAAAATTTGCATTTGCAATGATAGGAATATGTGCAAGTTCAGGTTTTGAAGAAATCATTTCTTGAATGTCCGCTATCGTACATTCTGCTTCTTTTTGCATTCTTCCTATTACAATACCTGTTATATGTTCAAAATCAGGTTGCTGCATAAGGGAATGTAGATAGCGATCAAAAGTTTTAAGCGTTGATTTTCCTGTTAAACTGTCTTCTTCAAGGAATAAAATTTTGCCCTTTAAGTTTGGCATATATGGTGTGCCTTGTAGTAAATTAAGTGTGCTCATATTGCCACCGATAATTTCTCCTGTCGCTTCCCCCTCTTGAATTGGAACATACCCTTCATTTTTTATAAATTCTCGATTTTCCTGATCCATATACCAAGAATCATCGCTCCACGTTTCCGCCGGAATGATTTCAATAGGCTCATTAGTGGTTAAGCATTGTAAAAAGTAATCGTTTGTATACTCGAGCCCTTTCTCCATTCCAAATGAAGAGAAGTGGGGACCCGAATATGTAACAAGCCCTGTTTTTGTGTAAATTGCATTATTTAAGGCAGTAATATCAGAATAACCACAGAAAAATTTCGGGTTTTTACGAATTAGATCATAATCGAGATGTTTCAATAAACCATTGGAGTTGTATCCGCCAAGTGTCGTCAAAATAGCTTTTACATTAGGGTCTCCAAATGCTTCATGGAGGTCTTGAATGCGGGAAGAAATAGAAGAGGAAGCAAATTGATCTATCTCATCGGCATATTTTGAGAATGTAACTTGAAAGCCCATGTCAGTTAATCTTTTTGTAGCAAGTTTTCTATTTTCATTTGAAACAATACTTAAACTACAGGATGGTGAAATCACGCGTATTTCATCACCCTTTTTTAACTTTGTTGGTATCACTGAATTCACCTCTATAATTAAAAGAATATTTAGATTTAAAAAATATTTTATCACATGAAATAAAGTAGAAGTGAATTATTTTTTGAAATGGAGTTTTCCTGATTTTTCAGCAGACAGACAGCGTCTTTTTTTGATATGATAGGAAAAGTGATTTATTATAAGTAGTATTTAATATCTATAACATTTGAAAGGTGTGCAAGACGTGAAGAAACAACTTGCAGGCTTGCCGGTACACGTTCATTTCGTAACAGAAATCCGTGAAGGGGCGAGGAAGGAAACCGTTGCTTTTGAAGCAAATGGTCAATACTATGTAAAAGGTCAAGGTACATATGTAACATTCCAGGAGCCGAACGAACAAGGCGAAGTGAAAACAATTATTAAAATTCAAGATGAACAAGTTCTCATTATGCGTTCAGGTGCTATTTCTATGCGTCAGACGCATGTGAAAGGTGAATGGACAACGGGTACGTATACGAGTGAACTTGGTACGTTTGCACTGCAAACGAAAACTGATAACGTTCTTTTTAAATGGTCGGATGAAAAGAAAAAAGGACAACTCTTTTTAACGTACGCATTGCTTCTAAGTGAACAAGAAGCTGGCAGATATACAATTACAATTAATTTGAAGGAGGCAAAATAATGAATTCCTTAGAACAGGTAAAAGGATTGATTAAAGAAGAAATTCAAGCTGCTGTATTAAAGGCAGAATTAGCGACAGAAGAACAGATTCCAAACGTTGTATTAGAATCTCCAAAAGATAAAACAAATGGTGACTTCTCTACAAATATGGCAATGCAACTTGCACGCGTTGCGAAAAAAGCACCTCGTATGATTGCAGAAGAACTAGTTGCAAACTTCGATAAAGCAAAAGCTTCTATTGAAAAAATCGAAATCGCTGGTCCTGGTTTTATTAACTTCTATATGGATAATAGCTACTTAACAGATTTAATTCCAACAATCGTAAACGCTGGTGAAGCTTACGGTGAAACGAACACTGGTAAAGGTGAAAAAGTACAAGTTGAGTTCGTATCTGCGAATCCAACAGGTGACCTTCACTTAGGACATGCACGTGGTGCGGCAGTAGGTGACACTTTATGTAACGTATTAGCAAAAGCAGGATACGATGTATCTCGTGAGTACTATATTAATGATGCTGGTAACCAAATTCATAACTTAGCTCTTTCTGTTGAAGCTCGTTACATGCAAGCATTAGGTTTAGAGAAAGAAATGCCAGAAGACGGTTACCATGGTGCGGATATCATTGGAATCGGTAAACGTTTAGCTGAAGAGTTTGGTGATCGTTACGCAAAAGCTGATGAAAAAGAAAGCTATGAATTCTACCGTGAATATGGTTTGAAATATGAGTTAGCAAAACTTCAAAAAGACTTAGAGAGCTTCCGTGTTAAATTTGATGTATGGTTCTCAGAAACATCATTATACAAAAACGGAAAAATTGATGCTGCACTTGCTGTATTAAAAGAGCGTGATGAAATCTTTGAAGAAGGCGGAGCAACTTGGTTCCGTTCAATGACTTACGGTGACGACAAAAACCGTGTATTAATTAAAAATGATGGTTCTTACACATACTTAACGCCAGATATCGCTTATCACCGTGATAAATTAGAGCGTGGTTTCGATAAGTTAATCAACATTTGGGGTGCTGACCACCACGGTTACATTCCTCGTATGAAAGCTGCTATTCAAGCGCTAGGTTACGATAAAGAAACACTTGAAGTAGAAATCATCCAAATGGTACAACTGTACCAAAATGGTGAAAAAATGAAAATGAGTAAGCGTACAGGTAAAGCAGTTACACTTCGTGAGCTTATGGAAGAAGTAGGCGTGGACGCAATGAGATACTTCTTCGCGATGCGTAGCGGTGATTCTCATTTAGACTTCGATATGGACTTAGCTGTATCAAAATCTAATGAAAACCCAGTATACTATGCACAATATGCTCATGCTCGTGTATGCAGTATCCTTCGTCAAGGTGAAGAGTTAGGATTAGCTGCAGATGGAGACGTGAATTACAAACTTGTTACTTCTGAGAAAGAAGTAGAGTTACTGAAAAAACTTGGTGAATTCCCAGCTGTAGTTGCGGATGCAGCACAAAAACGTCTGCCACACCGCATTACAAGCTATGCATTTGAATTAGCAGCAGCATTACACAGCTTCTACAATGCAGAAAAAGTATTGAACCAAGATAACTTAGAATTAAGTAAAGCTCGTTACGAGTTAATGAAAGCAGTACGCACTACACTTCAAAATGCATTAGCAATCGTAGGAGTATCTGCACCAGAAAAAATGTAATTAAGAAAAGCGAAAGCGGCTCGTTTAGAATAGGAGGGGGATGGAGCTCCTGACAGAGAGGCGTACTTTGCCTCGGAGGAAGGCACGAAGCCACCGAGTATTCTAGCAAAGCGGAGCCGATTTTTCGCTTTCAGTAAAAGGCAATCACACGATGTTGTGATTGCCTTTTTGTATGGAGATAATAAAAAAATAAAATTTTATCAAACAAAAGGATAATTTGCGTCGTCTTATATAAATGACAGGAGGCTTATGATGGAAGAAAAGGTAGAAGAATTAATTGATATATATAAGCAGCAAATATATTCCTTATGCTATAAGTTAGCGAAAACGAAAGAAGATGCGGAAGATATTTTTCAAGAGACGTGGATAAAGGTTTTTTCATCAAGGCACCAACTTTCTTATGTGGATAATTATAAAAAGTGGATTACTACAATTTGTGTTCGTACGTTTTATGATTTTTATCGTAAGAAAAAAAGGTGGAAAGATCGAATATTGGATTTGTTTCATAAAGAAGATGGTGGAGAAATAGATTTCGCAGATGAAGTGAATATATCAGAAGAATTTATTCAAAAAGTGGAAGCGGAAATGATACGGGAAGTAATACAGTTATTAAATGAAAAATATAAAACGGTACTCGTACTCTATTACTATGAACAATATTCTTACAAGGAAATGAGTGAAATATTAAATATACCGATTGGTACGGTAATGGTGAAAGATGGTTTTGTAAAAGTGAATTGGGAAGCAAAATAAAGGGCCCTTGAGAAAGGCCCTTTATTTTATTGGATTGTATAAGTAACAGAAAAACTAACAGGACTATAGTAAACGTAAGGTGCATGAAATTGAACGTACATATTTCCATCTGTTTTTGCAGTGAAAATTCGGCCGTAACCATCAGAATAACGTCCAATAAGGTTATGATTTGAGTCATAAACACTGTAACTAGGAGTTTTGCTGTTAGGTTGAATTGTTAACTCTTGTCCCTTTTGAAGGAAAACAGGTTCTTGTTCAGAACTACCTCCAGTTTGCAAAGAATAAAATTTTGTAAAGCTTTGTTCTTGAGCGGCAGCAGCGACTTTTGTTTCAGGAATAAACGCGGTAGCGCCGGTAATTCCTGCTAAAGTTAACGCACCTGCTAAAATCATTTTTTTCATAATAGAAAAAGCCTCCTTATAAGTTGTAATCGATATTGTTACAGTTAATATTGTATACGATAATGAGGAGGATAAAATATGCTTTTATGCATATATATTTTTTCTCAATAAAAGACCACTGATAAAAATCAGTGGTCTTTTATTGATTAAGCAGCTTTCTGTTCAGTTTGAGTAACAGGTTTTTGAAGCGAGTTATAAACCCCTGTTCCGATAACGTCTAATGCTATTTTCATTCGTTCAGGTGAAATATTTTCTAATACGTTATCTTGAGGTGTATGGTATACCTTTTCAATATGATAGATTAATGGATTCCAACTATCGACACCCATCCAAATAAATAGAGCAGCAGGAATACCAGCTTCAGCAAATGGAACATGATCACTAGAACCGAATTTACCTTGTAGGACGAGGTCATTATTTAGTTGTTTACCTGCTTGCAAGGTAGCATCTGTTACAAAGTTTGTAGAGCCATCAGGTGTCATAGCGTATAAATTCTTTGCTTTATCATAATTTGTTGCAACCATGTCTGCGTTAAAGACACCTAAAATTCGATTGCGTTCTTTTTGGGATAGACTATTAACGTAATAATCGGAGCCAAGTAAGCCAGTCTCTTCAGAACCAAAGGTAATAAAACGAATTTCCTTATCAGTTTCTACATTTTGAAAAGCACGAGCTAGTTCTAATACTAATCCAGTTCCAGAAGCATTATCATTTGCGCCAGGTGCTCCGACAACACTATCATAGTGCGAACTTACAACGACTGCTTTTTCATTACCGGTACTCTTTTTTGGTTTCTTTTTGGCGATAACATTTAGAGATGTTAATTTAGATTCATGTCTCGCTTTTAGGGAAAGAATTGTTGTCCCTTTTTTAGCGATTTCTTCTTTAAATGCATTTCCTTGCGCATAAGCAAGACCAAAGACAGGGATAGATTGCTTTTTCGTTAGGCGGGGATTGAAGGTTTGTCCATAATTTCCGCGTCCGCCAATTAAACTGTATAAAAGAACACCTTTTGCACCTTTGCTAACAGCATTTTCAACTTGTTTATTATAGTCTGTAATTGTCGTTCCTCTTTCAAATAAAACAATTTTACCGTTTACTTCATTTGGAATATCTTCTAATTTTGTCCCACCTTGAACAAAGATAAGGGGAGCTGTAACAGCTTCTGTAGAAATTAGTGAATTAGGAGCAGCACCAGCTTGCCAATTACGTTTTATTGACAGTGGTGATTCAATGAATCCAACGTACTGATCGGGAACCTGAAATGGCTGATATTCTACTTCATAGCCCATCGATTTAAGCTGCATACCAATGTAACGAGAAGCCCATTCTTCGGATTTTGTTCCACCGGGTCGAGGACCAATTGTTTCAGATAAGAAACGAACATGTTCAATTGCGCGGTTTGGATCAATCTGTTTTGTAATAGATGGAGTTTGTGTAACCTCTGACGTGGAATCCGCTTTTGCTTGCCCAATTGGAGCTAAGCTAACAGCGAGTGATACAGCAAGCAAAGAGCTTACTATTTTTTGTTTCAATGATTTTCTCATTTTTTCCTCTCCTATTCTTCTATTCTCTGTGACTGACAAAAGAAGACGGATAATGACTTTATTTTACCTTCGCGTCTTTTGTTTTTCAATATTCTGACATTGAGAAATAAAAACAATATATGCATATTTGCATATTTTTGAGGAAGATATGTATGCTATCATTTTAAACGAAGGTTCGCTTTCTACTCTGAAAGCTCCTACATTGCATGAATCTAGTGTACCCAAACTTTAGATTATGTAGAGAAATGGAACCACTGTAGGGTTTCATTTCTCATGTTTGAATCAGTTGATGGTAATTATGTTTCCGCATTTCATAATTATTATCAGTGATATATGTAAGGCATCCATATGAAAATAAGAGGCTGTTCAAAGGTTTTCCGTACTTTTGGGCAGCCTCACCCCGTTAAAAGGACGATACTTTATGTATCGTCCTTTTTGTATAAAAAAACATCCAATCAATTGAGAGATTGATTGGATGTAAAAACATTATTAATAATGTTTTTTGCGTTTTGTAGCTAAAATACTTAATAATCCAGCTAGTAGAAGGACGATACCTACTGTTTGTGTAGGGTCTTCTTTATGACCTGTATTTGGAAGGTGTTTATCCGTATTTCGATCATCTTGCTGTTTGTTATCTGTTTCATTTGATGTTTCTTCGGAAGTTCCGTTTTTGTGTTTCTCAGATGTTTCATTGCCTTTGTTTTCTTCTTTATTTGGAGGAGTAACTGGCTTGTCATCTCCACCTGACGAAGATTCAATCTTTTTATTTGAAACTGTAATTTGTAGTGGTGTAGCTTGGGCTTTATCAATTGTAAAGTTTATTGGTGATGCATCTAATTGATAGCCTTTAGGAGCCTGTGTTTCTACTAATTGATAATTACCAGGTTTCAAATCATTTACGATTACTTTTCCGTGTTGGTCTGTTTTTAAACCTTCTCGGATGATTTTTCCATCTTGGTCTAAAATATTGAAAATGGCACCTTCAAGTGTTCCATGGTGATCAATATCAACTTTAGTTAACTCAATTGAACCTGTTGTTAAACTATTTAAAGCTGTAACAGAGGTAATCTGAGATTGTCCTTTCGTAATTGTGAAAGGAATTGGTTTAATGTTTAAATCATAGCCAGTTGGAGCTTTCGTTTCAATGAACTGATAATCTCCTGGACGTAAATCAGAAACAGAAATCTTACCATCTTTATCAGTAGTTAAATCAGAATGAACATCCTTACCGTTCATATCTACAATTTTAAAGATAGCCTCTGCAAGAGTAGTACCATCGATGTCATCAACTTTAGTTAATTCAACTGCGCCTTTAGTTAAGCTGTTAGTAGCAGTAACAGAAGCTTTAGCAGTTTGACTCTTTTCAACAGTAAACTTGATAGGATTTTGGTTTAAGTCATAATGCTTAGGAGCTTTCGTTTCAATAAACTGATAATCTCCCGGACGTAAATCAGAAACAGAAATCTTCCCATCTTTATCAGTAGTTAAATCAGAACGAACATCCTTGCCGTTCATATCTACAATTTTAAAGATTGCTCCTTCAAGAGTAGTACCATCGATGTCATCAACTTTAGTTAATTCAACTGCGCCTTTAGTTAAGCTATTCGTAGCAGTAACAGAGGCAATTTTTTCTTGGCCTTTTTTAACTGTGAACTTAATAGGTGTTTTGTTTAAGTCATAGTGTTCAGGAGCTTTTGTTTCGATAAACTCATAGTCTCCTGGCGGTAATTCATCCACAACTAAACGGCCGTTTTTATCAGTAGTTAAATCGGTACGAACATCGTGTCCATCCTTATTAACAATTTTAAATACTGCACCTTCAAGTGTTGTGTTTTGCTTGGCATCATCAACTTTAATTAACTCAACACTACCTTTCGTTAAGCTATTAATAGCTGTAACGAAGACATGCTTTGTTTGACTTCTTTCGATTGTAAACTTAATTGGTTCTTCATTTAAGTCGTAATGTTTAGGAGCTTTTGTTTCAATAAATTGATAGTCTCCTGGTTGTAAGTCTTTAGCGATGATTTTTCCGTCTTTATTGGTAACTAAATTCGTACGAATGTCGTTACCGTTCAGATCAGTAATTTTAAATACCGCACCTTCTAGCATTTCTTTCTTATCTATAGAGTCAACTTTCGTTAATTCCACGCCACCTTTTGTTAGGCCATTCTTAGCAGTAACAGAAGCGTGAGTTAGTTGACTTCTTTCGATAGTGAAGCTAATAGGTGTTTTATTTAAATCGTAATGCTTAGGAGCTTTCGTTTCAATGAATTGATAGTCTCCTGGGCGTAAGTTCGTAGCAGTAATCTTACCATCTTTATCAGTAGTTAAATCAGTGCGAACAATTTTACCTTTCGCATCGATGATGTTAAACACTGCATCAGAAAGTTTTGTATCTGGATTTATATCATCCACTTTTATTAATTCTACAGCACCCTCAGTTAAGCTATTTGTAGTAGTAACTTGGAGCTTTTCTTTTTGGCTTTTCTTAATTGTAAACTTAATAGGTGTACTATCTAATTTATAGTGTTCAGGAGCTTTCGTTTCAACAAACTGATAGTCCCCAGGACGTAAATCAGAAACAGAAATTTTTCCATGTACATCTGTTGTAAGCTCAGTACGAATCTCGTTACCATTCAGATCAGTAATTTTAAATACCGCATCTTTAAGAGCAGTACCATCTACATCATCCACTTTAGAAAGTTCCACAGCGCCTTTCGTTAAGCTATTTGTAGCTGTAACGGAGATAGGATCAGCTTGGCTCTTTGTAATTGTGAATGGAATTGGCTCTTTGTTTAAATCGTAGTGTTTCGGAGCCGTTGTCTCGATGAATTGATAATCACCAGGACGTAGGTCAGAAACGCTAATTTTACCTTGTTGATTCGTAACAAGATTTTTGCGAATTACAGTACCATTCATATCCACAATTTTAAATACTGCGCCTTCAAGAGTAGTGCCATCGACGTCATCCACTTTAGAAAGTTCCACGCCGCCTTTTGTTAAACTATTTTTCATAGTAACGGTAGCAATATCTTTTTGGCTTTTTTCAATTGTAAATATAATTGGTTTTTTGTCTAAATCATAGTGTTCAGGAGCCGTTATTTCAACGAATTGATACGTACCAGGACGTAAGTTTTCGATAACGATTTTACCTTCACTGTTTGTTTTTAAATCTGTTTTAAGTACTTTGCCATCTTGATCCAGTAAATTAAATACCGCATCAGCAAGTTTTGTTTGAGTGTTTAAATCATCAACTTTAAGTAATTCGATACTACCTTGTTTTAAGCTATTTGTAGCAGTTAAAGAAATAGCTTTCTTCTGTCCTTTTTCAATAGTGAATTTGATTGGTGTTTCATCTAAAACGTAATGCTTAGGAGCTTTCGTTTCGATAAATTGGTAATCACCAGGACGTAGGTCATTAATTTCGATTATTCCTTGTTCATTTGTAACAAGGTCTTTATGAACTACATCACCGTTCATATTAACAATTTTAAATACTGCATCTTTAAGAACAGTGCCATCAACATCGTCTACTTTAGAAAGTTTAACTGCACCCTTTGTTAAAGCATTTGTAGCAGTGATATGAAGAGTTTCAGTTTGGCTCTTTTTAATTGTAAATACGATAGGTTTTTTATCTAAATCGTAATGTTCAGGAGCAATTGTTTCAACGAATTGATACGTACCAGGACGTAGGTTTTCAACAACAATTTTACCTTCATCATTTGTTTTTAAGCCTTCTTTAACTAGCTCTCCGTCTGCATCTAATAAATTAAATACGGCGTTAGCAAGTTTTGTAGTTATATCAATATCGTCAATCTTTGTTAGTTCAACGCTACCGTTTTTCAAAGCATTTTTGCCTGTAACATTGATCTCTTTCGTTTGACTTCTTTCAATTGTAAATGGAATCGTTGTTTCATCTAATACATAGTGCTCAGGAGCTTTTGTTTCAATGAACTGATAGTCTCCAGGGCGTAAATCAGAAACAGAAATTTTACCGTTTTTATCTGTAACAAGATTCGTATGAACTTCCTTACCATTCATATCCACAATCTTAAAGATTGCACCTTCGAGCATCGTACGATCGATGTCATCAATTTTTGTTAATGTTACTGCACCTTTCTTTAAACTGTTAGTAGCAGTAACAGTAATATTCTCTTTTTGACTTTTTTCGATAGTGAATGGAATAGGGTCTTTGCTTAAGGTATAGTCTTTTGGAGCTTTTACTTCAATAAATTGATAGTCTCCAGGACGTAAATCAGAAGCAGAAATTTTACCGTTTTTATCAGTTGTTAAACCTTTGCGAATTACCTTTTTAGTATCATGAGCGTCAACGATTATAAATTCTGCACCTTCAAGAGTAGTGCCATCAACATCATCAACTTTTGTTAAAGTGACGCCACCTGTAAGTAAACTATTTTTTACAGTAACAGGGATAGGAAGATCTTCCTTACTACCTTTTTTAATTGTGAACTTAATAGGTGTTTTGTCTAATTTATAATGTTCAGGTGCTTTTGTTTCGATAAATTGATAATCCCCTGGTGCTAAATCAGGAATAACTAACACTCCGTAATCATCTGTTGTTAAATCTTTCATAATTTCTTTGCCAGTTGCATCTTGCAATGTGAATACAGCGCCGGCAAGAGCTTTACTACTTTCCACATCATCTTCTTTAATAAGTTTAACTTTTCCTTTCGTTAAACTATTTTTAAATGTAAGTGGAAGGAGTTTTTGTTGTCCTTTTTCGATTGTAAATTCAATTGGTTCTACATTTACATCGTAATAAGTTGGAGCCTTTGTTTCGATAAGCTTATAGTTACCAGGACGTAAGTCATCTACAACTAGCATTCCTTTACTATTCGTAACAAGGTCCGTACGAACATCTTCATTAGTATCTCTATTAACGATTTTAAATACTGCACCTTCAAGTGTTTCCTTTTCATCTGCAGCATTCACTTTTGTTAACTCAATACCGCCTTTTGTTAAGCTGTTTTTAGCGGTAACAGTAGCCTGAGTTGTTTGACTTTCTGTAATCGTAAATTTAATTGGTTTTGTATTTTTGTCGTAATACTTCGGTGCTGTTACTTCGATAAATTTATAATCGCCAGGGCGTAAGCCAGTAGCGATAGCTTTACCATCCGCACCAGTTTTTACATTTTCGCGAATAACTTTCTTTTCATCATTTGCATCAACAATTTTAAATACAGCACCTTCAAGAGCTGTACCATCGATATCATCAACTTTTGTTAATTCAACATCTCCTGGTTTTAAAGCATTTTCAGCTTTCACAAGTAGAGTTTCTTTCTGACTTCTATCGATTGTAAATTCAATAGGTTCTGCTCGTAAAACGTAATGTTCAGGAGCAGCTATTTCAATAAATTTATACGTACCAGGACGTAGGTTACTAACTTTAACTTTACCGTGTTTATCAGTAGTTAAGTTAGTGTGAGGGGAAACGTCATTATTATTTGTATCGACAAGTTTGAATACAGCACCTTCTAGTGGTTTTTTCTCACCAAACTCATCAACTTTTAATAATTCAACCTCGCCCGTTTTTAAGCTGTTATTTGCCGTAACAGTAGCAAGAGCTTGTTGGCTTTTATCAATTGTAAACTCGATAGGGTTTGTACTTAACGTATAATCCTTAGGAGCTTCTGTTTCGATAAATTTATAAGCACCAGGCTCTAAATCTTTAACGGTAACTTTTCCATCTGAACCTGTTTTTATATTTTCACGAATTACTTGTTTCTCGTCATTCGCATCGACAATTTTAAATACAGCACCTTCAAGGGCAGTGCCATCGACATCATCGACTTTCGTTAAAGTGACACCACCTTTAATGAGGTGATTTGTCGCTGTAACAGTAAGTGCTTTCTGTTGGCTCTTTTCAACTGTAAATTTAAGCGGTTTTTTATCTATTTCATAATGTTCAGGTGCTTTTTCTTCAACAAATTGGTACTCTCCAGGAAGTAAATTTTTCGCTTCGATTTGTCCGTTACCATTTGTCGTTAATTTGGTATAACCAGGAATTCTTTTGTTATTTCGGTCCCGTACACTAAATACTGCACCTTCTAAAGTATTACCCTCTTTATCAACTTTTGTTAGGATAACTGAGCCTCTAATCAAGTTGTTTTGGGCCTCTTTATTAATTACTGTTGTTTGATCTTCCTCGATTGTAAATTCAATAAGTCGATCATCTAATTGATAATGCTCAGGAGCCTTTATTTCTTTTAAGTAGTAAGTTCCTGGTTTTAAATTATCTACAGTAATTTGTCCTTTATCATTTGTTATTAATTCTTTATGTTCAGGAATGACATTATGGTTTTGATCAAGCAGAGAGAAAACTGCATTTTTAAGCTTTTCTTTGTTATGAGCATCAGTCTTTGTAAGTACTACTTTTCCAACAAATTTCTCGTTTTTAAGAGTATATGTTGTAGTTTCTTCTGCACCAAGCTTAACAAGTTTACCTGCTTTTAATTCTTTACTAATGACATAGCCATCAAGAGTTTTCATTTCTCTAAGCAGATATTCATCGCGTTTTAAGTTGTTAAACTGAGCGATACCATTGTCGTCTGTTGTAATTGTTCGAATAGCAGTTGTACCTGTGCGATCGAATAAAGTAAATACTACGCCAGATAAAATTTTATTTGGATCTGCATTATCTACTTTTTTAATTTGAAGGTTTCCGCGTCCCTTAGTAGCAGAACCGCCTCCAGATCCAGAAGATACTTTAACTACTATTTCTTCAATTTTTTCAGTTTCTGTTAATTTCAAACTATTACCAGTAATCTTCGCTTTATTGCTTACCTTTTCATTATTGTCTGCATTAATGAGTGAACGGTATTCTAAAATATAAGCTCGATCAATAGTATGAAGAAATTCAATTGTAAATTGTTGTTTCCCCGTATTGTTGTCTGTTGTTATTTTGAGTTTATAGTCTTTTCCTTCTTTTAATTCGTTTGTTGTATCTTTCGTTAAAGTGCCATCCACGGCTACTGTTGTCCCATATAGGTGGAATGACTTTTCATCGAGAATTTGATTGTCTGTCGGATCGTCTGTTACGACAGCATTTTCAATCGTTGATTGACTTGCATTAATAGAAACGCTCCAATCAATGTACTTGTCATTTTGTTTTGCTTTTTTCGTAACGCCGCTACCACCATTTTTGATCTCGAATGCACCATGAATATTGGCGATAGTTTCCGATCCATCTTTTAATTTGGCGTAATTATCATAGCGCTTATTAATTTCTTCACCTGCAAGTGAAGTTTTAAAGCTGATATGGTACGCTGTTTTAATTTCATTTTTAAAATGAATCGTTAATGTATTTTTATTATCTTTCGTTGCATTTTCTACCGTATATTCGTCAGGGGAAACAAGTGCCCCTAATTTATAACCGTCTGCACCACCAGTTAATTCCATATGATGAATCTCAATGGAGTCTGGTATAAGTTTTTGATTGTTTTCTAGTACGTCAACGATAGAAGGGTCTTTAATAGTCCTGTTATTATAGTTAAACCCTATGTCCCATTTGATTTCTTTCGTTTGGGCATTGTAAGAACCGTATTTAAATCCGTTTCCTTTTGTATAGCCGTCAGGATTGAATCTATCATGAGATTTACTATTTTTATCGTTCCCATTTATATCTTTCCATGATAACTCAGCTGTATTTTTGAATGATTTATTATCATCCTTTTTAGATAGAGTCTCGTAATTAAAGTCTGTTGTGTACGTGATGGTTAAAGTTTTATCCATATTAGACTTATAACTACCAGCTAGTGTTACTTTGAATCCGTCAGCTGTTACATCAAGTGTGTAATCAGAGTCTAATTTCAGTTCAGTTGATCCATCAGTAATTTTGAAACTATCTTTTTGTAATGTAAGTCCACTATAGTCAAACGTATCAGTGATAACAGCATCATTTAACACGTAATTGTTATCATTTACAATAATTGTCCATTTCGTTGTTTTCTTATTGTAATCTGTATCGTTTGCATTTTTATTATGTTTCTTTATGATGTTTTGTTGTTGTAATGTAACTTTGTTTGTTTTACTCCATTTTCCATCTGCAATAATTGTATTTTCGATTTCGCCATCTTGTATAACATCATTCTTGGCTTTCGATGTATAAGTAATCACATAGGCACTATTAATATCTTCATTAAATTGTAAATCAAATCCCTCATCGGTTTCTTTTACAGTAAAGTTTGTGGCGTTGTCACCTGTAACAAGTTTTCCGTTATTATCATAAGAAGCATTTTTAACCACGATAGAACTTGCATCAACTTTATGAGATTTGTCCAAGATGTCTTTTAAAAGCGCATCAGATTGTTTAATATCTCTTTGGTCACCGTTGAAAGTAATTGTCCATTCAATTGTTTGTGTTTTTGGATTATATTTACTAGTTTTCTCTAGATGTGTACCGCGTGAAACAGTTACAGTTGCATTTGCGGATACATCTCCTTGATTCTTGCTGGATACTTTTGCTTCATTTTTGAAACTAGTAACACTTTCGTCAGTAATTTTTGTCGCATATTCAATTTGATATGCTTTTTTCGTTTCATTTTTAAAAGCGATATTTAATTTATCGGAGGATGAAGTGAGTGTATATTCTTCTTTACTAACTTCGGCTCCACGAGTCGTTTTCCCGTTAATATCTACTTCTAACTCATAAACCTTAATAGAATCTTCATTGAGACTGGCTCCATTTGGAATATTGTCTTGGAAGACAGCGTTTGTAAGAATGTCTTTTGTTTTGTTCATTTCGACTGTCCAATTGATTTGATTCGTATTAATCGGTCTATCAGGTATACCTTTTTTATTCATAGATTTCTTTACATTAGGTTTGAAATCAAGCTCGATAATAACATCTTGTTCTTTAATTGGGAAAGGAATTTTTTGTTCCGTAGTCCCTTTAATTTTTGTTTTATTGAATTCCGTACCAACTTTTAAATGACCATCTATATTAGGATTGTCTTCAACGTACTCGTTAAAAGTCATAGTTACTTTTCCGTTTAAGTCAACAACGAACGTCCCAATTTCATGTCCTGTTCCATCAACTAAAGGCTGTGTAATGGTGTTGTGGACGATAAAATATTCCGGAAGTTGGAAAATATAGTAATCTCCCTTTTTTACTTTTAATGATTCTAAAACTTCCCATGTAAAATCGATATTGGCAGCAGAATCAGGATTTGGACGATTATCTGTATCATTAAATGGTTTTCCGTCTTTATCTGTTAATTTTACGCTTGTTAAAATATTTTCTTTAATTTGCTTAGGTGATGGGTCTGGATTTTCAACAGGTTGCCCTGTTGTGTTATCACCAGGGTTCTCAGTAGGTTGCTGTGTCCCGCCATCTTTTGGCTGTTCAGTAGGCTGCTGAGGATTCCCGTCTTTCGGCTGTTCCGCAGGTTGCTGAGTGTTCCCGTCTTTTGGTTGTTCCGCAGGTTTCTGCTGTGTCTCACCATCTTTTGACTGTTTCGCAGGCTGCTGAGGATTCCCGTCTTTTGGTTGTTCCGCAGGTTTCTGCTGTGTTTCACCATCTTTTGGCTGTTCAGTAGGTTGCTGTGCGTCACCGTTCTTTTGCTCTTCGGTAGTCTGCTTAGCATCATCACTATTAATAGTAGGTGAAGTAGGATTATCTACTTGAACAGGAACTGAGATAGTCTTAGCTACTGTACCTAGAGGGAAAGTGAGTGGGACGGCTTTTATGCCAGGTTTTAAATCTGGATTGAATACAGTGTCAAATTTAATTTTTCCCTTAACACCTTTTGAATCTTTTACTGAATCGTTAAAGACTATTTTCATTTTGTTATCGTTTGCTGTAACAAAATATTGACCAATAATTTGTTGATCTGCCATTAAGTTTCCTTGTTGGTCATTTTTTACTTTTAATGCATTAGGTATTTGAAGAACTGTTGCATCTTTTTCTTGTGCAATTTGATGATCTTTTATTGACCAAGCATATTCTAGGTGAATGATTGATCCTATCTTTATTAAGTTTTTAGGATTTAATGCTTCGTCAATAATATGATTCGTTGCATCTTTCATTTCAACAGTGTCAAATAAGGAATCTCCTGTTAAGGTTTCCGCTTTTACTTGATTGTATGGAAAACTAGCAAGTTGCGAAAATAGTACGAATACAATTAAACATACATTGAAAAGTTTTTTCATTTTTCCTCCTCTGAACATTCATTTGTCCATTGGGGACTTATTCCACATGAACAAATGGAATATTAAAAGTATTTGTTATAAGCTATTTATTTTTGCTATCCCTCCGTTTCTATACGCGTTCTCAGACAAGTAGGATTATGTTCAAAGTAAAATTGTTTAACGTAAAACACAATGTATATTTACACAGTTCTATGGAAATATACACAATTCGACAAAAAATGTCGAAAAAAATACTGATATAAAGAATGATATCAGACCTTTATATGTGAGATAGTTTTCATGTATATCTAGTAAAAAAGAATGGTTATAAAGGTAAGTTTTACGATACATACTAACCAATGTAGTGTATCCCTTTGTGAAGGCTTATTTTTGCCTTAAAGTTATGTGGAGATAAAAAGCTAGATAGGGTTGGTTTTGGTCAGAATGAAGACAATATGTACTTTGAAAATAGTCATTTATTTTGTCTAAAGAGAGTTGTGCGATTAGTGGACCGAAGTTGAAAGATGATAGTTTCTTACATTGTTAGAGGAATATAAGAATTACAGAATATTCGACTAACACGTTACTACGGTCATTTTTGAGACTGTTTAAACAATAAGAAAGAAGGTGTTTTACTCCTTAGTTACAATATCTTTTTAGTAAAGATAAGCTTAAGTAACCTCCGCTAAAGATTATATACTTAAATGATAAAGAGTTCAACAGTATTTCACATATTTTCCCAAAAATAAAAACGGCTGTTTTATGTGGAATAAATCTACAAAACAGCCGTTTTTGGTATTAGATTTCTGTTAAAATTATTGGTTCGCCGCGCGTTACGACAACGGTATGTTCACATTGTGCAACAAGACTTTTATCAGGTGTAACGAATGTCCAGCCGTCGTCACCACGTTCAATAATATGATCAGCTTTCATAGAGATGAACGGTTCTACAGCGATAACAAGACCGTCTTTTAGAAGCGCATTATCCATTGGATCATAGTAACTTAAAATGTGATTTGGTGCTTCATGTAAGCTAAGACCAATGCCGTGACCAGTTAAGTTTTGAATAACATTGTATCCACTTTTATGTGCAAAGTTTGAAACAGCACGACCAATTTGATTTTGTTTTGAGCCAGCTCTAACCTTTTTCATTGCTGCCCAAAATGCATCAACCGCTGCTTGGCACAGCTTTTCTTTTGCTTCGTCTTCTCCAAGAACAAATGAGATACCTGTATCTGCATAATAGCCATCAAGTGCAGCAGATACATCGACGTTTACTAAGTCGCCTTCTTTTAATACGCGATCTCCTGGAATACCATGAGCAACTTCCTCATTTACACTAATGCAAGTTACACCTGGGAAATCATATTCTTTTTCAGGTGCAGAAATAGCACCATGCTCATCTAATACTTTTTTACCGATCAAATCAAGCTCTTTCGTTGTCATACCTGGCTTCGCTTCTTTTTTCATTTCTTCACGTGCAAGCGCAACGATGCGGCCGATTTTTCGTAAGCCTTCTAAATCTTGTTCATTACGAATAATCATGAAAACCACTGTCCTTCCTCGAATATATATCTTAACCGATTGTATCATGTTTATTTTCGTCCTGCTACTCGCTTGCGGTATGCAGCTTGATTCCTCTCATAAAGAATACATGACAATTGTCATATCGATGTCATGACGCATCATACTGTTTCCTAAGTTTTCCAAGTAATACAATGTAAATATAAGAAACAGCGGGGGTGGAGAGATGGAAAAGATTATTGAAGTAAATGGTGTTTCTAAAACATTTAAACATAAAAACGCAGTAAATAATGTTTCATTTCATGTAAATAAAGGGGAAATAGTAGCGTTACTTGGTCCGAATGGTGCGGGGAAAACAACGACGATGTCGATGATGCTTGGATTAAAGGACCCAACAGAAGGTAAGGTCTTTATATTTGGAAAGAGTCCAAAGCATAGAGATGTTCGTAATAGCCTCGGTGCGATGCTGCAAGAAGTAAGTGTCATTGATAGTATTACAGTCGAAGAGGCAATTGAGTTGTTCCGTAGTTATTATACGAATCCGGTAGAGAAAGCAACGTTATTACAGCTATCAAATTTAGAATCGGAGCGAAAGCAAAGATGTGAGAAGTTATCAGGTGGGCAAAAAAGAAGGTTGAATTTTGCGCTTGCACTTGCGGGAAATCCAGATTTGTTATTTTTAGATGAGCCGACAGTCGGAATGGATATTACGTCTCGAAGAATGTTTTGGGAAACGATTCGAAAGTTAGCAAGTGAAGGGAAAACAATTATTTTAACGACGCATTATTTAGAAGAAGCAGATGCTTTAGCAAATCGTATCTTATTATTTGCGAACGGAAAGATTATCGCAGATGGTACACCAGACGAAATGAAAGCGACGATTTCGCGAAAAACAATCACATTTTACTCGAAGGAAAGCATTCCTACAAAATTACTAAAGGAATTACCAAATGTAACAGAAGTTAAGTCAAACGAAGGACGCTTCATTTTAACAACAGAGGATACGGATGCAACTTTAAAAGCCATTTATCAAAGGAGTTTACCTGTAACAGATGTTTCAGTTGAACGTGGAAGCCTTGATGAAGCATTTGAACAGTTCGTCGCAAATCAGAAGGGGGAAATCGCATGAGAGCGTTATGGATGCAGTGTAAAATAGAAATTTTACGTACATTTCGCAATAAATTATTTATCTTTTTCTCATTATTAATGCCTGTTATGTTTTACTACATTTTCACAAATGTTGTTCAAGTACCACAAAACGGAGATGCGTGGAAAGCACACTATTTAATTTCGATGGCAACTTTCAGTATTGTAGGGACTGCACTCTTTAGTTTCGGTGTGAGACTTTCTCAGGAAAGAGGGCAAGGATGGACACATCTTTTGAAAATCACACCACTTCCAGAGGGTGCGTATATAACTGCTAAAATTATTGCCCAAACAGTGGTGAATGCTTTTTCAATCTTAGTTATTTTTATAGCAGGGATATTGATTAATCATGTTGAGTTAACAGTAGAGCAATGGATTGGTGCGGGGTTATGGTTATTGTTAGGGGTAACACCATTTTTAGCATTAGGAACAGTAATAGGTTCCATTAAGAAGGCGGACGCAGCTGCTGGCTTAGCAAATATCTTAAATATGAGTTTAGCTATAGTTGGCGGGTTATGGATGCCGATTGAAGTATTCCCCAAAATATTAAGAACGATTGGTGAATGGACACCGACATACCATTTCGGAAGTGGTGCGTGGGATATTGTAGCTGGAAAATCAATTGGATGGGAAAATATCGCGGTATTAGGAGGTTATTTCCTTATATTTGTTGTAGTATCAATATATATAAGAAAAAGACAGGAAGCGGTATAAATGATAGAGAAGAAGAGGATTGAGATTTTTCCGAAACATATGGGATTCTTCCCGTATATGTGGTTTGTTTATCTATTATTTCCAATTTATCACTTAGCGCAGGCATCAGGATGGAAGCTTGTAATAGGAAGCGGTATGTTGATAATTTTTATCGTCACATACCGTCAGCTTTATTTTGTTCAGAGGACGTTTGTTTTTTGGGCGTGTATTCAAATGGTACTCATCTTTTTATTTGCTTTATTTTATAATCCTTTTATGATATTTTTTGGCTTTTTCACAGCAAGTGCGATGGGATTTGCGCCAAATAAGAAAGTATTTCGAGTGCTGTTATGTTCGTTAGTTATCATGCTTGGAGCATTTTTATTTGTAAATATGAATCAACTAACAACTACAAGTTTAGTAAATATCGTTCCGATGTTTATTTTAATGCTTCTTACGCCATTTGGTATGCGCAATTTTAATCAGAAAAAGATGTTAAAGAACCAACTGAATGAAGCAAACGAGCAAATTAAAGACTTAGTAAAACGTGAAGAACGGCAGCGGATTGCAAGAGATCTTCATGACACATTAGGACATACGTTATCTCTTATTACTTTGAAAAGCCAGCTTGTAGAGAAGTTAATTGTGAAAAATCCGGAGCGTGCAAGTGTGGAAGCGAAGGAAATTACACAAACGTCTCGTACAGCCTTAAAACAGCTGAGAGAATTAATTTCTGATATGCGTATGATTACGGTAGAAGAAGAGCTAGAGCAAATAAAAGCGATCTTACAAGCAGCTAATATTGAATTAGAAGTGAGGCAAGAAGCCAGCTCGAGTTCGTTATCACCAATTGAACAAAATATTGTCGGGATGTGTTTACGTGAGGCTGTTACGAATGTTGTAAAACATAGCAAGGCAACGCGGTGCACAGTTTCTGTATTAGAATCGCAAGGTGAGCTGATTTTGAAAGTAAAAGATAACGGAATCGGTTTAACAGATCAAAATCATGATGGAAATGGTATCCGCGGCATGAAAGAACGAATTGCTCTTATTGATGGATTTGTTGAACTAGGTACAATCAATCCAGGGACGTTGTTAACAGTAAAAGTTCCAGTTGTAATTAGAACAGGAAAAGATGAGGTGAGGGCATGATTCGAATTATTCTTGCAGAAGATCAACGGATGCTTCGTGGTGCATTAGGGGCCCTACTTGATCTAGAAGATGATATCGAAGTAATTGGGCAAGCGGCAAACGGGGAAGAGGCGCTAAAATTAATTAAATCGTCAAAACCGGATGTAAGTATTATGGATATTGAAATGCCGATTCAAAGTGGATTAGATGTTGCTGAAGCGTTAAAGAAAGAAAAATCATTATGTAAAGTAATGATTTTAACAACATTTGCAAGGCCAGGATATTTTGAAAGGGCAATGAAAGCTGGTGTGCACGGTTATTTATTAAAGGATAGCCCAAGTGAAGATTTAGCGGCAGCAATTCGTAATGTAATGAAGGGAAAGCGAGAGATCTCCCAAGATTTAATGTTCGGCCTATGGCAGGAGCAAAATCCGTTGTCAGATCGCGAAAAGGAAGTATTGTTGCTTGCGAAAGAAGGAAAGACGGCAAACGAAATTGCGAAGGCACTTTATCTTTCACCGGGTACAGTACGTAATTATATTTCTGAAGTATTAACGAAGCTCGACGCGAAAAATAGAATTGAGGCAATTACAATTGCGGAAGAAAAGGGTTGGATGTAAAAAGAAGGTTACCTATGAGAGGTGACCTTCTTTTTATACTTATTTTACTTCTATTACTTGATTTACTTTTTGTAATGACTTGTAACCATGTGCTTCAAATGCCTTTGCAAATTCATTTGATACGGCAGTGCCATATAGATCTTTTGCAGCTTGTACGATGTGAGATTGAAGTGATTCAAAGTCTTCAGCGGAAGTTGCGTAATTTTGCAATGCACGCATAACAACTTTACTTACTTTTTCATTACCTTGTTTTTGAACAGCAACACCGTTATATGTTTTACCTTCAGCTAATTGATATAATACGTGACTAATAATACCAGAATTTACGTGTGATTCTTGATTATTACCATCGTTATAGAAATCTTGTAAATTTGTATATAGTTTATGGCCGCCGTCACCAATTTCCCTTGGGATATCACGAATTGTTAGGCCACCTAATGTATCGCCCATAATCCAGTTTCCTTTATCTTTCTTTACGTAATATTCGATTTGTGTACCCCAGAAATCTGCTAATCCCTCGTTTAGTGCAGATGTTTCAGCGCTTGGATATCTCACGACTTTATTTTTCGTCGTGCCACTGAATACAGCATGTCCAAATTCATGAGCTGTTACATCAAGAGCTGATGTTAGTTTTCCGTCTAAACCATCACCAAATACCATTTGGTTCCAAGCAGGATGCCAAAATGCATTTACATAGTCTTCTTTTAAACCATCACTAACTTCAGTAGAATCAAAACCGTGTACACTAGCAACAACTTTTGAATCTTTATTGTCGTAACTTTTTAGATTATGTTCTTTCTTAAAGTAATCATAAATATCACTCATGTTCTTCATAGCGCCCGCGGCTTCTTTATCTGCAAAATTAGGAGTACTACTTGAAATTAGTGTCCCTGGATAACCAGCTTGACTATATCCCCCGAGGGAATCGGCGTAGTTTGCATTATAAATATAAATACCATTTCCGCGTGATAAATCGGCTAAATAAAATTTTCCATCAGTTCCTTTGGCAATATTGAAAGAGATGTTTTCTTGAAGTGCATTTTTCCCAGTTCCTTGCTCACTTGCAGGGGATAATCTAGGTGATGTTATTTGATTTATAGTCTTGTTCTCTTTGTTTTTTATGAATTTTTCTTGGAAAAGTACTTCGCCAGTTTTTAGATCAACGATAGCATTGCCGTTTATAATTTGTTCATTGTTTTCATAAGTAAATGTAATAACAGTTGCGAATGTATAATAGCCATCTTTTTTCTTATAAACAACGGTTTCGCTAGAGAATTCCGTCTCAGCTGCATCACTTGGAATTTGAACTATATCGCGTAATTTAGATTTCACTTCATTTTTCGACAAAAAATTTGTTATAGTAAGATTAGGTTGTTGATTTAAATTTTGAACAACTTTACCACTAACAGTTGTGATCACTCCATTTTTATCTACTTTTACAATGAGATCTTGGCCATATACTTTATAGTTTTTATATGTTTGTGCAAGGCGAACTTCGGTTTGATTTTCTTTGGTTTCTTTATTTGTAGGTTGGAAATCTACATTTTTTTCAGTAGTGACTTGTTCTTGTTGAGCTTTAGCCCCATTTACCTCACCTTTTAAATATTTTTTAGCAATATTTTCTTTCGTATCATTTTGAGGTTGTGTTAATTTCCCGATTGTTAAACCAGGCTGAGCGATTTCAACTTTTACTTCACTTTTGTCCAATTTTTGAGCATGAATAGCTTCTGTTGATAAAGGATAAAGAAGACCGAATGTAACGAAAGCACTGGCAAGTTTTCTATAATTCATCTATAACACTCCTAATCTATTATTATATGTGAGATGAATTGTATGAAAAATTTGCCGAATTTTATATATATTATGCATTATTTCATATCAAAAATTGTCGAATTCACATTATTGTAGTGGTATGACAACTTAAAAAATTAGATTGTTATAATGGGATGGTGAGTAAGTATGCAAGCAGAGAAATTAGGAAGTGAAATTAAGAAAATTAGAGTGTTGAGAGGATTAACACAAAAACAGTTATCCGAGAACATATGTCATCAATCGGAAGTAAGCAGAATTGAATCGGGTGCAGTATACCCAAGTATGGATATATTGCAAGGTATTGCAGCAAAATTACAAATTCCCATTATTCATTTTTATGAGGTACTCATTTATTCGGATATTGAAAGAAAAAAACAGTTTAAAGATCAAGTCATTATGCTTTGTAAGCAAAAAAGATATAAAGAAATTTATAATAAAGTATGGAATGAGCTGAAAAAGGAAGAATATCATCCTGAATTCCAGCAATTTCTTCAATGGCAATATTATGTAGCTGCTTACGTATTGAAAAAAGTCGATTACGAATATTGTATTTTAGAATTAAAGAAATTGCTCAATCAACAATTGACAGGAATAGATGTATATCAGAATCTTTATATTGAAAACGCAATTGCAAACATTTATGCTGAAAATGGCTATTTGAAGAAGGGTATTGATTTATTTGAACAAATATTAAAACAATTAGAGGCATTGCATGATAATGAAGAATTTGACGTAAAGGTAAGGTATAATCATGCAAAAGCATTATACTTAGATAATCGATATGAAGAATCACTTTATCAAGTAAATAAAGCGATTGAAATATCATGCCGAATTAATAGTATGGCATTAATTGGACAGCTATATTATCAAAGAGGTGAATGCCTAAGGAAGTTGGAGTATGAAGAGGCAGAGATTGAAGATGCATATAAGAAGGCAAGTTTCTTTTTTGATATATTAGAAATGCATGCATATAAAGAAGCGCTTGTAAATAAAATCAGCAGATAAACAACCTAAAAAGTGGATATGCATAATTGCATACAATGTGAATAAATTTTCATGATATATTAAAAGTAAAAAATGTGGGTGATGGAATATGAAGAAATTACTTATTGGTAGTTTATTAACGTTAGCAATGGCATGGGGTATTTCATTAGGTGATACAGCATTAGAGAAAAGTCAAATAATTTCTCATAATGATCAAGAGGTACAAGTAGCTGCAGATTTACCTTTTGAGTTTTAAAAAACAACCGCCTTATTTAGACGGTTGTTTTTTTATGGAGTAACATCCAAACGTCTTTACTAGAAACAGGTTTGCTAATAAAGAATCCTTGAATGTGATCACAATTTTGTTTATGTAAAAATTCCCATTCTTCTTCTGTTTCTACACCTTCTGCAATCACTTCTAAATTTAATTCTTTTGATAGTGTAATAATGGAAGAGACAATTGCTTCTTCTAAAGGACTAGTTGTAATTCCACAAATAAACTCTCGAGCAATTTTTAATGTGTTGATTGGATATTTTGTTAAATAAGCTAAAGAACTATAACCAGTTCCAAAGTCATCGATTGAAATTTGAATACCGAGATTTTGAAGTTGTTCTAGTTTTGCAACTACAGATTGATTTTGATTAATTGCGATGCTTTCCGTAATTTCAATATCTAGTGCTTCTGGTTTCAGTTCTGTTTCTTCCAACACCTTTGAAATAGTTGGGATTAAATCTGCATGGTTAAATTGAACAACAGATAAATTCACACCAACTTTTAAGTGAGAAAAACCTTGATTATGCCATCTTTTTGCCTCTAAACAGGCAGTACGTAAAATCCAATTACCAAGTTCAATAATAAAACCAGTTTCCTCTGCTAGGGGGATAAATTGGGCCGGAGATACGATACCGAGTTTTGGATGCTTCCAACGTATTAATGCTTCAAAACCGATAATTTGTTTTGTTTTTGTGCTTACTTGTGGCTGGTATTCAAGGAAAAATTCATTTTGTTGTAATGCTTTTGAAAGTTCACCTTCTAAGAATTGAATTTCATTTTGAGCGATACTCATTTCTTTTGAGAAGAAAACAAATCTGTTTTTTCCATTTGCTTTCGCACGGTACATAGCCATATCAGCATTTTTCATTAACTCATTTACATCAGTTCCATAATCAGGGTACATCGCAATTCCGATACTTGGTGTAATAGAGAGTTCTTCGCCTTGAATGAAGAATGGTTTGTTTAAAATAGTTAAAATCTGTTCAGCTATAAAAATTGCACTTTTTTCTGAGTACATTTCTGGTAATAGAATTGTAAACTCATCTCCACCTTGGCGAGCGACGACATCTTTTGAACGCAAGCAACCGCGTAATCTTTTTGCTACTTCAATTAATAATAAATCTCCGACGTCATGACCAAGTCTATCGTTAATTTTTTTAAATCGATCTAAATCAAGAAATATGACGGCGACATCATTGGCGTTAGTTTGAGCTGTATTTAAAGTGGCTTTTAAATCTTTTTCGAACTTTCGGCGATTTGGTAATCCAGTAAGTGCGTCGTGAAAGGCTAAATGTTCTACTTGTTTTTGTTTTTCATATAAAGTGGTGATATCACGAGCTATCCCAAACATTCCGACCACTTCTTTGTTTATAAAAGTAGGGATAAGTGTAATATGGAGATAATAATAATAGCCTTCTTGTTCTTTTGTACGAACTTCTAACGTTTGTGGCCTACCTTCCTTTGTAATTTGTAAAGCCTTCTTTAGTAGTTCGTGGTCTTTTGAATCAATGAAGTGTACCAGAGAATAGCTTGCCACTTCGCAATAATAGGCAGTAAATAAGCTTTCGCATGCCTTATTAGATTGTTGAAAAATGCCATTCATATTTAAAGAGAAAACGGCATCGGGATGGTCCTCGAATAAAGATTTATAACGTTGTTCACTTTTTGATAATGCAAATGCACCTTCTTCAACTTCATCCTCTAGTTGTGTAGTCAACTGTTCATATGTATGGATTAGTGCTTGATTATCTTTCCACATGTAAAGTTGCCGCAAGAATAACAAAATAAGTGATAATACGAGACCGATTAACATGAACTTATCATCCCAAGGTTGAATGATAATAAAAGAAAAAGTAATAATTATACTAAAATAAGGTAGTATAAAACGTACATAATCGAATCGATAATATTTTGCTTTCGTTTCATGCTGCATTGGTTTATCTAAAATATATAGTATGGAAGAAAGTCCAATTAATAAAATAGAAGCAGTGTGTATTAAATAATTAATTTCAGCAGAAGTTTTCATCCCAAAATTCAATTGAAATAGATGAATATAACCGTATACGAGTATAATAGTGAAACCAATAATTAATGCGATTCTACTAGAAGAATATTGTTCTCTTCTATATAGGCTAATAACGGCGTAAATTACTAATGATTGTGCAATGAAATACCCAATTAAAATCCAAGTATCCTTTGTTAACATGCGGAAACTTGAAAGATCTAAGATAAAAGTTAAGGTGAAATAAATGTTCATAATAATAATAAAGATGCTATCGAATGAAAATTGCGAAAGCCCCTTAATAGAGTAATTCTTTATAAACTTTATAGCAAATCCAACAAAGAGCAAAATATATTGTATGATAAAAAAAGGCAATGCTTTATATGAAAATATAGATTGATCATGTATGGAAAGTGAACTAAGAAATAGGGTTATCTCCATAACTAATCCACATAGGCAAGTACATAGTAATAAAATCCAAAATAGTTTATCACTGCGTTTCATTTTCTTAATAGCTTTATATAAACAGTGGCAAGAAAAAAGTGCAGCGAAACAGAATAAGAAAAGAATCCCAATTTCCTTTATATGCGACTCATTTGGAATAAAGAGTATCCAAAGAGCAAATATAGATATGTATATTATGACAAATTGTACATACTTTTTTTGACTAATCATATTATGACTCCGTTTCAATAAAGTTGAATCTCGGGGGAATGCTAATTTAAATAATAGCATATAAAATAGGATGTTTTTTACTATAAAAATTACTTTTTTGAAAAAATGGTGCAAAGTTACAATTTACCACTGTAACTTTGCACCACTTATTCTTTTAATTCCTCTTATAGCAGAAAGTTCATCTATTAATTGGAATAGTGCTAAGTCTTTTTGTTTACTTTCAATCATAATATCGAAATTATGATTGTTTTTTTTTGCAACGTGTAAGAAGGGTTTGATAAACTCTAAATCGATATATTCAGCATGAGCCCTAAATTCTTTTTCCGATCTCGGAGAGGAAATGTGAACTTTAGGAGAGATATTTGTATGTGACCAAGTTTCAAAAATTGCAGGAAGCAACTCTTCTAGTGGTTCCTCGCAAAGATTGGCCATATGATGATGATAATCAAATACAAATGGGATATTTTCTTTTTGGCAAATTGATAAAGTTTCAGAAGTTGTATATGTTTTATCATCGTTTTCAAGAGTCATTTGTTTTTTTATATGTGCAGGAAGTTTTTTTATGTTTTCATGGAAGCGCTCAATTGCCTTTTCTTTATTTCCATAGGCTCCACCTACATGAATATTAATGTAAGAGGAATCTGCAATGCCTATAGCATCTAATACTTTATAATGATAAGTCATATCCGTAATAGCGTTAGTAGTAATATGTGGCTTGTCGCTTGTAAATAGCGTAAATTGATTTGGATGAAAACTTATTCGTAAATTGTGTTCTTTAATTAAAGCTCCTATTTTACGCCAAAGTGGTGTGAATACCCCAATATAGTCAAACTCGACTTCGGGATGTGTTGCAAGTGGGACGATTGAAGACGATAGGCGATATAGTGGGATTTCATGCGCTATATTGTAATGTAGGATACGTATTGTGTGCTCTAAATTTTGCCTTATAACATGGTACAGTTTGTCTTCTCGCTCTTGCTTGCTGAGTTTCTTAAAGCTTGTAAACGTCATTGTTTTGGCAGGAGAACAGTCCCAGAGTGCCATTGCATGTGAGACATATCCAAACCGCATAATCATATAAGATACACCTCTTTTATTCATTGTCTTTCCTATAAAAAGAAAGCAAGCATTGTTCCAATCCATTCCTTTCCTCTATCGATAAGAGAAGTTGGGTTTACATCGCTATAGGAAAGTATGGATGCATTCTTTAGGTCTTTATGGAATTTATTTTTTACTGTTTGAACGAAATGTTTACTATATAACAGGCAGTTTATTTCATGGTTAATATATAAACTTCTCATATCAAAGTTTGCTGTTCCGATATCACAAATATCATCATCCACTATAATAATTTTGGCGTGAAAAAAACCTTGTTGAAATGCATAAATATTGCAACCAGCCTGTATTAATTTTCGGCAGTACGGGAATTTTGCTTCTCGAACGAGAGGGTGATCAGCTTTTTCTGGAACAAGAATTGTGATTTGAACCCCTCTTTCTCTTGCTTTTAATAAGGCATTCATAATTTTTTTTCCAGGAATGAAATATGGTGTACCGATACAGATTTCTTTTTTTGCTCCGTTAATTAAATGTAAAAAAGTATGCTGTAAATAAGCACCATCAGTCGGAATAAATTGATGCAGTATGGTACCTGGGTTTTGTTTTGGAAAATAAAGAGAAGCATCCAATAAATTCTGTTTCGTATCATCAAACCAGTCATGCAAAAATTGCTTTTGTAAATCTTGAACCCCTTCTCCTGTAAGACGTAAATGATAGTCTCGCCATAATCCTAAATATTCATTATGCCCCAGATACTCTTCGCCGATATTAAATCCCCCGATATAGCCAGTTTTCCCATCAATCACTGTAATTTTTCTATGGTTTCTTTGATTAGCAGAAAAGAAAGGCAGAGGAAATTTTACCTTATGACAAAATGAAAAAGATACACCGTGTTTTCGCAGGGAGCGAATAGCTTCGTTTGATAAATAATGGCTGCCAAATCGATCAAGTAAAAGTCGTACTTCAATTCCTTCCTGAGCCTTATCAATCAACAACTTTAAAAATTCGCGACTGATTTTATCATTTTTTACAATGAAAAATAAAATATGAATATGGTGCTGTGCTTGTTTTATATCAGTAAATAAAGCGTCATATAAATCTTTCCCGTATGTATAAAGGTGAAAATCACTTTGACGTAAAGGGAAAGTGCGAGAGCTTACCCGTTTTAAATGAAGAAATCTCCCGTATGAAAGATCAATTATAATCCAAAGAGCAACGGATATTAACAAAAGAGATAAGTAGAGCATCAGTGAATTCCCTCCTTCGCATTCTTTTCACCTTCAGTGTGTTACAAATGATACGGGTAGCACGGCTGTTATTATAAATTTCATCAGATGATAGTATGTTGCACTGATTAAAGTTTCACTTTACCCCGCTTTAACGGGCAGTAAGCTTCTCACCTCAAAAACTGATGAATAAGTAGAAGTTAGTTTGGAAATCAACTGCCCGTAAAATCCCGATTGGTTCAACTAATAATCAGTGGGGGATGAACCACCCCTACTGATTAAAGTTTCACTTTATAGTTTCACCGAAATAAACAGCTTTATGAAAAAATGTGTTGTTCTATAACAAAAAACTGTTGACTGAATGCTCACTCATTATATAATGGGGATAGGGGATATAATTCAGAAAATTATATATTTTTGAAGATTCAAAAAAAGAAAGAGGGCTTACAAAGAGAGGGGTAGCATAAAAATGAATAGCTTACTGATCATTAATTGGCTGGCTGCCATTGCTGTTATTGCTTATGCAGGATATTTGTTTGTATATCTTATACGGACGAGAATGGCCTACATACAATTAGGAAAAAAAATTGAATTTGACCGTCGTTTTAAAGAGCGTTGGGATCTCCTTAAGGTCAATGTTTTCGGTCAGAAAAAGCTGCTGAAAGATAAGAAAAGCGGCATCATTCACGTTATGTTCTTTTACGGATTTATTCTTGTCCAATTTGGAGCAATTGACTTCGTTTGGAAAGGACTCGCACCAGGATCACATCTTCCACTTGGACCACTATACCCTGCATTTACATTCTTCCAGGAAATTGTCACACTTGTTATTTTAATTGCAGTATTTTGGGCTTTTCATAGACGTTATGTAGAAAAGCTTGTTCGTTTAAAACGTAACTTCAAATCAGGTCTTGTTCTTATCTTTATCGGTGGCTTAATGATTTCTGTGCTACTTGGTAACGGTATGGGACTTATATGGCATGGCGAGGAGCTTTCATGGAGTGAACCAATCGCTTCTGCAATCGCTTACGTTTTTAGCGGGATAAATGAAACCGTAGCCATTTCAGTGTTCTATTTTTCTTGGTGGGTGCATTTACTAATTTTGTTAACGTTTTTAGTCTATGTTCCACAATCAAAACATGCGCATTTAATTGCGGGACCAGCTAATGTATTCTTCGGTCGTCTTTCAAACCCAGGGAAGCTTGAAAAGATTGATTTTGAAGATGAAACGCAAGAAACATTTGGTGTTGGTAAAATTGAAGACTTTAGACAAAATCAACTTATTGACTTATACGCTTGTGTAGAGTGTGGTCGTTGTACAAATATGTGTCCGGCAACAGGAACAGGAAAAATGTTATCGCCGATGGACTTAATTTTAAAACTTCGTGATCATTTAACTGATAAAGGAGCTGCGGTAACATCAAAAGCACCGTGGGTTCCAGTAGTTGCCTTTAATAATACACAAGGAAATCAGTTAGCGATGATGGCAGCTGGAAAAGGACAACAAGAATCAGCGGCTACAACTCTCGCTTACGATCCGAGTTTAATCGGAGATGTTATTACAGAAGAAGAGATTTGGGCATGTACAACGTGTCGTAACTGTGAAGATCAATGTCCAGTTATGAATGAGCATGTTGACAAAATTATTGATTTACGTCGATATCTCGTTTTAACAGAAGGAAAAATGGACGCGGAAGCACAACGCGCGATGACAAATATCGAGCGTCAAGGGAATCCGTGGGGTCTGAACCGTAAAGAGCGTGAAACATGGCGCCAAGGTGATGACGAAGTAACAGTTCCAACTGTAAAAGAAAAATCAAAAGCTGGGGAGGAATTCGAGTATTTATTCTGGGTTGGTTCAATGGGATCATACGACAATCGTAGTCAGAAGATTGCGATATCGTTTGCGAAGTTAATGAACGAAGCAGGCATTTCATTCGCAATTCTCGGTAATAAAGAAAAGAATTCTGGAGATACACCACGCCGCCTTGGAAATGAATTTGTATTCCAAGAGATGGCGACAAAGAATATCGAAGAATTTGAAAAGGCAGGAGTGAAGAAAATCGTTACGATTGATCCTCATGCTTATAACACATTTAAAAATGAGTATCCGGACTTTGGCTTGCAAGCAGAAGTCTATCATCATACAGAATTGTTAGCTCAGTGGGTGAAAGAAGGACGCTTAAAGCCTGTTCACGCTATTGAAGAAACAGTTACGTACCATGATTCCTGTTATTTAGGAAGATACAACGAAGTGTACGAAGCGCCACGTGATATTTTGAAAGCGATTCCTGGAGTGAATCTTGTAGAAATGGCACGTAACCGTGAAACTGGAATGTGCTGTGGCGCAGGTGGTGGCTTAATGTGGATGGAAGAAACAACAGGTTCTCGTATTAACGTTGCTCGTACAGAACAAGCATTAGCTGTACAGCCATCCATTATCGGTACAGGTTGTCCATATTGCTTAACGATGATCAGTGATGGAACGAAAGCGAAAGAGGTAGAAGAGAAAGTTCAAACTCTTGATGTGACAGAGATTTTAGAACGATCTGTTATCGGACAGAAAAAAGAAGCGATGTAGTTTATAAGAATGTATACAACTTTAGAAAGAGGTGCAATGATTGCACCTCTTCTCAACGTAGGGATACCGAGCGAGCGCTCAGTGTTAAAAAAAGAAATGGGGGAAAGAAACATGAGTAAAACAGTTATTTTAAGTGCTGCAAGAACACCAGTTGGAAAATTTGGAGGATCTTTAAAAGATGTAAAAGCGACGGAACTTGGAGGAATTGCAATTAAAGCAGCGCTTGAAAGAGCAAATGTTGCGGCTAGTGATGTTGAAGAAGTTATATTTGGAACGGTTATTCAGGGGGGGCAGGGGCAAATTCCATCGCGTCAAGCTGCAAGGGCTGCTGGAATCCCTTGGGAAGTGCAGACGGAAACAGTGAATAAAGTTTGTGCATCAGGACTTCGTGCGGTTACGTTAGCGGATCAAATTATTCGTACTGGCGATCAATCACTGATTGTAGCTGGCGGTATGGAGTCGATGAGTAACACTCCTTACATTTTACGCGGAGCAAGATGGGGATACAGAATGGGCAACAACGAAGTTATTGATTTAAACGTTGCTGACGGTTTAACATGCGCATTTTCAGGTACACACATGGGTGTTTATGGCGGAGAAGTTGCGAAGGAAGATGGAATTTCTCGCGAAGCGCAAGATGAATGGGCATATCGTAGCCATCAGCGTGCGGTTTCAGCGCATAAAGAAGGACGTTTTGAAGAGGAAATCGTACCAGTAACGATCCCGCAAAGAAAAGGTGATCCTATTGTTGTTGCAAAGGATGAGGCGCCACGTGAAGATACAACGATTGAAAAGTTAGCAAAGTTAAAACCTGTATTTGATAAGACAGCGGCAGTGACAGCTGGTAATGCGCCAGGACTAAACGATGGTGGTGCCGCACTTGTGTTAATGAGCGAAGACAGAGCGAAGCAAGAAGGAAGAAAGCCATTAGCGACAATTTTGGCGCATACAGCAATTGCAGTGGAATCTAAAGATTTCCCAAGAACGCCAGGTTATGCAATTAACGCATTGCTTGAAAAAACAGGCAAGACAATTGAAGACATCGATTTATTCGAGATTAATGAAGCATTTGCAGCGGTAGCAATTGCAAGTACAGAAATCGCAGGAATTGATCCAGAAAAATTGAATGTAAATGGCGGCGCGGTAGCGATGGGCCATCCAATTGGAGCAAGCGGAGCGCGCATTATCGTTACGCTAATCCATGCACTTAAGCAGCGCGGCGGCGGAATTGGAATTGCATCGATTTGTAGCGGTGGCGGTCAAGGGGACGCAGTGATGATTGAAGTTCACTAATTAAAGTTCGAGGGTATAAAATTTATTAACAATTAAGGGGGAAGAAAAAATGGGTGTACAAAACATTGTTGTAATTGGTGCAGGGCAAATGGGATCAGGAATTGCACAAGTATGTGCAATGGCAGGATATGACGTGAAGGTACAAGATTTAAAACAAGAGCAATTAGATAGAGGATTGGCTATCATTACGAAAAACTTAGCGCGCCAAGTAGAAAAAGGACGCATGAAGGAAGAAGAGAAGGAAGCGACATTAAATCGTCTTACAGTAACGCTTGATTTAGATTGTGTGAAAGAAGCGGATCTTATTATTGAAGCAGCTGTTGAGAAAATGGATATTAAAAAGAAAATCTTTGCGAATCTAGATGAAATTGCTCCAGAACACGCAATTTTAGCGACAAATACGTCATCTCTGCCAATTACAGAAATTGCAGCGGTAACGAAGCGTCCGGAAAAAGTAATCGGCATGCACTTTATGAATCCAGTTCCAGTTATGAAGCTTGTTGAGATTATTCGTGGTTTGGCTACAGATGATGCAGTATATAAAGCAATTGAAGATATTACGAAAAAAATTGGGAAAGTGCCAGTTGAAGTAAATGATTTCCCAGGTTTTGTATCAAACCGCATTTTGCTACCGATGATTAACGAAGCAATTTATACGTTATACGAAGGTGTAGCGACGAAAGAAGCAATTGATGAGGTCATGAAGCTTGGTATGAACCATCCGATGGGGCCTTTGACACTCGCTGATTTTATCGGTTTAGATACGTGTTTATACATTATGGAAGTGTTGCATGAAGGATTAGGAGATAGTAAATATCGCCCATGTCCGTTATTACGTAAGTATGTAAATGCAGGATGGTTAGGGCGTAAAACAGGTCGTGGATTCTACGTTTACGAATAAATGCCCCTTTTGTTACAAAATAGTGGTCTTACCAAATTATTTAAAGGATATATAGCAAATGGAGGCGGAATATATGAACTTTCGTTTTAATGAAGAGCAGCAAATGATGAGGAAAATGGTTCGGGATTTTGCACAGAAGGAAATTGCTCCCTTTGTTCCTAGTATGGAACAAGGGGTGTTCCCGAAAGAGATTTTGCAAAAGATGGGTGAGCTTGGATTAATGGGTATTCCAGCGCCTGCAAAATACGGCGGGGCAGAAATGGATTTTATTTCTTATATTCTAGCCATTGAGGAAATCTCAAAGGTAAGTGCAACAGTTGGTGTAATTTTAGCTGTACATACGTCAGTTGGAATGAATCCGATTTTATATTTCGGAACAGAAGAACAGAAGAAAAAATATGTTTCTAAACTTGCAACCGGGGAATATTTAGGCGCATTTGCTTTAACAGAGCCAAATGCAGGATCAGATGCAGGGAGTTTGAAATCAAGAGCTGTCAAAAAAGGCAATCATTATATTATTAATGGATCGAAAGTGTTTATTACAAATGGTGGTGAAGCAAGTACATACATTGTATTCGCTTCTACAAATCCAGAGGCAGGGAAAAGTGGTATTTCTGCATTTATAGTAGAGAAAGATACACCTGGTTTAATCATCGGAAAAGATGAACATAAGATGGGGCTCCTCGGTTCTCGTACAGTACAACTTACTTTTGAAGATATGAAAGTGCCAGCGGAGAATTTACTTGGGGAAGAAGGACAAGGATTCAAGGTGGCGATGGCGAATTTAGATGTTGGGCGAATTGGAATCGGTGCACAGGCGTTAGGAATTGCTGAAGCGGCGCTTGCATGTGCGATTGATTATGCAAAAGAACGAGAACAATTTGGGAAACCAATTGCGGCGCAGCAAGGGATTGGCTTCAAGCTTGCAGATATGGCAACAAGTGTCGAAGCAGCAAGGTTACTCGTATATAGAGCGGCGTCTCTTAGGGCACAAGGATTACCATGCGGTAAAGAAGCATCTATTGCGAAATTATTTGCTTCTAAGACAGCGGTTGAAGTCGCGATTGAGGCGGTGCAAGTATTTGGTGGTTACGGTTATACGAAAGAATATCCAGTAGAACGATTTTTCCGTGATGCGAAGATCACGCAAATATATGAAGGAACAAGTGAAATACAGAAACTTGTTATTAGCCGTGCTTTATAAAAGGGCGAGGGGGAGACGGAGATGCATTTTAAACTATCAGAAGAACATGAAATGATAAGAAAAATGGTTCGAGATTTTGCTAAAAATGAAGTAGCACCAACAGCAGCTGAGCGTGATGAGGAAGAGCGATTTGATCGAGAGTTATTTGATCAAATGGCAGAGCTTGGTTTAACCGGTATTCCATGGCCCGAAGAGTACGGCGGAATTGGAAGCGATTACTTAGCGTATGTAATTGCGATTGAAGAATTATCTCGAGTTTGTGCTTCAACAGGTGTAACACTATCTGCGCATACTTCACTTGCGGGATGGCCAATTTTTAAATTTGGGACAGAAGAACAAAAGCAAAAGTTTTTACGACCGATGGCTGAAGGGAAGAAAATTGGTGCATACGGCTTAACGGAGCCAGGATCTGGATCGGATGCTGGTGGAATGAAGACAATCGCAAAAAGAGATGGCGACCATTATATTTTAAATGGATCAAAAATTTTCATTACAAATGGCGGTATTGCTGATATTTATGTTGTTTTTGCGCTAACTGATCCTGAATCGAAGCAGCGCGGTACGAGTGCATTTATTGTAGAAAGTGATACACCGGGATTTTCAGTTGGGAAGAAGGAGAGCAAGCTAGGGATTCGCTCTTCACCAACGACTGAAATTATGTTTGAAGATTGCCGTATTCCGGTAGAGAATCTACTTGGAGAAGAGGGGCAAGGATTTAAAGTTGCGATGCAAACATTAGATGGAGGTCGTAACGGTATTGCGGCGCAAGCTGTTGGTATTGCACAAGGGGCTTTAGATGCTTCTGTAGAATATGCAAGGGAGCGCCATCAATTTGGAAAACCAATTGCGGCGCAGCAAGGGATTGGCTTTAAACTTGCGGATATGGCAACAGATGTAGAAGCGGCACGCCTTTTAACATATCAAGCGGCTTGGCTTGAATCAGAAGGGCTTCCGTATGGAAAAGAATCAGCGATGTCAAAAGTATTTGCAGGGGATACAGCGATGAAGGTGACGACTGAAGCGGTGCAAGTATTTGGTGGTTACGGTTATACGAAAGATTATCCAGTAGAGCGTTATATGCGAGATGCAAAGATTACACAAATATACGAAGGAACACAAGAGATTCAGAGGCTTGTAATTTCTCGTATGTTAACGAAGTAGGGACGAAAGCGTAGGTATTTTCCTACGCTTTTTCCTTCCAAAAAATAATAGAGAGAGGTGAAGGGAATGGTTAAACATAATGTACATGCATCGGTGAAAGATGAAAAATTAGTTGCGTTAAGACGTGAACAAATGATTAAAGGTGCGGTGCAACTGTTTAAACAAAAAGGATTTCCCCGTACAACAACGAGAGAAATTGCAAAAGCGGCTGGATTTAGTATAGGGACACTTTATGAGTACATTCGTACAAAAGATGATGTGTTGTATTTAGTTTGTGATAGTATATATGAACATGTAAAAGAACGATTAGAGGAAGTAGTGTGTACAGAAAAAGGGAGTATAGAAAGTTTAAAGATAGCAATAACGAATTACTTTAAAGTGATGGACGAATTGCAGGAAGAAGTATTGATAATGTATCAAGAGGTACGCTTTTTACCAAAAGAATCACTTCCGTATGTATTAGAAAAGGAGTTTCAAATGGTAGGAATGTTCGAGAATATTTTAGAACAGTGTACGGAAAATGGAACATTTACATTAAATAAAAAAGAAATACAGCTTCTTGCCCATAATATTTTTATACAAGGACAGATGTGGGGATTTAGACGCTGGGCGCTGCAAAAACTGTATACGCTCGAAGAATATACAGAAATGCAAATTAGGTATGTATTGCAAGGGGCCCATATGCTTCCGAAATAAGGGACAGACAAATTATTAATTTTATTACCATATAAAAGTTTCCCGTTTTTTTTTGTAGCATATTTGTGCGACTTTTGTTTATAATGAATAGTATGGATTTTTTTAAGCAGGCCGTTATATATAAGGTTATATTTGATGAAAGGAAGTGCCGCATAAGTGGATTTTAAGCAATATTCACCAGAAGAGCTAAAAGAATGTTCAATGATTGAAGTTGTACATAGCGTTTTAGGGGATAAAAAACAAGCAACGACATTCAACGAGTTGGTTCAAGAAATCGCTCAAGTGCTGGGACTATCTCAAGAGCAAGTTAATGCGAAACTCGCACAATTTTATACAGACTTAAACATCGATGGACGTTTCATTAATTTAGGAGAAAATCGTTGGGGACTACGCAGCTGGTACCCATATGAGCAAATTGATGAAGAAATCTTACCGCAGCCAAAACCGAAGAAGAAACGTAAAGTTGAGGAAGACGGTTTTGACGACTACATTGAAGAAGATGAAGATGACTTTGACGATGCAGACGGAAATGCAGACGACGAAGATGATGTAGAAGATTTGGACAAGGTTCTTGAAGATGAAGACGGAGATGACGACGATCTTGATGATTTAGAAGAAGATGAAGACGACGACTTCGCTGAAGAAGAACTTGAGTATGATGAAACTGAAGAAGAAGAAGAGGAAGAACTGTAGTTCTTGACTTTTCATTATCGTCCATGTAGAATCATTTTTGGGCTCTTTAAAAAAGGACGATAATACTTTTAAAGTGTAAATATAAAAGAAAATTGCTCCCTACTTATTACTTTATGTGATGAGGGGAGCAATTTTCTTTTTTGTTTTTTGTTTAGAAAATAAAAAGAGTCTAACAATAAGATGGATACAGTGTTATCTACATACGTTGCGCTTTGCAACGGTGATTATATAACAGCAAAATAGAAGGGAGCTTTTTCATGACTAAGTATATTTTTGTAACAGGCGGTGTAGTATCGTCTTTAGGAAAAGGTATTACAGCAGCATCTCTTGGAAGACTTTTAAAAAATCGTGGTTTAAACGTAACGATTCAAAAGTTTGATCCATACATTAACGTAGACCCAGGGACTATGAGCCCATATCAACACGGTGAGGTATTCGTAACAGATGATGGCGCAGAAACTGACTTAGACCTTGGTCACTATGAGCGTTTTATCGACATTAACTTAAACAAATACAGCAACGTAACAACAGGTAAAATTTACTCTTCAGTTCTTCAAAAAGAGCGTCGCGGTGAATATTTAGGAGGAACGGTTCAAGTTATTCCTCACATCACTAACGAAATTAAAGAACGCGTATATCGTTCTGGTCGTGAAACAAATGCGGATGTTGTTATTACAGAAATCGGTGGAACTGTTGGTGACATCGAGTCTCTACCATTCTTAGAAGCAATCCGTCAAATTAAGAGCGACATCGGTCGTGACAATGTAATGTACATTCACTGTACGTTAATCCCGTACTTAAAAGCAGCGGGTGAAATGAAAACAAAACCAACGCAACATAGTGTTAAAGAACTTCGTAGCTTAGGTATTCAACCAAACATTATCGTTGTTCGTACAGAAATGCCTGTTTCTCAAGATATGAAAGACAAGCTTGCATTATTCTGTGATATCGATACAAAAGCAGTTATCGAAGCTCGCGATGCAGATACTTTATATGCGGTTCCATTATCTCTTCAAGAACAAAACATGGACCAAATCGTTTGTGATCACTTAAAATTAGACAATCCAGCTGCAGATATGACAGAGTGGACTGCGCTAGTTAACAAAGTACGTAATCTTTCTAAGAAAACAAAAATCGCTCTTGTTGGTAAATATGTAGAACTTCAAGATGCATATATTTCTGTTGTAGAAGCACTTCGTCATGCTGGTTACTCATTCGACACAGATGTAGAAGTAAAATGGGTAAATGCTGAGCACGTAACAGCAGAAAATGTACAAGAATTAGTAGGAGACACAGATGGTATCCTTGTACCAGGTGGCTTCGGCGATCGTGGTGTAGAAGGTAAAATCGTTGCGATTCAATATGCTCGTGAAAACAAAGTTCCATTCTTAGGAATTTGCTTAGGTATGCAACTTGCATCAATCGAATTCGCACGTAATGTATTAGGTTTAGAAGGTGCTAACTCTTCTGAGATCAATCCTGATACGCCATATGCAATCATTGACTTATTACCAGAACAAAAAGATGTAGAGGACTTAGGTGGTACACTTCGTCTTGGTCTATACCCATGTAAGCTTGCTGAAGAAACAAATGCTTACAATGCTTATAATGAGCCGGTTGTGTATGAGCGTCATCGTCATCGTTATGAGTTCAACAATCAGTTCCGTCCGGATATGGAAAAAGAAGGATTTGTATTCTCTGGTACAAGCCCAGACGGCCGTCTAGTTGAAATCATTGAATTAAAAGACCACCCTTGGTTCGTGGCAGCACAGTTCCACCCAGAACTTGTTTCTCGTCCAAACCGTCCACAACCATTGTTCCATGACTTCGTAAGAGCTTCTATTACGAATAAAGAGAGCAAGTAATAAAAAAAGCGCCTGAAATAAGGCGCTTTTTTTAATATTCATTTAACATTTCATCAATTGTAAATTTGATTCCGTGATAAGCAAATAAAGCTACTATTAAGCTTGGGAACCCGTAGCGATTACCTTCATCGTCTGGAATAAGACCTTTTAACAGTTTTGTATCAATATGTACGTCTGTATATTGTTCCAGTGATTCCGTACCTTCTTGAAGAGCAGAAATGCCGACAATAGAGTGTCCCTCTTCTTGTAGTTTTTTTGCAATTTCTACAACCGCTTCATCTGTTGAAAAACGGCTAATAAGAAGTACACGATCCGCAGAGGTTACGTCTGCTTCTTTACCATTTTCAAATAAGCGTTTTGCTTGCTTCATTGGTTCAGCACCGAATAGTGCTTCGGCAACAACGCCCTCCATTTCATTTGTACCATATAAATAAATGAAACCATCGCCAACTAGTGCTTGAGCAAGTAAACGAGCGCTATCTTCTATATTCATTTCTTCTTTTTGAGAAATTTTGGAGAAATAACCACTTAATTGAGTTGAAAAAATTTTTAACATAATATTACTCCCTTCGTACGTGCTTGCCGGCTTTCATTATAGTTTATTTTTTTAGAAAGGTGAAATCGTAGGGTAGCATAACAAAATAGGAAACGGTAAAATAAGAAAGAATAGGAAGGAATTTGCCAAAGAATAGCGAAAATAAATCGTTAAGATATAAGAAGCTTTAAATCTTGTACTTACACAGAAAGGTTGGGAATTATGGAAGGTAAAATTTTAATTGTTGATGATCAATATGGGATTCGTGTGTTATTACATGAAGTGTTCCAAAAAGAAGGTTATCAGACATTCCAAGCAGCGAATGGATTTCAAGCTTTAGATATCGTGAAAAAAGATAATCCAGATTTAGTAGTGTTAGATATGAAAATTCCAGGCATGGATGGTATAGAGATTTTAAAGCATGTAAAAGAAATTGATGAGAGTATTAAAGTCATTTTAATGACTGCTTATGGAGAGCTTGATATGATCCAAGAAGCAAAAGATTTAGGAGCTTTAATGCATTTTGCTAAACCATTTGATATTGATGAAATTCGTCAAGCTGTGAGAAATGAGCTCGCTGTAGAGGCGTAAAAATGAATTTTTTATAAAAAATATGGAAAAAAGCGTTTACATGGACTATTGTGCAGGTGAATACGGTTGAGTTTTTGAGTACAAGTTGTTATCCTATTGAGTGTAGAAAAAAGTCCGGTATGTAGATATACATATTTTACCTTATTCTGGTCATACTACCAGCGATAAGAACTTATCGGATACAAAAAACGTTTTTTAGGAGGATTCACCATGCCTTTAGTTTCTATGAAAGAAATGCTAAACAAAGCACTAGAAGGAAAATACGCAGTTGGTCAATTCAACATGAACAACTTAGAGTGGACTCAAGCTATCTTAGCTGCTGCGGAAGAAGAAAAATCTCCTGTAATCCTAGGTGTATCTGAGGGTGCAGCTCGTCATATGACTGGTTTCAAAACAGTTGTAGCTATGGTTAAAGCTTTAATCGAAGAAATGAACATCACTGTTCCTGTAGCGATTCACCTTGACCATGGTTCAAGCTTCGAAAAATGTAAAGAAGCAATCGATGCAGGTTTCACATCTGTAATGATCGACGCTTCTCACCACCCATTCGAAGAAAACGTTGAAACTACTAAACAAGTAGTAGAATACGCACACGCTCGTAACGTATCTGTTGAAGCTGAGCTTGGAACAGTTGGCGGACAAGAAGACGACGTAATCGCTGAAGGCGTAATTTACGCTGACCCAGCAGAGTGTAAGCACCTTGTTGAAGCAACAGGTATCGATTGCCTAGCTCCAGCTTTAGGTTCTGTACACGGTCCTTACAAAGGTGAGCCTAACTTAGGATTCGCTGAAATGGAACAAGTTCGTGACTTCACTGGCGTACCTTTAGTATTACACGGTGGTACTGGTATCCCAACTGCTGATATCGTAAAAGCTATCTCTTTAGGTACTTCAAAAATCAACGTAAACACTGAGAACCAAATCGAGTTTACAAAAGCTGTTCGTGAAGTATTAAACAAAGACCAAGAAGTTTACGATCCTCGTAAATTTATTGGACCTGGCCGCGACGCTATTAAAGCAACTGTTGCTGGTAAAATGCGTGAGTTCGGTTCTAACGGTAAAGCGTAAGAATAAAATTCCGTTTTGGAAACCGTCTAGTCTTTTAGACGGTTTCCTTTCGTTGTATAATGAAAGCGTGAACAAGTCGAAAGATTTTATCATTTTTGGTTTTTAAATAGAAAATAATGTGCATAGTCCTATTAATAAATGTGATAACGTATCTAAATTGATAAAGTGAATTCGATGAATAGTTGATCTTTATCTATTCGTGCTACAGGAGAAATGGAGATAATGGTTTCCTATTTATTGAGTTTTGGGATGGAAAGAGTAATTGAGATTCTTAAGGGGAGCTTTCTATGAAAAGATAGAAAGTAAATACATTCACAAGAAGGGAGCTCAATATGGAAAAATTGCTAATTGAAGGCGGAAGAGCTTTAAATGGAACAATTCGAGTAAGCGGTGCAAAGAACAGTGCCGTTGCATTAATTCCAGCGACAATTTTAGCAGATACTCCAGTAACTATTGGTGGTGTCCCTAATATTTCGGACGTGAAAATGTTAGGCGACTTACTAGAGGAAATTGGAGGGAAAGTAACTTATGGACAGGAGGAAGAGATGGTAGTCGATCCTTCTAACATGGTTGCAATGCCTTTGCCAAATGGAAAAGTGAAAAAATTGCGCGCTTCTTATTATTTAATGGGTGCGATGCTTGGCCGTTTTAAAAAAGCTGTTATTGGGCTTCCGGGTGGATGTCACTTAGGACCGAGGCCGATTGATCAGCATATTAAAGGGTTTGAAGCGCTAGGTGCACATGTTACAAATGAACAAGGTGCTATCTATTTAAGAGCAGATGAACTACATGGAGCACGTATTTATTTAGATGTTGTTAGTGTGGGGGCTACGATTAATATTATGCTAGCAGCTGTACGAGCAAAAGGTAGAACTGTTATTGAAAATGCAGCGAAAGAGCCCGAGATTATTGATGTAGCTACATTGTTAACAAGCATGGGAGCACGTATTAAAGGTGCCGGTACAGATGTAATCCGAATAGATGGTGTGGACTCTTTACATGGTTGTCACCATACTATCATCCCAGATCGTATTGAAGCTGGTACGTATATGATTCTAGGAGCTGCATCAGGAGGAGAAGTAACGGTTGATAACGTTATTCCTCAGCATTTAGAATCAGTTACTGCAAAGCTAAGAGAAGCTGGTGTTCAAGTTGAAACGAATGATGATCAAATTACAGTGAACGGTAATAGAAAGTTAAAAGTAGTTGATATCAAAACGCTTGTATATCCAGGTTTTCCAACAGATTTACAACAGCCGTTTACGACGCTTTTAACAAAAGCACACGGGACGGGAGTTGTAACAGATACAATTTACGGTGCCCGTTTCAAACACATTGATGAATTACGTCGTATGAATGCTCAAATTAAAGTAGAAGGTCGTTCGGCAATTGTAACTGGTCCTGTGTTACTGCAAGGTGCAAAAGTGAAGGCGAGTGATTTACGAGCGGGAGCAGCACTTGTTATTGCAGGGTTAATGGCAGATGGAATTACAGAAGTAACAGGACTTGAGCATATTGATCGAGGTTATGAGAATATAGTGGACAAGCTTAAAGGGCTTGGAGCAAACATTTGGCGAGAACAAATGACAAAACAAGAAATTGAAGAGATGAAGAACGCATAAGTGATACTTCCGTAAGGGGGAAGCGAAGCATCACTACTTGCGGAAGTACACTTTATAGAAAAACACGGTTCACAAAATACGGCAGAAATATAAAGACTTAAAGGAGAGGGATTATTGTGGAAAGAAGTTTATCTATGGAGTTAGTACGTGTAACAGAGGCTGCAGCATTATCATCAGCGCGTTGGATGGGGCGCGGGAAAAAAGATGAGGCAGACGGTGCAGCAACATCAGCTATGCGTGATGTATTTGATACAATTCCGATGAAAGGTACAGTTGTCATTGGTGAAGGTGAGATGGATGAAGCACCAATGCTATATATCGGAGAGAAATTAGGTACAGGATATGGACCACGTGTAGACGTTGCGGTTGATCCTTTAGAAGGGACAAACATCGTAGCAGCTGGTGGCTGGAATGCTCTTGCTGTTATTGCAATTGCAGATCACGGTAATTTGTTACATGCTCCTGACATGTACATGGATAAAATCGCGGTTGGCCCAGAAGCAGTTGGGGCAGTCGACATTGATGCGCCTATTATTGATAACTTACGTGCAGTTGCGAAAGCGAAAAATAAAGACATTGAAGATGTTGTAGCAACAGTTTTAAACCGTCCACGTCACCAAGCAATTATCGAAGAAATTCGTAAGGCTGGTGCTCGTATTAAATTAATTAACGATGGAGATGTAGCTGGAGCAATTAATACAGCGTTTGACCGTACAGGTGTAGATATTCTATTTGGATCTGGTGGAGCACCTGAAGGTGTATTAGCAGCAGTTGCTTTAAAATGTTTAGGTGGAGAAATTCACGGAAAACTATTGCCACAAAACGAAGCTGAATTAGCACGTTGTAAAAAAATGGGCATAGAAGACATTAATCGTATCCTTCGTATGGAGGACTTAGTAAAAGGTGACGATGCAATCTTTGCAGCAACAGGTGTAACAGATGGTGAACTATTACGTGGTGTTCAATTTAAAGGTAGCGTAGGAACAACACAATCTCTTGTTATGCGTGCAAAATCAGGCACAGTTCGCTTCGTAGATGGTCGTCATAGCTTAAATAAAAAACCGAACTTGGTTATTAAATAAAAAGCGTAAGCAGCTTGTTCAGAATGGGAGGGGGATGGAGCTTCTGACGTAGAGGCGCTTTTTGCCTCGCAGAAAGAAGTGAAGCCACCGACCATTCTAGCTGCTGAAGCTGGATTAAGTAAAAAGCGTAAGCGGCTCGCTCAGAAAGGTTAAAATGGTCGATCTTTTTAACTATCGGAGCCGGAACTAAATTAAATAAGAAGCGAAGACAAATTTTCTTGTCTTCGCTTCTTGTATTTGTGTTCCAACGTATTGATTAAAACTAGATAAAAGGGTTACAATAGTGAATATTACCCTACTTGAACTTATTGCCTTTCATTATTAATTATTTGCCTTCCGTATTTTTTCCCTTTACCCATGAAAAAAGAGAATAACGTTAAAGTGTGGTGTCTGAATGAATTTGTCAATTGCAGCATTAGAAAACATGAAATTAAAAGAGTTATACGAGCTTGCGAAAGAATTTAAGATTTCGTATTATAGCAAGTTAACGAAAAAAGAGTTAATCTTTTCTATTTTGAAAGCTCGAGCAGAAAAAGAAGGTTTCTTTTTCATGGAAGGCGTATTAGAAATTATTCAATCAGAAGGATTTGGATTCCTACGTCCTATCAACTATTCTCCAAGCTCAGAAGATATTTATATCTCAGCTTCGCAAATTCGTCGTTTCGATTTACGTAATGGAGACAAAGTTTCTGGTAAAGTACGACCTCCGAAAGAAAATGAACGCTATTTTGGGTTATTACAAGTTGAAGCTGTAAACGGAGATGATCCAGATTCAGCAAAAGAGCGTGTGCATTTCCCTGCATTAACACCATTATACCCAGATCGCCAAATGAAATTGGAAACGGAACCGAAAAAGTTACCGACACGTATCATGGATTTAATCGCACCAGTTGGATTTGGACAACGTGGTTTAATTGTTGCGCCTCCAAAGGCTGGTAAAACAAGTCTATTAAAAGAAATTGCACACAGTGTTACAACAAATCATCCAGAAGCAGAATTAATTGTGCTTTTAATTGATGAGCGTCCAGAGGAAGTAACAGACATTGAACGTTCTGTTAAGGGCGACGTTGTAAGTTCTACTTTTGATGAAGTACCAGAAAATCATATTAAAGTAGCTGAACTTGTGTTAGAACGTGCAATGCGTCTTGTAGAGCACAAAAAAGATGTTATCATTTTAATGGATAGTATTACCCGTTTAGCGCGAGCTTACAACCTCGTTATTCCGCCAAGTGGTAGAACATTATCGGGTGGTATCGACCCAGCGGCTTTCCATAGACCGAAGCGTTTCTTTGGAGCTGCACGTAATATTGAAGAAGGCGGTAGCTTAACGATTTTAGCAACAGCCCTTGTTGATACAGGATCTCGTATGGACGATGTTATTTACGAGGAATTTAAAGGAACTGGAAATATGGAACTCCACTTAGATCGTTCGTTAGCTGAACGTCGTATCTTCCCAGCGATTGATATTCGTCGTTCTGGTACACGTAAAGAAGATCTATTAATTCCAAAAGAGCATTTAGACAAGTTATGGGGCATTCGTAAAACAATGCGTGATACACCAGACTTTGTTGAAAGTTTCTTACGTAAGCTTCGTCAAACGAAGACAAACGAAGAATTTTTACAAAACATTGTTGCAGACTCGAAAAGATATGTAACAACTAAGTAAAGGGAAAAGATTGGGACTCGCTTATTTTATAGTAAGCGAGTTTTTTATGCCTTTTAGGTGATATTAAAGAGAGAAATAAGTGGGAGAACCTTAGCTGGTCAGAGCAGAACGAACCACCTCCACTTTAAGATGATATCTAGCTCCAGCGGCTAGAATGGTAGGTGGCTTCGCGTCTTCCTACGAGGTAAAAAGCACCTTTTGTGCGAGAGAACCTTAGCCAGTCAGAGCTAAACGAGCCGTCTACACTTTAAATTTCAAAAGACAAAAACAGGTAGTTGCAAAATGAAGTTAGCCTTGTTATAATTTCATCATATGTGTTTCATCAATATAGTTGTGTATGCAGCTGAAGATGAAAAACTCTGTTTCGAAAATGATTCAGGGCGGAAGGAGATGAAAAGAATGAAAGCAGGAATTCACCCAGATTACAAGAAAGTTGTATTCATGGACACAAACACAGGCTTCAAATTCTTAAGCGGGTCTACTAAAGGCTCTAGCGAAACTGTTGAGTGGGAAGATGGTAACACTTATCCATTACTAAAAGTTGAGATCAGTTCTGATTCTCACCCATTCTACACTGGACGTCAGAAGTTTGCTACTGCAGACGGACGCGTTGATCGCTTCAATAAGAAATACGGTATCAAGTAATAAAAACATAAAACAGGCAAGTGTATGTATTCGCTTGTCTGTTTTTTTTGTGAAAATATTATACCTTTACCCTACTTTTAACTAAAAAGTAGATGAAAGGAGAGCTTCATGTACTTAATAAATCAAAATGGCTGGATTGAAGTGATTTGCGGTAGTATGTTTTCTGGTAAATCAGAAGAGTTAATCCGCCGTGTGCGCCGTACGCAATTTGCGAAACAACATGCAATTGTATTTAAACCATGTATTGATAATCGCTATAGTGAAGAAGACGTTGTATCACATAACGGATTAAAGGTAAAAGCAGTTCCTGTTTCAGCTTCAAAAGATATATTTGAACATATCACTGAAGATATGGATGTAATTGCAATCGATGAGGTACAATTCTTTGATGGGGACATTGTGGAAGTGGTGCAAGTATTGGCAAATCGTGGCTATCGTGTCATTGTAGCTGGTTTAGACCAAGATTTCCGTGGTCTACCATTTGGACAAGTTCCTCAGCTGATGGCGATTGCTGAACATGTAACAAAGCTACAAGCAGTATGTTCTGCATGTGGATCTCCGGCAAGTCGTACACAACGATTAATTGATGGAGAACCAGCGGCATTTGATGATCCGATTATTTTAGTTGGGGCTTCAGAATCGTATGAGCCACGCTGTCGTCATTGTCATGCAGTTCCTACAAACAAAGATAAGTAAAACTCGCTGCGCAAGGCGGGTTTTTTTCAGAATAGAGAGTGTGGTTGGTGTGAGCCGCTTACGCTTTTAAATATATCTAGTTCTGGTGGCTAGCTCTTCGCATCTAAGAACCTTCCGCCCAAAAGGTAAAAAGCACCTTTAGGTCGAAAGAACCTTAGCTGGTCAGAGCTGAAAGAGCCACCGCCACTTTTAAATATAATTTGCGTTTTTTTGAGTAAGTACCATATACTATTTGTATTAGATACTAGGATGTAGAGGTGAATGATGTGTTAGATCGTTTGCAAGCTGTAGAAAATCGTTATGAGAAGTTAAATGAATTGTTAAGTGACCCAGAGGTTATTAGCGATACAAATAAACTTCGTGAATATTCAAAGGAACAGTCTGATATACAGGAAACGGTAGAGGTGTATCGTGAGTATAAGGATGTTCGTGAGCAATTAAAAGATGCGAAAGCAATGTTAGAAGAGAAGTTAGACGCAGAAATGCGTGACATGGTAAAAGAAGAGGTTTCTGAGTTAGAATCACAAGAAAAAACGTTATCAGAACGTCTGAAAATTTTACTAGTTCCAAAGGACCCTAATGATGATAAGAACGTTATCGTTGAGGTTCGTGGGGCTGCTGGTGGCGACGAGGCCGCTTTATTTGCTGGTGACTTATACCGCATGTATAGCCGTTATGCTGAGGTTCAAGGTTGGAAAACAGAAATTATCGAGGCTAGCTATACAGAGTTAGGTGGATATAAAGAGATTATCTTTATGATTAACGGTAAAGGTGCTTTCGCGAAGCTGAAATTCGAGAATGGTGCTCACCGTGTACAACGTGTTCCTGAAACGGAATCTGGTGGACGTATTCATACATCTACAGCAACTGTAGCTGTATTACCAGAGGCAGAAGAAGTAGAAATCGACATTCACGAGAAAGATGTTCGTGTTGATACATTCGCTTCTAGTGGTCCTGGTGGACAAAGTGTTAATACAACGATGTCAGCGGTACGTTTAACGCATTTACCGACTGGTGTAGTTGTATCTTGTCAGGATGAGAAATCACAAATTAAGAATAAAGAAAAAGCGATGAAAGTATTACGCGCACGTGTTTATGATAAGTTTAGACAAGAAGCACAAGCTGAATATGATCAAAACCGTAAACAAGCTGTTGGTACGGGTGATCGTTCAGAGCGTATTCGTACGTATAACTTCCCGCAAAACCGTGTTACAGACCATCGAATCGGTTTAACGATTCAAAAGCTAGATCAAATCTTACAAGGTAAGTTAGATGATTTCATCAATGCCTTAGTGATGGAAGATCAGGCTCAAAGGATGGAGGCAGCTGAGTAATGCGTGTCTATGAAGCCCTGAAATGGGCTTCTTCTTTTTTACAGGAAAATGGACGAGATGAAAATGCGGGAGAAATTGTCCTTTGTCATGTATTAAAGATGAACAGAACAGGATTACTTATGAATATGCGTGAAGAAATAAATGAGGAACAAGAGGCAAGCTTTACGGAGTTTATCCACAAGCATGTAGAAGGTATTCCTATTCAATATATGATTGGTTATGAAATGTTTTATGGCCGGTCGTTCTTTGTGAATGAAGAAGTATTAATACCAAGACCGGAAACAGAAGAGCTTATAGTAGGAGTATTAGAAAGAATTGAGCGCCATTTTGGCGACAAGGAACTACATGTAGCAGATATAGGCACAGGTAGTGGAGCGATTTCTATTACGCTTGCTTTAGAAAATAAAAATCTCCACGTGTATACAGTAGATATTGCACAAGAGTCGATTGAAGTTGCAAAAGAAAATGCAAAAGCTTTAGGTGCAGAAGTAACGTTCTATCACGGTGATTTATTGTCACCATTTGATAAAACGGGTCAAAAGCTAGATGTTGTTGTTTCAAATCCTCCATATATACCGGAAGAGGATTGGCGTGGTCTTTCTCCTGTTGTGAAAGAGCATGAGCCGAAGAGAGCGCTTGTTGGTGGAGAAGACGGATTAGATTTTTATCGCCGTTTTATGGAAGAATTGCCGAATGTGTTGCAGGAGAAAGCAATTGTAGCGTTTGAAATTGGAGTAGGACAAGGTGAGGATGTAAAAAGATTGTTACAACAAGCTTTTCCACATGCCCATGTTGAGGTTGTTTTTGATATTAACGGAAAAGACCGTATGGTATTTGCAGAGATGGAGTAAGGTTCACACCTTACTCCATTTTTTTGTGGGAAAATTCATATAGATTTTGAATTTAATAGTTTAGAAATATGAAAGTCTGTCCACACTGTTTGTAGAGGGGACGGTGGAGGAAATGAAAAAACAAGTTATTGCTTATCTTCTTATACTATTAATTGGTGCACAGTTACTTGTGCAGTTTGGATATATGAAAGCTGATGCAAAAGGGCCTTCAGTTATTCCGAAAGAGGCCGTTCGATTACGCATTTTAGCAAATAGTGATTCAGATAAAGATCAGGCATTAAAGCGTAAAGTGCGTGATGAAGTAAAAGCACAAATTGATGGATGGGTAGCGGATTTAACTTCATTTGAAGAGGCGCGCAAAGTAATTCAAAGTCATATTCCAGAAATCGAGAAAACGGTGGAAAATACGTTAAAAAGAGAAGGAAGTAAAGAATCATTTCAAGTGAAATTTAGTAAGAATGTAAAGTTTCCTACAAAGGTATATGGGAATTTTATTTATCCAGCAGGAGAATATGAAGCGGTATTGATTACAATTGGAGAAGGTGAAGGGGCGAACTGGTGGTGTGTATTATTTCCACCAATGTGTTTCTTAGATTTTTCGAGTGGGACAGCTGTAAGAAAAGAAGAGCACGTTGTGAAGGCGGAATCTCCTGAAGAGGAGCAGGTGAAACAACTAGATGAGGAAGTAGTAAATACAGAAGAGAAGAAAGTGGATAAGGTAAAAGAAACGAAAGTTGTAAAACAGGAAGTAGTAAAAAAAGTAACATCTTCTGAAAAGAAAGTAGTAAAAAATGAAACAAAAGTCGAAGAGCAGCCTGTAAGCAAAGAAGAAACAAAAACTGTGGAAAAAGTGGAGAAACCTGTGGAGAAAAAACAAGAAAAGCAAAATGAGTATGTAAAAGTAGAAGAGGAAGAAGAAAAGCCAGAAGTTAAATTGTTTATTGTAGAAGCTTTTACATCTTTATTCTCTAAATAGTACTATTAATAAATCCCTCCTCATATATAAAAATGAGGAGGGATTTATTATGAAGAAAGTGTATTTTGCTACGAAGGCAGATGTGGAAAGATTACATTCTTTTTTCGGACAAGCTAATAAAAAAGATGATAAAATAAATGAGTTGTACGCACAATTTATGATTTTGGAAGAGGCGGAAGAAATACGAGCTGTAATTGGTTATGAACAAAGTGGGGAAGATGTACTTATTCGTTCTTGTTTATTCACACCTCATGTGGATAAACAGACTTTCTTATATTTTTTTGAAATGTTTTTGCAGTATATGAAAGAAAAAAGTGTTCAACAATTGTACTTACTAACAAACCATCCACAATCTGTACCAATCTTTCAGTTCTTTGACTTTTTTACTATAGAAAAGGATGAGGTTCCAGAGGGAATTCAACAGTTAGAACATTTTTGTAAAAATATAAAAGAGCAGAATGCAATAATACTAAATTGTCAGCTATTCACAAAGTTATCCACGGATTAATTAGGTTTATCCACATTTTGTGGATAAACCTTGTTTGTCTTTTGGATAAATCTCATAGTAAACTAAAAATAGACAAGTATTTAAGGGTAGAAAAGGACGTGGAAAAAAATGCATACAAATATGTGGGTTGTGGATAATGTTGTGGAAAGAAAAAAATATTATCCACAGTTACAAGAAGCAGCAAAATTATTAAGAGAAAATGAGGCGGTTGCTTTCCCTACGGAAACAGTATATGGGTTAGGTGCAAACGCGATGGATGATGAAGCAATCGCAAAAATTTTCGAAGCGAAAGGAAGACCGAGTGATAATCCACTCATTGTCCACATAGGTACAAAATCTCAGTTAGATGGCATTGTGAAAGAAATTCCACCAGTTGCAGAGAAGTTAATGGCGCATTTTTGGCCAGGGCCATTAACAATTATTTTGCCGAGAAAAGAAGGGATTTCAGAGAAGGTGACCGCAGGACTTAATACGGTTGGAGTAAGAATGCCTGATCATCCAATTGCACTTGCTCTTATTGAAGAGGCGAATGTACCTGTTGCGGCACCAAGTGCGAATCGTTCAGGGCGTCCAAGTCCAACATTAGCTTCTCACGTATATGAAGATTTGAATGGGAAGATTGCAGGTATTGTTGATGGTGGTGCAACTGGAGTAGGCGTTGAATCAACTGTAATTGATTGTACAAGCGCGGTTCCAACAATATTACGTCCAGGTGGGATTACGAAAGAACAATTAGAAGCAGTGATAGGTACCGTTTCTTTAGATCCAGCTTTAAAGGATGAGAAGGAAAAACCGAAATCACCTGGAATGAAATACACACATTATGCGCCGAAAGCACCACTTAGTATTGTTGAGGGCTCACGTGAGTTTATTCAGCATCTTGTAGATGAGAAAAAGGAAGAAGGATTTAAAGTAGGCGTATTAACGACGGAAGAGTATCAGCATGTATATAGCGCAGATGTTATATTATCTTGTGGTGTTCGAAGTGACTTAGCTAGCGTTGCGACTAAATTATATGATGTACTTAGAACATTTGATGCAAGTGAAGTGGATGTTATTTTTAGTGAGTCGTTCCCTAATGAAGGAATAGGAAATGCTATTATGAATCGTTTAACAAAAGCGGCAGGACATCATATTATTATTGAATGATAAGGTACGATTAGCAAACAGAATATTTCTCCTTGGATAAGCATATTGTGAAGTAGCACGTCCAAGGAGGGGCATGAATGACGTTTGAACAGCTAATACCTTTAATAATTATGGCATTCGCCTTAGGGATGGATGCGTTCTCGGTGAGTCTTGGTATGGGGATGATGCCCCTAAAGTTAAGACAAATCCTGTATATTGGTATGACGATAGGGATATTTCATATTATTATGCCGTTTATAGGAATGGTACTAGGTCGTTTTTTATCAGAGAAATATGGAGATATTGCACATTTTGCGGGTGCTATTTTATTAATCGGACTAGGTTTTTATATCGTATATTCGACCATTTTACAAAATGAAGAGACTAGAACTGCCCCTATTGGAATTAGCTTATTCGTATTTGCATTTGGCGTTAGTATAGATAGTTTCTCAGTAGGGCTTAGTCTTGGTATTTATGGGGCACAAACAATCATTACAATATTACTTTTTGGATTTGTTAGCATGTTATTAGCGTGGATTGGTTTATTAATTGGGAGACATGCGAAAGATATGCTCGGTACATATGGTGAGATAGTAGGTGGTATCATTTTGGTTGGATTTGGATTATATATCCTTTTTCCTATATAATTTTATGTGGGAGGGAATTATGAACAAGCTATTGGAATGGTATGTTAAGTTTTTAACCTTCTTTCCTCGATGGCTAAGAATACTTATAATTTGGGGTATTATTTTGCAAATTTCGATGTTAGGTTGTATTAAGTTAATTCGTGAATGGTGAGATGGTTCCTTTCTGTGAATATTTTGTTGGTACTATATTTATTGCACTAAAAATTACAGATATAGAAAGGATGAGATGAATGACGAGATTGAAGCAAGTTTTTGGTGTTATTATTAGTTTTTTTGTTTTTTGGTTTAGTATGCTCGGTGTACAAATGTTTGCTGAGTTTTTAGATATTGAGTCATTGAAATTTGTTGCGGGAAAGACTGAGGCGGCACGTGCCTTTTACTCTCCGTACCCGTTTTTAATTGTTTTTCTTATTACACTGCTTTCCCTATACTTCTTCGTAATTAAGCTAGGGAAACCGAAAAAAGAAAAACTGCCTACTTTAGAGGAAAAGAAGGAAGAATTACAATGATAAAAATCCCCTGCTAAAAAGCAGGGGGTTTTTATGTTTAAGTGATGGCAGGAATCGATTCTGAGCGAGCCGCTTCCGCTTTTAGATATTATCCAGTTCCAGCGGCTAGAATGGTCGGTGGCTTCGCGTCTTCCTGCGAGGCAAAAAGCGCCTCTACGTCAGAAGCTCCATCCCCCTCCCATGAGCGAGCCGCTTTCGCTTTTAAACTGGCCTAACTAATTCAAATTGTTCTCCTAATTTTGCATAGTTGTGTCCTGCTAGGCGGCTTATTGGTTTGAGTCCTTCTGCGTGAATGCGCCCTTTTTCATATAGATGTTCGGCAACGTGGAAACGAACGACGCGTCCAATTAGTAGATCACAAGCTGGTGAGTCTTCTGTTCCACCAAGTGGAATTGCACGTTCTAATACGCATTCCATTCGAATATTTGCTTCTTTTACACCTGGAACGGAGATGACTTCACTTTCAATTGGTGTTAGTTTTGCTAGTTCAATTTCACTTTCATTTGGCGGGAGATTAGCTGCTGTTTCATTAATTGCTGCTACATATGATTCGTCAGAAATATGTACGACAAATTCACCTTTTTCAATTGCGTTTCGGGAAGTGTCCTTTCTTTCTCCGGCTTTTCGTTGTACAGATACTGAGATAAGTGGTGGATTAGCAGCGACAATATTAAAATAACTATATGGTGCGCCGTTTAATACACCGTCTTTTGTTAAAGAAGTAACGAATGCGACAGGGCGAGGGATGATACTTCCAGTAAGTAATTTGTAATTATCTTTTTCAGTTTGTTCATTTGGATTAATGGATAACATGCTTGTAATCCCCTTTCTAAATATGAATACTTATTGTTTGTTTACAAGATAACGATGAGAAAATCCTGCTGGAAATAATATTTTGTTTCATAAAAAGAACTTACTTCAATTGTAATGAAGTAAGTTCTTTTTCAAGAATCTCAAATCTGAGATAAAAATTAAAGTAAAACGTATGCGCCAGGTCCGATTAAAGCTACACCAACAGCAACAGCGATTAACATTAAGTTATATTCATATCCATTTTGTGTTACCCAGTAACCATTTTTTCCGTGAACAGTGAAGATAGCCATTAACATTGTTCCAACGATAAATAATGAACCAACTACAATGAAAATACCTGATGCGAATAAGAAACCACCTAGTAATTCAGTTGCGCCAGCCATAAATGCCATAAATACACCAGGGCGTAAACCGATTGACTCCATCCAGCCACCTGTTCCTTTTAAACCGTAACCGCCGAACCAACCAAATAATTTTTGAGCGCCATGACCCATGAATGTAATTCCTATAATAAGACGAATAATAAGTAGACCGAAATCCATCATTTTTAAAAACCTCCTAAAAGTTATTAACTTACCTTACGTAAGTAATAATAAAATAGTTACTTACTTTAGTCAAGTGGATTTTGAAAAAAGTTTGAATTAAATTTTACAAATTAACAACAAAAAATAAAATGTGGTAAAGACCTCTAGACAAGTTGGGCAAAAAAAGAGAAAATATAAATAGAAGTTAACTTCTTATTGTTATTCAGACAATCAGAATTGACTGGAATTTTGTGAAGCGCTACAATAAGAGTCTATTAGTAATGACGTAATTTATTTCGAAAGCGTTTTTACAGTATAATATTCGAAGTATGAAGTCTTACATGTATCCCGATCTTTACTAGGGATTGCCCTATAAACTTTTAGGTAAATTATAAGGAGGACTATCCTATGTTTAAAAAATTATTCGGTCTTGGTTCAAAAACAAATGAAGAAACAATCGTAGCTCCATTAACTGGAGCAGTGAAAAATATTGAAGAAGTACCAGATCCAGTATTCGCTGGTCGTATGATGGGTGACGGTGTTGCAATCGATCCTACTGAAGGTGTAGTTGTATCTCCAGTTGATGGTGAAATCGTACAATTATTCCACACAAAACATGCTATCGGAATTAAAGCGAAAAATGGCACAGAAATTTTAATCCACGTTGGATTAGAAACTGTAAAAATGGAAGGCGAAGGTTTCGAAGCTCACGTTTCTGAAGGCCAAGCTGTAAAAGCTGGAGATAAATTAATCTCATTCGACTTAGAATTAATCCGTGAAAAAGCGAAAAGCACAATTACTCCAATCGTTATTACAAACACAGATGCAGCTGAGTCTATTAACACAACTGTAGGCGTAACAGCTACAAAAGGTTCAACAGAAGTAATGAAAGTTACAATGAAATAATTGCTGTATAAGAGGAATCCGTTTCGTATGAAATGGATTCCTTATTTTTGTTGCATATTCAGTAGGTATGTTAAAATACTCTGGGCACTTGGAAATAGGGTTTCACATATATGTGGATAAGGCGCATTTTTCTTAGAAAAAATATAAGAGAAATGCGCCTTTTGTATATTCACATTTCTTTTGTTCTATTCTAATGTAAGTTATGATGAGTGGTAAGAAATCGAATATAGGGGTGGGTTTGGATGAAACGAGTATTATTTGTTTGTACTGGCAATACATGTCGTAGTCCAATGGCTGAGGCGTTGCTTCGTCATCACGGAGGAGATAGGTTTGAAGTACAATCTGCCGGTGTTTTCGCCTATCCTGGGAGCGATGCATCGGTACATGCGAAGGAAGCTTTAGCTGAAAAAGGGATTTCAATTGACCATACCGCGCAGCAAGTAAACGAAACTTTGCTTGATTGGGCTGATATTGTCGTAACGATGACAGAAAATCATAAACAAATTGTACTTGGGCATTATCCGAGTGTTGAAAAGAAATTGAATACGTTATATGGATTAACTGAAGGTATAGGCAAGGACATTTCAGATCCATTTGGAGGCTCGCTTTCTATTTATAAAGAAACGTTAGATGAGATGGAAAAACTTGTACAAACTTTACTGAAAAAACATTCGGTAGGTTGATGTTTCGTGTATAATACGATATTGGAGATCACTTCGTCCTATTGAGGTAGCGAGTGTGAAATGAAGATAATTGATTGAAACTTTGGAGGGGTAAAAATGAAAGTAGTAATAGCATCTGATCACGGCGGTATGAATATCCGCAAAGAACTTGTAAATTTATTAGAAGAGTTAAATATTGAATATGTTGATTTAGGTTGTGAATGTGAAGCTGGTTCTGTTGATTACCCTGACTTTGCGTTTCCAGCAGCTGAAATGGTAGCGAATGGTGAAGTGGATCGTGGTATTTTAGTTTGTGGGACAGGCATTGGTATGTCAATCGCAGCAAACAAAGTAAATGGTATCCGTTGTGCGTTAGTGCATGATACTTTCAGCGCGAAAGCAACGAGAGAGCATAATGACACTAACATGCTAGCAATGGGCGAGCGTGTAATTGGTGCTGGTCTAGCGCGTGATATCGCGAAAATCTGGTTAACAACTGACTATGAAGGTGGTCGTCACGAAAACCGCGTAGGAAAAATTAAAACATACGAAACAAAGTAATACATTCTAACTATCAGTAGTGTGAAATATAATTTGGTGAACCAACCTGTGAAAGGAAGAGGCGTAATGACAGAAATCGTAAAGGTAAGAGAACAGCTACAAATGTCGCTTTCTGATTTCCAAGAACAAGCTTCATTACAAAGCGGTCAAATTTTTGTAGTGGGTTGTAGCACGAGTGAAGTGCTAGGCGAAAGAATTGGAACATCAGGAACGATGGAAGTAGCAGAGGCGATTTTTTCTGAGTTAAAACAATTTCAAGAGCAAACAGGTATTGAATTAGCGTTTCAATGTTGTGAGCATTTAAACCGTGCTTTAGTGGTTGAGAGAGAAGTAGCGATAAAATATCAATTTGAAATTGTAACAGTTACGCCTGTTAGATCAGCAGGTGGTGCATTGGGGACATATGCGTATCACAATTTGAAAGATCCGGTAGTAGTTGAGTTTATTAAAGCAGATGCAGGAATGGATATTGGTGATACGTTTATTGGTATGCATTTAAAACATGTAGCTGTTCCGGTTCGTACAAGTGTGAAGGCAATTGGAAGTGCACATGTAACGATGGCCAAAACACGTGGAAAACTAATAGGTGGAGCACGTGCTGTTTACGCGGTGGCGGAAGAGACTACCACTTGCAGTTAAATATGAGAAATTAGGAAGTCATATAGTAGCTGTTTATCATAAGATAAAAGGTATGTTGTCTGACTTTATAGTAGAAGAAAGAAAAGACCGATTTTCGGTCTTTTTTTTCTTTTATGATATAGAAAGTCATGTTAGAATGTAGTTGAAAACATGAAGGTTCGAAAGAATTACAACCTGAATTTTCGTTTTTTCTGAATAAATAAGAAAAAACTGTTGGGAATTGATGTAATTCGTTCAGAAAAGGGGGATTTTGGTGGATCATTTAAAACGTCAAGATGAAAAGGTATTTGCTGCAATTGAGGCAGAACTAGGAAGACAGCGTTCGAAGATTGAGTTAATTGCTTCGGAAAACTTCGTAAGTGAAGCAGTAATGGAGGCGCAAGGTTCTGTTTTAACGAATAAGTATGCTGAAGGATATCCTGGAAAACGTTATTATGGTGGCTGTGAACACGTAGACGTAGTAGAAGATATCGCACGTGATCGCGTGAAAGAAATTTTCGGCGCAGAGCACGTAAATGTTCAACCACACTCTGGTGCACAAGCGAACATGGCAGTATACTTCACGATTTTAGAGCAAGGCGATACAGTACTTGGTATGAATTTATCTCATGGTGGTCACTTAACACACGGAAGCCCTGTTAACTTCAGTGGAGTACAATATAATTTCGTAGAATATGGCGTGGATGCTGACTCTCACCGTATTAATTACGATGATGTATTAGCAAAAGCGAAAGAACATAAACCAAAATTAATCGTTGCAGGTGCAAGTGCATACCCTCGTGTTATCGATTTCAAGCGATTCCGTGAGATTGCAGATGAAGTGGGCGCTTATTTAATGGTTGATATGGCACATATCGCTGGTTTAGTAGCTGCTGGTTTACATCCGAATCCAGTACCACATGCACATTTCGTTACAACGACAACACATAAAACGTTACGTGGCCCGCGTGGTGGTATGATTTTATGTGAAGAGCAATTTGCAAAACAAATTGATAAATCAATCTTCCCTGGTATTCAAGGTGGTCCACTTATGCACGTAATCGCTGCAAAAGCTGTTGCGTTTGGTGAAGCACTTCAAGATGATTTCAAAACATATGCACAAAATATCATTAACAATGCGAATCGCTTAGCTGAAGGTCTTCAAAAAGAAGGACTTACACTTGTTTCTGGCGGAACAGACAATCACTTAATCTTGATTGATGTTCGTAACTTAGAAATCACAGGTAAAGTAGCAGAGCACGTATTAGATGAAGTTGGTATTACAGTGAACAAAAATACAATTCCATTTGAAACAGCAAGCCCATTTGTAACAAGTGGTGTACGTATCGGTACAGCAGCTGTAACATCTCGTGGTTTCGGTTTAGAAGAAATGGATGAAATTGCGTCACTTATTGCTTATACATTAAAAAATCATGAAAATGAAGCTGCATTAGAAGAAGTACGTAAGCGTGTAGAAGCGTTAACTAGCAAATTCCCAATGTATCCAAATCTATAATAGATTGAAGAAGACTGCCGAGACTTAATTGTTTTGGCGGTCTTTTTTGTGGACATATATTATTTTTAAAGTATGTATACAAATGATGAATAAATTTTGGCGATATAATGAAGGATACAGCTCCCATAATTGGTAAAGATACTAGATAGATTCATCGTAAAATCATGATTTTGCCAAATTTGCCCTTGAATATTAGTAGCGTTTTCTTTACAATCGTAAATAGTGTAAAAAAGCGTGCAAACGCATGAATATCATCTAAAGGAGAGATTCACATGGGAAAACTGTATGTATTTGATCACCCGTTAATTCAACATAAGATTACATATATTCGCGATAAGAATACAGGTACGAAAGATTTTCGTGAATTAGTGGACGAAGTAGCAAGCTTAATGGCTTTCGAAATTACTCGCGACCTTCCGCTTAAGGACATCGAAATTGAAACGCCTGTAAGCAAAGCGACAACAAAAGTGATCGCTGGTAAAAAACTTGGTTTAATTCCGATTTTACGTGCAGGTTTAGGAATGGTTGATGGAATTCTGAAATTAATTCCAGCAGCAAAAGTAGGACACGTTGGTTTATACCGTGACCCTAAAACATTGCAACCGGTAGAATACTATGTGAAACTTCCAACGGATGTAGAAGAGCGCGACTTTATCGTACTAGATCCGATGCTAGCAACAGGTGGTTCTGCGGCTGAAGCGATTAACTCTCTGAAAAAGCGCGGTGCGAAACAAATTAAATTAATGTGTATCGTTGCAGCTCCAGAAGGGGTAAAAGTAGTACAAGAAGAACATCCTGATGTTGATATTTATGTAGCAGCATTAGATGAGAAATTAAATGACCACGGATATGTAGTACCAGGTCTTGGTGATGCTGGTGACCGTTTATTCGGAACGAAGTAAGACAACTGACGAGCAGGGGAGATTCCCCTGCTCGTTTTTTTTTTTTTTTTTTGCTGCAAGCAAGTAGGGGAGGGGGAGGATAAATATACATCGTATATACAACATAAGTTGCATACACATCACATATAATATAGAAGTCTTACGTCTGAGGAACACTATATTATGGAAGGAAAGCGTTATATCTCGAAAATATAATAGTGACAAACTTGTGAACATTTCCTTCTATTATAAAGAGAAAACTGTTAGAAATTGCATATATGTAACCAGTATTTAGAAGGGGAACGTTTTCATTTTTGGGAGGAAATGCCTAATACTCAAATTTTTAGATTTTTTACGATTTCTCGTTGACACTGTTAATACCCTATTGTATGCTAACAACGGGGATAGATGGTAGGGCTTTCAGTGACAAAATTACATCTATTCCGTGACGAAAATGTAAACTTTTTGTTTTGTATAGGATTTATGCAAAAAAATGAGTTATTATTAACACATCGTGAATGAGGGTTACATATTGGAGGGATGAATCCTTGCAAAAAAACGATCGCAGCCATATAAAAGCATATGCTTTAATGTCAGGAATTCTTGCTCAGTTAGTCGGTTCTATACTTGTTGGAATCTTTGGTGGGCAGTGGATTGATAATAAGGTTGGAACGTTTCCATTGTTTCTTATTATAGGGTTATTACTCGGGTTAGGAACAGGGGTATACGCAATGATTCGACTCATTCGACATTACTATTCGGGAGAGCAATGATGATAGACGTACATGGACTTGTCCAAAGACAAAAGAAATATATGTACTACTTGCTTGCGCTTCTAGTGCTAGGATGGGGATTTACCTCTTACAAGGATGTATTTCTTGGGCTGATTATCGGAACGATTTTCAGTTTTCTTAGTTTGCGCATCATTGCACGTAGAACAGACAAGCTGTTAGATCGCGTAACAAATGGAGAAAACGTGAAGTTTAAGGCGACAGCTGTAAGTACATATTCAAGATTCGCCACGATTGGGTTATTAATTTTATTTGCAGCCAAATATCAAGAGTTAATTGCGATGTGGGGCTTAGGTGTAGGATTGCTGACAGGATACCTTGTCATGATCATAGATTTTCTTTATTTAGAGTATAAGAGCAGGGAAGAGAGGTGAATTACTAGTGGAACACGGTAAATTAGTTGAATTTCTAGGTTTAACGTTCGATTTGTCATCAGTTATGATGGTTACTGTAGCAGCAGTTATTGTTTTCTTAATCGCTGTTATCGGAACTCGCAGCTTAGCCCTTCGCCCAACCGGGATGCAAAACTTCATGGAATGGGTGTTTGACTTCGTGAAAGGGATTATCAATAGTACGATGGACTGGAAAACAGGTGGACGTTTCTTAACGCTTGGCGTTACGCTTATCATGTTTATCATCGTATCGAACTTCCTTGGTTTACCATTCATGTATTCAGCAACTGAAGCTGGCGAACATATTGCATGGTGGAGGTCACCAACGTCTGATCCAGCAGTTACATTAACATTAGCCGTGATGGTAGTTACCCTCACCCATTATTATGGAATTAAGATGAAGGGTACGAAAGAGTATGTTAAAGGTTATTTCCAACCTATGAAATTCTTATTCCCATTAAAGGTTATTGAGGAGTTTGCTAACACATTAACGTTAGGTCTTCGTTTATTCGGTAACATTTATGCAGGTGAGATCTTATTAGGATTACTTGCTAAGTTAGGCGGGGCATCATTCCTTGGAGCATTAGGTGCGCTTGTACCAATGTTAGCATGGATGGGATTCAGTGTATTCGTTGGATCAATCCAAGCATTTATTTTCGTTATGTTAACGATGGTTTATATGGCTCATAAAGTAAGTCATGACCATTAATATAATTTAAGTAAGAAAAAATTTATTTTTTTATAATACAAAGGAGGACAAATTAAATGAGTTTAGGTGTAATCGCAGCTGCAATTGCAATTGGTTTATCAGCATTAGGTGCAGGTATTGGTAACGGTCTTATCGTATCACGTACAATCGAAGGTGTTGCTCGTCAACCAGAATTAAAAGGCGCACTTCAAACAATTATGTTCATCGGGGTTGCTTTAGTTGAGGCACTTCCAATCATCGGTGTAGTTATTGCATTCATCGTAATGAACAAATAAGGGAGACTCCCCTTACATAGATGGCGAAGAGTGTTTTTCCGAACTTTCTTCGCCATTGCTTTATGAACGAAACGTATGTCTTTTTTTTTCATATGATCAATTTAGATATTTTGAAGGGAGTGAATCCTTGTGCCAACTTTATTATTAGGAGCTGCCATTCCATTTGGAACGATTGCTTATACATTGTTCATTTTCTTAATTCTATTAGTAATGCTACGCAAATTTGCGTGGGGTCCTTTAATGGGAATTATGAAAGAACGTGAAGAGCATGTTACTAATGAAATCGACGCTGCAGAAAGAAGTAACGCTGAAGCGAAGAAGTTAGTAGAAGAACAACGTGAAATGTTAAAACAATCACGTGTTGAAGCACAAGAGTTAATCGAAAGAGCGAAAAAACAAGCTGTAGATCAAAAGGATGTTATTGTTGCTGCTGCGAAAGAAGAAGCAGAATCAATTAAAGCATCTGCTGTACAAGAAATTCAACGCGAAAAAGAGCAAGCGATTGCTGCTTTACAAGAACAAGTCGCTTCTTTATCTGTTCAAATTGCTTCTAAAGTAATTGAAAAAGAATTAAAAGAAGAAGATCAAGTTAAGTTAATTCGCGATTATATTAAAGAAGTAGGAGAAGCGCGATGAGCAATGGGATTGTAGCAAAACGTTATGCTGTCGCTCTTTTTAAAATTGCAAAAGAAAAACACGTATTAGAAATGTTTGAAGAAGAATTACGCCTTGTACAAAACGTTTATGTAAAGAACGGAGAACTACATAGCTTTTTAACGCAACCGAACATTTCAAAAGAGCAGAAGAAAACGTTTCTTGCAAACGTATTCGGATCTGTTTCTGAATCAATTTTAAATACGTTATATATTTTAATTGATAACAAGCGTATTGATATCTTACCTGAAATTGCAGATGAATATGTTGTTCTTGCTAATGAAGAACGTAACGTAGCGGATGCAACTGTATATTCTATTCGCCTTCTATCTGAAGAAGAGAAGCTTAACATTGCAGAAGCATTTGCAAAGAGAACGGGAAAAGATGCAATTCGCGTGAAAAATGTTGTAGATGAAGATTTACTAGGCGGAATTAAAGTACGCATTGGAAATCGCATTTATGACGGAAGTTTACAAGGAAAATTAGCACGTATTCAGCGTGAATTAATGAAGAATAGATAGGGGTGAAGCACATGAGCATCAGAGCTGAAGAAATTAGCGCACTGATAAAGCAACAAATCGAGAACTATCAGTCTGAAATCGAAGTTAGTGATGTTGGTACAGTTATCCAAGTTGGTGACGGTATTGCGCGTGCTCATGGTCTTGATAACGTTATGGCTGGTGAGCTTGTAGAGTTCTCTAACGGCGTTATGGGACTAGCACAAAACTTAGAGGAAAACAACGTAGGTATTATCATTTTAGGACCTTACACAGAAATCCGTGAAGGTGACGAAGTTCGTCGTACTGGTCGCATCATGCAAGTACCAGTAGGAAAAGAACTAATTGGTCGTGTTGTAAACCCATTAGGTCAACCAGTTGATGGTTTAGGCCCAATCAATACAACAAACACTCGTCCAATCGAAAGTCCAGCACCAGGTGTAATGGATCGTAAATCTGTTCATGAGCCACTTCAAACAGGTATTAAAGCGATCGACGCTCTTGTACCAATTGGCCGTGGTCAACGTGAGTTAATCATCGGTGACCGTCAAACTGGTAAAACAGCAGTTGCACTTGATACAATCATTAACCAAAAAGATGAAGATATGATTTGTATCTATGTAGCTATCGGACAAAAAGAATCAACTGTACGTAACGTAGTAGAAACACTACGTAAGCACGGTGCATTAGAGTACACAATCGTTGTAACTGCATCTGCTTCTCAACCAGCTCCATTATTATACTTAGCTCCTTATGCTGGTGTAACAATGGGTGAAGAGTTCATGTACAATGGTAAACACGTATTAGTAGTATATGATGACTTATCAAAACAAGCAGCGGCTTACCGTGAGCTGTCATTACTATTACGTCGTCCTCCAGGTCGTGAAGCTTATCCAGGGGATGTATTCTACTTACATTCTCGCTTATTAGAGCGTGCAGCAAAATTAAGTGATGCAAGAGGCGGCGGTTCTTTAACTGCACTACCTTTCATCGAAACACAAGCAGGGGACGTATCAGCATACATCCCAACAAACGTAATTTCTATTACGGATGGACAAATCTTCTTACAATCTGACCTATTCTTCTCTGGCGTACGTCCAGCGATCGATGCGGGTACTTCTGTATCTCGTGTAGGTGGATCTGCTCAGATTAAAGCAATGAGTAAAGTATCAGGTACACTTCGTCTTGACCTTGCATCTTACCGTGAGTTAGAAGCGTTCGCTCAGTTCGGTTCTGACCTTGATAAAGCAACTCAAGCGAAATTAAACCGTGGTGCTCGTACTGTTGAGGTATTAAAACAAGGATTACACAAACCGTTACGTGTAGAGAAACAAGTTATCATTCTTTACGCTTTAACACGTGGATTCCTAGATGATATCCCAGTAGTAGATATCACTCGTTTCGAAGAAGAATTCCATGCTTGGTTAGATTCTAATGCGACTGACTTATTAGAAGAAATCCGCACAACTAAGAAACTTGCGGATGACGACAAATTTGCAGCAGCAATTAATGGATTTAAAAAAGTATTCGTAGCTTCTGAATAATAATAAAAGTGAAGCCGACTGTTCAGCCCCATCGGCTAAGAGGCGGAACTAGATTAATAAAAGCGGAAGCGGCTCGTACAAGCCGCCGACGCTAGATAATATATAAGGCATCTCAGACTCTGAGATTGCTGACGGTTATGTAAAGGAAAAGAGTAGGTGCACCTATTCTTTTCCTTCAATCATGAGCAAGAATATCTTGCAACGTAGATTAGGAAGAGGATTCTTACTAATCGTGCCAACTTCCGGAAAAAAGGTGGTGAAAACCTGTGGCATCTTTACGCGATATAAAAGCGAAGATTACCTCGACAAAGAAAACGAGTCAAATTACGAAGGCGATGGAGATGGTATCTGCATCTAAGTTAAACCGTGCAGAGCAAAATGCTAAATCTTTCGTTCCGTATATGGAAAAGATTCAAGAAGTAGTAGCGAGCATTGCGCAAGGAAGTAAAGGAATTAATCATCCAATGCTAAATGCGCGTCCTGTAAAGCGTACAGGATACATCGTTATTACATCTGATCGCGGACTAGCAGGTGGTTATAACAGTAACGTATTACGTACAGTAAGTAACGTAATTCGTGAACGTCATAATATGGATTCAAATCAATATTCAATTATTGTACTTGGACGACTAGGACGTGATTATTTAAAACGTCGCGGCTTTAACATCATTGATGAAGTAGTTGGATTATCTGACCACCCATCATTTACTGATATTAAAGATCTTGCTTCTCGAGCAATTGCGATGTTCGCAGATGGTGCTTATGATGAGCTGTATATTTACTACAACCATTACGTAAGTAAAATTTCACAAGAAGTAACGGAAAATAAAATTTTACCGCTTACTGATGTGGCGTCTGACAAACCGACGACAGCTTATGAATTTGAACCTTCTGAAGAAGAAATTTTAAAAGTATTATTGCCACAATACGCAGAAAGCTTAGTGTACGGTGCATTACTAGATGGTAAAGCAAGTGAGCACGCAGCGCGTATGACAGCAATGAAGAGTGCTACAGACAACGCAATGGAAGTTATCGATTCACTTACACTTTCATTCAACCGTGCGCGTCAGGCAGCGATTACGCAAGAAATTACGGAAATCGTTGGTGGAGCAGCAGCGTTAGAATAGTAATAAAAAGTGGAAGCGGCTCGTCCAGAACAGGAAGGCGCGAAATGACCGACTGTTCTAGCCGCTGGAACTAGATTCAATAAAAAGCGGAAGCGGCTCTTTCAAAAGAGTCGCGTAAGCTAAACTAATAAAAAATTAAAAGCCGACTTCGCTTAGAGAGCTGGCTAATTAAAAGAAAGCTAGGAGGGAACCCGATGAATAAAGGGCGCGTTACGCAAATCATGGGTCCGGTTGTAGACGTTAAGTTTGATGGCGGAAAGCTACCAGAAATCTACAACGCCCTTACGGTAAAACAAAGCAACGAAAACGGAAGCATGAACTTAACATTTGAAGTTGCACTTCATTTAGGTGATGATACAGTTCGTACAGTTGCGATGTCTTCCACAGATGGACTTGTTCGTGGCACAGAAGTAGAAGATACTGGTAAAGCAATCTCTGTACCAGTTGGTGATGCAACACTTGGTCGTGTATTCAACGTATTAGGTGATGCAATTGACTTAGATGGTGAACTTCCTGCGGATGTACACCGTGATCCAATTCACCGTCAAGCACCTGCATTCGAAGAATTATCTACTAAAGTAGAAATTCTTGAAACTGGTATTAAAGTAGTAGACTTACTTGCTCCTTACATTAAGGGTGGTAAGATCGGCCTATTCGGTGGTGCCGGCGTAGGTAAAACAGTATTAATTCAGGAATTAATTAACAACATCGCACAAGAGCACGGTGGTATCTCTGTATTCGCTGGTGTAGGTGAGCGTACTCGTGAGGGTAATGACTTATACCATGAAATGAGCGATTCTGGCGTAATCAAGAAAACTGCGATGGTATTCGGACAAATGAATGAGCCACCTGGAGCACGTCAACGTGTTGCATTAACAGGTTTAACAATGGCTGAGCATTTCCGTGATGAGCAAGGACAAGACGTACTTCTGTTCATCGATAACATCTTCCGTTTCACGCAAGCTGGTTCTGAAGTATCTGCCCTTCTTGGTCGTATGCCATCTGCGGTAGGTTACCAACCAACACTTGCAACAGAAATGGGTCAATTACAAGAGCGTATTACATCTACAAATAAAGGGTCTATCACGTCTATCCAAGCGGTATATGTACCAGCCGATGACTATACTGACCCAGCACCAGCTACAACATTCGCTCACTTAGATGCAACAACAAACTTAGAGCGTCGTTTAACACAAATGGGTATTTACCCAGCCGTAGATCCATTAGCATCTACATCTCGTGCACTTTCTCCAGAAATCGTAGGAGAAGAGCATTATGAAGTAGCACGTCAAGTGCAGCAAACTTTACAACGTTACAAAGAACTTCAAGATATCATCGCTATCTTAGGTATGGATGAGTTATCTGAAGAAGATAAGTTAGTTGTACATCGTGCTCGTCGTATTCAATTCTTCTTATCTCAAAACTTCCACGTAGCTGAGCAGTTTACAGGTCAAAAAGGTTCTTATGTACCTGTAAAAAATACAGTTAGTGGTTTCAAAGAAATTCTAGAAGGAAAATATGATGACCTTCCAGAAGATGCATTCCGCCTTGTTGGTAGCATTGAAGAAGTTATTGAGAACGCGAAGAAAATGATGGCGTAAGGCCTTAGGAGGGACGAAGTATGAAGACATTTCCAGTCAGTATTGTAACTCCTGATGGACCGGTTTACGAAAAAGAAGTAGAAATGGTAAGTGTAAAAGCAGAGAGTGGGGAAATGGGGATCTTACCAGGTCACATTCCAACTGTTGCACCATTAAAAATTAGTGCAGTTCGTCTGAAAAATGGTGGACACACTGATTATGTAGCAGTAAGTGGTGGCTTTATCGAAGTTCGTCCAGATAAAGTAACTGTATTATCATCATCTGCTGAAGAAGCAAACCATATCGATATCCATCGTGCAAATGAAGCGAAGCGTCGCGCTGAGCAACGTATGCAAGACAAACAAGCACATGTTGACTTTAGACGTGCAGAAATGGCATTACAACGTGCTGTGAACCGTTTAAATGTTTCTGATATGAAGTAAAAAAATCCGTAAGGGCCTTGCCTTTACGGATTTTTTTTTGTGTATTTTATGGATAATTTTACAAAACTGGTATAATTATATTGATGCTTGTATAAGTAGAAGTGTACAATAATTTATATTTTATGAAGGGGATGAATCAATGATCGGTGAAATGAAACGAGAAGCATTGTACTCTTTAAAGGGGAAATGGGGACTAGGTGTTGGATCAACGATTTTATATTTTATTTTAAGTTATGTCGTTTCGATGGCTGCAATGCTTATATTATTAATTCCAGGAATTATTATATTTTTCTTAGTTGTTAGCTTAGCTGGGTCAGTTGAGGCGGAAACGATGTCAATTGGAGCAGCTATTACATTTGGGATTTTCTATTGCATAATGATTATTTTGAGTAATGCATCTTATGGTATTACCTCATACGGTTACACGAATGTGTTTCTACAAATTAGTAAACGAGAAGATGCTAAAGTAGATTACTTGTTTGAAGGATTCCGTGGTTTTAAAAGAATGATGAAAACAATGTGGGCAATGCTTGCGATTTTGTTATATACAGGTACATGGATTCCGATGTTGTTAACAGGTTTATTCATATTCTTAGGTGAAGAAGGAAATCTGTCGTTTACAATAGCTTTCTTCGTACTATTAGCAATTTCAATTGTTGGTATGATTGTGATGTATTTTTCTTATGCACTGACGTACTATGTGATGATTGAAAATCCAGAATATGGTGTTTCGCAGGCGATGAAGGAAAGTAAGAATCTTATGAGGGGTCATAAGTTAGATTTGTTTCTTTTATGGCTGAGCTTCATAGGTTGGGTTGTTTTAGCGCTTCTTACTTTTGGAATAGGATTTCTTTGGCTTAGTCCGTATATGAGTACAACGACAGCACACTTTTATCGCTACATTTCAAAAGGTGAATTTCAATAGGAACATGCTATACTAATAGAATTATTGTGTATAGGAGGCGAGGCTACGCATGATTAGTGATCTAAAAGGAGAAGCACTAGATTCATTAGAAGGGAAATGGGGATTAGCTGTTGGGGCTACACTGCTCATTTCAATTCTTATCACGGCTTTTAGTTTTAGTGTTGATTGGGGATTTTCTTTAATTTTCGGTTGGCAAAAAACAAATGGTTCACTTTCAACGAATATTCTTACATTTTTTGTTACTGGGCCGTTAACTTTAGGTGGATATTACCTTGGTTTAAATATCCTTCGTGAAAATCAAGCTAGTATCGGTAATGTATTCATTTGGTTTTCAGAGGGAAAGAGATTTCTAAAATCATTTTTATTATATTTATTAGTAAATCTTTATCTTTTCTTATGGACGTTATTGTTCATTATTCCAGGTATTATTAAATCATTTTCTTATGCGATGACATACTTTATTATAAACGATCATCCTGAATATTCACTGAACCAAGCTATTACAGAAAGTCGTCGTATGATGGATGGACATAAGATGGAGTATTTTATTTTATGTTTAAGTTTTATCGGTTGGTTTATATTAAGTTGTATTACGTTAGGGATTGGATTCTTATGGTTAATTCCATATTTCTACACAACATCTGCGGCTTTTTACGAAGAGATCGCAGAAGAATATTATGAGAAAAATATTTAGCACTATAAAACCCCCAGTATGAATTATTTGTTCATACTGGGGTTTTTTTGTAGAAACTTTATAAATTGATTGCTAGTAAGTGGTTTACTGAAATAGTAACCTTGCATATATTTACATTTATGTTTTTGCAGAAACTTAAGCTGTTTTTCGGTTTCAATTCCTTCGGCAACGACTGAAAGATTTAAAGTATTTGCGAGGGAAAGGATTGTAGAAACGATGGCTCGTTCTTCAGGACGATGATCAGCTAATTGTGTAAATTCTCTCGGTACTTTTAATGTGTCGATTGGAAAAATTGATAAATAAGCAAGAGAAGAATACCCAGTACCGAAGTCATCAATGGAAGTTTGGATACCGTATTCTTTTAATTGCTTCAGTCTTAATAACGTTTCTTTCTCGTCAATCATTGCAATTCTTTCTGTTAACTCAAGGGTTACATATTTTGGGTCGACTTGCACGTCGTTTAATATTTGTGAAATGTTTTCGATTAATTGATCTTGCCGGAACTCTTTTGCAGATAAATTAACACTTATTTTTAAATTTTGGTAGCCAAAGGTATGCCATATTTTTAATTGGAGACAAGCTTCTTGTAATACCCAATGTCCAAGTGGGACTACTTGTGGCGTCTCTTCTACAATTGGAATAAACTCACATGGTGAAATGTCACCTAATAGCGGGTGTTTCCACCGTATTAAAGCTTCAGCACCGATAATTTTATTTGTTGTCGTATCAATTTGTGGTTGATAAACGAGATAAAATTCTTTGTTTACTAAAGCGATTGGCAAATCTTTTTCAATTCGAGCTTTTCGCTCCATTTTTTTATATAGTTCTTTCGTGTAAAGAGAGCTACCGTTTTTTCCTTTATTCTTTGCTTCGTACATGGCCATATCAGCATGCTGCAAAATGGATAGTGGATCTTCACCTGCTTCAGGATATATTGCAATTCCGATACTCGGTGAGATTTGTAAATGTTGATTTTCGATTTCAAATGGCTCATTCATGGCCGCTACAATCATATCAGCTATTTTTTGGACATCTGGCTTTTTTTTGTAATTCTCGATAAGGATTGTGAACTCATCTCCAGCTAGCCGCGCGAGTTTCATATTTGATGTTGATATTCTTTCGAGCCTTTTTGCTACTGCGATAAGCAATAGGTCTCCTACTCGATGACCGAGGGTATCATTAATAACTTTAAAACGGTCTAGGTCGAGAAACATAACAGCAAAAGACTTTTTCGATACTTTTGCTCGTGCAATTGCCTGTTCTAAATGTTTATGAAATGCACGACGATTTGCAAGCTCTGTTAAAGTATCATGGTATGCTAGGAAATTAATTTGTTCTTGTTGTTGTTTGCTTTCCGTAATATCTTTAATCATTAAATAAACCCCAGAAATTTTCTCTTTTAAAAAGATCGGTACGGCGGTAACGTGCAAGTAGTAAATATCTCTGTTTTTATGGTACGCCCGTATTTCTAAAGAGATAGAATATCCCTTTTTTACACGATGAAAGGCGTTAATCATTTCTTCTAAATCTTCTTCGTATATGAGTGAATAGTAAGGCTGATTTAATAATTCATTCGTTTGATAACCAAGTAAAGTAGTACCAGCGTTATTTACTTTGAGAAAATTACCGTACAAATCTAATGTGAAGATTGGATCTGGATGATGCTCGTATAAAGATTTAAACATTTGTTGATTATGATAGAGTTCATTTTTCTGTTCTACTAAATCTTCTGTACGTAGTTCAATTTGTTTCTCGAGTTCTGAGTTGAATTGCATTTGAGCTAGCAATAATATTTTATTTTGTTTTCGAACTAAACTATGACGTATGAGAACGAAAGAGAAAGTTATTATAAGTCCGATTACTATAATAGGTGCAAAAACGTATTCGACTAATATAAAAACAATAAGCATTACTACCGAAATATACGGTAATGATAATCGGATTGCTTCACCAATTTTAAGTGTTAGTAGTACTTGTTCTTGTTTTTCAGGTTCTTTTGTATGGAGAATACAGGCAATTGCTACTAGTACTAAGGTTACTTGATAGAAAGGAGTAACTGTAAACATAGAATACTCTGGTATGAAGTATTTTATATAAGCATAAATCGCATCGGTAGTAGCATATAAAATTAAAGCACTGCCAAGAAGCGCACCAACCTTTTTAGGTAATAAGGATAGTGGTTTGAATAAAAGATTGATTCCTATTAAGAGAAAGAGTAAATCAGCCATTGGATAGGTAAGTTGAACAAATATGTCGATATAGGATGTTGTAAAGATGTGAATGGTTCGTTCAATAAGTAAGTAGTAACTTAAAGTAAATTGGGCTGTAACGATAATACAAATATCACATAGCATAAAAAGTTTTTCTAATAAATCTCGGTTGTAAATGATTTCGTATAGAAAGGCAAATGCAAAACTAACTAAAAAAAGTAAGTAAAAAAAATCAGACGGATCAACGAACGTATAGAAGTCCTTTACAATTAAACGCTGATAGGCAACGACTATATCACCGATAAAATAAGAGAGAGCTCCAACAGATAATATGATCCAAAATAAACGAGGTAGCCCTTCTTTCGTGTTTGAAAAGTAAAGAATATAACTACAAGCGATAATATCAATTAATAGGGTACTCGTTCCGATTAATAGCTGAAAAGGAAATGAGTATTCATATAGAAAAGGCATCGCTACGTAGTGAAGCGTTATGGACAGCAATACAATGCTTATAAGAATACTTACATGTGTTTGTTTTTTCATTTATATCACCTACGGTTCCTTGAAAAGCATATATAAGTTTTATATTTATTTTGCACAATTATAGCAAGTTGTAAAGATAGATTTTAATAATTCTTGTTTCTGTCTCCCAACATATCGACATAGGAATTTGAAGTTTGCTATAATGATTAGAATAGTTGCATTATTTAGAAAAATTTAAAAATAATAATTACTGCAACTAGGACATATTGTTTACTATGTGAACTTGTTCTTAATTTAGGGGGGAGGGTTTCACAATGGCAAGTGTATATGAAAATAGTTATATGATCGTTTTGATTTTCTTGCTATTAGGTATATTGCTGCCGGTAGTGGCTCTTACATTAGGAAGGATGCTGCGCCCAAATAAACCAAGTGCAGCAAAGGCGACGACGTATGAGAGTGGAATTGAGCCTTTTCACGATGCAAATATTAGGTTTCATGCTCGTTATTATATTTTCGCTTTATTGTTTGTGATCTTTGATGTAGAAACTTTATTTTTATATCCTTGGGCTGTTGCGTATGACAAGCTAGGTTTATTTGCATTAATTGAGATGCTCATCTTTGTTGTAATGTTGCTAGTTGGATTAGCGTATGCTTGGAAAAAGAAGGTGTTACAATGGTTATAAATTTTGAGGAATTACATCCAAATGAGCGAGCAGAATTAGAACGAAATATCTTTTTTTCTACATTGGAACAGTTGAAAGGATGGGCGAGGAGCAATTCTTTATGGCCGATGACATTCGGACTGGCGTGCTGTGCAATTGAAATGATGGGAGTAGGCTCATCACATTATGATTTAGATCGATTTGGGTCATTTTTTCGAACTTCACCAAGGCAATCGGACGTCATGATTGTATCGGGAACAGTAACGAAGAAGATGGCTCCTATTGTTCGGCGTTTATATGATCAAATGCCTGAACCGAAATGGGTTATTGCGATGGGATCTTGTGCGACAGCAGGTGGTCCGTATGTAAATTCATATGCTGTTGTGAAAGGTGTAGACCAAATCGTACCAGTTGATGTGTATATTCCTGGTTGTCCCCCAAATCCGGCTGCTTTAATTTATGGAATTAATAAATTAAAAGAAAAAATTCGTTACGAAGCAAAGACCGGGAAGCAGGTGACGAATAAATGAGTAATCCAAACAAAGATTTAGAGGATCTGAAAAAAGAAGCAGCTAGGCGTGCAAAAGAAGAAGCGAGAAAACGCCTTGTAGCGAAACACGGGGCGGAAATAAGTGAGCTTGAGGCAGAAGATCGAGAAAAAGAGAAAGCGCTACCAAAAAATGATGATATTACTATAGAAGAAGCAAAACGACGTGCAGCAGCGGCAGCAAAAGCAAAAGCGGCAGCGTTAGCGAAGCAGAAAAGAGAAGGAACAGAAGAAGTAACGGAAGAAGAAAAAGCGAAAGCGAAGGCGAAGGCAGCAGCAGCTGCAAAAGCAAAAGCGGCGGCGTTAGCAAAGCAAAAAAGAGAAGGAACAGAAGAAGTAACGGAAGAAGAAAAAGCGAAAGCGAAGGCGAAGGCAGCAGCGGCAGCAAAAGCAAAAGCGGCGGCGTTAGCGAAGCAAAAAAGAGAGGGAACAGAAGAAGTAACGGAAGAAGAAAAAGCGAAGGCGAAGGCGGCAGCAGCTGCAAAAGCAAAAGCGGCGGCGTTAGCGAAGCAAAAAAGAGAAGGAACAGAAGAAGTAATGGAAGAAGAAAAAGCGAAGGCGAAGGCAGCAGCAGCTGCAAAAGCAAAAGCGGCGGCGTTAGCGAAACAGAAAAGAGAAGGGACAGAAGAAGTAACGGAAGAAGAAAAAGCGAAAGCGAAGGCGAAGGCGGTGGCGGCGGCCAAGGCAAAAGCGGCAGCACTAGCGAAGCAGAAAGCCTCGCAAGGTGATGGGGATTCGGGAGATGAAAAGGCAAAGGCAATTGCAGCGGCAAAAGCGAAAGCAGCAGCGGTTGCAAGAGCGAAGACAAAGGGAGCTGAAGGTAAGGAAGAGGATGAGCCGAAGCAGGAAGAACCGTCAGTAAATCAGCCGTATTTAAATCAGTATGTTGAGGCTATTAGGGAGAAGGTAGGAGAGGGTGCATTAGTAGATTCCTACATTAATAAACTGTCAAAGGATGTGCCAACTCTTGTGGTGGATCCTGCAAAATATTATGAAGTGATGGAGTCACTGCGATTCCATGAGGGACTTGCTTTTGATTATATGTCAGAGTTACATGCGACGGATTTTGTGACGCATATGGAAGTATATGTTCATTTGTTTTCATATGGTAAGAAACAATCGGTAGCGGTGAAGGTAAAGCTAGACCGGGAAGCGCCGCAAGTTGAATCTGTGACAGCGCTTTGGAAAGGGGCTGACTGGCCGGAGCGAGAAGCGTACGATTTGCTCGGTATTGTATTTAAAGGGCATCCGAATTTAACGCGTATTTTAATGCCAGATGATTGGGTAGGATATCCACTTAGAAAAGACTATGAACCGTATGATGTGGAGGTGTAGCTATGATCCGCACGGAAGAGATGCTTTTGAATGTAGGACCTCAGCATCCGAGTACACATGGTGTGTTCAGGCTCGTAATTAAGATTGACGGGGAAATTATTAAAGAAGCTACACCGGTTATTGGGTATTTGCATCGCGGGACGGAAAAGATCGCTGAGAGCTTACAGTATACGCAAATTATCCCTTATACAGATCGAATGGACTATTTATCAGCCATGACGAATAATTACGTCATTTGCCATGCTGTAGAGACGATGATGGGGCTTGAAATTCCAGAGCGTGCCGAATACTTGCGAGTACTTGCGATGGAGCTAGGAAGAATTGCAAGCCATCTCGTTTGGTGGGGGACGAATCTTCTTGATATAGGAGCGGTCAGCCCGTTTCTGTACGCGTTTCGTGAACGAGAGATGATTATAAATTTATTAAATGAATTATGCGGGGCACGGCTTACTTTTAACTATATGAGAGTTGGTGGTGTGAAGTGGGATGCGCCAGATGGTTGGATTGAAAAGGTGGAAGAGTTTGTTCCGTATATGAGAGAGCAATTGGCAGGTTATCATGATCTTGTTAGCGGTAATGAGATTTTCTTAAATCGTGTGAAAGGCGTTGGTATATATAGCGCGGAAGAAGCGATTTCGTATTCTTTAAGCGGAGCAAATTTGCGGTGCACTGGAGTAAACTGGGATCTTCGCAAAGATGAGCCATATTCGATTTATGATCGTTTTTATTTTGATATTCCTGTTGGAAGTGTGGGAGATGCTTGGGATCGCTACGTTTGCCGAATGCAAGAAATCGAGGAGTCTTTAAAGATTGTTGAGCAAGCGGTTCAACAGTTCCCGAAAGATGGAGCTGTGCTGGCAAAAGTACCGAAAATTATTAAGGCACCTAAGGGAGAAGCATTCGTACGTATAGAATCGCCGCGCGGAGAGATTGGTTGTTATATCGCAAGTGATGGAAAGAAAGAGCCGTACCGTTTGAAGTTTCGTAGACCATCTTTTTATAACTTGCAAATTTTACCGAAGTTATTAAAAGGTGAAAACATCGCTAATTTAATTACGATTTTAGGTGGAGTTGATATTGTACTTGGGGAGGTTGATGGCTAATGATTGAGACGCTCTTACAATCACCTTCAAGCTGGACGAATTTCTTCATTTTTTTCGGATTAGCGGTGCTTCTACTATTTGCAGTCCTTGGCTTCGTTACATATGGAATTTTGGCAGAACGGAAAGTGATGGGGTTTATGCAAGGGCGGATTGGACCAAACCAGGTTGGAGGCCGATTCGGTTTACTGCAAACGGTAGCTGATGTTTTAAAACTATTATTGAAAGAAGATAGTATTCCGAAAGCAGCAGATAAACCGCTGTTTATATTAGCGCCTGTCATTGCATTTGCACCAGCATTTATGGTGCTTGCAGTTATCCCGTTCACTGATAAATTTCAATTTGCAGATATTGGAGTCGGGCTACTTTATTATATTGCTGTTTCCGGTATTACGACGATAGGTGTTGTAACTGGGGGATGGGCATCGAATAATAAATATTCCCTTTTAGGAGGGATGCGTGCGGCGGCGCAAATGATTTCTTATGAGATTCCGCTCGTAATGAGTGTAATTGGTATCGTTTTGTTAGCTGGTAGCCTGAATTTAAATGAGATTGTAGCGGCGCAGGAGAAGGTTTGGTACATTTTCGTACAGCCAATTGGCTTCGTCGTTTTCTTAATCGCAGCAGTTGCAGAGTTAAATAGGACGCCATTTGATTTGCCAGAAGCGGAGTCAGAACTTGTTTCTGGATACCATACGGAATACTCAGGTTTTCGCTGGGCGTTTTTCATGCTTTCAGAGTACGTATATTTCTTCGGGATGGCATCGTTAATTACAGTGCTCTTTTTAGGAGGATGGAATCCAGTCATGTTTCTTGGATTTATCCCAGGTGCCGTATGGTTTGCTTTGAAATTTAGCAGTGTAGTCTTTCTATTAATTTGGTTCCGCGTCACGTTCCCACGTATAAGAGGTGACCAGTTAATGGAGTTTGGATGGAAAGTATTATTGCCGATTGCACTTGCAAATATTTTCTTAACGGCATTGATTAAGGAGTTATTCTTCTAATCTATGAGGGGGGTGCCAGTAAGAGATGAAAGGACTATTTAAAGGATTAAAATATACATTAAGTAATTTGAGCAAGAAGAAGGTAACGTATGATTATCCAAATCAGCCGTTGCCGTTGCCAGACCGTTTTCGGGGGATTCAAAAATTTTATCCGGAGAAATGTATTGTTTGTAATCAATGCTCTAACATTTGTCCGACAGACTGTATTCAGTTAACAGGAAAGAAACATCCAGATCCTACGAAAAAAGGAAAAATTATCGACACGTATGATATTAATTTTGAAATTTGTATTCTTTGTGATTTATGTACAGAAGTTTGCCCGACAGAGGCAATTGTCATGACAAATAACTTTGAACTCGCGGAATATTCACGTGATGACTTATTTAAAAATTTGCAGTGGCTTGACGAAAACGACGAAAACGTCAGGAAGGAGAATAAGGCATGAATGGCGAGTTTGTAGCATTCTTTATACTATCCTTGTCTGCAATTATCGGCGGTGTTCTTATGTTGAACTTAACGAAAGTTATGCACATGATGCTAGCTCTCGTTCTGACATTTCTCAGCATTGCAGGTTTGTATTTTCTTTTATCAGCTGAATTTATAGGCGTTGCACAAATTTTACTTTACTCTGGTGCAATCACAATTATTATGATTTTCGGCATTATGTTAACAAAACATAACGCGGAAAATGAATCGCGTCTTACTCTTCGAAAATGGATTATCTTCTTTGCAGTTGTAGCATTTGGAGCGGTTATGTATTTCGCTGTTAATAATGTTGATTTTGCAAATGAAAGCACACAAGGAAGTTTACCTCTCCATGAAAACAACACACTTCAAATCGGTACGCTTCTCTATTCAAAATATATTATTCCATTTGAACTAACTTCAGTTATTTTACTTGTAGCACTCGTTGGCGCGATTATACTTGCGAAAAAGGACGAGAAAGAGGAGGATTCCAATGAGTAGCGTTCCGGCTTCTGCATATTTAACACTTGCGATTATTTTGTTTTGCATCGGTCTATTTGGAGCTTTAACAAAGCGGAATACAGTAATCGTATTAGTTTGTATCGAATTAATGCTGAATGCTGCCAATTTAAACTTAGTGGCGTTTAGTAAATTAGGCCTATTTCCGAATTTAACAGGTCAAATTTTCTCACTGTTTACGATGGCTGTAGCGGCAGCAGAAGCGGCGGTAGGACTCGCTATTTTAATTGCTTTGTATCGTAATCGTACGACAGTTCAGGTAGATGAAATGGATACGCTCAAAGGATAGCATTGTGACCGAAAAAGGGGGAAGGAAACAATGATCGATTATGCATGGCTCATACCGCTTTTCCCACTCGTTTCGTTTTTGTTACTTATTATATTCGGGAAGAAAATTAGAGAAGGAAGCAGCGTACTTAGTATTTTTTTCGTCTTTCTCTCCTTTATACTTGCGGTACTTGTGTTAATAGAAAGGTTTTCAGAAGCAAGCGTGAAGCATAAGTGGGTGTGGCTTAGAGCTGGAGATGTGGATATATCATTCGGCTTTGAGGTGACTGCATTAGGAGCTTTAATGTTATTTATCGTTACGCTTGTGAGTCTGCTTGTACATGTGTATTCGAAAGGTTATATGAAAGGTGATGAACGATTACCAACCTTTTACGCATATTTAGGACTCTTTACATTTGCGATGTTAGGGCTTGTTATATCAACGAATTTATTACAGCTTTATATATTTTGGGAATTAGTTGGCCTTGGCTCATTTTTACTTATCGGTTTTTATTTCTTTAAAGAAGAAGCGAAGGCTGCTGCAAAAAAGGCTTTTATTATGACCCGTATTGGGGATATTGGTTTATTTATCGGGATGATTTTAATTTTTTGGTACGCAGGTAGTTTTGAATATGACGCAATATTTAGGGCGATTTATACAGGGGATTTACCTCCTTACATGATTACGATAACAGCGATATTAATTTTTATCGGGGCGATGGGGAAATCTGGTCAGTTCCCGCTTCATACGTGGTTGCCAGATGCAATGGAGGGGCCAACGCCTGTTTCGGCACTTATTCACGCCGCGACGATGGTTGCAGCAGGCGTATATTTAGTAGCGACGATGTTCCCTCTATTTTCAGCAAGTACAGTGGCGATGCAGACCGTGGCAATCGTTGGAGCTTTCACTGCAATCTTTGCGGCCTCTATCGGTCTCGTGCAAACAGATATAAAGAGAGTACTTGCTTATTCTACAGTTAGCCAGCTTGGATATATGATGCTTGCGTTAGGTTCTGCAGGTTATGTAGCCGGTGTCTTCCATTTAACGACACATGCTTTTTTTAAAGCACTACTATTTTTGGCAGCAGGAAGTGTAATTCATGCAGTGCATACGCAAAACATTAATAAAATGGGCGGTTTACAGAAGAAGATGAAAGTAACTGGTACGTTATTTCTAATAGGTACCCTTGCCATTAGCGGTGTTCCGCTCCTTTCCGGTTTTTTCAGCAAAGATGAAATTTTAGCGGCGACTTGGATGAATGGTAATTACGTTTTATTTACTTTAGCAGTAATTGCGGCGTTTTTGACAGCGTTTTATATGTTCCGCTTATACTTTCTTGTCTTTACCGGAGAAACGAAGACGAAGGAAGATGTGCATGAGTCGCCCCGCGTTATGACGTATCCAATGATTGTTCTCGGCGTTCTCGCAGTAGTGGCAGGATATATAAATACACCATGGTTCGGTACGTTTCTCGGAGATTGGTTGACGAAAGATGTAGAGTTCAAGGTTGAAGAAGCGCATGGGCCAGTTTGGATTATGATTGTTGCGACGCTCGTTTCATTTGCGGGAATCGCTCTTGCATATTTTATATATGGCAAGAAATCAATTTCTAGAGATTGGGCTGGGGGTACGGAAACCTCGCTTTATAATCTTTTGAAAGAAAAATATTATGTGGATGAACTATACAACATGACGGTGATCCCTATTACAAAAGGAATCGCTCATGTGCTTCGCTTATTTGAAGTGTATGTAGTCGAGGGAATTGCAGTTTTAATTGGAAGCGTAGTTAAAGGCACAAGTAATCTTGGATCGAAACTTCAAAACGGGAATGTACAAGTGTACGGTACTGTAACGGCTGTTTCGCTCGCTGTACTCGTCATTATTTTGCTCTATACAGGAGGGGATTTACGATGAATGATTTGTTGTTAACGTTCTTCATTTTTTCCCCGCTTTTAGGAATTTTATTGCTTGTATTAACACCGAAAAAGGAATTGCGTACAGTGCGGGCGCTTGGCTTATTTGGGACGGCACTTCCATTTGGAATCGCTATCGTCCTCGCTTGTACATATGCTTCTGGAAAGAGTTTGTCACTATTTGATGAAAAGGTGAAATGGATTAAGTTCGGAGATTTTACAGCGGTGGATAAAAGGTGGTTTTCTATTTATTACGAGCTCGGTATTGATGGTTTGTCGCTTGTTATGATGGTGCTGACGGCTCTTCTAGCGATGCTCGCAGCAATTGCAGCCTTTTCTATTAAAAGAAATTTAAAAGCATTTTATATGCTGTTACTCATGCTAGAAATAGGGATGCTCGGCGTCTTTGCTGCTCAAAATCTAATGTTGTTTTTTATCTTCTTTGAAATTACGTTGCCACCAATGTTCTTATTGATTGGGAAGTGGGGGAAATTATCGAGCGAAAAGGCTGCGTATAGTTATTTGATATATAACGGTATTGGCTCAGCTATTTTGCTCATTGTTTTCTCAATTTTGTTCGCGAAAACAGGTACAACAAATATTGTGGAGCTGAAAGAGATATTAAGAAGTGTAAGTGCAGAAGGAGAACTCGTCATCCCAAGTAGCTTGCAACTTGGTGTATTTATTTCCATAATGATTGCCTTTGCAATTAAACTACCTGTTTTTCCGTTGCACCGCTGGATGGTCAGTGTGCACATAGAAGCGCATCCAGCTGTAGTTATGCTTCATGCTGGTGTTTTGTTAAAGATTGGAGCGTACGGTATTATTCGCTTTGGAAAAGGGCTATTCCCGGAATATTTTCACGATGTTGCAACGCTAATTGCGATATTAGGTGTAATTAATTTATTGTACGGTGCCTTTTTAGCGCTCATCCAAACGGACTTTAGGAAAGTACTGGCTTACTCTAGTATTTCGCATATGGGAATTGTTTTAATGGGGCTCGCGGCACTTAATGCACCGGGTACACAAGGGGCGTTATTCCAGGTTGTATCGCACGGTTTAATTGCAGCCTTGCTGTTTTTCTTACTCGGTGTTATAGAACAACGTTTCGGAACATCAGACATTACAGCGCTTGGTGGACTCGCAAAAAGTGTCCCAGTACTTAGCGGCTTCTTCTTAGCAGGAGGAATGGCATCGCTTGGATTACCAGGGATGTCTGGGTTTGTTAGCGAATTTCTTGCCTTTCTCGGTTTATTTCAAGGAGAGCCCGTCATTGCTGCAGTCGGTGTGATTGGCATCATTTTAACCGCTGTATACGTATTAAGAGCGACACTTCAAGTGACATTTGGAAAGAAAGAGTGGGAAGCAAAATCTGATATACATGGATGGGAGTATGTCCCTGTCTTACTACTTATCTTTTGTATTATTGCAATTGGAGTTATGCCAGAGATACTAGGGGATCCGCTTCAAAATACATTGAAAACATTGGGGGTGAAGTAGGATGGATATGAATACGTTACTTAGCTTATCGTGGCATCTAATGGTGCCAGAATTTATTATTCTCGGCGCCGCCATCCTTCTTTCCATATGTGATTTGTTTTTTAAGCTGAATCATAGATATGTAGCTCTTGGTGCGATCGCTGCCATCGTATTAGCACTTGTGTCATTAATTACGCTATATAGCGAACCAGCTGGAGATATTTTAAACGGATCGTTTGTGTTAGATGGATTTTCAAAAGGGTTTAAAACGTTGTTATTAGGCGCCTCAACTCTCATTTTATGCATCGCAATGAGCGATGATGAGAAGAATCCGATTGAAGATAAGGGCGAATATTATTACTTATTTTTAATGGCACTTCTTGGTGCGATGTTCATGGCTTCTAGTGTTGACTTTATCACCCTTTTCGTTGGTTTAGAGTTACTTTCACTTTCTTCTTATATTTTAGTAGGAATACGAAAAAAGAGCCGTGCATCAAATGAAGCGGCAATGAAATATGTCATTAGCGGAGGAATTGGAACGGCGATCACGCTCTTCGGAATGAGTTATTTATACGGTATTACAGGTTCAACTAACATTGTAGATATGCAAAAGGTACTCACTGGGGAGCTCGCTAGTGGTATTCAGTTATTGCTAGCTCTCGCATTTCTTTTATTGCTAGTCGGTCTCTCGTTTAAAATTGCCACAGTGCCGTTTCATATGTGGGCACCTGATGTGTATGAAGGAGCGACTACACCTGTTACCGCTTTTCTTGGAACGATTTCTAAAATTGCGGGGTTCCTACTCATTATTCGTTTGTTCCTTATGGTTTTTGCAAGTGTATTAATACAAGGAGATATGCAATCTTTATATGGGCATATGAGTATATATATTGCGGTGCTAGCAAGTATTACGATGATTGTTGGGAATGTAGTCGCGTTAAAACAATACAATATAAAACGCTTATTTGCTTATTCAGGTATTGCGCATGCTGGGTATTTGCTCGTTCCACTTGTGGCATTATCACCATTTACGCTGGATAGCATGTGGTTTTATATGTTGGCATACATGCTTATGAATATAGGTGCGTTTGCCATTATCCACGGCTTAATCTTACAAAACGATAAGGAAAATATAACAATTTTCACCGGATTATATAAGAAATCACCATTTGCAGCGATCATGATGACAATCTTTATTTTATCGCTGGCCGGGATACCAGGGACGGCTGGCTTCATTGGAAAGATTAACATCTTTTTAGGCGCGCTTCATGTAGAGCCAGCACATTACGTACTAGCTTCGATTATGATGGGTACGACAGTTGTTTCATTCGTATATTATTTCCGTATTTTACAACAAATGTTTTTCCGCACCGGAGAGACAGAAGAGAGGATACGGTTACCGTTAAATATAAAGGTTGTTATGAGTCTTTGTGCAATTTCGATTGTAATACTAGGGATTATGCCGATGATTGGGTACAATTTCTTTTATGAATATTTTCCATTAATGAAAGATTTCTTCTTCTTAGGGAACGTGGTACAATAGTGAAAATAAAAGGTGTGGAGTCAGTACTCTGCGCTTTTTATTTTGTGTTAACTTGTAATGTAGATATACGTTTTTTGAAAGAAAATCACGATGTAAAATGTAAGATGTCTATGTGCATTTGAAAAAGTGTGGCTCCTACTTATTATGGTATCGTTTTTATATTCTTTCATAAGTAGTAGCTGAGTAAAAAGGGGTCGATTTTTTGGCACAACTTTTAGGGCAACAAGCACTGATTGCCATTGTTTCGCATTTATTGTTTATTACCATTACGTGGTGGGCTTTGCAAGGCATTCACATTGAGCGTTTAATGAAGTCCGGAAAAGTGTTGCAGACGCGAGTATTACTCATCTTAATTACAATTGCAATTGGGACATCTGTAAGTAACTTTTTTCTTGATTATTTAGGCTATTCGAAGAGTTTAACGTATTTAGTAAAGTAAGTGTATAGAACCTCAAATCTCCGTTAACAATGGGGATAGGAGGGGATGAAATTGAAGCTTAAAGCCATTCTTATTGTTGCACTTAGTGTTGTTTTATTTTTGGTTGGATATAGAGAGATGAAACCGATAAGCGATGAACAGAAAATGGAGAGCATGATTAAGGCTTTAGAGAAAAATGATGCTAAAGTAGAAAAATGGTCATGGTTAGCTAGAGAAACAAAAACAATTTCTAATATACATACGTTTCAAAAGTTGTTAAACGATGTGAAGGACAAGGCAAATATTCAAAAGTGGGAAGTAGAGCAATCTCCAGATGGATATAAAGCTACATCCTATAAAAAGTTTGCTTCTCATGAAGAACGAGTAGTAGTAACTTGGAGTAAAGAAAATACTAAAGAAAACACTTTCATTATCTTTGAAGTAAGTGGGGCGAAATGGGACCCGAAGTATGTTCAAAAAGTAAATAAAATTTTTAGTGAAAAACCTATAATTTACACTTGTGTTCAAGGTGTACTGAATGATAAGATTGAAGGTGTTTTGCAAAATAAAACCAATCAGGTTTTGAAAGATCTTTCAGCAAGAGCGATCGAACAAGTAGAAGAAAGAGCATTTGTGTCAGTCTCCGCATACAATAAAAAGTGGGATGACGCTCTTTCAACAAATAGAGAGAAAATAAATGTGCAAATAGCAATACGTTCTACAGACAACAAAGATACAATTGTGGTTGGCACACCGATCATAACTTCTGAGTATTGAGTGAATAGATACTGAAAAAAGGACACGGAGGGGAATAATTTGGAAAAGATCATCGTCCGTGGCGGAAAGCGGTTAAACGGCACAGTGCGTGTTGAGGGCGCAAAAAATGCTGTATTACCTATAATCGCTGCAGCCCTATTAGCGAGTGATGGAAAGAATGTACTATCTGAAGTACCAGTTTTGTCTGATGTATACACAATTAATGAGGTATTACGTCATTTAAATGCTGAAGTCGTATTTGAAAATAATCAAGTAACAATCGATTCTTCTAAAGAACTAAACATTGAAGCACCATTTGAATATGTACGTAAAATGCGTGCATCTGTTCAAGTAATGGGACCATTATTAGCACGTAACGGTCGTGCTCGTATTGCACTTCCTGGTGGATGTGCAATCGGTTCACGTCCAATTGACCAACATTTAAAAGGCTTCGAAGCAATGGGAGCAAAAGTACAGGTTGGTAACGGTTTTGTTGAGGCATATGTTGAGGGAGAACTAAAAGGAGCTAAAATCTACTTAGACTTCCCAAGCGTAGGCGCGACAGAAAACATTATGTCTGCAGCTACATTAGCAAAAGGGACAACAATTCTTGAAAACGCAGCGAAAGAACCAGAAATCGTTGACTTAGCTAACTTCTTAAATGCGATGGGAGCGAAAGTACGCGGAGCTGGAACTGGAACGATTCGTATCGAAGGCGTTGATAAATTATATGGTGCAAACCACTCTATTATTCCTGACCGTATTGAAGCGGGAACATTCATGGTTGCAGCAGCAATTACTGGTGGAGACATCTTAATTGAAAATGCTGTACCTGAACATTTACGCTCAATTACAGCGAAAATGGAAGAAATGGGTGTTAAAATTATTGAGGAAAACGAAGGTGTACGTGTTATCGGCCCAGATAAGTTAAAAGCGGTTGATATTAAAACTATGCCTCACCCAGGTTTCCCAACAGACATGCAATCACAAATGATGGCATTATTACTACAAGCTGATGGAACAAGCATGATTACAGAAACGGTATTCGAAAACCGCTTTATGCACGTTGAAGAATTCCGTCGTATGAATGCTGATATTAAAATTGAAGGTCGTTCTGTTATTATGAACGGTCCAAACAGCTTACAAGGTGCTGAAGTAGGCGCAACTGATTTACGTGCTGCAGCTGCATTAATCTTAGCTGGTTTAGTATCAGAAGGTTATACTCGTGTAACTGAGTTAAAACATCTTGACCGTGGTTATGTAGATTTCCATAAGAAATTAGCTGCATTAGGTGCAACTATTGAACGTGTAAACGAAAAAGTAGAAGAAGTGAAAGAACAAGAAGTTTCTGATCTTCACGCTTAATTGAAATAGTCTCTATGTCTTTTGACATAGGGGCTATTTTTTTTGGGTTATTACTGTTATAGTCAATAAATTCTATACTTATGCACGTACCAGTAAAAATATTTAGAAAATTTCCGTTTTATGCTCTTCCCCTTAAGTGTGTTCTAAAAGAAAGAGTTGTTCCATAAGAATGAATGGAGTAAAGCTTTTATATTGGGGGAAAAATAGGATGAAATTTTCAAAGCCACTTTTTATTACAGTAGCGCTCTTAATAGCGCTCGTTATCATTGTACCTGCAGCTCTTGTTATCCCATTTGCGAAAGCAAAAGTAGGGGAAGAAACGGCCTCTAAAACTCCTCCAGCGATAGAAAGTATACCAGCTCCAGGAAAAGTAGATACAGCGGTTCAAGTTGCTGTATATCGTGAGAAACAAAAGAAGGTAGAATCATTACCTATGGAGGAGTATGTGACAGGTGTAGTAGCTTCTGAGATGAATGCCAGTTTTGAAATAGAGGCACTAAAGGCACAGGCATTAGCAGCAAGAACATTTGTAGTACAACGTATGCTAAGTGGAGGAAAGAAAAATAATGCAGACGTGACAGATACGGTGAAAGATCAAGTGTACAAAAGCAAAGATGAATTGAAGAAGCAATGGGGCAATAACTACGAAAATAATTTGAAGAAAATCGAAGAAGCTGTTTCGAAAACAGCAGGACAAGTTTTAACGTATGATGGAAAACCAATTTCAGCATCCTTCTTTTCAACGAGTAATGGTCGAACAGAAAATGCAGCTGACTATTGGGGAAATGATTATCCGTACTTGAAAAGTGTAGATAGTCCGTGGGATCAAGCCTCACCAAAGTTTACGAGCGAGCAAACATTTACAGTAGCTGATTTTCAAAAACGTCTCGGTGTGAAAGTGCTAGCAGACGGGAAGGTTGGAAACATTAAAGACCTTACGGAAGGAAAGCGTGTAAAGGATGTAGCTTTTCAAGGAAAAACATTAACAGGAAAAGAAGTTCGTGAAAAGTTAGATTTACGTTCTTCTGATTTCACGTGGAAACAACAAGGAGATAAAATCACCGTTACGACGAAAGGCTTCGGTCACGGCGTTGGTATGAGTCAATACGGGGCGAACGGCATGGCAGCGGAAGGAAAGAAATATACAGATATCGTCGCTCATTACTATAAAGGCGTTGAAATAAAGACGATGAATGATTATGAAGGAAAATTGATGGTGAAGAAATAGGTGTCAGAACTCTGGCACCTATTTTTTTCTGTTTAAAATATCATAATTTTCCATTAACTGTTTGATATAATAGGATAAAAAGGCATTTGGGGGAAATGAAATGGCGTTACTAGAGTTGAAACAATTAGGGAAGGCGAACCAGTTACCGGCAATTGAGCTAGAGGTGGAGAAGGGACAATGTATTGTTTTGCAATGCAATAATCATACAGCTAAAGTGTTACACCGCATCATTATTGGTGAAGAAGAGGCGTCGACTGGCAATGTACTGTTTGAAGGGGAAGCAATTGGAAAGAAAAATTATTCCCGCATCGGTTTTTGTTTTTTGAATGATGAGGCATATGATCGTTTGAAGGTGAAAGAATACTTCAAATTTTTATTAGGGCTTTATGAATCAAAGATAAGTATAGGAGAAGTTGTGCAGTCTGTTGGTCTCCTAGATAAACTAAACGTTAAAATAGAAAAATTATCATTTTCAGAGAAACGCCGTCTTCATATCGGGCGAGTGATGATTCATAATCCGGATTTAGTTATTTTGGAAGAGCCAGAGCAAAATGTAGATATAGAGAGTACGGTTATTATTCGAAAAGCAATCATGAAAATGAAAGAACAAGGAAAGGCGATTTTTATTACGTCATCTTTCCTATCGGATGCCCTTTCGTTAACGGAAGATGTATATATACTAAACAATGATGGTGTGAAAAAAGTAGAAATTGAACAAGAGGAAGCAGAAAAAGTCGATGAAGAGAAGGTCGTTAAAATAATTCCGCAAATGAAGTTAGAAAGAATACCTGCGAAAGTGAACGATAAAATCATTTTACTTGATCCGATGGAAATCCATTTCATTGAAACACAAAACGGAGTGACACATATTCACGTTCGTGAAGGGGATTTTGTATGTGCATTAACATTAAGTGAACTAGAAGCGAGATTAACAGGTTTTGGTTTCTTTAGATGTCATCGCTCGTATCTTGTGAATTTACAAAGAGTGCGAGAAGTGATTACTTGGACTCGTAACAGTTTTAGCTTAATTTTAGACGACGAAAGAAAAAGTTCAATTCCACTTTCAAAAGGACGAATGGATGAATTAAAAGGCGTGATTGGGCTATAAAAAGTGCTCCAATAAGCTCAACATGCGATTCATTCACCGGTAAAAATACTCCTTTTACCGGTATTTTACTGCGTAAACCCTTTGTTTTTCATATGATTGAGTCAAGAAAAGCGAAACAAACGAACGAAAAGCGCTAAAGCGACTTTCATCTATAAAGAAGAAAAAAAAAGGGGATGAAGAAATGACATTGGCAATTGAAATGAAAGATGTAATGAAAAGTTTCAGTGGAAAAACGGCACTTCGAAATGTAAATATTGAGGTGAAGCAAGGAGAGATATTTGGATTCCTCGGACCGAGTGGATCTGGTAAGACGACAACAGTAAAAATTTTAACTTCTCAATTGCTTCATAGTGTTGGAACGGTAAGAGTATTAGGGAAAGATATTACAGGACCAAGTAGCATCGATTACAAACGAATTGGTATTTTAACAGATAACAGCGGCTTATATGAAAGACTTAGTATTTATGATAACTTACTATTATTTTGTGACTTATACGATTGTAAAAAAGAACGAATCAATGAAGTACTAGCACAAGTAAATTTATTAGATGATAAAAAAACACCAGTAAAGAAACTATCAAAGGGAATGAAGCAACGCGTCACACTGGCAAGAGCAATCCTTCATAAACCAGATATCCTCTTCTTAGACGAACCAACATCTGCACTCGATCCAGTAAACGTACAAAACATTCATAAAATCTTAAAAGACTTAAATGAAGAAGGAACGACGATTTTCTTAACGACTCACAACATGGATGAAGCAGAAACGCTTTGTAACCGTATTGGCTTCCTTTGTGGCGGAGAAATTGTAGCGCTGGATACGCCAGAGAACCTACGCTTACAATACGCTAAGGATCAAATACAGGTCGTATTAAAAGATAAACAAAAAGCAGTAGTGCAAAAAGATGAATTAGGTGCAAAACGTATTTCAGAATGGATGAACAAAGGAGAATTACTATCCATTCATTCAAACGAACCAACGCTAGGTGATATCTTTATTGAAGTTACTGGGAGGGGATTATAATGACTTTTTCAATGAGACGTGTATCAGCTATTTTTAGAAAAGAAGTACAAGATTTTAAGACAAATTCACAAGTGTTGTTAATGGCATTTTTACCAATTATACTTTCATTTTTGTTTAGCAGATTTGGAGTGGGAAAGGAAATGTTAGGCATTACTACTATAACGGCCTTCCTATTTGTCGCAGGCTTTGTTCAATCTATGGTAATTGCAGAAGAAAAAGAAAAACATACACTGCGTGTGTTGATGTTATCCCCAGCATCTTCTGTTGAAGTTCTTCTTGGAAAGAGTTTATTAACATCGGGTCTGACGATGGTCATTTGTATTGCAAATTTATTCATTTTAGATCAGTTAAATATTAATCTTCCATTGGTAGGATTGGTATTCTTATGTGGAACTATTTTGTTTATCGTGCTTGGAACAATGATTGGATTACTTGCATCTTCTGTACCACAAACATCTTTAATTGGTATGCCTATTTTAATGACGATGTATTTAGCTGTACAATTTGAGCCGATGGTTGAAAATAAAGTAATTAAGACACTAATTGAGTATCTTCCAACATCTCATATTGTAAAAGCAATCAAAAGCTTAGTAGATGGAGCTGGGTTTAGTAGTATTAGTGGGCATGTATTAAATGTTGGAGTGTGGCTTATTATTGCGCTTATTGCGTGTTTAATCGTATATAAGAAGAAACAAATGGACTAAAAACTGAGCCGAAACGCTCAGTTTTTTCTTTTTTCTATCATTTCCTCGGAAATTTTACAGTTCTTATACATATTTTTACAAATTTTGTCGAAAAGTAATTAGTTATACGTTGTATAGGATACGTGAATATTGTTCAAAATGATTGCTGAGGTGATGATGGAATGCGAGGAAGAAATAATAAAAAGTCGCAAAAGGTAGTACATTTATTTCAAAAAAGATGGGTGTTTCCGGCACTATACATTGCTTGTGCAGCGGTAATCTTAATGGTTGCGCTATGGTTCCAAGGAGCTAATCCGAAGAAGACTCCAAACCACGATCAAGCAACACCGTATACACAATCGGAAGATCCAGCAGTACCAGTAACGAAATCTTCAGAAGTAGTGAAAATGCCAGCTGCCGCGAATGCGGAAGTAGTCGTACAAAAGAAATTCTATGAAGATGCAGCAACTGAGGCGGAACAAGAAAAAGCACTTGTCTTTTATAACAACACATATTCCCCAAACAAAGGAATTGACATTGCTGCGAAGAATGGAAAAGAATTCAATGTTGCCGCTGCTTTAAGTGGTACAGTAACGAAAGCTGAAAAAGATTCACTTCTTGGTTATGTTGTAACAGTTGATAGTGGAAATGGTGTAGCGGTATCTTATCAAAGCTTAGGCAGTGTGAAAGTAGAAAAAGGTGCAAGAGTTGCACAAGGTGAAGTATTAGGAACATCCGGTCTAAGTGCAATGAATAAAGAGGCAGGCTCTCACGTTCACTTTGAAGTACGTAAAGACAATGTGGCTGTGAACCCTGAACGTTACTTAAATAAATCAGTAACAGAAATTAAAGCTGATGCAGGTGCTGCAAAGGCTACGAATGCTTCTGGTAAAAAAGCTGAAGACAAATCTCAAAAAGAAGAGAAGTCAACGAGCACGAAACCAGAAAATAAAACAGAAGACAAGTCTCAAAAAGAAGAGAAATCAACAAGCGGTTCAACTAGTGACAAAAAAGAAGAACCGAAGAAAGAAGAAAAATCAACAAACGGTTCTACAGAATCATCTAACGATTCTTCTTCACAAGAATAATAAAGTGAAAAAATCAGTTCTCATCAAGAGAATTGATTTTTTTATTTTTATATAAAAATAATCAATTTCGAGAAAAAAGTTGTAAAAACAAGGAAAAATGACGAGATTCTCGAATATATATTACAAAAGGGAGGGGATACTGTGTCATTTTTGTTTGTTCTGTCGACTGCTATTATTTTATTGTTTGTTTTATTCACTTTATATTATTATATTGCCGGTAAGAAAGAGGTTCCCCACCATCAGTTGTTAGAAGAAGAATTGGAACGAGAAGAATGACGCCTTTTATACAAGGTGTCATTTTTTTTTTGCCATAATAGTCAGTTTTAACGTATTTCTCACAAAAAAACGTAATTTTTCTTAACTTAGTCCGCAAAAATAGTGAACATGTAGCATATATCAGTAGTGCGGGCAATACAATGGTATAAACCAAAGCAAAGAGAGTGTTTGAGGTGAGAAATCGTGAATCATTTCATTATAAATCCAAGAATGTTTAACGCTTACAAACAGCACTCACACTTACTTCTTAGTCATATGCAGCGAGGCTCATTTCACCCTTCTCACATCCAAATTAGGGAGGCGAGTGGTGTGCACGATTACATCAAAGAGAGAACTATCAAGATTGGTAAGTATATCGTGGAGACAAGAAAGACAGTGCGTGTCATTGCAAAGGAATTTGGGGTATCAAAGAGTACAGTCCATAAAGATTTAACAGAACGTCTACCAGAGATTAATCCAGAGCTCGCAAATGAAGTAAAAGAAATTCTTGATTATCATAAGTCTATTCGTCATTTAAGAGGTGGAGAAGCAACAAAACAAAAGTATAGAAAAGAAGATGTAGAGAAGCCTGTACGTCAATAATGTTACAGTAGCAAACATTCCGTTCACATTCGGTAATATTTTTCAGAAGAATTCTTTTTGCGAATATTACGTTTCTGTTAAATTTATGATAAAATCAGAAATTAGGTGAAAAGAATTCGGGTGTAACCTGATTTTGAATATCGAGGAGGAAAAAACGGGAATGTTTGCGCGAGATATCGGAATTGACCTAGGTACGGCTAACGTATTAATTCATGTTAAAGGTAAGGGTATTGTATTAAATGAGCCATCTGTTGTGGCCATTGATCGTAATAGTGGTAAAGTATTAGCAGTCGGTGAAGAAGCGAGAAGTATGGTGGGACGTACGCCTGGTAATATTGTAGCAATTCGTCCACTTAAAGATGGTGTAATCGCAGATTTCGAAATTACAGAAGCAATGTTAAAGTATTTCATTAACAAATTGGACGTAAAGAGCTTCTTTTCAAAACCTCGTATTTTAATTTGTTGTCCAACAAATATTACATCAGTAGAACAAAAAGCAATTCGTGAAGCTGCTGAACGTTCAGGTGGTAAAACAGTATTTTTAGAAGAAGAACCAAAAGTAGCCGCAGTTGGTGCTGGTATGGAAATCTTCCAACCAAGCGGTAACATGGTTGTTGATATTGGTGGAGGTACAACAGATATCGCTGTACTATCTATGGGTGATATTGTTACCTCTTCCTCTATCAAAATGGCTGGCGATAAGTTTGATATGGAGATCTTAAACTATATTAAACGTAAGTATAAGCTATTAATCGGAGAACGTACTTCAGAAGATATTAAAATTAAAGTTGGTACAGTATTCCCAGGTGCACGTAGCGAAGAACTTGAAATTCGCGGACGTGACATGGTAACAGGCTTACCACGTACAATTACAGTATGCTCTGAAGAAATTACAGAAGCATTAAAAGAAAATGCAGCTGTTATTGTACAAGCTGCAAAAGGCGTATTAGAGCGCACACCACCAGAATTATCTGCAGATATCATCGATCGCGGTGTTATTCTAACAGGCGGTGGAGCTTTATTACACGGTATTGATATGCTTCTAGCAGAAGAACTAAAAGTACCAGTATTAATTGCTGAAAACCCAATGCACTGCGTTGCGGTTGGTACAGGTATTATGTTAGAGAATATCGACAGATTACCAAAGCGTGCTCTGAGATAATTTGAAAGAACTAAGGCTAATGCCTTAGTTCTTTTTTTCGTTTTTATATTTTTTTATTTTGTTTTTTTGCGAAAATGGAAGGAAAATAGAGAAATATGAAGGAAACAGGTAAAATATTCATATATATGGTTAAATTTAATATTTCCTTAATTGAAAACGTTTATAATATAATGAGTCGAATACGACATTAAGGCAAATAATGTTTCAATACATATTGCCTTTCCCTAATTTGGGCATACACTCTTTTCCACCTCCGTGTCAGTTGCAAAAATGTGCAACTATTTTAATGGAATAGAGTGTGTGCATTTTTTTTAAGGAAGTTGTGCTAAATATAAAATGTTACTTTGTAATGACAAACAATAAACAAAATGGGATAATAGCAATATGTCCAAGTGGTAAGACCAATATTACAAAAGGGGCGATTGTTACATGCTAAATATAGAACAAATTAAAGAAATCATTCCTCACCGCTATCCATTTTTACTTGTTGATAAAATATTAGAAGTAGATGAAGGCAAAAGAGCGGTTGGGATTAAAAATGTATCCGCAAACGAAGAATTCTTTAACGGACATTTCCCTGACTATGCAGTTATGCCTGGTGTACTTATTGTAGAAGCATTAGCACAAGTCGGAGCAGTTGCAGTATTAAAGAAAGAAGAAAACCGCGGAAGACTTGCTTTCTTTGCAGGTATCGACAATTGCCGTTTCAAAAAACAAGTACGCCCAGGTGATCAGCTTCGTCTAGAAGTAGAAATGACACGCGTACGCGGCCCGATTGGAAAAGGAAAAGCAATCGCAACAGTAGATGGTGAAGTTGCATGTGAGGCAGAAATTACATTTGCGATTGGTGATAAAAAAGAATAGATAGTACTAAAAAATCTCCTTGTAAAAAGACAAGGAGATTTTTTTAATTTCTGCTATATAACGATGAAACGATAATATACAAACTAATCAGAAAATTACTTGTAAATAGATGGCAATTACCATATACTTACTTTATTGTTTATCTAGAAAACAGGATAAGTGATAAAGGTAATAAAGAAATAAGGGCATTGTCATATTGTTAAGGTACTTAAATAAGACAAAGTAGAATGTTATTGATTATGATGAAATGTGGGGAAATCAGCAAGAATATTAATTAGACGTATGAAATCGAGCATAAGAGAGAGAAAAGGGAAATGTCGCATTTCACAAAAGGAGATTATGAATATGTTCGGGAGAAAGAAAAGAAAACCATTACGACAATTAATTACACATAAAGAGCCTAAATCGCGTATTACAGAACAATACCGTAACATTCGTACAAACATTGAGTTTACATCTGTAGATAATCATGTTCGTTCTATTATTGTTACTTCAGCAGATCCAGGTGATGGGAAAACAACAACAATCGCAAACTTAGCAGTTGTTTTCGGACAACAAGGAAAGAAAGTTTTATTAATTGGAGCTGACTTGCGTAAGCCGACGATACAAAACTTATTTGCCATTCATAGTTCAAATGGGTTAACGAACTTATTATCAGGACAAGCAAAACTTATGCAATGCATTCAAAAAACAGATATAGAGAACGTATACTTAATGGCAGCAGGTCCAATCCCTCCAAACCCAGCAGAACTATTAGGGAGCCGGGCAATGGACGAGTCGTTGCTAGAAGCATATAACATGTTTGATATTATATTAATCGACACGCCACCTGTCCTTGCGGTTACAGATGCACAAATACTTGCGAATAAATGTGATGGAATCGTACTCGTTGTACGAAGTGAAAAGACGGAAAAAGATAAAATCGTAAAAGCGAAACAAATATTAGATAAAGCATCAGGCAAACTACTAGGTGTTGTTTTGAACGATAAAAGAGAAGAAAAAGAACAGTATGGTTATTACTAAAATAGGAAAAAGCCAACAAGGAAATACTTGTTGGCTTTTTCCTCATTTTGAAATTTATTTCTCAAGTTACATAGCATAAAAAACATGATAAAATAAAAACTTTGGAAAATGATTGGAATGTGTTGTCATATTTAAGATTATTTTGTAAGATTAAACTTGTTTCTTGTGAACAAATATAGAACTGAATTATTAAAAATAAAAAATGTAAGATTTATATGTTATAATTTTTCCTATGTGTAAATTTTAGAAAGTTGGAGGAACCTATGGAAGAAACAATTAGTTTAAAAGAGTTATTTCATATCTTAAAAAAACGTTTAGCAATGATCCTCGTAATCGCCTTTGGTGCAGCTATTGTAAGTGCTATCATTAGCTTTTTCTTCATGACACCAATCTATCAATCTTCGACGCAAATTCTTGTTAACCAGAAGAAACAAGAGGGTGCAATGTTCCAAGCTGGTGAAATTCAAACGAATATTCAATTAACGAATACATATAAGGTTATTATTAAAAGTCCAGTAATCTTAGAACAAGTGAATGAAAAATTAAATTTAAATATGACATCTCAAGCGCTAACAGGAAAGATTAATGTTGCGAATGAAAAGGATTCACAAGTAATCTCTGTAACAGCTGAGGATAAAGATCCAAAACTAGCTCGTGATATTGCGAATGCAACTGCAGATGTATTTAAAGGTGAAGTTGCAAAAATTATGAACGTTGATAACGTAACAGTGCTATCTAAAGCAGAAGTTGCAGAAAATCAATCTCCAATTAAACCACGTCCAATGTTAAATGTGGCAATTGCTTTCGTTGTTGGTTTAATGGCTTCAGTTGGTCTTGCATTCTTACTAGAGTACTTAGATAACACAGTGAAAAAAGAAGAAGATGTGGAAAACTTACTTGGCTTACCAGTATTAGGAATTGTAGCTCGTATGGATGAAGAAACAATGAACGTGAAATCACACGCTCCATCATCAAGAAAAGTGAGGGGACAAACAATTGGCTCTTAATTTATTTAAAAAGAAAAAGAATCATCGTCAACGTCGTCAATTAATTGCTCATCAACAGCCGAAATCACCAATTTCAGAACAATATCGTAATATTCGAACGAATATTGAATTTGCAGCTATTGATACGAATTTACATTCATTAATGGTCACGTCTGCAAACCCAAGTGAAGGGAAAACGACAACGACAGCGAATATGGCTGTTGTGTTTGCTCAACAAGGAAAAAAAGTATTATTAATTGATGCAGATATGCGTAAACCAGCAATGCATCAAATGTTCCAAGTAGACAATATTTTTGGACTAACGAATGTATTAACAAATAGTGAACGTTTAGAGAAATGTGTGCAAACAACACTAGTTGATAATCTACACTTTTTAGCTTGTGGTCCAATCCCCCCAAACCCAGCTGAATTGTTAGGTTCAAAATCAATGAAAGAACTTCTTGGACAAGCATACAGCATGTACGATCTAGTTATTTTTGATATGCCACCAATTTTAGCTGTTACCGACGCGCAAATTATGGCAAATGTATGTGATGCTTCTATTCTTGTTGTTCGTAGTGAATCAACAGAAAAAGAAACAGCAGTAAAAGCAAAAGGATTGTTAGAATCGGCTAAAGGTAAATTGTTGGGCGTTGTTCTGAACGATCGTGAACGTGAAGAAGGCTTATATTATTATTACGGTGCAAACTAATTAAAAGAGTGAGATATGGTAGAAACATATCTCCTTTTTTCCCTTGAATATGAGCGATATCTCATATTCAAGGGAAAAAAGATCTTTATAGGAGAGAGGGAGGATGAAACAAATGATAGATTTACATTGTCACATTTTACCTGGTATCGATGATGGTGCACAGACAGTCACCGATAGTTTAGCGATGGCACAGCAAGCAGTGTCAGAAGGAATACATACAATTGTCGCAACGCCGCACCATCAAAATGGAAAATATGTAAATGAACGTACCTCAATTATTCATCATGTAAACCAACTAAATAATGAACTACAACAACATAATATTCCACTTACCATTTTACCTGGGCAAGAAGTCAGATTATATGGTGATTTATTAGAAGACTATGAAGCTGGTAAAATCGTTACTTTAAATGAAACAAATAAATATATATTCATTGAATTTCCATCGAATCACGTACCACGTTATGCCGAACAATTATTATACGAATTACGTGTAAAGGGAATGATTCCAATTATTGTTCACCCAGAACGTAATGCCGAGTTAATCGAGCGGCCAGATAAGTTATATAACATTGTAAATAAAGGTGCATTAACACAAGTAACAGCAGGTAGTTTGCTTGGGAAATTTGGTAAAAAGATTAAAAAATTCTCATTACAGCTTGTGGAACATAATTTAACACATATGATCGCATCAGATGCACATAACACGACATCAAGAGGATTTCATTTAGCAGAAAGCTATGAACTAATTGAGAAAGAATTTGGAATGAATGTTATGAGCGATTTGAAAGAGAATCCGTACTTATTAATTAGCGGCAAAGCAATTTATAAAGAAGATCCAGAACAAATTCGTCGTAAAAAATTGTTCGGTATTTTTTAAATAAAGAATTGGTGATGTCTCCTAACCGTTATCAATGGGGGCACTCGGTCGTGCTGTGGGTAGAAATTTTTATTTCGAACCTACCTTAGACGCTTGTCGTCGGGAGTATGACGTGAGGATGGGTTAGATGCCCATAGTTTATTTATGTTAGAAACTCTACTTATGGAGTTGTAAAGACGACCCTATAAGTAGGGTTTTTGTTATTGTTACATATGGATATAATAATGTATTTGGGGGTACTAGATTTGAAAAAAGTAAGAAAAGCAATTATTCCAGCTGCGGGACTGGGGACAAGGTTTTTACCAGCAACGAAAGCGATGCCAAAAGAAATGTTACCTATCGTTGATAAACCAACAATTCAATACATAGTAGAAGAAGCGATAGAATCAGGAATTGAAGATATTATTATTGTTACTGGAAAAGGTAAACGTGCCATTGAAGATCATTTTGATCATTCCTTCGAATTAGAACAAAACCTTTTAGAAAAAGGTAAGTATGAAATGCTTGAAAAGGTACAAGCTTCTTCAAAAATTAACATTCATTACATAAGACAAAAGGAACCAAAAGGTTTAGGACACGCAGTATGGTGTGCACGTAAATTTATTGGAAATGAACCATTTGCGGTATTACTTGGTGATGATATTGTGCAAGCAGAAACGCCATGTTTGCGTCAATTAATGGATCAATATGAAGATACACAGTCGTCAGTTATTGGTGTACAAACAGTACCTGAAAATGAAACACATCGTTACGGTATTATCGATCCTGTTGAACAAAGCGATCGCCGTTATCAAGTGCGTCAATTTGTTGAAAAACCAGCAGAAGGTACGGCACCATCAAATTTAGCAATTATGGGACGTTACATATTAACACCAGAAATCTTTATGCTCCTTGAAGATCAACAAACAGGTGCTGGTGGGGAAATTCAATTGACAGATGCAATTCAACGTTTAAATGAAATTCAGCGTGTGTTTGCTTATGATTTTGAAGGAACTCGTTATGATGTTGGGGAGAAGTTTGGGTTTATTAAGACGACGATTGAAATGGCACTTCAAAATGAAGAGTTAAATGAAGAGTTGATGAAGTATATGAAGGAACTTGTAAAAAAGGAAGAGGTACATTCATAAGAGAATGTCCTTTTTTATTATGGATAAGAATTATATAAAGAAGGGAACAGGTATATTGAGTTATCGAAGACGGCTCTCATTATTGATTTTATTAGATTCATTTATCGTATTAACTGCCGTGTATTTAAGTTATTGGTTTATACATCCAAATGTATTAAACAAAATTCCTATGACAGTAGTTATTAGTTCTATTACATTATTGTGTAGTCATCATGTTTTTGCAGCTATTTATAAGTTGTATAACAAGGCGTGGGAATATGCAAGTATTGGAGAATTAAAACAAATATTTAAAGCAATTACGTTATCAATTTTAGTAACAGCAATTGTTCAACAAATTATTAATCACGATATTTATGTTCGAATTTTAGCAATCGCATGGATGCTACATTTACTATTAATCGGCGGTTCTCGCTTCGTATGGCGTATGTTCCGTGATACGTATATTACAAAAGCTACTGATAAAAAACGAACATTAATTATCGGTGCTGGTTCAGCAGGAACGATGGTAGTACGTCAATTACAACATAATAAAGAAGCAGATTTATATCCAATTGCGTTTGTTGATGACGATAGGAATAAGCAAAAATTGGAAATTTATAATGTGCCGGTTGTTGGTACAACAAATCACATTCAAGAAATTGTAGAAGATAATGATATAGAACATATTATTATCGCAATCCCTTCATTAAATAGAGGGCAAATAAATGAAATCTTTGAGAAGTGTAGAAAAACGAAGGCAAAAACGCAAATTGTACCGATGCTTGAAGATCTTTTAGATGGAAAAGTTTCTGTAAATGAATTCCGTGATGTACAAGTGGAAGATTTATTAGGAAGAGAACCAATCAAATTGGATGATGCAGGAATTGGGGAAAAGATTAATGGTAAAACAATTTTAGTAACAGGTGCTGGTGGATCAATTGGATCAGAAATTTGTCGTCAAGTAATGAAATACAAACCAGCTAAAATTGTCCTTCTAGGACATGGTGAAAACAGCATTTATAATATCGAAATGGAAATGAGAGTTACATATAAAGAAGCGGTTGAAATTACAACAGAAATTGCTGATATTCAAGATCGTCATAAAATCTTTGAAATAATGAAAAAGCATCAACCGTATATCGTGTATCATGCAGCTGCACATAAGCATGTTCCTTTAATGGAGCGTAATCCAGAAGAAGCTGTTAAAAATAATATTTTTGGTACGAAAAATGTAGCTGAAGCGGCAGATACGTTTAAAGTGAATACATTTGTTATGGTTTCTACAGATAAAGCTGTAAATCCGACAAATGTAATGGGAGCTACAAAACGATTTGCAGAAATGATTGTGCAGCATATGGCATCTGTTAGTACGAATACACGTTTTGTTGCTGTTAGGTTCGGTAATGTCCTTGGGAGTAGGGGAAGTGTAATTCCTCTGTTTAAGAAACAAATTCAGAAAGGTGGACCTGTAACAGTTACTCACCCTGATATGATTCGTTACTTTATGACAATACCTGAGGCCTCGAGATTAGTTATTCAAGCTGGTACGCTAGCTAGAGGTGGAGAATTATTTGTTCTCGATATGGGAGATCCAGTGAAGATTGTTGATTTAGCCAAAAATCTTATTACACTTTCGGGTTATTCTGTTGAGGAAATTGGAATCGAATTTACTGGATTAAGACCAGGAGAGAAAATGTATGAAGAGCTATTAAATGAAGGGGAGATTCACCCTGAACAAATATTCCCTAAGATTCACATTGGAAAGGCAGTTTTAATGGATCAAGATATCTTAATGCAGTTTATGGATGATTTTGAAAAGATGAGTAGGAAGGATATTAGAGATAGATTATTAAGAATTGCTAATGATTCTTTGGAAAGTCAATTTAACTGACATTCCTAGATAGAAAGTGATGTATTTTTAGCTATAAAGATTATTGCTTAGTTTATATTTGGGAAAATATAAACTAAATTTATTTAATGAGTTTATAAACATAGGAAGGAGATGGAACGATGATATATACAAAATATATAAAAAGATTCTTAGATATATTGTTTGCATTATTATTACTACCTATTATTCTTATCGTTACATTAGTATGTGCAGTATGTATAAAGATTGAGGACGGAGGACCTATTTTTTATTTTGGCGAAAGACTGGGGAGAAATAAGGTAACTTTTAAGATGTTTAAATTACGTTCTATGAAGGTAAATGCACCAGATTTACGTAATGAAGATGGTTCAACATTTAATTCAGAGGATGATCCGAGATTGACACGTATAGGTAAGATGCTTAGAAAGACTAGCTTGGATGAGTTACCACAGTTATTTAATGTATTAAAAGGTGATATGAGTTTTATCGGCCCAAGACCAGATTTACCAGAACACCTTAATTATTACGATGAAGAAGAAGGAAGAAAGCTCGATGTCCTTCCAGGAATTAGTGGGTATAATCAAGCATATTATAGAAATTCAACTGAGTGGAAGCAGAGGTTAAAGCACGATGTTTATTATGTAGATAATATTTCTTTTATACTCGATTTAAAAATAGGATTTAAAACTGTTACAGGAATAGTAATGCGCAAAGGAATCTATTCAAATGTAGGTGATGTAAATGTTAAAAGGGAAAATAAATAGTATAGAAAGCATATATAATGAAACATATGAAGCTTTTAAACTAAGTTGGGATACAGAGTATTTTGGAATGTCATCAGCTAGGGTAATATTGAAGGATGCAATTTTGAATGAAGAAGAACTATCGATATTTTTAGATAGTTATAATTTTATAACTATTACTAACTTGAATAATAATCCCAAAAATAATCAATGGCTAGGGAAATATAAAAATGCCTTTCTTGTGGATGTTAATATTCAATTTGTTAAACGTGTATCGAACAAGTCAGCAGATAAAGGGGATATTACGGAAGTCCATGAGGACTATCCTTATAATGAAAGTATTATAAAGATAGCTCAAGAGGCATTTAAACATTCTAGATTTTTTAATGATGAATTTCTTCCTTTGAATAAGGCAAGGGATGTATATAAACATTGGGTGGAAAGTGCTTTTAATAAATTGGGACGTTATTTTGTTACAGTTAAAAGAAATGGAAAAATTGCTGGGTTCTTACTTTTTTCAATAAATGATATTAATTCTTTTGCCACTATTGAGCTAATTGCAGTTGATATGGAATTTAGAGGAGAAAAAATTGGGAAAACTTTAATAAGTGGAATGGAAAAATATTTAGCTGGTAATAATATTGAGCTTATAAAAGTAGGTACACAGGTTAATAACATTAGTGCTATAAATTTTTATAATAGTTACGGTTTTAAAAATACAAATTGTAGTTCTGTTTATCATTATTGGCCAAAAAAATAAAAAATGGTTAGGATGTTGAAAATGTCAAATGATTTATGCCTTGATAGAAGAGAAAAATTCTTAGCGTATTGTTTACCTGATATTACGGAATCAGAGATTAGTGAGGTTATTAATGCTTTAGAATCTGGTTGGTTAGCAAAAGGACCTCGTACCATTGAATTTGAGAAGCGCTTTGCTGAATATGTGGGAGCAAAGTATGCGGTGGGAATGAATTCTTGCACCGCTGCGTTACATATTGCGCTTCTGGCTGCAGGTGTTGGGCCTGGGGACGAAGTTATAACTACCCCTATGACCTTTGCAGCCTCTGCTAATACTATTATCCACACAGGTGCAACTCCTGTTTTTGTTGATATTGATCCAGAAACTGGTTGTATCGATCCAGATAAAATTGAAGAGAAAATAACCTCTAAAACGAAGGCAATTGTACCGGTTCATTATGCAGGACAGGCTTGTGAACTAGATAGAATTTATGAAATAGCAAATAAGCATAATTTATTTGTATCTGAGGATGCAGCACACGCCATTTATACACGTTATAAAGGGAAACGGATTGGAAATTCCCCTCAAGGAGCTGTAGCGTATAGTTTCTATGCTACAAAAAATCTTGCTACAGGAGAGGGAGGTATGCTTGTTACGGATGACGAAGAAATTGCTAATAAAGCACGTATATTAGTTACTCATGGAATGAGTAAGAACGCTTGGAATAGATATGCTAAAGGTGGTTCTTGGATGTATGATATAGAAGAACCTGGTTATAAATACAATATGTTTGATCTTCAAGCTGCGTTAGGAATTATACAGTTAGATAGACTTGAGGGAATGCAGAATCGTCGTGAACAGATTGCGGAAAAATATAATGAGGCATTTAAAGAGATAGCTACTATTGAACTACCAAAGGTTACAGAAGGAACTACAACTCACGCATGGCATCTTTACATGATTAAAATAGTCCCAGAAAAACTCAAAATCGACCGTAATCAATTTATCATAGAGTTAAATGAGCGTAATATAGGTACTAGTGTACACTTTATTCCGGTACATTTAATGACCGCCTATCGTAATCGATTTGGATATAAAAATGGTGAATTCCCAAGTGCGGAAAAGTGGTTTGACAGAATTATATCATTACCACTATATCCTACTATGAATGATAGTGATGTTAATGATGTTATAAAGGCTGTTAAAGATATTATAGAATTATACGGGGTGTGACTTTTTTGAAAAAAGCATTATTAGTATCAACAGTAAGTAGGCAATTTACTCTATTTGATCAAGATAATATAAATATATTACAAGAACTAGGATATGAGGTGCATTGTGCAGCTAATTTTAATGATGCCACTATAGCACTAGATAAACTTAATATTATTAGACACCATATCGATATTCAAAGGTCTCCATTTTCATTAGTAAATATTAAAGCTGGATATCAATTAATGAAGTTAATGAGGAAGGGGAATTTTGATTTAGTACATTGCCATGCCCCTATGGGTGGCTTATTGGGAAGAATATGTGCAATGTTAACAAAGACAAAACCAGTTTTGTATACAGCACATGGATTTCATTTTTATCAGGGTGCACCCACTATTAATAATTTAGTCTACAAAGGTATTGAACGTTTTGCCGCTTCTTGTACAGATGGTTTATTAACTATGAATGAAGAGGATTACAATGCAGCTAAACGTTTTCGTCTTCGAAAAGAGGGTAGAGTGTATTATATACCTGGTGTGGGTGTTGATACCGTAGCTATAAATGAGGTAAAAGTAGAACGTTCTTTAAAAAGGAAAGAAATTAATGTTCCAGAAGATGCATTTCTAATGTTATCAATTGGGGAGTTAATAGAAAGAAAAAATCATAAGCAGGCAATAAAGGTTTTAGCAGAGCTAAAGAAGGAAGGATATGACCAGATTTATTATGCAATCTGCGGACGAGGTGCATTAATAGATGAACTAAGAGAGTTATGCGATAGGTCAGGTGTTGCGGATCGTGTAATATTTTTAGGGTATCGTACTGATATTACAGAAATCTTAAAAGTATCAGATTTATTTGTTTTTACTTCCTTTCAAGAAGGCTTACCTAAATCAGTTATGGAAGCGATGGCGGCAGGTTTGCCAATTGTCGCTACCAAGATAAGAGGTAATATTGATTTAATAGATAATGGTAAGAATGGTTTCCTAGTAGAGTGTAACGATTTAAAAGGAACAGAAGAGGCAATAAAGAAAATATATTTAGATAAAGAAGCTCAAATGGCTTTTTCAAAAAATAGTTTAAATAAAATTAAAGAGCATGATACTAAGGTAGTAAAAGATATTATGTTGCGAATTTATAGTGATTTTGAAATTAATGGTTAAATTAAGGTGGATCTAGAGGTGAAGAAGAATTGAGGATAGTTTTTTTAAGGTCCAATCCAGTTAATCCTGATCCAAGAGTGGAAAAAGAAGTAAACACTCTAATAGGTTTAGGACACAAGGCAAGTATACTAGCTTGGAATAGAACAGTTAATAAAGATGAGGACTTGAAAAATGGGGAGTTACATCTTCAAAACGGCTCGGTACCGATTCGTTATTTTAATATTAAGGCAACATTTGGGGGTGGGATAAAAAATATATTCTCACTCATTTTATTTCTTATTTGTCAGATTGTATGGTTGATTAAACATCGTAAGAATTATGATGTTATACATGCTTGTGATTTTGATACGGTAATACCGGCGTATATTTGTGCAAGGTTGTTTCGTAAGAAGTATGTATATGACATCTTTGACTATTATGTAGAGGCATATCATGTACCCTCGTTCTTAAAAAATACAGTTGAAAAATTGGATATATGTATGATAAATAATTCTAATGCAGTAATTATTGCTAATGAAAATCGATTACAGCAGATAGCAAAAAGTACGCCAGAAAATTTATATATAGTCCATAATTCTCCAGACGTTAAATTTAACTTGTCAGTAGAAACAGATGTTATTATAAAACCATCTAATAGGCTTAAATTTGTATATGTAGGTATCCTTGGAAAGGGCAGGATGCTTGAGGAGATAATCGATATGTTTGGACATCATCCTGAGTGGGAATTACATATAGGCGGATTCGGAGAATTAGAATCTTATGTAATAGATAGAGCGCATGAAAATGCCAACATATTCTTTTATGGGAAAATTCCTTATGCAAAAACTTTAAAGTTAGAATCGGAGTGTGATGTACTATTTGCCGTCTATGATCCTAGTGTACCAAATCATAGATATTCATCCCCTAATAAACTTTATGAAGCATTGATGCTTGGAAAGCCAATAATTGTTGCAGAAGGAACTGGTATAGATGAGTTAGTTAAACAAAATGATATAGGTAAGGTCGTAAAATATAATAAATTCTCTTTTGAACAAGCGTGTGAACAAATAGAAAGAGAATTTGCTAAGAAGGAAGAAATAGCTCGAAAAGCAAGAATACTATATGAGAACGAATACTCGTGGGATATAATGGAAAAACGTTTGGGTGATTTGTACGATAATCTCTAAAGAGATTATAAGGAGTTAAAATTGAGCTTTTTAGATGAATATATTTAAAAACTTTTGAGGTGTTTTTTGTGAATATACTATTAGTAACTACATGCTATCCGCCTATTAATGTTTCAGGAAGTATTAGAGCTCTATATTATGCCAATTATATGTTAGAACTTGGCCATAATGTTAGCGTACTTACAGTAGATGTACCAAGTGATATGTCTAATTATGATGAAACTTTATTTAATAAGATTAGTAAGGGAATAGATGTTACAAGATGTGATATGGGTTTTTTATACAAAAAGTTTTATGCGAAAAAGAGTAGTGATGAAAAGGTAAGTTTTGTGAAAAGTGAAAAAAATACAAGTGATTCTGCTACAAGACTAAAAAAGTTAATTAAGGACAATGTGGCTATACCTGATAGTTATTATATGTGGTCTAAAAATGCTGTGAGGAAAGGAAAAGAGATTATAGTTAAAAAAAACATTGATTATGTCTTATCAATGCATGAGACACCATCTTCTCATTTGGTAGCATATAGACTTAAGAAAAACTTTCCTCAGTTGAAATGGGTTGCGTATTGGAGTGATCCATGGGTAACAGATCCCAACAGACAGGATTATAGTGTATTTAGAAAATATATTGAGGGTAGGTTGGAAAAAAAGGTGGTTGAGACCGCAGACAAACATTTGTTCACAACTGAAAATACTCAAAAAGAATACATTAATAATTATAAATTAAAGACAGAAGACACTGATATTGTATATCGTGGATTTGATCCTAAAATGTATAAATTAAATGAGTCGGATAAAAAACCAAAGTATATTGACAATTATAAATTGAATATTATACATGCTGGGGAAATTTTCACTAAACTTAGGGACATTAATCCTTTCATTGAATCTATAGCATATTTACAGGAACATCATAAGGATATATATAAGAAAATAAATGTTATATTTTTAGGCGGGATAGATAATTTTGAAAGAGTTAGTAGTAAAATTAATAAATTAGACTGTATTCAAATATTGCCTCGTACAGGTTTTGAAGAAGCGATCAAATATATTAATTATAGTCAATTATTATTATTATTTGGTAATAAAGGGAGTAATCAAATACCTGGAAAAGCATATGATTATTTAGGAGCTAATAAGTGTATTTTAACGATTTTAGGAGATGCAAATGACCCTGTAAGAGCTATGATGAATCATGCAAAGAGTGGTCCAATACTCCTAAACAAAGAAGAAGAAATCACAAAAACACTTTTAAATTTATATGCTATTTATCAAAGTGATAAAAATCTCAGTGGAATTTTGAGTAAAAGTAATTCAAAATTTGAATGGAAAAATGTTGTTGAAGATTTGTTAAAAAAAATTTCTGGGTAAAGTTAATGAAATAGATTGGATGTTAGGAATTTATGTGGAAATTAATAGGAACGGTCTTTTGTATCATACTGATTATAGTAATAGTAGTATTTGAAGCTAGAAGGCCTAAAAAAAATATAAATAATCGTTTTGATTTATTATCGGGTATCAATGTAATTTATGTGTTTTGTTATGGAATTATACCCATATGCCTTCTGAATTTAGATTTTAGCATGTTATCTAATCATATTTTAGATAGTTTAGATATGGAAAAAGAAAATTTTTTATTTGCTTCTGTTTTAAGTATTATAGGCTATGTTTCAATTTTAGTTGGATATTATTATAAGAATATTGTATGTAAATTAACTAGGAAACCTATAAAATACAATGATTCCTTATATAATCAATCTAAATCTTATAATGTATCTAAATTTTCAATGGTAGTTTTTACAATTTTGATTTTTGCAATTGGTTCTATCAGCCTTATTCAATATGTGAATAATCTTGGTGGATTTTCACAAGCCATTAGAGTGGCGGAAGTACTGAGAATGTACACAGATACAAATAAATTTTCTAATCCCTATGCTGTAATGTTAATGCCCTTAATTATAGCGAGTTGTACCATGTTTTATGTATTAAATAAATTAGAGCATAGTCTTTTAGCTAAGATAATATATCAGACGATGTTCATTGTTACGTTTACTATGTCTATATACTATTATTTACTAAATGCAGGAAGGTTACCTTTATTTATTTTTTTATCAAGCTTCATAATATTAGGTTACATAATGAAAGAGAAAAAAAGTATAAAAGCAAACTTATCGATAATTATCGTAGTTCTACTTGGAGTTTTTATCTTGCAAAATTTAGATGATTTATTTTCTTATTTAGCATTTGATACGGTTAACAAAGAAGATGCTTCCGCGCTAGATAAATTCAAGAAAAATATACTCGAATTCTCTTTTCCATATGTTAACTTGGTTAAAGTTCATAGTTTTACTTATCCAGATGGAACATTTAGGTATTTTGTGGATTATTTTACATGGCTGGTTAATATCATACCGACATCAATATTAAATGTTTTTGGGGCAGATAAAGTAATGAGCTCACATCTTTTAAATACAGCCAATTATAATTTAGTTAATATTGCTGGAATTCCTGTTGATTTAGTTTCTTTAGGCTATTATCAATTTTCAGTCCCAGGTGTAGTTATTACCTGTAGTTTATTTGGAGTTATTGCTACTTCATTAGAGGATTTTCTGCAGAAATTTACTCATCCAGCATTTATGTTGATTAAAATTAGAATAATGTATTTGTGTATATTTTGTGTAATGTATGCAGATCCAGATGTTATAGCTAGAGGAAGATTAGATGTAACAATAATAATTTTATTCTTAGTATTATTTTCAAGAGTTAGTTCAAATAAAGAAAAGAATGGAAAGTTTATTAAGCGATAAACTAGGTAACTAAGAGGAAGACAGAGGAGAATTAATATGGATAATGGATTTAAAAGTATAATATTATTTGTGAGTAAGGCATTTACAGTTATGGTTAATATAGTATCTATGATGATTATATCCAGATTCTTACCTTTGGAAATGTATTCGAATTATAGAGAGATTAATACAGTACTAACATTAGTTATTTCTGTCGCTTCTCTTGGATTACCTTCTTCTATACTTTATTTTATGTCTTCGAATAAAAGACATGTATATTTACCTAATTTTTTTATGGCCATGTTGTTTATATTAATGTTATTACTACCCATTTCTATAATCTCATTGTTTTATTTTAATTATAACTTTAATACTTTTTTATTTACCGATTATTGGGTCTTTTTTATCTTGCTATTTTTATTTAGTTTTGTTGGAGCATGTATAGAAAACTTGTTTATTGCATTTAATACTTTTAAATTACTATTAATCAACTCGCTTATTCCAAACTTGGTATTTATATGTAGTTTGTTTTATACTTGCTATTATAAACAAACCTTAGTTTCGTTATTACTATGCCTAATATCGAGAGAATTCATAAGAATTCTTATATTGTTATATTTCGCTAAAGTTATAAAAGTGGAATTGAAGCACTTTAGTATGGAAAAGACCATGAAAATACTTACTTTTGGTATACCTATTGGTGCAGCAGCTTTAATTGGTGCTATAAATACTAATTTGGATAAATTAATTATTGGGAAGTTTTTCACAGAAAAAGAATTCGCTGTTATTGCTACTGCTTCATATGAGATACCAATTCTAGGTTTGATTGGAGTATCATTGTTTAATATATTAATTCCATCTTTAAAGGATAAGTATGATAATAACAGATATTCAGAGTTAATTGAGTTATGGTATAGGGCTGGAAAAGTAATGATAACAGTAGTTATTCCTATTGTAGTGGCATTGATAGTCTTTGCCAATGAGATTGTAACACTGATTTTTTCTAGCAAGTATATAGATGCGGTAAACTTATTTAGGGTATATCAAGTAAATGCTCTATCCAGAATTTATTATTACGGTTCATTATTTTTAGCATTAGGATTAAGTCGCCTATATACAAGGAATGCTATAATAAATTTAATTAATAATCTTATATTGAATATTGTGTGTATCAAAGTATTTGGAATGAAAGGTGCTGCAGTAGCAAATGTAATTAGTGCTCAACTCTTAATTTTTATTCAAACGTCACAGCTAAAGAAAGTATTAAAGGTAAAAAGTACAGAGCTATTTCCAATTATTGAGTTTATAAAAGGAACAGTATTGACGTTTATGATTACTATATGTATATACGTAATCTATAAATATATATTTGATTTTAATATATACATCGGCTTAGTATTTATGATTATTGCTATGGTATTATCGATTCTGATGTTGAGTAAGGTCATCACAAATGAAATACTAATTTACCTAAATATGAAATTGAATTTGAGGGATAAGTTATATGGGTTATTTAAAAAAGACTCTAAAAAGATGGTTAACAAAGAGTAGCTTTTGTAATGATTATTTTAAAATTGTAGATAATAAAATTCCAGTTACATTTAAGCAATTTATTTTCTTTAAAGTATTTAATAAAAATAAAAGAGTATATTGGCCGGTTCATAAAAATTCTATAGTTTATGGTAATGTTACAGTTGGTATCAATAGCTCTGTTGGAGCTACTCCTGGTTGTTATATACAGGGAATGGGTGAGATAGTTATAGGGAATTATACACTCTTGGCTCCTAATGTAGGTATTATAAGTTCTAACCATGCTATGAGTGATTATAGAAAGCATAAGAAAAGTAAAGTTGTTATAGGTAATTATTGCTGGATTGGTATGAATTCTGTAATATTACCTGGCGTTATTCTAGGAGATCATACTATAGTTGGGGCTGGCGCAGTTGTTACAAAGAGTTTCGAAGAGGGAAGTTGTATAATTGGAGGAAATCCTGCCAGGGTAATAAGAAAATTAAGTAAAGAGGAAATCATAGATTATAGGGATGAACATGAATTTTACGGTTTTATTCCTAAAGAAAAGTTTGAAGAATATAAGCAAAGAAATGTGACAGTTACTAATTAAAATAAGGAATTAAAGGTGATGTTAGTATGAATAAAAAGATTTGTGTTATTGGGCTAGGATATATTGGGTTACCTACTTCGGCTATATTTGCAAAAGCTGGATATAATGTTATGGGGATAGATGTTAACCCTACTACTGTAGAAATGATCAATAAGGGGAAAATACACATTGAAGAGATTGGTCTAGGTGAACTGGTAGAGGAAGTGGTGAAAGAAGGAAAACTTAAGGCTAGTATGGAACCAGCCTGTGCAGATGCCTATATTATTGCTGTTCCAACTCCACATAATAATGATAATACAGCGAATCTAGATTATGTAGTGGAAGCAATAAATTCTATTTTACCATTTCTAACAAAAGGAAATGTTGTTATTGTAGAATCGACTATCCCTCCAAGGACTATTGATGATATAGTTGCGCCAATTTTACAAGCGCAGGGTTGGGTGATTGGTGAGGATATCTATTTAGCTCATTGTCCAGAACGTGTTCTACCTGGTCGTATTTTAATAGAGCTTGTGGAGAACACTAGAATAGTAGGAGGAATTAATCAAAAATCAACTGAAAAAGCAGTGGAACTATATAAAGGCTTTGTAAAAGGGAAAATTATTGAAACTAATGCGTTGACAGCGGAGATGTCCAAACTTATGGAAAATACATTCAGGGATGTAAATATTGCGTTGGCAAATGAGTTAGTAAAGATTTCTGAAAGGCTTGGTGTTAATGCTTTAGATGTAATTAATTTAGCTAATCATCACCCACGTGTTAATTTGCACTTCCCTGGCCCGGGTGTGGGAGGACATTGTCTGGCAGTAGACCCATATTTTATCATTGAAAAGGCTCCTGAACAGTCAATTTTAATTTCAGATGCTAGGAAAATCAATAATTCAATGCCGTATTTTGTAATAGAACAACTTCAAAAAATAGTTCCAAATAAGGATGCTAAGATTGCTGTATTGGGTATTACTTACAAAGGAAATATTGATGATGTTCGTGAAAGCCCAGCTATGGATATTGTAAGCTTATTGCAAGAACAAGGTTACAAGGTAAATGTTCATGATCCTCATGTGAAACAGGAACAAGTTGAGTTTAAATTACATAGCTTTGAGGACTCAATAGGAGATGCAGAATGTATTTTAGTATTGACCGATCATAGTGAATTTAAGAATTTGAATGAAATTAGTATTTTAAAAGAAATGAAGAACCCGGTAATTTTCGATACACGTAATTGTACAGATGTAAAAGATATAAATATCCGATACTATAATTTTAATAATTTACATTCTGTAGAAGTATTACAGCCAGTTCAGGTATAGGCCATAGATAATATATAGTTTATAATTTTTGTTTTAACTTTTTATATTTTTCAGGTGGGCTTTGTAGAAAGAAGGGTAGAAGATGAAAAGGAAAATCATATTTGGGATATTGGGAATAATAGGAGTAATGATTATAGGTGGCGGAGTATATGCCTATAATGTGTACTCAAAAGTCTCAAAAACATTAGATGAAGTTCATAAACCATTAAAGCGTGATGAAGGTAATAAACAAGAAGAGAAAATCAGTAAATCAGCACCAGTTTCAATCCTATTATTAGGGGCTGATGAACGCGGTGAAGACAAAGGACGTTCAGATTCTTTAATGGTCATCACATTAAACCCCAAAAATAATTCAATGAAAACAGTAAGTATCCCTCGTGATACATATACAGAAATCGTTGGAAAAGGGAAAAGTGATAAAATCAACCATGCGTATGCATTTGGTGGTGTAGATATGTCTGTCGCAACGGTAGAAAAATTCTTAAATGTACCTATCAATTACTATATTGAAGTGAATATGGAAGGATTTAAAGATATCGTAGATGCAGTAGGCGGTGTAGATGTTAATAATGATTTGGAATTTTCACTTGATGGGCAGCATTTCCAAAAAGGAAGTATTCATCTAACGGGTGACCAAGCGCTAGCATATACGCGTATGCGCTATGAGGATCCAAGAGGTGACTTCGGACGTCAAATGCGTCAGCGCCAAGTGATGCAAGCTGTTATTAAGAAAGGCGCAACTTTCTCTTCTTTAACAAGTTATGGTGATGTGTTAACAGCAATTCAAAAAAATGTGAAGACAAACTTAACGCAAGATCAAATGTTTGATATGCAAAAGAATTATAAAAATTGTCTGGAAAACAGTGAAGATATTCAAATCCCAGGCGACGGTCACAAAGCCGCTGATGGTATTTGGTACTACTATGTCCCAGAGGCAGCAAAACAAGATTTAACGAATAAGTTAAGAGCGCATCTTGAAGTGACTAAATAATATGTAATAACCCAACTCCTTTGGAAGGAGTTGGGTTTATTTTTGCATGGATTTATATTAGTATTATATATTGTGAGATTAATAGATGAGGTGAATCGATGAATAAGAAAGCGGTACTTGTCCTTGTTATTTTTGTATTGTTTGTCGCTTCGATTGTGAGCGGTAAATTGTACTGGAATAAGAAGATTGCGAATGCAACAGGACAAACGGGTGAAGTAACGAAAACAAAGGCTGAAGTGAAAGATAGCGGGGCAAAGAAAGAAGAGAAGAAAGAAGAGAAGAAAGAAGAGAAAAAACAAGATGCGAAGTCATCTTTTAATGAGGCATATGCGAAGAACTTGCCAGATGCAGTGAAAGAGAAGTTAAAGAAAGGTGCCCAGGATAAAAAGGCAGTAAACCTTATTATTGTTGGTGATGAAGCTTCTTCATCTGAAAAAGGTGCTTGGGCAGCTAAGTTAACGACTAATTTAGAAACTGCTTACGGTAAAGGTTTATGGAATGTGACTGTAAAGGAATATAAGGGTGAAAGCACAGAAGAGCTAATCGCAAATAAGCGTGATAAAGAGATTGCGAAAGAGAATCCAGATGTGATTTTATTTGAGCCACCATTTATTACTGATAACGGTAAAACTGGTAATGGAAACTCTGTAGCAAATACACAGAAGTTCGTTCAAGCACTTTCTACTAGTGCAAAGGGTGCTACGATTATGATTCAACCATCAAATCCAGTGTATGGTGCGAAAAATTATCCGAAAGCGATTGAAGCGTTAAAACAATTTGCAACGCAAAATAATTATACATATATTGATCATTGGGGAGCATGGCCAGATGCATCGACAAAGGCTATCCTACCATATTTAAAAGAAGAGTTTGGTTTCCCAACTGCTAAAGGTTATGAAGTTTGGGCACAATATGTAACTGATTATTTTGTAGCTAAGTAATGAAGGAGAGATAAAAGGTGTACGAGTTCTCGTATACCTTGTCCTTTTATAATTAAGAGATTTGAAAATAGTAGGAGGAAAACAATGAACTCAATCCTAATCTGCGGCGGAGCCGGGTACATCGGTTCTCACGCTGTGAAAAAATTAGTAGACGAAGGTTTATCTGTAGTAGTAGTAGATAACTTACAAACTGGTCATGAAGATGCAATTACGGAAGGCGCGAAGTTTTATAATGGCGACCTTCGTGATAAAGCATTTTTAAGAGATGTTTTTACACAAGAAAATATTGAGGCTGTTATGCATTTTGCAGCTGATTCTTTAGTTGGAGTTAGTATGGAAAAGCCTCTTCAATATTATAATAACAATGTGTATGGTGCACTTTGTTTATTAGAGGTAATGGATGAGTTTAAGGTAGATAAGTTCATTTTCTCTTCTACTGCGGCAACGTATGGTGAGGTAGATGTGGATCTTATTACTGAGGAAACGATGACAAATCCTACGAATACGTACGGAGAGACGAAGTTAGCAATCGAGAAGATGCTTCATTGGTATAGCCAAGCTTCTAATTTACGTTATAAGATTTTCAGATACTTTAACGTGGCTGGTGCAACTCCAAATGGTATTATTGGGGAAGATCACCGTCCAGAAACACATTTAATTCCTCTTGTGCTGCAAGTGGCTTTAGGTCAACGTGAGAAGATTATGATGTTTGGTGATGATTATAATACACCAGACGGTACTTGTATCCGTGATTATATTCATGTTGAAGATTTAGTAGCGGCTCATTTCTTAGGGCTTAAAGACTTGCAGAACGGCGGAGAGAGTGATTTCTATAACTTAGGAAATGGCAATGGTTTCAGTGTAAAAGAAATCGTTGATGCAGTTCGAGAAGTTACAAATCATGAAATTCCTGCTGAGGTAGCACCGCGCCGTGCGGGCGATCCAGCACGTTTAGTTGCTTCTTCTAAGAAAGCGAAAGAGAAGCTAGGATGGGATCCTAAGTATGTAAATGTTAAGACAATCATTGAACATGCTTGGAATTGGCATCAAAAGCAACCGAATGGATATGCTAAATAAATATAATAAGTGAAAGAGAGGGTATCGTCGACAAAATATGTTCGACAATACCCTCTCTTTTTTTGTACGATTTTTGCTATACTAAACTGTACTATAATACATGATGGAAGGAGGAGAATGATGAAAATACTTGTGGTTGATGATGAATCGAGTATTCGTAATTTGATTCGGATGCAGTTGGAGATGGAAGGTTATGAAGTATTGGCAGCGGCTGATGGGCGAGAAGCTTTAGAGCGATGGAATGAAGGGCCGGATGTATTGATTTTGGATGTTATGCTTCCGGATACGGATGGGTATGAGTTGCTTCGTTTGTTCCGTGAGAGGGATAGGGATATTCCGGTGCTTATGTTAACGGCAAAGAGTCAGATGAATGATAAGTTGCTTGGCTTGCAGCTTGGTGCTGATGATTATGTGACGAAGCCGTTTAATTATGCGGAGCTTATTCTTCGGGTTAAGAATATGGCGCGGCGTGTAAAGAAGACGGAGGTAGCTGTAAGTCATGAAGTAATTGAGGCTGGAGAGATAGTGATTTGTCCCAAGGAAAGAAAGGTACATGTGAGTGGAAAAGAGATTCAGTTAACGTACCGAGAGTTTAATTTATGTCAGTTGTTTGTTTCAAATCCGCAGCGTGTGTTTATGAGGGATGAGTTGCTTGAGAAAGTATGGGGATTTGAGTATATCGGAAATACGAGAGCAGTTGATATTATGGTGCAGAGACTTCGCAAGAAGCTTGGGACGAGCGGAGAATATATTAAGACAATTTATGGCGTTGGCTATAAACTGGATTGTTAAGTGGTGATGGTATGTCTTTAAAGCGAAATATGGTGTTCGGAATAGTTGGGCTGTTAATTCCGATTTTTGTTCTTTTATATGCAGTTGTTTATATTACGTTAGAAAAGAATATGTATCATAACGCAGCAGATTCTTTAGAAAAGTTAAGTGTAGAAGCACAAATTTACACGATGAATTATTTAGAGAAGGAAGCAGAAGTGGATACGCTTGGTCCTAATTCACTTTTAATTGCGTCGTATTTAGCGAAGCGTATGGATGTCCGTGTACAGATGATCGGGAAGAATGGCGATGTTGTTGCAGATACACAAAAAGGAGCATTGCTTCACCGTAACATCGACATTGAGAGTTCCTTGAAGGGAAAGAAGTCTTATGTTTTTGAGGAGGCGGATCCCGCTCCCATTCTTTTGTTTTCAAGCCCGGTTTATTATGGAAACGATGTCATTGGAAGTATTCGTTTTATAAATGAGTTAACGGGTGAGAAGGAAGTTTTAACAAATGTGAGCTGGACTTTCTTAATGACGTCTCTTTGCCTAGTAGCTACCGGTATTTTCTTTGCGATTCGTTTGGCGAAGTCTCTTCATAAACCAATTGATCAGTTGAGACAAATGGCACAGCGGCTCGCGAATGGTGATTATAAGAGTAAGATTGAGTTAAATGAGTACGTGGAAATCGCTCAGCTTTCAGCATCTTTTAACGCGATGGCCGATGGAATTGAACTGCATATTAAGCAATTGCAGGAGGAGAAAGAGAAGCAGAAAGATTTCCTAGACCGCATTACGCATGAGCTAAAAACACCGCTAACGGCAATTATCGGTTATGTTGATTTAATTCCGAAGTTACAATCGAAAGAAGATGTACAGGAAAGTCTTCGTTATGTGGCGGTGGAAAGTGAGCGTTTATTATCACTTGTAGAGGAACTGCTTAAGTCTTCGAAATATGGGACGAGTACGTTTGAAGTGTCTCCTACAGTTGTGAATATAAAGGAATTGGCAGAAGAAGCAGTTTCAATTGTGAAACCTCGTCTAAATCAGTTTGAAATTGAAGTGATAAATGAGTTAACAGATGTACATGTTGTTGCAGATTTTGATAAGACGAAGCAAATTTTTTTAAATGTGCTTGATAATGCAATTAAGTACAGTGATGCTTCGCACATTCGTATGAATGTAATTGTAAATGAGCAGGAGGCGAAGGTTTTTGTTCATGATGATGGGATCGGTATAGATGAAGTGGTGCTTGCAGAGTGGAATGAGTCTCCGAAAGGAAAGGCACTTCCTTCTAGTTACGGGAATGGTTATGGTTTGTATATTTGTCAGGAGATTATGAATAAGCAGGGCGGAAGCATGCGGATTGAGAGTAGTGAAGAAATAGGTACTACAATATTCATTACATTTTTGCTTCCGAGAAGGATGGAAGACATAAAAAACTTGAAAGCGGTTAAATGATACATTTATGAAACAATTATGCGGTATTTTCGAAACAACGTTTTTTTATCTTGGAGGTAGGCAGAAATGAAAAGGCTATCATTTCAAATTCTTATGTTTGTCATTTGTATGATTGTTTCTCTTGTTTTGTTTTATGTTATGGAGAAGCAAATCTATAATCGAATTAACATTGTAAATGATAAACAAGCCGTTTTACAAAGGGTGAATGAATCTCTTCCAATTGAAGTGAAAGTAAGACATGAAAAGTGGGGAGAAATTGTTGTAACGGATGAAGTTCGTTTGCATACGATTGTTTCATTCTTTGACCGAATTCGAATAGAGCCTGAGGGCGTTAAGAGCCAAGAACAAGTATTTACTGGAGAAGTAACGTACTTGAATGGACATAAGCGTACTTTTGCAGTAGGTGACTTGTTCCAGTATGGGGAAAATGTATACGGAAAGAATGGCATGGATCCGATGATTTCAGCACTTCAAACGTATTTATTAAGCCTGTATTACACGCCAGAGCGTATTAGTGATTTCTTTGCTTCAGCAAAGGACGTCGTAGTACGTCAAGGCGATGTAGTACGTACTATCAATCTTACGCACATACTTGATTCTATTCGATACGCAAAGCAAATTACAGATTACGGAGAAATTCAGAAGTTATTACAATCGCAGAATGAACCGATTGCTTATATTACAGCTTATAAAACAGGTAAGCGTGTAAAAAATGATCGTGAAGATATTCTTACGATTTCTGTGTATCCATCGTACTTTGTTGTGCAATATCTCGGTGATAATAACGGAAATGTCATGTATATGAAAGGCTCTCTAGCAGAGTTATTCGTAAAGGAGAATGCGTCATGAGAAAGATAGCCTTTTTCTTCTTTTTGCTAGTAATTGGAGGAGCGATGTCTAGTTGCTCTCGAGATACAACCTCTATTAAATATAGTAAAAATGGTCTCCCTATTTTGGATGATCGTCATATTGTTGCGTATGTAGCGGCTCGTGAGGAAGTTGGTGAAGCGTTACTTTCATCATTTTGTAAACCGCGCGGATGTACGTATGAATTTATTCGTCTTTCAACAGAAGAACTTCTTCGTAGAGTGGAAGAAGAAGCTGGAAATCCGAAGGCGGATATTATTATTGGCGGTACAGTAGATGCGCATCAAATGATGAAGCAAAAAAATCTTTCTATTCCTGTGATAAGCCAACATGCAAATCGTATTTCGAAAACCGTTAAAGATAAAGATGGTTATTGGTACGGTTATGAAGTGGAGAAGCTGGCAATTGCGATTAATAAAGAGCGGTGGAACGAGGAAATAGCGCCGCTCGGTCTCTCGTATCCATTAAGATGGAAAGATTTATTGAATCCAGTATATAAGGGAAAGATTGTCATGCCCGATCCAAATGTTTCAGGTACAGCATATACGTTTTTCCAATCACTTATTGATACATTAGGTGAAGAGGAAGCGAAGGAATATGTGAAGAATCTGGCAGAACAAGTGGGAGAAGTAACAGTGAATGGTTACATCCCAGCAGAACTTGTTGCGAGTGGTGAATATATGATAGGCATCAACTTTATGGGAGATCAGAGAATGCTTCAAAAACAAGGCTTTCCGATTTTAAGTAACGAACCTGAGCAAACAGGGTTATCCGTTAATGCAATTTCTAAACTAAAACGTGCACCGAGTGGTATTATTGCGGATTTATTTATTGATTATTGTTTATCAGAAGAAGCGGGTCACATTTTAGAAAAAGTGTCGTTTGGCGTACCAACGATGTTTGCGAAGAATGAGAAAGAAATAGAAGGACAGCCGGTTAGAAGGACGAATCAAAATATATCAAATAGCGGAATAATCGAGATATGGAATAGACAGCGTCTCTCTCTGAAGTGAGAAAAGGAGACGAAAATATATGTTTAAATGGCTCAAGCCAGCACCTGCAATTGAAAGATTGCCAGCGGATATGATCGACCGTGTATATCGATTACTACGTATTCGTGTGTTAATCGGGATTTCAGTTGGATATGCTGCTTATTATTTAGTTCGTAGTAACTTTAATTTATCTACTACGTATTTAGTAGATGAGTTCGGATTTAGCACTACACAAATTGGATTATTAGGTGCAGTAATGGCTGTTGTTTACGGACTTAGTAAATTCTTTATGGGTAATTTATCGGATAAGGCATTTGCTCAACGATTTATTGCAGTAGGTTTATTTTTATCTGGGCTTGTTAATATTTGTTTCGGTTATGCATCTTCCTTTGGGATGATTTTAACATTACTTGTTCTAAACGGTATTGTACAAGGTATGGGAGCACCACCTTGTAGTATTGTTATGACGAAATGGTTCTCGAAGAAAGAACGTGGGACGAAAACAGGTCTTTGGAATATTTCACATAACGTTGGTGGATTACTTGTTCCACCATTCATTGGAATTGGTGTAGGTATCTTCGGTGAAAGTCATTGGCAAGGTGGCGTATTTATTTTCCCAGCGATTATCGCAATGGTAATTGCAGTTCTTGTTTGGATTAATGCGAAAGATACGCCAGAATCTGAAGGTCTTCCTCCAATTGATGAGTATCGTAATGACTATGAAAATCTTGAAAAAGCAGATAATGCTAACAAGATGTCTCCAAAAGAAATTTTAATGAAATATGTAGTAAAAAATAAATTTGTTTGGTTCTTATGTATTGCAAATGCATTTGTTTATTTAATTCGTTTCGGTGTTATTAACTGGGTACCGATTTACTTAACTACAGTTAAAGGTTTTACGAAAACAGAAGCACATGCAGCATATTCAATATTTGAAGCAGCAGCGATTCCAAGTTCTTTAATTGTCGGTTTTTTAAGTGATAAATTGTTCAAAGGAAAACGTATGCCATTATGTGTTATTAGTATGGCTGGAGTTGTTGTTGGTACAATTGTATATTGGCAAGCAACTAGTATACTTGTTGTAAGTATTGCAGTTTCTGTAATTGGTTGTTTAATTTATGTACCACAGTTCTTAATCGGTTTAAGTGCAATGGAATTAGTACCGAAATTTGCAGTAGGTACAACAGTTGGTATGTGTGGTCTGTTCGGTTATGTTGGAGGTAGTTTCGTAGCAAACGCAGCAATTGGTATTATTGTTGATCGTTCTGGCTGGGATGGTTGCTTCATGTTACTGTTAGCAGGCGGCATATTAGCAACGATATTCTTACTGATTGTTCAAATGGGACATGAGAGAAAAGCTTCTAAGGTAGCATAATATTTTATTTGAAAAGGCTATCCAATTGTGCGTGATTGGATAGCTTTTATATTAGAAAAAACAAACAGTATGTAAAATTGCAATTTAATATATAAATGATTTTTGTTAATTAATATAATTTTTTTAGATTTAATAAACCAATTACGTACATAGTTAGACCGAAAAATCCGCCAGCGCAACCCCAAAGCACAACATCAAATAAAGAAATAGAGATTTCTTCTGAACCTACATAGGGAAGGATATAATTCATAAAAACAAACATTTGAAAGCCCCAAAGCACACCTGCTTTTAAGCCAGCTTTTCTTAATTTTTTCTTGTGTTGTAAATATTCTTCTTTTGTTGCACATTCAGTATCACTTAAACCTTTTTTCTTGAATTTAAAGGCTAAGTAATTAGCGTAAATCATATTAGATAGAAAAATGAATATTGTCCCTATAGATATTGTGTGATTCATAGTATCAACAAGTAACATAATAAGCATTACCAACATATTTAACCACCACAAACCAATTCCAGCTACAGATAACTCTTTATTGATTTCTTGTTTTTGGTATTCATCTCTCTCACTTAGTGTTCCAACAAAACTATTATAAACTCTTTCTTTCCATTCAATTTTCATCATTTAATCTCCCTCCCAAAATAGACTATTTAAATCTGTTTTTAGTGCTTTTGCTAATTCGATACATAAGGCTAAAGAGGGATTATATTTATTGTTTTCAATTAAATTTATTGTCTGTCTCGCCACGTTAACTTTTTTAGCTAACTCTAGTTGCGATAGCCCTTCAGATTTTCGATATTGTTTAACGTTATTCAAATATAACCCTCCCATTGATGGTTGTAGACCTCGTGTACCGAAATGTCATTTATATGTGACATTTTATAATTGAATAGATAAAATGTCAAATGTATATGACAAAATAGCGATGGTGCAATTAGGAAAATGATTTTAATGATTCATTTTGGTAAGAAATATGTTAATAAAGAATGGCTTCCATTCAATTAAAATTGCTCTTTTTCCTTTCCTTAAATCTATCTTAAAAGATATAATGTCATATTTCTAATCATTGGAATTTTTGTTACAATATAAATGGATGTGTAAAACTTTGTAAAAAGATTGTAATAATATACAATTTATTTTCAGAAAGTTTTATACAATTATGGTATTTATTAAACTATTAATTTATAAAGGGAGAGAGAATATGTTACCAAATACGGTTCGTACTCCAAACAAGAAGAAGAAATGGATTATTATTGGGGTTATTGCACTAATTGTTATTGTAGCGGCAATTAATATTTTTGTTATGCAAGGTAAGAAGAAGGGTGCATCAACAAATGCTGATGCTGTAAGTTTTGAGAAAGTGACAGAGCGTAAGCTGAATAATACAAAGTTAATTTCTGGTCAGGTGAAGCCTGGTAATATTGAAAGCTTCTATGCAGATCCGGCCAAAGGAAAAGTGAAAGATATTGAGGTAAAAGAAGGGCAAGAGGTAGAAAAAGGTACGAAGTTATTCTCTTATGACAATGAAGAGATTAACCTTCAAATGAAGCAAGCTGAGCTTGATCAGAAGATGGCGGATATGCGTTATGATCAAGGGAAAAAGAAGATTGATTCGTTAAAGAAAGAAATTAAGAAGGCGAAAGATAGCGGAGCTGGAAAAGAAGTAACAGATCCGATGGACGAGCAAGTAAACGAGTTAGAGATAGCTCAAAAGACAACTGATCTTGAGAAAGAAAAAGGAAAGTTGCAGAAAGAAGAGTTAAGTAAGAAGCAGAAAGAGCTTACGATTTATAGTAATTTCGCTGGTGTTGTTCAAAAGTTAGATAAAGATGCGACACAAAGTTCATCTCAAGCGTTAGGTGGTCAAGGAAAAGCGTTTTTACAAGTAGCTTCTAAAGATCCATTCCAAGTTCAAGGTACGTTAACTGAGCTTCAGAAGTCACAAATTCAAAAGGATCAAACATTCACTGTAACAGCGAAAGCAAATAATAAGAAGAAGTGGACTGGTAAGATTACAGAGGTAAGCGAATTCCCAACAAGTGCAGAGATGGCGCAAGCTGGCGGCATGGGTGAAGCAACTCAAAATATGTCCCAATATACATATAAAGCTAGCCTTGATAGTCAAGATGGTTTATCTCCAGGTTATCACGTTTCCCTGCAAGTAAACTTAGAGAATAAGACGATGATTGCTGTTCCAAGTAAAAGCATTGTAGAAAAAGGCGATGATGCATTTGTTTATGTTGAGGATAAAGGGAAGCTTCGTAAACAAAATGTGAAAAAAGGTTCTACTGATGGAGACTGGACAGAGGTTGTAGAAGGCGTAACAGTGGGGCAAAAGGTGGTTAAAAATCCTTCCGACGATGTGTATGACGGAATGGAAGTGAAAGAGAAATGATTACGTTAAATAATATTGCTAAAACGTATTATCAAGGAAAATTGGCGGTGCCGATTTTGCATGGTATTAGTTTAACGATTCAGAGTGGTGAGTTCGTTTCGATTATGGGACCGTCTGGTTCTGGTAAGTCAACGCTTATGAACATTATCGGTTGTTTAGATCGTCCAACAGAAGGCGAATATGTGCTGAATGACGTGAATATCTTAACAGCAGACGAGTCAAAGCTTGCTTTAATTCGTAATGAATATATTGGCTTTGTATTCCAGCATTTTAATTTACTGCCTCGTCTTTCCGCAGTGGAAAATGTTGAGCTTCCGCTCGTATACGGTGGCGTGAAGAAAGCGGAGCGTCGCAAGCGTGCTTTGGAGGCGTTAGGTAAAGTTGGATTGGCGGATCGCGTGCATCATTTACCAAATGAGTTATCCGGTGGACAGAAGCAGCGTGTAGCGATTGCAAGAGCGATTGCAAATAATCCAACGTTCATTATGGCTGATGAACCGACTGGTGCACTTGATACGAAGTCTGGTGAGCAAGTTATGGATATTTTCACGAAGCTTAATGCAGAAGGTACGACGATTGTTATGGTTACGCATGAAGAGGAAGTAGCAGCGTATTCTTCCCGCCGCATTGTACTACGAGATGGGAAAGTTACAGAAGATAGAAGGTGTGCGGTATGAGTTTACTAGATAGTATAAAAATTGCCCTATCTTCTATTTTAGCTCATAAACTACGTTCAGCTCTTACGATGCTCGGTATTATTATCGGGGTAGGTTCGATTATTACTGTCGTTGCAATTGGGCAAGGCGGGGAAGCTGCATTGAAATCGCAGTTTGTTGGGGCAGGTAATCAAACGGTTCCGATTCATTATAGTGCAGATATAAACGATCCTTTCGGTATGGGAATGGTAGAAGCACCGAAGATAACTGAAGAAGACATTTTTGAAATTAAAAAAATTCCAGAAATCGCACATGTGGTAACAACAAATTCAACCATGGAACCACTTGATATTGAAGATAAAAAAGAAATGGTGAGTATTACTGGATTAGATAGTGAGTACTTTGCAGTAAATAAAGTAAAGTTGTTAAAGGGACGTTCTTTACAAGAATCAGATGTGGATCAAGGTAATAACGTTGTCATGATTAGTAAACAAATGGAAGAAAAGGTGTTTAAGGATGCCAATCCAGTCGGTAAAATTATTGAAATGAAAGGTCAACCGATGCAAATTATCGGTGTCTACAAATCAGATAATGAGTTTATGGGAATGGGACCATCAGAAGCACTAGTTCCAATTTCGTTATGGCCGACACTGTATGGGAAAGATGAAATTCAAAATATCTCTGTTCAAGCAAAAAATGTAGATAATCTAGAAAAAGCAGGTAAAAAAGCTGCAGATGTATTAAATAGTCGTAAACCGACTGATGCAACTGGTAAATATGAAGTTATGAATTTAAAAGAAATTCAAGAAGGTATTTCGAAGATGACCGGTATTATGACAATGATCATCGGTGGTATCGCTGGTATTTCATTAGTCGTTGGTGGAATTGGTGTTATGAACATCATGCTTGTATCTGTAACGGAGCGTACGCGTGAAATTGGTGTACGTAAAGCACTTGGAGCAACGCGTAGTAAAATTTTATTACAGTTTTTAATTGAAGCAGTTATGTTAACACTTCTAGGTGGTTTGATCGGAATTGGTCTTGGGTATGGCGGAGCATATATCGTTTCTACATTCGCAAAATGGCCACCACTCGTTTCATGGGAAGTTGTCGTTGGGGGCGTACTGTTCTCGATGACACTTGGTATTATTTTCGGATTAATTCCAGCGAACAAAGCTGCGAAATTAGATCCAATTGAAGCATTGCGTTATGAATAATTAATAGTGTGGTAGAACTACACATTACCGTTCTAGTGGGCGGTTCGTAGCCTCTTGCATGAGGAAGTGAACCGCCCGTTAGAACGGGTTATATAAATAGAAGGAGGCGTTATAATGGAAGCGAATATTAATACGCAAGATGTAGTTTCAAAAAAGCCATCATTATTTGGAATGATTACTTCTCCAGGTGAGCAGTTTGAGAGAATGAAGACGAGTAATGCAGTTTGGGGTGCATTTTGGCTACTGGTTTTAATAGCTGGGCTTGTTGGGGGATTTGCTGCTTATGTATATTCTCTAACACCTGAGGCAATTAACCTTAATAAGGAATTAGGTGTTACTGTTTCAGCTGCAATGACATACGGTATGGGATTTGGGGTAATTGCTATTAGTATGGCATTTGTCTTTCTACTTAGTGCCGTGGTGTATAAAGTGTTAATGGTGTTTATAAGCAATGATACTTCTTATAAAAAATTATTAGCGATTACTGTATATTCAAGTGTTATTTCATTACTTGGTTTATTAATAAATACGATTTTAGCATATATTTTAGGTGGAACGGGTCAAGAAATGTACACTGGCCTAGAACCGATTTTCGCCTCAAGTAGTGGTGTTGTAAAAGGTATTGTAAGTAAATTTGAAGTGTTTACAATCTGGGGATATGCAGTTACATGGCTAGGTCTTCAAATTACAGCAGGTTTAACTAAAAAGCAGGCAACAATTATTACTATTGTTTTCTTTGTTTTAACTCTTGGAATGGGAGCTTTACAAGGTATGTTCCAATAAGGAAATAAAATAGAAAAGGTGACTCTTCAAGAGAGTCACCTTTTTTATTTTTACCCTTACTTCAAATACCGCCAACAAAATTTCAAATACTATCTAGTATAATTTCAAATTCCATCGGTAGTATTTGAAATTACTCACAGTGAAATCTTTTCTTTATTTTTATATTGTGAAGGTACCGCGGAATACTAGAAAGGTATACCTTTTAGAAACGGGTACTGTGTGAAGCCAGCGACTTTTACAGAGGCAGTTGTTTTGTATGAAGGGATGATTGTAAATCAAATAAAGAAATTAGGTATTCGCCAAGATTATGAAGAGTATTATCAATGTGGTTTAATTGGTCTTTGGCATGCATATGAAAGATTTGATGCGGAGAAGGGGTGTTTCCCTGCATATGCACTTGTAACGGTGCGTGGTTATATATTAGAAAGATTGAAGAAAGAATCTACTGTACAAGAAAGATGTGTATGTGTAGGTGAGTATGAGGATATTTTTCATTTTGAAGATGTTGAAATAAGAGTGAAGGATTTTATGAGTGTGTTAGATGAGAAGGAGAAGTATATTATTTTTGAACGTTTTTTTGTAGGAAAGACGATGGGAGAAATCGCTTTAGAGACGGAAATGACATATTATCAAGTAAGATGGATGTATCGGCAAGCACTCGAGAAAATGCGAGATAGTGTAAGAGGATAAAAATAGCAAATAGAATGGAAGGTAAGGAAATACTACCTTCCATTCTATTTGTTATTAAGGTGATGAATCTTGCATGTTCATTTGGGATAATACATATCCAGCTTTCCATAATTGCTGACTTAACTTATGGGAACTAATTTGTATCGTTACGGTAGCTCCGTTTGAAAAATGAATTTTAGCTTGTTTAGCTTTTTGGAAAAACTCTATTGTATGAACATGTTTGAAGAAAAGCCAAATACAATTTGGAGAAGCAGGAGATTCTGTTGGGAAAGCACAAATATATTCTCTATGGTTGATCGGAATTGGGACGTTTTGTTTAAATTTAAATTTTGTTTTTACGGCATTACGTCTCCCTTGATAAGTAGAATGAATATTTGTTAGACAAGATTTCTGTATAAGTTGGAGAGCAGTCTGACAGGAGTAAAGATGGTTTCCGCTACTGTCGATGATTTTTGTACGGTAATAAGGGTGTTTACATGGTTCAAGCATCATTGTAGAACTAGAAATAAAAATGTTGTTTTCATTATCCATAATTCTATATCCTCCCTTATAATTATCATTCTGAATATAATTATATATAAATTAAGTAAATTGATTGTTAATATTCTATTTCATATTGTAAATTTTGGCTATTCGTTTACAATCAATAGGTGATAGTCTTTCTAATTTGCATCGCTTGTACATATATATGAAAATAGAAAAGAGTAGGCGGTGATATAGTATGAAGAAAAAGTATATTATTATGGCTTTAGTTGTCATTCTCCTAGTATATTTAGCAAACAGCAATCCGAGTAAAGGAGAATATACAGAATGGGCAGCGAAGCAGTTTATGAAGCGTAATGATGTGAGTAAGAAGCTAGATGAAGTTCAAAAAGAGAATGAAGAGGGTCTCCTTGGCGACTTGGCATCGGCCGGTAAAAAGTTAGCGAAAAAGTATGTTGAGCCACAAGTTGGGTTATTAATTGATCATTATACGAAGCGAAATGATTATATATTCTTCTCAACATATACGACTGAGTTTGATATAGGTGAAGAACATTATAAGTACGTATGCGTCGGTTTTTCAAAGATTTTTATTCCGATTGAAATGCCGAAGAAAAAAGACGAATCTGCAAAATGATGCAGATTCGTCTTTTTCATTTTATAGAGTAATTGGAACTTCAGATACATTTTTTTCTACAAGGCGAGCTCCCTTTTTTCTTGTATTTTCATCAATGGATGAAAATACAGATGAGGCAAGGATTGTATCCATTACTTGATTTACGACTTGTGCATCGATTGGTGTGATGGGCGTATCGATAGAAAAAACGACTGTTTTTCCATCTTCTTTCGCGAAAATTAACTCTAGTACTTGCATGTGTTATTCCCTCCTTTGTATTTATCCCGCTATTTACGGGACTCGGGTCTGCTGGTTAAATTGCGGCTAATAATCAGCGGGGATGAATAAAATCCCCACTGATCCGAGTTTTACTTTATAGTTTAGAAAGATCTGATGTGCTAACAAGTTGTACAGCGTGAAGTGGTGATGCTTGTAAGGAAGCGAGAGCATGAGCTACGTTGTGTACTTGATCTAAGCTCGCATTTGTTTTAACACGTTTAAATTGTTTGCTCTTGAAAACTGTTTTGCCGTTCTTATCTAATCCGTTGTTTAAGACAAGACGTAAAGTTAAATCCATTACGATTGTTTCAATTGCCATGTGTATCACCTCCTTTCACTTTATAAATAGGGTACAAATGTCATGTTTTGGCGTGAAATTTTTTCTTTTTTTTGGTACCCTTAAAAGATTAAGAGAGGAGAATTCTGGATAATGAATCGTAAATGGTTATTTTGGATTCCTGTATTACTATGGATGGGGCTGATTTTCTATTCTTCGGCACAACCATATAAAAAGCAGGATATGCGTTCAGATATTGAACAATATGTGAATGTTGAATTTGTGAAAGAGCATTTTTCATGGGTATCTATCGATTATGGTGGAGGAACCCCTGTTAGTATTGCGAATAAAGGTGTAGGCGGATTTATTGAGTTTTTCCTTCGTAAAGGTGCTCATTTTATGGTGTTCTTTATGCTAGGTTCATTGATTTATTACGCTTTTCATCGATCAGGTCATTCGAGGAAAAGATGTTTTATATATGCCCTTCTTTTCGTTGCAGGTTATGCAACATTTGATGAAATCCATCAATGGTATACGGGGGACCGTACACCAATGTGGCAAGATTCATTGCTTGATACGTGCGGCGGATTAACCGGGATTATAATAAGTAATTGGTTTTGGAATAGAAAAAAGAGCTAATCTCATTTTGAGATTAGCTCTTTTTGTTTTATGTTTATACACCAAGTAATTCTTTTAGTTCGTCTGTTGATAGTTCAGTCATCCAACTATCGCTTGTGATGACCGCATTGTTTAGAGATTGTTTTCTCTCTAGCATTTCATCGATTTTTTCTTCTAATGTTCCTGTAGTAATGAGTTTGTGAACATGAACAAATCGTTTTTGACCAATGCGATATGCGCGGTCCGTCGCTTGATTTTCCACAGCTGGATTCCACCAACGGTCGTAGTGAATGACATGGTTGGCAGCGGTTAAGTTTAGTCCTGTTCCGCCAGCTTTTAAAGATAAGATGAAAATGTCATACGTTCCATTTTGGAATTCCTCAATCATCTTGTCACGATCTTTTTTCGGTACACTACCGTTTAAGAAGAGGACACGCTGGCCGAATTTTTCTTCTAGCACACGTTTTAGCATGTTCCCCATGCCGATGTATTGAGTGAAGATGAGGCAACTTTCATCTTGATCCTTTATATTTTCGATGAGCTCCATTAACGTTTTTGTTTTCATGGAGCGTTCAACGACATTTTGTGGCTCTTCTTCTTTTAAATAAAGAGCAGGATGATTACAAATTTGTTTTAGCTTGTTCAGCATAAGTAATATAAAACCGCGTCTTTCAATTCCGCTTAATCCTTCGACATTTTGCAGTGTATCTTGAACAAGTTGTTCATATAAGGAAGCTTGTTCACCAGTAAGAGGACAGTAAGCTTTTTGTTCTTGTTTATCTGGTAAATTTAATGCGACTGTTTGATCTTTCTTCGTTCGGCGCAGTAAAAATGGTGAGATAAACCGTTGAACTTGTTGGATTTTTCCTTCATCACGATCTTTTTCAATCGGTGTGACGAAGCGGCGCTGGAATTGCCCTAAGCTTCCGAGATATCCATGATTAATAAAGTCGAAAATGGACCAAAGTTCAGCGAGGCGATTTTCCATCGGCGTACCAGTTAAAGCGATTTTGTGATTTGCTTGCAAGTTTCGTACTGCTTTCGACTGTTTCGTATGTGGGTTCTTAATATTTTGTGCTTCATCCAAAATAACAGCATCCCAGCATAATGAAGTCAGTTCTTCCTCATCGAGTTGAGCCAATGCATAAGATGTTAATACAACATCTGCTGATTGAAGGAAATCTTCAAATGAATTGCCCTTATCTCTATTACTTCCGTAATGTAATTGAACACGTAAATTCGGTGCGAAACGCTCAAATTCTTTTTGCCAATTTCCAAGAACAGATGTCGGTGCTACGATTAATGCAGGGCCTTTTTTGAGATTGTTTTCTTTTATATATAGTAAGTAAGAGATTGTTTGAATACTTTTCCCGAGTCCCATATCGTCAGCTAGCAATGCTCCAAATCCAAGCTTTCGTAAATATAATAACCATTCAATACCGTGTTGTTGATACGGACGAAGTGTTGCGTTTAGTGAAGTAGGGACATCTACTTTTGGAATATCTCCAATATGAAGCAGCTTCTGGAAGAGTTCTTCATAATATCCATCTAGTTCGATTTCAATATCAGTAAACGGGCTATTATCTTCTACAATTTCCGTTTCAGCCGTATTTGATAAATGTTGCTGCAGGACATCTTTCATCTCTAGTCCGTATTTATCGGCACGGTTCATGAGTTTCCTTACTTCTTCGATAAAGGCTGGATCTAGTCGCATCCATTGACCGTTTATATTAAATAGACGTTTGTTTTGTTCAACGAGTTCGAAAAATTCGCTTTCTGATAAATCAATGCCGTTTGTCGAAATGCGCCAGTCAAAATTAACGAGCGTATTCATACCGAAGAACGATTGTGTTTGTGCTGTATTTTGCTTCAACTGGACACGTAATTTCGGTTTTGTTGCTTTTAAATTTTGCCACCATGATGGTAGTAAAATTGTAATGCCAGCTGCAAGTAATTCATTGCTTGCTTCTGTTAAGAAGTTCCACGCTTCGGTTTCAAAGAGCTCATTTCGGAACGTATCTTCTTCTTTTAACCACGGTATGAGCTTACTAAAACCTTCTTGTGTTTCTGTAATCCGTTCTTCGTAATCGTGCCATCTTTTCGGTAAGGAATCGATGTTTTCATATACATATATGCGATGCGCCCCGCGCTTTGGTGTCACAATTGTTTCAAGCTTCCACATTTCAAATTCTTCTTGTGGTTCTTGCAGTCTTAGTCCGATTGTAAACGGAAGATCATCTTCAATATAACCAATTTTTCGAAGCCAATCTTCTTCATGTAGTGCTGTTTCCAATTGTCTTTTCGTAAAGTCGTAATGTTCATATAGTCTTTTGGCATCTTCCCAGCCGTCATTTGAGCGATTATCTTGTAATATGCTTTCATTAACTGCTGCTGAGAAAAGAGATGCTAATGTGTCATCTTCAATTGCTGTATTTTGAACTTTCCAAGATGGTTGTTTGGACCAATGATTCATATCTGGTACGAAGTTACCACTCGTAAAGGCATCCCATAATTCATTTGCATCTTTCGTAAGGGCTGTAATAGGTCCGTTTATTTGCATATGTGCAAATGAATTCATCGGTTTGTTTGCAATGTATTCAAATGCTTGTGCGTTTGTTAGCATAACACCTTGTTTTCCTTCGAAGGTTGCTTCTTTTAGAAACGTACCGTAGAAAGAAGTGGAGTGCCATGTGAATGCATTTCGTTTCCAACTTGTTACGGATAATGGAGTACCGCTGTCATCTTCTCCCCAAAGGAACCAACCTGGACTAACATGCTGGAGCCTAATTGTTACTTCAGTTTGATTGATCATCGATTAATTTTCCTTTCCGTAATTCCTCTTGTAGTGCACGCAAACGTGAATGGAGATTGGCGATGTGAATAATGAAAGCATCCCATTCATCGGTGCGTTTTAATCGTTTATATAATGTGCGTAATTTCTTTAAGTAACGAACTGCGCGTTTATATGATTTACGATTTCGTTCTTCAATCGCCTCTACAGCAGCAAGATGGTAAAGAGGAAGTGCCGCTTCTGGCGCTTCTTTTTCAATATCTTTCAGTGGCTCTTTTAACAGTTCAATTGCTTCAAATCCATATAGGAGATGAAGCTCTGCCCATGTACGATACTGTTTTTTCGCAAGTACGTACTGTTCATAGTTTGTGAAACTATACGGTAATAGTTCTTGTAAGATCATTTCGAAACCAGCTTGTTCATTTGTATGTGTTGCATATGTTTCATACATGATTACAAATAGGCGAACGACATCTTTTATAAAAATCGTATTTTCGTGATCTTGGATTGTTTTCTTTACTTGTTTATACGTAAAGGAAAGCCAATTTTTCGCACGATCCCACTGCATGGCACTTAATAGTTCTTCTAACCAATAGAAGTATAGACTCACAACAGAAGCAGGCTGTTTTTTTAGTAAGTCCATCGCTAGTAGATCTTCGTCATTCAAAAAGAGAAGATGGGAAGACGCTAACGCTTTGGATAGTGGATTGATTTTCGTATCGATTCGTTTTTCTTCTTCTTGTATTTTCTCTTTATTGTTTAAAAGTTCACTCCATATGTGACGATAAATGAAAAATCGCTCTTGCGTATAAGTGTCGGTAGAGAAGAATACTTCATGAACGAGACGAGCTGTTTCTTGTAAAATTATTTCAGACTCTGAAGGAATCGCTTCTGATTGTAAGTCCCGAACGATGGATTCCACTTTGTCTACAAATAGGCGAATGACATTAACAGGTTGGTGATAAGAATACGTTTTGTTTGCGTCGAATGCCTGAATTTCTTCTAATAACTTTTGAAAGCAGTAAAGTGCTGCGTGTAACCTGAATAATTCATGTATCGCAATGACACGCGGAGCTTTCCGCTCAAGTTTCGTATAGAAATCTGTAAAGATACTCATAAGAAAATACATTTGTTTATAAGTAAGCCGAGCTTGTTCTTTTTTAAATGATTCATATTCTTTTTCAAAATACGATTGCCAACTTTTATAATCGGTTTCTTCAAAAGCTGATGATTGCAATACTTGTCTTGCAGTTCGAATAGGAGGAAGGGAAGGTTTCGTATTATTTTTAAATAAAGTTAATACATCTCCTACTTGCCCGAAACTAGACGCTGCAGATAGTAATACAGCAAGCATATGCTCACATTGTGTTGGTGCGAAGCAATCACAATAACTTTCAGCGACGTTACGAATCGGAATATGAACGCTATATACGTTGCCTTCCGCATCTACAGTTCCTGATAGTGTATAACCATCAAAGTCAACGTTGTAGACAACACCACTACGATATAGGTGCCGAGCTGTAGCGACATGTTCCTGATCAGCTGTTTGCTGTGGATCTAGTCCTTGAACGAACTCATTCGCAATCATCATAATTTCATCTTTCGTAATTGAGTGTTGCAGCATAATATTCCTCCGTACACATATTTCTTTCCTTTACCATTATAAACAAAAAATGCTCAAAACAGAAAAAATGAAATTTGGATTACATAACTTGAAAATCATGGTAATATATAAAATGTTAATTTCATATATGAATATATACGTATAGGAGGAGAAATGATTTGTCAGATTTACAGACGAAGTTAGGTAGTGGAATGAATAAGTTACAAGAAGGAATAGAACAAGGGAAAATGAAGTTGCAAGTTGCACAAGAAATTGCTCAATTGAAAAAGGGAATGCAAGTGCAAATGCAGAAAAAAGCAGAGGTTCTATTAGAGGTTGGACAGCAAGTGTACGTTCAATTAAGAGGAAATGGAGTAAATGAAGCGAGTTTAAAAGAAATGATTGCTCCAGTTCAAGAATTTGATGTAGCTATTTATCAAGCAAGAAAACGCATTGTTGAATTGCAAAAACAACAAGGTGAAAAAGCTACATGTGAATGTGGTGGACCTTTATCAATAAATGATAAGTTTTGTGGTTCGTGTGGAAAGCCTAACCCAATGTTAGCAGTAGAAAATGAAGGTGAAACGGTAAATTGTATTTCATGTAATGAGCATATCGATAAAAACTCTACTTACTGTCCAGTTTGTGGAATTAAGCAAAGTGGGGAGTGAATTAAATGTATTGTCGCACATGTGGAAAACAACATGGTGAAGAAGTAAATTATTGTCCAAATGAAGGTAGTATGGAGATTGCAGGAGCTATAGATGCAATAACATTAGAAAAAGATACTGCAAAATACTGCAAAGGTTGTGGCAATGAAAATGCTCAAAAAAATTTATATTGTCAAAGGTGTGGGTATTCTTTATTTGTTGCGAAGAAAAAAGAACAATCTGTAAAATTGCCTACAATGGATGGAGCTCCTAAAGTTGAATTTAAAGCAGATAAAGCCGCTTTACAAAAAGGTTTTATTGGTGGGGCTGTTGCAAGTATTCTCATGTTAATTGCTGGTTGGATTGGTAGTTTATTATTTGCTTCTATGTTAAGTGAGATGTTTAGCAAATTTGCGAAAGAATTAGAAATGTTGCCGAATTTTTATTCGAGTGCAACTTCTACGATGTTAAGTTATCATTTACTGGGTTTTACAGCTAACGACGATAGTGGATTGATATTTTCTTTATCTTGGCATACTCCATTTACATTACTATTAATCATTCCATTTATTATTTTCGCTGGTACAGGAATTTGGTTAGGGAAGCAGCATGTTGCGAAAACGATTAAAGATCAAATTTTTATGGCATCAACAGTTGGTATTATTTATGGCGTCTTTTTATTCATTATAAGTTTTATAGCATCACAATCTTTTGCAATTCCATTCTCAGAAGCAGGTAAGATTACGGTTGGCTATTCAGCGATTAAGAGTTTATTGAGTGGTTTTGTATGTGGGACATTATTTACCTTATTAGGATTTATTGCTCATACAAGCAAAAACAATATGGCAGCAGCATTTCAAGAGTTAATGCCATATGGAGCGTCTGTTTATTACGGTGTTTCAGCTATGATAAAAGGACTTTTAGTAACAGCAGTAGCGGTTTGTATTATGGCGTTAGTAAGTAAGGAAGATGGTATTGAACCATTAAAAGAAATAACAACTTTAAAATCAGAAAGTACATTATTAGCATTAGAGTTAACACCTCAATTATGGAGTATGGCTCATTTTGCGCCGTTAGAAGTATCAAGTCCAGCACTTAGTAAGGAATTTACTGGAATTGGTAAGAAATCAAAAGCATATGAGAGCACACTATCGTTTTCATTTATATCAGGCGTCTCTGTAAATGGCGTAGAGCTCAGAGAGATATTGATTTCAAAAGGAGCAAATGAGGAAAGCCTTGCAGAATTTGATAAAGTGAATAACGTATTCCATTATGGTTTATTACTGCTTATTATTCCATTGTTCTTTATGTTTAGAGCGGGAAGAAAGTTAGCTAAATTACCGACTGCCAATATATATATTACATTAGCGGTATGCAGTGGTTCTTACACAATTATGATGATTATAATGAATATGATTTCTAAGTTCCAAATTAATGTTTCAGGAACTGTAACAGGTTTATTTGGAACAAGTGGAACGGTATTATCTATGCAAAATTCATTTATATATTTAACTTTGTTTAGCTTGATTGTGACATATGTAGCAGCATTTGCTGGAATGAAATTAGCTAAAAAATAGGAGGAGAGCACGTTGAAGTTTTGTGGAACATGTAAAAAGAACGTTGCAGACCATTTAAACTTTTGTCCTGAGTGTGGGAGTAAAGTAGAAGTAATCGTTGATAACACTGCTGCTTCATATACAGAATTACAAAGTGAGACAAAACCAGTGAAAAGTAAGAGGAATTTATTTTTAATCATTGGTTTTGCTATTATTGTTATTTTATTATTTGGGGCATATAAATTTGGAGCATATAAGTTTTCAAAAGAAAAGCAAGTAAATGTAATGATTGAAGCATTCCAAAAGAAAGATATTAACGCAATTGATGAGTTTGTGAAAGCAAATGATTCAAGTTTAAAGATTAAGACAGAGGATATTAAAGCGTACATGCGTTATTTAAAAGAGAATCCTTCTTACAACAAACAATTGTTGTCTTATTTACAGAAAGAGACAGTAGATCAAAAGTTAACAAAAGATAAACCTGCATTTAAAGACGGGGAAATAGTAGAAGAGGGAAAAGAGTGGTTCTTATATCCAAAGTATAAGTTCAGCATGAAATCTTATTATATGAATGTAAGTACAACTGCAAAGAATGCAGAAATATATGTGAATGACAAAAAAGAAACAGAGCTTTCTAGTGATAAAAATTCGAAAGAGTTGGGGCCATACTTCCCAGGTACATATGTTGTAAAGGCAACGGCGAAGACAGAACTTACTGAATTAGAAACAGAGAAAGAAGTAGATTTAGCGGATGAGCAGAGTGAGAAAGTGAAAATTGATTTATCGCTTGAAGGCAAGTATGTAAGCATTTCTTCTGATGAAAGTGATGCAACTGTATTTGTGAACGGGAAAAAACGTGGAAAATTAAGTTATGGAAGTTATAAGCTTGGTCCTGTATCCACAGATGAAACAGTAGAAGTACATTTAGAGAAAACTACTGATTTTGGTGTGATGAAATCTGAAAGTATTAAAATTGGAGACCAAAGCACGTATTACTTAAAATTCCCGAAAGAAACATCAAATTCAGCAGTGGGCGAATTTGTAAAAAATCATATTTATGATAACGTACGTGCAATTTCATTAAATGATTTTAGTTTAATTGAAAATAATTATGATAAGAGCGGGAAATCGTATAAGGAAGACCGTGATTATATACAGTATTTACACAAAAAAGGAATTACAGAAGACTTATTAACGATGGAAGTTCGTAATGTAGAGCGTCAAAGTGATACGAAATATAAAGTAACGACATATGAAGAGTATCACATTCGTTACGGTGATGGATCTGTGAAGTTCAAAAGTTTTAATAACGAACATATTGTAACTGTGAATGGAAATGGAAAGATGTTGTATCATTCTCTTGGTGCAAATAATACGTTGAAATCAGAAGATGTATCTGGTCCAACTCGTTAATATGAAAGAGGCTGTTCAATATTTGAACAGCCTCTTTATTTTGTAGCTAAATCGATATTTCGTGTAACCGTTGATATATCGTAAGTTATGATAGATATAATTGAAAAATCGTTGATATATTGCGATTTATGATAGATATATTCGGAAAATCGTTGATATATTTTTTTTAATTATGAGTGCGTTTCCTTTAATATCGATTGTACATACGAATCATGTAATATTTGCTCTATAATTGGCAACATATTTTGTTCAAATGGAATGTCGATAGGAAATGGTTTTTGAGAGCCTGGTTTTATTCCATATTGCACAATTTTGTAATGTGTATTGTTTTCAGACTTGAGCACAATTAACTTATAGCGATTATCATCGCCAGCGAGTGAGAAATCAATAGAAGTAGCGTTATATGTTACTTCATCTTTATATATGTACGGTTTTGGCGTACCAATCCAGTCTACTTTTGCTTGTACATTCATGGGCATAGCCTCCTTATGTGTATTATAAATAAATAAAAGCCAGCTCTCAATAAAGAGAACCGGCTTGTAATTTAGCAGTCATTGGTTATTTTAAAATTTTCACTTTAACAGTTTTGCGTCCCCATTTTTGAGCAGCACTATCTGATCCAAGTAAGATATCGATACGGTTACCTTTAATTGCACCACCAGTATCTCCAGCGATAGCTTCTCCGTAACCTTCTACCCATACTTTAGATCCTAATGGGATTACTTTCGGGTCAACAGCGATCATTTTCATGTTTGGATTCGCAGTTAAATCATGACCCATTGCAGTTAATACACGGCCGCCATATGTGCCACCGTTTTCGCTCGGGTGAGCTGTATATGCTGTAGCTACAACTGTTAACTCACGACCACCAGATGGTGTGCTAGTTTCAGCAGCTTTCACAGCAGGCTTAGCAGCTGGTTTTGCTTGTGCTGCAGGTGCTTGAGCCTTAGCTGGTGCTTCAGCTTTAGCAGGAACAGTCGTTTCTTGTTTCTCAATTACAGGTGCTGTACCTGTTAAGAAAGGAACATGAACATAAGCTGTTTTCCCGTTATATTCAAATTGTAACCACTCATTTTGTACTTGGTTCGTTGTTTCGATTACATCGTCTTTCTTCAACTTTCCAAGAATTTCTGAGTTTGTGTTCGCTTCAGCACGTACGTTTAATACGTTAGCTGTTACGTAGTAGATGCTTTTTGTGAACTCTGCACTTACGAATGCGTCTTTACCGTCTAAAGTAACTTTTGACCATCCGTTCTCTGTATTTTGAACATCTATCTTATTACCGTTTAGTAATTTACCGACAACTTTTGATTCCATAGTAGGGTTTTCGCGTACGTTTAGTACGTCTGTTGTTACAACAGTTTCTGCATTAGCAGATGATGTGAAAATCCCAAGACCAAAAACTGCTGCTGTTGCTATTCCAATTAATTTTTTCATGATAGCCTCCATTGCGTTTGTTTTCGTGTCCTCATTATAGCAACAGATTTTTTCGGATTTAGGGAAAACACACAATTACAAACCATTCGTAATAAGTCGTTAACATCCTGTAATATAACAAAAAATATAGGAAAGCGTTTTTCATTCTATATGACTCATAGGTTTCTAGTTATATTCAAAATATTTAATACAACATATTTTTTTCGTCGTAAATAAAAATATTACAGGAATGTTACATGATGTTTACTAAACGATTACATTCCTTGAGTATTTTACCGTTTTATGGGTAATATAGTTATATAAACATAAACATTTTGTTTGTGAATCTATAAACACGTGCTATATACTAGTAAAAAAACCGCATAATTGTTACAAAACGAAAGGGTTGCAAGGAAGAACTTTGCCCTTTTTTACATATGTAACACATCCTTTTTTAGGAAAATACATTCCTATCCGCGTTTTTCTCACACAATTTGACAGCAGTATTTCTAACTTGTAGCTCTTGCAGAGTGAAAAGGTTATACGAAAGGTAAGGCTGTCCATAAGAATTCGAATTGGTGAAGGTGAAAGTAAGAAAATCACCGCAAAATTATAGTTTTCTATCCGATTTTACATATCGGAATTTATGTTATTTACAAAAACGAAACCTACGAAGGGGGATTTGATGAGGAAACTGACAAAAACATTCATCGTTTCATTAACATTATGTATTGCATTTACAATTTGGGGGATTATTCCCGAATCTATTATTGGAAAAGGTAGCTTAGGAAATGTAACAACCGCAATTCAAACGGCATTAGTTAGTAAGTTTGGATGGTTTTATATTATTTCCGTTTCTATTATTTTAGGTGTATCTATCTTTTTAATTGTTTCGAAATACGGTTCTATTCGTTTAGGTAAAGATGATGACGAACCTGATTATAGTTATATGACATGGTTTGCTATGTTATTTAGTGCTGGTATGGGTATTGGCTTAGTTTTCTGGGGCGTTGCCGAACCATTAAACCATTTATACGCACCTCCGTTTGGGGATAGTGCAACTGAGGAAAGTGCGCGCCTTGCACTGCGTTTTTCATTTTTCCATTGGGGATTACATCCTTGGGGACTATATGCGTTTGTAGCGTTATGTATTGCTTACTTTACCTTTAGAAAAGGAAAAGCAAGTACGATTAGTGCGACAGTAGGCCCGTTATTTAAGGGCGGGGAACACGGGCGTATTGCTCATTCATTTGATGTGTTAGCTGTTTTCGCAACTGTGTTTGGTGTTGCAACATCATTAGGTCTCGGTGCAAAACAAATTGCAGGTGGTGTTAGTTATTTAACATCTATCCCGAACTCATTAACGACTCAGTTAGTTATTATTGCAATCGTAACAGTATTATTTATGTTATCTGCGCAAACAGGTCTTGATAAAGGAATTAAATATTTAAGTAATACGAATATTATTTTTGCGTTTGCACTTATGATTATTGTATTATTTGCGGGTCCAACAAACTTTATTATGAATTACTTCACTTCAACAATCGGTTCTTATATTCAGGAATTACCAAGCATGAGCTTCCGTTTAAGTCCATTAGACGAAGGTGGAAACCAATGGATTCAATCGTGGACAATTTTCTATTGGGCATGGTGGATTGCATGGTCACCATTCGTAGGTACGTTTATTGCTCGTGTTTCACGAGGTCGTACGATTCGTGAGTTTGTTATCGGTGTGTTACTTGTGCCGACCGTAATTGGTGCACTTTGGTTCTCTGTGTTCGGCGGTACTGGTATTCATATGGAGCTGTTTGGTGATGCACATATCTTCGACAAAGTGAAAGAAATGGGAACAGAAGTAGGATTATTCGCTATGTTCGATCAGATGGGCAGCTTTGGATCAGCTTTATCGGTTTTAGGTATTTTACTTATTGCAACATTCTTTATTACATCTGCAGACTCTGCAACATTCGTTTTAGGGATGTTAACGACACATGGTAGTTTAAACCCACCAAATCGTATTAAAATGATTTGGGGTATCGTTCTAGCCGCGATAGCTTCTACGCTATTATATATTGGCGGATTAGAAGCCTTACAAACGGCAGCTATCATTGCAGCATTCCCGTTCGTCTTTGTTATTTTCTTTATGATGGCAGCATTATTTAAAGAGTTACAAAAAGAAGGACGTATGAAGCGTCATTAATAATAGAAGGAAAAGAGCTGATTTCATATCAGCTCTTTTTTTATCCCTCTATTTGCTGAGCAGTAAGAACCCCACCTCAAAATTCAGCAAAAGCAAATAAGTCGAGCTGCTTGTAAAAGCCCGATTGGTGATGGCTAATGAAAGTTTCACTTTATATAGAAGGAATTTGAAATGCGGGTAGGGGAAATAAAATACTTTACCATATAAGTAGTATGCCTTTTATACGAAGAAAAAACGATAGGTTTCGACAATATTCGATACCTTACGAATTCTATTCGTATTTTTGTCAAAAATATGTCGGAAATGTGTTGTCACGTTTATATATATGTGCTATATTATTTCCTGTAAGCGATTTCAAATAGTTTTAAAGCGCATTCAAGGGGGACATCTAGAATAATGAAACGTTACGAAAGAAAGTGGAAGCATATTTGTTTGAAACGTGTGGCACATCGTAGTGTCCAAGAAAGCACGGAACCTAAGACTGAAACGCGCAAAGAACAGCAAGAGAAGCAATTGGTTCTACAAAAATAGCAATCACTTTTTCGTATATAAATGAAGGTCGATCGTTCGTTGGGGGATGGACGTGAAATTACTTTCAGCTAAGGGGTATTGTCTGATATATAATTTATACGGCAATAAATAAGCACAGAGCATACGGCGCTCTGTGCTTATTTTTATTTATCTTTTTTAAATCGAACTGTCTTATCCCAGCCAATGACCTGTTTCTTGCTCTTCGCACGTAAGTATAAGATTAAGCTGCGAATAAATAAGTACGTAAAGAGCTGTGCGTACGTAAAGTACATAATAACGCTAATAAAAATATTAGTCGGTGTAAAGGTTCGTTCGACACTCTGGGCACTAAATAATTGAGAAACATATGTAATATATGCGACATACCACATAAATAGTAGCGGAATGCTATATTGAATTTGGAATATCCCGAGTAGCCCAATTACAAACCAAACGTTCGAAATGATTAGGAATAGCCAAAATACAACATACACTAGAACTTGTTGTAAGGAATGGACGAGAAGTTTTCCTTTAAAGAAACTTAATGATGAGAACATTTTTTCTAAAATGTATAAATTCCCTTGGAGCCAACGTGTACGTTGTTTAATAAGGATTTTTAAATGCTCTGGTTCTTGTTCCCAAGTAACTGATTCTGGGACGATTGGTAAGAGATAACCTTTTTGTGTAATTCGTAATGTTAATTCGGCATCTTCTGCAATTGCATAAGGGTCATAGCCACCAAGCTCTTCTAGTGCAGAGCGACGAAGAAGCATGTTTGTTCCTGTCAGTGAGCCTGTTTGGAATAGTAACCAGCGTCCAGATTGCATAAGGAGCTGGAAGATTTGAAATTCTAGCGAAATCATTCGCGTCAGCCAGTTTCTTTTTTCGTTTACTGTACGAACATGTCCAACAGCCCCAACAGCATCTTCAGTTGTTTCAGCGTGCTCTACAAGCATTCGCAGTGCGTGTGGTTCAGGTTGGTTATCTGCATCGTACACACAGAAGTATTCACCATCTGAAATACTAAGGCCGTAGTTTAATACGCGTGATTTACCCTTCGGTTCACCGGACGGAACACGAATGTGACGAATGTGGGCATAAGCTTTGTCGAAATCATCGCCGATTTCAGGTGTTTCATCTTGAGAGTTATCATTTAATAGATAAATGGTTAGCTTTCCTGGATATTCAATCTTCGCCATTGCCTCTAAAGTATCTTTAATAACGACCCCTTCATTATGAGCAGGGATGAAAATATCAACGCTCGGATAATGTTCTAGCGTACGATCTTTTCGTTTACTATTTCGGTGAATTAAGCCCGCGATTGTTAAGAAAGAGTAGTAAACGAGTAAGCCAGAGAATAGAAAGGCCGTAAAAATAAGAACATATTTAATTGAAAATGTGATACTGATCCAAAAAACGAGTACGCAAAACAGAAGAAATAAAAGAAGTATAACGAGAGTCATCATAACAATGTCTGTCCTTTGTTTCCAATTTGCTCACGTGAAATTTTTATATCTCGGATTGCTTCAGCTGCAAGCCATTGCTCCATTTTTGGCTTTAGGCGGTTCATTACAATATCAGCACCAGCTTCATTTGTGTTTTGTAATAAAATAACTAGCGTATTATTATCATATTCAGCAGCAAGGTCAAAATCATTCCTTACGGTTTCAACTAATAAGGAAGCTACACGGTCCATAACACTTTCCTTCGTATATTTACTAAAGGAAGTGAAATCAAAGTAAACAATAAAGCCTGTTTCGTTACGACGATTCATTGCAGTCGTTAATAAAGCTTGGCGTCTCTCGAATTCTTGTCTCGTTAGTAATTTTGATTCTCCAATATATTGTTCCAACGTTCTCACACGCTCAGTCAAAGTTTTATTTTCATGAATCACTTTTTTCAATAGGTGAGTTGTTATGTATACAATGAAGAAGTTAGCTGCCATCAGGAAGTGGGTAATCATATATTGCCATTGAACTGATGTACTCCATAAATGAAGCCATGCTTCATAAAATAAATAAAATACGGAAATGATGGTTCCTAGTATGAAGAAAATAAATGCTGTTTTGTCAGCTAAAAATAAGAATAGTACATTTACGATTACGTATATTATTGTAAAAATGAGCGCATGCTCATAATTCGTCACATGTACAGTAGTAAAATAAAATACAATTTGTAGAATCCACATAGAGAGGATTTTATAGAACTTATCTTTCACAAAACTTTCCTCCTTAAAGCTATTTCATCCATAGATACTTGTAGTATGCGCAATTATTAAGAAATTGACTATGTCGTTAAATTCTTTTGAAGGGCAACAACAAGTAGTATTTCTATTTTCATCAGAAAAATAAAAAGATCTAAACATTATTGTATCATAATGTTCTTATATTTGGGATAAGGTGGTTGATAGATATATATAATACGTTTGGATTGCATGAAAAAAGTCTTCTCTTGGAGAAAGAGAAGACTCTATATAAGTTTATAGGAACATCATACCTGCAACTGCTGCGTTTAAGAAGTTCGCTAATGTACCAGCGATAACTGCTTTAATCCCTAATTGTGCAATTTGTTTACGGCGAGTAGGAGCTAAAGTTCCTGTTACACCTAATTGAATTGCGATAGAAGAGAAGTTTGCGAATCCACAGATTGCAAATGTTAAAATTAGATTTGTTTTGTCAGAGAACTCTGCCATGTGTGGCCCTAAGTTTGCGTATGCAACGAATTCGTTGATTGCAAGTTTTTGACCGATAAAGCTTGCTGCTTGTACAGCTTCACCTGGAGAAACACCGATTAAGATTGCAAATGGTGATAATAAGTAACCGAAGATTAAATCAAGGCTAAGTTTAATATCGAACCAAGAACCAACCCATCCTAATAATCCATTTAATAAAGCGATTAATGCGATGAAAGCCATTAACATTGCTGCTACGTTAATAACAAGTTGCATACCTTCAGATGCACCGCGTGCAGCTGCATCGATAACGTTTGCATCTTCACGTTCTGTAGAAAGTTCAACGTTATTATCTACTTTTTCTGTCTCTGGCATGATTAGTTTTGCAATTAATAAGCTTGATGGAGCTGCCATAATTGCAGCTGCTAATAAGTGCTCTAACGGAATACCCATTGCTGCATAGCCGACAAGAACGGATCCAGCAACAGCTGTCATACCGCTTACCATAATAGTGAAGAATTCACTATTTGTTAAGCGTGCTAAGTAAGGTTTAATTAAAATTGGAGCTTCAGTTTGTCCTAAAAATACAGTCGTTACTGAGTTTAAGCTTTCTGCTTTAGAAGTACCAAGAAGTTTACTTAATGCACCACCAACGACGCTAACAAATTTCTGCATAATACCGAAATGATATAAGATTGCTACTAATGAACTAATAAATACGATTGGAAGTAGTGCTTGAATAAAGAATACAAATCCCCAAGGTCCTTTTGCGTTGACTAAATCCCCAGCAACGAACTTAATTCCCTCGTAAGAAAAATTAATTAATCCTTGAACACCGTCAGCAGCGTGTTTTAAACCTGCTTTACCAGCATCCCATCGTAATACGATAAATGAAAATGACATTTGTAATGCTAGCGCAATTAAAATTGTGCGCCAATTAATAGCTTTGCGGTTGGAAGATAGTAAGAAAGCAATTGCTAATACTCCAATCACGCCGCCAATTCCCCATAAAAGATTCATGCAGTGTATGCTCCTTCCTCATAGTAAAAAAAGTGTATAAACCAGTTGTCTATACTTTTGCGAATATACATCTTAAGTAACTTATCATAATGGACATCGGAGGTCAAACGTCTAACGAAAAGTTTAAATAAAAAGAAAATTCTTCAAAAAAACACATATGAAATGAATGGACATGAAATAGGTTATGTTTTTTATGAGAATATATACATTATGATAACGTTATGGATTATTTTTGCAGAATAAAGTGTATGAAATGGAAGAATGGATACATTATTTTTATAGAGAGAAGGTAGGAGAAAGGGAGTAATATGTTGAACTCATAGCAAAAAGCCTTCTAGTAAACTAGAAGGCTTGGAAACTATTAATTAAGGTGCTTTCGTGTATCCTAAGAAGTGGCTCTTCCAATAAGAGTTACTTAATGAAGCGATTGCTACACCTTTATCTCCAGCTTGGATAAATGATCCGCCCCCAAGGTAAATACCCATGTGAGAAGGACCTGATTTATAAGTGTTTTGGAAATAAATTAAGTCACCTGGTTGTGGATTTGAAGTTTGTGGTAGGCTACTCCAATATCCCGCAACACTTTGACGGCTAATGTTATGACCAAATTTCTTAAATACGTGGTAGATGTAGCCACTGCAGTCTACGCCGTTAGCAGAAGTTCCGCCCCAAACGTATGGTACACCTTGCATTGATTTTGCATATGCAAGTACGGAAGAACTGTCGCCACTATTATTGCCTGTATTATTATTGTTGTTATTGTTTTGATTGTTATTTTGGTTATTGTTAGGCTTATTATCTACTGCGCCTCCAACTGGTGTTTTAGATAGGTAACGTGTTCCGATATAACCATTTTGACCGTTGTAGTTAATTTTGCTCCATCCAGAGTTTTCAGAGATTACTTGAACCTTCTGACCTTGTGGAAGTGCGCCTATGATTCTATAATTTGTACCTTCGCCGCTACGTACATTTAGTGCAGAAGCATTAATGTAATAGTCGCCAATTGCACCTTGGTTAGGTTTTTCAGGTTGTTTTGGTTGCTCAGGAGTAGTAGTGCCACCTTTAACGAATTTTACAAATTCGCTACTAACAAATCCTGTTTTTCCTTGGTAATTTACTTTAAACCAACCGTTTTCAGATCCAACTACGTTTAATGTTGTACCGTTTAAAACGCCACCAATTACACTATGGTAAGCGGCAGGGCCTGTACGAACACGTAAAGATGTAGCGTTAACTACGTAAGAACCACCAGTTTGAATAGTTCCATTATTATTGTTTTGCTCTTGTTTGTTGCCTTCTGTAACGTTTTCGTTAGAACCGCCTTTTGTTACGTAGTCTTTGCTTATATAAGCAGTTTGTCCTGCGTAATTGATTTTGAACCAATCTTGAACTTCGCCGACAACTTGTACTACTTGTCCTTTTTTGACAGAACCTACAGTTGTGTGAGAAGTGCTAGGACCTGTACGAACGCGAAGGGAAGATACATTTACTGTATAGTTTCCGCTTGCTGGTTTTACTTCTTGGTTGTTATTATTCGTATTGTTGTTTGAAGAACCCCCATTAGAAGAAACGCCAGATACGAATTCGCCACTTACATAACCTACTTGTCCATTATGGTTAATTTTCACCCAACCATTTTCTTGTCCAATTACGTTTAATGTTTGTCCTTCATATACACGTCCAGAAACAGAACTAGAAGTGTTAGGAGCTGTACGTACACGTAATACATCAGCAGTAACTTTATTGTTTCCACCTGTGCTTACATTGTTGTTTGCTGCTCCACTTTTTGATACAAATTCGCCACTAACAAAGCCTGTTTTTCCGTTAATGTTAATTTTGAACCAACCATTTTCTTCGCCAATCACGTTTAGTGATTGACCGCTATAAACGCGTGAGATGATGTCGTGAGAAGTGCTTGATCCTGCACGAACATGTAATACGCTCGCGTTTACCTTATAAGATGAGTCGTTTGATGCAGAAGCTTGGACAGTTGTAGCAGCTTTTTGTGTATTTTGTTCAGGTGCAGCTTGAACACTATCAAGTGTAGGTGCTGCTCCCCCTGCTACAGACACTGCCGCAAGACCGGCAAGGTACTTTTTCATAATTTGTCGATTCCTTTCTGTCTGTAATGTAGTGAAGAAATATTTACCAACTGTTAAAAATTCTAAAGAGCATGTCGATTACTGTCAAGACTTATATAGGAATCTGAATATGACAAAAAGATTACAAGAAAAAAATCAAGGCATAAAATTACACCTTGATTTCCATTTAAATGCATATATTGAATATGAAAGGACAGAAATTATTCGTGTTTAAGAAGATGCCATATTGGATTGTAACAAGATTTGATTAAAAGATTTTTGCAGTTTTTTGGTGATAGGTCCAACTTGCCCATCTTGAATCGCGGTTCCATCAAGGTGGGTCATTGGTAAAATTTCAATCGTTGTGCCTGTAAAAAAGCATTCATCTGCTTGATAAACGTCACGAACGCTGAAAAGTTCTTCCTGTACAGGAATGTGAAGAGTATTCGCTAAAGAAAGGACATATTGACGAATAATACCATTTAAAATAAGGTGATTGGCTGGATGTGTGTAAAGAGTTCCGTTTTTAATTAAGAAGAAGTTGGAATGGCTTCCTTCCGTTACAATACCATTCCTTACGAGAAGTGCCTCTTTACAGCCTTTCCGTTCAGCTTTCGTAGCAGCTAGTACGTTTGGTAATAAATTTAATGATTTAATGTCACAGCGTAGCCATCGTGTATCGGGTTCTGATATAGCGCGTATACCATATTCGATCCATAACGCTGGCCTTTCTTTTTTTGTAATATAGGCATAAATTGTCGGAGGGTTGTCATATGAAAATATATGTGTGCGAGCTTGTACACCGCGAGATACTTGCAAATAAATTGTGCCATCTTCGTGGAAATGGTTTCTTTCAATTAATTTGTAAAGTAAAGTGATGAGTTCAGCTTTTGAGAAAGGGAGCGATAATTCTATTTCTTCCATGGATCGATATAATCTCGTTATGTGCGGATCTAATAAGTGAAAGTTCCCTTTATATAGGCGAATAACCTCGTAGACACCATCTCCGAACTGCAAACCTCTTTCTTCAAGTTCTATGTACGTTTGTTGTTTTGTTGTATCAATAACTTCATCATTCCAAAGTACAAATTTTTCGTATGCCAATTTCCGTCCCATCCTTTCGTAAGTACGTAAGTAACGTGAAACTTTCATTCATGCGAGATAAGAATCACTATAGTAATTTTTATGTAAGTAATTCTCTACATATGCCCGTAAATGCCCGATTGGTGAGGGCTGATTAAAGTTTCACTTTACAGCATTTTGTATATACAAATTCGAAAATAAGAATGAGAATCCTGCTTTTAAATAAAAAAAAGCAACATTCTTATGGAATGCTGCACAAGGAGGGTAGCTATCTTTCGTAGGGACATTGTCTCGTTGAATGCTTTGTGTATGGAAACAAAACATGTTGAAAGACAATTATAAGAAAGTAGAAACAAAAGATTTACACATTTCTTTAAGGGATCTTACGAAAGATGAGAGATAAGAAATATGTAGAACCTTGTTTACATATTTTATTATAGAGATTCTCCATTAACACTATGTGAATATTTGGTAAAGGTTATGTAATTTTAAAGTTAATGAATATAAGTAGTTGTATGGAAGAAAATAAAAAAAGAGGCTGAGATTACTCAGCGCTCTTCTTTTCTTCTTTAATAGCTGTTTTTACTTCACCAGTTTTGATCTTATTACTTTCAGAGAAGCGAAGTAAGTCACCTTCAATGATTTTATCAGACATGTTCAATTCATTTTGGGCACGATCAATTAGTGGTTGAGATTCTTCTTTCGGTAATTGTACAACTTCGCCAGTAGCACGGTCGTAGAATGTACTGTTTGTGTACATGTATTTATCTGTAACGAAGCTACCGTCACGAAGAACAACAAATCCTTTATTATCAGGTGAGAATACATCATGACCGAATCGAACGTCATTTGTAGAATCTACACCAAGTAAGTTTAGAATAGTTGGTTTAATGTCAATTTCACCAGTTGGTTTCGAAATTGTTTTACCTTCTTTTTGACCTGGAACGTGAATAAACATCGGTGTTTTTTGTAAGTTCATATGGTCAAATGCAGTGATTTCTTCTTTTCCTAAGAACTGTGCCATTGCACGGTTATGGTTTTCAGAAATACCGTAGTGGTCACCGTAGAATACGATTACTGAGTTGTCGTAAATACCTTCTGCTTTTAGACGCTCAATAAAGTGTTTCATTGCTTCGTCTAAGTAACGAGCAGTTACCATGTAACGGTCAAATACTCCATCACCAGAATTATATTCGTCGATTAATTTTGTACTGTCATCGTAAGTGAATGGGTAATGATTCGTTAAAGTAAGGAAGCGAGTATAAAATGGTTGCTTCACTTCTTTCAACATATCAATAGATTGATCGAAGTATTCGATATCTTTTAATCCCCAGTTTAATTTTGTTTCCGGCGTAATCTTGTAATCAAGCTCGTTGTAGTAACGATCATAACCAAGTGCTGGATACATAATGTTACGGTTCCAGAATGTTGCGTTGTTTGCGTGGAATACCGACGTGTGATACCCTTGCTGACGTAAAATTTCTGGAGTTGCTGTATATTCATTGTTACCGTGTGTGAAGAATACAGCACCGCGGTCTAGTGGATATAAAGAAGTATCTACTAGGAATTCAGCATCAGATGTTTTACCTTGCCCAGTTTGATGGAAGAAGTTATCAAAGTAATAACTTTCTTTCGTAAATTGGTTTAAGAATGGTGTAACTTCTTGTCCGTTAACTGTTGCGCCAATTAAGAATGTTTGTAATGACTCAAGAGAGACAACAATTACGTTTTTCCCTTTTGCAGTACCGAACATATTTGGATCTGGTTTACTTTGTGTTGTTTTCACGTAGTTTTCTGTTTCTTGTAATTTACTACCGTCAGCGAATGCTTTTTGTGAACTTGATTTCGCTTGTAAGCCAAGATCGTATACTTGGTGTACATATAATCCTAAGTTTTTAACAAGCATAACGCGGTCGAATGAACGTGTTAATAGTTCTGGGCGTTCAGCTTCTGCAAGTCCTAAGTTTGCGAAGAAAATAGCAACTGTTGATACGAAGTATAGAGAACGCATCGGGCGTGCTACACGCTCTGTAGGTGCAAAGTTTTTCATTTTCTTCAATAGAACGAAGAATATGATAATGTCTGCAAATGCAAGAATAATTTTGTAGTTAAATAATTCTTTCACACTAGAACCTAAACTTCCGAAGTTAGATGTTTGTCCGAGTACTGGTAAAGTAACGAAGTCATTGTAGAATCCGTAGAACATTACGTTACCAACAAGAACGATTGTTAAGATAAAATTAATTCCAAGTGCTATATAGTTACGTTTTTTCCCTTTTGCAAATAATGCAAGACCAACAAGCAGTAATGATGCTGCTAATGGGCTAAGGAATAAAATGAATTCTTGCATGAAAGATTCAAGTTTTAAATCAAAGCTTGTGCGTGTAATAATGTAAGTTTTCAGCCATAAGGCTAATGCTACGAATACAGTGAAACGCACATTTTGAAATTGTGATTTCAAGGTTTCTTTCATTCATTTCCACCCTTTCTCTATCAGGCTTGGTCGATTTTGGAGCGAAAAATGCTAAAATAAAAAATACATAGTTTTCTTGGCCATAATTAAAGGTTCTATATTCACCCATATACGACTATAACTATGCATACCCTTTTGGTTTCTTTTGTTGCTCATAAGCATAACGTCATTTCTGTATTATACAACAAAATTCATTTCTGAGAAACACTATAACATTTTACATTTTTTGTATAAGATTTGTCACTACCAGAGAAAACTTTAACATTCGTTTATATGTCCGTCAACTAGAAAATATAACAAAGATAGAGCAGAATGTTAAGTAGAAGTGAAAATTTTCTTTGTTGAGAAATAAGAAACGAAGATGGGTAAGGGTTATCTAGAAATCTATTATATGAAGGAAATTGTGTAAAAATTAACGAACACTTGTTCTTTTTCGGTTTGTTTGTTACAATGAAAGTTCATTGATAGGTTTTGTGTAATTTCTATGAACTTTTACTGATAACATATTGTAGCTTATTTCTTTTTAAAAATAGGGAGGCTTTTACATGAAACAAAAATTTTCAGTTGAAGCGTTTTGGAAGAAAGTAAAACATGTTGCAAAGCAAGCAGGGCAGTCGGTCATTTATACAAGTTTATTACTGTTTTACGTTTTGCAAAGACCCGATGTTCCAAAACGAGTGAAAATTATTGTAATTGGAGCACTTGCTTATTTTATTGCACCGATTGATGCGATTCCAGATTTCATTGCTGGAATTGGCTATACGGATGATTTAGGGGCGTTAACGGCCGCACTAATACAGGTGTCGTTATACGTCAATGAAGATGTGAAAGATAAGGCACGAGTGAAGTTGGCAGAATGGTTTGGTTCGGATATAGACACAACATTTATCGATCAGAAATTAGGTCAATAGGTGAAACCTGTCATAAGGTGACAGGACGAACGTAAGCGAGGAAGTGCATTATGCCATCAGGAAGAACGCATACGAAAATAAACTTAATATCCCTTCCGGTTGTTTTGTTTTTGCTTTTTTCGTATGGATTAACAAATTTTGATTTTTTATTAACTTTTGCAATTGGTTTTTTAGTAGGTACTTCATTTTTAACACCGGATTTAGATACGTACAGTAATGCTTATAACAAATGGGGTTTCTTACGTATATTTTGGTATCCTTATAAAAAAGTAATGCCGCATCGATCTTTCTTTACGCATACGATTATACTTGGTGATGTGATTCGTATTGCGTACATGTTAATCGTCTTTTCTCCATTTTTATTCCTATTAAATGTAATCGCACTGGATGGTAATTTAATAGAAATTGCGAAGAAACATGAGGTTGAAATTGTAACGTTCTTAATGGGAATTGTTGTGGCAAGTACGCTCCACATTATAGCGGATAAAGTGAATACGCGCCGAAAGAAAATGATGAGAAAAAAGAAGAAACGCAGAAGATAAAGTGAACGGAAAAGGACCCTTGCAATTTGCAAGGGTCCTTTTTTAAACAAACGTTTGTTTAAAATTAAGCTTTCAGTACTTTAATTCCTTTTACAATGTTCCAGATGAAGTAGTATAAGCTGATGATTCCGCAAATAGCTAAGACAATCATTGATCCAATTCCAAGTGTTACATCTGGTTGATCAGATCCAAGACCCATAATTCCTAAAATAGTTAAGCCAATGAATGTAGCGATACTTGGAATGATGTGTGTCCATAGAGCACGTTTTGCATGTGGTTTTGTTTCAGCGTCTCCTACAATCCAAACGATAATAGGGAATAAGATAGGGGCAAATAGTACACTAAAGTATGATAACGCAGCTAATATTTTATTTCCGTTCATATATATCACCTCATGAATAATTTCTGTTGTTATACTATTATTATGCAATAATTTTGGCAAACTTCCTATCGATGAACATTACAAGAACGTGACGATTTTGTAAGATTTCCTGTTAAATAATAAAATTTTCAAAAAAATCTTTTTTAATAGAAATTGTTATGGTACAGTATAAATGGAAGTTTTTGAAAACGTTTTCTTAAATGTTTTTTTATTTTTAGACTTAAAGGTATGATGACCTGATAGTCTATTGATAAGGTTGTATTTATTTAAAAGGGGATTCTTTAGGGGGAGAGGACAATGAACACATGGACACAAGTTTATGATCCGTTCGGTAATATTTGGATTTCAGCAGCAGTAGCACTTATTCCGATTATCTTTTTTTTCTTAGCTTTAGCAGTTTTCCGCATGAAAGGGTATGTGGCAGGATTTATTACAGTTGTACTTACAGTTTTAGTAGCGTTATTCGCTTATAAAATGCCGTTCACGATGGCAATGGCAGCGACCGGATATGGTTTCTTATACGGATTATGGCCGATTGCTTGGATTATCATTATGTCGGTATTTTTATATAAAATTTCTGTAAAAACAGGTCAATTCGATGTGATTCGTGCATCGGTATTATCGATTACGAACGATCATCGTCTACTCGTTATTTTAATTGGATTTTCATTTGGAGCATTTTTAGAAGGAGCGGCAGGATTTGGAGCACCAGTAGCGATTACAGCAGCGCTTCTTGCGGGGCTTGGGTTAAATCCTTTATACGCAGCAGGTCTTTGTTTGATTGCAAATACTGCACCAGTGGCGTTCGGAGCGATGGGAATTCCGATTACAGTTGCTGGACAAGTAACGGGTATTGATCCACATAAAATTGGACAAATGGCTGGACATCAATTACCGTTCCTATCATTATTTGTTCCATTCTTTATCGTATTTTTAATGGATGGATTTAAAGGGATAAGACAAACGTGGCCTGCGTTACTTGTAGCGGGTAGTTCATTTGCAATTACGCAGTTCATTACAGCGACATTTTTAGGGCCGGAACTTCCGGATATTACATCGGCACTTGTAAGTTTAATTAGTTTAGCGCTGTTCTTAAAAGTTTGGCAGCCGAAAGAAATCTATCAATCCGAGCAAGCAAATAGTGAAGTAGCAGCAACAACGACAGCAGCATCGATGCCGAAATTAACGTTTGGAAAAGTAGTAAAAGCATGGTCTCCATTTATCGTATTAACGGTTATGGTAGTCATTTGGAGCCAAAGTTTCTTTAAGGCATTATTCGCTCCAGGAGGGGCTTTAGCAAGTCTTGTATTTAAGTTTGAAATTTCAGGTCTGCATAATCTAGTAATGAAAGCAGAGCCGATTGTAAATAAACCAACGCCTTACGAGGCAATTCTGAAGTTTGATGTATTATCAGCAACCGGAACGGCGATTTTAATTGCTTGTATCATTTCCATGTTTATTTTGAAAATGAATGTAAAAGATGCAGTAGTGACATTTAAAGAAACGTTAAGTGAATTAAAAATGCCAATTCTATCAATCGGATTCGTACTAGGGTTTGCATTTATCGCAAACTATTCTGGTCTATCTTCTACGTTAGCGTTAGCACTAGCAGGAACTGGCGGACTATTCCCGTTCTTCTCGCCTTTCTTAGGCTGGATTGGCGTATTCTTAACAGGGTCTGATACGTCTGCGAATGCACTGTTCTCGAATTTACAAGCCATTACAGCGCAGCAAGTCGGCGTATCTGAAGTGCTTCTTGTTGCAGCAAATACAACAGGCGGTGTAACAGGTAAAATGATTTCTCCGCAGTCGATTGCGATTGCTTGTGCAGCAGTTGGTCTTGCTGGAAAAGAATCGGATTTGTTCCGTTTTACAGTGAAGCATAGTTTGTTCTTCGTAATTATTGTTGGTATTATGACTTATGTTCAGGCTTATTATTTAACGTGGATGATTCCATAAACAACAAAAGAAATAAACTTTTATTTTTCCAAATTATGGTGTATGATGGAAAAGTATTGAAAATTAAATCAGTGATAAACTAGGGGTGCCTAACGTATGCGTAGGCTGAGAGAGAAGCGCGTGAACTTCTTAACCCCTTTGGACCTAATCTGGCTCGTACCAGCGTAGGGAAGTTAACGGCTTTACATAATGATGTCTTTATGAGCCAGGTCCTTATTTTTTTATGGACCTGGCTCTTTTTATGGAAGATGCGCAAATTGGGAATACCGACAGTAGTGGATAGGGTTGTTCAACAAGCAATCAGTCAAGTGCTTGGTTCAATATTTGAAAAACAATTTAGCGAATCTAGTTACGGCTTTAGACAAGGGCTCTTTTATGTTTGTATTTCGGAACTTCATCATATTTCTCTAAATAAGAAGCACGGTAAGTAGCTTCACGAAGTTGTACAGAGTTGGCAGCTTCAACCATGTAATAACGAAGATACTGGTTTCCCGTTCGTGTCATGGGTGTTCGTTCCGATTCAAAGTTTCCAGATTGCGATTTTTTCCAGTAAAGACCGGTGTATTTGGCCAATTGTGCTTCGTTCTCAAAGCGTTCAATTTGTCCAACTTCCGCAATGATTCCCGCGGCGTATACGACTCCAATGCCTGGAACACTTGTTAAATATCTCGCTTCTGGAATGGCTTCGAAAAAAGCAGTAATGCTTTTTTCTATTTCTTTGATTTGTTTTTTCAATGTTTGAATCAATCGTGCATAAGTGGCTAATACAACGTCCACAGAGTCTTGAACGACCTTACCTAGTCGGTAGGATTCACGTATGGCTTTCTTGATGGTTTTCGCTAAATCTTCCGGGTCGCTAAAGCGTCCTTTCCCCTTTTTCTGAAGAAGAGTAGCGAGTGCTTCTAGATCCATTTCTGCGATTTCATCCAACGAAAGGGAATCTGAGAGTATTTCCATCATCGTCGCACCAAAAACAGAGGTATTTAACTCTTTCGATAACGTATTACATTTGTAGTAAAGGTTCTTCAGAAAGTGTTGCTTACATTCTGTTTGCTGGTGAACGAGTTGATATCTAGATCGTGTTAAACGTTGAAGGGCAACGTATTTTTCCTCCTTGATAAGAAACTTATTATACCGTCCGATTCGTAAAAAATCGGCAATACGGAAAGCATCTATTTTATCGGTCTTATCTTCTTCAAAGAGTTTTTTATACCGATGGATGGCTTTTGGATTTTGTACGACCACTTCCACGTCTAAAGCCCTCAAATCCTTATCTTCCGTTAGGAACATGGAAGGATGGAAACTATAGACGGAAGTAGATTCCATGCCAATGACAATTTTTTTATAGTTGTACAACTGGTGAAAATGGAGAACATCCTCCTTAATGGCGTTGGCACCATTCACATCGTTTGAAAGACAAATTTCTTTCAAAACAGTGTCATGACTGTCAAGAAAACATACATCAAGTTTTTCAGAGCTTACATCAATAGCTACGAATAATCTCAAAGAAAGGACCTCCTTTCTTTGAATAGTATTTGGAATGAGCTTGGATACTGTGGGATCTTCCTAGAGTCCAAAACATAGCCACAACCTCGCGTATGAGTATTCAATGATTGCCTTCATCTAAGCTGCCCTCCCACCACTATGAGAGGTAAGTGAAGGAAACCGATACAGCTTGTGCGTATGCAGTGCATTTTGGTCTGGGTCACAGTCTTTTAACGTGGTCGAACTACAGGAGGAGTAAGCATATTCCCGATGGGTCCATTTCTGCACTTCCATTATCTGGAGAAATCCCCCAGTATCCAAGACTAAATTTTACCCATACATCATTTTTTTGATGTAGCTCTTGAAGATAAAAACTATTTAATTTTCAAGGAACAGTTATTAACTTAAAACTTATTATACGAGGAGGGTGTATCATGAAAAAAATATGCTTTGTATTAATTGTCGACGCTGGTATAAATTATGGTTCAATATTTTCTCTACCATTTTTAAGGAATCAGAATGATTTGAAGGAATATTTTTCTAAGTATTATGATGTTTCAATTAATTATATCAGGGATAAAAACTCAGTTGACTATTTGGTAGTTCCCAAACCGTGTCCAGCTTTTGATAATGAAAATAATCTTCCAATAATTGAAGTACCAGCAATCTTATTTATGGAAAAGAATTTTGAAAAAATAAAGACTTATATAGACAATTATTTTTCTAATAACTCATAAAGAAAATAAAAGTACAGTAAAAAGAAGTCCGATAAAAAACGAGTGGTGTAGAATATTTCTATTAATCATTCGTTTTTTATTATATTTACATATATTTTTTAAAAGAGGATTATAGACGTTCTGAAAAAAATTAATTATAACAAGAACAGTGTTCGTGCTACTATCTACGGTTATTTTTTGTACTAAGTACCCCTTTAACTAACAAGACAACAAAAAATAATTAACGTATTAAGGAAAAATGTTACAATAAATGTAAGAGTTTTTTCTTTGAGTTTTAGCTCTGAATAATAAAGGTAGTTAAATCACTAAATGGAGGAGCAGGTCAATTTTGTTCCTTGTATAGTAAATTGTTACCTATCTCTATTGCAGGTTGTATGGCAGGTAGCAGTTGTAGCGAAATGCAGTAGAGACAAAGGCTCTTTGTCAAACGGGACTGATGAATGTATTTGGCAAGTAAAAAATGGTTCTTTCCGGAGTTGGTTGAAAAGTCTCATTCTCTCCAAAAGTAGAATCTTTGTCCGCAATGTGGAGAATTTGCATCGACCATACATGATTCTTTTAATAAGCTTTAACTTGTTTATGCTCCCTTCGGCAAGACCATTATTATTCTCATAAGTTACCGCATTTCTGACAGCTTCAATATCCCCGGCTAATCCATTCGTAAAGCTCTTAAACTCTTGTATATTAGTATTCTTCATTTTCTCAATACAATGGTCGAAATTCTCAACACTCTTTGTGGTGAAGATGTTTTTAAACTCCCATGTTAAGTCATAAACTATTTTTACAATAGGGTGTTCTTCGTAATTATTGTTGGTATTATGACGTATGTTCAAGCATATTATTTAACGTGGATGATTCCATAAAGAGAAAAAGAAATAACCTTTGCATTTTTCAGATTATCGTGTATGATGGGAAAGTATTGAAAATTAAATCAGTGATAAACTAGGGGTGCCTAACGTATGCGTAGGCTGAGAGAGAAGCGCGTGAACTTCTTAACCCTTTGGACCTGATCTGGCTCGTACCAGCGTAGGGAAGTTAACGGCTTTACATAATGATGTCTTTATGAGCCAGGTCCTTATTTTTTTATGGACCTGGCTCTTTTTATTTTGGCATGCGCTGGCCATATCTCGTCCTTGTCACGAACAGGGGGGCAATAAAATTTATGAAACAATCTGTTTCAGCTGAGCAAATTGAATTGAAATCGAGTTTACCAGGGAGTAAGAAAGTATATGTGGGTGGACCACGAGAAGGCATGAAAGTACCGATGCGTGAGATTAAACAAAGCGAAACAAATGGCGTTCCAAATCCGCCAATTCGTGTGTATGATACGAGCGGACCTTATACGGATCCTGAGTATAAAGTGGAGTTAGAAAAGGGGATTCCAACGCCGCGCCATTCTTGGATTCTGGGGCGTGGTGATGTAGAAGCATACGAAGGGCGTGAAGTGAAACCAGAGGATGACGGTGTGAAAGTGGCTTCGAAACATACACCTGTTTTCCCGCAGATGGATCGCAAGCCACTTAGAGCAAAGCAAGGTGCAAACGTTACGCAAATGCACTATGCACGTAATGGCATTATTACGTCTGAGATGGAGTATGTTGCGATTCGTGAAGGGGTAGAGCCGGAGTTTGTTCGTAAGGAAATCGCAGAAGGCCGCGCTATTTTACCAGCGAATATTAATCATCCAGAAGCTGAACCGATGATCATCGGGCGTAATTTCCATGTGAAGGTAAACGCGAATATCGGAAACTCAGCTGTATCTTCTTCGATTGCAGAAGAAGTAGAGAAGATGACATGGGCAACGCGCTGGGGTGCAGATACGATTATGGATTTATCTACAGGTAAAAATATTCATACGACGCGTGAGTGGATTATTCGTAACGCGCCTGTACCAGTTGGAACTGTACCGATTTATCAAGCGCTGGAAAAAGTAAACGGAATTGCAGAAGATTTAACGTGGGAAGTATATCGTGATACGTTAATTGAGCAGGCGGAGCAAGGCGTTGATTACTTTACAATTCACGCTGGTGTATTGCTTCGTTACATTCCAATCACGGCAAAGCGTACGACAGGTATCGTTTCGCGCGGTGGTTCGATTATGGCGCAGTGGTGTCTATTCCATCATAAAGAAAACTTCCTATATACTCACTTTGAAGAGATTTGTGAAATTATGAAGCAGTACGATGTTTCGTTCTCTCTTGGAGATGGATTACGTCCAGGGTCTATTGCAGATGCAAATGACGAAGCACAGTTTTCTGAGCTTGAAACACTTGGCGAATTAACCAAAATTGCTTGGAAACATGATGTGCAAGTTATGATTGAAGGACCTGGACACGTACCGATGCACTTAATTAAAGAGAATATGGAGAAAGAGCTTGATATTTGTCAGGGCGCGCCGTTTTACACACTTGGGCCGCTAACGACAGATATTGCACCAGGTTATGACCATATTACATCTGCAATTGGAGCTGCTATGATTGGCTGGTTTGGAACAGCGATGCTTTGTTATGTAACGCCGAAAGAACATTTAGGTTTGCCAAACAAAGATGATGTACGCACGGGTGTTATTACGTATAAAATTGCAGCGCATGCGGCTGATCTTGCGAAAGGACATAAAACGGCTCATCAGCGTGATGATGCACTTTCAAAAGCACGCTTCGAATTCCGTTGGCGCGATCAATTTAATTTATCTTTAGATCCTGAACGTGCGATGGAATATCATGATGAAACGTTGCCGGCAGAAGGGGCAAAGACAGCTCACTTCTGTTCAATGTGTGGACCGAAGTTTTGTAGTATGAGAATTTCACATGATATTCGTGAGTATGCAAAAGAAAATGATTTAGAAACGACAGAAGCAATTGAAAAAGGAATGAAAGAGAAAGCAGAAGAATTTAAAGAAGCTGGTAGTCATTTATATCAATAATATGTTACACCTCTTTACTTGATTGATCACACTGTAGTACCTAACTTTATTATAGAAGAAGCCCCATTTGCTAAGACGGTAGCAAATGGGGCTTCTGTTGTTTATAAGGCGAAGAAGAGATGTACCCAGTAGAATAAGAGGAATAGTGTGACGACTGTTGTGAGCGGGATAACGATAAGGGATACACTTAAATAGTCTTTCCATTTTACTTTAATTTTGTTTTGTTTCAGAATATACATCCAAATGAGTGAAGCTAGTGTACCAATTGGTAGTAATAGTGAGCCGATGTCACTACCAATGATGTTTGCAAGATAGATTGTTTTTAATGTGACTGGATCTAGTCCCATTTCTGTTAATGTAATTGTACCAATCATAAGGGCAGGATGGTTATTGAAGACGTTAGAGAGGATGGATACAAGTCCACCCATTGCAAAGCTAGCATAGAGTAGATGCTGATTCACAATTGGCTCGAGCCATTGTACAAGTGCAGCTGTTAATCCTGCGTTGTGGAGTCCGTAAATAATGACGTACATAGAGAAGGCGAAAATTAAAATGTGCCATGGTGTCTTTTTCAAAATGTCGACAGGATTTGTTCGTAAGTAGTACCATCTCCAAATGAGAAGAACGAGTGAACCAAGTACTGCAACGATTTCAATTGGGATGGATAAGAAGGATGCAACGAATAGAAGACAGCGCATAAGGAAGACGAAACCTAATACTTTTAACATGAATCTTGTCCGTTTTTGTTTCGTATCAACAGAATTATTTCCTTTTAGTGGATGGAAGTTTTTCGTGAAGAAAATTTCTTCAATATCATATGAAGAAACAGGCAATTTTTTCGGAAGTTTTTTCTTCAAAACTGTATACATGAGCCATGACATAAATAATAAGCCTAATGTTGCAGGTACAAACATCATAGCAGTATGCATATAAAGAGTCATATTAACGATATTTAATGCGATTAAATTTACGATATTACTTACACCAATTGGTGCACTAGATGCCGTAGCGATTAAAGCACCACTTAATAAATAAGGAATTTGCTGATGAGGTTTTAATTGAAGATTTTTTAGAAGAAGAATTAAAATTGGAGTTGTAATTAAAATACTACCGTCGTTATTGAATAAAAGAGTCATGAGAAAACATAATAATTGAATATACCAGTATAAGCGGCGTCCAGAACCCTTTGCTAAATTTGCTAGTTTCGCTGCGGACCAATGGAAAAAGCCGAAGCTTTCTAATATAACTGCCATGACGATGGTCGCTAATATTGTTATGGAAGCACCGCCAATTTTACTTATAATATCCATGACGTCTGGTTTTGATACAAGTCCAGTAATTATGATGATACCAGCTCCGATTGCTGCTGGCCACGCCTCATTTAAACCTCGAGGCCGCCAAAAGATAACAATCATCGTTAAGAAGAATACAATAATAGTAATCCATATTTCAATGCTCATATTTTGCCTACCTTTCTATTTTCCCTTGAATAGATGTAGCTTGTCTCAAGGTTATATTGGTAGTATATTCAGCAAAAAATAAGAAGAACTAGACGTATAACGAGATGAAGCGAATATGTGTTTTTCATGCTAAAGGACAAGTGTCACTCGTAGTGAAATAACTATTGTGATAGGAGTCTATTAATTGATTGGGCAGTAAGGTAGTAAATGAGATTTATATCAGCGTAACTGAAAATATATCAGCGATTATTGAAATATATCGGCGTAACTCAAAATATATCAGCGATCATTGAAATATATCGGCGCAACTCAAAATATATCAGCGATTTTTAAAATATATCGACTTATCGACAAAACATGACAAAAGGAGCCCATCCCAAAATGCCTTTTGGAACAGACCCCAAGACTATATTATTTTTCCTTCAAAAAAGTACGATCCTTCAAGAATAAATTCCAGAAGAAAATAAATCCTGGTAATAAAATTGCAATCCCAATTGCGTATAGAATGAGCAGTGCATAGAACGTTTCTGTCGTTGTAAAGCTTGTAAATACAGTTACGTCAGGATAAATAATATAAGGTAAATGCGCGACGCCGTAAGCGTAGCTTGCAAATGCATATTGAGCGACGACAGCTAAAACGGCAATGCGAGGATATCCTAGTGTATTGTACTTTTTGTTTGTCCACCAAAGGGACGAGTATCCGATAACGAATAAAACAATAGAAACTGTAAACCACGGGAATTGCTTTATTAATCCTTGCATAAGCCAATGTGTTTCAGGATCCATTACAACGAGGGCGATGATTGCCGTAACGAGCGTTGCAGGACCAAGGATGATGGCATTTCTTCTATAAATTCTATACGTATCTTCTGAACTTTGTTCTCTCGCAAAATCAGCAAGAAAGAGAGAGGAGAGAAATAGTTCAGACGTTATTCCGAAGAGCATATAGCAATAGATAACCGGGCTAGAAAGAAGTTTTCCATACAGGAGTACTTCTTTCCCTTCAGACATTGTAATATAGGCTCCCTCTGTAACGGGTAAAACGGTAATTAATAGTGCTGGAATTAAGAGACCAGTAATACCTGAAATAACCCGAAGAAGGTACTGATATTTCGGCAAGGAGTAAGCAAACACCATAAATGTACTACGTACTGCAACGAGCACTAAAATTAACATAACTGGTACGAACATTACTGTCGCAAGGGTAAAGGCCGCTTTCGGAAAGAAGCCGAGAAATGCGACAACGACGAAGACGAGAAACGTATTTGTTACTTCCCAAGTTGGGGATAAGTACCGATTCGCAAGTTTGGCAGCGAGCGTTGGATGTTTTGCGTATACCATGCCCCAAAAACCAGCGCCAAAATCGATGGACCCTAATATACTGTATACGAAAATAAGGGCCCATAAGATGATGATTGCAATACTTTCCTCATGCATGAGAATCGCCTCCTTGGTGTTGTAAATCATTCTTTAATGGATGTCTTCTAAAGAATGTACGTAGAACAAAGACTGTTAAAATAGCGAGTCCAATATATAAAATGATGAACAAAACAAATAAAGGACCGACGAAATCAGCGCGTGTAGATGCATCGACGGTACGTTGCATACCATAAATTGTCCATGGTTGACGACCGCTACAACTGAAAATCCAGCCGAATTCAATACCGAGCATCATAATTGGTCCGCATGCAGCAGCTCCCCAAAGTAGCCACTTCGGTAGTTCTGTTCCCTTTTTTCGGTAAACGAAGTACCAATATAAGAGCGCAATTGCTGCAACTGCAAAGGTGAACGCAGCGGTGCCGACCATTAAGTTGAATAGTGTATGTGTATAAAATGGTGGCCATGTTTCTTGTGGGAATTCGTTTAGACCTTTTACGACAGTGCTAGGGTCTAGTCCCACTAATAAGCTAAGCATGTTTGGAATTTCAAGTGCATAGTTTAGTTCAAGTGTATTAGGATCCACAACTCCGCCAATGGATAGCGGTGCGTGTGATGTCGTTTCAAATAAAGCTTCAGCAGATGCAAGTTTTTCAGGTGAGTGTTTATGTAAGGCAATCGCTGATTCATGTCCTGAAAGCCACATCGTAGCGCCTGTAATAAATGTAACGACAAGCCCTAATAGTAGCCCTTTTTTATGATAAGCAATTTCACGTGTACTTAAATTTTTCTTCAATAATTTAAATCCAGCGATAGAAGCAATGACAGCCGCACCAGTTGCATAAGCCGTAATAACAACATGGAATGCACTTGTGCCAAAACTTGGATTAAAGAAAGCTTTCCACGGATCAACGTTAAAAACAGATCCATCTGGATTCATTGAAAAGCCTGCTGGTGTATTCATCCATGTATTTGCTGATGTAATAAGCACGGCGGATGCTGTGGCACCAAGCATGACGAAAAATAGCGAGATTAATCTCATAAATGGAGGAAGTTTATCGGCTGCATATACGTAAATCGACATGAATAAAGCTTCCAAAAAGAAGGCGAAAATCTCAATTTGGAAGGGAACAGAGATAACTTGCCCAACAATTTTGGCGAAACCAGGCCAAAGAAGTGAGATTTGCACACCAACAATTGTTCCAGTTGGAATTGCTACACCGAGAAGAATAGCAAACGCCTTTGTCCATCTTTTCGCCATAATGGCATAGTCGGAGTCTTTCTTCCAGTGATAGAGTATTTCGCTTATAAAAATCATCAATGAAAGTCCGACGCCAAGTGTTGCAAAGATAATGTGGAATGCTAATGAAGAACCAAAAAATGCTCTTGCTAATGTTACCGTATCCATATGTAAACTCCTCTTCTTTTTTGCCATTATTTTCTGATTGAATTGGAAGATTTATTCAAAAAAACTACCAAAAATATATATGTATTTAAAAAGTGAATATGATAATATAATGTTGTAATATTTTGAATAGAAAGAAATAAATAGTTGGTCATGTTTTGTTTGTTTTTTGCTCAGGAATCTTTTATAATCTTTTATGCGAACATAAGTTCTGTTTTTCGGAATCAAGAAGTTTATGTGAAATGGAGAGGGTGTTTTATGTATCCTGAAGTCATTAAAAAGATGGCATTTTCAAAAGAGCATAGAGATTTATTATTGAAGCTATATAATAAAGAAATTACGCGTCGTGAATATGATCGACTTGTACAATCGCTATATAAACCTTCTAAAGAGGTTTGCGGGGGATAGAAATGGGGGAGACAATCTAATAGATTGTCTTTTTTAAATTTATGTATGTTCTGATAAAATTAAGGTTAGCCTTACTAGGGAGGTGAAAAGATTGCGGAAACGTTTATATATAGGGATTGGAGTTATCTTCTTAATCGCTTTAGGTGGAATTGTATTTTGGTCAGCTTTACAAGGAAACCGTACAGAAAATTTTATTTTAAGACATATGGTGAATGACAATGGAACACTTGCCACGTATCGTTTGGTAGATACTAAGGCAGGTACGGGTGAAGCTAAGGGACGTGAAGCTTTATCAGAATCGGCGGGATTATGGTTACAGTATACACTTGATAAAGATGATCAGGCGTTATTTGATGAGCAAGTAAAGGTTATTCAAGATAATTTCATATATAAGAATCATATCGTTTTATGGAAACTCTCTGAAAAGGGAGAGAGGCAGTCAGCTACAAATGCACTTATAGATGATCTTCGTATTATAGAACAATTATATCGTGCTTATGAAATGTATAAGGAAGAGCGTTATAAAAACCTTGCCGATCAATTAAGTGATGCTGTACTTCGTTATAATAAAAAAGATAATTATTATGTTGATTATTATGATGCAGATGCAGGGAAACAAAATAATTTTGTAACAACATCATACATAAATCCGCGTGCATTCTCCTATATGAAGAAGTACGGCAAAGTTTCTGCTCAGCAATATCAGGAAGTTGTTCAATTTTTAGCAGATTATCCAAGGCATGGCTGGGCATTCCCAAAAGAGTATAAAGAAGATGGTACATTTACGTACGATAAAGAAGTGAATCTTATTGACCAATCATACGTTGCATATCATCGGAGTTTAGGAGGTCTTTCATCAGCTGCTTATTTGGAATTTATAAAGAAGAAGTTCCAAGCGGATGGAAAGCTATACGGTCGTTACAATTTAGAAACGGGAAAACAAACTGTGAATTATGAATCGCCAGCCGCTTACGGACTAACGATTTTGTACGTACTACAAACAGGTGATACAAAGTTTGCGAAGGAATTGTATGATCATATGTCCACATTCCGAAATGACAACGTATTTAGTAGATATTACGGTGGATATGTAACAGGTGAAAATAATAATACGCATATTTTTGATAATGTACTACCACTTTTAGCTGAAATGGAATTAAAAAAGAGTGAACAATAAAAAGTGCCACCATATGAGGGTGGCACCTTTTATTTGTTCATATAATTTTACGTCCTAATATTAGAGAAATAGTCAATCACGAATTCACGGAATTGCTGAGCTGTTTTTGATAAGTAGCGTTTTTTTGACCAACTTAATCCGATGGTTCGCTGACAAGTGGGTTCAATAATACGCAACTTGCTTGATGCTAAAGTAGAGTTTTTTAATAAAGTTAAACTTGGAACAAAAGCGATGCCGAGACCTTGCTTAATGAGGTCGCTAATCACGGTCGGTTCATCTACTTCAAAAGCAATATGCGGAGTGAAACCAGCTTCTTTACAAAATTCATCCGTTAAGTGCCGAAATCCGTAGCCAGTGTTCATACTAATAAACGGTTCGTCTTTTACTTCATGCAGGTGGATATTTTCTCGGCCGGATAAACGGTGGCCTGAAGGGACGACTAAGAAAATTTCTTCTGTAATAAGTGGTTCCCAAACAACCTCCTCACCTTCAATTGGCACAGAGGAGATACAAAAGTCAATTTCTATATTATCTAGTTGTCGTTTCATAGAAGGAGTGGATGCAAGAAATTGTTGGAACCGAACGTTAGGATGTTCTAGTAAAAAAGAGCCAAGTAGTTCTGGTAATATTCTCGGAATAGAAACGGCCAGTGTAATAGAGCTTTGTTGTAATTCGGCTAAATCTTTAATTTCTCGTTCCCCTTCACTTAATTCATGAAAAATACGCTCTACTCGTTTTAAAAATACTTTTCCGAAAGAATTTAAAGTAATCTGTCGGCCTTGGCGATCAAATAAAGGGACTCCTAAATCCTTTTCGAGTCTAGCGATTGTTTTGCTGAGTGAAGGTTGCGCGATATGCAATTCTTCAGCTGCCTTTGTCATATGTTCTAGTCGTGCAACTGTCTGAAAGTATTTTAACTGGAGCAGTTCCATTTCGAATCTCCTTTCTATAGACCAAAAGGAATGAATTGATAATTAAAGATGTATTATACAGTATGGAAAGTGACGTGTATAGTAAATCTGTTAAACCATTCTAATGGTGTTAAATTCGGAGAAGGAGTATGTTTCATGAAGGGAATTCAACTTATATTTAAAGATTGGAAAGCGATGTGGCACCATAAACATGGACGTATCGCTTTAATTTTTTTATTAATCGTTCCGTTAATTTATTCAGGATTCTTTTTAGCTGGATATTGGGATCCGTACGGAAGATTAGATAAATTACCTGTTGCAGTTGTGAACTTAGATAAGGGTGCTATGATGGATGAAAAAACAATTCATGCAGGAGACGATTTTGTTAAAAATTTAAAAGAGAATAAGGAACTAGCTTTTCATTTCGTATCAGAAAAAAATGCAGATGAAGGGTTAAAAGAAGATAAATATTATATGGTTGTTACGATTCCAGAGAATTTCTCTAAAAAGGTAAGTACACTTATGGATGAGAAACCAGAGCCGGCAAAGTTGCAGTACAAAGTAAATCCAGGTAAAAACTTTGTAGCAGCTCAAATTGGAACGACAGCTGTTGAAAATATGAAAACAAAAATCTCAAATAGTATTACGAAATCTTATACAGAAGGTGTCTTTTCAAAGTTCCAAGATTTGGCACAAGGATTGAGTGATGCAAGTAATGGTGCTGAGAAGTTACATGAAGGAACGACCGATGCAAAAAATGGAGCGAATCAGCTTGCGGATGGTATTGATCGTTTAAGTGATGGGACATCGAAATTGAAAGAAGGAAGTGACAAGCTTGCATCCAGTCAATCTGCTTTAACTGGGGGAGCAAATGAGCTGAGTCAAGGAGCGACATCACTTCATAGTGGTATGGAATTACTAGTACAAGGTGAAAAAACGTTACAATCAGGAATTAGTGAATTAAGTGCTGGTACAAATGAATGGGTGAATGGAAATGAAAAACTTGCTGAAGGGCAAGCGAAAGCGGACAATGCGGCAAATAGTGTAAAACAACAATTAGAAGAGTACGTGAAAAATCATCCAGAAGTGCAGCAAGATCCCGCTTTTCAAAAAATTGTTGCTACGTCTAATGGACTAGCTAAAGCAACAAGTACGTTAAATAATAGCCAACAACAATTGACACAAGGTGCGAAGAAGCTTACTGACGGTCAACATAAGATTGAAGAAGGCATAAATACATTCGGAGTTAAGTTAAATGAAGCTACTGCTGGAACGCAAAAGATAGCAGATGGTGCATCGAATTTGGCTGATGGATTTACGAAGTGGGGAAATGGATTTACATCATTGCAAGAAGGTGTAAACCAGCTTGCGAGTGGTGGAACGGAGCTGAATAACGGTGCTGGTAAATTAACAAATGGACTTGTTAAACTTGATGATGGTGCGAAAGAACTTTCTACGAAATTGGGAGAGGGTGCAGAGAAGATAGCGAATGTTCGTAATGATGATGCACGCAATACGATGTTCTCAGAGCCAGTTCAGTTAGTGAAGTCAACAGTTTCTGACGTTCCTAACTACGGTTCAGGCATTGCACCATATTTCTTATCGCTTGCATTTTATGTTGGCGGAATTATGGCATCGAATATTTTACCGCTTGGTCGTAGACAAAATATGAAGGTAAGTGGAACGGTACATTTTATTAATAAACTAGGATTGGTATATTTAATTGGACTTATTCAAGCGCTACTCGTAGATGTAGTTGTGCTAGGTGTTATGAAATTAGAAGTTGCCAGTGTACCACTTTTTGTTTTATCAAGTATTGTGATTTCCTTTACGTTCATGACATTTATTCTTATGTTAGTAACAGTATTTGGTCTTGTTGGAAAGTTCTTAGCAGTAACGCTTCTTGTCTTGCAATTAGCGACAAGCGGGGGGACTTTCCCAGGAGAATTAAACATAGCTATTCTTAGCAAAATTGGGCAGTTTCTCCCAATGTCTCATTCTCTTAGAGGATTACAAGATGTTATCTCTTTAGGAGATTGGTCGCAATTAAAAATACAAATTTTAATATTGTTATGTTATCTCATTGTTGCCGGTGGAATTGCTTGGATCACGAGCCATATACAGCATAGAGAAACGAATGTAGAACAAGTTTCTTAAAATGAAATAAGCTATCCGATTTTTTCGGATAGCTTATTTTTTATTTACGTTCCATTACTGCAAAGTAATTATTTTCATTATCAGCAAAGTTGAATGCTCTACCAGTAGGTAAATCTACAACCTGTCCAACTGTGACATTTTTCTCAGAAAGATCTTTATATAGACGGTCTAAGTCATTTGAGAAGAACATAAGTGAAGGTGTATTAAGGTTTAGTTCAGGTTGCATCTTCGCGATTAACGCTTTATCGTGAAGGACGATGCTTGTTCCTGCTTCTTTCGCCGGTGCAATTTCAATCCAGCGGAATCCGTTTCCGTTATTCTCTTCCGCAATGATTTGGAACCCTACTTTTTCTGTCCAAAATTGTACTGTTTCGTCTTGATTATTTACATATAGCATAATTTGTCCAACTTGATTAATCATAGGTGTCTCTCGCTTTCTTTTTATATGCGTATCATTATATCAAATATATGGCTTGAATAGTTTTTTATGATTTTTTCGGAATACAACCTTCGTCCATTTCATCTTTGTTGTAGGAGAAGGACCTGTAATCCAAGTATGAAATGGTATTGTGCTACAAATGAACATTGTTGAAATAGAGATAATAGCCGTTAACACAAATAGTAATAGGCTATATAATATAGTATTTTCTTGCAGTGTGAATAAAGAAAGAAACTTTGTGCATAGTTGCAAGAAGAATAAGTGAGCTAAATAAGCACCATACGTGTAATTTCCAATGAAACGTAACGTTTTATATAAGAAACCACGACGCTGTACTATCATAATAGATAACACATACAGTATGATAATTTCGCATACGATATATAAAAACATAGATGGTTTTAAATAGGTAGAAACAGTTAAATGAATAGAGTTTGCTCCGTAAAAACTAAACAACTCATAATTGATGAATAAAAATAAGATGAAAAATAATATTGTTATAAGCGGGATATGTTTCATGACGAATAGACGCCAAGTTTTTAGTGCTACAGCGGCAATGCCACCCATAACGAAATAGAATGAGTAGAATAGAAATGATCGATCTGTATAATGTAAAATTGTTGAACTTGTTAATTTTTCTCCATTAAAAATATAGTGAGAAGAGAACCACATTAATAGAAAATATAGGCAAGCGAAAAAGGTCATATATTTATATATGTCTTTTTTATTTTCTGTTCGTTTTTGAAACCAATAAAAAAGTGTGCATAGTAAAGGGAACAATAAGTGAATTTGGAACATCATAATAACGTACCAAAGATGGGGCGCGGCTGTTCCGAGTAATAAACTTTTTATTCCGCCTTGTAATGTAATAAGATCATTTGTTGTTAATAAGTAAAGAATAGACCAAAAGAAATAAGGAATGAGTAAGTGTGTCGCTTTTTCAGAAATATATTCTTTATATACTAATTGCTTCGTATAGTGACGAATTAAGTGAAATCCAACGATAAATATGAATGCTGGTGCTGAGAATTTTGCAAGATTAAATAGCATGCCCATAATGAGGGATTGCTCAAGTAAGACATTTCCTTGCTTCATTGTATATAATAAGGAACTTTGCAAAACGACAGCGAGAAATGCAATGCTTTGCAAAACTTTAAATTCAGGTGCGCTTTGTGTCATTATTTCCATCTCCTTTTCCATACATGATTATAGTACGGAGAATGGATAATGAATGTGGAATATTTGTGAAGATTTTAACAAATTTGTGGCGAGAGGAAATATCAACTTATCAACAAATAACGACAAAAAGAGGATGCTCGTTTAGAGCATCCTCTTTCTAGCTATTAAGCAAATTTGTTTTTGATCCAATTCTTACCTTCTACAAGGCGAGCTGTCATTACCGCACAAGCGTTATCTGCTGTTACGTTTAACATCGTTGCAGGTGGATCAATGATTGTACTAATTGCTGCGATAATTGGCAGTGCTTCTGGCGGGAAACCGTATAGAGATACGATTAACATTTCACCGATCATACCACCGCCTGGAATAGCACCCATTACTGTTCCTACTAATAGAGAAACAACAAGTGCGATTGCTAATGTTTTCGGTCCTTCGAATTCCATGTTGAAAATACCGAATAAGAAAGCAATTTTTAATACGCCACCTAAAACAGAGCCGTCTTTATGAAGTGTAGAACCAAGAAGGACAACTGTTTCACGAACGTCTGAAGAAATACCCATTTTCTTCGTTGCTTCTAAGTTCGCTGGAATACTTGCGGCACTACTACAAGTTGCAAGTGATGTAACTGTAGGAGAGACCATGTTCTTCCAAAATACTTGTACACCTTGTTTGCGACCTGCAAGGTATGCATAGAACGTGAAGAATACAAAGAAGTAGATAAGAGAAGCTGGATAGTATACCATTGCTGCTCGGAAGTAAGTTCCAAGAAGTTGTGGTCCGAATTCACCAACTAATGCTGCGAAGTAAGCAGCAAGTCCGATTGGAGCGTAGTACATAATGAAAGATACAACCTTCATTGAAATCTCTGCACCAGCTTGTAGGAATGTAGCGAATGGTTTTCCTTTTTCGCCAACTGCTGAAGTTGCAATCCCCATTAAGATAGAGAAGAAAATAAGAGCTAACATATTTTCACGAGATAGTAACTTCGAGAAGTCAGATACTGTTAAAATACCGACGATTTGATCTGCAACACTAACAGCTTTGCCGGCTTTGTCAGGTTGTGTTAGTTCTAGTACAACACCTTGTGCTGGCGGGAATACTTTCACGACAATAATCATAAAAATAGCAGCTAAAATACTTGTAAATAAGAAAGTCCCAGCCATACTAGACATAATTTTACCGAAACGTTTTAATCCATCCATATTAGCAATAGACGATGCGATGCTAAAGAACACTAGAGGTACAACAATCGTAAACATTAAGTTTAAGAAAATATCACCAAGCGGCTTTAAAGCAACTGCATCGGCACCCATGAAATAACCAATGAAACCACCAATTAGGATAGAAGATAATAAAATAAGTGGAAAGCGATATGCCTTCATAAATATATCCTCCTATCAATTAAAAAAATCATACTGAATCATTATAGCGAGTTAGAGTCCTCTTTACTAGGAGAATACGGATAAATGGAATAGCGTGAAAACCAAGAAATTTTTGTTTTTAAGCTCGGCATACAGCAGGAAATCTAGACATATATATTTGTAACCTAGTGGTGGCAAGGGATGCACCATAACTTAGGTTTAGAAAAAGGGGGAGGGAAGCGGAATGAATATTTTACTTTGCTGTGCAGCGGGAATGTCTTCCAGTTTGATTGTTACAAAGATGGAGAAAGCAGCAGAGGCAAGAGGGATAGAAGTGAAAATCTGGGCAGTATCAGGTTCTGAAGTGAATAGTCATATTGATAAAGCTGATGTACTTTTACTTGGACCGCAAGTACGTTATTTATTACCGAAAATGAAAGAATTATGTAAGGATAAAGGGATACCTGTTGATGTTATTCAATCCGTCCATTACGGACTTTGTAATGGGGAAGCTATCTTGCAAGCAGCTTTGTCAATGAAACCATGAGGAGAGTGGGATAGATGATACGGTTTTTAGAGAAGTACGTGATGCCAGTAGCAGGGAAGGTTGCAGAGCAGAGGCATTTACAAGCAATTCGAGATGGAATTATTTTAACGATGCCTTTCTTAATTATTGGATCGTTTTTCCTCATTATTAGTGCACTGCCGATACCCGGATATAACGAGTTTATGGCAGGTTTGTTTGGTGAGAATTGGCAGAGAGCTTTAGGGTATCCAGTTAGTGCAACTTTTAATATAATGGCTTTAATAGCTGTTTTTGGAATCGCTTACAGGCTTGGAGAGTATTATAAAGTGGATGCTTTAGCATCCGGGGCATTGTCGCTTGTGACGTTTTTACTTGCGACGCCATTTCAAGTTGCATATATTATACCAAGTACAAAAGAAAGTGTACTTGTAGAAGGCGCTATTCCAGCTGCATTAATGGGAAGCCAAGGGTTATTTGTAGCAATGATTATTGCACTTATATCTACTGAACTGTATCGATTTATTGTACAAAAAAAGATAATTATAAAGATGCCAGAGACAGTTCCACCAGCTGTCACGCGTTCATTTGCCGCACTTGTTCCAGGATTTATTGTTGTAACAGTTATTTGGATTTTACGCTTAATTATAGAAAATACTTCTTTTGGCAGTATCCATAATATTGTAGGACAAATTTTACAGGAACCACTTAGTGTACTTGGTGCTAGTCTTTGGGGCGCAATAATAGCAGTTATTCTCGTTCATGTTCTTTGGTCGTGTGGAATTCATGGTGCTACTATTGTTGGTGGTGTAATGAGCCCAGTTTGGTTGTCGTTAATGGATCAAAACCGAGTTGCTTTTCAAGCTGGGCAAGATGTACCAAATACAATTACGGCACAGTTTTTTGACTTATGGATTTATATGGGCGGTTCTGGAGCAACGCTTGCTCTAGTTGTCGGAATGTTACTATTTGCACGAAGTCAACAATTAAAAAGTTTAGGGAGATTGTCAATTGCACCTGGTATATTTAATATTAATGAGATGGTAACTTTTGGCATGCCGATTGTAATGAACCCACTTTTACTAATTCCATTTATATTAGTTCCAGTTGTGTTAACAATTGTTTCTTACTTTGCAATGGAATGGGGATGGGTCGCACGTCCGAGTGGGGCCGCTGTACCTTGGACGACACCTATTCTTTTTAGTGGATATTTAGGGTCGGGCGGGAAAATTTCAGGTGTTATTTTGCAACTTGTTAACTTTGCGCTAGCATTCTTCATTTATTTACCGTTCTTAAAAATATGGGATAAACAAAAACTGGCGGAAGAAAAGGGGGAGTAAAGAACTAAAATGGATACGATAGAGACGAAAGCTTTTCATTTAATCTTGCATGGAGGAAACGCGAGAAGTTGTTCAATGGAAGCAATTGATTGTGCGAAGCGTGGGGAGTTTACAGAAGCTGAAGCTAAATTACAAGAAGCACTAGAGGAATTAAAAGAGGCGCACCGTGTACAAACGGAGCTTATCCAGAAAGAAGCTGGTGGTGAAAAGACCGAAGTTACTCTTTTAATGGTACACGCACAAGACCATTTAATGAATGCAATTACGGTGAAAGAATTAGCGAGTGAGTTTGTAGAGTTATATAGGAAGATGTCGGTGGATGAATGAACCTTGCTTATGCAAGGTTTTTTTATCTAGAATTAACGGGCAGTAAAACTCCCACTAATTAAAATTTCATTTTATGTATGTGCCTGTACCATCAGTGGAATGTTCATCCCACTGATGGTATTTACAATCCTCCTTTTTTCGGATGAGTAAGAGTTATAATTAATCGGTAGTAACAATTTCTCCTATACCACGAATTAATCTTTTTATATGCATCCGTTCCGGTTTTAATATATTTACGATATAATCAATCGCTATTTTTGGTTCAACGGTTGTACCGCAAGTATAACAGTCAATAGCTGCAAAATTTTGTTCCGGGTAAGTGTGAATGGAAAGATGGCTTTCTGATAATAACACTAATACAGTAACACCATATGGCTGGAACTCTTTTTTACTTACGTTTAAAACATGGGCACCAGAGTAATCTGCAGCGTTAACTAAATGGTATTCTAAAAAGTGAATATCATCTAATAGGGAAAAATCCACTCCCCATAAATCTACTATTATATGCTTGCCAAAGGTAGAGTATTCCATAGGGCAGCACTCCTTACTATTAATATCGTCAAAACTTCATTTCCTGTTTGTAGCATTGATGTAAGATAAGATTTGATTCTGAATTTAAAAGAGCGAGGTTACGTTGTTCTAGATGTTCTTCTTTAAATTGAAATAAAGGAAAAAGAAGAGAAGGCAATGTTCGAGGAGTTGGTACTACATATAATTGCTCAATTTCATTGAGTACATAGGCAGAATTAGTAGCAAGATGAAATCCCCAATCAGTTCCGAAAGAAGGAACTATCGTATGATAACTCTTCACAGTTAATCCAGCGTGTTCAATTGTATTACCGATACTCCAATATACTAGAGGTGCATCGGCAGGTGAATTAGATTGACAGACGAAAGCACCATCTTTTGTTAAGAATGTAGCTATACGAGCAAATAGTTCGCTTGTATATAAAGTACTTAACAACTCTGTCGCTGGGTCTGGAAAATCAATAATGATTACATCATATAAAGATGAAGGTGAATTTAGAAATTCTTTTGCATCGCATACGTGCACGTTCACTCGATTATCAAAAAAAGCATTTTTGTTTAAAGATACTATTTCTGGAACATTACGTGCCATATTAATCATCGCCTCGTCTAAATCAACAAGGTCTACATGTAGCACAGTTTCATATTTCAAAACTTCTCGTAAGGCAAGACCATCGCCACCACCTAATATGAGAACACGTTTTGGATCGATTACTTTTGACATAATTGGATGTACAAGTGCTTCATGATAGATTTGCTCATCAACGGAACTAAATTGTAGTTGCTTGTCCAAGTATAAGCGAACATCGTTTACTTGGACTAAATTAATATTTTGATAATTACTTTTTTCTTCAAATAGGTTCGTATGTTCACCAGCTTGTATTTCTTTTAGAGAAATTTCATCCCACACATCTAAGCTGTGTGAATCTGTAGGTACTATAATTACATTTTCTGATTGTACTTGCTTATCTTGCTTATTCTGCTCATTCTGTTTGTCCTGTTTATCTTGTTTGTCTTGTTTGTCTTGTGTATCATGCTTGTCCTGCTGTTCTAGTTCAAATTTGTCAGAGTCTAATTCAGAACGCTTGTCCTTTTTATAGCTTGTTATTCTATAAATCTTTATTTTGCTTTGTTTTCTATGTTTTGGCATAGGAATCCCCTTTCGAATTGTGTTATTTTATTCTATTTTATTTTATGTAATTTAGTAGAGTGTGCTTGGACAATAGAATAGATAGAAGACTGAGATCAAGAAAATGTTGTTTTTTACTAGATTTCTACGATAAAAAAATTTTTTTAGTGTTTTTTCATATTAAACATAACTAGACAACTAAACACTAATCTATTTTCATACAGTTATGTGTTAAAAGCGTGTTGTTTTATAACACACTGTGTGTTTTTTGGACGACACACTAATTGAAAGCGTTAACACACAAAGAAAATGCTCGAAAAAGCACTGATTTTAGTGGTTTTAAAAAGTTGGCACGCTAATTGCATTAATAAATAGCGTAAAGAAAAATAAATAAACATAAATTTTTTATACTACACAAGGGGGATTTTCAAATGAATATTTTATTATGTTGCTCAGCGGGGATGTCTACAAGTTTACTAGTTACAAAAATGGAAGCGGCTGCAAAAGCTCGTGGTTTAGAAGGAAAGATTTGGGCTGTATCTGGGGATGCAGTAAAAACGAATATCGATCAAGCAGATGTATTATTACTAGGACCACAAGTTCGTTACATGCTCTCTTCAATGAAAACGCTTGCTGACGAGAGAAACGTTGGAATCGACGTTATCAATCCAATGCACTACGGCATGATGAATGGGGAAGCAGTTTTAGATCACGCATTAACACTTAAAAAATAATTAGGGGGGAAGCAAAATGCAAAAGTTTATTGCATTTATGGAGAAATATATTGTTCCTGTTGCTGGTAAAATCGGATCGCAACGTCACTTAGCTGCAATCCGTGACGGATTTATTGCAGTTATGCCACTTATTTTAGTTGGTGCACTGGCATCACTAATTAATGGTTTTCCGTCTGAAGCTTTCCAAGATTTCATGAAAGGTATGTTTGGTGAAACGTGGAAACAAGTCGGCGGTGGAATGTGGACTGGTTCTTTCGCGATTCTAGCACTAATCATAGCATTTACAACAAGTTATAACTTAGCAAAATCTTACGGCGTTGATGGTTTGTCAGCAGGTATTATTTCATTTGGTGCGTTAATTATTCTTACGCCAACAACACCGAAAGAAGGCGGATTGAACTTAGCTTGGACAGGTGCACAAGGGTTATTTGTAGCAATTATCGTGGCACTCCTTGTTACTGAAGTATTCCGTTTCTTTGTACAAAGAAACATTACTTTTAAAATGCCTGATGGAGTACCACCAGCAGTTTTAAGATCTTTCGCAGCTATAGTTCCAGCATTTGTTATCTTAACAGTAGTTGCAGGTATTCAATTAGCAGTGAAATTAGCTGGTACAAGTGTTCATGAATTTATCTTTAATACGATTCAATCACCACTACAAAGTTTAGCAGGGACATTACCAAGTGCAATTGTCATTGTACTCCTTGTTCATCTTCTTTGGTTCTTCGGCTTACATGGTCCAAATATCGTTGGTGGTATTATTGAGCCATTATACTTACCGGCATTAGAGAAAAACATGAAGTTATTCCAAGGTGGTACATCTGCATTTGATGTTCCAAACATTATTACAAAACCATTCTTTGATACTTTCGTATATCTTGGTGGTTCTGGTGCAACATTAGCATTCTTGGTAGTGGTATTACTTGTAGCAAAAAGTGCACAGTTACGCGGTGTATCTCGCTTATCGATTGGACCAGGTGCATTCAATATTAATGAACCGGTAATATTTGGTACACCAATTATTTTAAATCCAGTTTTATTCTTACCGTTTATCATAACACCAATTGTATTAGTAATCACTTCTTATACAGCTATATCTATTGGCTGGGTACCAAAAACAGTTGCGATGATCCCATGGGCAACACCACCAATTATTAGTGGTTATCTTGTAACAGGTGGACATCTTTCAGGTGCAATTCTACAGTTATTCAACTTTGTAATTGCGATGGTAATCTATTATCCATTCGTTGTATTATGTGACCGTTCAGTTGTTCGTACTGAAAAAGAAGCAGCGCAAGGAAACAACAACTCTGTACCTATGTAACATAGAGATTGTTCTCGCAGACAACGGTGTCTGTGAGAACAATTACCTTTATATCATGTTCAAAAAGATGAAAAACATCTATATGAACACTAAACTATCATTAATAAATTCATACTTTAATAGACATGTTCAAACTGAAGGGGTATTTAAATCGGTTGAACCTTATAGAGAGGGCGGTAATTATGATGACTACAGCAGAACAAATTCCATTCCAATTGATTTTAAATAGTGGTAACGCACGAAGCTTTGCGATGGAGGCACTTCAATTTGCCAAACAGGGGAAAATGGCAGAAGCAGATGAAGCGATGGTAAAGGCGAAAGAAGCGATTAATGAAGCGCATCATTTCCAAACAGAGCTCATACAATCAGAAGCAAGAGGAGAAAAAACAGAGATTAGTGTTCTTTTAATTCACGCACAAGATCATTTAATGAATGCGATTACAGTGAAAGAATTAGCAGCAGAGTTTATCGATCTTTATAAAAAGCTTGAAGCGAAAGGGGAATAAAGCATGACTGGAATTAAAATTGCTACAATCGGCGGTGGATCTAGTTATACACCAGAGTTAATTGAAGGATTTATTAAGCGTTATGATGAGCTTCCTGTTCGTGAAATTTGGTTAGTAGATATTGAGGCAGGAAAAGAAAAGTTAGAAATCGTTGGTAACTTAGCGAAACGTATGGTGAAAAAATCAGGCTTACCAATCGAGGTACATTTAACACTTGATCGCCGTGAAGCATTAAAAGATGCTGACTTCGTAACAACACAACTTCGCGTTGGTTTATTAGAAGCACGTGCAAAAGATGAAGCAATTCCGTTAAAGTATGATGTAATCGGTCAGGAAACGAATGGTCCTGGTGGTTTATTCAAAGCGTTGAGAACGATTCCTGTTATTTTAGATATTTGTAAGGATATGGAGGAGCTCTGTCCGAATGCATGGTTAATTAACTTTGCAAATCCAGCTGGTATGGTAACAGAGGCTGTCCTTCGTTATACAAATATTCAAAGAGTAGTTGGTCTATGTAACGTTCCAATCGGAATTCGTATGGGTCTTGCAAGATTACTTGAAGTAGATGCGAGTCGTGTTCACGTTGATTTCGCAGGTTTAAATCATATGGTATACGGACTAGATGTATACTTAGATGGTGTAAGTGTAATGGACCGTGTGTTAGAGCTTGTGACAGATCCAGAAAAACAAATTACGATGGAAAATATCGCAGCGCTTAACTGGGAGCCAGACTTTATTCGAGGACTTCGTGCGATTCCATGTCCATACCATCGTTATTACTACAAAACACGTGAAATGTTAGAAGAAGAGAAAGAAGCTTCTGTTGAAAAAGGTACACGTGCAGAAGTAGTAAAACAATTAGAAAATGATTTATTTGAGTTATATAAAGACCCGAACTTAGATATTAAACCACCACAATTAGAAAAACGTGGCGGAGCTTATTATAGTGATGCAGCATGTAGCTTAATTACGTCTATTTACAATAATAAAGGTGATATCCAGCCTGTTAATACACGAAACAACGGAACAATTGCAAGCTTACCACATGATTCTGCTGTTGAAGTGAACTGTATTATTACGAAAGAAGGTCCAAAACCAATTGCAGTGGGAGATCTTCCAGTACCAGTTCGCGGTTTAGTACAACAAATTAAATCATTCGAGCGCACAACAATTGAAGCTGCTGTTACAGGGGATTATCATAAGGCGCTGCTTGCTATGACAATCAATCCACTTGTACCATCAGATAAAGTTGCAAAACAAATTTTAGATGAAATGTTGGAAGCACATAAAGAATATCTTCCACAGTTCTTTAAAAAGGTAGAGAAGTAAAAGCGGCGCTATTTAGCCCGCTTTTTTTATTCTATTAGGAGGTATTAGGATGATTAAGTTAATTGTAAATGCAGATGATTTCGGTCTTACAGAAGGTACAAATTACGGCATTATTGATGGGCATATAAATGGACTTGTAAATTCAACGACGATGATGATGAATATGCCAGGAACAGAGCATGCGGTACGCTTAGCGAAAGAGTATAACCTACTCGGAGTAGGCGTACATCTCGTATTAACGGCAGGAGAACCACTGTTAAAGGATGTACCGTCACTCGTAGGGGGAAACGGATCGTTTCATAAACAAAGTGTTGTAAGGGAAGGGAATATAAATCCAGAAGAAGTTGAGAGAGAATGGACTGCTCAAATTGAGAAGTTTTTATCTTACGGATTAACACCAACTCATTTAGATAGTCATCATCATGTGCATGGTTTACCGATTTTACATGATGTTCTTGAGAGATTAGCGGCTAAATATAATGTTCCGATTCGTCGTTGTGAGGAAGATAGAGCGGTGCATCCATTTTCTGATGTGTTTTACAGTGACTTTTATGCGGATGGTGTGACGGAAGATTACTTTGTGAAGTTAAAAGAAAGAGTACAAGGTGAACAAACGGTAGAAATTATGGTTCATCCAGCTTATATTGATCCAGAGCTTGTGAAGCGTTCTTCTTACGTAATGGATCGTGTGAAGGAATTGCGTATTTTAACAGAGAGTGAGTTGCCAGAAGGAATAGAGCTTGTGAGGTTCTAATAGAAAAAACGACGGCTACATCATGCCGTCGTTTTTTCTATTTATAAAATGGACAGAATATATCCGCCAAAGGCTCCGAGTATAACGATAACCCAAGGTGGTGTGTTCCAAAAAGCTAGTAAGCAAAAAAGAAGCGAAGCGAAAACGAAATCTGAAGCATTTATAATTGTACTCGTCCAAATGGGATCGTAAAAAGCGGCAATTAAAATACCGACAACAGCTGCATTGACTCCAAGTAGTGCGCCTTGTATGAATGATATTTTTCTCACACTGTTCCAAAATGGTAAAACACCAATAACGAGTAAGAAAGCAGGGAGGAAAATCGCAATTGTTGCGAGTATTGCCCCAAGCGTCCCGTTTAACACTGCTCCTATATACGAGGCGAATGTAAATAGTGGTCCTGGTACTGCTTGTGTTAATCCGTATCCAGCTAGGAACTGTTCTTTCGTCATCATGCCGTTTTGTACGAACTCACCTTCAAGAAGGGGCAGCACGATGTGTCCTCCTCCAAATACAAGTGCGCCAGAGCGATAGAAACTATCAAATAAAGCGATGTAATAAGAGAAAGGTCTTAATATTGGTAGCAGTAGTAATAGTCCAAAGAATAAGACGAGACAAGAAACTGCTATCTTTTTTGAAATAGGTACTTTTATATGTTGAGATTGGCTAATTGGTTGGTTGCGATATAAAAACCAGCCGATAAAGCCACATATTATAATGAGGATCACTTGCGTCCAGCTACTTGGCCATAATAAGGCGATTGCGGCAGTTACAATCGCAATCGTCGCACGGTTGCGATCTGGAGTTAACTTTTGCGCCATTCCCCATATGGCGTGAGCGACAATAGCGACTGCTACAAGTTTTAGTCCATGAATCCAGCCAGCACTCCCAAGATCGAACTGATTAAGGAATGAGGCGAAGAAAACTAAAACAAGGACAGACGGTAAAGTGAATCCAATCCATGAAATAATAGCTCCTAAAAGCCCACCTCTTAATAATCCAACCCCCATACCGACTTGACTGCTGGCAGGACCAGGAAGGAATTGACATAGCGCTACTAAATCTCCATAGCTTCGTTCATCCATCCATTTTCTTTTTTGCACGTATTCGTGGTGAAAATAGCCGAGATGAGCGACAGGACCGCCGAATGAAGTAAGTCCTAATTTAAATGAGACGAGAAAAATCTCTAATAATGCGTGAAAGGTGTGTTTGTTTTTTTTCAAAATAACCTCCTAGAATGTTTTTGCTATGTGCATTATACAAGAAGTGGTAAAGCAAAAGGAACAAATCTAATGTAAAGATTTTGTGAATCTTTTCTTTGTAATTAAAATTGAAAAAGTCATAAATGATTATGTCTAAACCATAAAGTAGTAGAAGTAGTGCTGGGAAATTTATATAAGGAGAATGCCTTATGACAACACATTTCTTTGCCAGGTTAACAGGTAAGAGGGAAGTGCCTCCTGTAAATACAGAAGCTTTTGGGGTAGCAGAGTTTATTTTTAGTGATGATTTAACGAAATTGCATTACAGAGTAATACTAAAAAATATAGAAAAGGTTACATCGTGTCAAATTCATTTAGGGAAGTCTACTCAAATTGGTCCTGTTGTTTTATATTTGTATGGTCCACTGGAGCAAGGGATTAGCTTGAACGAGGGAAGTATTACTGGTGTAGTGAATGTGGAGGATTTTGAGGGACCTTTACAAGGGAAATCATTTGTACATTTACTTCAAGAAATTATTCAAGCAAACGTATATGTTAATGTTCATACGAAATCACAAAAAAGAGGAGAAATAAGAGGGCGAGTTAGAAAAGTAAAGAAGTAGAGGAAAAGGCTGTCCATATGTTGGAACAGCCTTTTCTCATTATATAAGGTGCTAGTTTTAGCGATTATTGTCGGTAAATCGATATATTTTGAAAATCGCTGATATAACTCGCGTTACGCCGATATATTTCAATAATCGCTGATATAACTTGCGTTACGGTCGATATTTTTAAAAATTGCCTCGATTAATTTTTCACAGGTTGATTTTTAATAAAGAAGTCCATAACGTAAAATACTTCGTCATCAGGTATTTGTATTTCAAATGTATTTTCAATTGGTTGCAATGCTTTTTTTACTTTCATATACATCCAGTATTCATCTTGTCTTCTTTTCTCTTTATCAGGGTGAGGAAGAAGGCTTTCTCCTTTTTGAAGACGGTCAACCATACAGCTCATATGCAGAATAACACCCATTAAGCTATCAGGAGTTAGCTGTAAGGAAATTAATTCCTGAATTGTATTTAATGCGTAACGAATTGTTTTAATAAGTAATGCCCCATCGTTACGCTGCATTTGTTGTTCAAGAATATCCGCCATTTTTGCATATGTTTCTTCATACGTAATTAATTCTTGAATGGGCTGAATCGCTGTGTAGTTTACGATGTCTTGGAAATGATATGTTAAGCATGGTACTTGCACATCGAAATTCGTAACGATACAAATGATGTTACGCTCTTTTTTTATGTTCTCGATCATTTTCGTTAAATCTTTTTCATGGACGATACTAATCGGAATAATTTCAATTAAGTCTTTATCAAATCGTAAATAGTTCTCTAACATTTTTTGAATAGCTAAAGCACTTCCTTCACCAGTTAAACAAGCTGTTAAAATAACAGATTTCATTGGAGAGAGAGGTTTTTTCTTTTCTTCTTGTACGTTTAAGTAAAATGGTGTTAAATTTTTTACTGTTTCATATAGCGCATCTAATGAATAACCGAGCTGAGCTTTTCGAGCTGCTTCTAGTGCATGTGGTGTGCTCGTCATCGAGAGAACACGTACAGGGATTTTGAACTCCGTTTCTAATATGTCACCGATATAAGCAAGTGACCCCATATCGACAAGTAAGAGAAGCCCATTTACATTTTGTAGTGTTTTCATATACACTTTCACACGTTCCAAGAAATCTTTCGGTGATTCGTGTAACGGCATATCAATACCGGTTACTTCCTCAATGCCGAGAAGTTCGTTTGCAACGTTTGCCATTTCAGTTGCGATGCCATTACCGTGTGCTAATATTAATACTTTTACTTCTGTTTGTGAGGCAGGAATTGGATCAACAACGAAGAACATTGTTAAAAAGCCAGCTTCATCAATAGGCATTGTTATTTGTAATTCTTCCTCCAGTAGTTGAATGCATTGCATAGCTACGGAAAAAGCTTCTTTATATTTCGTACGAATTTGATTTAATTGTGGGTGATGTATTTGTTTTCCGCTTTGTAAACGTTGTAGAGTTGTCTGTACATGTAAACTTAAAGCGAGAAATACTTTTTCATCAAACGTCTTAGATAAATGCTTTTCAGCAAGTTCCGCTATTTTTTCACATACGGAAACGATATTACGATCCACAATTTTAAAAACATTTTCATGGCTTGTTTTTTTTGATATTTGGTTAAAATATTGTACGAAAAAGCTTTGAACATCATTTTCTATTAGTAATTCTAATTCTTCCTCTTCAATACCACGTGCTTGAAGTTCTTCGTATTTATAGTCAATATAATCGTAAATAGAAGATCGTTTTTCATCTTCTGTTTTATGATTACTCCAACCTTCCTCACCTGTAAATACAAATGTTTCATTTGGTATTTGGTATAAGTGACGGCTCTTCCTTTCAATGAACAACCCTTCTTTCATATACCAAGGTAAATCTGTACTTGAAACATAGACAGAATCACGTTTCTTTGTGACCAAATCAGAATAGGCTTTCGCACAGGCAATTTGAACATCTGTTTTTAATTGACCAATGTTATTGGGACAATTGTAAAAGACGAAAGCACGCATTGCATTTGGGCTAACGTGAATGTCTTTTCGCAGACGAATTGCTTCATTTGTGAAAAATAGCTGTAGTAAAGCAAAGCGCTCTTTATGTGTACGCTCACGAAGTGGTGGCAGCGTAACAGTCATCGGTATACGTCTTGTAAATGTTTTTAATAAAAAGGAATTTGGTTCTTCTGTTGTTGCAGTAATGATTAATACTTGTGCTTTACGTTCGTTCTCTGTTTCTCCAAGGCGGCGGTACACTCCGCGGTCAATAAAGGTGAAAAGCATTTCTTGTCCCTCTGGAGGTAGGCGATGTACTTCATCTAAGAAAAGAATTCCTTCATGTGCTTTTTCAATTAACCCTTTTTGATCACTTGCTCCTGTGTAAGCTCCTTTTTTAATCCCAAATAACTGTCCAAGTAGTAGTTGTGGATTGTTTGCGTAATCAGCACAGTTAAAGACGATAAATGGTGCATTTTTGGGAAGCTGTTCAACTTCAATTGCATATTCGTGCATTAAAGAAGCAAACATAGACTTTCCGACCCCTGTTTCTCCCAGTAGTAAAGTATGCATACCGTTTGGAGGGTAGAGAATAGAAGCTTTCGCTTTTTCAATTGCGATTTTAAGGCTCGTATTTTCAATTGCAAATGTATCTAATGAAGTTATGTCTTTTGAATGCGTTTCCAACGAAGTGTTCGTTTCTATGTAAAAACGAACAGGTCGCGTATTTGTTTTTAATAACCGTTTATCTTTTACAAGTTTGTTTAAGTCGCTACTTACATTGGCGCGATCTAGTTGTAGAAATGTAGCGAGTTCTGATGCGGTTACACCTTCTGTATAATTTCCTTCTTGTATTGCATTAAAAATGAGATCTATTCGTTTCATTTCCATTCACCTCGAAACTTCATCACTATTTAAAAGTTTACACAAAAATGGGAAGGGTGGGAAGAGAAAAATAAAACAGCTTTAGTCTAGAAGTACTAAAGCTGTTACAATCTTGTGTCTTTCCAAAAATTTACCTCGAGATGAGAAGATGGATTATAGGGAAGAAGTTTGTATCCTTGTGACTGTAAATAATCAATTACTTTTGGCAGTATTTGTACGGTCACACTCGAATCATGCATTAAAATAACTTCGACTTGTTCATCACTTTGATTACGCACTCTTTCGAGTATGGCAGAAGGATTATCATAGCTTTTCCAGTCATAAGTATCGATCGTCCAATCCCACATTTTATACTGGGCTGATACAAGTGCGTCACGGTAATTCTTTTTTAAGTAAGGCATACTACCATATGGAACGCGAACGAGATGTGTATTTAATTTCGTAACTTGCTGGACAATGCTTTGTGTTTGTTCCATTTCTGCAATTAAAGTGGAAGGGTCACCAGTGTAAAGGCGTTTTACATCATGTGACATGCTATGGAGCCCGATATAATGTCCTTCTTTAATTAATCGTTGCATCGTTTTTCTGTAATGCGGCACTTTTCCGCCAATAACAAAGAAAGTTGCTTTTCCGTTCTTTTCTTTTAAGATGTTTAAAATTTGTGTAGTATATTTGTTTGGACCGTCATCAAATGTTAAGTACGCAATTTTTTGTGTAGGAGAAGTTGTTTCAGTATTTGGATGATGTTCAGCAGGAATAACGGTTGTTGCTTCAGTATTAGATGATGCGTACATAGTAATTGTTAAGAATAAAATAATACATTGAAATACTCGCTTGATCATAACATTCACCCTCAGTTTGACAATCAAGATGTAAAAAAACTTGATACTTTTCTTATTATGTATATCTTTCTCCAATAGAGGAACTCTCAAACAATCTATATTTTGGAAATATAAAATAAGGAATAAAAAATAGCATCCTAAAGGATGCTATTTGAATATTTCATAATGGTAAAGGCTATACTACAATTAGTCTTCGCGTTTTTTCACTTTTTTATAAAAGGAAATAAGTGGTTTGTAACGTTCATGTACAAGACCGATTATTTCAGCAATGATTTCTGTGAAGAAAATCAAAGCGAAAAGAAGAATAATGGATAACCATAACGTTGCACTAGTGAAAATAATGGCATTTACACTAAAGAAAATACCGAATGCGTATATAATTAGTACCGTTTTACGATGAGAGAATCCCATTGCAAGTAAGCGGTGATGTAAATGCGATTTATCTGGTGCTGAAATAGGTTTTTTATTTACGATACGACGGATGATTGCAAATATCGTATCAAATATAGGTACACCTAAAATGATAATTGGAACGATAAAACTGAATAACGTTACACTTTTGTATAATCCAAGTAACGATATAACAGAAATACAGTATCCTAAAAATAGTGCTCCTGTATCTCCCATGAAAATTTTTGCTGGATGGAAGTTGAAGAATAAAAATCCAATTGTACTTGCTAATATAATTAATGCGAGTGGCAAGATAATAGCTGTTCCAGTACCCCATGGGCTAGTGAAGGCCATATATGCTAGCGTTGCAAGTACGATAGATGAAATACCAGCAGATAATCCATCTAATCCGTCAATTAAGTTGATTGCATTCGTAATACCTACAAGCCAAAATACTGTAATTGGATAAGCAAGCCATCCAAGTTCAGTATCCCCAAGGAATGGGATATATAATACTTGCACTAATAATCCACTTTTTACAATCATAATGGCAACTAACAGTTGTCCACCGAATTTTACTTTTGCAGATAACTCGTACATATCATCTAAAATTCCGATGATTACAATGATAATCGCACCTAGTGTTATCGATAACATTCTTTGCTCATATAAGCCGCCGACAACAAATCCTACAGCTACACCAATAAATATTGCTAACCCGCCAAGACGTGGCATAATCTTTTGGTGCACTTTACGTGCGTTTGGCTTATCTGTCGCTCCTATTTTAAAAGCTAATTTAATAACTAAAGGAGTAACGACGAGTACAGTGATGAAAGATGCCAAAATGGCATAAATCACTTGTGAGTCCATTAATACCCCACCCTTTATATTCTAACGTAATTTTTTTTTTGAAGATATATTTATCTGAAAATTATGATGTTTATTTACAGGCTCATAACATATGGTATCACAAAAAGATTAGAATTCAATCTTTTTTTCTCTTTACGGTTAATGGAAGCGGATAGAATATATGACAATTGTATATAGAATGTTGCATCATATGAGAAGGTTAATCGTACTGGACTTTGGAATATGACATTTCCTTTTTTTCTTCGATAGTGAATACTTTTAGTTCAGTATTATAAGTGTTACACGTAGAAATGAGTAAGTTTCATGTTAAAATGTGGGAATTTATCTCGCGTCAACTAGTAGCCCCGTTCCTACTAATTAAAGTTTTACTTTATCCCGCATTAACGGACAGTAAGACCCCCACCTCAAAATTCAGCGAAGCAAAGAAGTTAGGTGGGGATCAACTGCCCGTAAAAGCCCCACTGATTAAAGTTTCACTTTATATTATAGTGCATTTAATTTTACAAAAACTTTAAAAAGAATGAGGGAAGTAATTCATATAATGAAGAAGGAAAAGGGTTTTCTCATTTTTAATGTGAGAGGGGGAAGCACAGGGAGAATTCTGTATTTCATATCTTTTCTATTGTAAATTCCTGTGCGAAAAGGAAATGAAAATTACGATAATAGGTACTGGATATGTTGGATTGATTACAGGAGTAGGATTGGCAAAGTTGGGGCATTCAGTTACATGTTTTGATATAGATGATGAAAAAATTGAACGGATAAAACAAGGGGATTTACCTATTTATGAGGTTAGATTACATGAATTAATAAATTATGCATATGAGAATAATGCTTTAACTTTTACATCAAATAAAGAAGAGGCATTTGATGATGTAGAGTTTATATTTATTGCAGTTGGAACACCATCTTTATTAGATGGGACGGCGGATTTAACGTATATTCAGAGTGCTTGTAAAGATATTGGATTATATGCGACAAACGATATTATTGTTGTTACGAAAAGTACAGTTCCAGTAGGTACAAATGATGTAATGAAGGGATGGATTGAGGGGAATTTAAAAGGGAGGCATACAGTACATATCGTATCGAATCCAGAGTTTTTGCGTGAAGGTTCAGGTATTTATGATTTCTTTCATGGAGATCGTATTGTAATTGGAGCGGATAGTGAGGAAGTAGCAAGAAGAGTAGAGAGTTTGTATAGCCAATTATGCTTAGAAACGTATGTTACAGATATTAAAAGTGCAGAGATGATTAAATACGCATCGAATGCCTTTTTAGCTACAAAGATTAGTTTCATTAATGAAATTTCAAATATATGTGAGAAGGTAGGCGCAAATGTATTGGATGTTGCCAAAGGGATGGGAATGGATAAGAGAATTGGTGCATCTTTTTTAAATGCGGGCATTGGATATGGGGGATCATGTTTCCCGAAAGATACGAAAGCACTGGTGCAAATTGCGGGAAATGTTGCTCATGATTTTCGTTTGTTAAAAGCGGTTATTGAAGTAAATAATAAGCAACAGCTGCTATTGATTGAAAAAGCGAAAAAAGTTATGAACATGAATAAAAAGCGGATTGCAGTTCTTGGCGCGTCATTTAAACCGAATACGGATGATATTAGAGAGGCATCATCTCTTATTATAATAGAAGCATTACTTAATATAGGTGCAGAAATTGTTCTGTACGACCCAAAAGCAATTCAATATGTGAAAAATATATTTGGAGATGCTATACAATATAGTAGATGTATAGATGAATCGATTCGAGATGCGAGTGCGGCTTTTATCGTAACAGAATGGGAAGATATTCAAACTTATCCGTTAGAAAAGTACGTACAACTTATGAGAGAGCCTATTTTATTTGATGGGAGAAATTGTTATACTGATGAAGATGTTAAGAAACAAAAGATAGATTATTATTCAGTTGGCAGAAGAAGTATTTGTAATAGACATGTTTCTATTATGCGTTAAAAAGGGATGTACTCATCCATATTTTTATATGTCATAATAGAAGCTGTAAATAGTGAAAGAAAAGAGGCAATCACATGACTGAACGTTTAAAAGTAATGACAATTTTCGGGACACGTCCAGAAGCAATTAAAATGGCACCTCTTGTATTAGAGTTGCAAAAACACCCAGAAAAAATTGAATCGATTGTGACTGTAACAGCACAGCATCGCCAAATGTTAGATCAAGTATTAAATATCTTTGGAATTACGCCAGATTTCGATTTAAATATCATGAAAGACCGCCAAACTTTAATTGATGTTACAACACGCGGTTTAGAAGGTTTGGATAAAGTAATGAAAGAAGCGAAGCCGGATATTGTACTTGTACATGGTGATACAACAACAACATTTATTGCAAGCTTAGCTGCTTTTTATAATCAAATTCCAGTAGGTCATGTTGAGGCGGGCCTTCGTACGTGGGATAAGTATTCTCCATACCCAGAAGAGATGAATCGTCAATTAACAGGCGTAATGGCGGATCTTCATTTCTCACCAACAGCAAAATCAGCAACGAACTTACAGAAGGAAAATAAAGATGAGTCACGTATTTTCATCACAGGAAATACAGCGATTGACGCGTTGCAAACGACTGTAAAAGAAACATATAGTCATCCTGTACTAGAGAAACTTGGAAATGATCGTCTTGTACTTATGACAGCTCACCGTCGTGAAAACTTAGGTGAACCTATGCGTAATATGTTCCGTGCAATTAAGCGTCTTGTTGATAAGCATGAAGATGTACAAGTTGTGTACCCTGTTCATATGAACCCTGTTGTTCGTGAAATAGCAAATGAAATTTTAGGTGAACATAATCGTATTCATTTAATTGAGCCGCTAGATGTAATTGATTTCCACAATGTTGCAGCTCGTTCATACTTAATGTTAACGGATTCTGGTGGTGTACAAGAAGAAGCTCCATCACTTGGGGTACCAGTTCTTGTTCTTCGTGATACAACAGAGCGCCCTGAAGGTATTGAAGCAGGTACGCTGAAATTAGCAGGAACAGACGAAGAGACAATCTTTGGTCTTGCAGATGAGTTGTTATCAGATAAAGAAGCTCATGATAAGATGGCGAAAGCATCTAACCCTTACGGTGATGGTCGTGCATCAGAGCGCATTGTAGAAGCGATTTTACAACACTTTAATAAGTAAATAAAAAAGGCCCAATCGGATAGATTGGGCCTTTTTGTTACGGCTGATTGCGCATAATCCACTCTGCATGAGCATTTGTAGAAGGTGGCGGATCAGTTGGTGTTTTATTTTGGTTTGTTTCTTTTTTTGCTTGTTCGTTAGAATTAGAATTAGAACTTGAATTTGAATCAGGATTTGAGTTGTTTTTTGTAGTTGGATTTTTTGCTTTTTCCCCTAATTCTTTTTCAATTTCGTTACGCACCGTTTCTACACTGATTGGATCTGGAAGGAAGTAATAAATACCGCCTATCTTTTTGTCTTCGCCTTCAAGCTTTAACGTTTGCATTGTAGAAGGATCAAATCCAGAAAGTTTATTGTAAAGAGCAAGTCCGTCTGAAATAGGAATGTCGGTTTTTATATATTTTCCAACGACAGCTGTTAAATCTTTAATTTTAAATACAGTAGAGGTGGAGTTTAACTTTTGGGCAACAGCGGCTAGTAATTGTCTTTGTCTAGCAGCTCGACCATAATCGCCATTTGGATCTTGTTTTCGCATACGGACGTAAGCAAGTGCTTCTTCACCGTTTAAGTTTTGCTGTCCTTGCTTAAATTGAATTTTTTTGTAGTAATCTACGTCAGAGCGCTCCCAGAAATCGAAGGGTACGTCAACCGTAACGCCGCCGACAGCATCAACGATACCTTTAAAGCCTTGGAAATCAATTTTAAGATAATGGTCTACAGGGACTTTTAGAAAGCCTTCGACAGTTTTGATTGCCATTTCTTCTCCGCCGTAAGCATGGGCAGCGTTAATTTTGTCTTCCTTATTTTTACCAACAATTTTAACTCGAGAATCACGAGGAATACTCATAAGTGAAATCTTTTGCGTTTTCGGATTGACTGTTGCAAACATTAATGAGTCTGTACGACCATTTTGACCGTCTGTCGCATAATCTTCTATACCCATAATGAGAATTGTAAAAGGTTCCTTTGTAATTTCTACATCTTTGTTTCTTAAATCCGATTTTTCACGAGTAAAACCACTATACATCCCCATAAGAGAAGAGTAAGAATTTAACACATAAACTCCTATGCTGCCAAATAAAAATGCGAAAATAAGGAAGAAGAAAAGTTTCCTTCTTCGCTTCTTTTTTATTCTGCTATTTTGGAGATGATAATAACGTTCTTCCATATATAATCTCCTTAGTTCGTTAGTTCATTTGTAGGGAAGTAATTCACTACATTAATCTTTGAAGGTGATAAAAGAGTTATGCTTAGATAACATCTTGTTCTAAGTACAACATATCTCCTTCTGTAATTGTACATTTCCCGTTTGTTAATTCAATCATCCAATTTGTAAATGCTTGTTTGCCGTCTTCTTCTACATAAGTATCAAATGTGACATTTTCTAGATAATGTATATCTTTAATGGCATATTTTGAATTACGTAATTCATTTTCTACTTTGCCAAGTAATGTGTAATCAATCTCGGTTTGCATCACACGCATTAGTTTTCGCTGGACTACACCGACATGATTAATGCCTTCGCTTGTACACTTTCCATATGCACGAATTAATCCACCTGCGCCAAGTTTAATGCCACCAAAATAGCGTGTTACGACAACGACGGTATCTTTTAGCCCACGTTTTTTTAGTACTTCTAGCATTGGTACGCCAGCTGTACCGCTAGGCTCGCCGTCATCATTTGCTTTTTGAATATGATCTTGTTCGCCAATTAAATAAGCGGAACAATTATGTGTTGCATTCCAATGCTGTTTTTTTATTTTTTGTATAAATTCTTGAGCCTCTTCCTCAGTCGTTGCTCGGCTAATATAACAAATAAATCTTGATTTTTGAATGACGATTTCGTGTTCGCCGTAGTCTTTGATTGTTAAATATTGTAATAGCACTTGTATACGCCCCTATCTATCAAAATGACTAGTACTTTCCATTTTAAAAGCGAGCCTTTTTATATTCAAACATTTTTTCTAAATAGGCTGAAGTTTTTGGTGAGTATTTTATCTTTTTGTTGTAATTTGTCGAGATGGTGAGTATAATTTCAACCGGCATTTCCCTGTATGGATGCACCATTTGTAGTTTTCGTGTAAAATTAGGAAATAAAACTTTTTATAAGGCAGGTACGAAAATGAAAATAGCTATTGTTACTGATAGTACAGCATATATACCGAAGCAAATCCGTGATGAACTCAATATATATATGATTCCATTAAACGTTGTGTTTGGAACAGAATCTTATCAAGAAGAAGCTGAAATTTCAGCAGATGATTTTTATGTGAAAGTACGTGAACAAGAGGAACTTCCAAAAACTTCTCAACCAGCAATCGGAAAGTTTGTTGAGCTATATGAAGAACTAGCTAAAGATTATGATGCAGTTATTAGTATTCACCTATCAAGTGGAATTAGTGGTACATATCAAACATCAACGACAGCTGGACAGATGGTAGAGGGTATTGATGTATACACGTATGACTCTGAAATTAGTTGTGAAGTACAAGGATTTTATGTGCGTGAAGGTGCAAGGTTAGCAAGTGAAGGAAAGAGTCCAAAAGAGATTATTGCTCGTTTTGATGAAATGAAGAAAACGATGGACGCCTATTTTGTAGTTGATGATTTACATCATTTACAACGTGGTGGTCGATTAAATAGCGCGCAAGCTTTCATCGGCAGTCTGTTACAAGTGAAGCCAGTTTTATATTTTAGAGATAAAATCATTATTCCGTTTGAAAAGATTCGTACACGTAAAAAAGCATTAAAACGTATCATTGAAATTTTTGATGAGCAAGCAAGTAAAGGTGTACCTATGGAAGCAGTTATCATTCATGCGCAACGTGAAGAGGAAGCGAATGAATGGAAGAAAGAATTAGAAGCAAAATATCCTCACGTCACAATTCGTACAGGTTATTTTGGAGCTGTAATTGGTACGCACTTAGGTGAAGGTGCATTAGGTCTTGGATGGTATACGAAGTAATAAAGATATAAAAAGCTCTCTTTTTAAGAGGGTTTTTTTACGGGTATGTTACGTTTAGTTGACAAGTTAATATTTGGAAATGGTAAAATGTACGTAAAATAAAATAATGAGGAAAGTTTTATAACTTACTTTTTACAAGAAACTATATTATAATAGAAGAGAGGTGAAACATATGGAGCATAATTCTTGTTTATGTCCAAAGTTTGAGTCAGCTTTTACTCTGCTTAGTAAGAAGTGGACTGGCTTAATTATTAAATCTTTGCTTGAAGAGTCGAAACGTTTTAGAGAAATCGCAGATATTATCCCAAATATGAGCGATCGTATGTTGTCAGAGCGTTTGAAGGAATTGGAAAGCGAGGGCATTGTAGTTCGTAATGTCTATCCAGAAGTACCAGTTCGAATCGAGTATGGCTTAACTGACAAGGGAAAAGCGTTAGAAAGTGTTATGGATGAGGTCCAAAATTGGGCTGAGAAATGGATGAAGTAGCATTTCATTTGTATTCGTATATTTAATAAAACGTAAGGGATTCCTTACGTTTTTTCTTTGTTTATAGAAGTAAGAAAATTATATAAATTTCTACACACACATACAAAAATATACGAATTTTGCGCTAGAGCTACATATAATATTACATTTGTTTTACAAAAACGTAACATTAGCAAAAAAAATCCCGAATTATGGTATAAATTTTATAGGTTATATACGGAAAAAGAAAAAAGAAAGCGGTGTAAAAAATAAAATGAAAAAGCTAAAAATGGCATCTTGCGCATTAGTTGCAGGGTTAATGTTTTCAGGGCTAACACCAAATGTATTTGCAGAAGATAAAATTTCTGACGTGAAATCACAAATTAATACACAAAATGACACTTTACATAAACAACAACAAGAACGTGATGAATTACAAAAACAAATGAATGAATTAAACAAAACAATTCAAGGTTTAGATAAGTCTGTTCAAGAGAATGCTGCAAAGCTTGATGAAACAACGAAAAAAGTTTCTGATACTGAGCAATTAATTGAAAAGAAAAATAAAGATATTGCAGAATTACAAACGAAGATTGCAAAACGTGAAGAGTTATTAAGAAAGCGTTTAGTTGCACTTCAAGAACAACCAAATACGAACGTTGTAACAGAAGTTCTTGTAAACTCTAAAAACGTTGCAGATTTAGTTGATCGTTTAACTTCTGTCTCTAAAATTCTTGAGTCTGATGAAGATATCATGAAAACACAGCAAGAAGACCAAGCTAGTGTGAAAAAAGATGTTGCAACGGTAAAAGAGAAACAAAAAGAATTAAAAGAAGCACAAACTCAAATTGAAACTGCTAAGAAAGAACTTGACGCTGAAAAAGAGAAAAAAGCAACAGCGGTAAACGATTTAAGCGGTAAAATGGATACAGTTGTAACTACAATGACAAGTACAGAAGGTCAATTGAAAGAGCTTGAAAAACAAGCGTTACAATTACAACGTATTGCAGAAGAAGAAGCACAAGCAAAAGCTGCACAAGAAGCTGCTGCTCAAAAACAAGCAGAGCAAGCTGCTAAAGCTGCGCAAGCTCAGCCAGCACAAGCACCTGCAGAGCAAGCTGCACCAGCAAACAATGGTGGACAAGCTCAAAAAGAAGAGCCTAAAAAAGAAGAACCTAAAAAAGAGGAACCAAAAAAAGAAGAGCCTAAGAAAGAAGCACCTAAACAAGAAGAGAAAAAGCCAGCTCCAAATGTGGGTGGCGTAATTGGTAAAGCGCAAAGCTACTTAGGTTTACCATATGTTTGGGGAAGTGCATCTCCATCAAACGGTGGTTTTGATTGTAGTGGATTCATTTCTTACATTTTTGGTGTAGGTCGTCAAGACGTTGCAGGTTACTGGAACTCAGTTTCTAAAGTAGGTAGCCCACAACCAGGAGATTTAGTATTCTTCCAAGGTACTTATAAAGCAGGTCCATCTCACATCGGTATTTACGTTGGTAATGGCCAAATGATTCATGCTAGTGATAAAGGAATTGCGTACGGTGATATTAACAGCTCATATAACCAAAAACATTTCTTAGGTTACGGTCGATTCTAGGATTTATAAAAGAATAAAAAACGTGTATAAAGTCGATAGCTTACTATTTTATAAGTAGGTTATCGGCTTTTTTGAGTTTTTACGGGATTTGAAGAAGGGTTTATAGTAGTGCTGGAGGTGATTGTCGATGCTACCGGGGAAACAGTTGCTATTAGACGAACTTTCTTCAGATTTACAGAGGGAATTAAATGATTTGAAAAAGAAGGGAGAGGTCGTGTGTGTACAAGGTGTAAAAAAGAAGGCTTCTAAATATGTATGTCAGCGTTGTGGAAATATAGAACAGCGGCTATTTGCGTCGTTTTTATGTAAAAGGTGCAGTAAAGTGTGCACATATTGCCGGAAGTGTATAACGATGGGGAGGGTAAGTGAATGTGCTTTACTTGTTCGCGGGATTGCTGAAAGAAAGAGAGAAAAGAATTTAAACTTGTTACGGTGGAGCGGAACGTTGTCTACTGGTCAGAATTTGGCGGCGCAAGGAGTTATAGAGGCTATTAAGCGAAAAGAATCATTTTTTATTTGGGCTGTATGCGGGGCTGGGAAAACAGAGATGTTGTTTTACGGTATTAACGAAGCGCTTCAAAAAGGAGAAAGAGTTTGTATCGCAACGCCGCGAACGGATGTTGTTCTGGAATTAGCACCGAGATTACAAGAAGTATTTCCATATATAAAGGTAGCGGCTTTATATGGAGGGAGTGTGGATAAAGAAAAAGATGCAGTACTAGTCGTTGCAACCACGCATCAATTATTGCGTTATTATAGGGCGTTTCATGTCATGGTTGTAGATGAGATAGATGCTTTTCCATATTGTGCAGATCAAATGTTACAGTATGCGGTAAAACAAGCGATGAAAGAAAGAGCGGCGCGTATTTATTTAACTGCGACTCCAGATGAAACGTGGAAGCGAAAATTTAGAAGAGGTGAACAAAAAGGTGTTATTGTTTCTGGACGATATCACCGTCATCCTTTGCCAGTTCCTTTGTTTTGTTGGTGCGGGAATTGGAAAAAAAGCCTCATTCATAAAAGAATTCCTCGAGTTTTACTACAGTGGTTACAAACGTACTTAAATAAAAAATATCCTATTTTTTTATTTGTTCCCCATGTGCGATATATAGAAGAGATAAGCCTGTTGTTAAAGTCATTAAACAAGCGAATTGAAGGTGTACATGCAGAAGATCCGGGTAGAAAAGAAAAAGTAGCGGCTTTCAGAAAAGGAGAAATCCCATTATTAGTTACAACGACAATTTTAGAGCGAGGCGTAACAGTAAAAAATTTGCAAGTAGCGGTTTTAGGGGCGGAAGAAGAAATATTCTCAGAAAGTGCACTCGTACAAATTGCGGGCCGAGCAGGGCGGAGCTTTGAAGCACCGTATGGAGAGGTCGTTTATTTTCACTATGGTAAGACAGAGGCGATGGTGCGCGCGAAAAAACATATTCAAGGTATGAATAAAAATGCGAAAGAACAAGGATTGATCGATTAATGCATTGTTTACTTTGTGATGAGTGTTTTGTAGAAACGGTTAGTTGGTACAATTTTTTTGTAAAGTGTCATAGAAAATATATATGTGATAGATGTGAGCAGAAACTTTCCTATATTATAGGAGAAATTTGCATGGAGTGTGGGCGGCCTTTAGAATATGTTCCTGCCTCATTTCAAGAAGACGGTATTTGTATAGATTGTCTAAGGTGGATGAAAGAGGCGAAGTATCGTTCTTTTAAAAACCGTTCGTTATATATGTATGATGATGAGATGAAAGAAATAGTAGCGCAGTTTAAGTTTCGGGGGGATGCAGAGTTAGTGCGCATTTTTTATCGTCCTTTTCGAAGTTTATTTCAAAAGTATTTTGCTAATGTTTCAACCGTTATCGCTGTTCCGCTTAGTAAGGAAAGGGCAGTTGAACGTGGTTTTAATCAAGCTGAGTTATTAGCAACTTGTTTACCTGTCAAAATTTCTTATCCATCATTAAGAAGAAGGGAAACAGAAAAGCAAAGTAAGAAGACACGTAAAGAAAGGGTGTCAGGAAGCAATCCTTTTTATTTTCAGGGAGAAGAGATGTTTTCTGGGCAACATATTTTACTCGTTGATGATGTGTATACGACTGGAATTACAGTTAGGCAAATCGGAAGTTTGTTATATGAAAGAGGGGCAAGGGAAGTATCTAGTTTGACACTTTGTAGAAGTTAATATGGCAGTGTCGAAAGGGATAATAAAAAGGCGATAAGTCTTCTTTGACTTCATATGTTGTCATTCGTTATAGTCAAAATATGGGGCGAATGCCCTGATTTTTAGAGTGAAGGGAATGGAATGAACATGCAAGGAAGAGTGAAATGGTTCAATGCAGAAAAGGGATTTGGGTTTATTGAGCGTGAAGATGGTGACGATGTATTTGTCCATTTTTCTGCTATTCAACAAGATGGGTATAAGTCATTAGAAGAAGGGCAACAAGTAGAGTTTGACATTGTAGATGGAGCACGTGGACCACAAGCAGCTAATGTTGTGAAACTGTAGGGGATATTGTTTTGGGAAGAGAAAGCTGCGTTTGTGGCAACGTTATATATATGTAGTAGAACCTCTTGTTTTTCGCAAGGGGTTTTTTGTTATAGGGTAAGTTGTCAAAAAGTTGTTTCTTTTCTGTAACGAATTGTCCACAGTTATATTCGTTATTCACGATGTTAATAGGATAAAATAAAGATAGAAACGATGCATCTTTTCATTTCAACAAAAAACGATAAAAAAATCGCAATTCCACTAATTTTTTTAAAAAAGTTAGAAGGAGTTTTTAAGCCAGTGTCGAAATTATAGTACATAGGCTTGAAAGGAGGAATTCATCTATGAAATTCAACATTCGTGGTGAAAATATTGAAGTAACTCCAGCATTAAAGGAATATGTAGAGAAAAAACTAAGTAAGTTAGAGCGTTATTTTGATACATTCCCAGAGATTAAAGTTAATTTAAAAGTATACTCTGACAAGCAACGTGTCGAGGTAACAATACCATTTACTGATTTATTACTTCGTGCAGAAGAAACTAATAGCGATATGTACGCTGCTATCGATTTAGTAGTTGATAAACTTGAGCGACAAATTCGTAAACATAAAACAAAGGTAAATCGTAAGTTACGTGAGAAAGGTTCTGTGAAAACGAACTTTATCCTTCCAGAAGCAGTAGCTGTTCTGGATGCGGTAGAAGAGGATGAATTAGAACTTGTACGTACAAAACGATTCGATTTAAAACCGATGGACGTTGAAGAAGCGATCCTACAAATGGATATGCTAGGACATAATTTCTTCGTCTTCACAAATGCTGATACAAATGAAACTAATGTTGTATATGGCCGTAAAGATGGGAAATACGGTTTAATCGAAACTAAATAATAATTCAAAAGCGCAGCCGAAATGGCTGCGCTTTTTTGTATTGAGATTTTGAATGTGATTATCTCCATAAGTATGTACTTGTTAGGAGTATACTAATTTTGTTTAATTTAACAATATTTTATAATTGTAAATAAAATATTAAGTTTTCTGGAATCAATTGATAGTGTATTTTGCTTTTGTTATCTTTAAATTGCATTATATAGATTTACTTTGTTTCTTTAGTAAAAAAATAAAATCGATATAATGCTACAAATTATCGGAGGTGCTTTTAGTGAGCATTAAGAAAAAAAGTCGTTTTATGTTTGGATCTGTTTTATCGTTAGGTATTTTAGCTAGTACTTTTGCTTTAACCGAACCTGCTAAGGCTGATACAAAGGATGATCATGTAGAATTTACCTTTAGACTTTGGAATGCATATGATTTTACTAATGCACGTCCTAAAGAGACACCTACTTCTATGTATATGCGTGTAAAGAGTAGTGAGAAGGGCGGTGGTTCTTTTAACGTTTGGACAGAAGCTGATAAAAATAAAGGTAAAGGTAATAGAGATTGGGTAAATGTTTCAGGTGAGTCGGGTAAGCATGAAGGAACGGTGAAACCAGGTAAAACGTATCTTTTCCAAAATTACGCATATGAAAACTATGGGAAAAATGTACCTGTGAGATTTGGTGGTTATTCTAGAGAAAATAATGCTTATCCTACTGCTTGGAGTCCTGATAGTGTAAGACCGAGTGGACCTTACACTGAATATTGATTTAGAAATTATAAATTGAAATTATTTATTGTGTAGTACTAGAAAAAGTCGTATAGTTCCGAGTCTTGATTATACGGCTTTTCCTGCTATTTCATTTTTAAAATAGGAGGAGTTGTAATGAGGTTTATCTCAAGATATATTTTAGTTTGTTTTTTTATATTGAGTATTAGTTTCTTAGTTTCTTGTCAAAAGAAAGTAGATGAACCGATTGTAAATATTGAAGATACTTTAACGGAAAAAGATAATTTGAAAAGTATTCAGTTACAAGAAATTAAGAAAAATACTATTGTTGAACAAGTGTTTTTAAAAAGTGAAAATGGTCATGATTTCTTTCAAGGTCAAATAGAAAGAAATGATAGCTTAATAGAGGATAAGCTTTCAAATAAAAAATTAAAGTCAGGAGTTATACCAGAAAATTATTATGTTTTTTTAACGGGTGTGACGAATAAGAAAAAACCAACGTATCTTTTGGGACGGATTGAACAAATTGATGGAAAAATAATTCAGTGGAAACAAGAAGTTAAGAGTGTAAAAAGAAAAGGTACAAATGATGTTTATCAGTATGAAGTTGAGTTTCCTAAATTTGAAGGAGAGAGAGCAAATGTTTCTTTTCGTTACATTTGGTTAAATAAAGAAAATAAATGTTATGGTGTTGCGGATCAACTTTTCATATTAAAAAAGATTTAAATTTCATTAATGGTTTATGGAGGAGTTGTAGATGAGTTACTTTTTAGGAAGGATTTTAAAAGGTAGGATGTTTTGGTTGTCTGTATTTATTATGTTAGTAATTGTCATTGCTCAATATATTGCTATGTGTGTAACAACGAAAGGATTTAATGATGCTGGGATTATAAAGGTATCTCCATATTTATCTAACATTTTACATTTTAATAGACTACCATTTTATAGTGAATTTTATCTACTTATATTTCCTATGATTTCTGCAATGGCTGTAGCTGGGATTTATAGAATTGATAAAAATTATGGATTTATTTATCCTGTCATTTCTAAGATGGGAACGCGTCATTATTTTAGATTACTTTATTGTATTAATTTTATAGTATCTTTTTTTATTATAAGTGTCCCTTTACTATTTCATTTTTATTTATATGCGATGACTTATCCGACAGTTGCTCCGCATCCGATATTAAATTATATGGCGGCTACTGTTTCACCAACAGCTCAATTTAATACGGTTTATTATGAGTATCCTACTTTATATTTTCTAATGTATGTATTTTTAAATAGTTTATACGGTGCGGTTTTTTCGAGTTTGGCTTTATCAATTTCGTTTTTTATAAAACGAGTTTATTTTATTTATTTAGTTCCATTTGTTTTACATATTTTTTGGCTTGGTATTGGAAAAGGGATTCTCAATCCTAAAGATTATTTAATTAAAGATTTTGGCTTTTTTGAATTGCAAATCTTTCTTAGTGTCCTGTTATGTATTTGGTTTTGTTCTGTAGTTCTTTATTTACGGGGGAGTAGGAAGCATGTTCTTTTATAATGTAATGAAAGAAACTATAAGGATGAAATATGTTGGGTTAAGTATTCTCTTTTTACTTAATGTTAGTATCATTGGTTGCTTGTTCAATTATTTTGAACAGGGCATTGTAAAAGAGAAAATGAACGAATTGGAAACTTTGTATAAGGTTATGTCGTTTTATAATTTGTCGACTATATTTATTCCTTTAACAATTGTTTTTTCTGTATATTCTATGTCGAATTTTTTTAGTATTTATGTTGTTTACAGAGTGAATAATGTATTGAAATTAGTTTCCATATATTATATAAAGTTATTCGTTTTTGTTTCCTTTTTTGCTGGGAGTATGATTTTACAGTTGTTTTTGATGTCAAATAGGATGGCTATAACTAGTGTTGATGTAAATTATCCATTATTATTTTGCATTCAATTATTTGCGAGTGTTTTTATATGTATGATAAGTGCTTTATTGCAATTATTTTTACCTAGTTTACTTGTAATAATATGTATGATTACTGCTGTTTTATTAGATAGATTTATATTACATGGATTTTTATTTACAAATGCTTTTTATATAAATGTGTTTGAAGATGCTACTGGTTTATTTATACGCTTATTTGGCTGTTTTTTTATCTTTTTTATAAGTGTATGGATTTTATCTAAAAAAAGTTATATTTCTATGAATGATGAGACAGAGGTGATCTAGTTTACATTATGATCTTATATTATTTGTTAAAAAGAGATTTACATGTAAGGTTTCGAGATTCCATCAAGATAATGGCTTTTTTATTCTTAATTTACGCTATTATTGCAATTGCTTTTTTATACAATCAGCCTCTTAGTAAGGGTAAAGAATCTGTATTAGTAGATGTTACCTTTTATCGATTTTTTCATGGAGTAGACTTTGTGGATTTATCTTATTTTTATAAGGAGGGGCGATTTTCTATTCCTTTTTATTGGATATTCTTTCAAATCACTCCTTTGTTGCTTGTAGGGAATTTTGCTTTTTCAGATATTCAACAGAATGGTGTTTATTTATTTCCTCGTGTTAAGAAGAAGCATTTTCTGTGGTTAACGAAAATGCTATCTTTGTTTTTTTACATAGTTTGTATTTGGGTTGTTATGTATTTTATTTGGTTTACGGTGTACTATTTGCTTACTTTTGGCGAGAGTTCTTTATATAGTCAATTTTCTTATAAAATATTAGGTACTATGCTAATTCAAATAATTATAAGCTTTTTATTAGCTTTGATTTTTGAGTTTTTAACGTTTTATATACCAATAACTATTGTTTTTGTACTAATGTTGTTGTACCTGTTTTTGTCTATTTTCTTTCATAGTATTTATTTTTTAGGCTCTTTTGTTATGCCAAATCGTTGGTATTTTGTTGATCACAGTTCAATTCAATTGACTTTAGGTAATAATCAATCTATTCAATGGAATGATTTACTCCTAATAGGGGTAGTAATTGTTGTTGTAATGATTTTATTAGGTAGTTTTTGTTTTAAAAAACTAGATGTGATAGGTGAATAATTTATGGACAATTATATTAAATGTGAATGTATGACGAAAAGATTAAAAGGAAATATTGTGTTAGATAATATTAATTTGTCAGTAAAAAAAGGCGAATTTTTAGTTTTGAAGGGGCATAATGGCTCTGGTAAAACGATGATTTTACGCGCTATATCAGGGTTAATGCGTTTGAATTCTGGAGTTGTTTATGTAGATAATGAAATAATTGGAAAACAAAGGCAATTCCCTGATTCTATGGGGATATTGATTGAATATCCAAGTTTTATTCCAGCGTATACTGGTTTTCAGAACTTGAAATTTTTATCATCGATTAACAATAAAATCTCTGATGAGGAAATTTATAATATTATTCAGAGGGTTGGACTTGATAAAACAGATAAGAGAAAGTATAAAAGATACTCTTTAGGTATGAAACAACGTTTAGGGATAGCGCAAGCTTTAATGGAACAACCAAAATTATTGTTATTAGACGAGCCAACTAATGCTTTAGATAGTGATGGGATAAAAGATGTTTTAGATATTTTGGAAGTAGAAAAATCTAAAGGAACGACTATTATAGTAGCTAGTCATGATGTGCATGTCCTGGATAATGGTATAGTAGATCGCATTGTACATGTTAATAATGGAAAGTTGGTAGATTAAGAGTGACAAGAAATCATGTCTTAATAATCATTGGATTGTGTCTGTTGCTATGTATATTTGCTAGTTTATTTAGATTTAAAACATTAAATCTAAATAATGAATCTTATAAAGTGGTAAAAGATGAATTTTTATCTAATAGAACTTTTGAAGATGGACAAGGAGTTACGTTTCATGCTCTTGATCCTCTTGATCCTACAAAAGTTTATGATCCTTATGAAGACCGTGAAGTAGTGACGTATGTTTTACCTTTAAATATTACAAATACAACAAATCGGGATATTAACTTGCTTAGTAATGAGTCTATTTCCGATACATTGTTTTATTCTAAAATAGGCGAGTTTTATAATGTAATTCCGTATGCAATGGAGTTACCTAAACAATATCAGTTTGATCCTGTAATACCTGCTGGTAAAACAGTACGAGGATATATAGGGACAAATTATTTTATAGGAGATGACCCTTATAAAAATTATAAAAACTTTTCAAATGAATCAACTAAGGTGAAATTTATTTCTTTTATGAAGGATAAGAAAGGGAAATATCATGAATTAGAAATACCAATAAATTAATAAAATTCGTGATTGATCCAGATATATTTTAAGGGTGTTTTTTGCTGTGGTTGAGTAGATCTTGCAACATAACAGTATCGTTTAAAGTCGGAGTTGTTTCGCAGGTGTAAGTATCTATGGATGCTGCACCTGCGGAATTTCCGGCTTTTTGTAATTGTTCATTTAAAACTAATAGATTTCCTTCGATTATCCTCTTTTAAAGTGGGATATTTAATACGGAATTTGCAATAGAGGGATAGAGAAAAGACATATTAGTTTGTTGGAACAAATGAAATGAAAACTTTTTTGAATATAAGGCCTGACATTCGGCCGATTGTTGTCATAGTTATAAGACAAGTGTTACAATTATCATTAGGTATATACATTTTAGTTTTTTTAATTAGGAGAAAAATTGGCATAACATACATTTGATTTTTACAACGACTGATTGTAATAGAGAAAAAGAAAAACAATCGGAAGTTTTATTTTAATAAAAGAGGAGCGTATTTCCTATGATCGGTATTTTAAAAAAGGTGTTTGATGTAAACCAACGCCAAATTAAACGTATGCAAAAGACAGTTGAGCAAATTGATGCATTAGAGTCATCTATTAAGCCACTAACTGATGAACAATTAAAAGGAAAGACGCTTGAATTTAAAGAACGTCTAACAAAAGGTGAAACAGTAGATGATCTACTACCTGAAGCTTTTGCAGTTGTTCGCGAAGCGGCAACTCGTGTTCTTGGAATGCGTCCATATGGCGTACAGTTAATGGGTGGTATTGCCTTACATGAAGGGAATATTTCTGAGATGAAAACGGGTGAAGGTAAAACGTTAACATCTACATTACCTGTATATTTAAATGCTTTAACAGGAAAAGGTGTTCACGTTGTTACAGTCAATGAATACTTAGCACAACGTGATGCGAACGAAATGGGACAACTTCATGAGTTCCTTGGCTTAACGGTAGGAATTAACTTAAATAGTATGTCACGCGAAGAGAAACAAGAGGCTTATGCTGCTGATATTACGTATAGCACAAATAATGAGCTTGGATTCGATTACTTACGTGACAACATGGTTTTATATAAAGAGCAGTGCGTTCAACGTCCACTTCACTTTGCTATTATCGATGAAGTCGATTCTATTTTAGTCGATGAAGCGCGTACGCCGCTTATTATTTCGGGACAAGCTCAAAAATCAACAGAGCTATACATGTTTGCAAATGCATTCGTTCGTACGTTAGAAAATGAAAAAGAGTATTCATTTGATGTGAAAACGAAAAATGTAATGTTAACAGAAGATGGTATTACGAAAGCAGAGAAAGCTTTCCATATTGAAAACTTATTCGATTTAAAACATGTAGCACTTCTTCACCATATTAATCAGGCGCTTCGTGCACACGTTGTTATGCATCGTGATACAGATTATGTTGTACAAGAGGGCGAAATCGTAATTGTAGACCAATTCACTGGTCGTCTTATGAAAGGTCGTCGCTATAGCGAAGGTTTGCACCAAGCGATTGAAGCAAAAGAAGGTGTAGAAATTCAAAATGAGAGTATGACGCTTGCGACAATTACATTCCAGAACTACTTCCGTATGTATGAAAAATTATCTGGTATGACTGGTACAGCGAAAACGGAAGAAGAAGAATTCCGTAGTATTTACAATATGAATGTTATCGTAATTCCAACAAACAAACCGATTATTCGTGATGATCGTGCCGATTTAATCTTTAAATCAATGGAAGGTAAGTTCAATGCAGTTGTTGAGGATATTGTGAATCGTCATAAACAAGGGCAACCTATTCTTGTAGGTACAGTTGCAATTGAAACTTCAGAGCTTATTTCAAAAATGTTAACGCGTAAAGGTGTACGTCATAACATTTTAAATGCGAAAAACCATGCGCGTGAAGCAGATATCATTGCAGAAGCTGGTATGAAAGGTGCTGTAACGATCGCAACGAATATGGCTGGTCGTGGTACAGATATCAAGCTTGGAGACGATGTGAAAATCTTCGGTCTAGCAGTTATCGGTACAGAACGTCATGAAAGCCGTCGTATTGATAATCAGTTACGTGGTCGTGCTGGTCGTCAAGGGGACCCTGGTGTGACGCAGTTCTACTTATCAATGGAAGATGAATTAATGCGCCGATTTGGTTCAGATAATATGAAAGCAATGATGGATCGTCTTGGTATGGATGATTCTCAGCCAATTGAAAGTAAAATGGTTTCTCGTGCGGTAGAGTCTGCACAAAAACGTGTTGAAGGAAATAACTATGATGCACGTAAGCAGTTATTACAATACGATGATGTACTTCGTCAGCAACGTGAAGTTATTTATAAGCAACGTCAAGAAGTAATGGAATCGGAAAACTTACGTGGCATTATTGAAGGTATGATGAAATCTACAGTAGAACGTGCTGTTGCGCTTCATACACAAGAGGAAATTGAAGAGGATTGGAACATTAAAGGTCTTGTTGACTACTTAAATACAAACCTTCTTCAAGAAGGAGACATAAAAGAAGAAGAATTACGTCGCCTTGCTCCTGAGGAAATGAGCGAACCGATTATCGCGAAATTAATAGAGCGTTATAATGACAAGGAAAAGCTTATGCCAGAAGAGCAAATGCGTGAGTTTGAGAAGGTTGTTGTATTCCGCGTTGTAGATACGAAATGGACAGAGCATATTGATGCGATGGATCACCTTCGTGAAGGTATTCATTTACGTGCTTACGGTCAAATTGATCCACTTCGTGAGTACCAAATGGAAGGATTCGCGATGTTCGAGTCAATGGTTGCTTCTATTGAAGAGGAAATTTCTCGTTACATTATGAAAGCTGAAATTGAACAAAACTTAGAACGTCAAGAAGTTGTTCAAGGTGAAGCTGTTCATCCATCTAGCGATGGCGAAGAAGCGAAGAAAAAGCCAGTTGTAAAAGGTGACCAAGTGGGCCGCAACGATTTATGTAAATGTGGTAGCGGTAAAAAATATAAAAACTGCTGTGGTATTGTTCAGTAATATAGGGCGGTAGCTTTGGCTGCTTTGCAAACTTTTATATCAAAAATGTATAATTAAGAAGAATTAAACTCTCTCCGTAATAAGTGGAGAGAGTTTCCCTTGTTTTCATACGAAAGTAACAGCAATTACATAGAGGTGAAGGAAATGGAATTAGTAGAAATTAGACAGGAATTAGAGAAAATGGCTAAGCGATTAGCGGCTTTTAGGGGGTCTCTTTGACCTCCCTACTAAGGAGAACCAAATTGCAGAATTAGAAGAAAAAATGATGGGCGCAGGATTTTGGGATGACCAACAAGGCGCACAAGTTGTAATTAATGAAGCGAATGCGTTAAAAGATATGGTTGGAAGTTTCCGTCAGTTAGATGAGACGTTCGAAAATTTAGAAGTAACGCATGAGCTTTTAAAAGAAGAATATGATGAAGATTTACATGAGGAATTAGAATCAGAAGTAAAAGGCTTAATTCAAGAAATGAATGAGTATGAGCTTCAGTTACTATTAAGTGATCCTTATGATAAAAATAATGCGATTTTAGAATTACATCCAGGTGCAGGTGGAACTGAGTCACAAGACTGGGGTTCTATGTTATTACGTATGTATACACGTTGGGCTGAAAAACGTGGATTTAAAGTAGAAACGGTTGACTATTTACCAGGTGATGAAGCTGGTATTAAGAGTGTAACTTTATTAATTAAAGGTCATAACGCTTACGGTTACTTAAAAGCAGAGAAAGGTGTACATCGTCTTGTACGTATTTCACCATTCGATTCTTCAGGTCGTCGTCATACATCATTTGTATCTTGTGAAGTTGTACCAGAGTTCAATGATGAAGTTGAAATCGAAGTACGTACAGAAGATTTAAAAATTGATACGTACCGTGCAAGTGGAGCGGGTGGGCAGCACGTAAATACGACAGATTCAGCAGTTCGTATTACACATACACCGACAAATACAGTTGTAACGTGTCAGTCAGAGCGTTCACAAATTAAAAACCGTGAGCATGCGATGAAGATGTTAAAAGCGAAATTATATCAAAAGAAACTAGAAGAGCAACAGGCACAATTAGATGAAATCCGTGGGGAACAAAAAGAAATCGGATGGGGTAGCCAAATCCGTTCTTACGTATTCCACCCGTATTCTCTTGTAAAAGACCACCGTACAAATACGGAGGTTGGTAACGTACAAGCAGTTATGGATGGAGAGATTGATCCATTTATTGATGCTTACTTACGTTCTCGCATCTAATAAGCGAAAAAAAGCCAACAAAATTGTTGGCGCATGCTGAGGATATAGAGGATATAAGGCATTTGATTTTATTTTTATAGATGAAGTAAAGAGGAAGAGAAGTTGGAAACGACAACTTCTCTTTTTGATGGGATTATATGTAGATTACAATGCTGTATATTGTTTTGTAAAAAGTAGAGAATAGTAAAATAGAGCGGTAATAGGGTGAAGATTTATATAGAACTTTTCTAATTTTCCTTTTAAAAAGGATTCTTTATAGAAGTTTTTTAAGTTGTTCACAGAATTGAAACAACTTATGAAAGCTTTATTTTATCAAGGTTCTCACTGTATTTTTGAGGAATATGAAATACACCTTAGTTTTTCTATATAAAGATAATGCTTATAATGAAAATGAGTGTGTTAGGAATAAAAAGAATATCAACAATGGGGAGCGATAGAAGTGAAAAAGAAATTGTTGGCTATTGCGCTAGGGACATCGGTTGTTTTTACTTTAGGAGCATGCGGAAATAAAGAAGAGAGTAAGTCTTCGAAACAGTCTGCAAGCACAGACAGCGCAGAACAAATTTTCCAAAGAAGTTGTGCTGGATGTCACGCAACAGATTTATCAGGGGCAACTGGACCTGATTTAAGAAAAGTGGGCGGTAAGTACGACGCCGCAGATATCGAAGAGATTATTAAAAAAGGCCGCGGTTCAATGTCACCAGGACTTATTCAAGGTGAAGATGCGAAAAAAGTATCTGAATGGTTAGCAGAACATAAATAAAAAAGGTGAAATGGACGAGTTGATAATATATTCAACTCGTTTTCCTTTTTCTGGAATGTAACATAACTGTAACAAAAATGTATCCAAATTGGAAACCGTTTGATGTTACAATGGGGTTTGTAGAATTTTGCTGAAATATATTACATAGAGTGGTATTGCTTATGAGAAAGCATAAGTAAACTACCTTCAACAAGGATGAATAAGTGAAAATGAAGGATGTCTTTTATTTTCAGATGTACAGAAAAGTATTTCGAAAAAAATCATTAAGTATTGGGTGATAAATAATGATAAAAATGACGAATGTTTATAAGGAGTACCCGAATGGTATGAAAGCCATTGCTGGTCTTACAGTTAACATTAAACAAGGTGAATTCGTATACGTAGTTGGACCGAGTGGAGCCGGAAAATCTACATTTATTAAAATGATGTATCGTGAAGAGAAACCATCTACAGGATCTATTAATGTAAATGGACTTACTATCGAAACATTGGCAGAAAGAGACGTTCCGTATTTTCGTCGTCAATTAGGCGTAATTTTCCAAGATTTTAAATTGCTACCTAAATTAACGGTATATGAGAATGTTGCGTTTGCTTTAGAAGTAATTGAAGAAGAACCGGATGCAATTCGTGAGCGTGTAACAGAAGTTCTAGGTCTTGTAGGCCTTGAAGATCGTGCAGACGCACTTCCAAGTGAGCTTTCGGGCGGGGAGCAACAACGTGTGGCTATTGCAAGAGCAATTGTAAATAGACCAAAGGTTGTAATTGCCGATGAGCCAACAGGTAACTTAGATATTGAAACAGCTCTTGATATTATGAATATTTTTACTCGCATTAATGAGCGCGGCACAACGATCGTTATGGCGACGCATAATGCAGATATCGTAAATACAATCCGTCATCGTGTAATCGCGATTGAAGGCGGAAAAATTGTTCGAGATGAGATTGAGGGAGGATACGGATATGAAGGCTAAGACCCTTAGTCGACATTTGCGAGAAGGTGTAAAGAATCTATCACGTAACGGATGGATGACATTTGCTTCTGTTAGTGCAGTAACAGTTACATTATTACTTGTAGGTGTCTTTTTAACAGCGATTATGAATATGAACCATTTTGCGACGAAAGTAGAGCAAGATGTAGAGATTCGTGTACACATTGATCCAGCTGCAAAAGAAGCGGATCAAAAGAAATTAGAAGAAGATATGAGTAAGATTGCAAAAGTAGATTCTATTAAATATTCTTCTAAAGAAGAAGAGTTAAAACGTTTAATTAAAAGCTTAGGTGATAGTGGAAAAACGTTTGAGTTATTTGAACAAGATAACCCACTTAAAAACGTATTCGTTGTAAAAGCAAAAGAACCAACAGATACAGCGACAATCGCGAAGAAAGTTGAAAAAATGCAGTTTGTCAGTAATGTTCAGTACGGAAAAGGGCAAGTTGAACGATTATTTGATACTGTAAAAACTGGTCGTAACATTGGGATTGCGTTAATTGCTGGTCTTTTATTCACAGCGATGTTCTTAATCTCTAATACAATTAAAATTACAATTTATGCTCGTAGTACAGAAATTGAAATTATGAAACTTGTTGGTGCAACAAACTGGTTTATTCGTTGGCCATTCTTGCTAGAGGGATTATTCTTAGGAGTATTAGGATCAATTATTCCAATTGGCCTAATTCTAGTTACGTATAATTCGTTGCAAGGTGTGTTTAACGAAAAACTTGGCGGAACAATTTTCGAGCTTCTACCATACAGTCCTTTCGTATTCCAATTAGCTGGTTTACTAGTGTTAATCGGTGCTTTAATCGGTATGTGGGGAAGTGTAATGTCAATTCGTCGCTTCTTAAAAGTATAAAAAGTTGCAAACATAATTCGTACAAGCTTATCATATAGTAGAAATAGGTAAAGGCATCACACACTGTGTGATGCCTTTTGCTACACCACCTGTGTGTTTTGGAAAGGGGAATTCCGCATTGAAACGTAGAGTTGCAATTATTGGAATGGTTGTTGCATTTTTAATTGGTGCTGGCGGAATGTTTGCAGGCATGTCTGTATTTGGGGTTACCCCAGCAGAAGTAACGCAAACAATTTCGAGTGGGAATGCTAGCACTGCGCAAGGGAATTTGGCAAAAATTAATGAGGCGTATGCACTAATTGATTCACGTTATGTGGAAGACGTGAAAGATGAAAAGTTAGTTGAAGGTGCAATACAAGGTATGTTGTCTACGCTGAAGGACCCTTATTCCACGTATATGGATAAAGAAACAGCCAAACAGTTTAGTGAATCGCTTGATCCTGAATTAGAGGGGATTGGGGCTGAGGTGAACAAGACGGACGATAAGCTTATTATCGTATCGCCAATTAAAGGTTCACCAGCAGAAAAGATAGGAATTAAACCGAATGACCAAATTTTATCTGTAGATGGAAACAGTGTGAAAGACTTATCACGTGAAGAAGCGGTATTAAAAATTCGTGGTAAAAAGGGAACGACTGTCGCAATTGAAATTAAACGTGCGGGAGTAACTGATCCGATTGTATTTAAAATTAAGCGTGAAAAGATTCCAATCTTTACAGTGTTTAGTTCTGTGAAGCAAGAGAGTGGAAAAGATATCGGTTATATGCAAATCACTTCTTTTGCTGAGAATACAGCGAAGGAATTTAAGGATCAGTTAAAAGAGTTAGAGAAGAAAAATATAAAAGGCTTAGTTATTGACGTGCGTGGTAATCCTGGTGGCTATTTAAATAGTGTAGAAGATATACTAGGGGAAATTATGACGAATAAAAAGCCAATGCTACAAGTAGAGCAACGAAATGGTGAGAAGAAGAAATTCTCTACGGAACTGAAAGAGAGAAAACCATATCCAATTTCAGTATTAATTGATAATGGAAGTGCTTCTGCTTCAGAGATTTTAGCGGGTGCGCTGAAAGAAGGAGAAGGATACGATTTAATTGGTGAAAAAACATTTGGTAAAGGTACTGTCCAGCAAGCTGTTCCATTTAAAGACGGCAGCAACATTAAATTAACAATGTTTAAATGGTTAACACCGGATGGGAACTGGATTCATAAAAAAGGAATCGCACCAACAGTAGAAGTGAAGCAACCAAATTATTATCATGCGACACCAATTCAAATTGAAAAAACACTTTCATACAATTCAAATGATGTACAAGTAAAACATGCTCAAGAAATGCTTAAGAGCTTAGGGTATGTACCAGGTCGTGAAGATGGATACTTTAGTAAAGAGACAGAATCGGCGCTGAAAGCATTCCAAAATGCGAATGAGATGGAAGCGACAGGACAGCTTGATAAAAAGACAGCTGAAGCGATTCAAACTAAAATTATCGAAAAAATCCGTTCTGGAGAAAATGATTTACAATTACAGTCAGCATTAAAGTTAATGGCAAAATAAGAAGAAATACAGGCAGTTTGCTGCCTGTATTTTTTTGTGTTAAACAAACGTTTGTTTAGTTGTGATAATATAAAAAGAAAGAATGATATAAATGGTGGTGAATGAGTTCGTGGAGGCGTGGATTTTTGAAATAATGCGGGCAGTTGGACGTTTTTTCTTACACCCTGCTGTCTATATATTTGTAATAAGTAGTATCTTCGTTGGATACTTACGTATGTTAAGAGAACGAAAGGATTTTTCTTTTAAAGTTTATGATATTTGGTTTGAACTGCGAACCTCTCTATTTGCAGGGATTGGATACGGATTAGTAGTATCTATTATTACGATTGGGCTTGGACTTGTTGTTTCTAAAGCAAGCTTATGGGCTATTTTAATTTGGACATTACTATTTGGATTAACGGCTATGTATCGATATTTATCGGCAGCTTATACATTTAGCATTGCGATTGTATGTGTTCTATTACCTTCTAAGCTACCAGTTTCCTTCTTACAGCTTCGAGAAGGTGAAGAGAATACCATCGTATCCCTTGCTATTTTACTAGGCGTTATGCTTATTGTAGAAGGTTTATTGATTTCTAAAAACGCGGTAGGATACTCTACACCGAAGATTAGGAAGGGGAAGCGTGGATTAAAGATTGGTTTACACGAATCAAAGCGTTTATGGATCGTTCCTATTTTTATTCTTGTACCGGGTGATGCGGTAACGCAGTTTATTTCATGGTGGCCTGTCGTTTCAATAGGTTCAAATACATATTCTCTATTCCTCGTTCCATTTTTAATTGGATTTATGAGAAAGATTAAAAGTTATGAGCCGACGGAAGCTTTATTATTTACAGGAAGACGTGTTTATGGATTAGCAGGACTTGTGCTCGTTTTAGGAATCGCAAGTTACTGGTGGCACGTACTTGCAATTATCGCGATGGGAGTCGCGATGCTTGGGCGTTTCACAATTTCGATGCAAGAGAAAATTGCCGATGAAACAAGACCAGCGTATTTTGCTGCACGCAATGATGGGCTCGTTGTACTAGATACAATTCCAAATACAATTGGAGCAGAGCTGAAATTACTGCCTGGAGAAATTATTACGAAAGTAAATGGAGTCATTCCAAAAAGCGCCGAGGAATTTTATGATGCGCTTCAAACGAAGACGACAGGAGCATTTTGTAAATTAGAAGTATTAGATACAAATGGTGAGCTTCGTCTTGCACAAACTGCATTATATGCTGGTGGACATCACGAATTAGGTATTGTATTCGTTGAACAGGAGCATGAGTGGGATTCAGAAGCGATGTAATAGAAGGAATGGTATCACCTTGTGGTGGTACCTTTTTTGTTTTTTTTGGGGGAGGGTAGTTAGTAAATGAAATTTATATCGGCGATTTTGCAAATATATCAGCGTAAATCGAAATATATCGGCGATTATTCGAATATATCGACTTTCCGGCCAAAAACGACAGCTATCGCAAAGCTTATTTTCAGTTTCATAGACGGATAACTTGAATAATTATTTGATAATGGTTATCATTTAGGGAGTCTTTTTAATTTTGGAAAATGGAGGTAAGATATGCTGCGTAAATTTTTCTCGTACTATAAACCGTATAAAGGTTTATTTATACTCGACTTTTCTTGTGCGGTTGTCGCAGGATTATTAGAACTCGGCTTCCCGCTTATCGTAAATCAATTTATTGATAAGTTATTGCCAGGGCAAAACTGGACGCTTATTTTATGGGCTTGTTTCGGTTTACTCGCAGTTTATATGTTAAATGCAGGCTTACAATATGTCGTTACATATTGGGGACATATGCTTGGTGTTAACATTGAAACAGATATGAGGCAGAAATTATTTGATCATATTCAAAAGCTATCATTCAGATTTTTTGATAATAATAAAACAGGTCATTTAATTTCGCGCCTTACAAACGATTTAATGGAAATTGGGGAAATTGCTCACCATGGACCAGAAGATTTATTTATCGCCGTAATGACTTTAGTTGGGGCATTCTCATTTATGATGATGATCAACTGGAAGTTAGCGTTATTAACGTTCTTCGTCATTCCATTCCTATTATGGTTAGCACTTTACTTCAATAAAAAAATGACAGGTACATTTAGACGTTTATTCTCAGACGTTGCTGATTTCAATGCATGTATTGAGAACAACGTTGGTGGTATTCGCGTTGTACAAGCATTCGGAAATGAAAAGTTTGAGAAAGAGCAATTCGCTGTGAACAACGCTCGTTTCCGTACAACGAAATTAATGGCGTATAAAATTATGGCTTTAAATTCATCGATTAGTTATATGCTCATGCGTCTCGTAACGCTCTTCGTATTAATATGCGGTACATGGTTTGTTCTGCAAGGAGAATTAACATACGGTGGATTTATCGGATTCGTTCTATTAACGAATATTTTCTTCCGTCCAATTGAAAAAATTAACGCGGTAATCGAAAGCTATCCGAAAGGAATCGCTGGTTTTAAAAGGTATGTAGAGCTTCTTGAAACAGAGCCTGACATTGTAGACTCTAAAGATGCAATGGAAGTTAAACAGGTACATGGTGATATTCAATATAACAACATTACGTTCGGATATGAAAATAAAGAACCGATTTTAAATGATATTAGTTTGAACATACATGCAGGTGAAACGGTTGCGTTCGTTGGACCATCAGGAGCAGGGAAAACGACGTTATGTAGCCTGTTACCACGTTTTTATGAGCAATCATCTGGATCAATTCAAATTGATGGTATTGATACGAAAGATATGACATTATCTTCACTTCGTAAGCAAATTGGAATTGTGCAGCAAGATGTGTTCTTATTCTCAGGAACAATTCGTGAAAATATTGCTTACGGGAACTTAAAGGCGTCAGAAGCTGAAATTTGGCAGGCAGTAAAACGTGCGCAGTTAGAAGACTTAATTTACTCACAACCAGACGGTTTAGATACTGTTATCGGTGAGCGTGGTGTAAAACTTTCTGGTGGACAGAAGCAGCGTCTAGCAATTGCTCGTATGTTCTTGAAAAACCCGCCAATTTTAATACTAGATGAAGCTACTTCCGCACTAGATACTGAGACGGAACTTGCAATTCAAAAATCACTTGCTGAATTAGCAGCTGGCCGTACAACGTTAGTTATCGCTCACAGACTTGCAACGATTAAAAATGCAGATCGAATTGTCGTTGTAAATAAAGACGGTATTGCAGAACAAGGTTCACATGATGAATTAATTGAGCAAGGCGGAGGATACAGTAGGTTATACGAAGCTCAGTTTAGTTCGTAAATATAATTTGTACTGAATTAGTGCACCATAAGTAGGTAAAAATCTCATATGGGAGGCTATAGAGTATGATTGTAACAACAACGTCTACAATTCAAGGAAAAGAAATTATTGAGTATATCGATATCGTCAATGGAGAAGCGATTATGGGCGCGAATATCGTTCGTGACCTCTTCGCTTCTGTCCGTGACGTTGTCGGCGGTCGTGCGGGTGCTTATGAAAGTAAATTAAAAGAAGCACGTGACATCGCAATGGAAGAGATGAAAACTTTCGCAAGACAAAAAAATGCAAATGCAATTGTTGGTATCGACGTGGATTACGAGGTAGTTCGCGAAGGGATGCTAATGGTTGCTGTGAGCGGGACTGCTGTTCGTATATAAAGTGAAACTTTAATCAGTGGGGGTGTTTGTTCCCCACTGATTATTAGTTGAACCAATCGGGCATTTACGGGCAGTTGGTCTCCCATCTACCTTCTTTGCCTTAACCGAATTTTGAGGTGGGAGTCTTACTGCCCGTTAATGCGGGATAAAGTAAAAAGCCGTGCTGATGCATGGCTTTTTACTTTATATGTCGAAGTTTCAATATTTCTTGGGAAATGCGGAAGGTCCCGTCGATATATAGGGAAGACATTAGAGCGCTTCTTTACATTTCCGTATTTGAACTAATAATGTTTCGTATTCTTGGTTGAGAGATGTGATGTCATCGTGATGATTTTGTATGGAAACTCGGCCAATGATTTCTGTTAGTTTTGTTTGTAATCGTAATAGTTCTTGTTCAGTAACGTTTACAGAATCCCCCGTTGTTCTTTTTGTGTATTGTTCGTAATTACCGTGGAATACCCTTGGTTCACTCTCGTCTACTTGTAGAATATGGTCTGCAACAGAGCGAATAAAGGCACGATCATGGCTAATGAAAAGTATTGTACCAGGGTATTCTTGTAACATGATTTCTAATTCTTCTTGCGTCGCTAAGTCTAAATAGTTTGTCAAACTTATTTCAGCTTGTGATTTTTGAATTCGTTATTATAAACTTGTGCCTTAGCTATCGCCTCAGCATCATTTTGAATTTCATCTAACCCATTCGCATCTCCAATAACATAACCTTCAAATGAAGAACCAACAAAATCAAAGATATATTGGAATTGAGCAATAAGCGGTAATGCTTTTAGCTTTGGATTATCCCCGCCAACGATGACAACATACATCTTTTTATCTTTCATTTTCTCTTTGAAATGAAGAGATGTATCGCGCAAGCTTTGTGACCAGCGATCAACAAAGTTTTTCATATGTCCACTCATTCCGTACCAATATAATGGTGTAGCAAAGATAATTGTGTCGTGCTCTAACATGCGTTTCGTTAACTGCTCGTAGTCATCATTTACAGGTTGGAATCCTTCTGCATCATGACGCTTATCTGTAATAGGATAGACTGTGTGATCACGTAAATAAATTTGTTCTGTTTCAATTCCATCAATCATCATATGTGTTAAAGCTTCCGTATTTCCGTTTTGTCTTGAACTGCCATGTATAACAAACATGTAATCATCCCTTTTCTTTTGCTTGTTTTAGGAGTGAAACGTGTTTTTGCAAATTCGTTTGGATGTTGGAAAGTAATGTGATTTGCTTTGTTACTTCATTGAGTTTATCTTCGTAAAGCGTAAGGATACTGCTGCACGGATTGTCGTACAGGTGCGGTTCAATTTCAAGGCAGCGCAGCATCCTTGCCGTCTCTTCTAAATTTAAGCCAATTTGTAAGTACATTTGAATAAGCTCCACTTTTCCGATGGCACTTTCATCAAAATCACGGTAGCCATTTGCGAGGCGCTTAGAAGGGAGTAATCCCTTTTCTTCGTAATGTCTTAGTGATCTTTCACTAACGCCAGTTTCTTTTGATAATTCTCCAATTCGCAATGTGTTTCACTCCTTTTACATGTATTGTAAACCTTCACACTAATGTGAAGGTCAATGCTGTTTTTTCGCAAAAGAATTTACATGATTTAAGAACACTTGAATGGCTTTAGAGGGAATGAAATATTTGCCGCGCACGATGGAGAACGGACGGATTAGTTGTTCATTTGGAACCTCGATGTGGAATAGTTCTTTTGCTAGTAGCTCTTTCCGTACAGTCCAATCAGAAAGTATAGCGATGCCAAGACCGGCGGCGACGGCTTCCTTCACACTTTGAATACTGCTAAATGTAAAGAATCGCTTCATTTTTAAATGGTGTTGATGAATAAATCGATCGCTATAAGCACGTGTACCAGAACCACTTTCTCTTAATACCCATACTTGGTCTTGGAGTGTGCTTTCATTTATTTCCTTTGTGCGGAGCAATGGATGATTTGGCGGAACGACGAGCTTCATTTCATCTTGCATAAATGTTTCAACGTTAACATCAGCGTATACGACTTGCCCTTCCACTAAGCCGATATCAATTTGATTAGAGCGAAGACTTTGCAAAACTTCTTCTGTATTTGAGATAAAGGTATGCACTTCGACGCGTGGATTTTCATTCGCATAGTTAGCGAGTATTTTTGGAAGTAAGTATTCGCCAATTGTAAAACTAGCACCGATGCGAAGTGTTCCTGTTACAACGTTATGTAGTTCATTAATTTCTTGCTTAGCATCTTCGTAAAGAGAGAGCATTTGCTTTGCATGTATATATAATATGTTTCCAGCTTCCGTAACTTGGACATGCTTCGGGGAGCGTTGAATAAGTGTAGTGCCAAATTCGTTTTCTAAGTTGCGTATATGCATACTTACTCCGGGCTGTGAAAGGTTTAATAATTCTGCTGCACGGGAGAAGTGTTTCTGTTCAACGACAGTAACAAAAATTTTTAAAATGTCTACGTTCATATAATGGGCTCCTTTCTTTTCTATCATCTTATCATAAGTATTTCTGATGATAGAGATTTGGTATTGGTATTAAACTTATTATAGAAACTCTCTTATAATGTAAGTAGAAAGAACATGCATGTTCCAATACGATTGTTGGGGTGGTACAAGGTGGAACAAACACTTGTTATACAAAAGAAGAAGGGCTTTGGATTTTCGCAAGGAATTGGGATTACATTATTAATCGCAATTGCCGCGAAATATTTAGCAGAGCTTCCATTTTTAAATATTATGGGACAATTAGTAATTGCTATTCTAATTGGGATGGTTTGGCGCGCTGCAATTGGAGTTCCTCATGATGCGATTGCAGGAACGAACTTTGCGAGTAAGAAGTTACTGCGCTTTGGGATCATCTTACTTGGAATGCGATTAAATCTTGTTGATATTGCGAAGGCGGGGCCGAAAGTATTGGTCATCGCGGCGGTTGTTATTACATTTACTATTTTTGTTGTATACGGACTAACGAAAGTATTTAAAGTAGAAAAGAAACTTGGGATTTTAACAGCATGCGGTACGGCAATTTGCGGCGCGGCCGCGGTCGTGGCAATTGCACCGCAAGTGAAAGCAAAAGATGACGAAACAGCAGTTGGAGCGGCGATCATTGCAATTTTAGGTACAATATTTACGCTTATTTATACGTTATTATATCCAGTGCTTGGCCTATCTCCATACGGATATGGAGTGTTCTCAGGGGCGACACTGCATGAAATTGCTCACGTAATTGCGGCTGCGGCGCCAGGAGGAAGCACGGCTGTAGATATCGCAGTTATCGTGAAACTAACGCGCGTTGCAATGCTTGTACCAGTAGCGATTTTAATCGGATTATGGTTTGGTAAGAGTGAAGGTAGCGAGGAAAAAAGATCATGGCGCGACCTTCCAATTCCGTGGTTCATCTTCGGGTTTTTAGCAATGAGTGCAGTGCATTCGCTTGGGATTATTCCAGAAGTTGTTGCGGGATACATTGTTGTCGTTGCTTATATGCTAATCGCAATGGCGATGGCAGGGCTCGGTTTAAATGTAGAGTTTAAAACTTTTCGTAAATTAGGAAGTAAAGCATTCGTGGCAGGGCTGATTGGCTCGGTTTGCTTATCGGTTCTTGGATACGTTCTTGTATGGGGATTAGGATTTATATAAGCATAAGAAAGAAGCTGTTCCAAAAGATATTTTGGGGCAGCTTCTTTCTTATGCTTATGGTGTTACTGATGTCGATATATTTGGGAAATCGCCGATATAAATGGAGTTGCGCTGATATATTTGCAAAATCGCCGATATATTTTAAGTTGCGCTGATATAAATTGAATTACTCTTGTACTTTGTTAGAGAAGATATGCAGTGAAATGTTTTTCTAAAATTTGTAAAGATATCTTTACTTGTAACTGGAAAATATTTATAATTTAAGTAAAGATATCTTTACTTTTGAAGGTGGATCCTATGGGTGTGAAAAATAAAATAAAAGAGTTAAGAAAGCAAAATCATATAACACAAGTTGAAATGGCAAAGGCGATGCAGGTGACGCGGCAGACGATAGTGGCGATTGAAAATCATCATTACAATCCGAGTCTAGAGTTATCCTTAAAAATCGCCAAGTATTTTGGAGTGAAGGTGGAGGAAATCTTTACGCTGGAGTAAGGGGAGAGAAATGGTAGGAAAACGAGCATAGCGATAGGGGGAATAAAAAATGCAGGATGAGTTTGAGAGATTTCAGTCAGATAAAGCGTTTAAATATGTAGGGTTATTTTTTACGATTAGTTTAGCGATATGGAGTTTATATAATTTAATTGTTGATGGAAATGCTGGTATGCCGTTTGTTTTATTTGTACTAGGGCAGTGGGTGTATTTTCTTGTGAACTATTGGCCGAAGTGGAAATATAGAAATCGAAAAGAGGCTGATCATGTATGAGTAAGAGAGAGGTCATGAGATTCGTAGGGAGTTTGCTTGTAGCAGGAATTCTTTTAAATACGAGTTTAATGATTTTAAGTATTTCGTGGGGAACTATTTTTATATCGAATGTAGCGCTAGTCATTTTATATGGAATTTCGGAATATAAAGAGCAGAAGCGTTTGAAAGAAGAGGGAGTACCATCGATTGATGAGCGAGTTGTGAACAAGATGAAGTCATATTTTATGATTTGTATTACAAGCTTCGTTTTCTTGTTCATTATGTATCTTTGTGTAAATAAGTATTTAGATAGGCAAGCAGTACATGTAACTGAGCTATTATATATTGCTATTTTTGGTGTATTAATAAGTATCGCATCAACGAGCGTGTTAGCAACAAAGAATAATAGATAGAAAAAGGGGAACTGGGATGGGATTACCGGTGTTATGTGTCGCTACAGCTATATTTGCGCTTCTTTGGGGAATGCAAAATTTTTCTCGTAATCCAGTGCCGAGTATTTGTATTATGATTGGTACTGTAGGTTTATCGTATTATTTATTATTATTAGCCCATTATCATAAAACGGCAACGAGTGTTGTTGTTGGAGCACTTATTTTATTTTGTGGGCGCGCCATACAAAAGGGGTTATTTCCATAAAAGCTGTTTATACACTTTGTATAAACAGCTTTTTGTATTTTTTTTACAAAACACTTGAAAGTTACGTAACGTCATCTTCTATAATGAGGGGGAAGAGGTGATGGTAGTGATTTCAATACAAGAATTGACGAGAGAAACAGGGGTTACAGTACGTACACTACGTTATTATGATCAAATAGATTTATTAAAGCCGAGCGGAAAAACAGAGGGTGGGCATCGGTTATATAGTGAAAATGACGTTATTCGTTTGCAACAAATTTTATTTTTAAAAGAAATGGGATTTTCATTAAAAGAAGTTGCGAATATGTTAGTAAAAGGTGAGCTGGATTTGAAAAAATCACTTGAAAACCAACTTCGATTTGTACAAGAAGAGCAAAAGAAGTTCAATCGAATGGAGCGTGTTTTACAAGCGGTTGTTTATTCGGTAGATGTAGAGGGAGAACTTGATTGGAAAGTTATGTTTGAACTTATTCAGCTTTCAAAACAGTCTCCTCGTATACGTGAAATATTTCAAAATGAAGTATTTTCAAAGGAAGAACAAAAGTTGCTTCATAATTTGCCGAATATGAGTGAGGAAGATCCGAATGTTTTAGAATGGGTAGATTTATTAAAGCAATTACGTATTTTTATGAAAGAGGGTAAAGAAGCCACTAGTGATGAAGTACAAAGGGCAATGAAGAGATTAATGCAGAAGTGTTTAGAAATGGCTAATGGTGACGAAGCGTTTTTAGATAAGTTATGGGAAGTTAGAAAATCAAAGGAAGATTCACAGAAAATGAGCATGTATCCAATTGAAGAAGAGTTTTTATTATATATGGATGAAGCTTTTCGTATTTATGATGAAAGGGAGAAGGATAAATGAGCATACTCGCAGAATATCGTTGGTATTTTTTAATTGGAGCAGAGATCGTATTTTGGTTATCGGCTATCGGTTTCTTTTTACTCCGTTACGGATTCCGTTTGAAGAAGGCGAGCTTTATTATGGGGATTGTACTCCTCGTAAATGAAGTGTTTATTTTAACATTAGGGGCAGTGGACTATTATCAAACAGGAAAGTTCTCTAATTTTCAAATCATTACTGTAATTATTTTACTGTATGCGGTTTTCTACGGGAAAAAGGATTTGAAGAAGCTTGATATATTTGCGCAAAAGCTAGTTGCGAAATGGCGTAATGAACCGGCGCCTATTATTGAAGAACAGGTAGAATTAACAGGTATGGCCTATGCAAAGCAGGAAATAAAAAATTGGGTATTACATCTTGTTTTATTCGTTGGTGTGCACATATTCTTTTTCTTCGCGTATGGATTTATTCCATTTGAACAATGGGGTAATTGGTTAGAATCGGGAATCGTTTTAAATAAAGCTGCAAGTCGCGTGAGCCAAGTGTGGGCAATTATATTTTTAGTTGATACAGCGATTTCATTTTCATATGTGGTTTTTCCGAAGAAGGAGAAAGGAAAAGAAAAGCTACTTTCATAGTTGAAAGTAGCTTTTCTGGTATACAAATAATTTTTATAGGAGAGGATGACAATAGAAAAAAGAACCAGCTTTATATGTCTATTTCTCTTTAGTTTAGTAGCATGCTCATCATCTAACACTACAATTGATAAGAAGAACGATGTCATTGTAAAGGGAACCAGGATTTCCAATCTAGATAAATTTGAAAATTTCGTTTTGAATGTCGAACAAAGGGAAGTTGATAAAATAAGAATTGTACAGTATACCCTTGAAGGGGACCCGATTTTTCAAACGTTAGAGTATAGTGGGAACGATATATTTTATGTTTCAGATAATAGAAAAGACAAATTTGCTGGGAAGGATAAAGGGTTACATAAAGATAGTTGTAAAAGTATTGTTAAAGAGCAGCGCGAATCAGAAAGTACTTATCGGTTAATAGATTGTACGAATGAAGCTGGGCGCAATGGATATGACTTAGTATATGTACCTAAAAAATAGAATTAGTAGAGGAAGGAAGTATTTACTCCTTCCTTTTTCTATGTGTATATTGTCGAAAACTTTACCGAATATCTGTTCGTTTTTTTAGGTTTTTTATAGGCATTCGTGGTAAAATAATAATACAGATTTTTATGAGGAGGTCGGATTTTACTTGGAACATCAATTTGAAATTATATCAGCGTATTCCCCGCAAGGTGATCAGCCGGTAGCTATAGAGAAGCTTGTAGAGGGAATTAATAGTGGAAAGAAAAAGCAAGTGTTGCTTGGAGCGACAGGAACGGGTAAGACATTTACGATTTCAAATGTCATTAAAGAAGTGCAAAAGCCAACACTTGTTATGGCTCACAATAAAACGTTAGCAGGACAGTTATATAGTGAGTTGAAAGACTTTTTCCCGAATAATGCAGTTGAGTATTTTGTTAGTTATTACGATTATTATCAGCCGGAAGCGTATGTACCACAAACAGATACGTTTATTGAAAAGGACGCGCAGATTAATGATGAAATTGATAAATTGCGTCACTCGGCAACGTCTGCATTATTTGAACGGGACGATGTAATTATCGTTGCGAGTGTATCGTGTATATATGGTTTAGGTTCTCCTGAAGAATATCGCGAGTTAGTTGTATCACTTCGAGTTGGTATGGAGAAGGACCGCAATCAATTGCTTCGTGAACTTGTTGATGTACAGTATGGACGTAATGATATTGATTTCAAGCGTGGTACATTCCGTGTGCGCGGAGATGTAGTTGAAATCTTCCCAGCATCACTTGATGAGCATTGTATTCGAATTGAATTTTTCGGCGATGAAATTGATCGTATCCGTGAAGTAAATGCGTTAACAGGTGAAGTATTAGCAGAACGTGATCATGTAGCAATCTTCCCAGCATCTCACTTCGTTACACGTGAAGAGAAAATGAAGGTCGCTATTGAAAATATTGAAAAAGAATTAGAAGAGCGTTTAAAGGATTTAAATGATAACGGTAAGTTGCTAGAAGCACAGCGTATAGAGCAACGTACACGTTATGATTTAGAAATGATGCGCGAGATGGGCTTTTGTTCAGGGATTGAAAACTATTCCCGTCATTTAACACTTCGTCCAGCGGGTGCAACACCGTATACGTTATTGGACTATTTCCCGGAAGATTTCTTAATTGTTATGGATGAGTCGCACGTATCAGTGCCACAAGTAAGAGCGATGTATAACGGGGACCAAGCACGTAAGCAAGTGCTTGTGGATCATGGATTCCGTCTGCCGTCAGCTTTAGATAATAGACCGCTCATGTTTGATGAGTTTGAGGAGAAAACAAATCAAGTTATTTACGTTTCGGCGACGCCAGGACCGTACGAGTTAGAGCAGTCACCAGAAGTAATAGAACAAATTATTCGTCCAACAGGGCTTTTAGATCCACCAATCGATATACGACCTATTGAAGGGCAAATTGACGATTTATTAGGAGAGATTCAAGATCGTATTGCAAAAAATGAACGTGTATTAATTACGACTTTAACGAAGAAAATGTCAGAGGATTTAACGGACTACTTAAAAGATGTAGGAATTAAAGTTAACTATCTTCACTCTGAAATTAAAACGTTAGAACGTATTGAAATTATCCGCGATCTTCGCCTCGGTAAGTTTGATGTACTGGTCGGTATTAACTTATTACGAGAAGGATTAGATATTCCAGAAGTATCACTTGTAGCGATTTTAGATGCTGATAAGGAAGGGTTCTTACGTTCAGAGCGCTCATTAATTCAAACAATTGGTCGTGCCGCGCGTAATGAAAACGGCCGCGTTATTATGTACGCAGATCGTATAACAAGATCAATGGGAATTGCAATTGAAGAAACGCAGCGTCGTCGTACTATACAAGAAGCCTACAATAAAGAGCATGGTATTACGCCGAAAACGATTCAAAAAGGCGTACGTGATGTAATCCGTGCAACGACAACTGCTGAAGAGACAGAAACATACGAAGCAACTCCTGCTAAGAAAATGACGAAAAAAGAGCGTGAAAAGACAATTGCGAAGATGGAAGCAGAGATGAAAGAAGCAGCAAAAGCGTTAGACTTCGAGCGTGCAGCTGAACTAAGAGATTTACTATTAGAATTAAAAGCGGAAGGGTGAAAAGAGTGAGTAAGAGCAAGGATTTTATCGTTGTAAAAGGTGCTAGAGCACATAACTTAAAAAATATTGATGTAACCATTCCGAGAAATCAGCTTGTCGTTGTAACGGGATTGTCTGGTTCGGGGAAATCATCATTAGCATTTGATACGATTTATGCAGAAGGGCAGCGCAGATACGTAGAATCGTTATCTGCGTATGCGCGCCAGTTTTTAGGACAAATGGATAAGCCGGATGTAGATACGATTGAAGGATTGTCACCAGCGATTTCAATCGATCAAAAAACGACGAGTCGTAATCCACGTTCAACTGTCGGAACGGTAACGGAGATTTATGATTATTTACGTTTATTATTTGCGCGAATTGGTACGCCAATTTGTCCAAATCATGGGATTGAAATTACATCACAAACAGTAGAGCAGATGGTAGACCGTGTTCTTGAATATCCTGAACGTACGAAATTACAAGTGTTAGCTCCTATCGTTTCTGGGCGTAAAGGTGCACATGTGAAAGTACTTGAAGATATTAAGAAGCAAGGATATGTTCGTGTACGTGTTGATGGTGAAATGCTTGATGTGTCTGAAGAGATTACGTTAGATAAAAATAAGAAGCATTCTATTGAAGTTGTAATTGACCGTATTGTTGTAAAAGAAGGAATCGCAAGCCGTCTTGCTGATTCACTTGAAAGTGCATTAAAGCTTGGCGGAGGCCGAGTGTTAATCGATGTAATGGGAGAAGAGGAACTTCTATTTAGTGAACATCATGCTTGTCCGCATTGTGGTTTTTCAATCGGAGAATTAGAGCCGCGTATGTTCTCATTCAACAGTCCGTTTGGAGCATGTCCTTCTTGTGATGGACTTGGTTCAAAGCTAGAGGTAGATTTAGAGCTTGTTATCCCGAACTGGGATTTATCATTAAATGAACATGCGATTGCACCTTGGGAACCGACAAGTTCACAATACTATCCACAACTTTTACAATCTGTATGTAATCACTACGGCGTTGATATGGATATGCCTGTGAAAGATATACCGAAAGATTTATTTGATAAAGTGTTGTACGGAAGCGGGGAAGAGAAGGTTTATTTCCGCTATGTAAATGAATTCGGTCAAGTAAAGGAAAATGAGATTTTATTTGAAGGTGTTATTCCAAACATTGAACGTCGTTATCGTGAAACGAGTTCTGATTACATTCGTGAGCAAATGGAAAAGTATATGGCAGAACAAGCTTGTCCGAAGTGTAAAGGCGGCCGCTTAAAGCCTGAAAGCTTAGCTGTTTTTGTTGGTGATAAAACGATTGCTGACGTAACGAAGTATTCAGTTCAAGAAGTACAAGAATTTTTCTCGAATGTAGAGCTAACGGAGAAGCAACAAAAAATAGCTCATTTAATTTTAAGAGAAATTCAGGAGCGCGTTGGATTCTTAGTGAACGTTGGTTTAGATTATTTAACGCTAAGTCGTGCGGCTGGTACGTTATCAGGTGGTGAGGCGCAGCGTATTCGCTTAGCGACGCAAATTGGTTCTCGTCTAACTGGCGTACTTTATATTCTTGATGAGCCTTCAATTGGTTTACACCAGCGCGATAACGATCGTCTTATTCGTACATTGCAAGAAATGCGCGATTTAGGTAATACATTAATCGTTGTTGAGCATGATGAAGATACGATGATGGCTGCTGATTATTTACTTGATATCGGACCAGGTGCAGGTATTCACGGTGGGCAAGTTGTATCGGCAGGGACACCAGCTGAAGTGATGCAAGATGATAATTCGTTAACAGGAAAATATTTAAGCGGTAAAGAGTTTATTCCAGTTCCACTTGAAAGACGTAAAGGTGACGGACGTAAAGTGGAGATTGTCGGCGCAAAAGAGAATAACTTAAAGAATGCAAAAATGTCATTCCCACTCGGTACGTTTGTAGCGGTAACAGGTGTATCTGGATCAGGTAAAAGTACGATGATTAATGAAGTACTATATAAATCGTTAGCGCAAAAGTTATATAAAGCGAAAGCGAAGCCAGGTACTCATAAAGAGATTAAAGGTCTTGAACATTTAGATAAAGTAATTGATATTGATCAATCGCCAATTGGTCGTACACCACGTTCTAATCCAGCGACGTACACAGGTGTATTCGATGATATTCGTGATGTGTTTGCACAAACGAACGAAGCTAAAGTGCGCGGATATCAAAAAGGACGTTTCAGCTTTAACGTAAAAGGTGGCCGTTGTGAAGCGTGCCGTGGTGATGGAATTATTAAAATCGAAATGCATTTCTTACCAGATGTGTATGTTCCGTGTGAAGTTTGTCACGGTAAACGATATAATCGTGAAACGTTAGAAGTGAAATATAAAGATAAGAATATTTCTGAAGTGTTAGGGATGACAATTGAAGATGGAGTAGAATTCTTCGCCAATATTCCTAAAATTAAGCGTAAACTTCAAACGCTTGTAGATGTTGGGCTTGGTTATATGAAATTGGGTCAACCAGCAACAACATTATCTGGTGGGGAAGCACAGCGTGTGAAATTAGCTTCTGAATTACACCGTCGTTCTACAGGTCGTACGTTATATATTTTAGATGAGCCAACGACTGGGTTGCATGCGCATGATATTGCACGTCTTCTAGAAGTGCTGCAACGTCTTGTTGAGAGTGGTGAGACGGTACTTGTAATTGAACATAATTTAGATGTGATAAAAACAGCGGATTATATCGTTGACCTTGGACCAGAGGGCGGAGACAAAGGTGGACAAATCGTTGCTTCCGGAACGCCAGAGCAAGTAGTGAAAGAAGAGCGCTCGTATACAGGTAAGTATTTAAAAGAGATTTTAAATCGTGATAAAGCAAGAATGAAAGAGAAAATAAAAGAAGTAGAGTTGTCGCAATAAGTTTATTGATGAAAACCGAGTGGAAATGACGCTCGGTTTTTATTGTATAGGGGGAGAAGATGGAGTTTTTAGAGGTGTTAAGAAAGAAAAATATGAAGGTAAGAGAATTTCAAAGTTGGGGTGTATATTTTCGAAAGCGCTGGGAGGATCACTTTGCAAATCATTTAAGTGATAAAGAAAAAGAAGATATTTTTCTTCATGGAGATAGGTATGCATGTGGTTATCTATGGCACATATTTAGTTATGAGAAAAAGAAGTGTTTAGAGGGTAAAGAAGCGGAAAACGAGTTTCATGATGAAGTGAAAAAGGATTGCTACATTTTCTACCAACACTGTGATGAGGTACTGTTAATAAAGGATGCGAGTTTGTTACATATGGATGATATATTGTGTGAGACAGAAGATGCGTATAAAGGTGATATCTATATCGTAGATAAAGATTTCACTTGGACCTTTGTAAAAACTCATGAACATAGGTGGTGTGGTCCTTATTTTGCGAGGAAGTGTTAGTAGGTATACAAGCATGAAAGATAGAATAAGTTGATATAAGTGTTTGTATCATACTTGCGTTTATTATCTATTAGCGTATGATGAAATATATATGTTTAAAAGGATGTGTAACGAAATGAGATGGATTGTATCACTTCTTGTAAATAGCGTTGTGTTAATCGCTGTATCGGGGCTTTTAAAAGGGATTGCACCAGATGCATTTTACGTAGCAAATATACAAACTGCAATTATTGCGAGTATTATATTGGCGGTTTTAAATGTGTTCGTAAAGCCGTTTTTAATTTTAATTACGCTACCAATTACTGTTGTAACTTTCGGCTTCTTCTTAATTGTTATTAATGCGATTACGTTAAAAATAGCAGATTCATTATTAGGAGATGCTTTTAATATATCAGGATTTGGTGTAGCGATTGTTGCGGCAATTTGTATTTCAATTTTTAATATGATTATTGAGAAGGCAATTGTGGAACCTCTATATGAAAAAAAGAGAAAATGACAAAAAGAAAAACATTTCATTATTCGTATGAAATGTTTTTTTCTATTTATTAGAAACCGTATTTCTTGTTTCCAGAAAAAAATGGTACAATATCCGGTAGAATGGAATTTTACATCAAACGAGACTGAACCCGCAGCGGAGTGGAGGTTTATACATATGCCAAAAGTAAGGACAAAAGATTTAATTGAACAATTTCAATTGGAGTTAATAAGTGGTGAGGAAGGAATTCATCGTCCGATTGATACAAGTGATTTATCACGACCTGGAATTGAAATGGCAGGATTCTTTACATATTATCCAGCTGATCGCGTGCAGCTTCTTGGAAAAACGGAGCTTACGTTCTTTGATACGTTAACAACAGAGCAAAAACAAGAGAGAATGAAAGCGCTTTGTACCGAGGAGACGCCATGTATTATTATAACTCGTAATCAAGATGTACCAGATGAGTTATTACAAGCATCACGTGAATCAGGCATGCCTTTATTACGTTCTTCTCAAACGACAACGAGATTATCAAGTCGTTTAACTAATTATTTAGAAGGTAAGCTAGCACCAACAACTGCTGTTCATGGTGTATTAGTAGATATTTACGGTGTTGGTGTTTTAATTACAGGTCAAAGTGGTGTTGGTAAAAGTGAGACAGCTCTTGAACTTGTGAAGCGTGGTCACCGCCTTGTTGCGGATGATAGTGTAGAAATTCGCCAAGAAGATGAAGACACATTAGTAGGAAGCTCACCAGATTTAATTGAGCATTTATTAGAAATTCGTGGTCTAGGTATCATTAACGTTATGACGTTATTCGGTGCAGGGGCAGTGCGAAATTATAAGCGTATTACACTTGTTATTAATCTTGAAATTTGGGATCAAAAGAAAAACTATGATCGCTTAGGTCTTGATGAAGAGAAGATGAAAATTATTGATACAGAACTTACGAAGATTACACTTCCAGTTCGTCCTGGTCGAAACTTGGCTGTTATTATTGAAGTAGCAGCGATGAACTTCCGTTTAAAGCGTATGGGAGTCAATGCAGCACAGCAGTTCTCAGAACGATTAATGAGTGCGATTGAGTTAGGGAATCAGGAGTAAACATTGGAGAGGGAGGTCATACATATGCTGTTAGGTTCTGTACCGCAGCTTGACCGCGTAGCTGTCCAACTTGGGCCGTTTCCTGTTTATTGGTACGGGATTATTATCGGTACAGGTGTGCTATTAGGTCTTTGGCTAGCAACTCGCGAGGGAGAAAGGCTAGGTATTCCAAAAGATACATTTGTTGACCTTGTATTAATTGCAGTACCGATCGCTATTCTATTTGCGAGAATGTACTATGTTATTTTTGAATGGGAATATTACGCGCAAAACCCGAGTCAAATTATTAATATTCGTCAAGGTGGCTTGGCGATTCATGGTGGTTTAATCGGAGCGGTTATAACAGGGATTCTTTTTGCAAAGCGACGCGGGGTTTCATTCTGGAAGTTGGCGGATATTGCTGCACCAAGTATTTTATTAGGACAAGCAATTGGCCGATGGGGAAACTTTATGAACCAAGAGGCGCATGGTGATGAAGTAACGAGACAGTTTTTAGAAGGTCTTCATTTACCAGATTTCATTATTAATCAAATGTATATTGAGGGTGTGTACTATCATCCGACGTTTTTATATGAATCATTATGGAATTTTGCAGGTGTAATTTTACTACTTGCATTAAGAAAAGTGAATTTACGCCGTGGGGAATTATTCTTCACATATTTAATTTGGTATTCAGTAGGACGCTTCTTCGTAGAAGGCTTACGTACAGATAGTTTAATGCTAGGACCACTTCGTATTGCACAAGTAATGTCAATTGGACTTGTTGTTATTTCTATTATTTTCATTATTGTGAGACGAAAAATGGGGCAAGCTGATAAAAGATATTCGGAAAATTAGAGAAAAGTAGCATCTTATTATAAGATGCTGCTTCTTTCATATTCAGGAAGGCGAAAGGACTAAGGCAATGAGAATAAATACAGTGTTATTTGATTTAGATGGAACTTTAATTAATACAAACGAACTTATTATTTCTTCTTTTTTACATACTTTAAATACGTATTATCCAAATCAATATAAGCGTGAAGATGTGTTGCCATTTATCGGTCCATCTTTGCATGATACTTTCAGTAAGATTGATGAAAGTAAGGTTGAAGAGATGATTACAAGTTATCGCGAATTTAACCATGATCATCATGATGAATTAGTAGAAGAATATGAAACTGTATATGAAACAGTTCGAGAGTTGAAGAAGCAAGGTTATAAAGTTGGTATTGTTACAACGAAAGCGAGACAAACCGTTGAGATGGGATTACAGTTGTCAAAGCTTGATGAATTTTTTGATGTTGTCGTGACAATTGATGATGTAGAGCATGTGAAACCACATCCAGAGCCACTTCAAAAAGCGCTTGAATTATTAGATGCAAAACCAGAAGAGGCATTGATGGTTGGAGATAATCATCATGATATTGTCGGTGGTCAAAATGCGGGGACGAAAACAGCTGCGGTTTCATGGACGCTGAAAGGTAGAGCGTATTTAGAGGCTTACAAGCCGGACTTTATGCTAGATAAAATGAGTGATTTGCTACCGATTTTGTCTAATATGAACCGTTCATAAAGGTCCAAGTAAGTTAGTAGAGGAGCGAGCTAAGTGCGACGGACAACGCGCTATCCTGTTTCAGGAGAAAATTCATTATGGAATGTGTATAAAACAGTGTCTTTTTGGAAGGTAATGAAAAACTTTATTATTATCCAAATTGCGCGTTACACGCCAGTTTTATCTGTGAAGAATTGGTTGTACCGCACTTTTTTACGGATGAAAGTAGGAAAGAAAACATCATTTGCGCTTATGGTAATGCCGGATATTATGTTCCCGGAAAAGATAACTGTGGGAGAGAATTCGATTATTGGCTATAACACAACGCTTTTAGCGCATGAATATTTAATTCGTGAATATCGACTTGGGGAAATCGTCATTGGAAATGAAGTGATGATTGGAGCGAATGTAACAATATTACCAGGTGTGAAAATTGGAGACGGTGCGACTGTCTCAGCTGGCACACTTGTTCATAGAGATGTACCGAGCGGTGCTTTCGTAGGTGGAAATCCAATGCGTATTATTTATACGAAAGAGCAAATGACCGCAAGAGAAGGTTCATGGTGAAAATGTAACATTTCTCCTCTTTTTTTATGAATAAAAAGGAAATAATTGAGTATAATATACTGTTTTGTTTTTTACGGAATCGTTTATACTTATAGATAGAAGAATGTGTGAGCGAAGAAAACAAAAAACTGGAGGATATATGGGGAAAAATCAAAGGATATATAAGGAGAACGGACAAGTTATCTCTTTTAATCAATTAGCGGACTTCTTTTATAAAAAAGGGATGAGAGCTTACAAAGGGCAAAAATTGCAAGATGCAATTAAATATTTTCGAAGAGCGGCACAAAGTGAGAAGGAGCCGTTTATTTTATGTCAATTAGCAACAGTATTATCTGAGGCTGGTGAATATCAAGAGTCGAACCAAATCTTCTTAAAGTTAGTTAGATCTAATCCAGAACTTGAACAGTGCTATTATTTTATTGCAAATAATTATGCATATATGGGGTTATTTCAACAGGCGAAGAAATATGCGGATCGTTATTTAGAAGTTGCAAAAGAGAAGGAATTCGTAGAAGATACATTAGAACTTCTTGAGATTATGGAAGAAGAAGCAATGGGTGCGGAAGAGATTGAAGATGAAGATGATTTAATTGTTATGCAGGAAGAAGCGAATCGTTATATTCGTAATGGACAATTGGAAGAAGCAATTGCTACATTAGAAATTGTTACGAAAGATTATCCGGAATTTTGGTCAGGTCATAATAATTTAGCCATTGCACATTTTCAATCGGGTAATGTAGACAAAGCACTGAAGTTAACAGAAATGATTTTAGAGAAAAATCCTGGTAATATACATGCGCTTTGTAATACGCTTATTTTTCTATATTCAATTGGAGAGCATAAACAAGTAGAAGCGTTAGCGGGACAGCTAGTTTCGGTATATCCGATTTCATTTGAACATCGTTTGAAACTGGGAACTACACTTGCAACAATTGGTTATTTCGAGCATGCATATAAATGGTTCAAACTATTAAAGCGTCAAGGGTACGAAGGAGACGTTAGTTTTTATTATTGGTTTGCATATTCTGCGTATATGGTGAAAGATCAGCAACTAGCTGAAAAAATGTGGCAACATGTCGTGGAATTGCATCCTGATAAAAAGGGAAAAGAACCGTGGAATGCGCTGAATTTAGCAGATGAAGGACAAAACGTGTTATTTGAAGAATTACGAAAATCATTTCAGCAAAGTGCGACGCTAGAAGAACAAATGCTAGCTTTATATTTAATGAATGAATTGTCAACGCCGGAGAAGGTTGGATTCTTCTTTGATATAACGCAAGCGAAGAACGGTGTTCCCATCGTATCGCAACTTGCAAAGTACTTCTTTTTACTTAATAGTCATAAGAGTATTCCAGCTGATTTACAACAATTTGAGCAGTGCGCGAGAATCGCGGATGCCTTATACAATTATACGAAAAAAGATGATGAATTAATTGAAGAGTGTTTACACTTTTGGTTTTGTACGTTCATACGTTTATATACATCTGGAGACATATTTACAAATGTGTACGGCTGGTCAGCTGCGATTGAATACATTGTACGCGGCGAACAAGGAAATAAAATGACACAGTCGGAGCTTGGAGATGTATATAATGTATCTGTAGCGACTGTCCGAAAGTATGTGCAAGCTGTTAAGCGTACGCACACATAAGATAAGCAAATCATTGGGAAAAAAATGATGCTAACAGTATAATGAGGGTAACTTAATTGTGTAGGAATGGATAGGAGTGAATAGTGTGTCAGAAGAAAAAATTTATGATGTCGTTATTATTGGTGCAGGACCAGCTGGTATGACAGCTGCAGTATATACATCTCGTGCAAATTTAAGCACATTAATGCTTGAGCGTGGTATTCCAGGTGGCCAAATGGCAAACACGGAAGATGTAGAAAACTACCCAGGTTATGAGTCTATTTTAGGACCAGACTTATCAAATAAAATGTTCGAGCATGCGAAGAAATTTGGTGCTGAATATGCATACGGTGATGTGAAAGAAGTCATCGATGGTAAAGAATACAAAACAATTATTGCTGGTAAAAAAGAATATAAAGCACGTGCAATTATCGTTGCAAGCGGTGCAGAGTATAAAAAAATTGGTGTACCGGGTGAAACAGAACTTGGCGGCCGTGGTGTATCATATTGTGCAGTATGTGATGGGGCATTCTTTAAAGGAAAAGAACTTATCGTAATTGGCGGTGGAGATTCTGCTGTTGAAGAGGGTGTGTTCTTAACGCGCTTCGCATCAAAAGTAACGATCGTTCACCGTCGTGACACGCTTCGTGCACAGAAAATTTTACAAGACCGTGCTTTCCAAAATGAAAAAGTAGATTTCATTTGGAACCACACTATAAAAGAAATTAACGAAGCAAGCGGTAAAGTAGGAAGTGTAACACTTGTAGACGTAAACAGTGGAGAAGAGAAAGAAGTCAAAACTGACGGCGTATTCGTATACATCGGTATGTTACCATTATCAAAACCATTTGTTGAACTAGGTATTACAAATGAAAATGGTTACCTTGAAACGAACGAACGTATGGAAACTAAAATCCCTGGTATTTTCGCAGCTGGTGATGTTCGTGAAAAAATGCTTCGTCAAATTGTAACAGCAACAGGTGACGGTAGTATTGCAGCACAAAGTGCACAACATTACGTAGAAGAATTATTAGAGGAATTAAAAACTGTATCAGAAAAATAAGGGATAATATACCTTGTGAGAAGAAAGCTACCGACAGGAGCTTTCTTCTTTTTTTGTGTGAAAATGTCAAAGTATTGTCAAAAAATATAAGGATTATAAGCTTTCTTATTGATATACTGGACTTTACGGAAAAAATCACTATAAGAAATGAGGAATTTATTCAGTATGGAATGGCGTAATATATATCGTGGATTTTGTATGGGCGTTAGTGATTTAATTCCTGGTGTGAGCGGCGGTACAATCGCTGTTGTGTTAGGGATTTATGAACAATTGCTTGCGGCAATTAGTGGATTCTTTAGTCGTGAATGGAAAAAACATTTAGGGTTTTTAATTCCACTTGCAGCTGGTGTGGCAGCAGCGTTTTTAACGTTAAGTCATGTTATTAAATATTTACTTGCAAATCATTATGAACCGACTCAATTTTTCTTCCTCGGTTTAATTATTAGTATATTACCGATGTTAATGAGAGAAGCTGATGCAAAGTCGTCGTTTAAAGGTAAGCACATTGTTTTATTAATAGTTGCAGCAATTCTTGTTGCGATCACAGCTTTCTTTAAACCAGATAAGGCAGCAGATCCAATTACGACGTTAACAATTTTAAATGCAATTGGTTTATTTTTCGCAGGATGGATGGCTAGTATGGCTATGCTACTTCCTGGGATTAGTGGATCGTTTATTTTATTAATTATTGGTGTGTATCCAACAGCAATTAACGCTTTAACTACACTTAACTTACCTTTAATCGTGGTTATCGGTGCTGGTGTTATGGTTGGATTTGTTGTAAGTAGTAAAGGCATTAGTTTTTTATTAGATCGTTATAAAAGTATGACATTTGCGGCAATTATTGGACTAGTTATCGGTTCGATTGTAATTGTGTTCCCTGGTATTCCAACCGGCGGATTTTCAATTATAAGTTCAATTATTACCTTTATTTTAGGATTTGCGATTGTTACTTATTTCGGTAAGAAATAAGGGCTTTAATCCCCTTGGCGATAAAAATCGTTAAGGGGATTTTTCATGCTATTCATTAAAAGTCTAAGCATTTACATTGCTTGTTATGGAAAGCTTTTTTAAAATTGTTGAGTAGCATATGCTTAGCGAAAGAGGACTGGCTCCTTCGTTGTAGCAAACTGTTTTTGATAGTATAATGAAAGAAGTATGCAGTGAGAAATTTTACTGCAAGTAGCTGAGGTGAAGAAACATGCAAAGAGTGACAAACTGTGTGTTAATTAGAGATAATGAAGTACTCTTACTCCAAAAACCTCGCCGAAATTGGTGGGTTGCACCAGGCGGGAAAATGGAGCGTGGTGAGACTGTAAGAGATTCCGTTGTTCGCGAATATCGCGAAGAAACAGGTATTTATTTGAAAAACCCAGCGTTAAAGGGGGTCTTCACCTTTGTCATCCAAGAAGGTGATAAAGTTGTTTCTGAATGGATGATGTTCTCCTTTTTAGCGACAGATTTTGCAGGAGAAAACAAACTAGAGAGCGAAGAAGGCATCATTGGTTGGCATACATTTGATAAAATTGATGATTTAGCAATGGCGCCAGGAGATTATCACATTATTGATTATTTAATTAAAGGAAATGGCATAATCTACGGTACATTTGTATATACCCCAGATTTTGAGTTGCTTTCATATCGATTAGATCCGAGTTAAACCGTCAAGGAGAGGATACAATGACAGAGAATAATGATATAAAAATGGTAATTATTACAGGGATGTCTGGAGCTGGAAAAACAGTAGCTTTACAAAGTTTTGAAGATTTAGGATATTTTTGTGTAGATAATTTACCACCGATGTTATTGCCAAAGTTTATTGAGCTTATGGCGGATTCAAAAGGGAAAATGAATAAAGTGGCACTTGGCATTGATTTACGTGGCCGCGAGTTTTTCGAACATTTATGGGGAGCACTTGATGATTTATCAGAACGTACATGGATTATTCCTCATATTTTATTTTTAGATGCGAAAGATAGTACGCTTGTAACTCGTTATAAAGAAACGAGACGTTCGCATCCACTTGCACCAACTGGTTTGCCGTTAAAGGGAATCGAAGCAGAGCGCAATTTATTAACAGATATGAAGGCACGAGCAAATATTGTGCTTGATACATCGGATTTAAAACCGAAAGAATTACGTGAAAAAATTGTTCACTTGTTCTCAACAGAAACTGAGCAAGCATTTCGTGTAAATGTTATGTCATTTGGATTTAAGTACGGTATTCCAATTGATGCAGATTTAGTATTTGATGTTCGTTTTTTACCAAATCCATATTACATTCCACATATGAAGCCATTAACAGGACTAGATGAAGAAGTTTCTTCGTATGTACTGAAATTTAATGAGACACATAAGTTTTTAGAGAAGTTGACGGATCTGATTACTTTCATGCTGCCTCATTATAAAAGAGAAGGCAAAAGTCAACTTGTAATTGCAATTGGATGTACAGGTGGACAGCATCGTTCTGTTACGCTTACAGAATACCTTGGGAAACATTTGAAACCAGAGTATAGTGTTCATGTATCTCATCGTGATGTGGAGAAGAGAAAGGGCCATTAAGGGATGAAAAAAGAGAGAAAGCCTAAAATTGTCATCATGGGAGGCGGAACTGGACTCTCTGTTTTATTAAGAGGATTAAAGCAATATCCTGTTGATATTACAGCAGTTGTTACAATTGCTGATGATGGTGGCAGTTCGGGTCGATTACGTGATGAGCTAGAAATTCCACCTCCAGGTGACATCCGTAACGTACTTGTTGCGTTATCGGATGTAGAGCCACTGGTGGAAGCTTTATTTCAGCACCGTTTCACAACAGGAGACGGACTGAAAGGTCATGCGTTAGGAAATCTATTGTTGGCAGGTATGACCTCGATTACAGGAGACTTTTTCCATGCAATTACGGAAACAAGTAAAGTATTAAATGTCAGAGGACGTGTATTACCAGCAGCGAATCAAAGTGCGGTACTTCATGCGGAACTTGAAGATGGGGAAATTGTAACAGGTGAATCAAAGATTCCTTATTACGGAAAGAAGATTAATCGTGTCTTTTTAACTCCAGAAGATGTAGAGCCATTGCATGAAACATTGGCTGAGATTAAACGAGCTGATTTACTTGTTTTCGGCCCAGGAAGTTTGTATACGAGTATATTACCCAACTTAGTTGTTAACAAAATTGGGGACGCTGTTCTTGCTGCAAAGGCGAAGAAGGTATATGTATGTAACGTTATGACACAAGCGGGTGAAACGATGGGATATACTGCTTTTGATCATGTGCAGGCGTTACACGATCATTTAGGGCAACCATTTATTAATACTGCAATTGTAAATAACCGTGAGATTCCTTGTGAATTACGTAAGTTATATGAGGAAGAAATGTCTACACCAGTTGTAGTGGATGAAGAACGTTTTGCTGAAAATAATATTGATGTTATTCAAGAGGGATTAGCGAAGTATGATGATCGTGTTGTAAGGCATGATACGTTAAAGTTAGCTTCGATTTTATATTCATTGTTATAAATGTGCGTTGCCTCGTTTGAGGTGGCGCTCCTCATTCATATAGGACAAGAATTTTGTTCCATAATAATCGTATAAGGAGGTGTTGACTGTGTCATTTGCATCAGAAACAAAGAAAGAGTTGACGAATCTTGAAGTGAAAGAATGCTGTGAGAAAGCAGAATTATCGGCGTTACTTCGAATGAACGGATCGCTTTCTTTTTCAAACCGTCGTCTATCTATCGATATTCAAACAGAAAATGCGGCAATTGCAAGAAGGATTTATACGCTTTTGAAAAAAGGATATGATGTGACGGTAGAATTACTTGTTCGTAAAAAAATGCGATTGAAGAAAAATAATGTATATATCGTAAGGCTTGTTGAAAAGTCTCGCGAAATATTAGCCGATCTTCATATCGTTCGAGATGACTTTTCATTTATTCGAAATATATCACAAGAATTGATTGAGAAGAAGTGTTGTAAACGATCGTATTTACGCGGTGCATTTTTAGCAGGTGGTTCAGTAAATAACCCAGAAACATCATCTTATCATTTAGAGATCTTTTCGTTATATAAGGAACATAATGATGCTATATGTGAACTGATGAACGGATTTGATTTAAATAGTAAGACGTTGGAAAGAAGAAAAGGGTACATTACGTATTTGAAAGAAGCGGAGAAAATTACGGAATTTTTAAATATTATTGGTGCTCATAATGCACTTTTAAGGTTTGAAGATATTCGAATCGTACGTGATATGCGTAATTCCGTAAATCGTTTAGTGAACTGCGAAACAGCTAATTTAAATAAAACAATTGGTGCAGCGCTAAGGCAGATTGAAAATATCCGCTATATTGATGAGACGGTTGGTCTTGATATATTGCCAGATAAACTACAAGAGATTGCGCAACTACGAAGAGATTATCAAGATGTAACATTGAAAGAGTTAGGTGAGATGGTATCCGGGGGGAAAATTAGTAAATCGGGTATTAATCATCGTTTGCGTAAAATCGATGAAATTGCAGAGAAATTACGCGCGGGGGAAACGGTAGCAAAAAAATAAGAGGTTAAAGGGGAAATGGAGCTGTGGTTCAAAAACGAGTTCAGGTTTCATTAAAAAACGGTTTACAAGCACGTCCGGCTGCGTTGTTTGTACAAGAGGCAAATCGCTTTCATGCAGATATCTTTATTGAGAAAGATGGAAAGACAGTAAATGCAAAGAGCATAATGGGGATTATGAGCTTAGCAATTGGAACTGGAAGCATGATAACAATTACAACAGAAGGTTCAGATGCAGAAGAGGCTTTAGAAGCATTAGCTGCATATGTACAATAAAGAGCTATCGCGTATATGCGATAGTTTTTTTGTTTTGTTGTTTGTGCGGATTAGCGGGGAGGGGTATTTAGCTGGTTTGTCCTTGTCGGAGATTGTCGGTAAATCGATATGTTGTGTCGAACCGTTGATATATTAAAAAAATCGTTGATATAATTTGAGTTTTGTTCGATATAATTGAAAAATCGTTGATATATTTAGAGGGATACTGGATGGGGTATGTGAGCGGGGAACAATATATAAAAGAAGCGCCCAATTATAGGGCGCTTCCACTTTTAGTTATATCTAGCTCCAGCGGCTAGAATCTCCGGTTGTTTCGCCCCTTCATTCGAGGCAAAAAGCGCCTCGGAATCAGGGGCTCCATCGCCCTGCGATTCTAAACGAGCCGCTTTCGCTTTTAAGTATTAACGATTTGTAAAGATCTTATCGATTAAACCGTATTCTAAAGCTTTTTCTGCTGTCATGAAGTTGTCGCGGTCTGTGTCGCGTTGTAGTACTTCAAGTGGTTGACCAGTGCGGTCAGCAAGAATTTGGTTTAGTTTTTCACGTAAGAATAGGATACGTTTTGCAGCGATTTCGATTTCAGTCGCTTGACCTTGTGCTCCACCAAGTGGTTGGTGAATCATTACTTCACTGTTTGGAAGTGCATAACGTTTTCCTTTTTCACCTGCTGCAAGTAAGAATGCACCCATAGATGCAGCCATACCGATACAGATTGTTGATACTTGTGGTTTAATAAACTGCATTGTATCATAGATTGCCATACCCGCTGTGATAGAACCACCAGGGCTGTTGATGTAGATGTGAATATCTTTTTCTGGATCTTGAGATTCCAAGAATAAAAGCTGGGAAACGATTGAGTTAGCTACGTTGTCATCAATTGCACTACCAAGCATAATGATGCGGTCTTTTAATAGTCGAGAGTAAATATCGTAAGCGCGTTCTCCACGATTTGTTTGTTCAATTACTGTAGGAATTAAATTCATCTGTTATTTCCTCCTTATAAAGCTTTCTTAGTCTTATAATACAATTATGGTCAATAAAGGTCAAACGAAACCACTTTAAATCAAAAAAATATGTAGTTGTATCATGAAATATTCGCTATGTTTTCGAAATTCCCTGCTTATGTATCTTCAACATCATAACCGAATTACATAAATTTAAACGTTATGAAAACTGGAGAAAAAAGAAAAGAACGCCTTTTAACTGAAGCGTTCTTTCGATAATTAGTCTTTTAAAAGATAGGTTACTTTATTTAAAATCTTTTCAATTTGTTTCGCGTTTTTACTATACATTTCGCTTGCTGATTTCGACTTTGTTTCTAGGGAAAATAGTTCAAGATCAGCATGACATTTTTTTAAAGATGCTAATAATAAAGGTTTGTTTTGAGGAGAAGGCATTTGGAGTTTGTCATTGTAAATGTCGATAGTAAGTTGTCCGTATGAATCCACTTGACCGAGGAAGACATTTTCAATAACAACACCGAGTTTTTCTAATTCTGAATGTAGCCAAGCGCGGTTATGTCCGCTTGCTGAAAGAGGTTCATCTAGTACATTTCCATCCATAATAACAGTTTGTGGTTCTTTCTCGTTTGGTACTTTTAAACCGATGTCTTTTGCTGTAAGTGGCTGGGAATCTTTCTTTAATAATACATTTAATTCTCCGCTCGGTTCTAAGACAGCAAATTCGACTTCAGCTACGCTGAACGCACTTTTTCCGCGGAGAAGTTCCAGTAATTCGTCACTCGTATATTTTTCTTTCTTTAAGTTATCTTCGAGTATCTTTCCGTCTTTTATTAATACGGTAGATTTCCCTTCAAAGAAGTCCCGAGCTGTTTTGTTCTTTAAAGAGAGGATTCCTGTTAAAAAAGGTACCACAGCGAAAATGAGTATCGCAAAGACGCCGTGAAAAAATTTTGAATCGAGCCCTGTAGATACTTGGGCAGCGATGTCACCAATCGTCATTCCGGCTATGTATTCAAAAAAGGAAAGCTGAGAGATTTGTCTTTTGCCTAACCATTTCGTAATAGCGAATAAAATAATTAATATGAATACAGAGCGAAGAATGACAAGTGTCCATTCCGGCAGGTGAGACATAGTCGTTTCCTCCAGTCTACTTAAAACCCTTTATATTGAGGTTCTTCACGTTCTAATACTGAAATTCTATCCTTTAAATCAGCGATGACGCTGTCCATTTCTAACATACATTCATGAAATACGCGTTTTGATTCTTCGTCTTGTGAATTTAATGAAAGGGAGCTTAAACTTGCTTGAGCGCCCCTTACACTAGCAAGGCAAGTTTTTACGCTAGCGATAACAGTCATATAAACACCTCTTATCCTTTCGGTTTGAATAACAATGCTCCAATGAAGCCGAAAATAATAGCCGCTGATACACCGGCGCTCGTTACTTTAAACATGCCGGTAATAACGCCAACGATGCCATGTTTTGCAGCTTCTTCCATTGCGCCATGAACGAGGGCATTACCAAAGCTTGTAATAGGTACAGTTGCCCCGGCTCCAGCGAAATCAATTAATGGCTCATACAAATTAAATCCATCTAATATAGCTCCAGCAACAACGAGTGTTGCCATTGTATGAGCAGGTGTTAGTTTGCCGACATCAAACATAAGTTGGCCGATTACACATATAAGTCCGCCAATGACGAAAGCCCAGAAAAAAATCATTGCGTTGCACCTCCAAATTCAATCGAAACGGCGTGAGCGATACACGGAATCGTTTCTTCTTGTTGGAATGTAAGTGGAGATAGTAAAGCGCCTGTCGCAACGACAAGTATTTTTTTGAACTCTCCTCTTTTCATTCGGTTTAATAAATGACCGTATACGACTGTTGCGGAACATCCAGGTCCGCTAGCACCAGCTATGACAGGTTGTCCTTCTCTATAAATGATAATTCCGCAATCTTGAAATTGTTCGCTCGTTACTTTCGTTCCGTGTTTATGTAGTAAGTCATAAGCAATTTCGCGTCCTACATGTCCGAGATCGCCTGTTACGATTAAATCGTAGTAAGAGGCATCAATTTGACGTTCACGTAAATGGGCTTCAATTGTATCAACTGCAGCTGGAGCCATTGCGCCTCCCATATTAAATGGATCCGTTAATCCCATATCAACCACTCGGCCGATTGTTGCAGAGGTTACTCTTGGACCGTGTCCAGTATCGCTTAAAATAGCGGCTCCTGCTCCGGTTACTGTCCACTGTGCAGTAGGCGGCTTTTGTCCACCGTATTCGGTAGGGTAGCGGAACTGTTTTTCTACAGCTGTATTATGGCTTGAAGCTCCAGTTAATAAATATTTTGCACCTTTTGCATTTACGATACTTGCCCCAAGTGCTAAACCTTCCATAGAAGTAGAGCAAGCCCCGAATAATCCGAGATAAGGAGTCCCAAGTGTGCGGCAAGCAAAGCTTGTTGGAGTAATTTGATTAATTAAATCTCCTGCGAGTACGAATTGAATATCATCTTTACGAAGCTCTGCTTTTTCAGTAGCGCGACTACAAGCTTCTTCGAATAAAATCTTATGTGCTTTTTCATAGGAATCTTGTCCGAGCCATAAATCTTCATGAAGGATATCGAAGTCTTCTGGGATGTTCCCCTTTGCTTCAAATGGTCCACCGACAACCCCTGTTGAGATAATGACTGGTTTGTTTTCAAATACCCACGTTCGGTGTCCTTGTAACATTTATAGCCCTCCCCATTGAACGAGAATAGTTTTAATAAGTGCGATGACGAAAGCGGAAAATACACCAAATAAAATAACAGAACCAGCTAGTTTAAACATATTGCCGCCAACGCCAAGGACAAATCCTTCCGTTCGATGCTCAATACATGCGGCAATAACAGAGTTACCAAATCCAGTAACAGGTACAGCTGTACCAGCACCGGCAAACTGTCCAAAACGATCGTATATACCAAATCCAGTTAGTAACATGGAGATGAAAATGAGCGTTGCGACTGTTGGATTGCCTGCTGAGCGTTCAGTGAAATCAAAATATGTGATGTAAAAAGTAGAAATGAGTTGTCCGATGAAGCAAATAAAACCACCGACGAAAAAGGCTTTTATACAATTTTTTAAGACAGGTCGTTTCGGTTCGCGTTCTTGTTCGAATTTTTTATACTCCTGTTGTACAGGGGTTAAGTTTTTATCTTTACTAGACATTGCAATCCTTCCTTTTCTTTTAAAAAGCGTTAAGTGTTAGACTCCATTTTTTTACCAATGAATTTTAATTGTTTATTAATTTCATCTTTAGATACTTCTTTTTCCTTAATTTTTCTTTCGAGTTTTTCGAGTAACATAAAGATTTTTTTATCTGTACTGACACGAACATCGAAAGTAGGGTGCTCATCACTTAGTTGCTTTTGAAGTTTGCTGCGCAACGGCTTTAATCCAAACCTTTCGTGATGCTCAGGTGTAACTGCTATGTAGAGATCTAAATTTGAATTCACTGCTGTGCTTTTTATAATTTCATCCATAGCGAGAGCTCTTTTCTTCGCTCCTTGTGATATAGATTGATTAAAGGATTCCGTACTCGTCTTTGTTAACTTTGGACCTTTTTCTTTCTCCGTTCGTTTTGCTTCTTCTTTCACTTTTTTATCTAAAGGACTATTATCACATCCGGTAAAAGAGCTAAATAGAAGTGCAAATAATGCGGTTATGAGGCCGAGTTTTCGCATAATTATCATTCCATTTCTATTGCAATATGTAATGTGATAGAAAAAGGATGACTGCATATCATCCTTTTTCTATTTCACAGCAAGATTGGTTCGTTATTGCTGTGAGTATTGTGGTTCTTCTTGTTGGACTTCTTCAACACGTGGGTTTAAAGAATCGATAATCGTTTGTGTTTGCTGCGCAGCTGTTTGGAAAAGTTGCTTAGCTTGTTGGTTATCCGTATCAAGAGCGAATCCCTCTAAGCTAGCTTGGGCACTTTTTAATCCAGAAACAGTCTGCTTTAATTTTGTAATTACAGTCATTGAATGAAGCCCCCTTTGGAATATCAATTCAAAGATTATAATTTGTGAGTTGGGGTGAATTTATGATTGGAAAATTTAGGGGTGAAATAGATTTTATATGCTTTTAGCTAAGATGCATAAGGTATTACGGGGATATTTTTATTGATTTAGATGGATTTTATTGCTATTATTATGAGAAGAAAATGAAGTGTTTTCTATAATCATGCGCCCATAGCTCAGTCGGATAGAGCGGTGGTTTCCGGTACCACGTCTGCCGGGGGTTCGAATCCCTCTGGGCGCGTTAAAAAGTCCTAACTTACGTTTTGTAGGTTAGGACTTTTTTTATTTATCTCATTATTTAAGGGTTAAACAAAACAAACTGATGGAAGTTTCATTTTATATGTGTACTTTCAAAATGCCTTGTCTCATTGCTTCTGTTAAAGCTTCGGAGCGTGATCCTACTTTTAATTTTTTGAAGATTTTTGTTAGGTTGTATTCTACAGCTCTTGAACTCATGTACAGTTCATCAGCAATTTGTTTATTGCTACTTCCTTTAGAGACGGATTCTAAGATTTCTAATTCTTTTTGTGTAAGAAGAGCGGTTTTATTTTTAAGTTGTTGAGTTGTTATATCGTCTGTACGTAGTTGACGTAATAACGAAATAGGAAGTAAAGTATATCCGTTTACAGCTGCACGAATTGCCATTAATAGCTCTTGTTGAGAAGCTGATTTACTAATAATGCCGCTGATACCAGAGTTTATTAATAAATTGAATTGGGATACGTATTCAAAACCTGTATATAAAATGATTTTTGCATCTGTTTGAATATGTAATATTTTCTGAGCGAGTTCAATACCACTACAATTGGGCATATTCATATCCAAGAGGTATACGTCAAAAGGTGTAGCGTCACTTTTTATGAGTGCTTCCTGTTCATTTAAAATATATTCTGCTTGCATATCTTCTTCTAATTCAATCATGCTCTTTGTTCCTTCGCCTACAATTTGATGATCATCTACAATTAATACTCGAATCATTATTTACCACCTCGGAACTGTAATGTTTATTTGAAGTCCTTTTTTAGCTTCGGATACTATATGTATTTCTCCACCAATTGATTGAAGCCTTCCTTTTATACCGGAAAGCCCCATATGCTGCTTAGGAGAGTAGGGAGTGTCTATATTAAAACCTTTGCCGTTGTCTCGGTAGTCTAGGAAAATACAGTTATTCTCTTCCCATAAAAAAATCGATACGATGGTTGCCTCGGAATGTTTATCTGCGTTTGTTAGTAGTTCTTGAATGATACGATATAAAGATAAAATTTTGTCAAAATCGTAATGATGTTCTTGAATTGATTCATGATCAAATTGAATTTGAAACTGCACACGCAATTGTGTTTGGGCTAGCAATTCTCTTAATGCACCAATTAAACCAGCATCTGATAAAAGTGATGGACGCAATTCATTACATGTGTCGCGAATTTGTTGTATTACATCGTGCATACCGAAATGGATTTTTTTTAGTTCATTTTTTAATTCTAGTGGAACGGATTTGTTTTTTAATAAAGAGTCTAGTTTGCGGTACCATACAATTTGATCTTGTAATGCAGAGTCGTGTAAATCTGAAGCAAGTCGGCGCCTTTCTTGTTCAGAAATTTGAAAGAGTAGGCGTGATAAGCTTGCAGAATTTGTTTTGGATTCTAAACTCTCCTGCTCTAGAGAATGAATAATTTCATTAATGGTATACAAGTTTTCGTAAATAAGACGGACGTATGTCGTGACAGTGATGAACCATGATTTTTCATGCGTATTATATTTAATATTATTCACTTTTGTTCCAATCCAGATGTAGTGTTTTATATGTTTAGTAGAGTATAAGTAAATACCGATGCATCCATCATCCTCTAATAAATCATTAATTAGTAATGCTGCCATACTCCATTTTTTCTTTTTAGAAAGTGTGAAATCTTTCGTTTGTCCATATCCGTTGCATTGTGTATATGTGTTTTCTTTCATATCATATTGAACAAATTGAATAAAAGAAGGTTTCAACATTGAAACGATTTCATTAGTGAATTTTTTCTCTAACTCTTCTGTTTTCATAATAGATGATAGCTGTGCGGTAAACTGTTCAATGTTTACGTATAAGTTTGTTTTAGTCCGAAAGAGGTGATTACGAAATGTAAAATCTAATCTTTCTTTTAATATGAGAAATAGAATATTTAACGGAAAAATAATAATAAAACTTTGCAGCAGTCGAGAGAGAAAATTGTCTTTGTAATAAATGCTCCAGCTCGTAATGATTGCAATTAATAGAGTTGGAATTAGTGACAGAAATGCGTAATACCGTAAACGATCAAATACAAACTCTATATCAAAAATCTGCTTCGTCGCTACTAAATAAAAATAACCGATTGGAAGAGCGATTAGGAACATAGCGCCAATATCTGCTGAGAGAATCGGTGTTCTGAATATTGCATCTGGAAGAGCATAGAGTGTAACGAACGGAAAGAAGGCAATGGAATGAATCGTGAGCATTAATTTTAAAAATGGTTTATGTACTGTACTGTGATATTTGATATAGGCACGGATTAAAAAATATATACAAAAGATAATATTTATTGAAAGGTAAATTAGTTCTAATCCATCGGTATTAACTATTGGAAATGGAATGAACATCGTTAAATTAGAGAGTAATAGTAAAATAATTCCAATTGCAATATCGATTTTTAGAAATCTCATAGAAATGACGTATAGTTGCTTTTTCTTGAATAATTCATTCAACAATAAAATGAGAGACATAGGTGTACCTTGAAATACAATACTTAAAATAATGAGAGCGATAAAATCACCTTTACCAGATTCAACTGCAATTAGAAGACTTGAGGAAGTCATGAATAGAAACGTGATCAAAAAGAATGTTTCTCGGTTCAAAGGCTTCTTTGTATAAAGAAAAATAGATAACCCTAAACAAATAAAAGCGAGTAGGAAGGGGAAGTATACAGAAATGATTTTGTCACGATAATCAATGAAATGTTGTGTTCCTTTATAGGCTTGGGTGATATCGTCTTTTTTAATTTGTATTTCAGATGCATTTAGTGATTGGTTTTGATATTCAGGAAGTATTCCTAAATGAGGCTTTTCCTTATTAATCGAATAGATTATATCTCCTTCTTTTAAGTCCGTATGAAAAGCCCAACCGGAGGATTTAATTTTTGCTATTGTGTATGTAGCTGAGTCTGTTTTAGAAATAAAAACTCCACTATATGGTTGGTTTATTTTATATAAGATATAGCCTTGTAAGCAAAAATACAGGATAGTTACACATAAAATGAAAACGAAGTTACGTTGTATCTGCAACGGTTTGGACACCTCTCTTTGTAGGTATATCATTTAATTTCTGAATATTTTTATAATAACATTTAAGAAGTTTTCATACAATCAACTTCATCTGTTGAAATTGCGGTGAACCACATAAGAGTGGTTCGCTTTTTTACGGTAAATACAGTACGGATTGCGGACAATAGCATCAGAAAGAAGTCTATGATAAAGATACAACTTAACAAGTAAATGAAGGAGGCAATAGTGATGAAAAAGTTTTTTTTGATGATAGGCGGGATTGTATTAGGAATGGCGGTTATTTATTTCGTAAAAAGCTAAAAGGAGCTGTTATGGATGGCATTTGAAATTCAAGGATTAAATAAAACATTTGGTGAATATAAAGCCGTTAATGATTTAAATATACGTGTAGAAGAAGGTGGAATTTTAGGGATGCTGGGCCGAAATGGTGCTGGTAAGACGACAACGATTCGTATGATCTTAGATTTAATCAAACCGGATAGCGGCCAAATTCTATGGAATAATCGCCCTTTTTCAAAGAAAGACCTATCTATTGGCTATTTACCAGAAGAGCGTGGATTATACCCGAAAATGAATGTAGTGGAGCAATTGGTGTATTTCGGCAAGTTAGAAGGAATGCCAGCTAATCTTGCAAAAAGGCATGCGTTACAGTGGCTAGAAAAATTAGAAATGACACCACATTTAAAGAAGAAAACAGAGGAATTGTCAAAGGGAAATCAACAAAAAATTCAATTGATTTCAGCGATATTGCATAATCCGGAATTCATCATACTAGATGAACCATTTAGTGGATTGGATCCTGTAAATGCAGAGATGTTAAAAAATGTTGTGCTCGAGTTAATCGCGCAAAGAAAAACGATTATCTTCTGTAGTCATCAAATGGACAGTGTAGAAACGTTCTGTGAGGAAATTTGTATTATGAAAAATGGTCAACTTGTATTATCGGGTGCCTTGTCAGATATTAAGAAAAGTTATCAATACAAATATATGACGTTGCAAACGGAAGGGGATATTGAACCTATTCTTAAGAAGAAAAATTTCAATTTTGAAAAAGTTAATCGTACGTTCATGATTAAAGTTAATGATGGAGAGGATGCATTTTCGCTGCTTGAAGACATTAAAACTAAACAATATATCCGAGATGTTTCTATTAAAGAACCTTCTTTACATCAAATCTTTGTTGAAAAGGCGGGTGCATAAGTAATGAGGAATTTCTGGATTGTTTTAGGGCAAACGTATTGGGATCGTGTGAGGACGAAAATATTTATTGGGATGACATTGTTATTAATAGGGGGAGGGATATTCTTATTCTCCTTTCCAACTTTAGTACAAAAGTTTTCTGGAGAGAAAGAAAAAGCAAAAGTTGTATTTATTTCCGAAGCACCTAATGTTACTTTGGATCAATCTAATCTTAGTAAAGCTCTTCCAGAATGGGATTGGTCTTTAGGCGATAAAACAAAATTAAATCAATATAAGCAAGATTTGTTAGATAAGAAAGTCGAAGCGCTCTTTATATTAAAAGAGGGTGCGGGTGCTGAACCAGTATTAGATTACTTTATGAAGGTGGATAATCCTAAGTTGATTCAAAGTGCGCAGGTCTTTGTACAAAATCAGTATTTTCAAAGTGCAGTAGTTAAACAACAGTTATCAGAAGAGGCTGTGAAATCACTGACGATGAACGTGCAAGCAAAAAAGCAAAACTTAAATAACGAAGAAACAAGCTCATTCTTACTGGTGTATTTATTAGTAGCGATTATGTACTTAGCAATTACTTCGTATGGAAATGCGATTGCTACAGCGGTAGCGTCAGAGAAGGCGTCGCGTGTTATGGAAGTGATGGTAACGAAGGTGTCGCCTGTTCACATGGTCTTTGGGAAGATATTAGGAGTCGGTCTTGCTAGTTTGACACAGTTATTTATTTTCTTCCTTATTATGGCGCTATATATTAAATCTGGAATTTTTAAGGTATCGGATTCGTTTTTTGGAGTGAATATTGATGTAAATATGATTACAGGTGAGCATGCTGCATATTTCTTGTTATATTTTGTTCTCGGTTACTTCGTTTATGCGGCACTTTTCGCAGTGTTTGGTTCTATGGTAAGCAGGCCAGAAGAATTATCCGGAACAACGATGCCGATTACTCTTATATTGATGGGAAGCTTAGTGGTGGAGTTATTAGTAGTACTTGATAACCCTGAAGGGCTAGTATCAAGGGTGACATCATATGTTCCGTTTACAGCTCCAATTAGTATGGTAGTTAGGATTATTAATGGGTCTGTGAGTGGTATGGAAATTGCAATGTCTATATTGGTTTTGTTAAGTAGTATTAGCCTGATTTCTTTATTTGCTGCGAAAGTATATCCAAAGGGTATTTTGCGAAGTGGTAAGAGCTTGAAGTTATTTCAGCTTTTGAAAAATAGTTGATTAGTGGAAGAGAAGATGGGATCTTCTCTTTTTTGTTGCTCATTTTAACATCTTGTATTAATATTTACTATTAGTACTTAGTGTTAAATTTTAATGTTATTATTTTCTTTCAATATTATTCAAATTTAGGTTGTAAGTTGTAAATCTCATTAATACATATAAATTAATAATATTTTGGAATGGGTGTCTGTGATAGCATTCTCCTTTTACCAAACTTATTGTACAATAGAAACAAGGGGGAGATTAGTTTGAAGGCAAGTCTTTTACAAGAACAAAGCTTACGTTTGGCAATGACACAAGAGTTAAGGCAAGCGATTACAATGCTCCAGTATAATGTACAAGAATTATCGGAGTTTTTGTATGAGCAATCGTTAGAGAATCCCCTTATTGAGTTAGGTGGTTTTGAGAGGGAGAAGAAAAAGAGCTCTAACAACAGTAAAAGTACCAGCAAACAAGTCGAGAATCAGATGGAGATCTACAGTGTGGATTCTACAACGATTCAGCAACATTTATTAAATCAAATACAGTATTATAAAATAGATGAAGAAGAGCGAAAAGTAGCTTCTTTCATTATTATGAACATGGATGGAAATGGATATTTACAAGAAACGAATGAAGAGTTAGCAGAGCTCCTTTCTGCGCAAATTCATGTAGTCGACCGCTCTGTAGAGCTTGTCCAATCACTGGAACCAGCAGGGGTAGGGGCGCGTAATATTCAGGAATGTTTAACCTTGCAATTGAAGCGCTTACAAAGACGGAATGGATTAGCAGAAGAGGTTGTAGAAGATCATTTCGCTTATTTTGTGAAGAAAGATTGGCGAAAGCTCGTTCAAGTGTTGAAATGTAGTAATGAGGAATTACAGAGTGCGGTAAATTGTATAACGTCATTACAACCAAAACCAGGTCTTGCGTTTTCTTCAGATAAACCACTTTATATTGTGCCTGATATGGCGGTGAAAAAAGATGGCGATCGCCTCGTTTTACAAATGAATGAGAGAAATATGCCGAGAATTGAAATTCATTCTGAATATAGTGCGCTTCTTAATAATAGTGAAAGTGAAGTAGCATCTTACGTATCAGAAAAGTATCAGCATGTGCAGTGGATTATGCGCAGTTTGAAGCAGAGAAAACAGACGCTGCTGCAAGTGATGAATATTATTATGGAAAAACAACGTGATTTCTTCTGGAAAGGTCCAGAGTATTTAAGACCTCTCGCTTTAAAAGAGGTAGCGGAAGAGTTAAGTGTGCATGAATCAACAATTAGTCGTGCGACGCGAAATAAATATGTGCAAACACCACACGGTTTATTTGAGATGAAATCGTTCTTTAGCAATGCCGTTTCGACGACTGAAGATGAAGCAGTTTCTACAAAACGTGTAAAACAATTTATTCAAACGCTAATTGGGGCAGAGGATAAGAAAAAGCCACTTTCAGATCAAAAGATTTCAAAATTATTAGAAGAAGAGCATGAAATTGTTATTTCTCGAAGAACAGTGGCGAAGTATAGAGAACAAATGCATATCCCAGCTTCGTCATTACGAAAAACGATCGGATAGGTGAAGAAGATGAAAGTTGTACTGTATACTAAAAAAGATTGTGGCCTTTGCGTGAAGGCGAAACAAGTTTTACAGGAAGTACAATGTGAATATTCTTTTCAAATCGAGGAAATAGATATATATGAAGATAATGACCTTTTAGAAAAATATCACTTAATGATTCCGGTTGTAGAAATGGACGGAAAACAAGTAGAATATGGTAACATTCACAAAGGTGTCATAATAAACTATATAAAGAATGCAGTTAAGAGTTGAATAAGTTTCTATCTCCTGTTACAATAATACACGTAGCAGGGATTATTTTTTTAACCTATGTGGGACACAAAATGTCACTACGGGACGTAAAGTGACCACAAGGGAAAATGAACCAATGTAGTGAGGAGAAAAGATATGCGCTCATGGATTCAGAATACAAAAAAATTATTACCTGATCTGCTACCTGTTATGCAAACGAGAATGCAAATTCTTCAATACATTAGGCTCATGCAGCCGATTGGAAGAAGAAACTTATCAGCAAGCCTCGGTATGACAGAACGAGTATTGCGAAGTGAAGTTCAAGTTTTGAAAGAACAAAACTTAGTTCACGTCGCTTCTTCTGGAATGACTTTGACAGAAGAAGGAACAGCTTTAGTTCTTGCTTTGGAAGACTTTATGAAAGAAATTTCCGGGTTAAAGGTTTTAGAAAAGCAACTTAAGGAAACATTAGACTTGGATGAAGTTTTCGTTGTCCCTGGTGATAGTGATGAATCACCTTGGGTCAAACTGGAGATGGGCCGTGCTTGTGTGACTTGTATAAAAGACCGTCTGACAGCGAATAATATCGTTGCTGTGGCTGGAGGAACTACGCTAGCTGCTGCTGCGGACATGATGCAACTTGATTGCAAAGATTTACATATGCTATTTGTCCCAGCACGTGGTGGAATTGGAGAAGGTGTTGAATTAGAAGCCAATACCATTTGTGCCAAGATGGCGCAAAATACGATGAGTAATTATCGCTTATTGTATGTTCCAGACCATGTTAGTAGCGAAGCATATGCGTCTATTGTGACAGAGCCTTCCGTGAAAGAAGTTCTTGAGTTGATTCGATCTTCCAATATCGTCATTCATGGAATAGGTGATGCGTTAACAATGGCACGTCGCAGAAGTACTTCAGAAGCAGATTGGTTAAAGATTCAAGCAAGCGAAGCAGTTGGCGAAGCTTTCGGTTACTACTTTAATGAAGAAGGAAATGTTGTTCATAAAGTAAGAACAGTTGGTATGCAACTTGAGGATTTACAAAATGTATCTCACGTTGTTGCAGTCGCTGGAGGTTCTTCAAAGGCAAAAGCAATACAGGCTGTAATAAAGCAAGGGCACACTTCAATTCTAATTACAGATGAAGGTGCAGCAAAACAATTAACAAAGGGTTTTACCCTTTAATATAATCCCCCAAGGAGGAAATTCAAATGACTAAAATTGGTATTAATGGATTTGGACGTATCGGACGTAACGTATTCCGCGCAGCTCTTAACAACTCTGAGGTAGAAGTAGTAGCAATCAACGACTTAACAGATGCTAAAACATTAGCTCACCTTTTAAAATATGACACAGTTCACGGAACTTTAAATGCAGAAGTATCTGCTAACGAAAACAGCATCGTTGTTAACGGTAAAGAAATTAAAGTTATCGCTGAGCGTGACCCAGCTCAATTACCATGGAGCGACTACGGAGTAGAAGTAGTAGTAGAATCTACTGGCCGTTTCACTAAAAAATCAGACGCTGAAAAACACTTAGGTGGATCAGTTAAGAAAGTTATCATCTCAGCTCCAGCTTCTGACGAAGATATCACTGTAGTTATGGGTGTTAACCATGAACAATACGATGCAGCTAACCACAACGTAGTATCTAACGCTTCTTGTACTACAAACTGTCTAGCTCCATTCGCTAAAGTATTAAACGAAAAATTCGGCGTAAAACGCGGAATGATGACAACAATTCACTCTTACACTAACGACCAACAAATCTTAGACTTACCACACAAAGATTTACGTCGTGCTCGTGCAGCAGCTGAAAACATGATCCCAACATCTACTGGTGCAGCTAAAGCTGTAGCATTAGTATTACCAGAACTTAAAGGTAAATTAAACGGTGGCGCTGTACGTGTTCCAACTGCTAACGTTTCTCTTGTTGACTTAGTTGTTGAACTTGACAAAGAAGTAACAGTTGAAGATGTAAACGCAGCATTCAAAGCAGCAGCTGAAGGCGAATTAAAAGGTATCCTTGGATACAGCGAAGAGCCATTAGTATCTATCGACTATAACGGATGTACAGCTTCTTCTACAATCGATGCATTATCTACAATGGTAATGGAAGGTAACATGGTTAAAGTACTTTCTTGGTACGATAACGAAACTGGTTACTCTAACCGCGTAGTAGACTTAGCAGCTTACATGACTTCAAAAGGTCTTTAATTCTTAATTATATAAGTTATCAATGACAAAACGAGGGAGAGGGTTTGTTCCCTCTCTCTCTTCTTTCGTTTTAAAAGCAAATGTGTTAAGCTTTTGAATGGGTTTTGTCAATCCTAACTAGTAGTCGGAGGGAAATCCAATGAACAAAAAATCAATTCGTGACGTAGATTTAAAAGGTAAGCGTGTATTTTGCCGCGTTGATTTCAACGTACCTATGAAAGAAGGCAAAATTACAGATGAAACTCGTATCCGTGCAGCTCTTCCTACAATTCAATATTTAGTAGAGCAAGGTGCGAAAGTTATTTTAGCAAGCCACTTAGGCCGTCCAAAAGGTCAAGCAGTAGAAGAATTACGTCTTACTCCAGTAGCAGCACGTTTAGGCGAGCTTCTTGGTAAAGATGTTAAAAAAGCGGACGAAGCATTCGGACCAGTTGCACAAGAAATGGTTGCAGCAATGAACGAAGGCGACGTATTAGTTCTTGAAAACGTACGTTTCTATGCGGGCGAAGAAAAGAACGATGCAGAACTTGCGAAAGAATTTGCAGCACTTGCTGACATCTTCGTAAACGATGCATTCGGTGCAGCTCACCGTGCTCATGCTTCTACAGCAGGTATCGCAGACTACCTACCAGCAGTATCTGGTCTATTAATGGAAAAAGAGTTAGATGTACTTGGTAAAGCACTTTCTAACCCAGAACGTCCATTTACAGCTATCATCGGTGGTGCGAAAGTAAAAGATAAAATCGGTGTAATTCGTCATCTATTAGACAAAGTAGATAACTTAATCATCGGTGGCGGACTTGCTTACACATTCGTTAAAGCTTTAGGTCATGAAATTGGTCTATCTCTATGTGAAGACGACAAGATTGAACTAGCTAAAGAATTTATGCAACTTGCAAAAGAAAAAGGCGTAAACTTCTACATGCCAGTTGATGTTGTAATCACTGAGGAATTCTCTGAAACTGCAACAACTAAAATTGTTGGTATCGACTCTATCCCTTCTAACTGGGAAGGCGTGGACATCGGTCCTAAAACACGTGAAATTTATGCAGATGTAATTAAAAATTCTAAGCTTGTTGTATGGAATGGACCAATGGGTGTATTCGAAATGACTCCATTCGCAGAAGGTACAAAAGCAGTAGGACAAGCATTAGCAGATGCAGAAGATACATACTCTGTTATCGGCGGTGGTGACTCTGCAGCAGCTGTTGAAAAATTCGGTATGGCTGATAAAATGAGCCACATTTCTACTGGCGGCGGTGCGTCATTAGAATTCATGGAAGGTAAAGAGCTTCCAGGTGTAGTTTGTCTTAACGACAAATAAGTAGCAGCCAAAGAAAAAGGACGGTGCAAAGCATGCGTAAACCAATTATCGCAGGTAACTGGAAAATGAATAAAACTCTATCTGAAGCAGTTAGCTTCGTAGAGGAAGTTAAAGGTCAAATCCCAGCAGCTTCAGCTGTTGATGCAGTAGTTTGCTCTCCAGCTCTATTCTTAGAGCGCCTTGTAGCAGCAACTGAAGGAACTGACTTACAAGTAGGTGCACAAAACATGCACTTCGAAAAAAATGGTGCATTCACTGGCGAAATTAGCCCAGTAGCACTTAGCGACTTAAAAGTTGGCTATGTAGTACTTGGCCACTCTGAGCGTCGTGAAATGTTTGCTGAAACAGATGAGTCAGTAAACAAAAAGACTATCGCAGCATTTGAACATGGTTTAACACCAATCGTATGTTGTGGTGAGACTTTAGAAGAGCGCGAAAGCGGAAAAACATTTGATCTAGTAGCAGGTCAAGTGACAAAAGCACTTGCAGGTTTAACAGAAGAGCAAGTTAAAGCAACTGTTATCGCTTATGAGCCAATCTGGGCTATCGGTACAGGTAAATCTTCTTCTTCTGCAGATGCAAACGAAGTATGTGCGCACATCCGTAAAGTTGTTGCAGAAGCTGTTTCTCCAGAAGCTGCAGAAGCTGTTCGTATCCAATACGGCGGTAGCGTAAAACCAGAAAACATTAAAGAGTATATGGCACAATCTGACATCGACGGCGCTTTAGTTGGCGGTGCTAGCTTAGAGCCTGCTTCGTTCTTAGGTCTTCTGGGGGCGGTAAAATGAGAAAGCCAACAGCTTTAATCATTCTTGACGGTTTCGGACTTCGTGAAGAAACTTACGGGAATGCTGTAGCACAAGCTAAGAAACCTAATTTTGATGGTTACTGGAACAAATTCCCTCATACAACGCTTACAGCTTGTGGCGAGGCGGTAGGTCTTCCAGAAGGTCAAATGGGTAACTCTGAGGTTGGTCACTTAAATATCGGTGCTGGCCGCGTAGTATATCAAAGCTTAACACGCGTTAACGTTGCAATTCGTGAAGGTGAGTTCGATAAGAACGAAACTTTCCAAAATGCAATTAAAAGCGTAAAAGAAAAAGGTACTGCACTTCATTTATTCGGTTTACTTTCTGACGGTGGTGTGCACAGTCACATGAACCATATGTTTGCTCTTCTTCGCTTAGCAGCAAAAGAAGGCGTGGAGAAAGTTTATATCCATGCATTCTTAGACGGCCGCGATGTTGGACCACAAACAGCAAAAGGTTATATCGATGCAACGAATGAAGTAATTAAAGAAACAGGAGTAGGACAATTCGCGACTATCTCTGGTCGTTATTACTCTATGGACCGTGACAAGCGTTGGGATCGCGTAGAAAAATGTTACAGTGCTATGGTGAATGGTGAAGGCCCTACTTATAAATCAGCAGAAGAGTGTGTAGAAGACTCTTATGCGAACGGTATCTATGATGAATTCGTATTGCCGTCTGTAATTGTTAACGAAGATAACACGCCAGTTGCAACAATCAATGATGATGATGCAGTTATCTTCTATAACTTCCGTCCAGACCGTGCAATTCAAATTGCTCGTGTATTTACAAACGAAGACTTCCGTGAGTTCGATCGTGGTGAAAAAGTACCTCACATTCCAGAATTCGTATGTATGACACACTTCAGTGAAACTGTAGATGGTTACGTGGCATTCAAGCCAATGAACCTTGATAACACTTTAGGTGAAGTTGTTGCGCAAGCGGGATTAAAGCAACTTCGCATCGCGGAAACTGAAAAGTATCCGCACGTTACATTCTTCTTTAGCGGTGGTCGTGAGGCTGAATTCCCAGGAGAAGAGCGTATCTTAATTAACTCACCAAAGGTTGCAACGTATGACTTGAAACCTGAAATGAGCATTTACGAAGTAACGGACGCTTTAGTAAATGAAATCGAAAATGATAAACATGATGTTATCATTCTTAACTTTGCGAACTGTGATATGGTTGGCCATTCTGGGATGATGGAACCAACAATTAAAGCAGTAGAAGCAACTGACGAATGTTTAGGAAAAGTTGTAGAAGCGATTCTTGCAAAAGATGGTGTAGCACTTATTACTGCTGACCATGGTAATGCTGATCAGGAGTTAACTGCTGATGGCGGTCCTATGACAGCTCATACAACTAACCCGGTTCCTTTCATCGTTACAAAAAATGATGTAGAGCTTCGTGAAGGTGGTATTTTAGGAGATATCGCTCCAACAATGCTTACACTTTTAAATGTGGAACAACCGAAAGAAATGACAGGTAAAACAATTATTAAATAATTTGCTTATATAAAAAGGAGAGAATTTATTATGTCAACAATTATTGATGTTTATGCTCGCGAAGTCCTTGACTCTCGTGGTAATCCAACTGTAGAAGTAGAAGTTTACACAGAAAGCGGCGCTTTCGGACGCGCTATCGTACCAAGTGGTGCATCTACTGGTGAGCACGAAGCAGTAGAATTACGTGACGGTGACAAATCTCGTTACCTTGGTAAAGGTGTTGTTAACGCAGTAAACAACGTTAACGAAATTATCGCTCCAGAAATCGCTGGTTTCGATGTAACTGACCAAGCTGGTATCGACCGTGCTATGATCGAATTAGATGGCACTCCAAACAAAGGTAAACTAGGCGCTAACGCTATCCTTGGTGTATCTATGGCAGTAGCTCACGCAGCAGCTGACTTCGTAGGTCTTCCATTATACCGTTACCTTGGTGGATTCAATGCAAAACAATTACCAACTCCAATGATGAACATCATCAACGGTGGTTCTCACGCTGATAACAACGTTGACTTCCAAGAGTTCATGATCTTACCAGTTGGTGCTCCAACATTCAAAGAATCAATCCGTATGGGTGCTGAAGTATTCCATGCACTTAAAGCTGTATTACATGACAAAGGTCTTAACACTGCAGTAGGTGACGAAGGTGGATTCGCTCCAAACCTTGGTTCTAACCGTGAAGCTTTAGAAGTAATCATCGAAGCTATCGAAAAAGCTGGTTACAAAGCTGGCGAGAACGTATTCTTAGGAATGGACGTTGCTTCTTCTGAGTTCTACAACAAAGAAACTGGTAAATATGACCTTGCAGGCGAAGGCCGTACTGGCTTAACTTCTGCAGAAATGGTTGATTTCTATGAAGAGCTTTGCAAAGACTTCCCAATCATCTCTATCGAAGATGGTTTAGACGAAAACGACTGGGATGGTCACAAATTATTAACTGAGCGTATCGGTGATAAAGTACAATTAGTTGGTGACGATTTATTCGTAACTAACACTCAAAAACTTGCTGAAGGTATCGAAAAAGGTATCTCTAACTCAATCTTAATTAAAGTTAACCAAATCGGTACTTTAACTGAGACTTTCGAAGCTATCGAAATGGCTAAACGTGCTGGTTACACAGCAGTTGTATCTCACCGTTCTGGTGAAACTGAAGATGCTACAATCGCTGACATCGCAGTTGCAACTAACGCTGGCCAAATCAAAACTGGTTCTATGAGCCGTACTGACCGTATTGCTAAGTACAACCAATTATTACGCATCGAAGACGAACTAGGCGAAATCGCTGTTTACGATGGTATCAAATCTTTCTATAACATCAAACGATAATTGTAGAAAATAAACGACAGACCGTGAGAAATCACGGTCTGTTTTTTTATGCTAAAATTGTTCACCCGTCATAAGTGACATGAAATGTTTGAAGAAGCGGTTATAGTCAAAATCAATTGCGATTTGATGAACCGGCCAATCAATAAATGGCTTCTGGTTCACTAAAGAGCGAAATTCCCCTATGCTTGCTCCTTGTGCAGAGGATTCTGTCATGACAACAATAGGTGATTTATGATACGTGAACATAGAGTTATCAAATAAAGCGAGTATTGGCATTGTGTCATGGAAAGGGCTGCCTTTTAAATGTGGTAGGGCGTCTTTATAATATCCGTAGTAATAATGATCGAATAAAGGTTTGAGAAGTGGGGCTTTTCCTTTTGCTTCAATATACTCTGCCATTTCTGGTGTAATGACGGAATATTGGGTAACGTTTAATGGGTATATATACATGTTAGCTGTAGATTGAAGGACTATATTAGCAGCAGTAGGATCGCCATAAAAGTTTGCTTCGGAAATAGGGGTAACATTACCAGGATGTAAAAAGGCACCGCCCATTACGTAGTAAGATTTAACTTGCTTCATTAACTGTTTACATACGATGAATAAAATTGCTAGGGAGGTAAGTCTTCCTAAACTTACAATGATTAATTCATCTTTATACTGTTCAATAAGAGGAATGACTTCAAAAAAATTCTCCATTTCTCCGTTAGTCACATTCACCTTTGGAATAATTGGACCGAGCCCCTGTTTCCCATGTACATCCGTAAAAAACGCAGGTGGGGCACCTGTAAGGGGACGTTCTGAACCACCGAATATCTTGATATTTCTATTCTTTGTTTCGTTATTAAAAAAATGAGCATTTTCTACGGCCATTTTTTTTGGAACATTGCCGTAATCAGCAACGATACCGACGATTTCTATTTCATCGATAAAGAATGCTAAGAGGAGAGCCATCGTATCATCAATCCCAGGATCACAAAAAATGAGAACTTTTTTGGGCATATGTTCACCACCTATCTTGTTTATCCGGTACAAATCCGCTTGGTGAGGGATAATAATTAATGGGGATGAGGAAAACCTCAATGATTAAAGTTTCACTTTATATATATGTAAGTTTAAGGATAAAAAGATTATTTTATTGAAATAATAGTCTTTTAAATTCAGAAAATAAAAACTTTTTATATTAGGTCAAGGTTTTTGACGTAATTTTCGTTTGAAAATGCAGTCATATCAAGGTTGTAAGCGTATAACATAGGCTGTTTTTGCTGTCAAGTTGATAAATTGCAGCTTTTTACAATTTATACTATGATAAAGATATTAACAGAAGATCGTATAAACATGAGGGATGATGAACATGAAATTTACAAAGATTCTTGTCCAAATTGCTGCTCTTTACGTGTTTTATATGGTTGGAACTTGGGTGCAAGAAATGTTAAATATTCCGATTCCAGGAAGTTTGATTGGAATGTTCCTCTTACTTGTTTTACTTAGCCTAAAAGTTCTTCCAGTGAAATGGTTCGATTTAGGAGCAGAAACACTCGTTGCTATTATGCCGTTTTTATTAATTCCGCCAACGCTTGGCCTAATGAATTACGGTGCTTTTTTTATGAGTAAAGGAATTTCTCTTTTCATTACAGTTGTAGCGAGTACATTTTTAATTATTATTGTCGCAGGACATACAGGACAATATCTTGCGAATAGGAAGGAAAGAGAGTCGCGATGAGCCAAATATTAATCGGAATCGGTTGGGTTCTTTTTACGGTGCTATTATATCAATTATCTAAAAAAATCTATAAATTATTTCCAACACCATTCACCATTCCAATGCTTGTAGCAACAGGATTAATGGCTTTCCTATTTATCGTGCTTGATATACCATATCAACATTATATGGAAAGTGGTGGTGGATGGATTGCAAAGCTACTTGGACCCGGTGTTGTAGCATTTGCAATTCCTCTTTATAAACAACGTCATGTTCTGCAAAAATATGTTGTACCGATTGCTGGCGGGGTATTAGTAGGTACAACAGTCGCAATCGCTAGTGATTTTGCTATTGCTTCACTTATGGGAACAGATAAAAGCTTAATCTTATCGTCTTTACCAAAATCGGTAACAATGCCAGTTGCGATGAGCGTTTCTGAACAAGTTGGTGGTGTACCTTCCTTAACAGCAGCTTTCGTTGTTATCGCAGGTATTACTGGAACAATTACAGGACCTCTCTTATTAAAATGGAGCCGTGTTACAAACTCAGTTGGTAAAGGTATCGGATTTGGATGTGCTTCTCATATTATGGGTGTTATGAGAGCAATGAAAAATAACGAGCATGAAGGTGTTATTGGATCGGTAACAATGACATTAACAGCAATTTTGACATGTTTACTTGGACCGTTATTTGCAATGATGTTTATGTAATAGAAGAAAAGCGAGGGCAACTCTATAGCTCTCGCTTTTCTATAGGATTTATGCTACAGTTACAATAACTGAATCTTTGTAGGAGGTACGCCAAGTGCATACGTTATTATCCGTTTTACTTATTACTGTATCGATTTTAATGATTGTTATGGTACTTATGCAGTCTAGTAATAGCTCAGGCCTTTCAGGTGCAATTTCAGGCGGTGCAGAGCAATTATTTGGTAAGCAAAAAGCACGTGGAATTGAAGCAGTATTAAACCGTATTACAATTGTTTTAGCTGTATTGTTCTTTGTATTAACAATTGCTGTTACGTACTTAAACTTATAGAATTGAAAGAAGAAGCGTTAGTAAGATGTACTAATGGTTCTTCTTTTTTGTTTTGCCATTTGAAAGATGTTTCTAATTAGATTATAGAAATACAAATATGGTACACTAGATATAGAAAGAATACGACTAGATTACAGAAGAGAAAGAGGAGAAGTACATGATGAAATTAGCATCTCCGAAACCATTTACATTTGAGGGTGGAGACCGCGCTGTTTTATTACTACATGGATTCACAGGGAACTCAGCTGATGTACGTATGTTAGGGCGTTTCTTAGAAAAGAAAGGCTATACTTGTCATGCGCCAATTTATAAAGGGCACGGTGTACCACCAGAAGAGCTTGTTCATACAGGCCCTACAGATTGGTGGCAAGATGTAACGGAGGCATATCAGCTTTTAAAAGATAAAGGTTTTGAGAAAATTGCTGTTGTTGGATTGTCACTTGGCGGCGTATTTTCTTTAAAATTAGGTTATACAGTACCGGTTTTAGGTGTAGTACCAATGTGTGCACCGATGTATATTAAGAGCGAAGAAACGATGTACCAAGGTATATTGGCATATGCCCGCGAATATAAAAAACGTGAGCAAAAATCACCAGAACAAATTGAACAAGAAATGTTGGAATTCCAAAAGACACCGATGAATACATTAAAAGCATTACAACAATTAATTGCTGACGTACGTAACAATGTGGATATGATTTATGCACCAACATTTGTTGTACAAGCACGTCATGACGAAATGATTAATACAGATAGTGCTAACATTATTTATAACGGTGTAGAATCTACATTAAAAGACATTAAATGGTATGAAGACTCTACGCATGTCATTACACTTGATAAACAACGTGACGAGCTACATGAGGATGTATATAACTTCTTGGAGCAACTAGATTGGTAAGATCTAGTTGCCTCTTTTTTTCATAAGGAATTTTTTGTGAAAACTGTAAAAATCATAAGGGGAGTATTGAAGTTTCGCTTTATACATCCCCTATCTTTCGGATACACTAAATAATATAAGGTTTTAAAGGAGGTATTTTTGCTTGGAAGAAATTACACAAGAACATATTGATAAGTTGTTATTATTTATGAGAGAAGAAGCGTATAAACCGCTAACGATACAAGAGTTAGAAGAGGCATTTGGAATTGAAGGTTCTGAGGGCTTTAAAGATTTTGTAAAGGCACTTGTAATGATGGAAGAGAAGGGACTTGTTATTCGTACACGTAGCAACCGTTACGGTCTTCCTGAAAAGATGAATTTAGTAAGAGGTAAGTTAATTGGACATGCACGTGGTTTTGCATTCGTTGTACCAGACGAGAAGAAAACGGGAGACGATGATCTTTTCATCCCTCCTACAGAATTAAATGGTGCACTTCATGGCGATACAGTATTAGCACGACTTAGTTCTCAATCGAGCGGTTCACGTCAAGAAGGTTCAATTGTACGCATTTTAGAGCGTGGAACGAAAGAACTTGTTGGTACATATACAGAATCGAAAAACTTTGGCTTTGTTATACCTGACAATAAGCGCTGGACGAGTGATATCTTTATCTTGAAAAGTGCATCAATGGGTGCTGTAGAAGGTCATAAAGTAGTTGTGAAAATTACGAGCTACCCAGAAAACCGTTTAAGTGCAGAAGGTGAAGTTATTCAAATTCTAGGTCATAAAAATGATCCAGGAGTAGATATTTTATCTGTCATTCATAAACATCATTTACCTTTAGCATTCCCTGAAGAAGTGATGGAGCATGCAAACAGTGTACCAGAAACGATTTCAGAAGAAGATTTAAAAGATCGCCGTGATTTACGTAATCAAATGATCGTAACGATTGATGGTGCAGATGCGAAAGATTTAGATGACGCTGTTACAGTAACGAAGCTTGAGAACGGCAATTACAAGCTAGGCGTTCACATTGCGGATGTAAGTCATTACGTTCAAGAAGGTTCTCCAATTGATGTAGAAGCAGCGGAAAGAGCGACAAGTGTGTATCTTGTTGACCGTGTAATTCCGATGATTCCACATCGTCTATCTAACGGTATTTGCTCATTAAATCCGAAAGTAGACCGTCTGACATTATCTTGTGAAATGGAAATCAACAACTTAGGTGATGTTGTTAAACACGAGATTTTCCAAAGTGTGATTAAAACGACAGAGCGTATGACGTATGCTGACGTAAGAAGCATTTTAGAAGATGAGGACGAAGAGTTAATTAAGCGTTATGAGCCATTAGTACCGATGTTTAAAGAGATGGGGCAATTGGCACAAATTCTACGTGAAAAACGTATGCGCCGTGGTGCAATTGACTTTGACTTTAAAGAAGCGAAAGTATTAGTAGATGAAGAAGGAAAACCGACTGATGTTGTCATGCGCGATCGCTCTGTATCAGAGAAGTTAATTGAAGAATTTATGCTTGTTGCGAATGAAACAGTAGCAGAGCACTTCCACTGGATGAACGTACCGTTTATGTACCGTGTCCATGAAGATCCGAAAGAAGATAAGCTTGAGCGTTTCTTCGAGTTTGTAACGAACTTCGGATATGCGGTAAAAGGACGTGCGAATGAAGTGCACCCTCGTGCGCTGCAACAAATTCTTGAAATGGTTCAAGGACAGCCAGAAGAAGTAGTTATTTCAACAGTTATGCTTCGTTCTATGAAGCAAGCTCGTTACGATGCGGATAGTTTAGGACATTTCGGTTTATCAACTGAGTTCTACACACATTTCACATCACCAATTCGTCGTTACCCAGATACAATTGTTCATAGATTAATTCGTGAATACATTATTAATGGTAAAGTCGACAATGAAACGCAAGCAAAATGGCGTGAAAAATTACCTGAGATTGCAGAGCACTCTTCTAATATGGAACGCCGTGCTGTTGAAGCAGAGCGTGAAACAGATGAGATGAAAAAAGCAGAGTATATGGTTGATAAGATCGGTGAAGAGTATGACGGTATGATTAGCTCTGTAACAAACTTCGGTTTATTCGTAGAGCTTCCAAATACAATTGAAGGTCTTGTACACGTTAGTTATTTAACGGATGATTACTACCGTTATGACGAGCAACATTTCGCTATGATCGGAGAGCGTACAGGAAACGTATTCCGCATCGGTGACGAAATTACAATTCGCGTTATTAACGTAAACAAAGACGAGCGTGCAATCGACTTTGAAATCGTTGGCATGAAAGGTACACCTCGCCGTAAGTTCAAAGATCGTCCAGTCGTTATCGAGCAGCCAAGAACAGGCAGAAAGAAACGCGGTGGACGTAGCGAGCGCAGTAATGAGCGCGGCGGTGAACGTGGCACAGGTAGAAAATTTGACCGTGGTGGCAAAGGAAAAGGAAGAGGATCCGCATCTGCATCCACATCCACATCCACATCCGCATCCGCAAGTCAGCCAGGGAAAAAAGATGGTAACGGCAAGAAGAAAAAAGGATTTTTCGAAAACGTACCAGGATTCAAGAAGAAAAAGAAAAAGCGTAAGTAAGAAAAGGATGGCTTCGCTTTGATGAAAAGCGGGGCTTTTTCTTTTTTCTTGGTGGCTTGAGAGCGAGCCACTTTCGGTTTTTATGGAATCCAGCTACAGTGGCTAGAATGTTCGGCGGCTTCACTTCTTCCCGAGAGGCAAAGAGCGCCTCAAGGTCAGAAGCTCCATCCACCTCACATTCTGAACGAGCCACTTTCGCTTTTTGTTTACATTTGTTACAATAGTAAAAATAGAGGAGGGACGTTATATGCCAAAAGGTACAGGTAAGGTTATTGCACAAAATAAAAAAGCGTTTCATGATTATTTCATTGAAGAAACATACGAAGCAGGGCTTGTCCTTCAAGGAACGGAAATTAAGTCGATCCGCGCTGGTCGCGTGAACTTGAAAGATGCGTTTGCACGTGTACATAATGGTGAAGTATGGGTTCATAATATGCACATTAATACGTACGAACAAGGGAATCGTTTCAACCATGATCCACTTCGTACGAGAAAATTACTTCTTCATAAAAAAGAAATTGATAAGCTAGCAGGCGCTGCAAAAGAAACAGGTTACGCATTAGTTCCACTTAGAATCTATTTGAAAAATGGATTTGCAAAAATGGCACTTGGTTTAGCAAAAGGTAAGAAACAATACGATAAACGTCACGATTTAAAAGAGAAAGAAGCGAAACGTGAAATTGCACGCGTGTTCCGTGATCGCCAAAAGATGTAATACAGATATTTACATTTGTAAAACGGCGCGCGTATGATATAATAACTTATGTAAGGTTGTTGCACATTGAAAAACAGCTCTTAGTAGCTATCACGATATTTTCTTCGTATGCTCCATTTTTATCATGGGGACGTTACGGATTCGACAGGGATAGTTCGAGCTTAGGTTGCGAGTCGAGGGGATCGGCCTCGTTAAAACGTCAAAGCCTATAATTGGCAAACAAAACAATCTTTCTTTAGCTGCTTAATTGCACTAAAGGTTCCTCCCTCCATCGTCCATGTGGTAGGGTAAGGGACTCAAACTAAGTGGACTACGCCGGAGTTCGCCGTCTGAGGACAAAGGAAGAGAACAACCAGACTAGCAACTTGGAAGCCTGTCGATAGGCCGAAGAGTTCGCGAAATGCTAATATATCGACTACACTCGTAGAAGCTTAAGTGCCGATATTTTTGGACGTGGGTTCGACTCCCACCGTCTCCACCAATACATATTTGGTGGTTTTTTTATTTTGTATAACAAGAAGCATAAGATGGCCGTTTTGGCCAACTTATGCTTCTTTTAGTTTACGGCCAACTTATGCTTCCAGAATTTGAAGAATATTTTTAATGTCGCCTTTAAATAAAGTCGCGACTTTTAGGGATAGCATCACATCATCATCAATCTAAGAATAGCAAATACCCCAAAACGAAAAAAAATGTACATTTTTTTCGTTTTGGGGCGTTATAAAATCCTTAAGTTGATGGGCATATGGCGACTCATTTCTAGAATTGTTTTCATGTGTCAATGATAGAAATATATTTTTAATTATGGCTACTTTTCAACTAGTACGATATCATCAAGATAGGCATCACCGATGTTAACATATCCATTAATTTGTAAGATGACCTTATATGGATTATTAGTATTTAGAGTAGTAAATTCAACCGATTTTTGTTCATACTGTGTGGAAGTAAACGTCATAACAAATGTGTTTTCTCCCCCAGGAGACTGTGCTCCTACAAATAAGGTTTTTTCAGGACCCGATACTTTTCCAGATGCGGACATGATGTATGTAGTATTAGGCTTCAAAGTTACGTCTCCCTTAAGATGACCAGCTCCTGAACTAAAATGAAGTCCTTTAGAATTATTTACTCCTGCATGCTCTTCAATATTGTAAATTAAAGAGCCATATGCTGGTTTAAAAGGTTCTAAACTTGAATTGTGGTCAAAATCAATATTTAAAATATAAGGGTTCTCCTTCTCCTTTAATTGTACATTATCAAACTTAACCCTCCCATTTGCTGTAGAAGCAAGTTTGACAGCAAAGTTTGACACATCTTCCCCTGTTTTAAACTTCATCTCATGATGTTCCGGCTTAAATTCTGAATATTGCTTTTTTGTTAATGGAACGATTTCTTGATGGGCATTCAGATTACCTACTGTTACTTCTGATGGAGAACCTATACTTCCCGCTATATCAAATGTTAATGTATATTCTGTATTCGGCTTTACAGTAACAAGCTGATAGGCTGTGTCTGCATGTATTAATTTGAGATAATGATTGGCTGGTTCAGAAGTGCCGATATTCTCGGTAGAAGAATTAGGATTAGATAAAATCCAGTTATTTAGCCCATCCTCAAAATCTCCATTCTTAACTTGTTCATTTGCAGATGAACTATCTGCTGATACAATACCTGAAAAACCTATACTGGCACTTAATACAATTGCTGTAGAAAAGACTCCTATACCGACTTTTTTTAACAATTTCTTCATCTCCTTTGGTCAGATTAAAATTTACTTTTTCATATTTCTATATATGTTTGGATAAACCTGCCAAAGAACAACTTTAACAATAAATAATTTATGTATCAGAGATTTAGGTTATTTTCATTTGAAGGGGTAGAGGGAGCAACCGTGCCGTGAAGTGTAAAGTAACTTACAGAAAATGTAATACACGATGCGTCGACAGTTGCAAAAATTAACATTTATGCAACACTCCACTTGGGCTTGATTTTTATGGCGCCATAACGTTGCATATATTGTGTTGCAAATTAATTTTCGATAATACGGTGATATTCGTAGCGAAATAGAAAATAGATATTTGCAACACTATGAATACCTTAACGTACTGCAAAATGATTACCAAAAACCTTTTTAAAAAGTGCACCGTACATTTTTTATCCTTTTACTGGAATCTACTTTGCACTTCCCAGCACAGGTGCCCCTTCTAGCCCTTGAAAGATCTTCAATATATACAAGGACACCTCGCTCAAATTGAACGGGTAAAGAAAGCATATCAAGAGAGCAAAGTGACCTATTAACTAACGAAAGCGTCACTTCCACTTGCTCGTTTATTAAGGTTATTAGTATCAATTTGGCCAAACATTATTCCAAAGCTACATTAATAAAACACACGGCAAGCTTATGGGTTAATAATTAAAACACGGTCAATTTATGCTTCCGATTCGGTTGAATAATTAGATGATTATCTACAAAAATAAGTGTTTTCTGGCCAACTTATAGGTAAAATGACATTGTATGATATGAACCATAACTTTGCCATATTGGCGAGGTTATGGTTTTTTTTGTTTATGGAAAAGTTATGGTTCTAAAAATAGAATGTATCTAATTTCTTGGTTCTTTCACTTGCATCCTCAATGTACCTTGTGTGTTATCCCTTAAATATCACAATTTTATCCAGTCAAAGCTCGATTGGTGAGGACTGATATTCAGTGGGGGATGAACATCTCCGCTCATTTAATTATAAATTCGTTTTATTCGAATCTTCATATGTTTTGTGTTTTTAACCATACCTATTGTAAGATTATATAGAGTTCTCCTAATAAGCTGTTTTAATGGATTATTTAGGGATTTTTAATTTATAAATCTTAAATTGTTTTTTCAGGATAATTTTTTATCTAAATAAGTTATATTGAAGTAGAGGTGAACCATCGGTGAAGCAGGTGTTGGTGATTAAAAATGAACGGTCTTCAGCAAAGAAAATTGTAAGCGGTCTAACGCAAGAAGGCTATTTCATTTTAAAACTTCACAATGAAAACCAAGGTTTAAATATAATATATGAACAAGATTGGGATATTATCATATTGGATTGGGACTCATTAAGTATATCGGGACCAGAAATTTGCAGACAAATACGACTTGTTAAAACCACACCGATAATTATTGTGACCGACAATATTTCTAGTAAGGATTGCATAGCAGGGCTACAAGCAGGAGCAGATGATTATATAAGAAAACCATTTGTGAAAGAAGAATTAGTAGCAAGGGTTCAAGCAATTTTAAGGAGAAGTGACTATATCCAGCAAAATGAGATGAAATTTTTTCAGTTTAAAGATCTCTTTGTTGATGCATCTAGCAATATTGTGAAAAAAGGTGGCGAAAACCTGTCGCTTACTAAGCGAGAGTACGATTTACTTGTATTTTTAATCAAGAATAAAAACACAATATTGAGCCGTGAAATGCTTTTGAATCAAGTATGGGGATATAACGTAGTAGTAAATCCAAATGTAGTAGATTTATATATTGGGTATGTAAGAAAAAAGTTAAAGTGCGAGAAGAAAGACAGATATATTCAAACGATACATGGCAGAGGCTATTCAATGATTGACTGATAAAAATAAGATAATAAAAAAATGAGTAAAACTATTTCATTCAGTTTTACTCGTTTTTTTATTAAATGTGATAATCAAATAGTTTCTGAGAAGTATTAAAAGATGTAAAAAAATATTTCTATCAGGTAATGGATTATGAAAACATTAGCTATTAATGAGCATTTTTTGCAGGGGAAATTATGGTTTATAAGGTGCTCATCTTTTGGGTATTGTGTAGGGGATGATTCTAGCGCGCATTAGTTGAGACCGGATCTAATGAAAGTGTCTACTCGAAAAAAATCGACACACTCTGAAGAATAAAGGTTAATCAACACGCCCGACTTCATATATTACTTTGTTTGCCTGATTTTATGAATTCACACCATTCACAAGATTTTCACAGAATTAATGACTATACTAATTAACAGGATGTTCAAATGAAAATGATTATCAATAGCGATTCAATTGAATAAAAGTTACCTTCTAATTCAATCTATGGATGTCATCATTTTCGAAATAAATCACACTATAAGGAGTATACATATGAAAAAATCTATGCTTTTAAAATTAGTGAGTATTCTAGCAATTTTCACTTTAATGTTAGTAGCTTGCTCAGATTCAAGTAAAGAAACTTCGAAGGCTAATAATAAAGATAATGGTAGTGATAAGCCAAAAACGGTTGAAATCACTGATGCTCATGGAACTGTTAAAGTCCCTGTAAACCCAAAGAATGTAGTTGCTTTGGATAACAGAACTTTTGAAACTTTATCTGATTGGGGAATTAAATTAGCGGCTGCTCCAAAGGATATCATGCCTGCTGATTCAGCATATAAAAAGGATGAAAAAGTTCAAAATATTGGGAATCACCGTGAACCAAATCTTGAAATTATTGCAGCGGCAAACCCTGACCTTGTAATCGTTGGTCAAAGATTTGCTGACCATTACGAAGAAATCAAAAAATTAGTACCAAATGCAGCAGTTATTGATCTTAATTTTGATGTCTCTGAGAAAGCTACTAAGCCTGGCGAAAACTTAGTAAAAGGACTTAAAGATTCTACAGTTACTTTAGGAAAAATCTTTAATAAAGATAAAGAAGCTAAACAATTAGTAGCTGATTTTGATAAATCTATTAAAAAAGCAAAATCTGCTTATAACGAAAAAGATAAAGTTATGAGTGTTATCGTTACTGGTGGTAATATTGGTTTTGCTGCTCCACATTCTGGTCGCGTCTGGGGACCAATGTATGAAATTTTCGGTTGGACTCCAGCGTTAGAAGTTTCAAATTCTACTGCAGGTCATAAAGGTGATGACGTTTCTGTTGAAGCTATTGCACAAACAAATCCTGATTGGATTTTCGTATTAGATCGTGATGCTGCAACATCTGATGCAGCTAAGTCAACACCTGCTAAGGATGTTATTTCTAAATCACCTGCTCTTCAAAACACAACTGCTGTTTCTAAAAAACAAGTTATTTATGCACCAGAAGATACTTACACAAATGAATCAATTCAAACTTATATAGAGTTATTTGGAAATATGGCAAAAACTTTAGCTAAGTAGTGTAAAGGGGTACGAAACAGTGTCAAAAAATATGATTTCTAGGGTTGAGAATATTTCTCAACCCCAGTTTTATAATCAAAATAAAATATGGACAAAACCTTTTATAATAGCAGTTATAGTTGTTATAATTTTAGGGATTATATCACTGTTTACTGGAGTTTATGATATACGTGGACAAGAGGACGGGACAGAGATGTTTTTCATAACTCGTGTTCCGAGAACAGCTGCATTAATGCTTACTGGAGCTGCGATGGCGATGGCAGGGCTCGTAATGCAACTCATTACACAGAATCGCTTTGTTGAACCTACTACAACGGGGACTATTGAATGGTCAGGCTTAGGCCTGCTTTTTGTGTATTTATTATTTCCTGCCCCGACTTTAGTTCAAAGAATGACTGGTGCAATCATTTTTTCTTTTATAGGAACTATGATTTTCTTTCTATTTTTAAGAAGAGTTAAGCTTCGTTCGTCTTTAATTGTTCCGATTATTGGATTGATGCTTGGAGCAGTAATTTCTGCAGTGTCTACTTTTTTAGGACTCCTTTTTCAAAAGACGCAAAGTATTGAAACTTGGTTTGTAGGTTCATTTGCTAACATTCAGGTGGGAAGATATGAATATTTATGGCTGATTGTTATCATTACTTTTCTTATTTTTATGTATGCTAATAGATTGACTTTAGCTGGACTAGGAGAAGATGTCGCAACAAGTCTTGGAGTTAATTACAATAGAATTGTTCTTTTTGGGACTGCTCTTATCTCTGTTGCAGTTGGAATTGTTGCAGCTGTTATTGGACACTTACCTTTCTTAGGATTAATTGTGCCAAATATCGTTTCAATGTTTAGAGGTGATGATCTTAGGAGTAATTTACCTTGGGTTTGTGTGATCGGAATGGGATCAATAACTGCCTGTGACATCATTTCTCGAACAATTATACAGCCTTTTGAATTACCTGTTTCTTTAATACTTGCAACAGTGGGAGCAGTCGTGTTTATTACTATTTTATTGAGACAAAGAAAACCAAGGAGGCTACGATGATCACATTAGAATATAGAAAAAAAGAAAATGTCGAAATCGATTCTAGCCTTCATAATGAAAGTAGATCAGCTAGCGCTTTTCGGTCTAAGAAGGAAGCAAGACGTTATTGGATTTTACTGATAACATTGATTGCTTTAGGTCTTCTTTCTTCATATGGACTTTTAGTTTATAACAATCCAGTTCCGATAGATTCACCTTCTTTTATCCCAGTCGTTAAGAGAAGGATAGTAGCTATTGTTGCAATGATTATCGCTGCAGTTTGCCATAGCTTGTCGACAGTTGCTTTCCAATCTATTACGAATAATAAAATTATTACTCCATCGCTTTTAGGTTTCGAATCACTTTATTCAGCAATTCAAACGAGTACAGTATTCTTCTTTGGTGCTAGTGCGTTAATAAATTTTAATGGAATTGGATCATTTTTATTCCAAGTTGTTGTTATGGTCTTCATGAGTTTGATACTTTATGGATGGTTACTTTCCGGTAAATACGGGAATTTACAACTTATGCTTTTAGTTGGAATTATTATTGGTACCGGGCTAAATTCTGTGTCAACTTTCATGAGAAAACTACTTGCGCCTTCAGAATTTGATATCTTACAAGCAAGATTATTTGGTTCTGTTAATCATGCAGATCCTGCATATTTTCCTATTGTAATTCCTATGATCATAATTGTAGCGGTATTAATTTTTGCTCATTCTAAGAATTTGAATGTTTTGTCACTAGGAAAAGATGTTGCTACTTCTTTTGGAGTTAAATACCAACCTAGTGTAATTTATACGCTTGTATTAGTAGCTATTTTAATGTCCATTTCAACAGCTCTAATTGGGCCACTTACTTTCTACGGCTTTTTAGTGGCAACTTTGAGTTATCAGGCAGCGTCAACTTATGATCATAGATATATTTTTCCGATGGCTTTTGCTATAGGATTTTTAATAATGACGAGCGCATACTTTTTAATGTATCATGTATTCCATGCTCAAGGTGTAGTTTCAGTTATTATTGAATTATTCGGTGGAATCATATTCTTAACTATAGTTTTAAGGAAGAGGGCTTTATGATAAAAATTGATAATGTTAAAAAGTTCTATACTGATAAGGTAAAAATAGGACCTTTGGATATTGAAATACCAAAAGCAGGCTTTACTTCTTTAATTGGACCAAATGGCGCTGGAAAGTCAACGACACTTTTGATGATTGGCAGACTTTTAGATATGGATGAAGGTCAAATTCAGGTAGCAAATATGGATGTTTCTGAATCCAAATCAAAAGACTTAGCAAAAGTTTTGACTATATTGCGACAAGAAAATCATTTTGTAACTAGGCTTACTGTGAGACAACTAGTTGGATTTGGGCGCTTTCCTTATTCAAAGGGAAGATTGACTAAAGAAGATGAGGCTATCATCTCTAAATATATCGATTTCTTAGATTTAACTAGTTTAGAGAATAGATATTTAGATGAGCTTTCTGGTGGTCAAAGACAAAGGGCATATGTAGCGATGGTATTGTGCCAAGAGACGGAATATGTACTTTTGGACGAACCTTTGAACAACCTTGATGTTGCTCGTTCTGTTCAAATGATGGAGCATTTAAGACGTGCAGCTAATGAATTTGGACGAACAATTTTGACTGTTATGCATGACATAAATTTTGCAGCTAAATACTCGGATAAAATTTGTGCTATGAAAGATGGACAAATTGCTGCTTTCGGAACAGTAGAAGAGGTTATGGACCCAACACTTTTGACAGATATTTTTGAAACAAAAATAGAGATTATTAATGGTCCTTATGGGCCAATCGCTGTTTATTAGTTATAAAATGTCTTGCGTAGATTATGCAAGACACTCTAGTTGAAGTTGCTGTCTGTATTTTATAGGCAGCAGCTTTTTTTATGTGATTACTCATAAAATGCAAAAGAATGCTTCACCTTTTCAAGTATGTACCAAGTGGAAAAAATATCTCTGTATAATTTTTCAAAAGAATTCAGCTTGTTTTTTGTATATGTAATATTGCATATCAGAGTGTATTGATAAAAGTGTAAGGGGTCACTATAATGAGGGCATAAAGATAAATCACATTTTCGTAGCAATAAAAAGGAGGAAATAATATGGAAATCGCAATGGCAGTTTTAAAATTTGTAGGTGGCGTAATCCCGTTAATTCAAGAACTTTTAAAAGCATTTATGTAAGTTTATTAGTTAGCTATCATTTATCAATCATTATCATATTTTACTAAAAAAAGAACGGGGTGATTTTTCTGAATATTAAGAAAAACACTAAAAGAAGAAAGTTCCTTACATGTTTATTAGTTAGTCTATGCACTATTAATTATTCATCTATTTCCTTCGCAGAAACACAAGCAAGTAATGTAACTGATGTAACCAAAAATGCTAGTGGCATTAATACTGGTATAGCAAATCTTAAATATAATAATCAAGAGGTTTTAGCTGTAAATGGTGATAAAGTAGAAAGTTTTGTTCCGAAAGAAAGTATTAATTCAAATGGTAAATTTGTAGTAGTGGAACGCGAGAAAAAATCACTTACAACGTCACCAGTCGATATTTCAATTATTGATTCTGTAGTGAATCGCACGTATCCAGGAGCTGTACAACTTGCAAATAAAGCTTTTGCAGACAATCAACCAAGTTTATTAGTGGCTAAGAGAAAGCCTTTGAATATTAGTATAGACTTACCGGGCATGAGAAAAGAAAATACAATCACTGTCCAAAATCCGACATATGGTAATGTAGCTGGAGCAGTAGACGATTTAGTATCTACTTGGAATGAAAAGTATTCTACAACACATACGTTACCTGCAAGAATGCAGTATACGGAATCTATGGTTTATAGTAAATCACAAATCGCAAGCGCTCTTAATGTTAACGCTAAATATCTTGATAACAGTCTAAACATTGATTTTAATGCGGTTGCAAATGGAGAGAAAAAAGTGATGGTAGCGGCGTATAAGCAAATATTTTATACGGTAAGTGCTGAACTACCTAACAATCCATCCGACCTTTTTGATAATAGCGTTACTTTTGACGAGTTAACTCGAAAAGGCGTAAGTAATTCGGCTCCACCTGTTATGGTTTCAAATGTAGCTTATGGTAGAACGATTTATGTAAAATTAGAAACAACATCTAAGAGCAAAGATGTACAAGCTGCTTTTAAAGCCTTACTTAAGAATAACAGCGTTGAAACAAGTGGACAGTATAAAGATATTTTTGAAGAAAGTACCTTTACTGCTGTAGTATTAGGCGGAGATGCGAAAGAGCATAACAAGGTTGTTACTAAAGATTTCAATGAAATCCGAAATATTATTAAAGATAATGCTGAATTAAGTCTTAAAAATCCAGCATACCCAATTTCATATACAAGTACTTTCTTAAAAGATAATGCAACTGCTGCTGTTCATAACAATACAGATTATATTGAGACGACAACTACAGAATATTCAAGTGCTAAAATGACACTTGATCATTACGGTGCTTACGTTGCTCAATTTGATGTATCTTGGGATGAATTCACATTTGATCAAAAGGGTAACGAAGTACTAACACATAAAACGTGGGATGGTAGTGGAAAAGACAAAACGGCTCATTACTCTACAGTTATCCCTCTTCCACCGAATTCAAAAAATATAAAAATTGTAGCAAGAGAATGTACAGGTCTTGCATGGGAATGGTGGAGAACAATTATTAATGAACAAAACGTTCCATTAACAAATGAAATAAAAGTTTCAATTGGAGGAACAACATTATACCCAACAGCTAGTATTAGTCATTAAGTATAAAAAAGCGCCCTATAAGTAGGGCGCTTTTTACTCTTTCCAAAATTGTTCTAATAGAATGACAAGCATGGTACCCACAAGTAAGCCATTACTTAAAACATATTGTAAGGAAGAAGGAATTCCGCTAAATGCACTTTCTGGAAGAAACAATATTCCTAAACTGATTAATAATGAAATTCCTAATATAGTTAATCGGCGTTGATTTACTGCTTCACGTAAAATGGATTGAAATGAAATGCCTATTACTTGGACAAATGTTGCTAAAAGTGCAGCATTAGCAATAGGTCCTGGTAGCAAGGATATAAAGTTTACAATTGAGGGAATAAAAGAAATTCCTGCTAATATAAGACTTGCTATAAGGAACGACTTCACTTTTCTTTGTCCTGTTAGTTTGATAAATCCTGCTGATGCAGGTAATGGTACAATTCCAATTGTAGAGAACAACGACGAGATAATATGTGATATACCTCCGACCCATACACCACGGTTCAGTGTTTGCTTTTCATTTTCTTTAGATAATGGAGCCACTTGTTTTACAGCCGAAATAGCAGCGATTGTATTTGCAACTAAAAGAAATGTAAATAAAGTTGCAGTTAGAGTCATTCCAATATCGAATCTAGGTGTGCCCCAAGCAAATATCTCTGGTAACTTAACTAGCGTTGTGTGCGAAGGGATATGAGATGATTTTCCTAATACTGCATACAAAAGCCAACCGCATGAGATTCCAAGTAATACAGCGTAACTTTTCATCCATCCTTTCCCTTTAATTGATAAGAAAGTAATAAGGGCAAAAACAAAGAGAGCAATAGTAGCTGTTGTATAGTCAGGATGGGTTGCAGATCCTTGTAATCCTATCATTCCTTTTAGTAACACACCACTAAGCTGAAGTGCTAAGATTAAAAGAAAAGTTCCTGTAACTAAAGGGGTAAATAAACGTAAGATTCGATGAATAAATCCTGTGATACCAAGAATGAAGAGTAATATACCTGCAATAATTAACCCACCTTCTAAAAGTTGCAACACGTCTTTTGCACTTTGTCCCTGATGCATAGCGATTTGTCCCAATATGACAAATATACTTACCCATGAACCGGCTGGCCCGTCCGCAATGGGGTAACGATGCCCAAACCACGCTTGTAGAAACGAACTTACTCCCACGACTAAAAAAGTCCGCTGCATTAATGTTGAGACATCCTCTATTGGTAAATGGAATATGCCACCAATAATTATAGGTAATGCAATTGCATTTGCTAATAGAAACACAAACCATTGTAGAATATTAAAGCTCGTATCAAAGCATTTTTTATTCATATTATTCTCCTTTGCCGAAAAAGAATCTCATATTAAAAATCCATCCTTTCTACATAGTTAGATTAAAAAGGATGGATTTTATAAATCTATAAAATCAATTTAATGATATAGATAGATTTTTAATTAATTACCATGCACGAAATGGTAAGAATTTACCGTTAAGTGTAATCACGATACGAGGATCGCCACCTTTTGGATCTTCTTGTGTATCCACACCCAAGTTGAAGTTAATTGCACTCATTACACCTTCGCCGGCTTTTTCTAAGATTAATTCTCTAATAGTTGGTGCATATTGTAACATCATTTCATATAAACGATATGCAATCGGGTCCGTAGGAGGCATTTCCATTACTTGGCCGCGAAGTGGAACTACTGTTAATGCTTGAACTACTTCTTCATTTAATTCTAATAGTTTACCAATTTTTTCTGCTTCTGGACGTGTCATTGTAGCTTGTCCTAATAACGCTGTTACAACCCAAGTCTCAGAGTTTTCACTTACTTTTGCAATTTCTTCCCAAGTTAACCCTTTTTTAATTTTTGCCGCTAAAATTTTTTGCGTAGCTTCTTGTCTATTCATATCTAATACTTGTTTTTTCATATCTCATAACTTCCCTTCATATACGTGATAATTATTATTTTGTTTTACTATTTAACGCTTTATATCCATCAACCACTACATCTAATTTACCTGTGTGAGGGTCAATAACTAAACCATGTACAGGAACATCTTTTGGGATAAGTGGATGATTTCTTACTAAATCAACATTAGCTTGCGTTGAGTCGCAAACATCATCGAATCCGAATAACCATTTTTCAAGGTCAATACCAGCATATTCAATCGCTGATAAAATTTCTGATGAAGCTACTCCGCGATCTAATATTTTTTGAAGTGTTCCTTTTGGATTCGTTTGGCTCGCGCCACATCTATGGTGTCCAATAAGGAAGATTTCATCTGCATTTAAATCGTATACTGACGCTACAACACTTTGCATAACACTATCGAAAGCAGAAGCAATTTTACCACCTGCATTTCTGATAACTTTTGCATCACCATCGTGTATATCTAAAGCTTTTGGAAGTAGCTCAATTAAACGAGCATCCATGCAAGAAACAACAACCATACGTTTTTTAGGCATTTTTGTCGCTTCACGAGGAGCGTATTCCTTATTTTCTACAAAATGTTCATTGAACGATAGAATTTCTTGTAATAACATATTTGTAACCTCCTTTAAATCTAGATGTATTTTTTTGTTGTGTCCTCTGTGTTATAAGTAAATATAGCTGATAAATAATGTGATGTAAGAGGATAAACTAAGTATAGTGAATTGTATCGATAAGCAGAATAAGTTGGCGAAACACTTTCGGGCTTTTTACTTTCACGGTGAAAGGATTGGTTTATATCATTGATCAAACAGATTTTGAGATACTGAAATTATTAGGAGAAAACTCAAGAATACAATGGAAAGAACTTGGCCAAAAAATACATATGACGGGGCAAGCTGTAGGAAATCGAATTCGAAGATTAGAGGATTTAGGGATTATTGAACAGTATACAATTGCAATAAACCGAATCAAATTAGGACAAGTAGTGACTGCATTTGTTACTTTGTTCGTAACAACAGCTAATCACCAAGAGTTTATGAATTTCTTTCAAGGAGAAGAAGGGATTTCTGAAGTACACCGTATAAGTGGTGAGGGGTGTTATTTATTAAAAACACATTTTGCTTCCAACGAAGACTTAGATAACTTTCTAGGACGACTATTAAAATATGGGAACTATCGTGTTAACTTATCAATAGGAAAGTTGAAATAAGGTTTCTTTTCTTTGGAGGAGATAGTAACATTATTTGCTAAACTTTATTTGTATAGAGATAATGAAGTCGTTTAATGTTTATCTTAAATAGTCAGAGCCTTACTACAATTTATGTGTAGTAAGGCTTTTTAAAGTTGTTATATTCAACAATTAAGCTGAAGAGTTGTGGGTGGATATGAGAAGATTTCTTTCAAGAGAATCGTAAATGATTTTGTCTTAAGAAAGATCCTGCAACTCAGTACAGGATCTTTAATCAAACGTTTTTAAAAACTAAATTGTGGTTTCATATCACCTTTATAAGGTTCATGTTCAACGAATATAGTTATATCCTTACCAGCTTGGTCTTTACCAGTTCTTTTATACGTAAATTTATTCTTATTTAGTTCAGTAAGCTCAAGAGCAGCACCGTATTTATTATTTCCAATGGAAACATGGGCTCTTATTTTATTTTCGTGTACAACATCGAAGTAGCCATAATCACCGCGGCTTTGACCTGTTTCGCTATTGAAGAACTCATATTTATTAGATTTGTCATCAAATTTTGCTAAACTTATAAAATTCGAATTAAACTGTGTTACATCGTTACCAGCTTCGTCTAATACCTTTGTTCCGTGCCAAAGGGTACCGCCTAAAATTTTATCTCCATCAACGTTTTTAACAATATCGCCTGTAGTCGTGTTCAGCTGCTTGTCCGGATCAGTGAAAGAAAGTTCTTTTTCTTTATATGGGACATGTTCAACGAAAACTTCTACATCTTTACCGTTAGCGTCTTTCCCCATTCGTTTATAAGTAAATACATTTTTATTTAGTTTTGTCATGTCAACGACAGCTTGATACTTCATTGATTCTGAAATTAATATTCTTTTCTTCCCATCATTTGTGACAAAGAAAGTTCCTTTATCGCCACGACTTGCACCTGTTTTAGCATCAAAAAATTCATATCTGCCTGACTTCGCATCATATTTTGCAAGACCAATGAAGTTTGCATTTTCTTTTGTTAAGTCATTCTTATCTTTGTCATACACTCGTGTACCTTGCCAATTTGTCTCGCTAAGAATATTAGTCATTTTTTGCCCTTTAGTTAATTTATTTTCCTTTTTTGTTTCTTTAGCAACTTGTTCTTGTTTTTGTTTCCCATGATTTTCTTCAGCTTTAGTACCAGCACACCCTGTTAATGCTAATGTGAATCCGAGCAATACGGATGATAGTGCTTTTGCTTTTTTGTTCATGTTTTATCGTCTCCTTATTTTATGATTTCAAGTAGTACGGTTAGCGATTATAGTAGCAGTGCGTCATATATGAACTTAGTTGCTACGTTTCTTATGTTAATACCCGACTATAAACTGCCTCTAAATAAAACATTAAAAAAAGATAAACTAATTCCTAAAATTTGTTCATATTTATAAAAAATCGCTAGATTACTGTAGTGGCTACGAGTAATCCAAAAAATACATTGTAAAGAAGAAGGAAAGCCACTAACAATAATGTAATTGCTAATAGAGCTAATCGATTGTAGTGCAAAACTTTTGAGAAAAACTGTAGGAGAAATGAAGATTTTATAGAATTCGTTTCGTATAGGAAGGGGATGTCCATGTTTGATTCAACAGATTTTAAGATTATACAATTACTACAAGAAAACGCTAGAATGAACTGGAAGGAAATTGGGGAGATAGTACATTTGACTGGCCAGGCTGTTGGGAAACGAATTAATAAATTAGAAGAGGCAGGTGTCATTCAAAAATATACGATAAATATCGATAGGGCGAAGCTAGAAGGTTCTATTATGACTTTTGTTACACTATTTTTGCATGCACCGCACTATCATAATCAAATTCAAAACTTTTTTGAAAAAACGGACGTAATTACTGAAATGTATCGTATAAGCGGCGATGGGTGCTATGTCATGACTCTTCACACATCTTCGCATCAGCAATTAGAAGAGACTCTTGCAGATGTTTTACATTATGGTGATTATCGTATAAATACCGTCATTAAGACGATGGAAAAAAAGAAAGAATAAGATACTTATCCTTTCTTTTTTCATATGGAACTGTAATTCTTTATTTGCTTTTGTTTATAAAACAGTTTGCTGACATGACTGTTGCATAAATATCACCAAACTCTAATGCACTCATGAACGATTGATGAGCGTGTACTGCGGGGATTAGATTTCCTTGAAATTCTAAATCTTTTGTTGTACAAGCATCTTCAATTACAATACATTGAAATCCGAAGTCACTGGCAGCGCGCACTGTTGCATCAATACATACATGAGTCATCATACCGCAAATGACTAGTTGTTCTATTTTTTCTGTCTTTAATGTTTCTAATAAATTTGTTCTTAAAAAACTGTTAGGATGATGTTTTTGAATGACTCTTTCTTTAGCAATCGGTTGTACATCATCATAAATTTGAACCCCTACTGTATCGGGTAAGAAGAAAGTAGCTCCTTCATTGTTCGCAATATGTTGTACGTGAATAACTGTTTTATGTTTTTCGCGAAATACTTTCAAAACTTCTTTCGCTTTTTGTGCGGCTTTTTCAGGTTGATGTAATTCCATATTGCCGCCTTCAAAGTAATCATTTTGTATGTCTACTAATAGTAACGCTTCGTTCATCGTTATTCCCCCATACTTAGTGATTCAGCACGTTATTTGTACTGTGCCGTTATTATATAAATTGTAGCTATGCGGAAGTAATAACGTTATGAAACGATTTTAACGGATATAGTTTCAGTGTGAAAAAAGTGAAAGTTGGTATAAGTACAAATGGATTTTGTGGAATTCACAGCAAGGTTATAGATAGAGTGGCATCGCAGGGTTAAAAACCATACCTTTGCTGGAGGAGCGGGTTATGTTTTTTATGAGGAAATGCGATTTTAAGTTTTTGCTGAAGATGTTTTTCTAGGATATGCTGTGAGTGATTGGAGTGAGGTAGTGTCAGATATTGTCGACCAATCGATATATTGGAAAAATCGTTGATATATTGTGAGTTGTGATAGATATATTGAGAAAATCGTTGATATATTGTGAGTTGTGATAGATATATTGTGAGTTGTGATAGATATATTGAAAAAATCGTTGATATATTTGTAAAGGGGTGTTTGAGGTGATTGTGAAAGAGAGAAAAATGCCGATTTATATAAGACAGTTAGAAGCACTTCTTAGAAGGTTACCTGTACATCATCCGAAACGAAATTTAATTGGAGAAAACTTGGCAAAACACATGGCGGGGTATAAAGGAGAGCAAGCGATTGATTATCCGCTTAGTTTTATTTCTGAGAAAGAGTATAGTGTCTTACATGATGTTCGCTTATGTAATTATGATAAATACTTTCAAATTGATACTATTATCCTTTCCACAAAGTTTCTTCTTTTTCTTGAGATAAAAAATATAGCAGGTACATTAATGTTTGATGCAAAGTTTAATCAACTTATCCGAATAACAGAAGGAAATTCAGAGGGATTTCCAGATCCGGTTTTACAAATAAAAAGGCAAGAAATACAACTAAAGAAATGGTTAAACTCACATGGATTTTCCTCTAGTCTTCCAATTGAGTCCCTCGTTGTTATTAGCTCGCCTCGTACCATTATAAAATCTTCAGATGACAATCTTCTTCATACAATTATTCATAGTGCCAATTTACCTCATAAAATAAAGTGGTTTGAAAGTAAATATAAGAGAAAAGTTATAGATAATGTAGATAGGCTCATTCATCAAATGATAGCGGAGCATTCTCCACTTCAACAAAATATACTTGAGCAATATAAAATAGAAAAAGAGGAGTTGCTAAATGGAGTACAATGTGAGAAATGCTTAGTTATTCCAATGGTTAAAGTTAAGAAGGGTTGGCGTTGTACAAGTTGTAAAGATTTTTCAAAAGTGGCACATGAGGATGCTATACGAGATTATGCATTGCTCATTAGTAAGACATGTACGAATGGTAATTTGAAAGAGTTTCTCCGTGTTTCGTCAGGTATGGTTGTAAACAGAATTCTCCACACACTAAATCTTCCCTACACTGGCAACAACAAAGGACGAATATATGATTTAACTTCTTTCCAATCGTAATTTTGCTATAATAAATAAGTACTTATACGAAGGGGAGTCTAAAGAGAATATGAAGTCATTTAATATCGATCATGTTATAGCTAGTGTTTTGCAATGGATATTAAATATAGCTTTAATTATATTATCCATTGTGTTATCAATTTTCTTAGTGAATGAGACAATTACGTTCGTGCAGTATATTTTTTCGGCAAAAGAGTATACGTCTTATAAATTGGTTGAAAGTATCATCGTTTATTTCTTATACTTCGAGTTCATTGCATTAATTATTAAGTATTTTAAATCGAATTATCATTTCCCGTTACGTTATTTTATTTATATCGGAATTACGGCCTTAATTCGATTGATTATTGTGTCTCATGAGGAACCGATGGAGACGTTATTATACGCAGGAGCAATTCTTGTTTTAGTTATTGCTTTATACATATCGAATATGAGAGATTTGAGAAAAGAGTAGTAGTGCAGACGTAAGTTTGCACTACTTTTTTACATCTTGACCTTCAAGTTGCTTGAAAGTTTACAATAAAATTAGGGCGTTTGAAATCGAAAAAAATTGAGAAATTAAGTGAAGAGGTTTCTTTTACTTGGAGGTTATAGGAATGAATCAGGAATTGAAGTTACGTCCATTGGAACGAGAAGATTTAAAGTTCGTACACGAACTGAATAATAATGCGCATATTATGTCGTATTGGTTTGAAGAGCCATATGAGGCATTTGTGGAGCTGCAAGACTTATACGATAAACATATACATGATCAAAGCGAACGCCGATTTATCGTTGAGAAAGACAATGAAATGGTTGGATTAGTTGAGTTAGTAGAAATCGATTATATTCATCGTAGAACAGAATTCCAAATTATTATTGATCCGAATTATCAAGGATATGGTTATGCAGTAGAGGCGACGCGTTTAGCAATGGATTATGCTTTCGCTGTATTAAATATGCATAAGATATATTTAGTTGTGGATAAGGAAAATGAAAAAGCAGTACATGTTTATAAAAAGGTTGGATTTATGGTAGAAGGCGAACTTATCGATGAGTTTTTCGTTGATGGTAACTATCATAATGCGATAAGAATGTGTATGTTTCAGAAGCAATATTTTGAAAACAAGTAGTTGAAAGATTCGGAAGTAATGTTGACGCTTCGTAAAACCGTATGCTAAAATCCCTTTTAAGTATTAAGGAAGGTGCAGAATATGCTTTATATAAAATTTGTAAAACTCATTAGAAAACTTTGCTCCGCACAAATGTATACGGTGAAGCGTTGTACGGAGCTTAATCAAGGGGTATAAATCCCCTATATTCATCGGCTGAATAACTTTTCTAAAAAAGTATAGTTTATCTATGCTTATTTCGTTATGGTTTTTCAGCTGGTGTATAAAATAGATTAAGGGGCCATAGACAATGCTTTGTCTATGGCCCTTTGTGTATATTATTCCGATGAGTCTTTACCGTAAATTGGAGTAGTATAGGAAAAACCACGAAGCAGAGGGCTAGTGTCGAATGACGCTATCTCTCTGCTTTTTTTAATTTCAGGAAAAGAGGAATAAAAATGAGTTTACTTAAAGTTGAAAGTTTATCACATAGTTTTATAGATAAAGTATTATACGAGAATGCTTCTTTTGATTTGCATAAAGGGGAGCATATGGGGATTGTTGGGCAGAATGGTGCAGGGAAAAGCACATTAATGAAAATATTGGTGGGGGAGATTATTTCTGATAAGGGAGACATAAAGTGGCAACCTAATATTCAAATTGGGCATCTTGATCAATACGCTGAAATTGATGAGGGTTATACCATTTCACAATATTTAAAGAGAGCTTTTTATGATTTGTATGAAATGGAAAAGAGAATGAACAAGTTATATGAAGAAAGTGCGATGACTGGAGATGAGAATCAACTACTAAAAGCAGCTGAAATGCAAGAGCAGCTTGAAGCTCGTGATTTTTATTCAGTAGACAGTATTACGAATAAGGTGGCAGCCGGTTTAGGTATTGATGCGATTGGGATGAATCGTGTTATTGGTGAATTAAGCGGAGGGCAGCGTGCAAAGGTAATTTTAGCGAAGCTCTTATTAGAAGAGCCTAATATTTTATTACTAGATGAACCGACGAATTTTCTTGATAAGGAGCATGTGGAGTGGCTTGCTAATTATTTAATGAATTTTGAAGGAGCGTTTATTGTAGTGTCACATGATTTTGATTTTCTGGAAAAAGTAACTTCTTGCATATGTGATGTAGAGTTCGGAACAGTTAAGAAGTATTACGGTAAATACTCAGATTTTGTAAGACAAAAGGAGCATTTACGAAAAGATTATATTCGCCAATATTATGCACAGCAAAAGAAAATTGAAAAAACGGAAGAGTATATTCGTAGAAATATTGCTGGGGTGAATTCAAAAATAGCGCAAGGTCGTAGAAAACAATTGGAGCGTATGGAAAGAATTGCGCCACCAAGTTTTACTCATAAACCGTCTATTCATTTTCAGGAACTTCCCATTTCAGTTCAGACAGTTCTTGAAGTCAATAACCTTGAAGTTGGTTACGACTTCGCTCTCTTACCAAAGTTGAATTTTTCAGTAATGGGTGGGCAAAAACTTGTTATTACAGGTTTCAATGGAGTAGGGAAATCTACTTTATTAAAAACAATCGTTGGAAATATTGCTAGTATTTCTGGAGAGTTTCACTTTTCAGAGCAAATAAAGATTGGATATTATGAGCAAGATTTAAATTGGAGCAACGATTCTTTAACGCCGCTTCAAATTATTTCAGAACAGTTTCTTAAACTGAATATGAAGGAAATACGCCATCATTTAGCTGCGTGTGGAGTGAAGGATACGCACGTTTCGCAAGAAATTCGTACGTTAAGTGGTGGTGAACAATCGAAGGTGAAACTGTGCGGATTATTACTATCACCTTGTAACTTCTTAATTTTAGATGAGCCGACAAATCATTTAGATGCAGAAGCGAAGGAAGCTTTGCAAAAGGCGCTAATTAAGTTTAAGGGCAGCATTATCCTCGTATCTCACGAAGCGAGTTTTTATCTTGATTGGGCAGATAGCATCTTTCATATAGAGACAGGATTAGTTAAGGGGGTGTGAAACATATGAGTGAAAACAATTGGAAAACGAAAATTATATTATTTTTGACCGCTCAAACTATTTCGTTGTTCGGCTCCTCTCTCGTGCAATACGCGATTATATGGTATATCACCCTTACAACATCATCAGGAGTGATGTTGACTATTTCAACTGTTTGCGGTTTCCTACCACAAATTGCGATATCTTTGTTTGCAGGTGTTTGGATTGATCGTTATGACCGTAAAAAGATGATTATGTTATCGGACGGGATTATAGCGATTGCGACGTTAGTTTTAGCAATTTTATTTTTAACAGGATATAAAAGTATTTGGTTACTTTTTATTGTGTTACTCATTCGTTCAGCTGGAACAGGAGTACAAACGCCAGCTGTGAATGCATTAATTCCGCAAATCGTTCCGAAAGAGTATCTTATGAAAGTAAATGGAATAAATAGCAGTATTACATCTTTAATTATGTTTCTTTCTCCAGCAGCAAGTGCTGCGATTCTTTCTATTGCCAGCATTGAAACAACATTTTTTATTGATGTTATTACGGCTATGATTGGAATTAGTATTATGCTTATCATTCAAGTAGAGGGACATGTGAATGCAGAGAATAAGCAAAAATCTAATCTACAAGGAATTAAAGAAGGATTCTCTTATTTAAAAGAAAATGTATTTATTAAAAGGCTAATCGTTTTATTGATTATCGTCATGATTTTAATAAGTCCAGCTGCTTTTTTAACACCTTTAATGGTAACTCGTTCTTTCGGGGCTGAAATGTGGAGACTTACTGCTAGTGAGATGACCTTTAGTGCGGGTGCGGCAGCTGGTGGCGTATTGATTGCGGCGTGGGGTGGCTTTCGTAATCGTATGTATACAACAGCGCTAGCTTGTGCATTATATGGACTGCTTATGATTGGACTCGGAATAGCACCGATATTTATTATGTATTTAGTATTTAATTTTTTAATTGGTATAACAATGCCGTGCTTCAATACACCAGTTACTGTGTTATTGCAGGAGAAAGTAGAACCATCGATGCACGGACGGATGTTCAGCCTTGTACAAATTGCGAATTCATGCGCGCTTCCTTTAGGAATGATAATATTTGGTCCGTTGTCGGATATGTTTAGTGTAGAGATTTTGTTAATTTATGCTGGGATATTCGTGCTATTTTGCGCAATGTATATTGTATTAAGCAAGAGGTTTGAAGTGTAAATATTTATAATTTAGAAGGTTTGTGAAGGAATTTAAGATGCTTCGCAAACCTTTTTTTATTAGTCTAGTCAATAATTATTTATTGTTAAACGATAAATAATTATTGACTGTTAATGTTATTTTAGATAATATGATGTTAACGATTTAAGAAGAATTACATAAGTAGAGGAGAATGTGAAATGAAAAATAAATACGTAGTAGCTATTTCTTTCATGATTTTAGCGATTATTTCTTTAACTATACATGCTTCAAACAGTAAAGTAGGAGCGGATGGATTCCTTGAAGAACCTTTCTTTTTCCTAGTACCGATAAGTTATGTATTGTTCCTTAGTGGTATTGGTGTATTATTATTTGGATTTATTACTTCCAAGCTAAAAAAGGGCAATAGATAGGGGCAACCTATAGGGACAAAACACTTACTATGAAATAGAAACATACCATATGGAAGAAAAAGAATAAGTGAGATGAATCATGATGAACCATCATTTTTATAATGGAAGACAAGTAGGAGCAGCTATTACACTGGCTGGGGCACAGGGGACAATTCATGCTGTGAATCAAGCTATTCAAATGCAACAACAAGCATATTTTGCACAAATGTTGCAAAGTCAGTATATGCCGTATTCACAACTTCCGATGCAAATTGTACATTACGATGTACATCCAGCTGGTTTATTTTCCATTCCATATGGCGGGACATATTTCTTATGAAAAAAAGCGACTCAATAGAGTCGCTTTTTTTATATTCCGCCTAGCTTCATTCCAAGGAATGCGAAGAGGATACCAATTATGTAAGTAGCACTTAAATATAAAAGGAAGATGTACGGTTTTTTTAGATTGAGAAGCTGAACAGATTCTAATTTAAACGTAGAAAATGTAGTGAATGCGCCCATAAATCCAGTACCTAATAATAGTTGCCAGCCTGTAGTGACTCCGTTGCCAATTATATATCCAAGTAAAAATGCCCCTGTTATATTAATAAGGAATGTAGCAATTGGAAATTGTGTTTTATTTCTTTTCTTAAACCAATTGTTAATTGCAAATCGTGTAATCGCACCGAAAAATCCTCCTGTTGCGACTAATAAAGCTTCTATCATGAGTAATCACCTTCCGTAAGAGATTTCTTAATTAAGAAATCTCCAAGTGTATAGCCAAGGCCAGACATAATGAGGCCACCAAGTATGCTGCATGATACATATAAGAAGGCTATGCTCCACTCAGAATGATTGATCAATTGCACAGTTTCTACACTAAATGTTGAAAAAGTCGTAAAGGAACCGATGAATCCAGTTCCGATGCCTGTGATAACCTCTGAAGGTAAGATGTTTAGCCGAGCGATATAAGTAGTTAGCCACGCTAAGAAAAAGCAACCGATTAAGTTAATGAGTAATGTTGCCAATGGAAATGAATGATGCCAAAATGTGTTGATATTAAGACCTAAATAATAACGAGAAAGAGCTCCTAATATACCAGCAATGCCAACGATAATATAAATCAATTTTCTCACCTCTTTAAATAGCTTGCTCAAAAAAATAGACTCCTACCAGTATCCATACTGGTAGGAGTCATTAGCTAAGCAGCGTTTATGGCGAACTCCATCGCCTATGATTATTACATATAGTGTACTAAATATACCGTTTAATTTCCAGTGAGGAGGAGGGTGTAACTTTTCTTTTTTTGATGTCTGAAGGCTTTTTAAGTAATTAAAATGGGATCGATTACTTATCAACTAAATATAGTGATATAAGGTTTTAATTATGATAAAATGTTTCTTATGTGTGTCGTTTTGTTTTATTTGACTGAAAATAAAGAAAAATAAATTCGCGTGAAAAGGAGTCATTTATTTGAAGAAATTTTTTAAAATCGTATTTATATGTGTTTTAGTAGTAGCGGGCATTGTAGGAGGATTTCTAGCGTATATGACACTTACTAAAGAACAGCCTGCTGATGTTACAAGCTTGAAGGTGGAGAATAATAAGGAGCGCGTATTAGCGACTGGAAATGAATTTAAAGTTACAACATTTAATATTGGATATGCTGGGTTAGATAAGGATCAAGATTTCTTTATGGATGGTGGAAAGGGATCTGGTTCAAGTAGTAAAGAGCAAACGGAAACTAATTTAAAGAATATGCTTTCGTTTTTACAAAATGAGAATAGTGATTTTGCACTATTACAAGAAGTTGATATAAAGTCACTTCGTTCATTTGATGTAAATGAACATGAATTTTTGAAAAAAGGATTACCTGATTATGTTTCGTCATTTGGCAAGAACTACGATACGAAATGGGTTCCAGTGCCAATAACAAATCCAATGGGATATGCGGAGGCTGGATTAAGTACGTTTTCTAAATACACTGTTCAAGAAGCGAAGAGGTTCCAGCTTCCTGGAATGGAGCCTTGGCCAAAGCGTTTGTTTGATTTAGATCGAGCAATTGTGGAATATAAAATCCCTGTTAATAATGGGAAACATGTTAGACTCGTAAATTTACATTTGTCTGCTTATGATGAAGGCGGGAAAATTAGAAAACAGCAAGTAGAGTACTTAAAAGAATATATGAACAAGCATTATGAAAATGGTGATTACGTAATAATGGGCGGAGATTGGAATCAATTAGTTTCAAACGCTCAATTAAGTGATCCGAAGTTCGTGAAAGAGCGTCCTGAGTGGTTAGTAGAGTTACCGAAGGACTTTACAGACGGTGGCTTTAAGTGGGCTGTAGATCCGTCTGTTATGACTGTGAGAGATGATGTAAAGAAATATGTAGAAGGTGAAAATTTCGTCACTATTATTGATGGCTTTATCGTTTCACCGAATGTAGAGATTGTAAATGTACAAGGGAAAGATTTAAAGTTTGAAAATAGCGATCATAACCCAGTAAGTGCGGTATTTAAACTGAAGTAATTGATATGTATAAGTAGAAGGTGGGGCTTCATATGGAGTGGTTAAAGAGGACTTGTTTTTCTAACCTTGAGAAAGAATCACAGAAAAATCATTTATTACTGTTTATAACGATTTGTAGTTTCTTCCTTGGGATAATCGCGATTGGGTATTATGGATATATTTTTACAGAGAGAGCAATGGCGTTTTGGATCTGTGGTATTTCTGTCGTTGTATTTGGAACGCTTTTTACTTTTATAAAAAGTATGGAATCAGCGTATAAATATATCATGACATTTATGTTGCTTACAATGTCTTACATTATGGTACAAGCTTTTAATGAAAGCCCGGCTGTATTTCAAATGGTCTATTTTACATTAGCTGTTTCACTTATTTACTTAAGTGAGCGCCTCATTTTAATTCTTGGCGGGGTAGCTGTTGTAATCACATTTATCCTTTGTAGCTATTGGCCGGAGCAATTTTTTGCTTATACAGCCTCATCTGAAGCTGCTAATTTCGCAAGTTTGTTAGCGATTGTAACAATCGCTATGTGGGGCGTCACGAAAATCGGTTCTAATCTGCTCCTTCGTTTAAGTGATGAGAAGCAAGAAGTAATGAGAAAAGCTCAGGAGTTAGAAGAGACGCAAAGACTTATTGAAGAAACAGTTGTGAAACTAGATAGTAATTTCAATCATTTAAGACAAAATATGAACACGTCGATGGAATCGATGAGTGAAATTAATTTTGCCTTTGAAGAGGTAGCAGTTGGTACGCAATCACAATCAGAAATGATGTATCGTTCGGTAGAAGTATTGAATGATATGGAGGGAAATATTGAACAAATTATATCTCAAGTAAGAACTGCATCGGCTCGTGTGGATAAAAGTTTAGAAATTTCAAAGGGTAGCGTACATACTTTAAGAAATTTTGAAGCTAACATGAGAAGTTTAAATGATGTTGTTTCACAGTCTGGAATTATATTTAGAGATTTAATGATGCAATCGAAACAAATTAATGAAATTGTAGATGTAATAACGAATATTTCAAGTCAGACGAGTTTGCTAGCTTTAAATGCAAATATTGAAGCTGCCAGGGCAGGCGAGCATGGAAAAGGTTTTGCTATTGTAGCGAGTGAAGTGTTAAAGCTTGCTGAAGAATCAAATCGTTCTGCGGGAAGAATTCAAGGGATTTTGAAGGAGTTTAGTAATCAAGCAAGTAAGGTAGAAGTGCAGGTAGAGAAGTCAGAAAGAGTACAAGAAGAGTGTAACGAAATGTTAGCAAGCGTTTTAACAAACGTAACTGATTTAGGGAAGTTTATTGATGCGATTAATAAAGTAATGCGAGAGGTTGTTGTTCATCAAGAAAGTTTCCAAGTTAAAACGACGAATATTGTAAAGGATGTTACGCATGCTTCTAACGTAATTCAGCAAACTTCTACAGCTACAGAAGAAGTGCTAGCGAGTGTGGAAGAAGAAAAACATCGAAATGATATATCGGTTAAGACGTTACATACTGTTAGCGAGCAAGTGAAGTTACTAGAAGATATTCTAGAAAAGTAATATTTCTTGAAAAGGGCACACCATGTGTGCTCTTTTTTCATTTAAATAAATACTTGATAGTAATTTAATTGCTTTTCTGCGCGTTTTCTGCCAAGCTTAAGGAGATAAAGTGAGACTAATACCTACTGATTATTAGTTGAACCTCGCAAATAGCGGGATAAAATACTTCAAAGAAAGAATTATATAGGTGACGAATATGATTGAAGTTAAGACTTCTGAACTTAGTGATGGAGAATTTAATAGAGGTGTATTTGCAACTCGTGATATTAAAAAGGGTGAGTTGATTCACTCAGCACCAGTTATCTCTTATCCGAATGAACAGCATGAACACATTGAAAAAACGTTACTTGCTGACTACGCATTTGAGTATGGGGTAAATCATACGGCATTCCTGTTAGGATACGGCATGTTATTTAATCATGCATATAATCCGAATGCAACGTATGAAATTGTCTTCGAGAATCATACTTTTAACTTCTTCGCGTATAAGGATATAAAAGCGGGAGAAGAAATTTTAATCAATTATAATGGTGAAGTGGATGACGATGAGCTATTATGGTTTGATAAGGAAAAAGAAGAGAACGAAAAATAATTTAATGAGTATAGAAAGAGCACATTCTGTGGAATGTGCTCTTTTTTCATTGATGTAAATAAAGTAAAAAGTACAAAAAAATACCACTTTCTTTTTGTATGGTATAGTAAGATACTGAGGGATAGTGTTTTGAAAAAGTCACATATTTTACAAATTGTTGTCTTTCTGATGACATGTCAAGTTTAGTAGTCCATTTGGGTTGCTTTATTATGCAATATATATTTTAATATGAGTGGCACCTCTTATAAATTAAGAGGTTTATAGGTGTCTCGAATTGATTTTGGGTACACTGTATCCACCACTTTAGGTTCTTTCATGTACGTGGGGATATTATGGGCCCGTATAACGGGATAAAATGAATATAGAAATAGAGGAATCGTAAAATGAATATGCAAGAGGTTTATAAATATTTAAGTACGGTATTGCCTGAAGGACATGTTAAACAAGATGAAATGTTAAAGAATCATACGCATATTAAAGTTGGCGGAAAAGCAGATGTTTTCGTTGCGCCTACAAATTATGATGAAATTCAAGAAGTTATCAAATATGCGAACGAATATAATATTCCAGTTACGTTTTTAGGAAATGGATCGAATGTCATTATTAAAGATGGTGGAATTCGCGGGATTACAGTAAGTTTAATTCATATTACAGGTGTTACTGTAACAGGAACGACGATTGTAGCACAGTGTGGCGCAGCAATTATTGATGTATCACGTATTGCTTTAGACCATAACTTAACGGGTCTTGAGTTTGCTTGTGGTATTCCAGGTTCAGTTGGCGGAGCATTATATATGAATGCTGGTGCATATGGCGGTGAAGTATCGTTTGTATTAACAGAAGCTGTCGTAATGACAGGTGATGGAGAGCTACGTACTTTGACGAAAGAAGCATTTGAATTTGGATATCGTAAGAGTGTATTTGCGAACAACCATTACATTATTCTTGAAGCGAGATTTGAACTTGAAGAAGGTGTACGTGAAGAAATTAAAGCAAAAATGGATGATTTAACGTTTAAGCGTGAGTCAAAACAGCCTCTAGAATACCCTTCTTGTGGTAGCGTATTTAAGCGTCCACCAAATAACTTTGCTGGTAAGTTGATTCAAGACTCAGGACTACAAGGTAAGCGAATTGGTGGAGTAGAAGTTTCTTTAAAACATGCTGGATTTATGGTGAATGTTGATAACGGAACAGCACAAGATTACATCGATTTAATTCACTTCGTACAAAAGACAGTTGAAGAGAAATTTGGCGTGAAGTTAGAGCGAGAAGTAAGGATTATTGGAGAAGATAAGGAATAACGAAATACGTATGAAGATATGAATTATTTTAAAATAATATTTGGGTATTGTTGACAATTTGTTTTCAATTCAATATAATGCTAATAATTTAACAAATAACATACGTTGAAAGAGCCCAGTAGCAGTTTGTCACTGTTAACGAGAGAGCTAGGGGTTGCTGGAACCTAGCACAAACAAACTTGTGAATTACACTCTGGAGTATCTTAGGTAATGCTAAGCGGACTAGCAATCGATATTATTGCTAAGAGTGGTATGAGTAGCTATGCTATTTATGCAAACTGGGTGGTAACACGGTGAATAATCGTCCCTATGTCTATCGTAGACATAGGGGCTTTTTTGTTTTTAAAAAATAAAGGGGATGACAAAAAATGAATATTATTGATGAATTAGAATGGCGTGGCGCCGTTAATCAGCAGACTGACGAAGAAGGCTTACGTAAGCTAGTAGAAGAGAAAAAGATTTCACTATACTGCGGAGTTGATCCGACTGGTGATAGTATGCATATCGGACATTTGATTCCGTTTATGATGATGAAGAGATTCCAATTAGCTGGCCATCATCCTGTTATTTTAATTGGCGGGGCAACAGGAACAATTGGTGATCCGAGTGGACGACAATCGGAGCGTCAACTTCAAACGTTAGAAGTGGTTCAGCATAATGTAGATGCGTTAACAGCGCAAATGAAAAAGCTATTTGATTTTGGCGGAAATAGCGAAGTGAAGATGGTAAATAACTATGATTGGACACATGAAATAAATATTATTGAGTTTTTACGTGATTACGGGAAAAACTTTAGCATCAATAGCATGTTAGCGAAGGATATTGTAGCAAGCCGTTTAGATACAGGTATTTCTTTCACAGAATTCACATACCAAATTTTGCAAGCAATGGATTTCCATCATTTATACACGAAAGAGGATGTTCAACTTCAAATTGGTGGTAGTGACCAATGGGGAAATATTACGAGTGGTTTAGATTTAATTCGTAAGTTAGAAGGTCATGAGGCGAAAGTATTCGGATTAACGATTCCGTTATTATTAAAATCGGACGGTACGAAGTTTGGTAAATCAGCAGGTGGTGCGGTTTGGCTTGATCCCGAAAAAACGACACCGTTTGAATTTTACCAGTTCTGGGTAAATACAGATGACCGTGACGTAATTAAATACTTGAAATACTTTACGTTCTTAACGAAAGAGCGTATTGATGAATTAGCAGCGAAGGTAGAAGCGGAACCTCATAAACGTGAAGCGCAAAAAGTGTTAGCGGAAGAAATGACGAAATTCGTTCATGGAGAAGAGGCATTATTACAAGCTGAGAAGATTACAGCAGCGTTATTTAGCGGGGATATTAAATCGTTAACAGCTGATGAAATTGAACAAGGCTTTAAAGAAATGCCAACGTTCCAGTCTTCAAAAGAGACGAAAAACATCGTAGAGTGGCTAGTCGATTTAGGAATTGAACCATCTAGACGCCAAGCACGCGAAGACATTAATAATGGTGCGATTTCTATGAATGGTGAGAAAGTAACAGATGTGGGTACGGATGTTACTGTAGAAAATTCATTTGATGGAAGATTTATTATTATTCGTAAAGGGAAGAAGAACTACAGCCTTGTGAAGTTAGGCGAATAGTTTGTGTGAAAGGATGGGAGTAGGAAGAATACTTCCATCTTTTCGTATACACAATTTGGACATAAAATAATCAGTAAATTTAGATAATTAAAAGGGTTATATTATTCTTCTGCCGAATAAATAAGTTAGAGAAAATTACGGATAAAAATAGCCCGAACCATGCTGGGCATGATTCGGGCTTATATTCAGATTAGTAAGCTAAGCTGAATAGACCTTTAATGTGTGATAAGTAACGAACGTTACTTGCTTCTTTCATTAATGATGCTGGTAAGCCTTTAAGTGGAGTATTGCTTGCTCCAATTGTAGCAACCGCATCTTTACGTCCTAGACTAGCAAGTGTTCCAGAGTTTACAGGTGCGAACTCTTCGAATGCTTTGCCTTCTAGTGCTGCGTATAAGTTGTATCCAATTAACTCACCCATTTGCCAAGCGATTTGTGCAGTTGGTGGGTATGGACGTCCGTCTGGAGCGAAGACAACTGCGCTGTCTCCAGCAACGAATACGTCTTTGTGAGAAGTAGATTGTAGGTATGCATCAACTGTTGCACGTCCACGGTTAACTTCAAGACCTGATTCACCGATTAATGGGTTACCTTGTACGCCGCCTGTCCAAACGAATGTGTTAGCAACAAGTTTTTGACCGTCTTTTAAGTCGATTTCATTGCCAGCAACGTTTGTTACAGGAAGACCAGTTAAGAATGTAACGCCGCGTGCTTCTAGGCTAGTAGTTGCACGTTCGATTAAGTGGTCTGGTAATACTGGAAGGATTTTTGGACCTGCTTCAACAAGAAGAAGTTTAACTTCTTTTGGATTTACGCCGTGGCTTTTTGCAAGTTTAGGCATAATGTCAGCAAGCTCACCAACTAGCTCAACGCCAGTTAATCCGCCACCACCGATTACGATTGTAGCATCAGCTTCGTTTTTCGTTTTCGCGTATTCACGAATACGGTCTTCAACGTGTTTGTAGATTTTGTTTGCATCAGCAGCAGATTTTAATACCATGCTGTTTTCTTCTAGTCCTGGAATACCGAAGTAAGCAGTTTTACTTCCTAAAGCAACTACAAGTGCATCGTAAGATAAAGTAGTGCCACCAGCTAGTTTGATTTCTTTGCTATCAACTGAGAATGACTCAACTGTTGCAATTTTAAGATCGATATCTTTACCTTTGAAAAGCTTTGTAAGTGGCATTGCAATTGCTTGCTCAGACACGTTACCAGCTGCTAGGCGGTGTAATTCAGTGATGATTTGGTGTGTTGGGTATTGGTTAATCACTGTAACTTGTGCTTCTGATTTGCTGTAATATTTACGTACGTTTAAAGCGGCAAGAAGACCGCCATAACCAGCGCCTAAGATGACAATTTGTTTTGACATAGTATGATATCCCCCGTCTTTACTAATTGTTGTTATAAGTTAAATTATTTATTGTTACGTTCTGCACTAATTTGAAGATATGCGTTCACAAAGCGGAACATTTTTTGTGCTTGTGGATCTTTTAGTAATTTTAACAGACCGAATAGGCCGATAACTTCGTTGCTTTCGTCAGCACGATCTTTCGCTTCGATTGCAGTTGCAGCCATGCTTTTCACTGTATCTTTTACAGGTTCTACAAGCTCTGTAATTGCACCAACAGTGTCGCTTTTTAATACTTCATCAGTAGCAACAGTTTGAGCGAAGTCATAAGACTTAGTTAAAATGTTAACAAGCTCAGTTAATTTTGGAAGCTGTTCTACTAGTGTTGTTAATGATTCTTGTACCTCAGGTTTTAACAACTGATCAAGTACATCAAGTTGTCCTTGGCTAGCAGAAATTTGTACAGTTTCTTGTTCTGGCTTTGTTTGAGTCATAGTTTCTGGCATCTCCAATTCTCCTTTACGATAGCAATACTCTTATTTTTTATAAGTAAGATAGTAAACGTTTACGAAACTTTATGCAAAGTTTCACAAAACACAATAAAATGCCTTTAAATTTATGACAGCAAGTAAGCTGCAAACATAAATCTAAAACCATAACGTCTTACTTATTATTTATGAACTGTCCGATATATGGCTTGTCCGCATAATGGAAAAGCTCCGTTACCGGAAAGTGTATATAATATATATCCTATATTATATACTATATACACCTATGTTAACATAAAAATGATTCCTAATTATTTGATATTGAGTGTATAACGTAGTGCTGACAAGGTATGAAAGCGTATAAAATATTTTGTTTCAGTTAGAAATGTACATATATATATAGAAAAAAAGGAAAAAACGAACAAATTCATGTTCGTTTTTTCCTTTTTCCTATTATTCACCTTCTGCAATTAGCATCGATGTGTTACCTTCTTTTTCAAGATGGCATTCGCCCCAAGAACAAAGAGAGTCAAGAATGGATTCTAAAGACCAACCGTAGTCGGTAAGAGAATATTCTACTTTCGGTGGGACTTGGTTGTATACTTTTCTTTGAATGACCCCGTCGTCTTCTAATTCACGTAATTGCTGCGTTAACATTTTTTGTGTAATACCAGGCATTGAGCGTTTTAATTCACTCGTTCTCTTTGTACCTTTCGTTAAGTGACAAAGAATAACAACTTTCCATTTGCCGCCGATAACTTCTAAAGTCGCCTCTACAGGAATATTGTATTTCTTCATATGAACCCCTCCCTTTTTGAGTAAAGTAAGTTTAATAATACAAATGTTACTTTTTAGTACCTATAGCACTTTAAAGTACGTACTTTTTATTATGTTAAATATGTTTCATAATAGCACATGTAAGAGGCAAATGAGTAGTACGGTACCAAAAAGTGACTATGTTACTTTTTAGTGCCTATCGTACTTTAAAGTGCGTTCTTCAAAAAAGGAATGAAACCATTCATAATAGCATTTGTAAGTATGAAATATATTTTTTAGAAGATAAAAGGGCCTTTTTATCATACTATTATGATTGGATTTCTTGTAATAAGGAGGAATTCAATTGAGTTCATATACAGTACCATCTTCGGAAGCTCAGACGAATCGAAGAAGTATGTTTGCTTTATTAGCGCTAGCAATTAGTGCGTTTGGGATTGGTACGACCGAGTTTATTAGTGTCGGTTTACTACCATCTATTTCAAAAGATTTAAATGTTTCGGTTACAACAGCCGGTTTAACGGTTTCCTTATATGCGTTAGGAGCAGCGGTAGGAGCTCCTGTTTTAACAGCGTTAACGGCTAGTATGTCGCGAAAGACATTATTAATGTGGATTATGGTTATTTTCATTATTGGTAATGGCATTGCGGCGGTAGCAACAAGCTTCACTGTATTAATTATCGCAAGAATTGTATCTGCGTTTGCACATGGTGTGTTTATGTCAATTGGATCTACAATTGCAGCTGCAATCGTACCAGAGAATAAACGTGCTAGCGCAATTGCGATTATGTTTACTGGATTAACAGTTGCGACTATTACTGGTGTGCCAATTGGAACATTTATCGGTCAAGAGTTTGGCTGGAGAGCGTCATTTATGGCGATTGTCGTAATTGGAATTATTGCTTTCATCGCAAACAGTATACTCGTCCCATCTAATTTAAAAAATGGTGTACCTGTATCGTTTCGTGATCAATTTAAATTAATTAAAAATGGAAGACTATTACTTGTTTTCATTATTACTGCACTTGGATACGGTGGTACATTCGTAACATTTACGTATTTATCACCCCTATTACAAGAAGTAACAGGATTTGAAGCAAGTACCGTTACTATCATTTTATTAGTGTATGGAATCGCCATTGCGATAGGGAATATGGTTGGCGGGAAATTATCGAATCATAATCCGATTCGAGCGCTATTTTACATGTTCTTTATTCAAGCGATCATATTATTTGTTTTAACATTTACAGCGCCATTTAAAGTAGCTGGATTAATCACAATTATTTTCATGGGACTATTCGCATTTATGAATGTTCCAGGGCTACAAGTATATGTAGTTATATTGGCAGAGCGCTTTGTTCCAAGTGCGGTTGATGTTGCTTCAGCAATTAATATTGCCGCATTTAACGGAGGAATCGCTTTAGGTTCTTATATAGGTGGCCTCGTAACGAATTCGTTAGGATTAATCCATACTGCTTGGGTAGGCGGTCTTATGGTAGTAGGTGCTGTGATTTTAACAGCATGGAGCATGACATTAGAAAAAAGAGATCAAGTAAAATAAAAGGAGCGAAAATAAAATGAAAAACTTACAAAGTAAAACAGTATTAAATAATGGTGTAGAAATGCCTTGGTTCGGTTTAGGTGTATTTAAAGTAGAAGAAGGACCAGAACTTGTAGAAGCTGTAAAATCAGCGATTAAAGCAGGATACCGTAGCATCGATACAGCTGCAATTTACGGAAATGAAAAAGCTGTAGGTGAAGGAATCCGTGCAGGTATTGAAGCGACTGGTATTTCAAGAGAAGAATTATTTATCACTTCAAAAGTATGGAACGCAGATCAAGGATATGAAGAAACAATTGCTGCATACGAAGAGAGCTTAAAGAAATTAGAATTAGATTATTTAGACCTATACCTTGTTCACTGGCCTGTAGAAGGAAAATATAAACATACGTGGAGAGCGCTAGAAACACTTTATAAAGAAGATCGCGTACGTGCAATTGGCGTAAGTAACTTCCAAATTCATCACTTACAAGATGTAATGAAAGATGCAGAAATTAAGCCAATGATTAACCAAGTAGAATATCACCCTCGTTTAACACAAAAAGAATTACAAGCTTTCTGTAAAGAACAAGGTATTCAAATGGAAGCATGGTCACCACTTATGCAAGGTCAATTATTAGATAATGAAACATTACAAGAAATTGCTGAGAAACACGGTAAAACAACAGCACAAGTGATTTTACGTTGGGATCTTCAAAACGGAGTAATTACAATTCCAAAATCAACGAAAGAACACCGCATTATTGCAAATGCTGATGTATTTAACTTTGAATTAACAAAAGAAGACATGGAAAAAATCGATGCGTTAAACCAAAATCACCGCGTTGGTCCAGATCCTGATAACTTCGATTTCTAAGATTAAAGTAAGAAAGAAAAAAGAGTGCTTTTATGCGCTCTTTTTTTTGCATAAAAATATTTTCTAATTAAATACTACTTAGTATTAAGTTTGTTATTAAGGGGCTGTAAACATGAATATAAAGCAATCGTTCAAACTTTTAGCTATGTTTTTAAGTGTCTTATTTGTATTATTCCCACTTCAAAAAGCATTCGCAGAAGTTATGGATCATACAAAGTATGAAATGAATTGGAGTTATAGTAAGTCAAAGAAGAAACCAATTCGAACAGAACTTATTAAAACGGCAGATGGAAAAATTGCATTTTGCTTAAATGTAGATTTAAAATCTCCGAGTGGTCAAGATTTACCAGAAATGGGTAAAGTGGATATTAATGTGTACCGTGTACTGTTGAATGGATATCCACAAAAGAGCCCACAAGAATTAGGAGTATCTGATTGGAGAGAGGCGCATTACGCAACGCAGCTTGCAGTATGGAATGCGTTAAAACAAATTGATGTTAATGATTTAGATTTCCGCAATAAAAATGTAGAGAAAGTAACGAAAGACATCGTTGCAAAAGCAAACGCTAGTGAAGAGTTACAAGAAATTACGATGAGTGTAACTCCTACAGAAGAACAAGAAGCAGTATTAAAAAATGATTTCTTTGAAACAGGTTTATATACAGTAGAAACAAATGCAAAAAGCGGAACGTATAAAGTGCAAGCAACAGGTGCACCAGCGGGCGTGAAATTTGCAAATGAAAAAGGCGAAACAAAAACAGAATTTAATGTAGGAGAAAAGTTCCGCATTTTAATTCCGAAACAAACACCAGCTGGTGGATTTAGCTTTAAAGTATCAGGAAATTTAACGAAACTACAAGGAATTGCGCATAAAGGTACACCGACTATTCAAAATGCAGTAGTATTACTTGAGCGTAGTGAAGAAAAAACAAGTCCAGAGTTAGCGGTAAGTTGGAAAAAGGCTGAGGCTCCAAATAAACCAAATAAGCCATATACTCCAAATGAACCGCATAAACCGAATCAATATAAAAGGTAAGGATGAAAGCATTGGTGTTAACCAATGCTTTTTATATATGAGTTTTAAAGCTATATCAAAATAATTATTTACTATATAAAACGCTGTTTTAATGATAGGAAAACTATTTAGAAATAACAAGATATAATAAAATCTAAACGTAACGATTAATAGATTAAATTCACAAAATTGTAACATTATTCTAATTGAAAAGTCTATCAAACAAAGTGTAAAGCGTGTACAATTCATTTGGAAAAACTACCTATAGATGGTCATATATGAAGAAAATGTAAGATGATATTGTTGTTTTTATTTTTAGATGTATAGATGACAAGACTAAAATATATCATTTACTATACCCTTTTTATGTAGAAAGAGAACTCATCACACGAGGAAAGAAGTGAGGAGGATACAGTACATCAAAATTTTATAATATAAGAAAGCGAATACATAGGAAGAAATGCGGTAGCAATTGATATAGGTGCGCGAAGTGTTAGCCTATTCATTACATGTTTTTATAAAAATAATAGGATTTCTTATTAAACGAATATATAGGGTAGTTTCTTTAAATAAAGGAACAGGGGACACAGATTATGTCGAAGAAAAAGACGAGTAGGGTATTAGTAGCTGGTGCTTGTTTAGTTACGTTATTAACGCCATATGGACTTGAAGTACCTAAGGTGTATGCAGAGATGACGATGGAAGATAAGGAGAAAGAGCAAGAAGAGCGAGTGTATCAATTGCTGCCAAAAGGTAATGTAGAAGAGATGCGTGAGTTGCATCAGCGTCGAATGAGTTTTTCTCCTTATGAACCAACGGGCATTTATGTAAAGCCGGGTGAAGAAGTAGTTATTCAAGTAGAAGGGACTCAACAGATTAAAGCTTATATTGGTACATATTCTTATGAAAAAGAAGAACCTAAACAATTCAATTTAAATCCTGGTGAGAATAAAATTTCTTCTTCAAATGGGGGACTATTATACTTTTATAATTATCACAACACAGGAGAAGTAGTCGCTAAAGTGAAAAAAGGTGGTACAACAAATCCTTTATTTATTTTAGGAAAGCATACGACAAAAGATTGGAAACGTATGTTGGCAGAGAATCCTGATCCATATGCAATAGAAATGAAGGGAGAAAATAGTTTATTAACTATGCATCCTGAGACTGTAGCGGAGCATTTAAAACAAGAAGATCCAGCTGCGTTATTAAAGAAACACGATGAAATAATTAATATAGAACATAAGATATCAGGTTTATCAAAAGGTGGTGTGGGTGTTGCGAATCAAGGTAAACACTCCATTCATTTTGTTGAAGACTGGTATACGGACAATTATATGTATGCGACTTATTATCGAACAGCTTATAGTAAAGGGAATTTAGGGCCAGTACTAAATCTAGAAGAGTTAACTAATGATGGATGGGGGCCTTGGCATGAAGTGGGACATCAACATCAACAGAATACTTGGTTATGGGATGGACTTGGAGAAGTAACCGTTAATATTTATTCTTTGGCAGTTCAAACTACATTCGGGCATAAAACAAGGTTAGAGCAAGAGGGGCGCTATGAAGCTGCATTTGCTTATTTAGGTAAACCAGATGCACAAGAAAAGATGGATGTATTTGAGAAATTAGTTATGTTTTGGCAGTTACATTTAGCTTATGGGGAACAATTCTATCCGAATTTACATCAAATGTATCGTTTGTTACATGACACAGAACTGCCTAAATCTGATGAAGAGAAAAAGCAGATGTTTATTTATATGACGTCAAAAGTGGCAGGACAAAATTTAATTCCTTTCTTTGATAAATGGGGATTATTTGCAAATGATGCTACGAGAGAAAAGATTGAAAAATTAAATTTACCAAAATTAGAAAAAGAAATATGGTTATCTACAGATAGCAATCCAATTCGTGAAAAACAAACTGAGTTATATGAAGTTCCATATGGCGAGCCAAATAATGAAAAAATACAAAATGTAGTAATCGGTACTACACATGATGAGAAAAAAGCAAAGGAACTTGTACAGAATTTAGGAGAAGGTGTAAAGACAACAGGTGTGATTATGCAAGATAAGCCTGAAGTTGGAGAAAAAACTGTAAAAGTAGAAATTGTAGATGGAAAAGGAAATAAGAATTTCATTCCAGTTGTAGTGAATGTTGGATATGGGGATAGCCTACTTGTATATGGATTGAAATATACCGGGGAGGGAGACTTGAAGTCAACCGTAACTCTACACCATGGTACAAAAAAATTTAGTGCAACAGATACAAAAAATTTAATTCACGATTATTTTCAAGATGAGAAGTATTTTGAATTTACACTGTACGATAAAGAGGGAAAAAAGAAGAAAAATATAGCGGTAAAAGGGTTGGAGAATACAGAAGCTTTTGCCAAGGAAGTAAATGGATTAGCATTTGAATATGGAGATGTGGTGAAAGTATATCATGCAGAATCTTCACGCTTACATTGGTATCAAAAGGGTTTATATGTGGGAGAAGGAAAAAATAAAGAAATAAAAGAATTATTCTTCAAAATTACTGAAAATGGATTTGAGAGATTAAAAACATTGCAAGAAGTAACAGCAAAGCCACAAACAGTAGTAGTCGGAACAGAAGTAGAAAAGCTAGAAGCGAAAAACTTTGTTGAAGTGAAAGACGGAGAGGTAATTGGCTTTGTAGAAAAGCCAACTACAACGAAAATCGGAAAACAAACAGCCAAAGTAGAAACGAAAGATCGTTTTGGAAATAACCAAGTAACAGAAGTACCATTAGAAGTGGTTTATGGAGATAGCATTGCATATGCAGGATATAACAATGATATTGCTTCAGTGGTAACGTTAAAGCATGATGAGAAGAAATTCCATGTGACTGATATGAATAGCCAGATTCATAAGTATTTTAATAAAGAGCTATACATGGGAATCACGTTATATGATGGAGAAGGAAAAGAGAAAAAACGTGTAACAGCAGAAGGACAAGAAACTTCAAAAAACTTTGCAGAACAAGTGAATGGTACGCAGTTTGAGTATGGAGATGTAGTGAAAGTATTCCATGCAGAACCAGATCGTTTGAAATGGTATCAAAATAATACTCTTACTGGTCAAGGTAAGAAAAAAGGAACAAAAGAACTATTCTTCAAAGTGACAGAAAAAGGTTTCGAGAAAATGGATATGTTGCAAGAAGTAACAGCAGTACCACAAAAAGTAGTTATTGGAACTGACGTTAAAAAATTAGAAGCAAAAGATTTTGTTCAAGTGAAAGATGGAGAAGTAATTGGATTTGTAGAAAAACCAATTACGACAAAAATCGGTGAACAAAAAGTAAAAGTGGAAACGAAAGATCGCTTTGGTAATAAAAAGGTGACAGAAGTTCCATTAGAAGTGATTTACGGTGATAGTATTATGTTCTTCGGTACAAGTTATGGAGGAACAAATATTAAATCGGTTGTCACGTTAAATCATGAAGAAAAGAAATTCAGTACAACAGATTCAGAAGGTCCAATGCATACTTCATTTGCAGATGAGAAGTATATGGCGATGACTGTATACGATAAAGATGGAAAAGAGAAGAAAACTCTATCAGTAAAAGCATCTGAAAATACAAAAGGATTTGCGGAACAATTCAACGAAATGACGTTTGAATATGGAGATATAGTAAAAGTATATCAAAAAGAGTTTGATAGATTTAAAGTATATAAAAAGAATGAACTAGTGGATACACAGTATGGTGTTCATGAAGTGATCTTTAAAGTGACAGAGCAAGGTTTCGAGAGAATGGAAGCTCAACAAGAAGTAACGGTAGTACCGCAAAAAGTAGTAATTGGGACAGAAGTTGAAAAATTAAATGCAAAAGATTTTGTTCAAGTAAAAGGTGGAGAAGTAATTGGATTTGTAGAAAAACCAATTACGACAAAAATCGGTGAACAAAAAGTAAAAGTGGAAACGAAAGATAGCTTTGGAAATAAGCAAGTGACGGAAGTTCTCCTGGAAGTAACATATGGAGATAGCTTACTTGTATATGGGTTAAGCTATGGTGGTGACGATATGAAATCAATTGTAACGTTACATCATGATGCGAAAAAAATGAGTGCGACGGATACGAGTAATTTGATTCATGATTATTTTGGAGATGAGAAGTATTTTGCATTCACTCTGTACAACAGAGAGGGAAAAGAGAAGAAAAATATAGAGATAAAAGGGCTGGAGAGTACAGAAGCTTTTGCTAAGGAAATAAACGGACTAGCGTTTGAATATGGAGATGTGGTGAAAGTGTATCATGCTGAATCTTCACGCTTACACTGGTACAAAAAAGGTGTATATGCGGGAGAAGGAAAGAATAAAGAGATAAAGGAACTAGTCTTCAAAATTACTGAAAACGGCTTTGAAAGAATGGAAGCTAAGCAAGAAGTAACAACTGTACCGCAAAAAGTAGTAATCGGAACAAACGCTGATAAATTAGATGCAAAAAACTTTGTTCAAGTAAAAGATGGAGAAGTAATTGGTTTTGTAGAAAAACTGGATACAACAAAAATTGGTGAACAAAAAGCAAAAGTAGAAACGAAAGATAGCTTTGGGAATAAGAAAGTGACAGAAGTATCTGTGGAAGTTACATATGGAGATAGCATAGTATATCAAGGTGTTTCGAATGTAACACGTTCAATTGTTACGTTAAACCACGCTGAAAAGAAATTACATGCAACATTTACAAATGAGGAGATTCATTATCGCTTTGTAAATGAGCAGTATATAGGCCTTGCGATTTATGATCAAAATGGAAATGAGAAAAAGCATGTAACGGCAGAAGGACAAGAGACTTCAAAGAATTTTGCTGGGCAATTAAATGGAACGGCATTTGAGTATGGAGATGTGTTGAAAGTATATCATGCGGAACCGAGTCGTTTGAATTGGTACAAAAAGAATGAGTTAGTTAAAAAAGAGGATGCGATGAAGGGGCAAGAAATATCCTTTAAGATTAATCAAAATGGATTAGAGCAAGTGCAATAATAAGAAAAAGCTCGTAAAACATAATGTTTTACGAGCTTTTTTTATTATTCAGCTTCAGAAACTACTGTGAAGCGTTCGTTTACGTGTTTTGGGTTTTCGATTTCATCAAGTGCTGCAACTGCGAAGTCTTCGTAACTTACGTAGCTATCACCTTTTGAGTTAACAAGAAGATTGTCTTTGCCAGCTTTGTAAGAACCAGTGCGTTTTCCTAATGCGAATAGTGCAGAAGGGCTGATGAATGTCCAAGTGATATCATTTGTTTGTTGCAAGATTTCTAAGTTTTTACCTTGGTTTTGAGCTGTTGCAAGGTATTCGCCCGGGAAACCTGGTGTATCAAATACACGTGTTGTTTTTTCTTCGTCTACAAATAAGCTTCCTGCTCCGCCAACTACAAGTAATTTTGTGTTTGGTGCACCTTTCACAGCTTCAATAAGTACGTTTCCTGCATCTACGTGAAGGTGTTCTTCGCCTGCTGGAGCACCGAATGCATTTACAACTACGTCAAATGCCTGCAAGTCGTTAGATGTAAGAGAGAATACATCTTTCTCTAAAACTTTTACATTGTCTTCAGTAATTTTTGCAGCGTTTCTTACGATTGCAGTTACTTCATGTCCGCGATCCAATGCTTCTTTTAAAATACGACTTCCTGCTTTACCAGTTGCTCCGATAATTCCGATTTTCATAATAAATCCCTCCAAAGTGTTTTGTTAAAGTGTATATCTGAAAGTAAATGAATTTGTTGTAATTAGGTTTGTTACAACCTGTTGTAATCATTATAGTTACAGGTTGGTATTTTTGTCAATAGGGTTGTTTGTGAATTTATTTTTTGTTTTAGTATGCACAGTTAGAGGGAGGGTAGTCAGTCATAAAGATATTGTTACTGTGAACCTGGCTAATATTTGGAAATTGCAAATTGTCGAAAAATGTTGATTTTTGAATGTTTTTTAAATATAATTCGTTTTATGGAGAAAAGGAGGGGGTTAATTGTATGAATATTTTAGAGCAATTTATTTCATCAACGAATACAATTCTTTGGTCATATATTCTTATTGCAATGTTAATTGGTTTAGGGCTTTATTTTTCTATTAAATTAAAATTCGTACAACTTACTCATTTAGGGGAAATGATTCGTTTAATGAGTGATGGACTAACTGGCAAGACACGTAAAAAGGGCAGCGTATCATCGTTCCAAGCATTTTGTATGAGTTCTGCAGCTCGTATTGGTATCGGGAACTTAGCTGGTGTAGCGTTAGCTATTTCTATGGGAGGACCTGGAGCTGTATTTTGGATGTGGGTTATTGCGATTATCGGTGCGTCTTCAAGTTTCGTAGAAAGTACGCTTGCGCAAATTTATAAAATAAAAGATGGCAGTGGCTTCCGCGGTGGTCCTGCTTATTATATGGAAAAAGGTTTAAATAAACGTTGGATGGGGATTTGGTTCTCTATTCTGATTACAATTAGTTACGGTTTAATTTTCAACTCAGTACAAGCAAATACAGTAACATTAGCGTTTGAAAATGCATTTGGCTTAGAGCGTTATATTGTTGGTATTGTATTAGCTGCATTAGTTGGGGTTATTATTTTTGGTGGTGTAAAAAGTATTGCACGTATGTCGGAAATGATTGTTCCGCCAATGGCGCTTATTTATATTGCAGTAGCTATTTTTGTTGTCATTAAAAACTTCTATTTAATACCAGATGTGTTTACGGAAATCTTTAAAGGTGCATTCGGTTTAGATTCAGCTGTAGGTGGCGGTATCGGTGCTGCGATGAAATATGGTATTCAGCGCGGATTATTTGCGAACGAAGCAGGTATGGGTAGTGCGCCGAACGCGGCAGCAACAGCTGATGTAACGCATCCAGCGAAACAAGGTTTTATTCAAACAATTGGAGTATTAGTAGATACATTCTTAGTATGTACATCAACAGCGTTTATCGTACTATGTTCTGGTGCATATAAAGCAACAAATTTAGAAGGTATTGAATTAACACAAAATGCATTAAGTTCACAAATTGGCCCATGGGCGAGCAGTTTCTTAGCGATTATTATTTTCTTATTTGCATTTAGTTCACTTCTAGGAAACTACTATTATGGTGAAACAAATATTGAATTTATTAAGCAAAGCAAAACGTGGTTAACAATTTACCGTATTGCGGTAGTTGGAATGGTATTATTCGGTTCTGTTGCGACGCTTCAAGTTGTATGGAATATGGCAGACTTATTTATGGGTCTAATGGTAATCACGAACTTAATTGCAATTACACTTCTTGGCCGATTTGCGTATGCAGCATTAGCAGACTATGTAAGGCAAAAGAAACAAGGGAAAGATCCAGTCTTCAGTGCAGATTCTATTCCTGGTTTAACGAATACAGAGTGTTGGGATAAGTCAGCGGTAACAGATAAAGAAAAAGCAGTGTAATTGAAAAGGTGAGCATCGAGGCAAATTCGATGCTCACCTTTTTTGTTGTAGTAAATAATGAAAAGGGTGAGGGGTAATTATTAATATAACTTTTTTTGTTTGTTTCTCTCGTTATTATGGGGAACGTACTGCTTTAAAAGTATGACTGGTCGAAGAGGATAAGTGATTGAGTATTGGATAAATGCATGTAATAGCTATATTTTTATGAAAAAAAACACGTATGTTAAGATAATTAACATACTCATGTCATAAAACCTTACATGAAGTTCTTGATTACTTAAAGTTTTTAGAATATAATTTTCTTATTGTTAGGAAGAGGGGGCAATACAAATATGGATTTTTTAGCTAGGGTAATTGGGGATGTAAATAATATCCTTTGGTCATATGTCATTATTGCGATGTTAATTGGGTTAGGGCTCTATTTTTCATTTCGTGTGAAATTTGTCCAAGTTCGTTACTTCGGTGAAATGATTCGTTTGCTTGGGGATGGAGCAAGCTCGAAAACGAGGAAAGCGCAAAAAGAGAAGAGCGGCGTATCATCATTCCAAGCGTTTTGTATGAGTACAGCTTCTCGTGTAGGTACTGGTAACTTAGCTGGTGTAGCTATTGCGATCTCAGCAGGTGGTCCAGGAGCAGTATTTTGGATGTGGTTAATTGCGGTAATTGGGGGTGCTTCTGCATTTGTAGAGAGCACATTAGCGCAAATTTATAAAGTAAAAGATGGGAATGCATTCCGTGGGGGCCCAGCGTATTATATGGAAAAGGGTTTAAAGAAACGCTGGTTAGGTGTTGTGTTCTCTGTTCTAATAACAGTAAGTTTCGGATTGATTTTTAACGCTGTACAGTCTAATACTGTAGCAGCTGCCTTTGATGGTGCATTTAAAACAGATAGCAGATTAGTAGGTCTTGTTATGGCTGGTTTACTTGCAGTTATTATTTTCGGCGGAGTAAAACGAATTGCTCGCGCGGTTGAAATGATTGTTCCAGTAATGGCAATTATTTATGTAGCAGTGGCTTTATTCGTTGTTGTAACAAACATTACGGCAATTCCATATGTATTTAAAGAAATTTTCTTACATGCTTTCGGAATTAAAGAAGTAGTAGGCGGAGGATTAGGAGCTGCGATTTTATTAGGGGTAAAACGTGGATTATTCTCAAATGAAGCAGGTATGGGTAGTGCGCCAAACGCAGCAGCGACTGCAAACGTAACGCACCCAGTTAAACAAGGTTTCATTCAAACTTTAGGGGTATTTACAGATACATTATTAATTTGTAGTTGTACAGCATTTATCATTCTTTTATCAGACGTGCATAATGCAGCTGATTTAAATGGAATTCAATTAACGCAGCAGGCGTTAAGTCAACATATCGGTCCATGGGCTTCTATATTTGTAGCAGTTGCAATCTTCTTGTTTGCATTCAGTTCATTAGTAGGTAACTACTACTATGGTGAAACAAATATTGAATTCTTAAATGGAAGTAAAGTGCTATTAAATGCATACCGTATTGCTGTACTTGGTATGGTTATGCTAGGATCTGTAGCGACAATTCAAATCGTTTGGGATTTAGCAGATTTATTCATGGGTATTATGGCTGTTATTAACTTAGTAGCAATTGTATTCCTTTCAAAGTACGCTTTCGCAGCGTTATCAGATTATATTAAGCAAAAGAAACAAGGGAAAGATCCAGTCTTTTATGCGGAGTCTATTCCAGGTTTGGACAATACAGAGTGTTGGGATAAGCCAGCGGTAGCTGATAAAGAAAAAGCAGTATAATGAGGTGAGCATCAAGTGAAACTTGATGCTCATTTTTTGTTGGTTCAGCTATTTGTGTGAAGTGAAACTCCTGCTCATTAAAGTTTCGCTTTATAATGAAAAAGACGAACATTCATGAATGTTTCATAATAAAATGTATTTTTTTAAGAAAAGTGCGGATATGAGTTGTGATTTATGTTAGAATGGAAAATGCCTTTGAAATAAGAGGTTTTATGATCTTTCCTATCCGATTGAAGACTTTGGAGGAGAAATGGAAAGTTCGGATTATTTCTTGTTTTGAATGGTCAGACGTTCAACGTTAATGAAGAGTTAAATGGAGGATTTTATTAATGAAGTTTGTTATGTTCCTTGTAGGATTACTCGTTGTATTTGTACTCGGTTTTCTTATAAGTGCCGATCGAAAGAAGATTAAGTATAAACCAATCGCAATTATGCTTATTATTCAGCTAGCATTATCTTATTTCTTATTAAATACGCAAGTTGGTTATATTTTAGTAAAAGGAATTTCAGATGGATTTGGCGCACTTCTTGGATATGCGGAAGCTGGAATCGTTTTCGTATTTGGTGGTCTTGTTAATAAAGGAGAGGTTTCATTCTTCTTAACAGCGTTATTACCAATCGTATTCTTTGCGGTTTTAATCGGAATTCTGCAACACTTTAAAATTTTACCGATATTTATTCGTGCTATTGGTACGTTGTTAAGTAAAGTAAATGGTCTAGGAAAACTAGAATCATATAACGCAGTAGCAGCTGCCATTGTTGGACAAGCAGAAGTATTTATTACAGTAAAAGATCAATTAAGTAAAATCCCAAAACATCGTTTATATACATTATGTGCATCTTCTATGTCGACAGTGTCGATGTCAATCGTTGGTTCTTATATGAAAATGATCGAACCGAAATATGTAGTAACAGCACTTGTATTAAATTTATTTAGTGGTTTCATTATCATTCATATTATTAACCCGTACGATATTACAGAAGAAGAAGATACACTGAAATTAGAAAATAAGAAAAAACAATCATTCTTTGAAATGCTGAGCGAGTACATTATGCTTGGTTTCACGATTGCGATTACAGTAGCAGCTATGTTACTCGGTTTCGTAGCATTAATTACAGCAATCAATAGCTTGTTTGATACAATGTTCGGTATTACATTCCAAGCTATTTTAGGATATATTTTCTCACCATTAGCATTCGTAATGGGCATCCCGCAAGCAGAAATGGTAACAGCGGGACAAATTATGGCAACAAAATTAGTATCAAACGAGTTTGTTGCGATGCTTGACCTTGGAAAAGTAGCTGGTGATTTATCGGCTCGTACGGTTGGTATTCTTTCTGTATTCCTTGTATCATTTGCGAACTTCTCATCTATCGGAATTATCGCAGGTGCAACGAAAGGTATCGATGAAAATCAATCAAATGTTGTATCATCATTCGGTTTACGCCTTGTGTACGGTGCGACGTTAGTAAGTATTCTATCAGCGATTATCGTTGGTGTTATGTTATAAAGTGAAACTTTAATTAGTGGGGGGAGCTTTATCCCCCGCTGATTATTAGTTGAACCAATCGGGCTTTTATGGGCAGTTAATCACCCATCTAACTTCTTTGTTTTCGCTGAATGTTGAGATGGGGGTCTTACTGCCCGTTAAAGCGGGGTAAAAAAAGGATGGCTCTAGCTCATAGCTAGGGCTATTTTTTTATGGTAAATTTGCATGAAAAAACCAATTAATTAGGAATATATTAACATATAAAAATCTTTTAAAATTTATATTGCATTTCACCTAGATAACGCTTACAATTTGATTTGTAGGTGGTATCAATTTCAGACTTTCAAGTATGGTAGGAGAGAAGAAGCTACCTTTTATAAATTGCAATTTATGTAAACGCTTACTGATTTTAGATGACAGTTGAATAGTTTTAGGGGTTTTAAATTTTTTTAACAACAATGGTCAGACGTCATTCGTTATACGTTATACGACCAATAATTCGTGGGAGAAGTGGGGGATTCACATATGAAAATAGTAATGTTTCTAGTCGGTTTACTTGTAGTGTTTGTACTAGGTTTCCTTATCAGTTCAGATCGTAAGAAGATTAAATATAAACCAATTGCACTTATGCTTGTTATTCAATTGGTACTTGCGTATTTCTTACTAAATACAAAGGTCGGATTTGTATTAGTAAAAGGGATCGCAGATGGATTTGGTTCTATTTTAAAATTTGCGGAAGCTGGGGTTAATTTCGTATTTGGTGGTCTAGCAAACGATGGACAAGCACCATTCTTCTTAACAGTATTATTACCGATTATTTTCTTAGCAGTATTAATCGGGATTCTGCAACATATTAAAGTTTTACCGATTATCATTCGTGCAGTCGGTTTCCTATTAAGTAAAGTTAACGGTTTAGGAAAACTAGAATCATATAATGCGGTAGCAGCTGCAATCGTTGGTCAAGGGGAAGTATTCATTACAGTAAAAGATCAACTAAGCAAATTACCGAAAAATCGTTTATACACACTTTGTGCATCTTCAATGTCTACAGTATCGATGTCAATTGTCGGTTCTTATATGAAAATGATTGATCCAAAATATGTAGTAACAGCACTTGTATTAAACTTATTTAGTGGATTCATTATTGTTCATATTATTAATCCATATGAAGTAAAAGAAGAAGACGATATTTTAGAATTACAAGAAGACAAGAAACAAACATTCTTTGAAATGTTAGGCGAATATATTATGCTTGGTTTCTCAATCGCTGTAACAGTAGCGGCGATGTTAATCGGTTTCGTGGCATTAATTACAGCAATTAATGGTGTATTCGATTCAATTTTCGGAATCACATTCCAAAGCATTTTAGGATATATCTTCTCACCATTAGCATTCGTGATGGGTATTCCAACATCAGAGATGTTACAAGCAGGACAAATTATGGCAACAAAATTAGTAACGAACGAATTCGTTGCAATGCTTGACCTTGGAAAAGTAGCTGGCGATTTATCAGCTCGTACAGTAGGTATTTTATCTATCTTCCTTGTATCATTTGCGAACTTCTCATCTATCGGAATTATCGCAGGTGCAACGAAGAGTATCGATGGCAAACAAGCAAACGTTGTATCATCATTCGGTTTAAAACTTGTATACGGTGCAACGTTAGTAAGTATATTATCAGCGATTATCGTTGGGGTTATGCTTTAATAAATTAAGAAAAGCAATGAGCGTAGGCTCATTGCTTTTTTTGTTTAACTTGCTTTATCCAAGTCTCTTTTAAAACGTGGTTTCTCTAAATAAGTTCCCAGTCTCCAGACATATTCCACTGGCCCCATTCGGTATTTCTGGAGCCAATAGGTGCTAACGAATAATTGAATCGTATAAATTCCGATGGTTAAAAGAATACCGAAGAAATAGCCGATTTTCCCGTATAAGCCAAATCCATATGCGTAAAAAATGGTTGTTGCGATAATAGATTGCGCTAAGTAATTACTAACGGACATTTTCCCCATGTTCGCCATGTATGTTAGTAGACGGGTTGCTTTTTTGTAATGGAATAATAAAATGATTGTGCTTCCGTAAAAGAAGGTCATAGTTACTGGTGTAAGGCCATCTTGTAACATAATTAAAACCGGGTGTTTTATGAACATAGCTAAGATTTTAATTGTAAAAGAGAAGAGACCGGTGGCAAACCATATTTTTTTGACAGCAGGTATATGTTTACTGACCTCAAATAGCCAGCCTTTTTTCCCTACATACATTCCGAGTAGGAACAGTGGAGACATAAAAATTATTGCGAAAACTGATATAAAAAATAATCCGAATGCACCGTCAATTCCCATGTAATCAAAAGGATTTTCAGTCAATCTAAAGTTGACGTGATCCATATAGCTTCCAGTTTGATGGACTTTATGTTCTTTTTCAGTATAAGGTGCGAAATCATTTATATTTGTAGATGGATCAGTTTGATAAGACATAAGTGTAGTAAGTGCGAGTAGAATAATCGCCCAAATAAGCAAAGTTTTCGGTTTTCGATTGATGAATATCATTAAAAAAATCCCGATTATTCCGTATGCAAATAAAATATCTCCCTCCCAAACAAAAGTGCCATGAATGTAGCCGAGTAGTAAAAGAATGATAATACGTCTTATGTATGTGGGGAAGAATTTTTTTCCTTTTGCGATAATACTTTTTTGTAACAAAATAATGCTAAGCCCAAATAGAAAAGAAAATAGGGATATAAAGTTATGTGTGCCGAAAAATTGAATAAACCAATTAGCGCCTTTATCAAGATCGCCAAATAGATAAGTTGGTTTTTCACTGGTGAAGAACCCAAATTGAATTAATGTCATATTGACTAGTAAAATGCCAAACAAAGCGAAACCACGAATTGCATCAACAGCTTCTACACGTTGATTCATTTTTCCTCTCCTCGTATATTCGTTTTTATATTGAAAATAATACCATTTTATATCTGACACTATGTCAAATATGAGGAAATTTAAGGTGATTTTAAGATAGAGAGCAAACAAAAAAATCACCTTAATACATGTATTAAGGTGATTGAAATATTACTCAGCTGGAGGCGTAAATGTACGTTTCTCTAATTCAGCATCTAGCATAAACAGTGCGTTTGAATCGCTTGTAATACGTTTTAGTTTTTGGATGATGCTATCGAATGAAGCTTCTTCTTCGACTTGTTCGTCAACGAACCATTTTAAGAATGTAATTGTTGCATGTTCACGCTCATCCCAAGCGATATCAGATAAGTTGTAAATACGTTTCGTTACTTCACGCTCGTGCTCAAGTGCGACTTCAAAAGCGTTTAATACAGATTCGTATTCGTTATTCGGATTATCAAATCCAGTAATAATAGCGCGCTCTCCGCGGTCATTAATATAGTTGTAAAGCTTCATTGCGTGGAAACGTTCTTCTTCAGCTTGTACAAGGAAAAAGTTAGCGAATCCATCATAGCTCTCAGCTGTACAGTAAGCAGCCATTGCCATATAAGCATGGGCAGAGTAAAATTCAAAGTTCATTTGTTCATTTAATGCGTCGTGCAATTTTTTTGATAACATAAAATCCCCCTTAGTATTGTGACAAGAATATTATACCATAATTGATAATATTCTCATTTAGATGCTTCGAACCTTTTCGAAAGCTTTGTGACGTGTGCGTCCATAATGTCTTGTAAGTCTAAATCATATTTTTGCGAAAGAATAATAAGGTTAGATAGTACATCGCCAAGTTCTTCTTTTAGTTCTTGTTTTAGCTCTTCTTCTGTTTTCGCATCTTCATCAGGGCGATCGCGGCCGATTTCAATAGCACGAACGACTCGTGAAACTTCCCCAACTTCCTCGGTTAAGAAATTTAAGCGAATAAAGGCATTATACTGTGACCAGCTTCGTTTTTCGTAAAATTCCTCAACCCATCTTTGAAATGCAACGATATCCATTTCTTCCTCATCTCCTCAATATGTTGTACAATGTCAATTGTATCATAACAATATATAGTTTCGGGGTGTAGGAATGAGAAAGATTTGTGTGTTTGCAGGTTCTAATTTAGGGGAGAAACCAGAATTCAAAGAGCAGGCAATTCAGTTAGGTAAAATGTTTGTTGAGAACGAGTATGAGCTCGTATACGGTGGTTCGTGCGTTGGATTAATGGGAGAAGTAGCAAACGAAGTTCTTCGTTTAGGTGGACGTGTAACAGGTGTTATGCCACGCGGTCTATTCCGAGGAGAAATTGTGCATACAGGATTAACAGAATTAATTGAAGTAGAGACGATGCATGAACGTAAAGCGAAAATGGCAGAGCTTGCAGATGCTTTTATTGCGCTTCCAGGCGGATACGGAACGTTTGAAGAACTATTTGAAGTTGTATGTTGGTCACAAATTGGTATACATAATAAGCCGGTTGGTTTATTAAACATAAAAGGTTTTTACGGACCAATTCTGCAAATGGTTGAACGTGCAGCAGAAGAAGGATTTATGAATCCATCAAATAAAGAATTGATCGTTTCAGCTGAGACGGCAGATAAACTAATTCATGCAATCCAAAATTATGAGCGTCCTGTTTTGGGAACGAAGTGGAAGCAACTATCATAGCAAATACGGAAACACATGTCGTTTTAATTTAAGATGGCATGTGTTTTTAATTTGGTTAAATATGTTAATGTTGAGATGTGATGTTTTTTGGAAAAGGAGAAATTGATGGAGGAGTTTGTGTATTTACGTCCTGTTTTTAAAAGTATTTTAGCAGCGTCTATTCTTGTTATGCTAATCGTTTCAATACAGAAGAAAGAGCTAATTAATGAATTTTCGCTTTGGTTTATTTCGATATTGTGTATCGGTGTTTCGGCGATAACACTCTTTATGATTGGCTTTATTGTTGATGAGTATAATTTGGCTGGAGATCCACAATCGTTTTGTATGTTTATTGCGATTGGTTGTATTAGTGGCCTGAATTTCATTATTTATTACAGAAGGCAATAAAAGAGGCATTCCATATTACTTTGGAATGCCTTTATCATTTTGATTGCTTTGTTTTTTATACAGGTACCAGCCACCCCAGCCGCCACCAATTGCTACGACAACGAGGAAAGCATAGTCTTTAACCTCGACACGTATATTGAAAATATTAGCTATAAGTAAGAGAATCCCAACTGTTATCAACGCAAAAAATGCTCTAATTAAGTAGTCTTTCAACTGAACCACTCCCGTCATTTAAGTAGTAAATGATGAATTTGGAAAAGCTTTTTTGATCTATGATACTAAAGGGTGTTTCCTATATTTTAACATAGATGAGATTGTAATATATTGATAAAAGTAGGGGAGAGGGGCGCTGATATTGTCTTGATTTGTCGGCAAATTGATATCCTTTGTCGAATCGTTGATATATTGCGGGTAATGATTGATATAATGAAAAAATCGTTGATATATTGCGAGTTATGATCGATATATTTGAAAAATCGTTGATATAATTTCGTGTACCGTTAAGTGCGACCATTACATAAAAAAGCGACTCTAAACGAGCCGCTTCCGCTTTTAAGTCTATTATTGATTCAAGAACGCACGTAGCATCCAAGCGTGTTTTTCTAGTTCTGTGTAGATACCTAGTAGTAGGTCAGATGTCATTTCATCGTCAGAGTCTTGAGCGATTTCCATGCCTTTTTTCAGTTCGACTAGCATCATTTCGTAGTCTTTCATGATTGCTTCGACCATCCCTTCTGCAGTTTCTCCGTATGCTGCTTCTTGAATAGAAGATAGTTCTAAGTATTCTTTCATTGTTGCTACTGGTTTGCCGCCAATTGCTAAAATACGTTCTGCAATTTCATCGATGTGAGTAGCTGATTCTGTGTAAAGTTCTTCGAATTTCTCGTGTAATGTGAAGAATTGAGGTCCTTTTACATACCAATGGAAGTTGTGAAGTTTTGTGAATAAAACGCTCCAGTCTGCTACTTGTTTGTTTAATACTTCGATTACTTGTTTGTTCATTATGATCAATCTCCTTTTGAGTTGTTATGTGATATCAATTACTAATTTATAATTATTATAATCTAGTAATCTCTATAAATCAACCCTTTTGCTGGAATTAATTTGAACAAATTATGAACTGTTGTAAATAAAAGGCCCTATTACGGTGAAGTAATAGGGCCTTTGTTTGAGATATGGCTCTTGTTCTAAACGAGCCGCTTCCGCTTTTATTTGTTAAACAGCCTTTTGTTTTTCTTCTACATCCTGTCCATCCCAGCACTCTGTATTCTTTAAGCCAGGGATAGAGTTTGCAACGAAGACAGGATCTTTGCCTTGTTTCTTTTGCTTCAAATAGTCTACTAATGCAGCGTAAGCAAATTTGCTAAGGAATGAGATGGCAATTAAGTTTGTGAATACCATTAGTCCCATGAATAAATCAGCTAAACTCCAAACTGTTTTAAGAGCAGCGATTGATCCGAAGAATACCATTCCGACAACTGCAACACGATAAATCATTAACCATGTTTTGCTTTCTTTAATGAATGCGATATTTGTTTCACCATAATAGTAGTTTCCTAGAAGTGAACTGAAAGCGAATAGGAAAATAATAATCGCTAAGAAAGTGCTTGCCCACGGTCCAATTTGTGAACTTAATGCGTTTTGTGTTAATTCGATGCCTTCTAAATTTGATCCTTTGTAAAGTCCAGAACATAATACGATAAATGCTGTTGATGTACATACTAAGAATGTATCTACGAAAACGCCTAACGCTTGAACAAGTCCTTGTTTTACAGGGTGAGATACATCAGATGTTGCGGCTGCATTAGGAGAACTACCCATTCCTGCTTCTGTAGCGAATAAACCGCGCTGAATACCGAACTTGATTGCTGCTCCAATACCACCAGCGATGGCTTGGTCTAAACCGAATGCACCGTTAAAGATTTCCATGAAAATGCTTGGTAACATACTGAAGTTGTTAATAACGACAAAAATAGCCACGCCGATATAAACGATTGCCATTGGCGGAACAATCATTTCTGTAATACGTGAAATGCTCTTAATACCACCAAAAATAATAACTGCAACTAATAAGGCTAATAGAGCTCCTACGATCGTTCGCTCTAGTCCAAAAGCATTTTCAAACGCTATTGTTACTGTATTCGCTTGAACTGAATTGAAAATTAATCCGTACGCAACTGTAATAAGAAGTGAAAACCAGACGCCCATCCAGCGTTTGTTTAACCCTTTTTCCATGTAATATGCTGGTCCACCACGGAACCTACTTCCATCTTTTACTTTATAAATTTGCGCAAGTGTACATTCTACGAAACTAGTAGCTGCTCCGATAATCGCGATAAACCACATCCAAAATATTGCGCCAGGTCCACCCATTGAAATTGCTAATGCTACGCCAGCTAAGTTCCCAATACCGATACGTGCTGCTGCACTTAAGCAAAATGCTTGGAATGGGGAGATGCTATCTTTCTTTTTTTCTTTTCGATTAAACCCTTTACTAATTAAGCTGACCATCTCACTGAAATGAGTAATTTGGACAAATTTTAATTTAAAAGAGAAGTAAAGACCGAAGCCGATTAGCATTGCAATAAGAATATATGACCATAAAATATTATTCGTTACCTCAAGGAATCTGCTAAAGATATCAACCATATAATACACTTCCTTTTTTTCGTAATAAGAAAATTATATGCAAAAAATATACGAGAATCAATTTTTCTAAAAAATTATGTTACTTAAGTCATTTTTGTGTTATGATTATGTTACATCGTAATATTTTTAGAATTATTTACATTTTAAAAAACTAAATTTAAAGCGAGAAGGTGGGGATAATTTGAAAGAAGATTCTTTATTGAAAGTAAGCCTTGAGAGTTTGAAAATGAGAAGTAATATATTTTTTATCATTACATCTTTAAGTATCTTTTTAGGGTCCACTTATTATTACAATAAAAGATTTCCAAATCACAAATATCCTGAGTGGTTAGAATTTCTAAAGCTGATTGGATGAATAAAAGACAGAAAAACAGAAAATTAAAATAAATAAGTTATGGAGGAGCTAAAAATGAATATTAGAGAAAGTGAACTTCCGGGTATTGGTTATAAGTTTCAAATCGTTACGAAAGGTAACGAAAAGATGGTAATTGTTATTCATGATGATGGACGTAGAGAAATGTATCATTTTGATTCAGACCATGAAGAAAGCATCTCAAGTATTTCACTACGTGACTCAGAGGCAAGACAAATTGCAGCAATATTAGGTGGAATGGTATATAAGCCTAGGGCGTTAGAAAATGTTGAGATGGTTTTTGAAGGTTTAGCGATTGAGTGGTTCAAAGTGGAGAATACAGCTCCAGCAATCGGAAAAACAATTGGCGATCTTGAAATAAGAAAAACATATAGCGTAACGATAATCGCGGTTATGAAGAAGAACATGAAGAAGCTATTTAATCCAGGACCAGAAACAGTAATTGAAGAAGGAGATATGCTGGTAGTTTCAGGTGAGAGAGAAGAAATTAAAAAAATCATTAATGAATTACTTTCAAATAGGGGGGACTGATTAGATGGATACGTTAATTTTTGAAGTTGGTACAGCTTTAGTTTTAGTGGCAATTGCAGCAGTAATTGCTGGAAAATTTAAGTTCTCAGTAATTCCTTTTCTAATCGTTCTTGGAATGTTAGTAGGACCGCATGCACCGACAATAGGTGTTATCGATCTCAAATTTATTGAAAGTGCAAGTGTAATTTCCTTCCTTGGACGGATTGGGGTTCTATTCCTTCTATTCTATCTAGGATTAGAATTTTCAATGAAAAAACTAATTAAATCTGGACGCTCTATTGCGATTGGTGGAACGATTTATATTTTAATTAACTTTTCACTTGGTTTGTTATACGGATTTATAATGGGATTCCCATTACTAGAAATCTTAATTATTGCGGGTATTATTACGATTTCTTCTAGCGCTATCGTTGCTAAAGTGTTAGTGGACTTAAGAAGAACTGGTAATAATGAAACCGAATTAATTTTAGGAATTATTATGTTTGAAGATATATTCCTTGCTGTATATTTATCAGTTGTTTCTGGTTTAGTACTTGGGGATCATGCTTCCTTCTTAGGTGCTCTTACTTCAATTGGAATTGCTTTAGGATATATGCTTCTATTCTTTATAGTAGCTAGAAAGGCTACGCCGTTATTAAATAAATTGCTCAACATTAGCTCAGATGAAATCTTTATTATTGTAGTATTTGCTTCGTTATTCTTCATTGCTGGTTTTTCAGAAACAATTCACGTTGCAGAAGCAATTGGAGCACTTCTTCTAGGATTAGTTTTCTCTGAGACAGAGCATAGTGACCGAATTGAACATCTTGTTGTTCCATTTAGAGACTTTTTCGGAGCTATTTTCTTCTTCAGCTTCGGGTTAAGTATTGATCCGTTCTCATTAGGCGGAGCGATATGGTTAACATTAGGCGCTGTCCTTCTTACGATAATCGGTAACTTTGTAGCAGGAATGATCGCAGGAAGACAAGCTGGATTATCTCATAAAGCATCAACAAATATCGGATTAACAATCGTTTCAAGAGGAGAGTTCTCCATCATTATGGCTAATATCGGTATCGCCGGTGGTTTAATGTCAGTACTGAAACCATTCTCAGCACTATACGTGCTTATACTATCCATTTTAGGCCCACTTTTGACAAAAGAGTCGAAGAATGTATATAAATTCTTAAATAAAATCTTTAAGTGGGATACGAAAACTAACTAAATTAAAAAAAATAAAAGTACAAGATATTTCCTGCTTGTACTTTTATTTTTGTAATGAAAACAGTAAAGAGAGGTAAATGATGTTAGGAGAGTTGATTCATTCGGTTTTAGTTTTTTTAGAAGGACTTGGTTATTGGGGAATTATGCTTGGATTAATGCTAGAGGTTATTCCAAGTGAAATCGTATTGTCTTATGCAGGTTATTTAGTATCAACAGGAAGCATTACATTTTGGGGCGCTGTCGCGTTCGGTACAATTGGTGGTGTAATTGCACAACTATTCATTTATTGGATTGGTCGATATGGGGGAAGACCTGTTCTTGAGCGATATGGAAAATATATTTTAATTCAGAAGAAACATATTGATTATGCTGAAGATTGGTTTAATCGTTATGGAACTGGCGTTATCTTTACCGCACGTTTTATTCCGGTTGTGCGTCATGCTATTTCGATACCAGCGGGTATTGCGAAAATGTCACATGCTAAGTTTATTACGCTAACTACATTAGCTGTTATTCCGTGGTCCATTGTGTTTGTATATTTAGGTTTTAAATTAGGAACAGAGTGGGAAAGTATTAATAAAGTTGCGGGGCCATATGTGAAATACTTTGCACTTGCTGCTATTGTTTGTGCAATTAGTTATTTTGTATTAAAAAAAATGATGAAAAAAAAGTGATTACAGAAAAGGAATCTATGTCGACGTAGATTCTTTTTTATTGGCATTTTTTCAAGGATGAAAGAATACGTTTAATATTTACCATATTGTGGCATACATATAGAAAAAGGGTGCTTGGAAAGGGGAATAAAGAGAAATGGAACTCCAGTTTGAAAATGTATATCAACAGGTAGAGAATTGGTATGTGTTGGATTCGGAGCTTCCTTGGGATGTCAAAAAGTTGAGAGAGGATTTGTTTTCTCTTATTGAAGTATGTAAAACGCCCGTTATTTTTTGTGATACGTGTGATGCAAACGATGTGCTTCTATCATTAGGAGAAGAGGAAGAAGAGTTCCTATTCCCAGTAGGTGGTTTTTATCATAAAGAAAAGCAATTAATTTTCGTTTGTATATGGGAAGAGTATGAGCAAGTTCTCAAAACGCTACTGCATGAATTCCGCCATGCGATGCAGCATAAGAGAGATATATTGTATGTGGGAAGTGAACGGTACGAAGAGCGATGGATTGAAAAAGATGCGAGGAAGTTCGCGGAGAGGAAATTGGATGAATATAAGAGTAGAAAGTTAATGTAAAGCATAGTGGAGAAATAGCGCTGTGCTTTCTTTGTACTTATTAAAAATAAGTATTTGACTTTTATAAAGTTTAGTTCTAAACTAATGGTATGAAACAAGCGAGGTGATGAAATGAAAACAGAAGATAGACTAGGGCTACTATTATGGTTTCGTTTATCACGTTTTTATAATAAGAGTATTCGTGAGACGAATCAGCATTTGAAGAAATGGAATGTATCTGCCGCCCAGTTTGATGTGTTAGCTCAAGTTGGAGGACATGATCGTTTAACGCAGCAAGAACTTGGAAATAAGCTATTTGTTACGAAAGGAAATGTAACGCAGCTTTTAAATAAAATGGAGCAGCTTGAATGGATTTCGCGTGAACAAGAGGGTACTACGAAATATATTTCTTTAACAGAAAAGGGAAGAGCTTTATATGAGGAAATCGTCCCACCTCAAGAAACGTTCCAAGCAGAGAAGTTTCATAATTTAAATATAGAGGAACAAAAGCAATTATTAACACTACTAAAAAAGTTACAGTAAGAAAAAATTTTAAAATAAATCTCGAATTCGAGATAGTATGAGGTGAAGGATATGTTTAGAAAAGTTGATCATAAAAATATGGGCAGAGCAAATCATGGCTGGTTAAATACACATTTTCATTTTTCTTTTGCCAATTACTATAATCCAAATAACATGAACTTCGGAGCGTTACGTGTTATTAATGATGATCTAGTAGCGGCACAAACTGGTTTTGATATGCATCCGCACCGTGATATGGAGATTATTTCTTACGTTGTAGATGGTGCTTTAACACATGAAGACAGCATGGGAAATCGCGGAACGATTGAGCGTGGACATGTTCAATATATGAGTGCTGGCACGGGTGTATTTCATAGCGAGCATAATTTAGGCGATGAAACGCTGCGTTTATTACAAATTTGGATTTTACCAGACCGTGCGGATCATAAACCAAACTATGGTGAGTTTAAATTTGATTGGAGCAAGCGCGAAAATGAATGGTTTCATATGGTATCTTCAGTAGAAGGAAATGCACCAATTCAAATTCACCAAGATGCGAATTTATACTCCTTATCATTAGAGGCTGGAAAAGAAATTCATTTTCCAGTGAAAGAAGGCCGTCAATTGTACCTTGTACAAATTGAAGGAAGCAGTGTAATCAATGGTGAAAATCTTGTTATGCGTGATGCAGCAGAAGCGGTAGAAGAAGATATTCACATTCAAGCGAAAGAGCAATCACACTATTTAGCAATTGAATTGAAAAAACAATAAAATGCGTAAAAAAAAGAGGACATCCGATAGGATGTCCTCTTTTTTTGATTGGAATTGTCTGAAAAATGTTTCTCAAATTTTGGGTAGAGGTATCAGCTGTAAAAATCAGAATTTTATAAAAGTGTCAAAATTCTTTATGGGAATGGGGAATGTTATAGTGAAAAAGCAAGTCATTTCATCAGCATTAGCGTTAACTGTTATCGCCGGGGGATTTGGAGCGTTTGGGGCAACGACAACGAAAGCGGAAGAACAAAAAATTCAATATCATCAAGAATTTAAAACACCTGCATACATAGGTGAAGAATGGAAAGCACCGGAAGGGCTAGATAAAAAAGAGACGGTCTTTCAATACTTAGAGAGTAAGAAAGATATGTTTAAATTAGCAGGAAATATTGAAAAGCATTTTAATATCGTTGGGGAAGAAAAAGACGCTGAATCTGATACGACACATGTAAAGCTAGTTGAGAAACATAATAACATTCCTGTGTACGGTTCTGATCAAACTGTTACACTTGATAAAGAGAATAATGTAAAAGCATTCTTCGGACAAGTTATTCCGAATTTAGATGATAAAAATATTCCTGCAGCTGCAAGCATTACTGCGGAACAAGCAGAAACAATTGCTAAGGCAGATATTGAGAAAGAAATTGGTAAAGTAAAGAGTTATGACGGTGTGAAAAAAGATTTATTTGTATATGAAAAGGACGGTAATTACTACCTTGCATACTTAGTTAAGGCATCGATTTCAAAACCAGCTCCAGGATATTGGCATTATTTTGTTGATGCAACGAATGGAAATGTTATTGAGAAATATAACGCTGTAGATAACATTACTGGATTTGGTTATGGAGTATTAGGTGCTAGACAATCATTTGAAATTGCTCAAGATACGAAAACAGGACAATTCAACTTGTTTGATGGTAAACGAGGACAAGGTGTTCATACATTTGATGCAGAGAATATGGACGAGAACTGGTTTAATTTATTCTCACAATGGCTTGGATATACAGGAGAAGAAGTTGAAAGTAAATCTAAGTTCTTCGAAGATAAAGCTGCAGTTGATGCGCATGTAAATGCAGGAAAAGTATATGATTACTACAAAAAGACATTTAATCGTAACTCTTTCGATGATAAAGGTGCGAAGCTTATTTCAACTGTTCATGTAGGGGAGAGCTGGAATAACGCAGCTTGGAATGGTGTGCAAATGATGTATGGTGATGGCGATGGAAAAACATTCATTCCATTATCTGCTGGACTTGATGTTATCGGTCACGAATTAACGCATGCTGTAACTGAACATACAGCAAACCTTGTTTACAAAAATGAGTCAGGGGCGTTAAATGAATCGTTATCTGACATTATGGGTGTTATGGTTGAGAAGAAGAGCTGGGATTTAGGTGCTGACATTTATACACCTGATAAACCAGGCGATGCACTTCGTTCATTAAAAGATCCAGCGTCTATTCCAAACCCATTAAAACCAAGTGAAGGTTACCCAGATCACTATAGTAAACGTTATACTGGAACAGCTGATAATGGCGGCGTTCATATTAACAGTAGTATTAATAATAAAGCTGCTTATTTAGTATCTGAAGGCGGAGATCATTACGGCGTGAAAGTAACTGGAGTGGGCCGTGAAGCGACAGAAAAAATTTACTACCGTGCGCTTACGAAATATTTAACTGCAAACTCTGACTTCAAAATGATGCGTCAAGCTGCTCTTCAGTCAGCTGAAGATTTATATGGTAAAAACTCTAAAGCTGTACAAGCTGTAACGAAAGCTTATGATGCAGTAGGCGTAAAATAATAAGAGAAAAAAACCTGACTAGAGTGTCAGGTTTTTTTTCTTTATCCCGCTAGTCGCGAATGCCTAATGCGATTTTCGCCATACGTGACATACGTTCTTTCGACCACGGTGGATTCCAAACGACATTTACTTCTATTTCATTAACTTCAGGTACGTTCGTTGATAATACTTTTTTAACGTCTGATACGATTTGCCCAGCCATTGGACAACCGATAGAAGTCATAGTCATCGTAATGACAGCATTATTATTTTCATCTGCTGTAACATCATACACTAATCCAAGGTTAACGATATCAACACCTAGTTCAGGGTCAATAACAGCTTCTAAATTGGCAAATAATTTATTTTCAAATGCTTCTTGTGACATAAGCAGCCCCTCCTACAATTTAATGATATCGATTCTCATTATAACGGAAATGAGTATAATGTGCAGGAAATGAGCTCAAAAAAATATCCCTCTTTGAAAGGGGGATATTTTTTTGAAAATCTATTCTGTTTTAAAATGAGATACGAGTTGATCTAACTCTTCAACTGTTTGTTTCATTTTTCCAGCAGTTACTGCCATTTCATTCATAACGATAACTTTTTTTTCAGCAGATTGTGCCGTTGCGGCAGTTTCGCTGGATACTTCAGTCGAGATAGAAGCGATGTTATTAAGTGAAGCGTTCATTTCTTCAGCACTTGCAGCCATCTCTTCAGCAGTTGCTGATATATCTTGCATCTGAGTAGATACTTTATTTACTTGTTCTACAATTGTTGAGAAAGAAGTACCAGCTTCACGAATAACATTAATGCCTTCAAATGCTTCAGAACGGCCTTGAGACATCATAGAGCTAGCAGTTTCTGTATCATTTTGAATTTGATGTAGTAATTGATTAATGTCTGTTGCAGCTGTTTTAGATTGTTCAGCAAGTTTTCGAACTTCGTCAGCTACGACAGCAAATCCTTTTCCTTGCTCGCCAGCACGAGCTGCCTCAATAGAAGCATTTAAAGCAAGTAAGTTTGTTTGCTCAGCAATATTAGAAATAGATTGTACAGCAGTATCAATATATTTCGTATGAGTGATTAGACGTTCAACCACTTCTGACGTAGCATTTACAGCTTCGTGTATCGTTGTCATTTGTGAAACAGATTTTTGGATAACGGTACTTCCATCGCTAGCATGTTCAGATGTGGCAACAGCAAGTTCCGCTACAGATGAAGCAGATTCAGCAATACGCTGAACACTTACTGCCATATCGTCCATTGCAGTTGAACTTTCTTCCATACTAGAAGTTTGTGATTGAATACTTGCATTTAAGTTAGACATCGAGCTTTGGACTCTTACTGTCGCCTCACGTGATGTATTCGTTTTTTCTAGCATATTTTCAGAAGCAGTTTGTACTTCCACTGATGTTTTTTGAACACGATTAATGATATGTTGTAGGTTTTCTAACATTTTATTAAATGATGTTGCGATAGCACCGATTTCATCGTTGCTATTTACTTGTAGACGTGCCGTTAAGTCACCTTCTTGAGAGGCTAATTCTTTTAGCTTCGTGTCAATTTGTTGAATTGGTTTCACAAGTTTACCAGAGAACCACCATGCAAGAATAATTGCAGCGACAATACAAATAACAAGTGATAAGAAAATAACATATTCGATTAAGAGTGCAGATTGGTCAATTTTTTCAATAGATTGTTCACGTAATTTAGCTTGTTCATTACTGTAATTTGTGAAGTCACCAATTACTTTATAGACAGTTCCGTTCTCTGAAGAAGCTACTTGTAAAGCTTCTTCCCATTTTTGTTCTTTTGCAAGAGTGAATACTTTTTCTTCAACGAACTTTCTCCAAGTAGACCCTAATTCCATTGTACTTTTTACGGACGAAGAAGCATTTGGATTAGAAAGAAGTTTATCTTTTGAATCCTCAAGACGTTTACTCATCTCATTAAACTTGTCTAATTCGACTTGATCATGTTGTAGTAAATAACCTCTTAAAGCAGAGAGCTGTACTTGATAAGCGTCTCCACGCTCTTTCAATTCTGTTGCCAGTGGAGAAATTTCTTTTTGTAATGTTTCAGCTTTACGAGATTGGTCGATAGCAAAAAATAAAATAAAAGCTAAGGCGATACCAAATAAAGCGCAAATCGTTCCCATCATGAACATAAGTTTTTTTCTGATACTTACAAAATTCATATGATAAAAAGCCTCCTTTGTGAAATCTTAGTATTAGAATTAATTAATGTAAAAAATTGAAAGAAAGCTTTACTCCAGTTGGAATAAAGCTTTCTTATTTCCTTTAGGAATTATAGCAGACGGAATGAGAGATAGAAAGAGATATTTTAAAGTGAAAAAAGAGAGACTGTAAAACTTTCTTTCTTATACCTTTGAGCTTGTGTCATTTTCACTTTAAGCGTTTGTTTTGAAATGAGAAACGAGAACTTCAAGTTCTTGTACGATTGTTTTCATTTCAGATGATTTGTTAGCCACGATACTCATTTTGTTTACTTGATCACCAGCCGAATGTGCTGTTTGTGATGTTTCTGCAGCAACTTCGTTTGAAATAGAAGCGATATTATTTAAAGCTGCGTTCATTTCTTCAGAGCTTGCAGCCATCTCTTCAGCAGTTGCAGACATTTCTTGCATTTGCGTAGAGACTTTGTTAATGTGGTTAACAATTTCTGAGAATGAAGATCCAGCGGTACGAATAACCGTAATTCCTTCAGAAGCCTCTGCTTGACCTTGTGTCATCATGTCATTTGCTATTTTTGTATCAGTTTGAATTTGATGCAGTAAATGGTTAATGTCAGTTGCGGCTAGTTGAGATTGTTCAGCAAGTTTTCTAACTTCATCGGCAACAACAGCGAATCCTTTTCCGTGTTCACCAGCACGAGCTGCTTCAATAGAAGCATTTAAAGCAAGTAAATTTGTTTGTTCGGCGATATTCGAAATAGATTGAAGTGCAGTATCGATATGATTTGTATGTGTAATGAGTCGCTCAACTACTTGTGATGTAGCGTTAACGGCTTCGTTAATTGTATGCATTTGTGTAATAGATTTCTCAATGACTTTATTCCCATTATCTGCTTTTTCTGAAGTTGTGACAGCTAAACTAGTAACAGAAGAGGCGGACTCAGCGATACGCTGAACACTCGTTGCCATGTCATCCATTGCGGTTGAACTTTCTTCAATGCTAGAAACTTGTGAACGAATATTGTGTTCAAGAGCATTCATAGTTTCTTGGGTCCTTGCGGTATTTTCCATAGAAGCGGTTGTTTCAATAAATACATTTTCGGAAGCTTCTTTTACACTTGTTGATGTTTGTTGAACTTGTTTTATTATATGCTGTAAGTTAGTGAGCATTTGATTAAAGGAATTTGCAATGTCACCAATTTCATCTTTACTCGTTACGTGTAATCTAGCCGTTAAATCTCCATCTTGAGAAGCTAATTCTTTTAACTTCTCATCAATTTGTCGAATTGGTTTAACGAGTTTACCAGAGAACCACCATGCTAATAAAATAGACGTTAATGTACATGTAATGAGTGAGAAGAAAATAATATATTGAATAAGTGATGAAGAAGACTCGACATCAGCAATTAATGCGTCACGTTTCTCATTTTCTTCATTTGTATATTTATTAAAACGACCTAAAAGATCATTTACATAATCTGTTTGTGCTAAAGCAATTCTAGATGCTTCGTCCCATTTTCCTTCACGCGCAAGAGGGAGTACCTCATTATCTATGACGCTACGCCATTTTCCTCCCATTAAAATGGCTTCTTTCATTCCTTCTGGGAGCTTTTTGTCACTTGTTACTTTCTCTCTAGTATCAGCTAATTTTTTCCCTTCTCGGTTGAACTTATCTAATCCTTTTTGATCATGTGATAGCAAATATTCTTGTAAACCAGCAACTTGTCCTTGGAACCAATCGCCACGTTCTTTTAAAATCGTCGCTCTTTTCGATACATCATTTTTTAACGTTTCGATTTCACTTGCTTGATTCATGGCGAATGAAAGAATAACAATAAGAGCAATGCTAAATAAAGAAGAAATGCTTAAGAGTGTGAACAGTAGTTTTTTTCGAATACTAACATATTTCATCGTTACCCCTACCCTCATTTAAACTATTTATTATGATTTATAGATATTTAAAACGAAATTAATAAAAACATTATTATGAAGTTATTAATCTGTTCAATAAAAATTATAGCAGATAATGGAAGGAGTCAGATTGGTATTAGAAAAAGTTCTTAAAATGTATACATTTGCATATCATAAAATTCATAAATAAATATTAGAAATGCTATTGAAATTTGAAATGACATCATGTATACTTCTAATTAGTTGATAACGATTATCAGTATCAACTAAAAACATTACTCTTCGTTATGTTGGTCATACCCCTTTTTGACGACGTAAGTCAGAGACGAAATGTTGAAATATCTTGTGTCCTATTCTACAGAATTATGGTAATCTCCAACCTCAACTTATATGCGTGAGCATGCAAAAAGGATCCTATCCGTGAAGGGATCCTTTTTTGCATGCTGTCGCAATTATTGTATATAGACCAGGGATACGTTCTTCGATTCCTTCTGGTGCAGTAGAAGGGAAGACCCATCTTTGATGAGATCCATGTTCTTCAACTAGTTTTTCAATTTTAAAACGTTCTTCCGCAAGTGTTGTAATGATTTCTCCTAGCGTCCAGCGACGGATGGTTGTTTTAGGTAGCGATTCTTTCTGTGCTTCTGTAAGAAGGATGCTATAAGCAACATCATCTTCAATTAATTCTTCATCGAAATAATTTCCACTTGCTCGAAATGATGGATGGTCTACTCCTAATAGCTTTGTGTATATTGGATGGTAATCGCGAAGGATAAGTATTCCACCTGGCTTTAGTAGTTGAGAAATTTTTTTGAAAAGTGGTTTTAAATCTAGAAAGTAATGAAGTACACCAAGCTCCAGTAATACGATATCAAATGATTTGGAGAGATTTACATCTAGTACATCAGAAACGATGTAATGAATAGAGACGTCTGCGGCGGCAGCAAGTTCATTTGCATATTTTGCATTACTTGCTGAAATATCAACAACTGTTACGTCAGAGCCTAAAAGGGCGAGAGCAACAGCTTTATTTCCTTTTGAGCCGAGTAAATTAATAATACATTTTCCTTTTGGAGATTGTATGTAAGGTAAATAATGTGCTACTTCGCGTGTGGGATCTTCCATGATTTTTTTCGCATAATCCTCCGGTGCCCCATGGCGATTCGTCCAAGCTTCATAAGCAGCTGTATTCCAGCTTTTTTCATTTATAGTGCTTAGTTGTTTTTGGTTCAATGTTATCACTCCTTTTGTGAACGTATAGGTATTCGGCGGGAGGATGGGATTTCCTTTTCGTTCTGGATAAAAGTTTGATTTTTCTGTGATTAAGTCGTAAAATACTTGTTATACGTAAAAGCGTTGAAAAGGAAAAGTAGGATGAACACATTCTTTCCAGAGAGCTTCGGTAGCTGAGAAGAAGCAAGAATATTCATTTGAACAATGGCCTTTGAGCTTCGTCCTGAACTTATCAAATGATAATAGTAGGCGGCGACGAGAGTTGGTACTCGTTATCAAAACCACAGTATAAGAGCATAGAGCTCCGTACTTGTTAAGGTTAATTATGTGAGTGATTGGCGAAATAAGGTGGTACCGCGACTGTTTATACAGCCCCGCCCTTATCTTTTTTAAGATAGGGGCGGGGCTTTTTATATTTTAAAGGAGGAATATAAGATGAGTATTTTTATTGGAGGCGCTTGGCCGTATGCAAATGGTTCGTTACACCTTGGCCATATTGCGAGTTTATTACCTGGAGATATTTTAGCGCGTTATTACAGGGCAAAAGGTGAGAATGTGCTGTATGTTTCAGGGAGTGACTGCAATGGAACACCGATTGCAATTAGAGCAAAACAAGAAGGTGTGACAGCAAAAGAAATTGCTAATAAGTATCATGAAGAATTTCAGCGATGTTTTCGTGATCTCGGTTTTACGTATGATTGCTATACACGTACCGATAGCGAGCATCATCATGAAACTGTTCAAAAAGTTTTTTTACGTTTATTAGAAGAAGGCTATATTTATAAAAAAACAGTGGAACAAGCGTATTGTGAAACGTGTACGCAGTTTTTACCGGATCGTTATGTAGAAGGAATATGTCCATATTGCCATGAAGCAGCAAGAGGAGATCAATGCGATGCTTGTTCTGCTATTTTAGATCCTCTTGATTTGTTAGAAAAGAAATGTAAGTTATGTGGTAGTACGCCATCTGTAGAGGAAACAGAGCATTTCTATTTTGCATTGCATACATTTCAGGAGCAAATTAAAAAAGTTGTAGAAATCGCAAAAGAAAAAGGAACATGGCGTGATAATGCAATTCAATTAACGGAAAGATATGTAAAGGAAGGGTTACAAGATAGGGCTGTATCAAGAGATTTACCAATCGGGGTATCAATTCCAGTGAAAGGGTATGAAGATAAAAAAATTTACGTATGGATTGAAGCAGTGGCAGGATATTATTCAGCGAGTAAACATTGGGCTGAAGAAACAGGAAAAGATGATCAAGAGTTTTGGAATAGCGATGCGCAAACATATTATGTACACGGCAAGGATAATATTCCATTTCACTCCGTCATTTGGCCAGCGGTATTACTTGGAATAGGGGAAGAAGCAATCCCGCGTCATATCGTTTCGAATGAATATTTAACAGTTGAAAAAAGAAAATTATCTACAAGTAAAAACTGGGCAGTATGGGTGCCTGACATATTAGAACGCTATGATCCAGATTCTATCCGTTACTTCTTAACAGTAAATGCACCAGAAAATCGTGACACTGATTTTTCATGGCGTGAATTTATTTACAGTCATAATAGTGAATTGTTAGGAGCATATGGAAACTTCGTGAACCGCACATTAAAGTTTATTGAAAAATATTATGATGGCACTGTACCAAAGGGGACTATTGATATAGAGCTGAAAGATAAAGTAGAAGGATTATATAAAAATGTAGGAGAGGCGATTGAGCAAACTAAATTTAAGGTGGCGTTAGAGACAATATTTGATGCAGTACGTTTTGCAAATAAATATTTTGATGAAAAGCAGCCTTGGAAACAAAGAGAAGATGATCCAGTTTCGTGTGAAGAAACGATTTATAACTGTGTGTATCTTATCGCTAATTTTGCAAATCTCCTTGAACCGTTTTTACCATTTTCAAGTGAAAGAGTTAGAAGCACATTGTCGATTATTAAACGAAATTGGGAACCGCAAAATACGTTGCCAAGTAGAATTGATAGCGTGCAGCCACTATTTGAGCGAATCGATGTAAAACAAATTGAGCATGAGGTAGGGAAGCTATATGGAGCGGTAAAGTGAAATATAGAAAAAGACCTTTCAAGTAAATGAAAGGTCTTTTGTTATGCAGTATGATTCTCTTTCTTATCTTTCAAAAAGAAAAGTACGGCAAGGATTACAAGAATAATAGCTGCAATATCATACGTTATTTTAAATGTAGTATTAAAGTTTAAGTACTCTACGAAAGGAGTTTTCACTGCTCCTGCATATATACAAACGGGAATGAGAAGTAAATCGTAAAATTTCTTTTCTTTCATATATCTTATTAGGAAGAAGATACACATAATAGCAAAAAATATGATGCTTAAAATAGTCATTTATACCTCCAGATAAATTTACTTATTTTAATTGCAGTTATATCTTTTATATAAATTCTGTATTTTTTCAAGCGCTATGCACGCGATTGTGTTTCCTTTCTTTCCTAGCCGTAAGCAGCTGAGGAGTGAAAATCCCAACCAATATAAAAATAATACCAATCCACTGCATGAATGTTACGACTTCATGTACAAGTGTAATAGAAGCGATAATAGCAGTTGGTAATTCAGCTGCACCTAATATTGTACCGAGTCCTGTTCCAACCTTTGGTACACCGATTGAAAAACAAATGACAGGTACAACAACGCCGAATAATCCGAGGAAGAAAGCATATTTCCATAGACCGGCTTGGAGGGCACCATCTGTTAAAAAGGTTGGTGGGAAGAATAGACATACGATAAGAGTCGCACTTGTTGTCATGAGAAAGCTTTTCGTATAAGGGGGAACATCTGTAGCAACGCGTCCGCTTGCAAAAACATAGAATGAAAAAGAGACTGCAGCTAATAGTCCAAAGATAATCCCTTTCGTAGAAAAACTTTGTCCGAGGCCTTCAAATACACCACCTGCAAACAATGTACCAGCAAATAAAATAAGGATAGATATGATCTTATCGCGGCTTGGAAAGGTTCGATTTGCAATCGCTTCGATAATGACACCAATCCAAGTGAACTGAAAGAGTAGGACGACAGCGATAGATGCGGGTAGTTCTTCTACAGAAATAGCGTAGAAAATCCCAGTCATACTCATTGTTGTTCCGACGGTTAGTAATGAAAAGAATTGTTTTTTTGTTACTTTATGACGTGAAAAGAAAAGAACGAGTAGAAATAGTCCAATCCATCCGAAGACATATTGTCCCCCTAATAGTTGATGTGCTGAAAATCCATTTATGAATCCGAGTTTGAAAATAGTTGAAAGTATGCCGTAGCTGCAAGCACCGAATAAAACGAGCAATGAATATTTAAACTTATCCATAAAAAATCCTCCTTTTAAGTAATAAAAAACGCCCGCTATCCAAATAAGGATAACGGGCGAACGAAACAGAGTAAGACACTCTACAAAATTCCGCCACTCACACATGAAGTATGAGTTTGGGGTATGTAATTATAGTGAATGTTACATTGCTTTTGGGAATACAATGGAGCATTTTACACCTTGAGCTGTGTTTTGTATCCCGTAAGGAAACTGATGTTTATCTAATATTTGTTTCACGATATATAATCCAAGACCACTACCTTGTACTAAACCGTGTTTATCAGGGTTTGCGCGATAGAAAGGCTCAAATAAATGAGCAAGTTTATCTTCATCAATTTGTGAACCTGTATTCAATACTTCTAATGCGTAACCGTTTGGTTTTTCATAAAGCTTTATATATACGTGCTGATGGTCAATTGTATAATGAATTGCATTTGAAATAATGTTAAAAATAGCAGTTTGAATAAATTTAGGATCAGCTAAAATTTGTACGTCGTGTTTAATATTAGATTGTACATTTAATTGTTTTACAGATACAAAGTAATCTACTTTCTTTATAACATCCTCAATAATATTAGATAAAGAAATGACTTCTAAATTCGGTTTAAATTGAGGGTTTTGTATTTTGGATAATTCCGACATTTTTTCCGTTAATATGTTAATGTCTTGCATCATCTCGTAGGAACGTTTCAAATACTTATCTCTATCTTTATAAGCTCCAATTCCGTGAATCATGCCATCTAGTTGTCCCATAACGGCTGCGATGGGTGTTTTTAATTCATGGGATACCATAGACATAAATTCTTTACGAGATTGTTCTAATTGTTGTTCCTTCTTGAGCTCATTTCTTAAATCTTGATTGCTTTCATGTAAATTCTTCACAATATTTGGTACTTGTGAAGCGGCTACTGACAAATTAAAATCTGTTTGATCTGTATTTTTGTTAAGTAGCTTTTTATCTGAGAAATCAAGATTCATAATATCTTTTAAAGCATCGCTCATATATTGAAAAGGTTTAGCAATTAGTTTTGCGTACATTAAAGATCCGAGTAGAGATAATGCAAGCATTGTCGCGCCAACCTGTGGAGCTAACTGCTGCAACGCATCTGCTAACTTTGGATTATCATTTGTATCATTTGTTTTACTTGCTGCATTTTGTGTATGTAAGGCAGCATTATTAGCGGCTTTCTTTTCTGCTTCTGTAAGCTGATTAGAAGTGCTATTTTTCCCCGAAAGGTTTTGTGTATGTTCTTTTGCTTTTGCAGTTTGGCTAGGCTGCAAAAGGTGATTGATAGCTGCAGAAAGAGATTTATAATCTACAATAGAAGATTGGAAATTAGAAATGTTCCCTTCTGACACAGCTTTATTTTGATTCGTTTTACTTTGATCGTTTTGCTTATCTGAATCCGCCTGTTCTGTAGTCGGCGTTCCATTTTCTTTCGCAAAACGTTCTTTATCGTAGTTTGAAGCTAGAAAGTAAATAATTTGATAAAGACAAAGTGATAAAAGAATACAAAATAATAAGGTTTTGATGAAAATATTTTTGGTGATGTTGTCTTTACTACGATTCGATTTTGTAGCCAATACCTTTCACCGTTTTAATATAAGTAATTCCTAATTTTTTTCTTAAGTTTTTAATATGTGTATCTATAACTCTTACATCACCATAATGTTCATAGCCCCATACCTTATTCAACAAATCACTTCTTGATAATACTTTTCCTCGATTTTGCAGTAAAGTATAAATAATTTCAAATTCTTTTGTTGTCAATTCAATTTGATTACCATGAACATAAGCTGCATATGCTGTAGAGTTTAACATCAATTCATGGAATTGTAGTATAGTTGCAGCTTCTGCTTCCTTCGTTGCTGCCCTTCTTAATACAGCCTCTACACGCTTAATAAATACAGTGTAATGGAACGGTTTCGTAATATAGTCATCAATACCTAACTCAAATCCTTTAATTTCACTTTCTTCATTATGTAAGCCTGTTAACATAATGATTGGTACATCAGATTGTCCTCGCATAATTTTACAAATACTATAGCCATCTATATCTGGTAACATTACATCGAGGAGGACAAGATCATATGAATTTTTTTGGAAAAGAAGAATACCTTCTGTTCCAGCACCAACTACATCAACGGTAAAGTTTTGTGCCATTAGAAATTCACGAATAAGTTCTTGTATATCTGGGTTGTCTTCAATCACCAGTATATGCGTCATAGTAACACCTCCTAAATAACGCTTTTTACTGCAATATTCGAATTCATCATTTTTCGAGTGACTCAGATTGTTTATACATATAATAAGCCCCCGCTATAAAATAATCATGAAGGTAGCAAGGGGAATAGTTTAGTGTTACTGAATAGTTCAGAATTACAGTAGTTCTATTATAGTATGTATTATAAAATTTATAAAACATTATAACTGTATAATTTTAATATCTACGTTTATCAATGTTTAGATATTAGCTAATCAAATCTATTCCTATTATATATGTAAATACAGTTGTTTTGCTACTGTAAATGAATAAATAAAATAAGCCAAGACATAAAATTCTTGGCTACACATAAATCTTGTTTTTGGGCTATTTGACAGTGACAGTAGCTTGCTGCTGAACGCGCTCAAATAACCAGTGTATATCATTATTATACATACGAATACAACCAAGTGTTGTCCATTTGCCGATTGCTTGATTATTGTTAGTTCCGTGAATCGCATAAGTTGTTCCGTAAGTTCCTGCCATATTTAATCCAAGCCAACGGTCACCAAGTGGATTACGTGGATCCCCGCCTTTAATTTTGCCTGTATAATAAGGGCGGTTTTTAATTTTATTTACGATTTGAAAAGTACCTTTAGGTGTAGGCGTTGCAGCTTTTCCAGTAGCGACAGTAAAACTTTTTATAAATTTTCCATCCTGATAATAATCCATTTTATTTAACTGAGTGTCTACAATTAATTGATCTTTCGTTGTAGCGGCCTCTGCGCTAGCGAATGGAAGAGTTAAAAATCCTAATGATAATAGTGCGCTTAATAATAATTTTTTCATTGTTATTCTCCTTTTACTATCGTAATAGTCTTACATACAATGAAGTTGTAATCCTCGTAATGCTTTATTTACATTTTCATCTAATGTTTCAAAGAATGTAGTGATTTTGCTGTTGTGTTTGTTGTTTTTATCAATAAGTAATCTTTCGTTCAATAAAAGCTCACCACGTAGTCCAAAACTTTGAACTTGAATATTTAGCTCATCTTCATTTTCAGAAATAATTGGTAAGAAATAGTGAAAAGCTTTCGTTGGAATGATGTAGCTTTTGCCAATCATGCTTTCTTGGTTTGAGTTAGTCCATTTTTTCGTGACAATTTTAATATTCTTTTTTGAAACGATAAAAGATAGTGTTGTAGATTTTGTTAAACTTACGTCAAATTCACTTGTTTCACATATGTGTAAATTAAAAACGGTTTCATTTTGATGAGATTCAACATTTGTATTAATAAAATCGTGCATTTTATATGCTTCCATTTCGTATTCACCCTTTTTTCAATTTCGAAAAACGACTTATATTTATTCAAATTAATGCTTAGTCATATATTAGTTAAATTTTTCAACAAATTCCGATATAATCTTACAATACGTATATGAAGCTAATATGAAGTTAGCATGAGTTTGTGGTGGTTTTTTATTGAGAACAAAATAAGAAAGGTTTTTCAGTGTTAAAAAATGGATAAAATTTGCATATTATTAATGCGTCTTTTTGTTATCTCGACTTGAAAAATGCTTTTAGCTACTTAATAAAGAACGGAAATCATTAGTGTGACCCTTACAAAAATGTAATAAAAATGTAAGCTATTGTGATAGTTATTTCGACAATTTTTTTATACAATAATAGTAAGAAGTTGTACGTGATTGAAAGGAGAGATGACATGGAATGGATTCATGAATTATTTCAGCAATACGGGTACTATGTTGTACTTGTAGGTTTGCTGTTAGAATATATTGCACTTCCGTTTCCGGGAGAGCCAACGTTAGCATATGCGGGATTTTTAGCACATAAGGGTGATTTAAGTTTACCGATTTTAATTATTCTATCCTTTATTGGGACAAGTGTAGGAATGACGATTCAATACTTTTTAGGAAATAAATTAGGTATGCCTTTCATTCAAAAGTATGGGAAATACGTATTTTTAACACAAAGAAAAATTGACTTAACGAGAATGTGGTTTGATAAGTATGGGTACTTCCTGATTTTTATTGGTTTCTTTATTCCTGGTGTACGTCATTTCACAGGATACTTTGCAGGAATTATTAATTTACCATTCCGTCGTTTTGCCATTACAATTTATTCAGGCGCTCTATTTTGGGTATCATTCTTCTTAATTGGTGGTTACTGGTTAGGTGGAAATTTACATGATATCTTTGGAGTGCTAGAAGGTCATATCGGTAAAATCATTTTTGGAGTTATTGTGATTGTAGCGGTTACGTTAGGTATTCGTTTCCGTAAGCAGCTAAAACGAGTATTACTACAAAACGCAAGCTAATATGAAATCCATTCTATGTCAGAATTTAGGAAGGCAGTGCAAAAGCACTGCCTTTTTTATTTTATTGTTAAGACTATGTTTAATGCACATTTTACATTCTTTATAGGAATTTGATACAGGATAAGAAATAAGTATCTTGTCAATTATTATAGTCGTAATGACAATTATAATTGACAAAAATAAGGATATTATTTACAATTTTAATTAAATAAATGAAAAAGAGGGAAGACATGAAGCTTCAAAATCGAGTGAGGGAATTGCGAGCAAAGCATCGTTTATCACAAGGGGATTTAGGAAAAGTGATTGGATCATCACGGCAAACGATTAGTTTAATTGAACGTGGGGATTATGCACCATCTATCGTATTGTCTTTAAAAATCGCGCAAATTTTCAATGTACCAGTGGAGGAAATATTTACGTTAGTAGAGGGGGAAGAGGACGATGAAGAGTAAGAGTAAGCGAAAAAAACAATTTGATTCTGTGGGGAAAATAGCATTAAGTATGATAGGAGGCTTTTTAACGTCTTATATAGCTTTAAATTTACTCTCGGATGAACCGAGAAAATTATCATCCAATACATTTATAGGTATATGTACTATTTTTGGAATTTTAATGATGTACTATACTTGGAAGAATACACGTATGTTAGCAGAGGCACGCGATGAAGAAGAGAGCGTACAAGGCAGAAAATTAGGCATTATAAGTATATATTTACGTGTAGGTGATATAGTTACGCAGGCATGGTTTGTATATGCAGTTATTACATGTAGACGTGCACTGTTGCAGGATACAAATGTTTCATTTGCGGTGTGGAATTTAGTAGCTTCTATTGTTTGTTTAACTACTGTAGTAACTATCGGACTCATAACAAAAAATCGTTATAACAAGCTATATCCTGAACAAGGTGTAACGTATATGGAATCTATGAAAATGTGGACGAAAAATGCAGATGAAGGATTAAAGCACATTGTGCATGAGGCTGGATATAAAGCGTATGAATTTACGAATACAATATTGGCATATGTATGGTGGGCTGCCGTTATATATACAGCTGCTAGTGATATCGATTTTGTGTTAATTGGTTTAATCTCATTTATTTGGATATTGCATCTCGGGAAGTTCATGTACGAAATGCAGAGAAAAATGATTTATTAAGGGGAGAAAAAGGTGGATATTTTAAGAAGGCCAGCTGGCTCAATGACAGTGGCGCTAATTCTGTCCATTTTATACGGAGTAATCCGAACTGGGAAATTAGAAGTAATTTTGAACCTATGGGCAATAGTTGGAATTTCATTGTTAGTGTTAGCCATTCATGAGCTAGGACATGTAGTATTTGGTGTAATAGGTGGTTTAACATTTAAATTTATGACAGTAGGACCCATTACTATTCAAAAAGAAAAGGGAAAATTACGCATTCGAGAAAATAAATTATGGGCGTACTTTGGAGGCGTTGCAACACTAGTACCACCTTCTATAGAGACACCGAATCTTTCGAAAAAATGGGCGTGGCTCACTTTAGGTGGACCGATTACGAGTTTACTATTTGGTATTACTTCCGGTTACATATACATGGTGAGTTATTATCAATATCTTTTATATTTTTCCTTTTTCCATTTTGCAATCTTTGTGGTTACAATTGTGCCGATAAAAGGAATGCTTATGAGTGATGGGATGCAATTTCTTATTTTAATTAAAGATGATGAAAGAGCTAGAAATCACTTATATGAGATTCAAATATCGAGTGAGTTATTTAGTTATAAAAGACCGAAAGATTGGGATGAAAGATTAGTAGAATTGAGTGAGGAGAAAATAAAAGAGAATAAAGGGATAAGAGAGATAATGAGTAGACTTATGCTCGTCTTTTTTGCTCGTGCAGATCAAGAGGGGATGGAAAGAGCGATACCGTATATAGAACGAATTGTTCAACTACCTGTAACGAAAGAAAATAAGTTTTTCGTTAGTAGTTTTCATAGTTGGTACCTTTTATATAAAGCCCTTTATCAGATGGATAGTCTTTCTTTGCAAGAAGCAAAGGAACATGCAAAGGCTATTACAAAAATGGACCTAAGTGGATATTACCGTACACAAGGAATTATTAAATATGTAGAGGGCAATATGGAAGCGTCCCGTACTTATATGAAGAAAGCTGATCAAGAATTAAAGAGCGCCGAGAAGAGTGAAATGGGATATTTACAATTAGAAAGAGAATGGTTTAAGCAGCTGAAAGAGAGGGTATCTTACGATGGGTGAGGTATCCTCTTTTTTATATGTCATCTTATGCCGTTCCATAAACAGCCTAGGGCGAGTAAAATGAGATAAGAAGAGCAAAGCTTGGAGGAAGTAAATATGGAAATCTTATCAATTATTTTGATAGTCTTGCTCATTTATGTTGTTTTTAAAGTGGCATATGTAGCATTAAAGATACTCGCGATCCTATTAATTATCTTTTTAATCGTAGAGTTCGGCAGTAAGTTGCTTGGGGGATAGGGTATGTTGTGCGTTTTGAGTGTCGAAGGATGTCGGTAAATCGATATCCTACGTCGAATCGTTGATATAATGAAAAAATCGTTGATATAAGTGGAGAAACAATCAATATATTTGAAAAATCGTTGATATATTTTAGTGAATACGAAGTGGGGTATATGGAAAAGAAGTTGCCGTGAGGGTAACTTCTTTTTATCGTGATGCGGGGATATGCAAACCAACATAAAAAAGCTGGAAGAGTATCTTCCAGCTTAAGAGTTACTTTCGATTTGGCGACCGCTATCTTCTTCATTGTCTTGTAATAGGTTGAATACGTCTGCTAAGCAGAATGCAATGAACCAAGTCCATAGACCGTGGAAGAAAGCTGAGCTTAATTGAAGTGGTAATGTATAGTTTGTCATTGAGTAGGAAATACATCCACCAACGATTCCAATCATTGTTAATAACATTGTTTTTTGAGCGTTTTCTTCTGGATTGAAGAGGAAGTAAATGTATCCGCCTAAAATTGAAGCGCTTACAAGTGTTTCGATTCCATTAAAAATGATATTCTCTCCAAGCTGTGTGTTTGTCCAGAAGCAGATTGTTCCGCCGATAATAGCAAACAGGACAGCTATTGTATATCGTATATATTGATTCATATGTTCATCTCCTTATGTAATAAGATGATTTGGAAGTCAAAAAGGTAGGTATAGTATATTGAAGTGAGTTTTAATTGTACGTATCTTTTTATAAAAAGATCATTGAAGAGTAACTAAGATGATCGGTTGTTTAAACCGTTACGTGTATGGTGTCTGAAATATACCCGACTGCTCGTTTCTTTTTGCTTGTAAAATAAGAGAAACTTCCAAGTCTATATACTCTTTTTTTGTGAGTCTGCTTTCATTATAACACATTTAGAGACATAATAATAGAATTATCTGATTTTGTAATAAGTGTAAAAAATAAAAAGCGCAAGGAAATACCATTAACGGTGCAGTTTAGTGGAAGAAGGATTTTAATTTATTATGATGAAATATGTAATCAAGGTGAGATCTAAGAAGGAGGCTTAAATACTATAAAAAATGTTTTATAGTATGAATGTAAGGGAGGAGAGCTAACTTGGAGTTCACAACAGAAAGATTAATAATTAGACCTTTTAAGAGTACTGATTTACAGGATGTATTTGTTATTTATAATAGTGATGATACATGTAAGTTCCTATTACATAATAAGTGGACTCATGAAGACATGCAGAAAAGATTTAATAAGAAGTTAGCAAATAATGTACTTACTAAAGAATCAATATTAAGTTTGGCAGTTATATACAAAACTAAAGTAGTTGGTGATTTATCCGTATGGTACACAAATATGAAAGACACTGTTGAGATTGGTTATAGTTTTTCAAATGAAGTAGCTGGGAGAGGTTTGGCGACAGAAGCAGTAAGTAGTTTGGTATTGAAATTATTTAATGAATTTAATGTACATCGTATACAGGCTAATCTTGATGCACGTAATACAGCTTCACAAAAATTGTGTGAACGAATAGGCATGAGAAAGGAAGCCCATTTCATACAAGATTTTTGGAATAAAGATGAATGGACAGATAGTATTGTATATGGGATGCTATCCTCCGATTTGTAGTAATAAACTTAGTGATTTTATTATGCTAAAAGGTACGTGAGTTGAATAACAAAGGGCATAACATATTATATATGACTAATATGTTATGCCCTTTAATTTATTAACCTTTTTTATATGCGTTTGAAACGGCCGACAATTTCAACTGTTTCAGTAATGTTCATAAATGCTTTGTTATCCACTTGACGGATAATACGTTTCATTTCGCCTAACTCATAGCGAGTCACGACAGTGTAAATCATTTTTTTCTTATGGTTTGTATAGCCGCCGACAGCGTCTACCATTGTCACCCCGCGTATGCCGTGATGTAGTAGTGCGCTTTTTATTTCCTCACCTTTTTCTGTAACTGTCATTATCGTTAATTTAATATGTTTCGTATGCACAGCATCGATAACTTTGCTGACTACAAACCGGCTAATTAACGTATAAAGTGTAATATCCCATCCGAAAATAAAACCTGCTGCAACAAGTAAGACTAAGTTGAATACAAAGATGATTGCTCCAATTGAAATATCTCGATGTTTCGCTACAATCAATCCAACAACATCAAAGCCACCTGTTGAAGAAGCAAATCGGAATATGATTCCGGAAGCTGCTCCGCAGATTACACCACCGAATACAGAAGATAGTAAAATATCGTCTGAAACCTGGTGTACAGGGATAATGTTCATCGCTAACGATGATACAGCTACAAAGTAAGCTGTTAAAAAGGTTGTCTTCTTGCCTAAGTAAAAGTGACTTAAAATAAGAAGAGGAATGTTTAGTAAAAAGATAAGTGCACCGATATTGTAGTGCATTAAATAACCGATAATCATCCCTACACCAGCGAATCCACCGCTAATCATGTTATGCGGGATAAAAAACATATTCATAGAAATTGCATACAAAATAGAAGCTATAAAAATAACAACCAACTGTATCATAAATTCTAAGTGAAATGTTTTAGCTGCTGGGAAGGATAAAAAGGCGGTGTCGGGAACGTAATCGGCGTCTCCTAGTTGACCCATAGTATGTTTCATCTCCATATTCATTTTTGATTACAAGAAGAGAATAAAGGTTTTTTCAAAAACTGGCAATAGTTTTATTATAATGCAAAAATTTTATAAATTTCTAATAAATCAAGCCTATTCATTGATGTGCGTGAATATACTAAAGAAAGCGAATACAACGTTTCTTAATTATTATTTTCTTGAGAAAATATGCAAAATACTTTTTTTGAAAATAAAAGGAAATAGAGAATGTTTGCCTAATGTGCTAAAATGACCTTATTAAGGATGTGAAGCGATGGAATTTTTATTGCAGGATGCAATTCTATATATATCGTTTGTAACGACGGCACTTTGTTTATTAGAAGTTTTCTTCCTTGCTAATGTTTCTCGCTTTGTGCGTCAACAAGCGTCAAGCGGTAGACAAAGAGCTTTTGCGCTAGTTGATACATGTGAAGATAGTGCGGGAAATGTACCGCTATTTTCTATTTTTTATAAATATGGAATGATTCGTTCTGTACGCAGACAAGAATCAAGTGAAGAGAATGACGAGGTCGGTCCGTATACACCAATGTTTCGCTAAATAATTACGAAACATTGGAGGAATGAACATGTTAAAATCATACCGAGCTGTGCTCGTTAGTTTATCATTATTATTTGTTTTTGTTTTATCTGGTTGCAGTAATGCAGCCCCAATTGATGCACATAGTACTGGGATTTGGGATCATTATTTTGTATATCCAATCTCGTTTATGATTCAATTTGTTGCTCATCATATACCTGGAGCTAGCTTTGGGATTGCTATCATTATTATGACGCTCGTTATTCGTTCAGCAATGATTCCATTAGCTGTTTCGCAATATCGCAGCCAAGCGAAAATGAAGAAAATGCAACCTGAATTGCAGAAGTTAAAGAAAAAGTACGGTGATGTAGGCAAAGATCTTGAAAAACAAAAGCAGTATCAAAAAGAAATGTCAGAACTAATGAAATCAGGCGGTTGGAATCCACTTGCTGGTTGTTGGCCAATTTTTATACAAATGCCGATTTTCTCTGCTTTGTATTATGCGATTAGCAGAACCGAAGAGATTCGCACATCTTCGTTTTTATGGGTGAACCTAGGACATGCAGATCCATATCATATATTACCGATTATTGCAGCGTTAACGACATTTATTCAGATGAAAGTTTTCCAATCGAATATTACACCTGGAGAACAAGTACAGATGCTAAAGATGCAGCAAATTATGATGCCGGCAATGATTCTATTTATGGGGTTTGCGGCGCCATCAGGACTTGTGTTGTACTGGATAACAGGTAACTTATTTACAATGACACAAACAATTGTATTAAGAAAAATAATGGAACGTGAAGAGTTACAATTACAAAAAGCATAGAGAAACACCGCTCATTACGAGCGGTGTTTTTTTGTTAAGTCGTTAAGGAAATGTTAAGAAACCGACATTACTATAGGCATTGTATACGAAAGTGTACATGCATTAGAAATATGAAGGAGGAAATTTCCTATGAAGAAGAAAACAGTTGGGTATTTAGCGATTGCAGGTGCTTTATCATTCGGAATCATTGGAGGAGTCGGTATTCCGGCATTCGCGGCAACGAATACTCCAGCAGTGGATCAGCCTGCAAAAACGGCGAAAAAGGATTTGGATGACGCTACAAAACAAAAAGTAAAAACAATTATGGACGATACAAAGAAACAGTTAGAGGAACTAGGTGTAAAGCTTCCAGAGAAAGAGAAGCGTAAAGACATGTTTGCAGGATTAGATGAACAGGCGAAAGAAAAAGCGAAGTCCATTTTAGAGCAAGAGAAATCCGGAAAACTAACACGTGAACAAGCAAAAGAGGAATTAACAAAGCTAGGCGTGAAAATGCCGGAAAAAGGTAAGCATGGAGACATGTTTGCTAACTTAGATGAACAGGCGAAAGAAAAAGCGAAGTCCATTTTAGAGCAAGAGAAATCTGGAAAATTAACACGTGAACAAGCGCAAGAGGAATTATCAAAGTTAGGTGTGAAAATGCCAGAGAAAGGTAAGCGTAAAGATATGCTTGCTAATTTAGATGAACAGACGAAAGAAAAAGTGAAGTCAATTTTTGAGCAAGAAAAATCCGGAAAATTAACGCATGAGCAAGCAAAAGAAGAATTAACGAAGTTAGGCGTGAAACTTCCAGAGAAAGAGAAGCGTGAAGACATCTTTGCGGGATTAGATGAAGCAACAAAAGAAAAAGCAAAAGCGATTTTAGACAATGAAAAGAAACAATTAGAGGCATTGAATGTTGATTTACCGCACCATAAGTTTTTTATGAAAAAAGAAGATAAATAATTGAATGAAGTCGTATCTTTCGTGTGGGCAACAGGAAGGTACGTGCAAGGGCCGATTTCTATAAGTAGAAATCGGTCCCTTTTAATGAGGCATTGAAATTCTTTTTATTGTTAGTATGTATCCGAAGACGCAGTAGAAGATTGCAAAACCGATAAACACTTCCGTATATTGATATTTACCCAATACGTAGAAGGAAACAGCTGGTATAATAGCTACCGCTAAAATGCTATAACCAGGATACTTGTTTCGATACATGATAGCGAATAGAACAGAGAGAAACGTAGCGATGATACAAAAGACAGCAATCATTATTAGTACACCTCCTAAAAGAATTATACCATTTTTAGGGAATTAGAGAAGTTTTGTATGTTCTGTTATAATATAAGAAGAGAAATATTTCCTATGTTATATAAAAAAATATATTGATTTTTTCTAACAATTCAATATAATGAACAATAACTACAAAATTCGACATCAAGAAGTGATGATGAGGACATGATCAATTTTTTACGATTCTCAGAGAGGGAAGCCTTTGGCTGTGAGCTTCCTAATACGGAAAAATGGATTACCACCTCTGAACTGCAGCAGTGAACGAGCATCTAGTAATTGCTTGCCGGCAAAAACCGTTATTTAGACTTGAGAAATTGGTGAAGTGTGTTACTTTGCGAATTGAAACAAGGGTGGAACCACGAATAAAACACTCGTCCCTTTTTTAGGGAGGAGTGTTTTTTTATTTCATTTTTGCATCACACTAGGATTGGAAGGAGGATACGCAGCATGCATCATGATGAGAAGAACAAAATTGGTTTAACAGTAGCACTTTCTATCGTAGTAGGAACGATTATTGGATCTGGTGTGTTTATGAAACCAGGGAGCGTATTAGATTACTCGGGGAGTTCTAATATGGCCATTCTTGCTTGGGTAATTGGTGGTCTGTTGACGCTAGCAAGTGGTTTAACAGTAGCTGAAATTGGAGCGCAAATCCCGAAAAATGGTGGGTTGTATACGTATTTAGAGGAGATTTACGGGAGTTTTTGGGGATATTTATCAGGTTGGATGCAAACAATTGTTTATGGACCTGCTATTATCGGAACATTAGGTTTATACTTTAGTTCTTTAATGATTAATTTTTTCTATTTAGATAAAGTGTGGAATTTACCAATTGCAATTGGAACGGTTGTGTTCCTTGGCGTTATAAATAGTATGGGAACAAAATACGGAGGTATCGTCCAAACAATCACGACAATTGGGAAGATGATTCCGATCATATTAATTGTCGTGCTAGGTTTTTGGAAAGGGAATAGCGATATCTTTAACGTAGTAGTGCCGATATCAGAAAATCAAAGTATCGGTATGGCAATTTTAGCAACGTTATTTGCTTATGACGGATGGATTTTACTTGCTTCGATTGGCGGAGAAATGAAGAATCCAACAAAGTTATTACCGAAAGCAATGACAGTGGGGATTTTAATCGTAACTGCTGCTTACGTATTAATTAACTTGGCGTTATTAAATGTATTACCAGCAGCGAAAATTGTAGACCTTGGAGAAAATGCGACAGCGACAGCTGCGGGTATGTTACTTGGAGAATATGGCGGGAAAATTATTAGTATCGGTATTATCGTTTCTATTTTCGGCTGTTTAAATGGAAAGATTTTAACGTTTCCACGTATCCCAATGTCTATGGCAGAGCGTGGACAACTTCCATTTTCTAAGTTTATTGCAAAGGAAAGTCCGAGATTTAAAACACCAGCAAATGCGATTACTGTTGAAATCATTTTAGGAATTATTTTAATGATTATTAGTGATCCAAATAAGCTATCTGAGATTTCCGTATTCATTATTTATATTTTCTATGTAATGACGTTTATTGGTGTCTTCATTTTAAGAAAACGTAATAAGAATAAAGAGCGTGCATATAGTGTACCGTTATTCCCAATCGTACCAATCGTAGCGATTTTAGGTTCGTTCTTTGTAATTGGTAGTGCGATTATTAACGATCCAGTAAGTTGTTTCTTATCGATTGGAATTGTATTTACGGGACTGCCGGTGTATTGGTACTTGAATAAGAAGAAAGAAACAGAATGATGAAAAGGTAGGCGTATTATACGCCTACCTTTTTTACTGTAAAAAAATTGTACTTGCTTCCACTTTCTATTTTGGTTACCATGATGGTAGTAACCAAAATAGAAAGCGTGGGGAAAGACTTGAATTTTCGTGTTTATATTTTAGCTATCGCGGCTTTTGTAGTCGGAACGGTTGAGCTAATTATAGGAGGAACGCTCGATTTAGTTGCCAATGATTTAGGAGTATCTATTAGTGCAGCTGGTCAGCTTATCACAATATTTTCGGTAGTATTTGCTTTGTCAGGTCCAGTTTTATTAGCTTTGACAGGGAAGTTTGAAAGAAAAACATTGTATGTTGGAGCATTATCGATTTTCTTAATCGGAAATATTATTTCGGCATTTAGTGTGAATTACGGAATGCTGATGTTCTCAAGGGTTATTTGTGCGGCCAGTGGTTCATTAATTATTGCACTATCGGTAACACTTGCTTCTAGTGTAGTAGAACCGCATTTTCGTGCGCGTGCAATTGGAATCATTTTTATGGGAATTAGTGGATCACTTGTACTTGGAGTACCGCTTGGTCTTGTACTCGGAAATGCATACGGATGGCGTGCGCCATTTGTATTAATTTCTGTATTAACAGTTATGGCAATAGCTTGTATTTCATTGTTCTTAACGAAAGTACCACCGACATCGGTATTATCAATAAAAGAACAACTTGCTACTTTAAAAGATAAAAAAATTGTAAGTGCACAGTTAACATCATTTTTGTTTTTAACGGGGCATTTAACATTGTATGCATATTTAACACCGTTTTTAAAAGATGTCATGCATGTTGAAGCAAATTGGATTAGTGTGTTTTACTTCATTTTCGGAATCGCAGCAGTAATTGGCGGCGGATTCGGTGGATGGCTTGCTGATAAATGGGGATCGAAGAAAAGTATTATCTCGATTATTATCGTATTTGCATGTGCAATCTTCATGTTGCCATTAATGACATTCTCATTCCCGCTCTTCATCATTATGATGGGACTTTGGAGTATGCTGAGCTGGGCGATTTCACCAGCGCAGCAAAATTATTTAATTGAAATTGCACCGGAATCAGCTGGTATTCAACAAGGTTTAAATAACTCTGCGCTTCATTTAGGAATTGCACTTGGTTCAACAGTAGGTGGAGTTGTTATTGAAAAATCATCTGTTATATATAATGCTTGGGTAGGTGGTGGCTTTATTATATTAGCACTGCTTTGCGCGATTTTCTCGATTACGAGAGGACGCTCTACTCAGTTCGTGAAAGAAGAATCTATCGTTTGATAGGTTCTTTTTTATTTGTAAAATATTGCAGGTTTTAGTAGGTAAATGGAGAAAAGGGTATATAGCGAGGTGAGGTATATGTATACGAATTTTTCAATTATTGGTTTTCTAATTTCAGTAATCCCGTTGTTTCTTATTATTCTTGCACTTAGATGGGTTCGTTTCATCTATAAAAATTCTGAGAAACAGGTAGAGCAAAATGAGAAAATCATTGAGCTGTTGATGGACATAAAGGAACAAAACGAAAAGGAGTCTAAGTGAAAAACTAGACTCCTTTTTATTATTTAATTAGTACCTCAATTTCATCAGCAAACTCTTAATTTCCTCATCTTCCATAAAGAGATCATGATGTTTCTGAGTAATCTTTGCAAGTGCAACGTCGTGATAGAAAAATTCTGTAAAGAACTTTACGAAAGGTTGTGACATTGTTTTCATCGCTTGCCATGATTCTTGTTCTACGCCAGCAAATAAAATTTCACGATCGTCAACGATGAGTAGCAAGTAGCGCTCTAATGCATTAGGCTCTTCAGCTGGGATTAGAAAATGCATGTTTTCTAAGTCTGTTTCTACTTCTCCAACAATAAGAGATTCAATTTGAACACCTTGTTTTGCTTTTTGTTCTAGTAAAGGGAGATATTCTAAAAGAGTATCATTCCAAGCTGAAATACGGATGGATTCTTGTGCACTTTCAATGAGTTCTTTACTTTGAACTCGAATAGAAGATTGCATTTTTAAGCTCCACACACGGTCATCTGTAAATGATTTTTTTGATATGTTTGTTTCCAGTTCTTTAATATTTGATTGGAATTCTGTCGTTAATTTTTCAATTGCTAGTTTTAGTGGTAATGCTGTATACAATTTTTTCTTTTCTGAAACAGAATCCATTACCATTCCTTTATCGATTAGGCGTGCTAGTACTTCATATATTTTTGCTTTTGGAACACCTGAATGCTTCACAATTGTTGTAGCATCTAATGGTTCATTGCTTGATACGACAACTTCATAAGCTTGGCTTTCATATTGTGAGAAACCGAATTTTTGTAACATAGTTCCCTCCGAACGAATGAGATTATATTTTAAGGATAATGAACTATTTGTTTTTGCACAAGTGGTAGTCCGTTTTCTAATTGTATTAAGGTGAGAATTAATTTCAATTTTTTAATTTTATCTATTATACTTAATATAATGATTAATAAGATTTCAATTTAATGCGAAGGGGATGCTGGGGGGAAGATGTTAAGAAGTTTACGTTTAAAAATTGCGGTAGTGTTTTCAGTACTTATTTCTATGATGTTCGTAATATTGGGTACAGCTGTGTATCAATTACAGAAAGAAAAGGAAGTGCGTTCCTTAGACGAGTATTCTCAAAATGCGATGGATCTTGTGACAGAGCAACTTACGACATTTGTTCAAAGAACGGATGAAGATATGGGGTATTACGCGAACAGTGAGATGATTCGTAATATGCTTCAAGGTGGGGTTACTCCGGAAGAGGAAGCGTTTTTAACGAAAGAGTTTGCAGAGTATAAAAAGAATCATCCTGGTATTTTAGATTTATATATTGGTACGAAAGATAAAAAAACATTAAGTGCCAATCTTGCTGAAGGTGGGCAAGTGCCAGAAGGATATGATCCAACGACAAGACCATGGTATAAAGATTCAGAGGCTGATGTAAAAAAGGTCTATTGGGGACAACCTTCTTATGAAATTGCAACAGGAAAGTTAAGTGTAGGTGTTTCTAAAGCAATTACAGCTCAAGATGGATCTGTATTAGGCGTTGTTGCGATGGATGTATCGCTTGGGACGATTCAGAAGTTGCTTCACAATATTCAATACAATAATGACGGAGAAATGTTTATTATAAATGATAAAAATATGGCTCTTGTTTATCCAGAAAAGATAGGAAAAGATGTTTCTAAAGAGCCACTTATAAAGAGCTTGAATAAAGAGGTAACAAAATATGCGGGCAGTACAATAAAAGGTGAAGATGTAGTAGTTTATAGTCAATCATTTGATACGATGAAATGGACGATAGGAATCTTTTATCCGAAAGAAACGATCGATGGGTTATTAAATAGTACGAGGAATACAGTTATTATAATGGCATGTATTAGTTTATTAGTTGGAATCGTAGCTTCCTACTTGTTCTCAAGAAGATTAGCAAGACCACTGCAACTATTAAAGAATCACGTGCAAAAAGTAGCAGAAGGCGATTTAACGCTGCGAATGAAAGTGACAAGTAAAGATGAAGTTGGAGAGTTGACTAAGCACTTTAATGATATGGTTGAACAAATGAATGAAATGGTAAGTAAAATTAAAAACAGCGTATCAACGGTGCAACAATCAACGAATAGTTTACATTATTTAACGAACGAAACAGTAGCGGCTAGTAGAGAAGTTTCAGGAGCGATGGATGATGTGAGCGGAGGAGCTTCTACTCTTGCGAATAGTGTGGATGAAGTTTCAGCTCAGCTCGAGAATATGGCGGAGTCAGTGGAACAAATGAATAGCTCCGTTGGTGAAATAAAAGGAGTGGCTGGCAAAGCGGAAGAGGCATCTAAGCAAGGATTAAATACAATGAGGAATTTAATCCGTACGAGGGGACAATCATCTTCGATTGTTGTTCATACAGAAGAAGCATCGGATAAGTTAGAACAAAGAGTTGGATCGATTCAAAATGTTGTTGAGCTTATAAAAGGTATTTCGGATCAAACAAATTTACTTGCTTTAAATGCTTCGATTGAAGCTGCCCGTGCAGGTGAGCAAGGTAAGGGATTTGCGGTTGTTGCTGAAGAGGTTCGGAAATTAGCGGAACAATCAAAAGAGGCAACAGGAGAAATTACAACGATGATTGGTGATGTGCAAGTAGAAGTAAAAAGAGTTGTAGAAGTTGTAAGTAAATTGAAAGACATTGCAGATGTGCAAAATAAAGTGACGACAGAGGCAGAAATGGAGTTCCGCACAATTATGTCAGTTGTAAATACGATTAGTACTTCAGTTGAAAAAATTGTAGAAGAGGTACATAACATAGGTTACGAGCAAGGAGAGATTACAGCGGTAATGCACACAATTGCTGGTACGAGTCAAGAAAGTGCAGCTGTTTCCGAAGAGGTACATGCTGCAACGGAATCACAGGTGAATCATTTAGAAAAGGTAGCTCACACGATGGAAAGTTTGACAGAACATATGAGAGATTTAGAAAGATTAGTCGAGCAGTTTAAAGTGGAAGAGTAACATATTAGTAAAATGATGAGGATTTCGGTAAAATAGACAATGGATATATAAGAAACGATTATAGGAGGAAGACTACTATGGCAATTGTTGATGTATCGATTATTCCAGTAGGAACAGGTAATCCAAGTGTTAGTGAATATGTAGCAGAAGTACAAAAGGTGCTAGAGAAAAATGCGGATCGCGTGAAGTATCAATTAACACCGATGAATACAATTATTGAAGGAGATCTTCCTGTCATTCTAGAAGTAATTCAACAAATGCATGAAGTGCCTTATACGAAAGGTGCACAGCGTGTTGCAACAACAATTCGTATTGATGATCGTCGTGATAAAGTAAGCACAATGGAGAAGAAATTAAACTCTGTTCGATCAAAATTATAAGAAAAAGCAGCGATCTTCGCTGCTTTTTTCATATAGGAGGTAAATGAAATGAGTGAAAAGTTTAACGAGCAGTTTGACGGGTTACTAGAGAAATACACTGAGCTGTTACTTGGAGAGAGTAGTGAAGAGCGAAAAGAACAGGTGCAGAAGTGGGCACTTTATTCTTACATAGCGAAGACGATGCCAGCTTTAGTGAAGCATTGGAATGAGACATATCCAGATGCGAAAGAAGAGATGGTTCAGTTAATTACGGATATTAAAAGGCTGAATGAAGAGAAGCGAAATGAGCAGTGAGAAAACTTGAGGTGAATGTTACCTCAAGTTTTCTTTATTAATATCCTTATATAATTTACATGGAATATTAAGGGTTTTATAGGCATGTCGAATATTTTCGGTATGCCTATTTTTGCCCTAGTAAACCCGTTTTTTCTAAATGTCGAAAAATATTCCCTTCATATTTACATGCGAGAATATAGGTTTTTAAATGTTTTTATAGTATTTTATAAATTATCTAAATAATTATTTGTATCCAATAATTTTAAACAATGATATAATTTTGAAGAGGGGTAAAAAACAGATAAATTACAGTCATAGGGGTGAATTACATGGAACAATTAATGCGAAATTCGTTTCTTTTCTTATCTAAAAATAAAGCGCTAACAAAACTGGCTAAAAAGTACGGTTTACGCTTTGGTGCAGGTCGCTTCGTCGCAGGGGAGACGATTGAATTAGCGACAGCTGCCATTCAGGCATTAAATAAGCAAGGACTTTGTGTAACAATCGATTATTTAGGTGAATTCGTTGATAATGAAGCGGAAGCAAATGAAATGGCTAACCAATCGATTGAAGCGATCCGTGCAATTGGAAGAGAAGGTCTTGATTCGCAGCTTTCTTTAAAGATGACTTCTATGGGATTAGATATCTCTGATGAAATCGTAATGAACAATATGCGCCGTATTTTAGAAGCGGCAAAAGAAAATGGTGTGTTCGTTACAATTGATATGGAAGACTATACACGCTGCGGGAAAACAATTGATATCTTTAAACAATTAAAATCTGAATACGATAATATTGGTACTGTTATTCAAGCTTACCTATATCGTACAGAAAAAGATATTGAAGATTTAAATGCTTATAATCCTAATTTACGTCTTGTAAAAGGTGCTTATAAAGAACCTGAAGAAGTGGCATTCCCAGACAAGAAAGATGTAGATGACAATTATAAAAAAATTATTAAAATGCACTTATTAAATGGAAATTATACTGCAATTGCTTCACATGATGAAGCGATTATTGAATATACAAAAAAACTTGCTGAAGAACACAACATTCCAAGGGATCAATTTGAATTCCAAATGTTATATGGTATTCGTAATGAGCGTCAACTTGAGCTAGTAAAAGAAGGCTACAAAATGCGTGTTTACGTACCTTATGGAAACGACTGGTATGGATATTTCATGCGTCGTCTAGCAGAGCGTCCAGCAAACGTTGCGTTCGTATTAAAAGGTATGGTTAAAAAATAACCAAGGAGAAAATACTCCTTGGTTATTTTAATTGCTGAAATGCATAATGTGCCATTTTCTTCGTATCAGGATACAGTTGCTTGCGGGTAGAAGATAATACAACATTAATGACACGTTTACCGTCTTTTTCATCCACTGTTACGACTGTATATTTGCCAAGTGCTGATAGACCGCTTTTACTTCCAATCGCATATGGATCGTCATATAGTTCTTCTCGTCCGTAGTTTGCGATGTTTGGAGAGCGTTCTGAAGTATGTAGAGTTGTACGCGTTGAATTCATATATTCTAAAACAACTGGATACTTTAATGCTTCTTTCGTAATAATAGCAATGTCATATGGTGATACTTTATTCCCAATTGCATCAGCACCACTTGCGTTTTTGAAAGTCGCATGCTTTGTACCAAGTTCCTTCGCTCTAGCATTCATCATTTTCACAAATTCATTTTTTGATCCTGCAATATGTTCTGCAATTGATTCAGCTATTGGATCTGCACTAATGATAAGCATAAGTTTTAATGCCTCATCACGCTTTAATTTTTCTCCAGCACGAAGTTTAATTTTCTTGCTTTGACTTTCTGTTTTAATTGCGTTTTCTGTAACCGTAATTTCTTCATCTTCTTTTACATTCTCTAGTAAAAGAAGGGTTGTCATCATTTTGGCTATACTAGCCGGATAAGAGCGTTCGTCTTCGCGTTTCCCATACAAAATTTCACCTGTGTTTGCATCGATTGTAACCCCATATTGCCCAGTAATGTTGGGTTGATCAGCTCTTACAGCTTGTTGTCTTTGTGCATAAGAGAAGAAAATCATCCCTGTAAATAGTGTGGCAATCATTACAATCATAACTATTGTTCGTTTCATTATAATTCCCTCATTTGTTACAAATAAATTGGGCAGAAAAAGCAGCCATTAATCATTATGCCACGTTCTCTGCCCAAAAATATAGCGTTATTTTTCGCCCATATTATGCTTCTTATATTGTTGGTTATTACCTTGGCGTCCTTTTTCAACACCGTGATTATGTGGACCTGCGTTTCCAGTTACACTAGCTGCACTAATTCCAGCCTTTGAAGGGTTCTTCTTAAGTTTTGCCATATATATTCCTCCAGTTTCGTCAGATTATAAAAAGGAAAAGTGTATTTTAGTGAAGAAAATACATATATAGCATGGCCAAATGAAAGAAAAATATTTATTTCAGAAAATTTTATCAATAAATATATTGCGAAAATTTAAACAGTATCATATATTTATTAGTAGAGGCTCACTCATTGATTGCGACTTATGTCGAAAAATTGAATGAGCATTCATTCAAGAATAGGGGGAGAATTGGATGTTCCAAATTAAAAAGGCTGCTGTTCTAGGTTCAGGCGTAATGGGTTCGGGAATTGCGGCACACTTAGCTAATATTGGTATTCCGACATTATTGCTTGATATTGTACCACCTGCGCTTACGAAAGAAGAAGAAGCGAAGGGACTTACATTAGAACATAAAAGTGTGAGAAATCGTTTTAGTAATACGGCTGTGCAAAAACTATTAAAGCAAAAACCAGCTCCTCTGACAGTGAAAGGGAATCTAGCACTGATTGAAGCAGGTAACTTAGAAGATGATCTTGAGCGTCTAGCTGATGTAGATTGGATTATTGAAGTAGTAGTTGAAAACTTAGATATTAAAAAGAAATTATTTGAAAAAGTAGACGCTGTTCGTAAACCAGGCTCAATTGTAAGCTCGAATACGTCAGGCATTTCAGTTGAAAAAATGGCAGAAGGTCGTTCAGACGACTTCCAGAAACACTTCTTAGGCACACACTTTTTTAACCCACCACGATATTTAAAACTTCTAGAGGTAATACCGACGAAAGAAACAGATCCACAAGTATTAAGCTTCATGAAACTATTTGGCGAAGACGTTCTTGGAAAAGGCGTTGTTATCGCAAAAGACACACCAAACTTTATTGGAAACCGCATCGGTACGTACGGTTTATTAGTAACTCTTCAAGAGATGATAAAACGCGGCTACAGCATTGGGGAAGTTGATTCTGTAACAGGCCCACTTATTGGTCGTCCGAAGAGCGCAACGTTCCGCACATTAGATGTTGTCGGTTTAGATACATTCGTACACGTTGCAAATAACGTATATGAAAATGTGCAAGAAGAAGAGCGTGATGTATTTAAAGTACCAGCTTTCATGCATGACATGCTTGATAAAAAATGGCTTGGAAGCAAAACAGGTCAAGGCTTCTTCTTAAAACAAGGAAAAGAAATTTTAGAATTAAATCCTGAAACGATGGAATATGAAGCGCGTAAAAAATTAAAAGCTGCATCCGTAGAGTTAAGTAAACAAGAAAAAGGATTAGCGAATAAATTGAAAGCGCTTGTATACGCAAAAGACCGCGCAGGAGAGTTATTATGGAACATCATTACACCAACTCTTTTATACTCTGCAAAACTTCATAAAGAAATTGCTGACGATATCGTTGCAATTGACCAAGCGATGAAGTGGGGCTTCGGCTGGGAGCAAGGACCGTTTGAAGTGTGGGATGCAATCGGCGTTGAAAAATCTGTTCAAAAGATGGAAGAAAACGGCGTAGTTGTTCCTACTTGGGTGAAAGAAATGTTAGAGAAAGGTTTCACTACTTTCTATAAACATGATAACGGCGATAGCTACTATTACGATAATGGCGAATATAAGCTAATCGAGCGTAATAAAAAAGCAATTTCTCTTAAGCAATTAAAAGCGAAAAATGGTGTATTAAAGAAAAATAGCGGAGCGAGCTTAATTGATTTAGGCGACGGCATCCTTTGCTTAGAGTTCCATTCGAAGAGCAATGCAATCGGTATGGATATTACGCAAATGATTAACTACGCTGTTGATGAAGTAGAAAAGAATTATAAAGGTCTTGTTATCGGTAACCAATCGAAGAACTTCTGCGTTGGTGCGAACCTAGCAATGATCTTAATGGAAGCACAAGACGACAATTACTTTGAAATTGAGTTGGTTGTGAAAAACTTCCAAGATGCAATGACGAAAATTAAGTACTCTTCTAAGCCAGTTGTAGCAGCACCATACGGTATGACGCTTGGCGGAGGTACAGAAGTTTGCTTACCAGCAGCTAGCATTCAAGCTTCTAGTGAAACGTATATGGGCTTAGTAGAAGTTGGTGTTGGCTTAATCCCTGGCGGAGGCGGTAATAAAGAGCTATACATTAAACACTTAAATAAAATGCCAAACGGTGTAGAGTTTGATCTGCAAAAAGTTGCGAATAAAGTGTTCGAATCTGTAGCGATGGCGAAAGTTTCTACATCAGCACAAGAAGCTGTATCGAACAACTTCTTAGGCGATAAAGACGGTATTAGTGTGAATGGTGATCACTTACTATATGATGCGAAACAGAAAGCACTTGCTTTATATGAAGCGGGCTATAAAGCACCGATTCGTAAAAAGATACCAGTTGTTGGTGAAACAGGATATGCAACTCTTGTACTTGGTGCAGAAGCAATGCATTTATCAGGTTACATTTCTGAACATGATCTTCACATTGCGAAGAAACTTGCATATGTCATTGCGGGCGGAAAAGTGCCGTACGGAACAGAAGTTGATGAGCAGTATTTATTAGATGTAGAACGTGAAGCATTTATTAGCTTAGTAAGTGAGATGAAATCACAAGCAAGAATGCAGCACATGCTTGTAAAAGGAAAGCCATTACGTAACTAATAACGAGGGGAGATATCGTTCATGAGAGAAGCTGTCATTGTTGCGGGAGCAAGAACACCAATTGGAAAAGCAAAGAGGGGTTCATTAAAAACAGTTCGTCCTGACGATCTAGGGGCGTTAGTAGTAAAGGAAACGTTAAAGCGTGCAAATTATGAAGGACCAATCGATGATTTAATTTTCGGTTGTGCGATGCCAGAAGCAGAACAAGGTTTAAATATGGCTCGTAATATCGGCGGACTAGCAGGACTTTCTTACGATGTTCCAGCTATTACAATTAACCGTTACTGTTCTTCTGGTTTACAAAGTATCGCTTACGGAGCAGAGCGCATTATGCTTGGTCACTCTGAAGCTGTATTATCAGGCGGAGCGGAATCAATGAGTTTAGTTCCAATGATGGGACACGTTGTTCGTCCGAATAGTCGCCTTGTAGAAGCGGCTCCGGAATATTATATGGGTATGGGACATACAGCAGAGCAAGTTGCTGTGAAATATGGAATTTCTCGTGAAGAGCAAGATGCATTTGCAGTAAGAAGTCATCAACGTGCTGCCAAAGCATTAGCGGCAGGAAACTTTGCTGATGAAACAGTATCTGTAGATGTGACGTTACGCTCGGTTGGCTCAAACAATAAACTGCAAGAAGAAACAATCATTTTCGCACAAGATGAAGGTGTAAGAGCAGAGACGACGCTAGACATTTTAGGTAAATTACGTCCAGCATTTAACGTTCGCGGTTCTGTAACAGCTGGTAACTCTTCACAAATGAGTGACGGTGCAGCATCTGTACTATTAATGGATCGTGAAAAAGCAGTGAGCGATGGCATGAAGCCACTTGCGAAATTCCGTTCATTTGCAGTAGCTGGCGTACCACCAGAAGTAATGGGAATCGGCCCAATCGCTGCAATTCCAAAAGCGTTAAAACTAGCTGGCTTAGAGCTATCTGATATTGGCTTATTCGAACTAAATGAAGCATTCGCTTCTCAATCGATTCAAGTTATTCGTGAACTTGGTTTAGATGAAGAAAAAGTAAACGTAAACGGTGGTGCAATCGCACTTGGACATCCACTTGGCTGTACAGGAGCAAAACTAACACTATCTCTTATTCACGAAATGAAACGCCGCAACGAACAATTCGGTATCGTAACAATGTGTATTGGCGGCGGAATGGGAGCAGCGGGAGTGTTTGAATTACTATAAAAAAAGTGGAAGCGGCTTGTTCAGAATGTGAGGGGGATGGAGCTTCAGACGTAGAGGCGCTCTTTGCCTCGTAGGAAGAAGCGAAGCCACCGAACATTCTAGCCGCTGGAACTGGATTATAAAAAAAGTGCAAGCAGTTCGCTCAGAACGAGACGACGCTAAAGCAAAGAATGGAAGCAACAAAGGTTTATAAAAAATAAACGGGAGAGCCAGCTTCTTTCAAAAAGAGAGAAGCTGCTCATGAAAATATGAAGGAGGAAATTTTCATGGAAAAAACAGTAGGAAATGCGGTTAAAGGCGGTAGCTTTTTAGTTGATGAGATTACGATTGATCAAGTGTTTACGCCAGAAGATTTTTCATCTGAGCATAAAATGATTGCAAAAACGACAGAGGACTTTATCGTAAATGAAGTTCTTCCAGAGCTTGAATATTTAGAGCAACATGAATTTGATCGTTCAGTTCGTCTTTTAAAAGAAGCTGGGGAGCTTGGTTTATTAGGCGCTGACGTACCAGAAGAGTACGGCGGAATTGGTCTTGATAAAGTAAGCTCAGCGTTAATCGCAGAGAAATTCTCTCGCGCTGGCGGCTTTGCAATCACTCACGGTGCTCACGTAGGTATCGGATCTTTACCAATCGTATTATTCGGTAACGAAGAGCAAAAGAAAAAGTATTTACCATTACTTGCAACTGGTGAAAAATTAGCTGCATACGCATTAACTGAGCCAGGTTCAGGATCTGACGCATTAGGCGCAAAAACAACTGCACGTTTAAATGCAGAAGGTACACATTATGTATTAAACGGTGAAAAACAGTGGATTACAAACTCTGCATTCGCTGACGTATTCGTTGTATATGCAAAAATTGATGGAGAGCATTTCTCAGCATTTATCGTAGAGAAAGAATACGCTGGTGTATCTACAAGCCCTGAAGAGAAGAAAATGGGTATTAAATGTTCTTCAACTCGTACGTTAATTTTAGAAGATGCGTTAGTACCGAAAGAAAACCTACTTGGTGAAATCGGTAAAGGTCATATTATCGCATTCAACATTTTAAATATCGGTCGTTATAAATTAGGTGTTGGTACAGTTGGATCTGCAAAACGTGCAGTAGAAATTTCAGCACAATATGCAAACCAACGTCAACAGTTCAAGCAACCAATCGCTCGCTTCCCATTAATTCAAGAGAAACTTGCGAATATGGCAGCAAAAACATATGCAGCTGAAAGTTCTGTATATCGTACAGTAGGTTTATTCGAAAGCCGCATGAGCACATTATCTGAAGAAGAAGTAAAAGACGGTAAAGCGGTAGCAGCTTCTATCGCTGAATATGCAATCGAGTGCTCTTTAAACAAAGTATTCGGTTCTGAAGTATTAGACTATACAGTAGATGAAGGTGTTCAAATTCACGGTGGTTACGGATTCATGGCAGAATACGAGATTGAAAGAATGTACCGCGATTCTCGTATTAACCGTATTTTCGAAGGAACGAACGAAATTAACCGCCTAATCGTACCAGGTACGTTCTTACGTAAAGCGATGAAAGGTGAATTACCACTTCTTCAAAAAGCACAAAAATTACAAGAAGAGTTAATGATGATGATGCCAGAAGAAGTAGGCGATGAGCCATTAGCACTTCAAAAATATTTAGTAACTAACGCGAAGAAAATCGGCTTAATGGTAGCTGGATTAGCTGCTCAAAAATACGGTAAAGCATTAGATAAAGAGCAAGAAATTCTTGTGAATATCGCTGACATCGTAAGCAATCTATACGCAATGGAATCAGCTGTTCTTCGTACAGAAAAAGCAATCAAAACAACTGGTCTTGAAAAGAATAAACAAAAAGTGTTATACACTGAAGTATTCTGCCAAGAAGCATTTAACGAGATCGAAGCAGATGCGAAAGAAACACTTATCGCAGTTGAAAACGGCGACATGCTGCGCATGATGTTATCATCATTACGTAAATTAACTCGCCACACACCACTTAACGTAATTCCGAAGAAACGTGAAATCGCTGCGAAAATTTTAGAAGATGAGCGTTACACAGTTTAATATCTTTAAAGAACAGTAGTCGTTTATACGGCTACTGTTCTTTTTTTTGAAAAAAAGAAATTTTTAGTGACATAAAACTAATAGCATTAGTATAATAAAACTAATGGTGTTAGTTTTTGTGAAAAGGGAGATGGGACTATGAGGATGATACATGAAAAAACGTTATATCAATTGTCATTTTTGCCAAGAGCGTTTCCTGTAAATTGTTACTTTGTAGAGGAAGAAGATGGTTTAACTTTAATTGACGCGGCTTTGCCATATAGCGCAAAAGGTATTTTACAGGCGGCTGAGAAAATAGGAAAACCAATTAATAAGATTGTATTAACACATGCGCATGATGATCACATCGGTGCATTAGATGCATTAAAGGAAGTACTTCCTCATGTTCCAGTCCATATTTCTAAGCGGGACGCAAAGCTGTTAGAAGGAGATACGACGTTACAAAAGGATGAACCGAATATACCGATAAAAGGCGGTGTACCTAAAAAAGTAAAAACGGTACCTGATGTTTTATTAGAAGATGGCGACCGAGTTGGATCGCTTCTTGCAATTATGACACCGGGACATACACCAGGATCCATGTCGTTTCTTGATGTACGAAATAAAGCTCTTATTGTTGGGGATGCATTTCAAACAAGAGGAGGTATGGCTGTTTCGGGACAAATGAAATTTTGGTTTCCGTTTCCAGCGATGGCAACGTGGAGCAAAGAAATATCATTACAAAGTGCACAGAAGCTAAGCGAATATGAACCTTCCTTGCTTGCGGCAGGGCACGGAAAAATGATAAAGAATCCAGGGGCCGTCATAGAGCTTTCTATTAAGGAAGCGAAGCGGAATATAGAAAGTAAGAAAGAGGGGTAATTTATGTCACCGAGAATCGGACTTACATTGCAGAAAATTGTAGAAACAGCTGCAGAAATTGCAGATACAAATGGAATACAAGAAGTAACGTTAGCTTCATTAGCGCAAAGGTTAGGGATACGTTCGCCCTCACTATATAATCATGTAAAAGGGTTACAAGATGTACGGAAAAATCTTGGTATTTACGGAATAAAACAGCTGCATAACAAACTGGAAGAAGCGGCCGAGGATAAACAGATGGATGAAGTAATTCATGCATTAGGAGAAGCGTATGTAGCATTTGTCCGAAAACATCCTGGACTATATGAAGCAACTTTTTTACGAGATGAAGAAGTAAGAAAAGCAGGTGACGGAATTGTAAAGCTTTGTCTTCAGGTTTTACAACAGTATGGCTTAGAAGGAGAGAATGCACTTCATGCGACACGCGGATTCAGAAGTATTTGTCATGGATTTGCTTCGATTGAACAGCAAGGCGGATTTGGTTTGCCGTTAGATCTGGATATAAGTTTACATGTATTATTGGAAACGTTTATTAAAGGATTACGTGAATAAGAAGCGAGGCAAACAAAAACCTTAGAAGTGATTCTAAGGTTTTTTAGTGCATATAATTCGAAAAGAGCGGTAGGCTTTTTCTCATTACATGATATTATTTAGCAGGTTTGAAAAATGTGTATATAGCTACGGAAAGGCAAACGAAAATAAAAGCAATAGGATCTTGATATGGACTAGGCTCAGAGCCCTTCTGGATTTCTGTAAGGAAGTCATGTGTTTTCATGTTCATTGCTCCTTTAACTAATAAGTTTTATATGATGCGAGGGTTATGGTGGATATATAAGAAATTTTTGGAATTTCATCTAATAATTATTCTATAGTAATCTAATTCCAAAAACTATATAATACAAAGCTTTCATGATATGTAAAATTGCATATTATTCTTTTTGAAAAATTTGTTATATTATCTATATATTTGTATTAAAGGGTTTTTGTTAAGGTAATGAAAACAAATGGAGGAATAGTATGAGAAAAACAGTATTAGACGCGTATAATGCAGAAAGAGAAGTAGATAACATAACATATAAAAATCTAGTTGTAACGATTGCAAGCATTCTAGGGTTCTCACTCTTAGGGGGATTATTCCTTGCTTTAGCCCTTGGGATTTTTGGAGAAGAGGTATTACGTGCTAATTTAGAGGGATATTATTTACTTCTATTTGATGCAGCTGTTGTTACTATTGTTTTATTTGCGTATAAACCAGTGCTTCATTTTATTAAGAACATATGGGATGTATCTATTTTAAAAAATGGGAAAACCTACTTGTATTTATTAATAGGTTTTATCATCATTGCATTAACTCAGTATGTAATGTTAGAGTTGTTTAGCTTTGAAAGTGCAGAGCAGCAACGAGATCAATTAGGGAGCTTAGGACTTCAAAATAGTCTACAAAGTATTATATATGTGTTAAGTGTTGCTATAATTACACCAATTAAAGAAGAAATTTTATATAGAGGTATTTTGTATCGATTTTTTGAAAAGAAATATAGTTTTCTAGTTGGTATCATTATTTCTTCCTTTATCTTTGGGATTCTTCATGGTGGTTTTCCGGTTACGGCAATGATTATGGGGATTGTATTTGCTATGTTATATAAGAAAACACAATCTATTTTACCTAGCATCATTTTACATATTGTATGGAACCTACTTGTGAGTATAAGTATGATTGTTTCTTTATAAAATTGAATGAATATTTAGCATAAAAGATGAATGGCCTAGCTATTCATCTTTTATTTTGTTTATATGTGCGAAAAGTTGATGAATACAATCCAAAAAGAACCAAATACTAATGATGAATGAACAAAGAAAGGCGGGTATGTTATATGCAAAACTTAACAGAGCTTGAAGTAGAAAACTTACGTCATTTAATTGGTGGACACGCAACAATTATTAACAAGTTGGAGCAGTATGCACAGACGTGTACAGATCCACAACTGAAACAAATGCTACAAAAAGATGCGCAAGATGCACGAAATACGAAACAGCAATTAATGACTTTCCTAGGATAGGAGGAAGAGAAAGATGAATGAAAAAGATATGGTAAATGATTATTTAGCAGGATTGAATGCAAGTTTAACAAGCTATGCAAATTATATTGCTCAGTCTGATAATGAACAGTTACATCAAACGTTAATTCAAATTCGTAATCAAGACGAGGCGCGCCAACGTAATATGTATGAGTACGCAAAGCAAAAGAGTTATTACAAACCGGCAGCACCTGCTAATCCAATGATTGTACAGCAATTAAAAAGTCAATTAAGTGCGGAACAATAGTGAAAAGAAAACGAGCGAATTTATTCGCTCGTTTTCTTTTTGTATATGTCAATAAATACATAATAAATATTTTTCCAGTTGTAACAAATATGACGAAAATGGAATATAACAATTCACAAAAAGGACAAAAACTTTGTTCAATATTTCACAAAGTATCCATGGTTTCTATCGTGAGAACCTCTATAATTAGGAGTGTAAAGAGCAAAAGAAATAGATTATATGATCAATTAGGAGAGATTGCTATGAAAAGACATACAAGAAAAATTGCAATTATCGGTACTGGATTAGTTGGATCAAGTTGTGCGTATTCTATTGTGAATCAAGGTATTTGCGAAGAGCTATTATTAATTGATATAAATCATGAACGTGCAGTTGGGGAAGCAATGGATTTATCACATTGCATTAACTTTACAAATACAAGAACAAAAGTATATGCAGGAAACTATGAAGACTGCAAAGATATGGACATTGTCATTATTACAGCAGGACCAGCACCAAAACCAGGGCAAAGTCGCTTAGATACTTTAGGAGCGAGTGCGAAGATTATGGAAAGTGTTGTTGGTGGCGTAATGGAAAGTGGATTTGATGGTATTTTCTTACTTGCATCGAACCCAGTTGATATTATTACATATCAAGTTTGGAAATTATCTGGATTACCTAGAAATCGCGTAATCGGTACTGGTACATCACTAGATTCTTCTCGCTTAAGAACAATTTTATCTGAAATGCTACATGTAGACCCTCGTAGTATTCATGGGTATTCATTAGGAGAACATGGTGATTCTCAAATGGTTGCTTGGTCTCATGTAACTGTTGGTGGAAAGCCAATTCTGCAAATTTTAGAAGAACAAAAAGAACGATTTGGAGAAATAGATTTAGATGAAATTGTTGAGAAAACTGCAAAAGCTGGCTGGGAAATTTATAAACGTAAAGGAACTACTTATTACGGAATCGGAAACTCTCTAGCGTATATTGCGAGTTCAATCTTTAACGATGATCACCGTGTCATTGCTGTATCAGCCATTTTAGATGGTGAGTACGGTGAATACGATATTTGTACAGGAGTACCAGCTATTATTACTAGAGACGGTATAAGAGAAGTTGTAGAACTCAATTTAACAGAGGATGAAGAATCTCGATTCGCAAAATCAAACGATATTTTACGTGATTATATGAAAACAATTGGTTACTAACTTATAGAAGAAGGTGAAACAAATGAAGGAATATATAATGTCTCGTGTATTTAAAGCATCTGCTGGTATCGCACAAGGTATTTTCGTATCCCTCGGAATTGGTTTACTAATCGAAAATATAGGAAGAATTGTTGATATTCCGTTGCTTATTACAATTGGAGTTGTTGCAAAATCACTTATGGCACCAGCCATTGGTGCTGGAATTGCTTTTATGCTCGGTGCAAATGGTCTTGTAATCTTCTCGGCTATGGTGGCTGGAGCAATTGGTGCCGGATCCATTTCAATTACTGAAGCTGGTCTAATTATTAAAACAGGTGAGCCAATCGGTGCTTTATTAACAGCAACTTTAGCTGTATATATTGGTAAACGTTTAAGCGGAAAAACTGCTTTAGATATGATGCTCGTTCCATTTGCGGCCATATTAGGTTCTGGTTTAGTTGGTATTTGGTTATCTCATAATATTACTCCTGTTTTAAATGCAGTTGGAGCGTTCATTAAAGATAGCTCAGCTGGTAGCCCGTTTATCGCTTCTATCGTCATTGCAGTAGTTTGGGGACTATTACTTATCTCTCCAGCTTCATCAGCTGCGTTAGCGATCGCACTTAGCTTAGACGGTGTTGCAGGTGGTGCAGCTCTTGCCGGATGCGTCGCTCAGTTTATCGGATTCTCTGTCATCTCAGCAAAAGAAAACAATTTAGGTGGCATATTAGCTCAAGCTCTTTGTACTCCGAAAGTACAGTTGCCAAATATCACTAAAAATCCAATGATTCTCGTCCCAACTGTCGTCGCCAGTGCTATAGTTGGTCCGGTATCCGCATTAATTTTCCAACTGGAAGCAGGAAAAGAAATTGCAGGTCTTGGATTAAGTTCTCTTATCGCACCAATTAATTTAATTTCCAGCGAAGGATGGGAAGTTCTCCCGGCCATGGTAATTACTTATATCGTCATTCCAGTAGCTGTTTCTTATATACTTTACATTGCTCTTAAAAAAGCAGGTCGTATTCATTCTGGTGATATGACTGTACCGCAATCTTAAATTGAAAATCTCCTTAATAATAGATAAAAGCAGACTGAGAAGCCACAGTCTGCTTTTTTGTCATGTTACATTCTATGATTTTGTTTTACTGGAACTCTTATTGGTTCTTTGGCCAATAAGAGTTGAACGCCGAAGTAAAGTATGCTTGCAAGTGTCATTCCAGAAACGGCATCTACAAAGGCATGTTGCTTCGTAAATAGCGTTGATAAAATAATAAGTGTACCGAAGAAAGTAAGGATGTAATATTCAAAAGCATGTTGTTCTCTACGCTTAAAGACAGCTAACATAATTACAAATGTAGTAAGAACGTGAATGCTAGGGAAACAGTTTACTGGCTGGTCGATACTATAAATATAGCGAACTAGTTCAGAAAATACATCTGTTCCAACGACAGTCGGACGCGGTACAGTTGTTTGCCAAAAATAATAAATAGAAAAACAAGCAAGTTTTCCAAAAATAACACTACTTAAAGTGACATAATATTGCTTTCGGTCAGCGAAGCAGTAATAAATAAGTGCGCCGTATAAGTATGGAAACCAAAGTAAATAAGGAATAATAAATGCTTTTACAAATGGAATCCAATCATCTACTACAGTTGTAACGTCTACTGCGTGAACAGTCGATTTATTTAATACGTCGTAAAGGGGACTTACGAGTACGAGTAGAAGTATATAACTTAACGGAAGAAAAGATGAAAGTTTAAATTTCTTCATGTTGATCTCCTATGTTTAGTAATGTAAGTAAATTCAATTGATTATAATATAGAAACGTGAATTGGGCTATCGATTTTACTTACATTTTCTTGAATTAACCTTACGTTTTTGTCACTTGACTAAAAAGAAGGGTGAGGGTGCTAAATGAAGCGTTTATCATATTTTTTAGTTTTTATATTGTTATGCCTAGTAGGTGCTGGGTGTGCAAAGAATAACGAAGGAGAAAAATTAGAATATAACGGAAGAGCACTCGTAATTGGAGTTGTTGGAGAAAAGCCGAAAGATACGTTTAGGAATGTAAAGTTTGAAAGTATAAAGTTAGAAGAAATGCAGGAGAAATCAGCAAAAGTTGATGGTTTTTTCGTTATGAAAGAATACTTTAAAGAGGCATCAAAGGAGCAGTATACGGACTTATTTTTATCGTTAAAGAAGCCGGTATTTTTTATTGGTTTGCAAGATAGACCGTATTTAATTTTTACTAACAAGGATTTAGATTATGATAATACCCCAAAGGATAAAACGATGACTTATACGCAAGGGTTTGTAAATATGGGGAACCCTGAAGGGCAATATTGGGGTATGGGATTATATAATGATACTGTTTCCGATCGAAATATTCATAATATGTATATAGTAGTATTTCAAACCATTTCGGATTACTTAAGTCGATGATGAAGGAGCCTGTAAAAAAGGCTTCTTATTTTTTAAAAATAAACGTTTGTTTAAGCTGTATGTTCGGTAGAAAGAAACTCATGTAGTTCAAAGGTTAAGAAAGAAAAATAAGAAATTAATCAAACGTTTGTTTAAGCTGTATGTTCGGTAGGAAGAAATCGATGCAGCTCAAAGGTTAACAAAGAAAAATGGAGAATTAATCAAACGTTTGTTTAAGCTGTATGTTCGGTAGAAAGAAACTCATGTAGTTCAAAGGCTAACAAAGAAAAATAAGAAATTAATCAAACGCTTGTTTAAGATATATGTTTGGTGCAGAATCTAAAAAAATTTATATATTTATTTTTTTCTTAACAAATGGCGGAAAAATAAGAAAAATTCGCAGGATTATTAAAAATTATCACGAAATAAGTAAAAGTTTAGCGAATAATGGTTTGAAATAATAAAACGTTTTCTATATGATAAAGGTAAAGGTTAGTAAAAAAGTAGGTGAATTTATGACAGTAACATTTTATTCATATCCAAAGTGTGGCACATGTCAAAAGGCAAAGAAATGGTTTGAGGCAAACGATGTAGCATATGAGATGATTCATATTGTTGAAAATCCACCATCAAAAGAAGATTTACGTAATTTACATGAAAAAAGTGAATTACCATTAAAAAAATTCTTTAATACAAGTGGAATGCGTTACCGTGAACTTGGTCTGAAAGATAAGTTGAAAGATGCAAGCGAAGACGAAATGTATGAGCTTTTAGCATCTGATGGCATGTTGATCAAACGTCCAATTGTAACAGATGGAACGAATGTAACACTTGGTTTTAACGAAGAGCAGTTTGAAAGTGTGTGGAAAAAGTACCAATAAGGTATTTTTACATAATTAATACATTCACTGGAGGTACAGTCATGAGCATTCCAAATAATTTACGTTACTCTGAAGAACACGAATGGGTAAAAACTGAAGGTAATGAAGTTGTTATCGGTATCACTCACTTTGCACAAGGTGAGCTAGGTGATATCGTATTCGTTGAACTTCCTGAAGTAGGTGCAACAATCGAAGCTGACGAGCCATTCGGAAGCGTAGAATCTGTTAAAACAGTTTCTGAGTTATACGCACCTGTAAGCGGTAAAGTTGTAGCAGTAAACGAAGAATTAAGTGACCAACCAGAACTTGTTAACGAATCTCCATACGAGGGTGCATGGATGGTTAAAGTTGAACTTTCTGATGCAAGCCAAGTTGAGAAGTTATTAACTGCAGAAAAATATGCAGAAATGACAAACCAAGACTAATTATAGTCGACTAAAGGACAGCCTTTGTGCTGTCCTTTTTTATTTTGTGTAAAATAATGAATGTAGAATCATATACTAATTATCGTGTAGGAGAACGTTTTTTGAAAAAACTTTTTCGTTTAATCTTTATGCAGGTCTAGCCGTTTTTGTTTTTCGTTGTCTAGCTCCAGCGACTAGATTGTTCGGTGGCTTCGCTTCTTCCTACAAGGCAAAAAGCGCCTCTACGTCAGAAGCTCCATCCCCCTCACAATCTAAATGAGCCGCTTGCGCTTTTCATTGTCTAGCTCCAACTCCTAGCCCTTCATGTCTAAGAACCTTCTGCACGAGAAGACAAAAAGCGTCTTCTGTACGGAAGAACCTTAGCCAACAGGGCTAAACAGTCGGTTTCGCTTTTCTTTTGCAAAAATAAACAGGAAACAACATGAAAATAACGAATATACTATATACTAAGTTCAAGGTTGTATAGTATATGGTGATCGGGTGATGACATATGATTTATGTGGAAAAAGTCATTATTGTAGAAGGTACATCAGATAGAAGAAAGATTGAATCTATTATTCGTGAACCAGTGGAAATTGTTTGTACAAATGGTACAATTGGTTTGTCGAAAATGGATGAGCTCGTTGATCAGTTTTTTGATAAGGAAGTGTATGTGCTAGTGGATGCTGATGATGCTGGAGAAAAGTTAAGGAAACAATTTCGAAAAGAATTTCCGCAAGCCGAGCATATCTATATTGATCGCTCGTACCGAGAAGTGGCAACTGCGCCATCTACACACTTAGCAAATGTATTATGGGGAGCCGACATTGACGTTTATACAGAATATTTACGGTAAGGAATGATAGAAGTGATCGATTGGACAGGAGCCGAAGCTACAGCCCTAATAGAGAATGAAGAAAAAACAGTGTTATATGTATATACTCCAATGTGTGGAACATGCCAATTAGCAAAAAAGATGTTAACAGTCGTTGAGATGACAATTGAAGGCCTCAAAATTGGGATGTTAGATTTAAATTATGCTCCGCATTTAGCGAAAGAGTATGGGATTGAAAGTGTACCTTGTTTACTTGTTTTTGAAAATGGGACACTGATGAAGAAGATATACGCATTTCATTCGGTTGAATATTTATATACGGAATTAAAGTAGGCGGCAAAATTTTTGCCGCCTCGACATATTTCTTGGGAAATATGTCGAGATGCAGGGTGGATACAGTATTTGTCGAGCGAAAATAACAGGATTGCTCTTTAGTGAGAGGGAATGGTATGTAATAGAAAGTGATATGAAGGATGTGATTTAGGGTGAGATTATATTCTTTGCTTCAATCATTTGTAAATTACGCTAATGGTCAATATCATTTAGAACCACTTTTAAGACAAGAAGAAAAAACTGTTAATTTCCGCTTTAGAGATGAAAGTTGTTCGTTACAAATTTCAAGAGATTATATAGAGCTGGTACATGAGGAAAGAGGAACGGAACAAATCATTTGCTTAGACGAAAAGGATATAGAACAATTGGTGAATGGAAATGTACGATTGCAAATGTTAATGAATGATGGACGTGTACAATATTCAGGAACGTACCGAACGATGTTATTAGTGGAATCGATGTTTCATATATGTAAACCGATGTCAGTAGGTGCTTAAAATTCTGAAGTTTCATTTTTTGCGAAAATTTCTGTTGACATGGTGAGCGTATATTGATACAATTCAATTCATAAAATATAGACAATTTCATAAATTTCAAATCAGACGAAAATTGAATCTGATTTCTCTTATCAAGAGAGGTGGAGGGACTGTGCCCTGTGAAGCCCGGCAACCGTCAACTTATGTTGAAATGGTGCCAATTCCTGCAAAGCGAATGCTTTGAGAGATGAGAGAGAGGGATAATGTTGTTATATACGCATATAAACCTTTCTGCTTCTCTAAAGCAGAAAGGTTTTTTTATTGTTTGAATGTGGAGGACATTCAAATAATAAAAGTAATGATAACAGTGGACTACACGCATTAAAAATAAAAAATTGCGGAGTCGACCTAAACAAAAAAGGGGTGAACATCATGATTCTATTAGAGAATGTAAGGAAAATATATAAGGCGAAAAGCGGTGATGTCACTGCTGTAGATAACGCCAATTTAAAAATAGAAAAAGGCGAAATATTTGGTGTTATCGGATATAGCGGCGCTGGGAAAAGTTCTTTAATCAGATTGTTTAATCAGTTAGAGAAACCGACTTCTGGCCAAATTACAATTGCGAATCGTGTCATATCAGCAATTACAGGAAGTGAACTTCGTAAGGCAAGGCAAGAAATCGGAATGATTTTTCAGCACTTCAACTTACTTTGGTCACGAACTGTACGTGAAAATATAGAGTTTCCACTTGAAATTGCAGGTGTTGATAAAACGAAGAGAAGAAAACGTGTTGATGAATTAATTCATCTTGTTGGATTAGAAGGAAGAGGAGACGCGTACCCATCTCAGCTGAGCGGGGGACAAAAACAACGCGTTGGGATTGCAAGAGCATTAGCTAACAACCCACAAGTACTTTTATGTGATGAAGCAACGTCAGCTCTTGATCCAGAAACGACAGATCAAATTTTGGATTTACTATTAGACATTAATAAGCGCCTTGGTTTAACAATTGTACTCATTACACATGAGATGCACGTAATTCGAAAGATTTGTAATCGAGTGGCGGTAATGGAGAGAGGAAAGATTGTAGAAACGGGTCCAGTACTTGATGTATTCCGTAATCCGAAGCAAGATATTACGAAACGATTTGTACAGCAGTTAACAGATTCTGAAGATACAAATGAAACGATTGAAAGTTTAATTGAAAAATATCCAGATGGAAAAGTGATTCGTTTGCAGTTTATCGGTGAGGCTGTAGAAAGACCAGTGCTTCAACGATTGATGCAACGCAGTGATATAGAAGTTAGCATTTTGCAAGGAAATATCGCACAAACGAATAACGGTTCTTACGGTAGTTTAGTTGTTCATTTAAATGGTGAGGAAACAGCGATCCAGCAAGCAATAGAAGGAATTCATCAAGATCAAGTAGAGCTGGAGGTGATTGCACATGGATAAGTTACTTGCAAATGTTGATTGGAATCAAATGTTAGAAGCAACTGGTGAAACGTTATATATGACGGCAATCGCAGCTCTTGCGACATTTGTTTTAGGACTAATTTTAGGATTGTTACTTTTCATGACAGCGAAAGATAATTTATGGGAAAACAAATCAATTAATACGGTGATTGGAGCATTCGTAAATATATTCCGTTCTATACCGTTCATCATTTTAATTATTTTATTAATCCCATTCACAAAGATTCTTCTTGGAACAATTCTTGGAGCAAGTGCAGCGCTGCCAGCTTTAATTATTGGGGCGGCACCATTCTACGCGAGAATGGTTGAAATCGCACTTCGCGAAATTGATAAAGGTGTAATTGAAGCTTCAAAAGCAATGGGAGCAAAAACAAGCACAATTATTTTAAAAGTATTGATTCCAGAATCGTTACCAGCATTAGTATCTGGTATTACGGTTACAACAATTGCTTTAGTAGGCTATACAGCAATGGCGGGAGTTGTTGGTGCTGGTGGCCTTGGAACACTTGCTTACTTAGAAGGATTCCAAAGGGGAAATAACGATGTAACAATCGTTGCGACAATTTGTGTATTACTAGTTGTATTTTTAATTCAGTGGATTGGTGATAGTTTAACGACTCGAATAGATAAACGATAATAAAAACGGGAGGATGTTTCAAATGAAAAAATTATTACTTACGGCACTTATTTCAACTTCAATTTTTGGTTTAGCTGCTTGTGGCGGGAAAGATAAAGATGAAAAGAAACTCGTTGTTGGTGCTTCTAACGTACCGCACGCTGAAATTTTAGAAAAGGCAAAACCGTTACTTGAGAAAAAAGGAATCGAGTTAGAAATTAAAAAATTCCAAGACTACGTATTACCAAATAAATCGTTAGCGGATAAAGATTTAGATGCAAACTACTTCCAGCACATTCCGTATTTAGAAAAAGAAATTAAAGATAAAAAATATGATTTTGAAATAGCGGGGAAAATTCATTTAGAACCAATTGGTGTATACTCTCAAAAGTATAAGAGCCTAAAAGAACTTCCAGACGGGGCGACAATCATTATGAGTAATTCCGTTACTGACCATGGACGTGGTTTAGCAATTTTACAAAAAGAAGGCATTTTAAAAATTAAAGACGGAGTAGAGCCAGTTAATGCAACTCCAAAAGATATTGCAGATAATCCGAAAAACTTAAAATTTAAAACAGATATCGAGCCTGGTTTATTGCCACAAGTGTATAACAATAAGGAAGGCGATGCTGTTTTAATTAACTCTAACTATGCAATTGATGCGAAATTAAACCCAGAAAAAGATGCAATTGCAATTGAAGGTGATGATTCACCGTACGCAAACATAGTAGCTGTTCGTAAAGGTGATAAAGATAAAAAAGAGATTAAAGAGCTTGTAGAAGTATTGCATTCTAAAGAAATCGAAGACTTTATTAATAAAGAATATAAAGGAGCGGTTGTTCCTGTAAAAGAATAATTGCTGAAAAGGCTGGTGTATGCCAGCCTTTTTTATAACTACATAACTATAGGGGAGAAGGGGACATCATATGAAAAAGATTCTATTGTCAGTTGTTACAGCGCTGTCTGTATTTACATTAGCTGCTTGCGGAGGAAAAGAAGAGAATAAGCTTGTTGTTGGAGCTTCTAACGTGCCGCATGCTGTTATTTTAGAGAAAGCACAGCCAATCTTAGAGAAAAAAGGCATTAAGTTAGAGATTAAAAAGTTCCAGGATTATGTACTGCCAAATAAAGCGTTAGCGGATAAAGAGATTGATGCGAACTACTTCCAGCATATTCCGTATTTAGATAAGGAGATCCAAGAAAAGGGATATAAAATTGTAAACGCAGGAAAAATTCATTTAGAGCCAATGGGTATTTATTCTAAGAAATATAAAAGCTTAAAAGACTTACCAGATGGCGGGACAGTGATTATGAGTAATAACGTAGCGGAGCGAGGCCGTATGTTAGCATTGTTACAAAAAGGCGGCGTGATTAAGCTTAAAGATGGTGTAGATGTGGTTAAGGCGACAGTAAAAGATGTAGTCGAAAATCCGAAAAACTTAAAATTTAAAACAGATGTTGAACCTGGACTTTCACCGAAGTTGTATGAAAATAATGAGGGAGATGCTTTATTCATTAATTCGAACTACGCAATTGATGCAAAATTAAATCCAACGAAGGATGCAATTGCGATTGAAGGAGCAGACTCTCCGTATGCAAACATCATTGCAGTTCGTAAAGGTGATGAGAAGAAAAAAGAAATTAAAGAGCTAGTAGAAGTGTTACATTCAAAAGAAATTCAAGATTTTATTAATAAAGAATATAAAGGTGCTGTACTTCCGGTAAGTGAATAAATATAAGGAAAGGACTGGGAAATTACCAGTCCTTTTTTCTTTATATAAATAAGAAGAAAGGTGTATCATAGAAAGATGTAAAGGAAATACTTATATACATTTGTGAAAAAACGGTTACTTTTTTTCGTCGTTTGCGATATCATTTTATTTGATATAAAATTAGAATGAGAATAAAATGAGAATATGAACGTTTTAGGAATTTTTAAAATGTATATATAGGATTAATGGAGGTATTGAGATGGCTGGTTCTACATTAACGGTTAAAGACTTACACGTATCAATTGACGGCAAAGAAATTTTAAAGGGTGTAAACCTTGAAGTAAAAGGTGGAGAAATCCACGCAATTATGGGACCTAACGGAACAGGTAAATCAACTTTATCTTCTGCAATTATGGGTCACCCAAAGTATGAAGTAACAGAAGGTAGCATCATCATTGACGGTGAAGATGTATTAGAAATGGAAGTAGACGAGCGCGCACAAGCGGGTCTATTCCTAGCAATGCAATATCCAAGTGAAATTAGCGGAGTAACAAACGCTGACTTCTTACGTTCTGCAATTAACGCACGTCGTGAAGAAGGCGATGAAATTTCTCTTATGAAATTTATCCGTACATTAGATAAAAACATGGAATTCCTAGAAATGGATCCAGAAATGGCACAACGTTACTTAAACGAAGGTTTCTCTGGTGGAGAGAAAAAGCGTAACGAAATTCTTCAATTAATGATGATTGAGCCAAAAATCGCAATCTTAGATGAAATCGACTCAGGTCTTGATATCGATGCATTAAAAGTTGTATCTAAAGGTATTAACCAAATGCGCGGCGAAGAGTTCGGTTGCCTAATGATTACGCATTACCAACGCTTATTAAACTACATCACTCCAGACTTCGTTCACGTTATGATGAACGGTCGTATCGTTAAATCTGGTGGCCCTGAGCTTGCACAACGTCTAGAAGCTGAAGGTTACGACTGGATTAAAAAAGAATTAGGTATTGAAGACGAAACAACAGAGCAAGAAGCGTAAGAGAGGAGCATAAACATGACAATCGGTACATTACCTTTCGATCAAGAAACAATCCGTCAACGCGCAAGCGAAGTAAACGAAGCTGCTTGGTTGACTGAGTTCCGCTTACAAGCTCTTGCACAAGCAACAGAACTTCCAATGCCAACGCCTGATAAAACGAAAATTGAAAAATGGGACTTTATCGGAAAAGGCGACGCTGCTAAGCAAGAGCCTGTAAGTTCTTTAACAGAGCTTCCAGAAGCAGTGAAAAACTTAATCGATGAAAATAACAGCGTATTAGTGCAACGTACTGGTACAACTGCGTTCGTTTCTTTAGCAGACGAAGCAAAAGACAAAGGTGTTATTTTCACAGATATCGTAACAGCTGCAACAGAGCATGCTGAATTACTACAAAAGTATTTAATGAAAGACGGAGTGAAAGTAGACGAGCATCGTCTAACTGCACTTCATGCTGCATTAATCAACGGCGGTGCATTCGTATATGTTCCGAAAAACGTTGTTCTTGAAACTCCACTTCAAGCTGTATTCTTAGTAGACGGCGAAGAAGCTAACGTATATAACCACGTATTATTCGTAGCTGATGCGAACAGTACTGCAACTTATGTAGAAAACTATGTTGCAAATGAAAATGCTAAAGGTATTGCAAATATCGTAGCAGAAGTAATTGTGGAACAAGGCGCACAAGTGAAATTCGGTGCGGTTGATCTATTAGCAAAAGACGTAACAACTTACGTTAACCGCCGCGGTGTTGTTGGACGCGACGGCCGCATTGATTGGGCTCTAGGCCTTATGAATGATGGAAACACAATTTCAGAGAACGTTACGAACTTAATGGGCGACGGTTCATATGCTGATACGAAAACAGTAACAATTGGCCGTGGTAACCAAACACAAAACTTTACAACTAAAGTTGTTCACTTCGGTAAACACTCTGAAGGTTGGATTTTAAAACACGGTGTACAAAAAGATAGTGCAACATCTATCTTTAATGGAATTGGTAAGATTGAACACGGTGCATCTAAATCAAATGCACAACAATCTTCTCGCGTTCTTATGCTAGACGAAAAAGCTCGCGGTGATGCGAATCCAATTCTTTTAATTGATGAAGATGATGTTATGGCAGGTCACGCAGCTTCAGTAGGCCGCGTAGATCCGTACCAATTATACTACTTGATGAGCCGTGGTATTCCAAAACGCGAAGCAGAACGTTTAGTCATCCATGGATTCTTAGCACCTGTAGTAAATGAGCTTCCAATTGAAGGAGTAAAAGCACAGCTTGTTGAGGTAATTGAAAGGAAAGTTCGCTAATGAATATTCATGAAATACGCAAACAGTTTCCAATTCTTGATCAAAAAGTGAACGGCAAACAACTTGTTTATTTCGATAGTGCAGCAACTTCTCAAAAACCAATTCAAGTCATTGAAACGTTAGAACGTTACTATAAAGAATATAATTCTAACGTGCATCGCGGTGTTCATACGCTCGGTACGAAAGCTACCGACGCGTATGAAGGTGCACGTGAGAAAGTTCGCAAGTTTATTAACGCGAAATCAATGGAAGAGATTATTTTCACGCGCGGAACGACAACTGCATTAAATACAGTAGCGGCTAGCTATGGCCTTGAAAATGTAAAAGAAGGCGATGAAATCGTTATTTCTTACATGGAACACCATAGTAACATCATTCCGTGGCAACAAGTTGCGAAGAAAACTGGCGCAACTTTGAAATACCTTCCGCTTCAACCAGACGGTACAATTTCTTTAGAAGATGTTCGTCAAACTGTTACACCGAATACAAAAATCGTTTCTATTATGCAAGTATCAAACGTACTTGGAACGATTAACCCTGTAAAAGAAATCGGAGCAATCGCACACGAAAACGGAGCAATTATGGTCGTTGATGGTGCACAAAGTACACCTCACATGAAAGTGGATGTGCAAGATTTAAACTGTGATTTCTACGCATTATCTGCTCATAAGATGTGCGGACCTACAGGTATCGGCGTATTATATGGTAAGAAAGAATTGCTAAACAATATGGAGCCAATTGAATTTGGTGGTGAAATGATTGATTTCGTAGATTTACAAGAATCTACTTGGAAAGAGCTTCCGTGGAAGTTTGAAGCGGGTACACCGATTATCGGTAATGCAATCGGACTTGGTGCGGCAATTGATTTCCTAGAAGAAATCGGTCTTGATAATATTGAAAAGCATGAGCATGAATTAGCGCAATACGCTTTAGAAAGACTATCAGAAGTAGATGGCGTTACAATTTATGGTCCAAAGCATCGCGCTGGTCTTGTTACATTTAATATTGAAGACGTACATCCTCACGATGTAGCGACTGTATTAGATGTAGAAGGCATTGCAGTTCGCGCAGGACATCACTGTGCACAACCGCTTATGAAGTGGCTAAAAGCTTCTTCAACAGCACGTGCGAGCTTCTATTTATATAATACAAAAGAAGAAATTGATACATTTGTTGAATCGCTAATCAAGACAAAGGAGTATTTCACAAATGTCATTTAATAATTTAGATACGTTATATCGTCAAGTTATTATGGATCATTACAAAAATCCTCGTAACCATGGCGTGTTAGAAGATAGTGTTACCGTTAACTTGAACAATCCAACTTGCGGCGATCGTATTCAACTTACGATGAAAGTAGAAGAAGGTATTGTGCAAGAGGCGAAGTTTGAAGGCGAAGGATGTTCAATCTCAATGTCTTCAGCTTCAATGATGACACAAGCAGTAAAAGGTAAGAAAATTGAAGAAGCACTTCAGCTTTCGAAAATTTTCTCTGACATGATGCTAGGAAAAGAGTACGATGACAGCATCGATTTAGGAGATATTGAAGCATTACAAGGCGTATGCAAGTTCCCTGCACGTATTAAATGTGCAACATTAGCGTGGAAAGCGTTAGAAAAGGGCTTAAACGAAGATAAGTAATGTTAAAGGTTCCTAAAAATGAGGTTATCTAAGGAGGGACACACCAACATGGCGAAGCAACTGCCAGATATCGGCGATTACAAATATGGTTTCAAAGACAAAGACGTTTCGATTTTCCGTGCTGGACGCGGTTTAACAAAAGAGATCGTTGAAGAGATTTCACGTATGAAAGAAGAACCACAGTGGATGTTAGACTTCCGTTTAAAATCACTGGATAAGTTCTATGAAATGCCAATGCCACAATGGGGCGGCGACTTAAACGACTTAGATTTCGATGAAATTACGTACTACGTAAAACCATCTGAGAAATCTGAGAAGTCTTGGGATGAAGTACCTGATGAAATTAAAGCAACATTTGATAAATTAGGTATTCCAGAAGCTGAGCAAAAATATTTAGCTGGTGTATCTGCACAGTACGAATCTGAAGTTGTATACCACAACATGAAAGAAGACCTAGAAGCTCTAGGAATCGTCTTCAAAGATACAGATAGCGCATTAAAAGAGAACGAAGATATTTTCCGTGAGCATTTCGGAAAAGTAATTCCACCAACAGACAACAAATTCTCTGCATTAAACTCTGCAGTTTGGTCTGGTGGATCATTCATCTACGTTCCAAAAGGTATTAAAGTTGATACACCACTTCAAGCGTATTTCCGTATTAACTCTGAAAATATGGGACAATTCGAGCGTACGCTTATCATCGTAGACGAAGGCGCACACGTACACTACGTAGAAGGTTGTACAGCACCTGTTTACACTACTAACTCACTTCACAGTGCGGTAGTAGAAATCATCATTAAAAAAGATGCGTATTGCCGTTATACAACAATCCAAAACTGGGCGAACAACGTATACAACCTAGTTACAAAACGTGCGGTTTGTGAAGAAAACGCAACGATGGAATGGATTGATGGTAACATCGGTTCTAAATTAACGATGAAATACCCAGCAGTTATCTTAAAAGGCGAAGGCGCTCGCGGTTTAACATTATCAATCGCGATTGCTGGTAAAGGCCAACACCAAGATGCTGGTGCGAAAATGATTCACTTAGCACCAAACACGTCTTCAACAATCGTTTCTAAATCGATTGCGAAGCATGGTGGTAAAGTAACTTACCGTGGTATCGTACACTTCGGACCAAAAGCGAAAAACTCTCGCTCTAACATCGAGTGTGACACGTTAATCATGGATAACCAATCTACATCTGATACAATTCCTTACAACGAAATCAAAAACGATTACGTTTCACTTGAGCACGAAGCGAAAGTATCGAAAGTATCAGAAGAACAATTATTCTACCTAATGAGCCGTGGTATTTCTGAGCAAGAAGCTACAGAAATGATCGTAATGGGCTTCATCGAGCCATTCACTCGCGAACTTCCAATGGAATACGCAGTTGAAATGAACCGTCTAATCAAGTTTGAGATGGAAGGTTCTATTGGTTAATAGATAAAGTAGAAGCGCCCTGCTGTGCAGGGCGCTTTTTTGTTTTGCGGATTTGTCTTGGCTTGGGAGATGATACCCGGGTGGGTGTTCAGCTAAATATATCAACGATTTTTCAAATATATCGATCATAAACGGGAATATATCAACGATTATTTCAATATATCAACGTTTCGACAAGGAATATCGATTTGTCGACAAGATAAGACAAAAGAAAATCCTCACATACCCCAAACATTTTATAAGAACAGAGAACGACTAGGTTTAAGACAAAGATACTGACAAATCCACTTGAACAACCACCCACTGAATTCTCTATTAAACTTTTTGACAAATCCACCCCTCCCTCCACTATCTGGAATTCTTTCCTGCATTAGCAAAAGTTTCTCATATGAAAAGGACAATCTTTTGCTTTTTCTCACAATGCGAGTACAATGTAAAATAGCAAGAAAAGACGAAAAGTATTTACAGGATTATTGTGTGCGCATAGCGTAAATGGCAGTAAGGAACTGAGAGGAGGTTTTTTCTCTGAATACAAATAAAGAAACAATCATCCACCTTTATCATACAAACGATATACATAGTCATTTTGAAAATTGGCCGCAAATTTCTCGGTTTGTTCTAGGGGAGAAAAAGCGAAGACAGGAAGCGGGAGAGACTGTTTTGACGGTTGATATCGGTGATCATGTGGATCGTTTTCATAGTATTTCGGAAGCGACAAATGGCCTTGGGAATACGAAGCTTTTAAATGAGGCGTTATATGATTATGTAACGATCGGAAATAATGAAGGCATTACGTTAGCGAAGGAGCATTTGAATCGTCTATATGATGATGCTGGATTTGAGGTGCTCGTTGCGAATTTATTTAAAAAAGAAGGGGTACGTCCAGCGTGGGCGAAGCCTTATAAATTACATACGACGACAGATGGGATTATCATTGCTTTTATCGGATTAACGGTAGCTTATCCAGAGTTTTATCATATGCTCGATTGGCATATTGAAGATCCGCTTATCCATTTAGAGTCTATTTTAGAAGAAGTGAAAGATGAGGCGCATATTACCGTTGTCCTATCTCACCTTGGAAAAAGTATGGATGAGTATATGGCAGAGCATTATGATATAGATGTTATTTTAGGTGCACATACGCATCATTTATTTGAGCGTGGTGTTCTACTGAACAATACTTTACTTTGCTGTTGTGAAAAGTGGGGACGTTACGTTGGCCACGTTCAGCTTACTGTGGATAAAGAGACGAAGAAGCTGTTGAAAAAGGACGGTAGAGCGATTAAGACGGAACGGTTAGGTGCTTATAGCGAGCCGTTATCCACAATTGAAATACTGCAGGAAGAAAGTAATCATATAATGGCAGAGCCTGTCGTTCATTTAAAAGAGTCATTACCGGTTGATTGGTTTCAGGAGACGCCGTTTTCTCATATGTTAGCAAGTGCGCTGAAAACATGGTGCGATGCAGAGATTGGCATGGTGAACGCCGGTGTACTTCTTGAAGGGCTAGAAGAGGGTGTTGTAACGCGCGGAGATATTCACAGAATTTGTCCACATCCAATTAATCCGTGTGCTTTGAAAGTTCCAGGAAAGATATTAAGAGAAGTTATTTTGAAAGCACGTAAACCGAACATGGAGAATCTTGAGGTGAAAGGATTCGGATTTCGGGGGAAAGTGATGGGGAAAATGATTTATGCTGGTGTAGAAGTCATTCCAGATACGATTCCTGGCAATAAAATTTTATTAGAAGATGTATTGATTAACGGCGAATCGCTGGAGTTAGACCGTATATATACGGTAGGAACAATCGATATGTTTACGTTTGGATACTTATACCCAGAGCTATCCACACTTTCTGGCAAACAATATTATATGCCAGAACTACTTAGAGATGTGTTAACGGATATGTTAATAACTCATACAACTTCCGTTAAACTATAGGCTAGTTAACTTGTAACACTCATTTTTCTCTTGTCATACAGATAAGAAAGAGAGGAGTGTGAACTATGGTTAATGTGGAGCCAATTATAATTGATAATTATACGTTTATTGCGGTTAGCGTGAAACTTCCAAAGACGAATTTGCTAGCTGTAATGAGCGATAAAGGATATATTATGTGTGGTGCATTAGATGTAGGTCTTTTAAATGAGAAATTAGGTGATCGAGGAATTATTGCTGGCCGTGCGGTTGGTGTAAGAACGATTGAACAACTTCTTGAAGCGCCACTAGAATCGGTAACGACTGGAGCTGAAACGTTAGGCATTCCAGTAGGAACGATTGGAAAAGAAGCATTATTAAAAATGAGATAAGCATATATCGTCCCTCCTTCTTGCATAGAAATGATATAAGAAGGAGGTTTTTTTATGAGTATATTTCGCTCGAAAAACTCGCGGTTTCGAAGGGGACCTATTGCCTTTCGGTATATACTGCTTATGTCGTTTATTCTTTTTGTTATATTACTTACGCAAGGGTTGTGGATTGTGAATAATAGTATTCAGCCGACCTTAATTAAATATGGGGAAGTAGAGACACATAAAATGGCGACAGCAATTATGACGAAGGCGGTAAAGGATAGAATTAATGAAGGATTCGATGTCGATTCATTAATGAAAGTACAGAATGATAAAAACGGAAAAGTATCCACAATTAATTTAAATACGAAGCAAGTAAATGAAATCGTAACGTCAACGACCACGTACATAGAAAAATATTTGCAGCAAGTAGAACAAGGGAAGTTGAAGGAGCTAGGTATTTCTGAAAAAAACGGGGCGACTATGGCAGTTCCTTTTGGACGTGTAACTGATAATGCACTTCTTGGTAATATAGGACCAGATATTCCGATTCATTTCACGCCAATTGGGCATGTGAATACAGATATTAAACAAAAAATTGAGCCGCATGGAATTAATACTACAGCGATTCAAATTGTTATGGAAATGGAAGTAACATTGCAAGTAATTATTCCATTTCATACGAAAGAGATAACTGTGAAACAAAATGTTCCGATTGCGACGCGTATCGTTCAAGGGGAAGTGCCTACGTATTATGGAAGCGGAAGTGTTGCTGTACCTGATAAAAAGAAAACAGATAGTTAGTTGCATATAAAGTGAAACTCAGCTGAGCCGAGCTGTTACTGGATAAAAAATAACCGTAGCAATGCAGCTACGGTTATCTTTTTGTATTTGCTCGTTCTTTGCGTTCCCAAAGGCTTAAATGCATGTATGGATCGAAGGCCCATTCTGTATAGCCATTGTCTTTATATATGCCAAAATGTAAGTGGGGTGGGAATTTTCCGGCTGTACCAGGAGGTCCATAACCAGTGCTACCAACAAATCCAATTACTTTTCCTGGCTCAACAATTTGTCCAAGCTGTATTTCTTTTGAGAACCCGCCTAAATGAGCGTAATAATGGTAATTGTTATGAAGGTCACGAATACCAATGCGCCATCCACCAAGGCGGTTCCAGCCTTTTGTTTCAATAATGCCATAGCAAGTCGATCTTACTGGCACGCCATATCCGGCGAAAATATCGGTTCCTTCATGAATTCGTCTTCCGCCAAAACTTCTTCCAGCGCCGAAAGTACTACGGTAGCTATGGTCACTACGAATCGGAAGAGGAAAAGCATTTCCTTCTAAATTAATACGTCCATAATGTTTATAAATTTGGGCGTACTCGCTAATTAAATCAACTGTTTTTGCACGTCTATAATATTCCCAAAGCATAATTTTAATACGGTCTTCTGACGTTCCTTGTTTCCTTAAAATAGTCGCTGCGGTATGCAGAAGATCACGGTCGCTATTTGCATTTGCAAATCCATCTTTGTCACCATCTAAACCTATTCCGCCAAATAGAGAAATTGTATGGGGGAGAGTATCGTTACTATTAACAGGTCCAGCCCATATTTCTGGTTTGAAATAAAGGGAAATGATGGCATCTGGTTTTTTTGGAATATCTTTTCTTACGCTCCGTATATTTCTTTCATATTGATCCATTGCAGCTAAGTAATACCATGGAATGCCTGAAGACTGCTCGGTTTCTTTATATAGTGCCATGCGCTTTTCGTATATGCTTTGCTGATTATCTTCACCGTAAGCGATGTTTTGGTGGAGAAGAAAACAAATAGAAAGCAAAAGAGAAATTTTTCGAAGCATGAAATAGACTCCTTTCACAACATCACTCTTTTTAGTGTGGGATATACGGAGTATTTCATTATAGGGAACGATTGGAAAAAATCTTAGAATCTTCATTTGAGCAAATCGCTTTCATACGTTAGAATAGATATGTTACATTGAAAGAAGCGAACACGGTAAACTATTTCATATTGTGCGGAGTTGATAACCATGACAAAACAAACAGAATATAAGCGCAAGCCCGAATGGTTGAAAATTAAGTTAAACACGAATGAAAACTATACAGGCTTAAAGAAAATGATGCGTTCTAAAAATCTTCATACCGTTTGTGAAGAGGCAAAATGTCCGAATATTCATGAATGCTGGGCTGTAAGAAAAACAGCAACATTTATGATTTTAGGTGCGGTTTGTACACGTGCTTGTCGTTTTTGTGCGGTTAAAACAGGCTTACCAACTGAGCTTGATTTACAAGAACCAGAACGCGTAGCAGATTCAGTAGTACAAATGGGCTTAAAGCACGTTGTTATAACAGCGGTTGCACGTGATGATTTAAAGGACGGCGGAGCAGCTGTTTTTGCTGAAACAGTACGAGCAGTACGTCGTAAAAACCCATTCACGTCTATCGAAGTATTACCATCTGATATGGCTGGGGTAGAAGAAAACTTAAAAATGTTAATGGATGCAAAACCAGATATTTTAAACCATAACATTGAAACAGTACGTCGATTATCTAACCGAGTTCGCGCTAGAGCAAAGTATGACCGTTCATTAGAGTTTTTACGTCGAGCAAAAGAAATGCAGCCTGATATTCCAACTAAATCGAGCATTATGGTCGGCTTAGGTGAAACAAGAGAAGATTTAATTGAAGCAATGGATGACTTACGTGCAAACAATGTGGATATTTTAACTCTTGGACAATATCTACAACCATCTAAGAAGCATTTACCAGTTATTAAATATTATCCACCAGCAGAATTTGCAGAGCTTAAAGAAATTGCACTTAGCAAAGGATTTAGCCACTGTGAAGCTGGCCCACTTGTGCGTTCTTCTTACCATGCGGACGAGCAAGTACGTTCTGCAAAAGAAAAAACAGCAGAAGCTAAATAATGAAAAAAGAGAGCTAACGATCAGCTCTCTTTTTGTTTGTACTCTAAAACGGTATTTGTACATGTTAATAAAATCTTTTTTAATTCTTCTGTGGATAATTCAATTGTAAATTCAGGTACACCAGGTGTAATTAAAATTTTATCGTACGTATAAATAGCGTTATCCACAATAATTGTTACATCGTGTGAATATCCGAAAGGAGCCACACATCCCGGCGTACAACCAGTTTTGTCTCGCAGTTCATCAGGAGAACAGAGAGATAAGCGTTCTCCTGTTAGTTCTTTCATCTCTCCCCGGTTAAGCCTTGTGCCCTCTAACGTAAAAAATACGTAATAATCTCCAGACTTTGATTTTAAAAATAAGCTTTTACTTGGAGTGCCTTGTAAGCCAAGTCTCTCGCGTACGATCCGATCCGTCTCATAATCGAGTACTGGTTCGTGTTCGAATTTTTCATAAGAAACATTTGTTTTATGTAGTAAAGCAAGTACGTCTTCGTACATATGAAATGATACCCCTTTCTATTGTTAGAACAGTCTCTTCTCGTGGCGTCAACTGAATGTTTTGGAAAGGGATATTACTTGGACGATGCTTCCCATAAGCGTGTTATGATACATTGTTCGTCGATTGTAATTTCGTAAATATCAGGATTCGTTAAAGTTCTCCATTCATTAAAGCCAATCGTATGATCAAAATGCTTTAAAATGAGCGTAAGTAAATTGCCATGTGTAACAAGTAGTGTTGTCGTATGGTTTAATTGTAAAACGTCTTGAATAAGCGATATGGCACGGTCTGTTGCTTGTTTTGTTGACTCTCCGCCTGAAAAGGCAATATCTATATTCGTAAAAGTGGATTCTAGTTTTTGCATCCAATCATCCATTGGAACGTTGCTCAATATGCGTTCAGTTAATCGTTCATTTTCTTGGATAGATAAGTTAGCTTGGAGTGCATAGGGCCGAATGGAATCGATAGCTCGGACAAATGGGCTTGAAATAATATGATCGATTTGTAGAGTATTTTCTAAGAGGAATGTAGCAAGGGTATTTGCTTGGTCTTTTCCATCGGTCGTTAATTCAGCATCACATTCTTGCCCAGTTGCTGAACAATGTCGTATTAAAATAATTTTCTTCATAATTCATCCCCATCTTTCAAGTTGACGCTATATACTTCGACAAATGTGGAAAAAATTCCTTTTTATTGGAAACAGCATATGGATTTAAATATGTGGAAAAGTAATGTGGATAATAAAAAATTGAGGTGCAATGATGAAAAAAATGATATGTATCGTATTCATTATTTGTTTTCTTGCGCAATTGTCCACAACATATGCAGAATCCAACCGAAAACTAAATTATCCAAGCAATCAAAATAAGTCATTTGTGAGTGGGGATGTTTTTTATAAACAGTTAGATAAGAAAATTTATAAAGAGTACAAAAATGCAGCATATAGTGTTCGTAAAAAAATTTCATTTAAAGAAGTGGCTGATGAGGAATTTTCTTTCCTGCAAAAAACAGCTGTCGGTTGTCGAAGTAGAGTGGTGCTTCAAGATTTTTTTGTTCACCCTGATCGCCAAGTCTATTTTTTCGCTTCTTTTACTCAAAATGAAGTAGAAGCGTTTCATAAGTACATCGTTATAGATGCAGAAACAAAGAGGGAGCTGCAAGAGGGCAAAAGTTATCATCCATATAAAAAATAAACCACCAATTTTGGTGGTTTATTTTTTACTCCGGTACACTCATTAATTTCTCTTTCATTTTGCGAATAAGAACGACAGCGCCAATTGTACACAGAAGTGTAATTCCTTCGGCAACGAAGATGTTGATTGTTTTTGTTTGGTAAAGTGCCGCGAAAAAGTCTACAAATGCGTGGAATAGTATAGCGTATACTAGGAAGATGTATTTCTTCTGTTTTACTGCGTATAAAACAAGCATTGTAAAGGCGATTTGAAGCACGAGTGCCATAATTCTTTCTAAGCTACCAAGGAAGTATAAGTAGGCAGGTTGCTGAATTAACATGTCCTGTAAAATACTGAGCTCGGGTTTTTGTTCAATCAGTCGAGAGAAGCTACCATCGTTAATAGAATTAGCAAAAATTAATGCTTGTAATGCAGAAAAACCGCCAATTAAAATAGATTCAATTCCGCCGTGACCAATTCCATAAGCGAAGCCATCTTTATATTCTAGATATTTTTTTAGTAAGAAGAAGAAGGCAACGAAGCGTCCTAATTCTTCAAAAATACCAGCAGTCAATCCGCCATAAATTGCGAAGACAAACGGATTTTCTAAAAATGGAGCGATTGTTGGATTACCGCGCATAAATAGGTGGAATGGTGTTTCAAGAATTTGGGTGAATCCGATAAAGATAAGAACACCAACGCCGACTACTTTCCAATTAATATTATATTTTTTACGGAAATAAACGAGTACGATAATTGGGACCAGAATCGAGACAATGAGTTGAAAAATGATGCTGGCAATTACAGTATTTGAAACCATACTTTCACCGCTTTCTAATATATGTACATATCTATTATGCATGAAATAGGGGAGAGATGAAACTTTTAGAAAGAAAATGAATTTACTTATTGACTCTAACGTTGCGTCATACTTTATCGTATGTACTAAGGGGGAGATACAAATGACAATGAGAGTAAAAGAAGTAGCTGATTTAGTTGGAATTAGTGTGCGCACACTGCATCATTACGATGAAATTGGGTTGTTAACCCCAGATGAGACGACAGAGTCTGGATATCGTCTGTATTCCAATGAAAATTTAGAGACATTGCAGCAAATTTTGTTTTTTAAAGAGCTTGGCTTCCCTTTGAAGAAAATTAAAGAGATTATCATGAGTCCATCATTTGATCGCGAAGAGGCACTACAGCTTCATAAGAAGATGCTTCTTGAAAAGCGTGCCAGATTAGATAAGGTGATTGCGACGATTGATAAAACAATTCAGCATACAAAAGGAGAGATTGAAATGACGAATAAAGAGAAATTTGAAGGATTCGATTTCAGCCATAACCCATATGAAGAAGAAGCACGTGAAAAATGGGGAGATGCAGCTGTAGATAAAGCGAACGAATATGCAAAAGGTATGTCAAAAGAGAACCAAGAGGAGTTTAATGCTATTTATAGAAATTTAGCAACGCTTAGACACGATGCACCAGATTCTAAAGAGGCGCAGGCAGCTATCAAAGTATGGTACGATTACTTGCAAAACTTTAGTCACTATTCATTAGACGCTTTTAAGGGACTCGGTCAAATGTACGTCGCTGATGAGCGCTTTACGAAAAATATCGATAAGTTTGGCGAGGGGTTAGCGCAGTTTATGTGTGATGCGATGGAGATTTATGCGGATCGTAATAAAAAATAAAAAGTAAAACAGGTGGAGGTTCTCTCCACCTGTTTTACTTTTTAATCATATTATTTAAAGTCTGATCCCCCGTATTGTTCAAATGAGGATTTTTACTCATTTCACGTTTTAGCATATCGAGGCTTTGCGTATATTCTGTATCATTTAATGCGCCAGATTGAAGCCCTTGAATTTGAGAAATTAACTTTTGGTCTGTTGATACATATGCTTTATAATAGCGAGGGACGATGGACAAAGCGGTTTTATATACTTGATCTGCTACGAGTTTTGGATCCGTTGTGTTTGCACGGTATACAACAAATACTTCATCATCGGTAACGAGTGTAGCAGCGTTTGTAACGTCAGGAAGTTTGACTGTCATGCTTGTAATCATTTCAGCGACTTTCTCGCGATTAATGGCCCCTACTTGTTTGTTAGATACTTCATGCTTTTGTTTAGAAGAATAACCGACTCTTGTGAGTCTTGTATTTGTATTTTCCGTATGATACATGTCGTTTTTATTGGAAACAAGAACACGGCTTCCTTCTTCACGTTCCATTTCAGCTTTGTTCGCTGATTGGCAGCCTGCAAATAAGGAAAGAGTGAGAAGGGAAAGTAAAATTTGTTTTTTCACGATGTATCACCTCCTTCTCCATAGCATGTACTAATTTGCAATTTTTTGTATTTGAAATTGTTGGTTGTTATGCTTTGTGATACGATAAAAAGAAGAATGCTTAGAGAGGAAGTTAATGATGGAGCAAAAGCAAGAGCAAGAGATTCATGCTACGGTGAGCATTAATAATGTTCAGTACGAAGTAATTAAAAACTTTCGTGACGGTTTTAGTGAAGAAGCATTTAAAGAGCGCTATGCAGAAATTTTAAATAAATATGATTATATCGTTGGAGACTGGGGATATGAGCAACTTAGACTGCGAGGATTCTTTGATGATAGTAACCAACGTGCGACATATGATACGAAAATTAGTACGTTAACGGAGTATTTATACGAGTACTGTAACTTCGGTTGTGCACACTTCGTATTACGAAAAGTGAAGAAATAAAAAAATCCTCTTACAATTGTAAGAGGATTTTTTACATATTCTCGCTTATAAACAAATCGAGATATGATCGCCTTCAGAAAGTATTGCATTTGGTTTCATTTGTTGTCCATTTAATTGAATATCCCCATTTTTAATTTTATCCACAATGCGTGTACGGCTCCAGTCGGAAATATATGTGGATAAGGCTTTATCAATGCGGTGGGAACCGAAAACGATATCTAATACGATCGTGATTTCAGCTACGCCACTTTCTTTATGTTGCGTAATAGAAATAGTAGTACTTGTTTCTGTTTGATCTTGCTGAGTCATATCAATCGTTTCAACGTGATCAGTAAATGATTTATAAATACGCAGTTTTTGATTCCACGTATGATCTTTCGAACATTTATAAATGGCAAAGCGGTATATGTTTTTTCCATTGGCGTTATGCCTACGAATATTCGTATCAGTAAATAGGGTAGTACGTCCGCAATTTTTACAATATTTTTCGATTGTGTGTTGCTGATTTTCATATAAACTCCAAGAAAGTTGTACTTTCTGCATTTTCCTTCACCTCTTATAGTAGTGGCAAAGAAACGTAATACAGCTATTTGGATGTCTTGTAGTATGAAGACATGAGAAAAAGACAAAAATAAAAGGAGGTTCCCCAAAGAGGAACCTCCGTAAACATCATACTACAGATGCAATACGTTCCTTTGTAATGGGAATGGGCAGACTACTCCCTTGAAAAAGCGTGGTGCTTTTTTGAGAGTAATGCTATCCAATTGCTGGTCCATTACAAAGTAAATGTTGGCATACGTAGATAACGTCCTTTCTATCCAAATAGATTTATTCTTCATTATAACATATAATACTGAAAATTCGAAATAATGAAGGCGGAAAAACACCAGCTAAAATAGCTGGTGCATACGATAAATTATATAAGTTCAAATAAAAATGAGCGTAATTCTTCTGCAATTTCTTCAGTCATAGAAAATGCGTGCTCTAAGTAGCCTGGTTCGTTTAAATCGTCAGCACCGATAATTGCAAATTTATTACTTTGCATATCAAGTACAATTGTTTTACCGTAATGACGATCGGAGTATAAAAGCGCTAAATCGTGACGCTCATTTTCTCCCATAAAGCTAACGAAACGAGTTTTTGTAGCGACAGTGTCGTCGTACAGAAAGAAACGTTCTTCCATACACATGGCTCCTTTATTAAATATCTAAGTTTAAGTGTGGTTTATGATCTAAATGGTGATGTGTTTTAATGAATCGTACTGTTCTTGTTTTGTAACGCATTACGATAGAGTATGTTTCAGCTAAATCTCCGCCAAGGAATTTAACACCGTCTAATAACTCACCAGCAGATACACCAGTTGCTGAGAAGATTGCATCATCCCCAGATACTAAGTCATCTAACATAAGAAGTTGACGAGGGTCTTCTAATCCCATTTCACGACAACGAGCTTCTTCTTCTTCGTTCATTGGAACTAAGCGAGCTTGCATTTCACCTTCAAGGCACTTTAATGCTGCTGCAGAAATAACACCTTCTGGAGCTCCGCCAATACCTACGAATAAGTCGATACCCGTTCCAGGTAGTGCTGTTGCGATTGACGCACCAACATCACCGTCACCAAATAATTTTACGCGTGCACCTTTTGCACGAACACGGTCAATAATATCTTGATGACGTTCACGTTCTTGAACGATAACCGTTAGGTCACGAATCTTTTTATTGTTAGCTTCTGCTACAATTTCAATTGTTTTTTCAATTGGATCATCTAAGCTAATTTTACCAGCTGCTTTTGGACCAACCGCGATTTTTTCCATGTACATATCAGGAGCATGAAGAAGGTTCCCTTTGTCTGCGATTGCAATAACTGCCATTGCATTTGCAAGACCTTTTGCAACGATGTTTGTACCTTCTAATGGATCAACGGCGATGTCTACTTCCGGACCGTTACCTGTTCCTAGTTCTTCACCAATATACAACATCGGTGCTTCATCAAGTTCTCCCTCACCAATTACAACTGTACCTGCCATGTTTACTGAATCGAACATATCACGCATTGCTGTAGTTGCTGCATCATCTGCTTCATTTTTCTTTCCGCGGCCCATCCACTGTGCGGATGCTAAGGCTGCTGCTTCTGTTACACGGACAATTTCTAGTGCGAGTTCACGTTCCAAGATTCCATTCCTCCAATTTCAAAAATCATACAAATATAACTATAACAAATAACGGAGAAAAGGTGAATTCGAAAAATTGTCGATTTTTTCAGAAGAAAGCGTTACAATTAAAATGTAAATGCTTTAATTTCCAGGTAGGTGACATTCATGTATTTTGTAGACAGAAAGAAAATAGAACAAATGCTAGTATGTTTAGAACGAGCAACAAGTACATTTCAAGAGAAAAAGATATATGAAACCGAGTTTGAATTTTACGCATTAGAGCGCATAGCCCATCTTATTATTGATACTGTATTAGATGTAGGAAATGCGATGATCGATGGATTTATTATGCGCGATCCAGGAAGCTATGAAGATATTATTGATATTTTAATGGACGAGCGAGTGATAAGTGAAGAAGATGGCCAAGGGATGAAAGAAATTATCCTTCTTCGAAAAATGCTTACGCAAGATTATATTCAAATGAATCATGATGAATTATATAAGACGATTCAAAAACATATTGCAGTGGTGGAAAAGTACCCAGCAAATATTCGCAGTTATTTAGAAAAGGAATTAGGACCTGTATCTGCATTTGTACCAGAATAATTATGCTTATAAGATCCCCAGAGAATACCTTTTGGGGATCTTATATTGTATGTGAGAAAGAAAAGGGAGAAGGGTGAAGTATGGGGGAAGCACGTACTACGAAAGACGAGATTGTACAATTGTTGAAAGTAAAGGGAGAGCACACAGTAGCTGAACTAGCTGACGTTTTAGAGATTACAGAAATGGCAATCAGAAGACATTTAAGTAATCTTGAGAAAGACGGACTCATTTATTCTAAGATGGTAAGGCAACATGTCGGAAGACCAACTTATTTGTATGGATTAAGTGAAAAGGGAGAAGATACATTCCCGAAAGAGTATAAGCAATTTGCGATTGATATGCTAGAAGATTTAGCTCGAATGGGCGATGAAAAAATACTTCGTTACGTTTTAAAAGAGAGAACGAAGCGAATGGAAGAACAGTTGCAAAAGAGAGTAAGTAATCAAAAGAATTTAGCATATAAAGTGCAAGAGATAGCAGCTATGCAAGAGAAAAATGGTTATATGGTTCAAATAAAGAGAGATGGAGAGAACTCTTTCGTAATTGAAAAACAAAACTGTCCGTTAAAAGAAATTGCAGAGAGATTCCCGCAAGTATGTGAAGATGAAAAAGAGATGTATAAGCGTTTATTTACGAACGCAGATGTGAAAACGCTAGCAAACATGTGCGAGGGCGATTGTAGTTGTTCTTACCAAATAAAAGAGAAAAAATGAACGTTATGGGGCGCTTTAAGGTAAAGCGTTTTTTTCTTTGGAAAAAGCGGGTAATATAAGAGTGGTATGATAGGTGAGAACGTTAGCATAGAAGGAGAGACATAATGATGTATAAAGGTTACTTAATTGACTTAGACGGTACGATGTATCGCGGAGAAGAACAAATTGAAGAAGCGAGCGACTTCGTAAAAGCTTTAGGAGAGCGCGGCATTCCTTATTTATTCGTTACGAATAACTCAACGCGTAAACCAGAACAAGTGGCAGAAAAACTTGTTCGTTTCGATATTCCAGCGAAAGCAGAGCAAGTATTCACAACGAGTATGGCGACTGCGAACTTCATTTATGAACGTAAACAAGATGCAACTGTATATATGATTGGTGAAGAAGGCTTACACGATGCACTTGTGGAAAAAGGATTTGAACTTGTGGATGAAAATCCTGATTTCGTTGTTGTTGGTTTAGATCGTGACATCACATATGAAAAGTTAGCAAAAGCGTGTCTTGCTGTGCGTAACGGCGCAACGTTTATTTCCACAAATGGGGACATTGCCATCCCAACTGAGCGCGGGTTATTACCAGGTAACGGTTCATTAACATCGGTTGTAGCAGTATCGACAGGTGTGGATCCAATCTTTATCGGAAAACCAGAATCAATCATTATGGAACAAGCTTTAAAAGTTCTTGGTATAGGAAAAGATGAAGCATTAATGGTTGGGGATAACTATGATACAGACATTTTAGCAGGAGTAAATGCTGGTATGCATACGCTTCTTGTCCACACTGGAGTCACAACTGTGGAGAAGTTAACAGAATACGAAGTTCAACCGACGCAAGTTGTGCATAACTTGACGGAGTGGATTGAGAAGATGTAATGAAAAAAGCTGTTCCAAACTTTGGAACAGCTTTTTTATTCCTGCTATTTACAGACAGCCCGATTGATATGGGCTAATAATCAGTTGTGACTAGTGTCGATTTTTGTCGGTAAGTCGATATATTTAGAAAATCGCTGATATAAATTTATTTAAAACGCACGATTCACAACATCTTTAACTTCTTCAAGATATTGTTTACGCACATTATTATCCACAGAAGGAACACTCGTATAGAATGTATGCTCAATTGTTTCAATACCTGTAAATTCAAAAATACCAACATCCGCTGTTTTCTTCATTGCATCAAACATGCCGCCTGCTGTGTATGCCTCTTTCGTATTACCCATTGTAGATAATAACAATCCTTTTTTACCGCTTAATAACTTTTCAATGCCGTTTTCACCGTAAGCATAAGCAAATCCATGGCTAAACACACGGTCAACGTATCCTTTTAAAATAGCAGGAAGTCCCGCCCACCAAACTGGATAAATAAATGTAATGCTATCAGCCCAAGAGATATGCTCTTGTTCTTCTTTAATATCTTCGGGTGTATTTCCTTGAGAAAATGAGATGAAATCGGAAGCGCCTAATACTGGATTGAAGTTTAATTCGTATAGATCGCGAACGCGTACTTCATGACCTTTTTCTTCTAATTCACGTTTTACCGTTTCTAAAATTGCATGGTTGAAGCTTTCTGTATTTGGGTGTGCATAAACGATTACATGTTTCATTGTTCTTCCTCCTATTTGTGGATATGTGAATAGCTATTTGTATATCTGTAACCATTATGGTTACTACCTTTATAGAAGTCAAGTAATACATATGTATGTATAAAAAGACGCTCGAAAATCGCCTTTTTATACCCCGCTCATACAAAGTACAAAGAAGACGAATAAAATGATAACAATACCAATGCCAAAGTTAAATACGAGAGTACTATCCATATATGTAGCCTCCTTGTTTGAAAGTAAAAAGCACTCTAGTTAAGAGTGCTTTTTTTATTTTGAATCTACTTTATAACTTTTAGAGAGTGATTCATGCGTGTAATGATTTACATTATTTTATGTATTTATACTTTGAAATGAGTAAGTCCTTGTTAGATATAGAAAAAAGACACTCGTTCGAGTGTCTTTTAAGATGACAAAATGTGCCAATTGCTTGAGGTTGATAAGACGCTAATTTCCGTGTTAACGCCTTTTCTTTAATCAAGAAGTGTAGCAACAGCGATTCAAATAAATTGTACCATCTGTTTAATCGCGGTGCGTATGCAATTGTGCATATTATGATCATGAGGTAGGTAATGAACTGTGAATAATTTGAAGTGATTTATTTACGATTTCTTCTGCGGCATATATGCCGATTGCGTCTGTTTTTAAAATATGGGGTTGTAAGTTATCATGCATTGCCCCTAACTCACCATGAAGTGGTGCGAAGGCATGGTTCGCCTTTTCAAGCATACATAAATCAAGTAAAGAATCCCCAGCTGTAATAATCGTATCTATTTGCAAAATTTCTTTTATATATTGCACGGCGTCCCATTTATTAATTGGTTTTGGTACAAAGTATAGCTTTCTACCTTGAAGTGAATGATTCCAGCCGTGTTTGTCTAACCAGGAAGTGAAGGATGATAATTCATCATAAGGAATGTTCTCCCGTTTAATAATGCAATAATGGAATAGATCATCAGCTGTTTTTTGTGATATAACCCAATCTTTATGAGCTATTTGTCCAAATTCCTTTAGTATGTCGTTTCTCTCTATACATTCAACCGATAGTCTTTCTTTTACTGTCCTGTTCCAAGTCCCATCTTGTTTCCCGTTATGAAGGATATTACCGCCGTTACTTGTAATGGCGTATTCGGGAATGATTTCGTTTTGGAATAAAGCAATACGCTGAAACTGCTCAATAGTTCTTGTTGTAACTGGGATGAAATGTGAGTGCAGTTGTAATTTTTTTAGTAGTGAAATGGTTTTATGTGATATGAAAGAAATTTCTTTTCCATCTAAAGTTTCAATGAGTTGAATTGATTCATCTTCTATAGGGGCACGAAACGATTTCCGGGAATAAATAAGCGTTTGATCAAGATCACTGGCGAAAATCATATTGTTTCCTTCCTAAGAGGCTTAATGAGCCCGCAACATGAATAAGCCATATTCTCATAGATTTCAATAGGGACATTCTTTTCTTTAGCGAGAAGTAAAATATGCTTTAAATCGGGATTGTTTTGCTGGCTTATTAAAATTTTCCACGGTATTCTCCGGAGTAATACGCGAGTTGTTTCACCGACTCCTGGCTTAATTAAGTTAATATCGTCAATTTTAAAGTGATTTTGGATAGACTGTATATCTTTTAATCCTTGCCAAGAGGGATCAGTGTAAGTTGAAGTAATATAACGTAATTGATTATCTATATGAGAATGAACAGAAGGGAATAAATCTGTTACCTCATCAACGAAGAAATTTGATAAATCTTCTTGTTCTAGCTCTTTATAATATTTAACACCATGAAAATCATTTGGACGGATATAGGTGTCATTTAGTACAGTGCGGCTAATTAGTCCAGAGACTGTTGCATTTAAGCAAGCGCTAGGAATAAGAAAATCTTCACGTGTACCGTAAATTGAAGTACAGTAACCGGGATCAGCAAGCACAGCCATACAATGAGAAATGTGTGTATTATTTCGTTCGTTAAATGTGTGTACTGCATATTCTAATTCTTTTTTTATTGCACCTTTCCCAGTCCATCCATCAATGAATTGAATTGTTTCTTTAGGGTGATGTTCTAAAATATAATGGAGTGCATTTTCATCAATACCGCGTCCGCGAACAATAGAAATACAATAGTGAGGTACATCAAGGTTGTATTGATAGCGTATGTAGCGTTTGATAAGAATGCCAATAGGTGTACCAGCACGAGCTAATGAAACGAGGACAAGGTTAGTTCCTTTAGTTTGTATAATCTGTTCGGCGACAACTCCAACAGCGATGGCTAGTTTGTGTTTGTATTGTTGCAGGGAAGAAAAGAATAAATCCATATACGCTTTAGATGGTTTATATTCCATTGGTAACATTTCGGAATAATGTGTGCCAGCTTGAATTGCTTGTTCTCTAGTTTCCGTGGAACTTTCTTTCATTAAATCACTAATATCTTTTAATAGAAAAATAGCATCATTTGGATTGTAACTACTAATATGAGAATTTACTTTTACCATAATTATCAACCTTCCTTTTCTATACTATTTGAAAATGAGACGATATGAATAAAGGGAATAACTGTTTGTAACTGCTGTAGAAGAGGAAACAGGGCTTTTTCTCCTAAATCACGCTCAATAAAAACAAATACTTCATCGTAATCATGAGGTGAAATATTATAAAAGTAATTTGTAATAGTAGAATCTTCAGGACTTGGATATGAGAAATGGTTATGAATGGCATAGTTCACATCATTTGAAACAGGATGGATAGGGCTTCTTGTTGTAGATTGATATAAAATATTTTCACCCATTTCAGCAGCAATTTTCATTGGGATATACATAAATTCACCCGTTCCGAGACAGAGTGTTCGTTTTCCAACTCTTTCTCTTTTTAAAGCTTTTCCTGCTTCTTGAGCGAAAGAATGAATGTGCTTTTGTTCATATGCTGAAATGCCAAATCGCCCAGTATATTTTATATAATTTGATGTATAGGGTGATTTTGGGCAGGTAAGGGTATGCTTTTTGAAATCAGGTTTTATTTCTTTAATTTGAATATCTGTTTTTGCAATATTTAATGGTTGGCCAGTTGTATGAATACTGCCTTCTAATAAAGAAATAACATGAATCTTAATTTGAAGTTCTTCTTCTAATTGTTTAAATTGTTTTCTATTAGTATGAGAACGCCAGTCTAATAAAGAAGCAATTATATATTCTCCTCTTGGGAATTTATTTTGAATAGATCTAATAATATTTAATGCTGTTTTTCCTGTTGTCATCTCATCATCTACGAGAACAATTGGATTGTTATTTTGAAAAAAGCTTTCATCTACATAACAACGGTGCGATGTTGCATGAGAATGTTCTTCCTCAAATGTAATGACAGATTCTAGGTGGGGTATCGATTCCCTAGTTGTATGCACATACTTTGCATTTTGAAAGCATTGAAACATAGAATGACCAAGTGCTGTCGCTGTTTCAGCGAATCCGATGAACAAAACTTCTTCTTGCAGAGGATATTGATAACGAAATACTTCCTCTGGGATTTCATCAATTTCTAATGAAATGAGATTTAAAATTTCTTTTTGAAATGGATGAGAAATATTATGTAGTATTTCCATATATCTTGCAGCGAGAGCAACTCCACTTGATAGGGAGACTGCAGGTTTAATAGGAAGATGCTTTCCAAGGATTGTACTCACAAATAAAAAACTACGTTTCTTATTTATTCTCGCAGCCATTTGAAAAAGCTTGTCTAGCGCTAAATTATATGGATTATCACGTACTTCTACATGGACTTGTATATTATTTAAAACGTTATACGTGTTGCTTTGCGTTTGTAATAAGGAGATCGGTGAATTGTTTGTTTTCATGTAGCACCCCGTAAATATTAGATTTTAAAATGGTTTTGCGAGCCCAGCCATAATGAGGTTTTACTTCATTCATTTTGTTAGAAAAACTGCTTTTTAGCACTCCATTATACGTATCTGCATTTTGTAAAATTGATCTCGCATCTAAATAATCTTCCATTGTGACAATGTGCATTGCCTGTACAACTTTAATATGAGATGGGTGAATAACTGTCTTTCCGATTAATCCATTTGCATGGTCGAGTGATACCTCTTGGATGAGCCCTTCTTCATAATCATTAGAAAAATATTCCCATACACATCCTGAAATAATATATTCATTTGTTGCCCTTGAGAAAACGTTAATAATGTCCGAAATACAATCACGAACAACAGTAATATGATAGATAGGTGTGTATTTATTACGCCGAATACTAAATATACTTGAAAAGTCAGTAGCACCAATACGTACATTTAAGATGTGATCACGATAGGAATCTAGTAAATCCTTTATTTGTAATAATGATTCTATCCGTGTTTCTTTATACATAATTTCTGGTGATTCTAAAATCGGCATGCCATATAGCGATAATGAGTATACCTCGTTTATATATGCAAGCTGATTGATATAAGCCTTTCCATTAATCGGTGTGAATTTTGGAAAGACAAAACCACATAAACAATGAACAGCACTACCTAATTCAGTAACAATTGTCTTCATTTGACTTGGCTGTCGAACTCTAATAAAAAGAAGCGGGATGTCTGCTTGATTTAGTATGTTGGCACTGACTAAGTTGGCGATTTGCTGTATTTGAACGACGATGTTTTGCTCTGCAAGTTTTACTTCTTCATCGCTGATAGCGTCCTCTAGACAAAGAATAATTGAGGTAGCATCCACATGTTTCTTTCTAATTATATCTTCCGCAATCGTTTCTTTCGTGCCAGGAGTATATAGTGTAGCGCCTAGTGCGTAAGCTAGTTGTTCTTTCCCTATATTTTTTGAAAAACTAAGAGGTTCTTTATAGAAAAAATTTTGCCGTTCTTCTAAGGAGAGGTAAGAAAAGTAATTCACATTGTCACCACCTTATTCGTAATGATTCTGTTTAATCGTAACATAATAAGAAAAATCTTCCATTAAAATGAAGCGATAAATAAAAAAAACATATTGAGAAAGATGAATTATAAGATGAATATCGAATATTGTTAATAGAAATATAATAGGGGGAAAGAGAAAGTGGATATACATAAGTTAACAGAAGAAGAAGCAAATGAGATAAATACGTGGATGTACGAGGAACCATATAGTTTATATAGTTTTTCAGGCGAGAAAGAAGTAATAGAAGAGCTATTAGATGGAACTTATTATGGCTGTTGTGATGATCAAGGAGAGTTCATCGGCTATTTTTGTTTTGGAGAAAATGCACAAGTACCGGGTGGCAGAGATGCTAATTTATATGGTGGAGAAGAAGCGATTGATATGGGACTTGGTATGAAGCCGGCGTTAACTGGGAAAGGAATGGGGAAAGAATTTTTCCAAGCTGGAATAGCGTTTGCCACGAAAGAGTTTAACGCAAACATGTTTCGATTAAGTGTAGCAACATTTAATACAAGAGCGATTACGTTATATAAAAATATCGGATTTAAGCAAGGGCTTATTTTTTTGAGCCGCGGAAGAGAATTTATGCTTATGGAATACGAAAGACCGTCAGCATGAAACTGACGGCCTAGAAAACATTATTATTCTGAGTGCTCAGCTCGGTGCGCTAAACGGCTTGATGCAGCGGCAGCGATTCCGCCAACGATATCATCAAGGAACGTGTGCACCTTTCCAGTTGATTTATCATTTAAGTATTCTAAAATACCAGGTTTTAATTTATCAATATATCCAAAGTTTGTGAAACCGATAGAGCCGTACACGTTCACGATAGAAAGTGCGATAACTTCATCAATTCCATATAAGCCTTCATCACGTTTTACAATATCTTGTAACGGTTCACTTAGCATTCCTTTTTCAGCAAGGACATCAAGTTCGATACCTGTAATCAGTGCGTTTTGTACTTCACGTTTTGATAGTACACGTTCTACATTGTAACGGCATTCTGACATCTCTAAATTTGGATGGTATTTTTTTTGAAGAAAATGAACAAGTTCAGCAATATCGTCAATTGTTACACCGCGTTCTTGTAATAGTTGTAATGCTCTTTCTTGTAGTTGATTTGATTCTTTCATGTTTATCACCTTTTTTTCTTTTTAGTATTTGTATACGTTTCGTTGCTTTATCATGTGCATAGGAATGAAAGGCGAGCACAAGCTCATATATATAAAGAAAAACCATAGGTGGCGACTGCGATGATTCAGCATATTTATGAGCATTATCACATGCATGTTAAAGAATTAATCCCCCTTGGCCCCTATAAAAGCTTTTGGATTCGCAACAAAATTTATGTACTTGTTCCAATTGGAGAAATGGAGGAAGAAGTACTTGTAGAGATGAAAAAGCTCAGTGATTATATGAACCAGCAAGGGGATATAACTGTAGCGACTTTCGTTCCGACTATACACGGCTACTATGTAAGTGAGATAGAAGAACAAAATTATTGCTTATTAAAAGGTATGCGCACGTTAGAACGACATGCTATGTCATTAGGAAATGAACTTTCTATATTCCATAAACGAGGTGCATTCTTTCCAGAAGAAATCGAGCAATTAAGCCGCATTGGTGAATGGAAAGCGTTATGGGAAAAGAGACTCGATCAGTTAGAAAAGTTTTGGCAATCGCAAGTGATGAACCACCCTACAGACGTATTCGATCAATTGTTTATTGAATCCTTCCCGTATTACTTAGGAGTTGCAGAAAATGCCATTCAATATGTTGTTGATACAGAAATGGATGATACGCCGCAACTAACGGATGCAGCGACAATTTGCCAAGAACGATTCACACCTTTATTATGGCATCAAACGAAGCGTCTCAAACTCCCTTTTGATTGGGTGTATGATCACCCAACTCGAGATATAGCAGAATGGATTCGCTATATGATGATTGAAAAAAAGAAAGACTGGGATCAAACAATCGTTCAATTTGTTACAGATTATGAACGAAATTACTCGCTGTCCTCATTTGGTTGGCGCTTATTATTTGCAAGGCTCCTGTTCCCGCTTCACTATTTTGAAACGGTCGAACGATATTACCAAACTGGAAACGAAGAACAAAAAAGCATATATAGAGATCGCTTAGAAGCCATTTTACACGATGTGAACCGCTCAGAGCAATTTATGAAGCATTTTTATGGCTCACTTCGTTTACCAGTAGATAAGCTCGGGATTAGAAAATTAGATTGGCTATCTTAAAAATATAAAAAAGAGACCGAGTGAGGTCTCTTTTTTATATACCACAATTTTATGTAATACATTATGCCCCTACCTGCTGATCTGTACATATATTTAAAACGAATTGATGCCTTTCGAGCTTTTCATTTACTTTACCTAATAATTCTTGCTGGATTTCTTTAAATAAAAATTGATAGCTTGTATTCCATGTTGGTATAACGGATGAAAGGCCTAATAAATACTCTTTTTTCTTTTCTAGGTCTTGAATTGTTACAAAAGTGTTCCCCATTTTTGGCATTTGTCGTCCCCCTATGTTTTTTTACTGTATATGTGTGAACGATTCACTATATAGTATTAATTATCGCATTTTTTGAGAAGGATTTCCAATTTTGTTTTATGATGTTAACGGATAAATGTGATTTGAATAAAAAAAGGAGACCAAATTTGGTCTCCTTTTAGAAGGCGATTCTGAGCGAGCCGCTTCCGCTTTTAGATTAAAATACTTGTTCTACTTCGATAACGCCTGGTACTTCTTCAAGTAACGCGCGCTCGATACCAGCTTTTAGTGTGATTGTAGAACTTGGGCAGCTTCCGCATGCACCCATAAGGCGTAGTTTTACGATACCTTCTTCAATGTCTACTAATTCAACGTCTCCGCCATCGCGAAGTAAGAATGGACGTAATTTATCTAATACTTCTAATACTTGTTCTTGCATATGTGGGTTTTCCATTTTTATCGACTCCTTTCATCAGTTTTATTATAATCAAGATAGAGGGGAAAATCTATTTTTTCTCTTCTTGTTTTATTGTCGAAATATTGTATCGTGTTTTTTCAGTATAGGGGTATGGAATAAGTTTGTAAAATGATGTGCTTATGTAATAAGACATCTGAATATACTGTTGGGACAAGAAGTGGGGGAGAAGAAATGGTTAATGTTCAAGTGTATGGGACGAAAGTAATTTGTGCGAGCTGCGTCGGAATGCCATCTTCAACAGAAACGTTTGAATGGTTACAAGCGGCAATTGGTCGTAAATATGAAGGACAAGAAAATAAATTTAATTTCGAGTATATTGATTTCCAAGAAGAACAAGAAGAGGCAGATAAAAAAGCATTCGCAGAGCGCGTAGTGGAAGAAGATTTATTTTATCCGGTCGTTCTTGTAAATGGAGAAATTGTTGGAGAAGGAAATCCTCGTTTGAAGGATGTTTATGAAGAAATCGAGAAATATTTATAAAACAAGAAGTCTTTGCGAATTTGCAAAGGCTTTTTTTATTGGAGGGATAGATATGAAAAATGGAGTGAAGCATGCGTTACCAACGGAAGTACAACAGTTAATGGAGCGGTACACAGTAGAATTAAAAGAAATTTTTTTAGATGAAAAAATAGTAGGGGTATATATTTACGGCTCCATCGCACTTGGTGCATTTTATGCAGAAACGAGCGATGTTGATTTTGTTACAGTAATAAGTGATTCCGTGAATGAAGCTGAAAAACAGCAGCTTGTGGAACTACATAAGAAACTTAGTGATAATACGCTAGGTAAAAGAATGGACGGTATGTATATTCTGCTTGCTGACTTAGGGAAATACAATGATGAAATGAACGAGTACGTGTATTGTGCAGATGGTAAAGCTAATGTTGGTCATTGGGACATTAATGCGGTCACATGGTGGACGTTGAAAAATCAAGGCATTACAGTTACAGGAAAAGAAGCAGAAGATCTTCCGCTGCAAATACAATGGAATGATGTAGTAAATACGATGAAATACAACGTAGAACAGTACTGGAGTGAAAAGGTGAAGAAGCCATATTTATTTTTTATAGAAGAGTGGATAGAATCAGCTGTCGTTACGATGGGACGCATTTTATATACACTAGATTATAAAACAATCGTTTCAAAAGATAGAGGATTGCAATACTTGTCAGAACGTTCAGCGGAAGAATGGGAGCTTTTATTAAAAGAAGTAGCTAGAATACGGCAGAACCCAAAAGAAAAGCGAATGCTCTCAAGGTGGAGAAGAGCAGATATGACGAAGAGGTACTTACTGCATTTAATTGAGATGTGTAGAGAGAAATGGTAGGGAAGAAAATGGACAATACAGTGGGGTGTATTGTCTTTTTTTATGTTAAATTTGGTATATAATGGTTTAAAAAGTTTAATTATACTGGAGGGGATAGGATGAATATAGAATTAGCTACATATGAAGAAAAGAATGAACAAATGAGTATGCGCCAAGTAATTAGCATTCTATTAATTATTTTTGGGGTCATGCATGGAATTGGTTTTTTGAACCTTTTATATGATTCTTCCTTATACCCATGGTATGTAAATCATCTTATTCCACCTTTCACGTTTTGTATGATTATCGTAATGTATGCACCGGCAAGAAATTGCTGCTTACATTTAATAAAATCATTACAATTCAATAATTTTAAACACTATGTAACGATAGTAATGACAGCGATTGTAATGCTTATATATCTTGCAATATTAAATTTAGTTCTACCACATGGGCTTGGTGTGGATGAGTCTAGTATAGTAATAAAGCCTACTAAAAGTGAAATCATTTTATACGTAGTTGTGCTCACCATCTTTGCACCAATTTGGGAAGAACTTTTATTTCGAGGGATATTTTTCACGAAATTATCTCAGTGCTTTTCTACACTTACTAGTGCCGTTATAAGTGCTTTCATATTTACTTTTGGCCATCCCCTTACAGTAGGTAGTATTTTATATATTTTTGGTATGGGTATATGTTTAGCATACACATATAAGAAAACGAAGAATTTACTCGTTCCAATTGGGATTCATTTATTAAATAATTCGTTTTATTTATTAGTAAATTTTCAACTATAAAAAGACGCCTTTTTGAAAAGGGCGTCTTTCGTATTTTGTAGTAAGTAGAAAGGGCTTTATACGCATTGTGTAGAGGCAAGGTAATACAAAATATAAATAGTTTCATGTGAAACATTTTTATTATCCAATATACAAAATGATTAACTTAGTGTATTAAACGTATCATTCATAAGTATTCTAATATATTTAAAAGTAAAATGAAATAAGAAACGGATAATTGTCGGAATATATTCGATTTCCGTTCATTTTTATGAAATATGTGTACTTTTTGTTAGATTCCTTCATTTTGTCCATATACAATAAATGTATATAGAAATAAGAAAAGGATGATGTACGTGAAGGACACTGTTTTACAAGAAACGATTTCTCCACAAGAATTACATAAAGTTGTTCAAAAGAATACAGCTTATTATGATTTTAAGTGGAGTAAAGTAGAAAACCCTGCGCAAGGGAATACATGGAATTGGGTAGCCTTTTTCTTCCCAACCTTTTGGTTAGCTTATCGCAAAATGTATAAGTTATTTATTATATTTGCGTTATTGGCTATACCTAGTATAGTTATAACCCCTTTTATAGATATTCCAGAGGGGATTTATGTAACATTTAGTTTAGCTCTTCAATTAGGAATGATGATATTTACTGGATGGCAAGGAAACCGTTTATATTATAAGCAGGCTGTTCGTGTTTTTCGTAAGGGAGAAGATGCGTCTGATCATGAGAAGGCGTATTTCTTACAATCTAAGGGTGGCGCTAGTGTAGCTGGTATGATTGGTTTACAAGTTATAGTCGGGATTGTGTTTGGCGGAGCTATGCTCGGACTTTCTCTTTTACCAACTGAGCCGAATATTAAAAACGTTGTTCGTTCAACTGGTGAAGGGGTTACTTTAGAGATTATGACTGATAATCCAACCTGGAAGTTTGTGAAGAAAGAAAAAGATTATGATGTAGTAGAGTTTACTGGCTATGATTATACAGAGAAGAAAAACGTGAAAATTAAATTTGCTGTTTATTTCGATGAAGATTATTTCGAGTGGCAAGAGGTATATGAAAATAATAAGAAGTTAAGTGAAGAAGAAGTAGAAGAATATCAAATTTATATTGAAGAAAATAATTGGGGTTTCTAGAGGGAACTCGTTCATTTTGAAAAGAAGAATCTTGTGAAGGTTCTTCTTTTATTTATTAGGGGGAGAGAAATAATTTCAGCATTAATAGAAGCTCTAATAGGATCTATTAGTTTAAGTACGGGTTTACACACGAAAAAGATTGATGCTAACATACTTTACTTGCAGCAGTATGAATGGTTTCGAATCATATATGAAGACGAGAAGTATCGAAAGTTATTTATTACGAACTACAAAGTTCGCTCATATTTACAAAGTAAGTTAAGAGTTCGATTGCTCGTAAAAAATAAAAATGCACAACGAAGATTTTTAAAATTAGTAGAAGAACAAATAGAAAAAAGGCATACGAATTGAAATTTTGTAAAATACAATAAAAAATGAGAATTTGAGGTAGGCTTGTCAATAACGTGAGACTATGGCACTATAAAGAAATGCTATACAAATTTTATTTATCGAGATGTAAACATCAATTTTGATTTTTACGTATAAATAATGAACGGAGGAAATGAATTTATGGCTACTTTACCAAATTGTCCAAAATGTAATTCAGAATATACGTATGAGGATGGCGTTCTTTTCGTATGTCCAGAATGTGCTCATGAGTGGGGCCAAGACGCAGAAGCTGAAAATAATGATGGTGCAAAAGTTGTAAAAGATGCGAACGGAAACGTTCTTCAAGATGGCGATGCAGTTACTGTTATTAAAGACTTAAAAGTAAAAGGAACTTCTTCAGTTGTGAAGATTGGTACGAAAGTAAAAAGTATCCGTCTAGTTGATGGCGATCACGATATCGATTGCAAAATCGACGGTTTCGGAGCTATGAAGTTAAAATCACAGTTCGTTAAGAAGGCGTAAGTAAATAAAAGAGGAGGCGAATAGCCTCCTCTTTTTATTATGTCACTTTTTGTCGGTAAATCGATATTTCGTACAAAATCGTTGATATATTCTGAGTTATGATAGATATATTTGAAAAATCGTTGATATATTGCAAGTTATGATAGATATATTGAAAAAATCGTTAATATAATTTCACTCACCGAGAACGATGCATCATTTACTGAGCGAAAGTTACGATTTACCTCGCATCATAGTCAACCTCTTTCAATTGACATCGCTTATTAAAGAACGTTTTATATCCAAGCTGTAAAAAGATAATGACAGCAAAGGCAGTACTTCCTGAAATACCGAGTATGATAGCGATTTGATATTGAATGGCTGTGAACGGCGATACACCGGATAATATTTGACCAGTCATCATGCCTGGTAAGCTTATAATCCCCATTCCGACCATAGAATTGATTGTCGGTAAAATAGCAGAATCAAAAGCGTCTCGAATGAGCGGAGCAGCTGCTTCTTTCGGTGTTGCTCCGAGCATAAGTGCACCTTCAATTTGACCTCTTTGCGACTTCATATTGTTTAAGAACGTATTTGCGCCGAGAGAAACACCAGTCATGGCATTCCCAACTAACATTCCTGTAATAGGGACGATATATTGCGGAGCATACCAAGGGTCATGACCGATAATAACGAAGATAAATAGTAGAAGTGGCCCAATTGATCCGGCGACCATGGAAAGGGCGGCTACTCGTTTTAATTCTTTAGACATCGGGATGTTAACTCGTTTATAAATATTAAAAATTGCAAAGGTAGTAATAGAAGTAATAAGAGCAATTGTATAAAATGGATTACTGTTTTCAAATACGTATGTAAGGACATATGCAACAAGTACGAGCTGAATGGTCATACGGAATGTTGCGAGCGCGATTTGTTTTTCGCGAGGTATTCCTTTTAATTTTACAAGTCCAATTAAAATAAGAATAAAAATATAGGCAGCTGCAAGTTGCCAAATTTGGAGTTCAATAACGCCCTTCAACAGAGAGCACTTCCTTTCTAGTTGCACCGTTTGCTTTACTAATCTCAATAATGTCGTCTGCAATTTCTTCTGGAAGTTGTTGTGAGTGTGTGATGAAGATAATTGTTTTTTTCTTTTTTCGTGCTAGTTCAGTAAATTGTTTCATAACGCGGCGTTCTGTATCACTGTCTAATGCTGAAGTTGGTTCATCTAATAAATAGACAGGCGGATCCATAAGTACGATACGTGCAAAGGCAAGTCTTTGTTTTTCACCGCCGGATAATGAGGAGGCGCTATCTTCTAATTGCTTGTCTAAGCTAACGGTTTGTAGTGCGCTCCGCAGGGCATCATCATTTGGAAATGGTTTTTCAGAAAGACGAAGTCCCATTAATAGATTTTCTTTAACGGTTCCATCAAAAAGAGGTGGAGTTTGCCCAAGCATAACTACGTCACGACGTAATTGAATAGGCGGATAATCAGAAATTAACTTTCCGTTATATTCAATTGTGCCGGATGTTGGAGATTGTAAATCGTTTAACATGCGAAGCAATGTGCTTTTTCCGCTTCCGCTTTCACCGATAATGCAAGTGATCTTTTCTTTTTGAATCTGTAAATAAGGAATGTGTAGTATATCTTTATATATAACGTCTTTTAATATAAACATAAATCGCTCCTTTCTGATTCTAGTTATATCGTATCAAAAAAGAGGGGGAAATGGTTATAACGAACAACGTTTTTTCTGCGTCTTGAGTTTTATTAATAAGTTAAGTAAACGATCTAATTCTTGGCTGAAAGAAATCACTTTATCATGAGTGAATCCGTATCGTTCAACGAGATAGATTAACTCTATCTTTTTCGCTTCTATTCGATTGTTTAGTTTCGATAAGTTCATAAGTGGAATGTAATGCCTCCTACAAAAGTATTTATAACATAAAAAATAAGACCGAATGAATTCGGTCTTCAAGGAAATAATAAAACAACTTACAAATAGCATACACTGTTTATCAATAGTTTTTAATATAAAAATGAAAAATAAATCATTATACATATTGAGAAAGATGTGTCTGATAATTTTTAAAAACTGATGCAAAGAAGCTGCCTACATAGTAGACAGCCTGTAAAGTATTAACCTTTATGATATTTGTACATCCAAAGAAGGCCGGATTTTAATAATCTTGGTACACGTCCCATTAACGGTTGATTTGCGAGTAAACCGAATCCATGCTTCTTACCAAGAGATCCTAGAACACCTTTTAATTTAATAACAGGTAGTTCATCAGGGAGTGGTTCATTATTCCAACGTTTTAATAATATTTGGACAATTTGTTCTCCTTGACCTTCAGCAAGTTGGGCAGATGGTGCATGTGGAAGTGCTGCGCAATCTCCTACAACGTAAACGTGCTCGTTGTTTGGAATATTGTGATATTTCGTTAAGACAACCCGTCCGCTACCGTCTTGTTCAACTGGAAGGTTTCGAACAACTTCATTTGCTTGAATACCAGCTGTCCAGACAATTGCATCACATTCAAGTGGTTCATCGTGATTATACACAATATTTGGTTCCACTTTTGTAATGTTAGAGTTTCTTATAATATTAACTTTATGTTTTACGAACCATTCTTCTACGTATCTACTTAATTTCTCTGGATACGGGAATAAAATTCTATCTTTTCGATCAAATAAATAGATTTTTAAATCAGAACGGCTTTCGCGAAGTTCACTTGCAACTTCCACACCACTTAAGCCAGCACCAACGACAGCTACTGTTGCATTTGGTTCTAGACTATTTAATTGTTCATATGTTTTACGTGTTTGTTCAATTGATTGTAGACTATGTGTATATTCCTTCGCCCCAGGAACGTTATGATATTTATCTTCACAGCCAAGTCCGATAATTAAATCATCATATTGGATTGCTTCACCGCCATCGAGATGAACCGCTTTTTCTTCGAGGTCAATATTTGTTATTGTGCCGTATTGAATATTGAGGCGTGGGTGCTCAGGAAACGGTATACGAATATGCGTTTCTGAAATAGTACCCGCAACTAATGCATAATATTCAGTTTTGAAGCAATGATATGGTACTTTGTCGATTAATGTCACTTGTACATCATCTGGAAGTTGGTTGCTTGGAAGTAGCCTTTGTAGAATTCTCATTCCACCGTAGCCGCCACCTAGTATTACGAGGTGTTTCATGATGGATTACCCCTTTTCTGTTGAAATATCCCCTAATCATAAAATTTTATATTAATAAAATATTTTGACTTTACTCAATCAAATTATATCGAATTTGTGAACAAATAACAATGCATGAATGAATACTCTGTTGTACAATAAGAAGAAAAGTAAAGTAAACTGTTTTGCCTTTTTAGTTACTATTTCATTGCAAGTAGCATGTTATATAAAATAAAATCATCTACTTTGAAGTGAAATAGTGAAGTAACTAAATAGTTTAGGATGTATAACGAAAACAACAAGAGACAGCTTAGTTTTCTTCTTATAGATGAAGTCAGAAGGTAATTTGTTTTGTAGTACAGGGGGGAGAATTTTGATTAAACCATTAATTGAATTTTGTGTAGGTAACCTTGCAAGTGGTTCACAAGCAGCTCTAGAAAAATTAGAAAAAGATCCAAATTTAGATGTAATGGAGTATGGTTGTCTAGGGTATTGTGGTATTTGTTTTGAAGGACCGTTTGCACTTGTAAATGGTGAAGTTGTACAAGGTGCAACAGTAGAAGAGCTTGTTAATAATGTATATGAGTATTTGGATGAAAATCCAATGTTTTAAGGTGTTGCGAATGAGCAACGCCTTTTTCATTTTATTTTAGATAAAACGTTATTTTGGAGGGTAGTTTAATACTATAGATAAATAAAAAAAGGCCCTTTTTAGAAGGGCTTTTTTCTTACACAATGTGTGTAAGAGTGGCTCATCGCCAAACGTTGTCAAATATGAGAAACGGGGGACATTCATATTGTGTTCTAAAAGCATGCATTCTATACTTAAAATAACAAATTATTTTTGGAGTGAATACAAATGAGCCAATTTTCTTTTACAAAAATGCATGGTCTTGGCAATAGTTATATATATGTAAATATGTTTGAAGAGCAAATTCCTGAAGAAGATTTAGCTCTTGTGGCGGAAAAGGTTTCAAATATTAATACTGGTATTGGAGCAGACGGAATGATTTTAATTTGTCCGTCTGATGTAGCTCCGGTGAAAATGCGTATGTTTAATAATGATGGATCAGAAGGAAAGAGCTGTGGTAATGGTTTGCGCTGCGTAGCGAAATATGCGTATGAGCATAAACTAGTAGAGGAAACAGTTTTCACAATTGAAACGTTAGCTGGCATTGTAACGGCAGAAGTAACGGTAGAAGATGGAAAAGTTATATTAGCGAAAATTGATATGGGTGCACCACGCTTAACACGCGAAGAGATACCGATGCTCGGTGAAGGTGAAACACCATTTATTCGTGAAAACTTCTTATACAATAATCATCGTTATGCATTTACGGCTGTTTCAATGGGGAACCCGCACGCGGTTATTTTTGTTGAGGATGTAGAGAAGGCACCTCTTACAACACTTGGTCCAGTTCTTGAGACACATGAAATGTTCCCAGAGCGAGTGAATGTTGAATTTATCGAGATTTTAAACGATGAAGAAATGAATTTCCGCGTTTGGGAACGTGGTTCTGGTGTAACGCAAGCTTGCGGAACAGGGGCATGTGCTGCCGTTGTAGCTGCTATTTTGAATGGCAAGATGGAACGTGGTAAAGAAATTACAGTCCATTTAGCTGGCGGCGATTTAATGATTGCGTGGACAGAAGAAGGAAACGTGTTAATGAAAGGACCTGCGGAAGTAATTTGCCGCGGAGTGTATGAGTACAAGATAGAAGCGTAAAGATGTATAATAGAATGAGAACAGAAAGGATGGTGTATTTCATGATTGAAGTAACAGAACAAGCAGCTTTTCAAATTAAAGATATGTTAAAAGATGCTGAAGATGGAGAGAAGTACGTGCGCCTTGCTGTACATGGCGGCGGATGTACTGGCCTTTCTTACGGCTTAGGATTTGAAGTAGAACCAAAAGAAGACGACACAGTTCTTGAGTTTTTCGGTGTTGAATTTGTTATCGATACAGAAAGTGCTCCAATTGTTAAAGGAGTAAAAATTGATTATAAACAATCTATGCTTGGCGGCGGATTCACAATCGACAATCCAAACGCAATCGCATCATGCGGATGCGGATCATCTTTCCGTACAGCGACGAATGCTGGTAAGCCAGAAGAGTGCTAAGTTTTTAGCCGAAATAGAAAAAGACCTTTTTAGCGATGGAATAAAATCGTTAAGGAGGTCTTTTCTTTTGCCGTAAAAGCCCGATTACCAAGGCTAATCAATATTTCACTTTATTTTTGCATAGATGCAAGTATCAGTTAGTTGTTTGCCGTCAGCTGAAAAATCTTCATTACGTAATATCCCTTCAAGTTCAAAGCCTAGTTTTTCAGGGAGTGCACGACTTTTCGTGTTATTACATTCACATCGTATTTCAATCCTTCTAAATTTGAATAACTGAAATCCAAGGTTTGTTAACGCACTTACTGTTTCTGTCATATATCCACTGCCACTAAATTGCGTGTTAATCCAGTATCCAATTTCACATTTAGAAACCTTCCAATCAATTCGATGAAGGCTAGCTGTTCCAACAAAATCATTCGTCTCTTTATGATAGATAAGATAGCGAAAGCTTTCTCTTTTCAAAAAATCTATATGTGCATTTCTCAGAAGAATTTCCGTTTCTTCAACAGTAGGAATGGACTGAAATAAAGACAACCATTGCTTTAATTCATTAATGGAATCTTTAATAGCTTGTTGTACTATATCCCCTTCACCAGCTTGAAGTGGTGCTCGAAGAATGAGTCTGTCTGTTTCTATTTGTAACGGAACATCTAATAAAATAGGGTTCATATCATTTCTCCTCTCGAAACCTTTAAATTAGGACAGAATGAAACTTATATCATAAAAAAACTTTCACCCAAAAGAAATAATTCTGGAGGACGAGAGTTGCAATTTATAATAAATGAATTGAAAAATACTTTATCTCACTAATAGAAAATCACGTCACAGCATCACTATTAGTTATTATAGAACTGTGCGAAGTACAGGAATATAGTAAAGCTTATCTCCCATAAAGGAACCTCTCAAAAACGAGTAAACAATAAATATATATTCAATTCATCATTTAGAAATCCCTTTTCACATATTGAAAACTAAACTATCAGTTGGTACAGCAGCATTAGGTTGTTAAACTAATGCATATGTTAATTGAATAAGGAGTTATTATTTTTTAACCTGCTTTAAATTGAACGCATAATTCACGATTGATTATCTAAACGCAATCGCATCATGCAGATTTGGATCATTTTTCCGTACAGCGACGAATGCTGGTAAGCCAGAAGAGTGCTAAGTTTTTAGCCAAAATAGAAAAGACCTTTTTAGCGATAGAATAAAATCGTTAGAAAGGTCTTTTCTTTTGGCGTTAAAACAGAAAATGCATGTAAAGTTACTTTAGAATTTAATTTGAATGTTATTATATATAGAATATATGATAATTATTGTGAATTCGACTTTCATATTGTTCGTTTAAGACAAGATTATGCAACAGAAATGTAAATGAATAGCAGAAATATACTATTTATTAGTTATATTTAATGTTAATATTTGTAACGAAGATGATTGGTGAGGGCTGATTAAAGTTTCATTTTATATAAAAAAGGTGCATGAGGGAGAAGGCTATAGCAAATTGTATAGAACTGAATAGTTCCGTATTAATTTAAATACGTTGATTACTAAATATTAAAAAATACCGGGGGGATTAGAGTGAAGTCATTTAAGAAAGTACTTATAGTAGGGATGGCGTTGACTACAGTATCGATTTTGGGAGCTTGTTCTAGCGATACAGACGTATTAACAAAAGTAGGAGCAAAGCAACCAGCGAAGGCGGAAGGTGACGTACTAAAAGATCAGAAGAAAACACCTATGACTACGAGTAAACGTGAAAGTATTAAAAATGAGGACGCTTCATCATCACAGAAGCGTTATATTTCTCATGATGAATCTCAAAAAATTGAGGAAGGTATGACGTATACGGATATTCTTAATACGATTGACTACGGTGGTGAGAACATAAAATATTATAATAACAATGAAAAACGCGTATTTTATACTGAAAAAGATACGGATGGTACATATGAAATTATGGTTGAATTAAATACATATGGTTACGTTGTGAATATTGAACGTACTGCTATAAAGGATACAGATAAAGATAAAGGTAAGGAGAATCGGGTATCTACGAAACGTATTGAAGAGCCTGTAAAGGAATATGAAGAAAAAAACGATCGTGTACCGTGGTATAAAGATGTAAATAACAATTCGGCAGCAGTAAGTTACAATCACTATTTGAAAATCAAAAAAGGTATGCCTGCGAATCAAGTAAAAGCTGCAATTGGACAGCCACATGTGATTGAGAAATATAAATCTTATTCAGTATATGACTATACTGGTTATGGTGGAGAAGGATCATTACGTGTAATCTTTGAACCGAATGGAACTGTTACGGATGTAGTGGAAGACGGTTTACCACGATAATAAATTAGTTACGGGAAGAGTTGTAGTAAAGTTGTCTTTGATTTTATAAAGTTTTTGGAGCATCCCCGAATATAGGTGGAAAAATAATTCTATTAGCCATGTTGATTATAGTATTAGTATTTACCGAAGTTTCTTCCCAATTCAATAGCGTTATTGTGCATGTTGTTGTCGTATTATTCTTGTTGGTATATACCGCAGTATGGCAGCAATTGTAACTGGACGTAAAAGGAAGCGGAGGAGTAGCAGCTTCCTTTTAAAAGAAGGAGGAAAATATGATGGAGGATATTCTTGAATTCATAGGGAGATACGTAATTAAACCTATTATTAGTTTAGTGAGATATCTTGTAATAGAGATTATAATTGAGGGGATAATAGAAGGCGTAATAAACGGTATAAGGAAATTACGTGATAAGTGGCGAAATTGGCGTGAAAGACGTTATTGGCGGTAGTGTAGCTGATGAGAGTGCAAAACAAAAACGTTATACAGAAGTTATGAAGAAGTTTAATGAAATGATAGCAAACCACCCGCATTTAGAATCTGTACTCGTTCCAATTGGTGATGGAATGACAATTTCTAAAGTGAAGAAATAATTATTATCTTACAAAAGTGTAATGTTCATGTCATGTTTTTGAATTTCTTCTTTAAGCTCCGGGCTTTAAGATAAGAATATAAGAAAAAACATATGAGGTGAAGGAAATGAAAAGATACATTGCACTATTTAGTATTTTAGTTGTATTTGCAAGTTTGTTAGTTGGTTGTGATTTAAACCGTATGGGTAAAGATGAGTATTATGTTCAAATTACAGTAGATGGAAAAGAATTTGATAGTAAAGCTAGTGATGGGCAGAAATTTAAAGATTATGAATACAAGCTGACTGGCTTTGATAAAGACGGTAAAGAGAAAGAATTAGAATTCATAGCTCAAAAAAATCTTCGTAAAGAAGCATTCCTACGCGTATACCACTCAGATAAAAAAGGTGTAACAGCTTGGGAAGAAGTGAAGAAAGACGAGCTTCCAGCGAAAGTGAAAGAAAAATTAGGCGTGAAATAAGACAGATAGAAAAGGAATTGACGAACAGGGTCAATTCCTTTTTTTGCTTTCAAATTCTTCTTCTGAAATGACTTTAAATCCGTGTCTTTTAAATAAAGCAGTAGTTACCCCGTAACCAGTTTGCTTATTGCCATTAAATTCACCAGTGTAAATCGTAGAACTGCCACAAGATGGACTATGTTCCTTTAAAATAATATATTCTGGATGTAAATTTTTAATTTGTTCTAATGCTTTATAAGCACCATTTACGAAAGCTTCTGTGACATCTTCACCATCTTTTGTCATCACTTTCGCTTTTCCGTCCAAAACGTCGTCGCCATTCCCGCCAATAATTTCAGCAGAAGGACGAGGTGTTGGCAGTCCTCCTAATACTTCAGGACAAATGAGGACTGTATCTTCTTTTTGTAGTAGCTTCTCTATTTTTGAAACGAGATTGTCATTTCCGTCATATCGACAAGCTATACCACCTAAACAAGCGCTAATTACGATCATATTTTCATCTCCATTAAAAAAATATTAAATTCCACGCCAAATTCTCTTCCTGCCTCTTACTTATAAATGAGGTGATATAAATGGGAAGCTTATATAATTTAATGAAACCATACAGTGAATTTCGAAGTAAAGAAGAGTTTAATGCATATCAAAAACAAGTTTTGAAGTGCTATCGATTTCAATTGAATAAAACGGATGCTACCATTATTCATTTTTTAGGAAAGTATGCGGTGAATGAGAAACAAAAAACAGTAGGAGTCGCCTGTCCGTTAATGGAGACGATTGCGAAGAATGTTGGAAAGAGTATTCGTACAGTACGCCGTTCAATTGCAAAGTTAGAGGAACTAGGAATTATAAAGCGTGTTGCAACAAAAGAAAGACATAAGCGCGGCGGGTATAGTGCGAACTTATATATTTTTCTTATATCTGCAATTGACCGCATGGATGACCGTATGAAAATGTCCGCATGTGAAAGTGAGGATTATACAGCTGGCTGTAGCGGAAAGGAGCAAAAAAGCGAGAGGGAAACAACTCTTTCTAAAAACATTCCACAAATAAAAGAGAAAAGAAAAATAACGTACGAGCTTGATGAGACGTATTGCCGTCATGATATACCGAAGCCTTTTATATACGCACTGGTACCGATGACGAGTAATCCGAAGAAAATTAATATATTTTGGAGTAAGGTCGAGCTTGCGTATAAAAAGAGCGGGTTACTAGAGCAAGGTGTTTTACTAGAGCAGATATTAGCTGATGAAGAAGTGTATGGAAATTTCATTTGGCGAGTGAAGAGTGTTGTGAGAGCTTATAAATATGGGGAAATCCGTAAAAATGTGAAGGCACTTTTATATAGTACAGTGCGAGATTTATTTTTAGAGGTTGGATTAGAATGGGGAGCAGCTGTGAGAAGAAGTAAGGGGATAGCGTTATTTGATCCATTTAAAAAGGAGCCATGCGTATAATACATGACTCCAAGTAGCTAGTCGAACTTTCTTACAACTGGAACACGAATCGCTACAAATAGTACGAAGACGATAACAGCAATTGCACCGCTTTTCATAACGGTTACGATTGGAATTCCCATTGCAAGTGCGATTGATGTGAATGCATAAGAGAGCGGGATAAAGCCCATGGATGATAGCATAAGTAAGCTCATTACGCGTCCCATCATTTCCTCTTTTACTGTCGATTGAATCATCGCCATAAGCGGAACGATAGCCATTGCAATTGTAATACCATAAAACATGCCGGCTAATAATGCTTGCCAAAGTACGGTGCTAAAGTTGATGGATAAGAAGAATACACCAGACAGTAGCATCATGATAATGCAAAATAGTCCGCGTCTACGATTAATATTTTTTAAACCGACAATGACAGCGCCTATTGCCATTCCGCCGCCTACAGATGCTTCTAAGTAACTGAAATGGAGCGAGTCACCGTGCAGAACATTTTTAACGAAAAGCGGGAAACCGACTTGCATCGGACCAATTAAAAATAAATTTAAAAAGGCGCTACAAAGAAGGAAAGTTGAAAGGAATGGCGATTCCTTTACATATAAGATTCCTTCTTTAATGGAAGTGAACATACCTTTATCTGTATCTTTTAGTTCTGGCATCGTAAATTGTATTTTTTGAACGAGTATGGCTGCGACAATCAGTAATAAAATTGTAATAGAAAATATTGTCTCGTAGTTTGTAAATTTGATCAGAATTCCGCCAAGTACAGGTCCTAAGATGACCGATGCTTGGTTCGTCATTTGTGTAAGTGAATTCGCTTGTGTTAACCGGCTTTTTTCTACCAATTCAGGTAAGATAGATCCATCTGCTGACCAGAAGAAAGCATCAGCAAGTCCAAAGAATAAAGCGAATAAAGCAAATGTATATAGTGTTACATCACCAACGATAAACCATGTGAGAATGGTTGCGACAAGAATCGCTCGAATAATATTGGAGTAAAACATAATGTTTTTTTTCGGGAATTTATCAGCTACAGCGCCGCCGATAATCATAAAAATAAGCCTTGGAACACTAAGAGCTACGAAAACAACACCGAGTGAAGCTTCAAGGTTTAATGTTTTTGCTATGTACCACGTTTGTGAAAAAGTAAAAAAGGCTAAAGCAAAGCTTGAAAAAAGAGTAGCTGCCCAAAGAAAAAGGAAATTCGTATTTTTTAATAACGGTTTTCCGCTTCCTTCTAAAGCAGTTTTATTTTGTTGTAGTTCCTCCATATTGCTTCCTTTCTATGTGACAAATTTAAACTAAAAAACCAGTAAACGCCCGATTGGTGAGGGCTAATACTCAATGGGAGATGCCCTCCGCTGAGTATAGTTTCACTTTATACAGTTTCTAATATTTCTATACTGCACTTTCTCATTGTAGACAATAATAATGGATTTGCCCAGTAGCTATTTAACGACAAAAAAAGATGCCGAATGGGCATCTTTTTTTAGGCTAACGCCATATAAATATCCAATTGTGCATGATTTGGGTCTAATGCTCTTTCGGCGTAAAGTTCAAAGTCTGTTGTGAAGGCACGTTTATTTTCTTTCGACCATTTCCAAATATATTCCCAAGCTTCGCAAACGACTTCAGCAACTGGTCCCTTTCTCGTTGTAAATACCGCATACGTAGCGGCAGGTATTGTTAAAGTTGTCATATTTTCAGGAACATCTTCTAATGAAGAAACGGGCATACCGATTGTAAATGTATATGTACCAGTTTCATCTGATTCGTAGTTGGAGTAGAAAGCGAATGTTTCTTTCGTTTGTTGATTTGGGATGTGATGCATCATTTGTTCTTGAAAGTATTTGTTCCAAAGCCCGGGGATTTTTCCTTCAGGAGATGTCTCTATTTCATTAGTTGTCGTAACCGAAACGCCGATTGCTTGGAAAGCTTCTTTTTTTACGATAATGGGTTCGTGTAGCATAAAAAATTCCTCCTTTCAAAAAGAACGTTTGTTCTTATTTAATATAACATATTTTTACATGTAACGGTTGTTATTTTTAGAAAATTTTAATCATAAAAAACAAACTGAAAATAACTAAAAAATGGTAAATTTTCTATTGTATGTATAAATAGGATGAGGAGTATGTTAAAATTTTTAAGTATCCTTTAACTGTTATATAAACCTATATAGCACGGTGTTTTTACTATATTAAAAGTATGGTAAAGGTTTGTATAAGTGTCCGATATATATGCTATTTTTGATAAATTAAAATAGTAATATTCTATGAGATTTATATTGTTGAAATTGGGATTTCAACGATACATTTTCATAGGTCGGATTGTTGCGAGTGGATATATATTGCTATGTATACGGCTACGAAATTAAGTAGACGGATAGCAAGTATATAGAAAGGAGAAAGGTAGAAAATATGAAGCAAGTATTGAAGTGTTTTAATGTCGTAACGATGATCACACTTCTCCTATCCATCATATTGCCTTCACCCAGTGCTTTTGCTACAGAGATAAATAAAAAAAGCTGGGATGAGTTACAAGGAAATGATGTGAAAATTAAGGCAGAGCAAGTAAATGCTGAAATATATAAGGGAGAAGTAGCGGAGAGGGAGCACGTATTTCAATATACGATTGAAAATACGGGAGCTACACCAATTCAAGAATTGGTGCTTAAACAAAATAATGAAAATGAAATTACGTTCCCTTCGCAATCTGTGAAAGTAAACGGAGAGAAGTTACCTGAAAATAAGGTAGCGGATTTCTATGTAGAGGAAAAAGATAAGGGAGGAGAGGTTCTTTCTTCTAATCTTAAAATTAAAGATTTAAAATCACATGAAAAAATGACTGTGTTAATAAAAGCTCGTCGTGCACAACATTTTAATAAAGAGTATAAGCAAAAAATTAGTGTGCAAAAGGATCAACTACAAATAGGAAACATGTCTGTAGATGTTGAAGGGATTCCTTCTGAAGACAAGGTTGAAGCTAATACCGATGATGAGGCTGACAGTAGTAAGAAAGAAATCGGATCACCAGCTGATGCTAAATCAAAAGAAGTGGATGGAAAATTAAAAGTATCTGCAGGAGATAAAAATAAACCTACAGCGAACACGGAACTAGTGAAGCAGCCAGTAGATAAAGATGAGAAGAAACTAGAAAAAGAAGCGGAAAATCAGAGCGATGCAAAAGTACAAGCTGCATCAGAGAATGCTTCGAAGGTTCAAATGCAAACAGGGGATAAGCAAGGATTTGGAGATCCACTGTATTCTACAATTACTGCTGGTAATTTAGTACAGACTGGTAATGTAACACTTGGTTTGACGACTGATCATTATGGCAGACAAAGTATGGGTTATAAAACGAATAAAATGACTGTGGACGTTGATAACGATGATAGTACTTTTAATTCGTCAACAGGTGCATTTCCTAACATTCCTGCCGGAAGTAAAGTGAAAAAGGCTTACTTATTCTGGACAGCAGCAATGGGGTTACCAGGAAATATTGCTGATAGAAAGGTTACCGAGGATCAAGTAAGGCAACCAGTCAAAATGAAAATGGGAAATAAAGAATATGCAGATGTAACTGCTGATAGCATACGAAAAGCGGATTACCTACCTTATATTTCTAATTACTCAGGTAGTGGCGCAGGATATGTTGCGTATGCAGATGTAACAAATGTAATTGCACAGCAAGGGATTTCACAAACGTTGACAGTTGCAAATGTGCCACAAATTAAAGATGTAACAGGTGGCGGCTATTACTGGGGTAACTGGAATCTTATATTAGTTTATGAAAACTATAAAGAAACAGTAAAAGACATGAAGATTTGGGAAGGGCTAGTCTCTCAAAAAAGTACAGCCTGGACAGATATTAGTGTTAATAAAATAAACACACCAAAAGAAGGTGCTTTTAAGGCGAAATTTAGTTATTTTTCATCGCAAGGTGACCCAGCTGAGAAAGATGGATATGCATATGATTATGGAGAATATGATTTTGGTGCTGGATATATAAAGATAAAAAATATTAACGGTAAAGACAATGATGCGAATGATTCGTCTATGACAGAAGTACAAGTAGACGGTACTAACGAGTTTGTTACAAAAAAATATCCAGGATATAACCCGGATTGGACAAATTCATTCAGTACTGACATTCATACGTATCATCTTGAAGGACCTACTCAAGTAAAAAATGATTTAAAAGAAGCAAAAATGCGTTTTAGAGCAAATGGTGGCGGTGGTGATATTTACGTATTAAATAACGCTACATTCGTTACAGAACATAATGCTCCAAACTTACAAGTTGATAAAAAGGCATTAGATAGTGCCGGTAAAGAAGTTAAGGAAATTAAAGCTGGTGAAGAGTTTACGTATCAAATTGAAGTGAAGAATGATACGAAAAATAACCAAGCACCTGTATCTAATGTAAAAGGTTTTGATAAATTAGATGATCGTTTAGAGTATGTTCCGGGATCTATACAATATATTTCTGGAAGTAATAAAGGAAATAAAACAGATAATGCAAGCGATGATGAAGCGGAGTTTGTAAATAATCAAATTGATTTCCGTGTTGGTGAAGGTGCTAATGCTAAAGACGGCGGTGTTTTAAAGCCTGGTGAAAGTGCCATTATTACATTCAAAGTAAAAGTGAAAGCTTCTGTACAATCAGATACAACAATAAAAAATATCGTTGCTGTAAAGGGAAAAGATAGTACCGAGGTAAATTATGAAACTACAGATGATGCAAATGTTACGGTTACGCTTCCGAAAGAAGTTCCGGGAGAAATAGAAGCAAGAAAAATAGCTTCTAATAAAACACCGAAGCTAGGTGACGAGGTAGAGTATCGTATTACATTTAAAAATAAGACAAAAGATGGACGTCTAGATGTATTGACAATTGAAGACGAATTACCAAGTAATCTTGAATACGTGAAAGATAGCTTGAAAGCAGAAGGTGCAAAACCAGAGCCAGTAGAGCTGAAGTTTAAAAATGGAAAAGTAATGGCAAAGTATCCAGAAATTATGGATATGGAAGAAAGAAGTATCGTCTTTAAAACAAAAGTAAAAGAAACTGCAAAAATTGGTGAAGAAATTGTTAATAAAGCAACCGTTAGTGATAAAACAAATCCACCAAAGGATTTAGAGGAGAAGATTACACCACAGCATAAGGCCGGTAAAATTGCTGCAAAGAAAAAAGCAACAAATAAAAAGCCGAAGCTAGGAGAAGAAGTTGAATATCAAATTAGCTTCAAAAATACGGTGGAAAACGGAAAACTAGATGCAGTTACAATAGAAGATGAAATTCCAGCTAACTTAGAATTTGTTCAAGGTAGTGAGAGAGCTGAAGGTGCTGAACCAAATCCAGTAGAGTTAAAAGTAGAAAATGGTAAGGTAATCGCAAAATATCCAGAGATTACGGATACAAAAGAGCGAAGCATTTCCTTTAAAGTGAAAGTAAAAGAAGAGGCAAAAGCCGGAGAAACGATTGTTAATAAAGCGGTTGTGAGTGAGCCAAATGGACAGTCTGAGCATCCAGAAGAAAAGATTACGCCGGATTATAAATACGGTAAAGTGGATGTTGAAAAAAGCGTAACGAATCAAACACCAAAACTAGGAGAAGAAGTGGAATACCGAATTACATTTTATAATACGGTAGAAAACGGAAAACTAGAAAAGGTGCTAGTAGAAGATACACTACCTAAAGGTGTTGAATACGTGAAAGATAGTTTGAAAGCTGAAGGTATAAAACCAGAGCCAGTAGAACTAAAAGTGGAAGACGGCAAAGTAATGGCAAAGTATCCAGAAATTACGGATACAGAAAAAAGAAGTATTGTATTTAAAGTGAAAGTAAAAGATTCGGCAAAAGTAGGGGAGGCAATTGTAAATAAAGCAATTGCAAAAGATCCGAAAAATGAGCCTGCTGAATCGAAGGTTGTTATTACACCACAAAGTAAAAAAGGTGAAATTGCTGCTACAAAGGTAGTTAATAATAAGAAACCGAAGCTAGGCGAGGAAATCGAGTACCGCATTAGTTTTCATAATACGGTTGAGAACGGAAAACTAGAAGAGGTGCGAGTGGAAGATACAATTCCAAAAGGTCTTGAATATGTAGAAAATAGTATCAAGGCCGAAGGAGAAGCACCTGGACCAGTAGAATTAGCTGTTGAAAATGGAATAGTCAAAGCTAAGTATATCGATATTATGGATATGAAAGAAAGAAGTATCGTCTTTAAAGTAAAGGTGAAGGAAGAAGCAAAAGTAGATAAAGAGATTGTCAATAAAGCAATTGTTGATGATACGAAAAATCCACCGATTGAGCCGGAAGAAAGAATTACTCCGCAATATAAGGATGGAATAATTGATTCGAAGAAGACAGTAGATAATCCATCACCAAAACTAGGAGAAGAAGTAGAATACCGAATTAGCTTTAAAAATACGGTAGAAAACGGAAAACTAGAAAAGGTAACGATAGAGGATATAATTCCTAACGGTTTAGAGTATGTAAAAGGCAGTGAAAAGGCTGAAGGTGAAAAACCAGCTCCATTAAAGTTAAGTGTGAAAGATGGAAAAGTCATTGCTGAATACGAAAATATTACAGATATGAAAGAAAGAAGTATTGTCTTTAAGGTAAAGGTGAAGGAAGAAGCGGAAGTAGGTAAGGAAATCATTAATAAGGCAATTGTTGATGATATGAAACATCCGAAAGAACCAGAAGCAAAAATCACACCATTACACAAAGATGGAAAAATTAAAGCGAAGAAAATCGTAAATAATGAAACACCGAAGTTAGGAGAAGAAGTAGAATACCGAATTAGTTTTAAAAACACGGTAGAAGACGGAAAACTAGCAGAGGTGAAAATAGAAGATACTTTACCCGAAGGTTTAGAGTACGTAGAAAACAGTGTGAAAGCAGAAGGTTCTAAGCCGGATCCAGTAGAATTGAAAGTGGAAAATGGTAAGGTAATGGCGAAGTATCCAGAGATTACGGATACAGAAGAAAGAAGTATCACTTTTAAAGTGAAAGTAAAAGATGAAGTGAAAGTCGGTAAAAAAATCGTCAATAAAGCAATTATTGATGATACGAAAAATGAGCCAGAAACACCGACGGCAGAAATTACTCCACAGCATAAAGACGGAAAAGTGGAAGCGAAGAAGACGGTAAATAATGAAACGCCGAAGTTAGGAGAAGAAGTGGAATACCGAATTAGCTTTAAAAATACGGTAGAAAACGGAAAGCTAGCAGAGTTAAAAATAGAAGACGATTTACCAAATGGATTAGAGTATGTGAAAGATAGTTTACGAGCAGAAGGTTCTAAGCCAGATCCGGTAGAACTGAAAGTGAAAGATGGAAAAGTAATCGCAAAATATCCAGAAATTACGGATACAGAAGAAAGAAGTATCGTCTTTAAAGCGAAAGTAAAAGAAGAATTTAAGGTTGGTGAAGGCATTGTCAATAAAGTAGTTGTTGATGATACAAAAGATCCAACAACTTCAGAAGTAACAATTACGCCAGAATATAAAGACGGTAAGCTTAAAGCAGAGAAATTTGTAAACAATAAAAAACCGAAATTAGGAGAAGAAGTAGAATACCGAATTAGTTTTAAAAACACGGTAGAAAACGGAAAACTAGTAGAGGTTAAAGTAGAAGATGAAATTCCAGCTGGATTAGAGTTTGTAGAGAACAGTTTACAAGCAGAAGGATTTAAGCCTAGTCCGGTAGAATTAAAATTTGAAAACGGCAAGGTAATGGCAAAGTATCTAGAAATTGCGGATACAAAAGAAAGAAGTATTATTTTTAAAGTGAAAGTAAAAGAAGAGGCAGAAATAGGCAAGGAGATTGTTAATAAAGCAATCGTAGTAGATACAAAAAATGAGCCAGAAGAGCCTCGTGTGGAAATTACTCCGCAATATAAAGATGGTAAAATTGCTGCGCAGAAAGTAGCCAATAATCATAAACCGAAACTAGGAGAAGAAGTAGAATATCGAATTAGTTTTAAAAATACGATAGAAAACGGGAAACTAGCAGAGGTAAATATAAAGGATGCCTTACCAAATGGTTTAGAGTATGTAGAAGGCAGCATCACAGCAGAAGGTTCTAAACCGAAACCAGTAGAGCTACAGGTGAAAAATAATAAAGTAATGGCAAAGTATCCAGAAATTACAAATACAGAGGAAAGAAGTATTGTCTTTAAAGCGAAGGTAAAAGAAAGCGCAAAAGTGGGAGAAGAAATCGTAAATGAGGCAATTGTAGATGATACAAAGAATCTACCAGAAGAGCCTTATGTACCGATTACACCACAATATAAAGATGGAAAAATTGAGGCAAGAAAAGAAGTAAGTAATCGTGAACCGAAGTTAGGTGAGGAAATCGAATATCGAATTATTTTTAATAATACGGTGAAAGATGGAAAACTAGTAGAGGTAAAGATAGAAGATAAAATTCCAGCTGGATTAGAGTTTGTAGAAGGAAGCGAAAAGGCTGAAGGTGAAGAGCCAAAACCAGTGGAGTTGAAAGTAGAAAATGGTAAGGTAATGGCAAAGTATTCAGAGATTATGGATACGAAAGAAAGAAGTATCGTCTTTAAAGTGAAGGTGAAAGATTCGGTTACAATAGGTAAGGACATTACAAATAAAGCGATTATCCATGTTGATGATCCGAACCATCCAGTAATTGATCCAACAGCAAAAATTACACCGCAATATAAAGACGGTAAAATTGCTGCTCATAAAAAGGTGAATAATCATAAACCGAAGCTAGGTGAAGAAATCGAATATCGAATTTCATTTAATAATACGGTGAAAGATGGAAAACTGGCAGAGGTCAAAATTGAGGATGAAATTCCGTTTGGTTTAGAGTATGTGAAAGATAGTCTAAAAGCAGAAGGTGATAAGCCGGCCCCAGTAGAGTTGAAAGAAGAAGCTGGTAAGGTTAGTGCGAAGTATGAAAATATCACTGACATGAAAGAAAGAAGCATTATCTTTAAAGTGAAGGTGAAAGATTCCGTTGAAGTGGACAAGGCAATTGTAAATAAAGCAATTGTTGATGATACAAAAAATCCACCAGAGCGACCGGAAGTAGATATTACACCGCAGCATAAAGATGGTAAATTTAAAGCTAATAAAAAGGTAAGTAAAAAAGATCCAAAGCTAGGAGAAGAAGTAGAGTACCGAATTAGTTTTAATAATACGGTAGAAAACGGAAAACTAGCAGAAGTGAAAATTGAGGATCAACTACCAAATGGATTAGAGTATGTGAAGGATAGTTTAAAAGCAGAAGGTAATGAACCAAATCCAGTAGAGCTAAAAGAAGAAGCTGGAAAAATCACAGCGAAGTATGAAAATATTACTGATACAGCTGAGCGTAGCATTATCTTTAAGGTAAAAGTAACAGAAGCAGTAAAAGTCGGGAAGAAAATCGTGAATACGGCAATTGTGGATGATGATAATCCGAAGAATCCTCCGCAAAAACCAGAAGCGATTATTACACCGGAGTATAAGAATGGAAAAATAAAAGCTGAGAAAACAGTAAATAACCCAGCTCCAAAATTAGGAGAAGAAGTAGAGTATCGAATTACGTTCCGTAACGTAGTTGAGCACGGAAAATTAGCGAAGGTGAAAATTAAGGATGAATTACCAAACAGTTTAGAGTTTGTAGAAGGTAGCGAAAGAGCTGAGGGGGATAGTCCAAAACCGTTGCATGTTAAAGTGAAAAACGGCACAGTACTCGCAGAATATCCAGAAATTACGGATACGAAAGAAAGAAGCATCGTCTTTAAAGGAAAAGTGAAAGAAAAAGCTAAAATTGGCGAAGCGATTGTGAATACGGCGGTTGTGGAAGATACTATAAATCCGCCAGAGAAACCAAATGTCGCTATACAGCCTCAACATAAAGATGGTGCATTACAAGCAGAAAAAACAGTAAGCAATCATGAACCGAAGTTAGGAGAAGAAGTAGAATATCGAATTAGCTTTGAAAATACGGTAGAAAACGGAAAACTAACTGAGGTAAAAGTAGAAGATAAAATTCCAGCCGGTTTAGAATACGTACAGGATAGTATAAAGTCTGATGGGCCGGAACCAAATCCAGTAGAACTTAAAGTTGAGAATGGAAAAGTAACAGCAAAGTATCCAGAAATTACGGATACGAAAAAAAGAAGTATCATCTTTAAAGCGAAAGTACAAGAAACGGTACAAGTAGGAAAAGAAATTATAAACAAGGCGGTTGTGGATGATAATAATCCGACAAATCCACCGGTTGAGTCACTTGTACCAATTACACCGCAATATAAAGATGGGAAACTAGAGGCAAGGAAAGAAGTAAGTAATCATGAACCAAAGCTAGGGGAAGAAATCGAATATCGAATTACTTTTAACGGCATAGTAGATGGCGGGAAGTTAGTTGATGTAAAGATTGAAGATGAAATTCCGTCTGTTTTAGAGTATGTGAAAGATAGTCTGAAGGCCGTAGGTGATAAGCCTGTACCAACAGAACTTAAAGTTGAGAATGGAAAAGTAACAGTGAAGTATCCAGAAATTACGGATACGAAAGAAAGAAGTATCATCTTTAAAGTAAAGGTAAAAGAATCAGTAAAAGTTGGAGAGGAAATAACAAATAAAGCGATTATTCACGTAGATGATCCAAATCATCCAGTTATGGAACCGACAGCGACAATAAAGCCAGAATATAAAGATGGTAAGGTAAAAGCAACGAAGACAGTAAGTAATAAAGAACCGAAGCTAGGAGAAGAAATCGAATACCGAATTAGCTTTGAAAATACGGTAGAAAACGGAAAAATAGCAGAGGTAAAGATAGAAGATGAAATTCCAGCCGGTTTAGAGTACGTGCAAGATAGTATTCGATTTGAAGGGGCTGAACCAAATCCAGTAGAGTTAAAAATGGAGTTTGGAAAAGTAATAGCGAAGTATTTAGAAATTACAGATACAAAAGAACGTAGTATTATTTTTAAAGCGAAGGTAAAAGCAGCACCAAGTAAAGGGATAACAAATAGAGCGATAGTGGACGATAGAATAAATCCACCACTTGAGCCTACAGTTACAATTTTACCGAAAACAAAAGAAGATTTTAAGATACCGGAAGATCCGAAAGAACCGAAAGAACCGAAAGAACCAGAAGTGAAACCGGAGGATCCGAAAGAACCGAAAGAACCAGAAGTGAAACCGGAGGATCCGAAAGAACCGAAGGAGCCAGAAGTGAAACCAGAGGATCCGAAAGAACCGAAGGAACCAGAAGTGAAACCGGAGGATCCGAAAGAACCGAAGGAACCAGAAGTGAAACCGGAGGATCCGAAAGAACCGAAGGAGCCAGAAGTGAAACCGGAAGATCCGAAAGAACCGAAGGAGCCAGAAGTGAAACCGGAGGATCCGAAAGAACCGAAGGAGCCAGAAGTGAAACCAGAGGATCCGAAAGAACCGAAGGAGCCAGAAGTGAAACCGGAGGATCCGAAAGAACCGAAGGAACCAGAAGTGAAACCGGAGGATCCGAAAGAACCGAAGGAGCCAGAAGTGAAACCGGAAGATCCGAAAGAACCGAAGGAGCCAGAAGTGAAACCGGA
>NZ_JBXAEZ010000004.1:0-30045 GCF_058792475.1 Bacillus sp. MT94 | reverse complement strand
AGAGGATCCGAAAGAACCGAAGGAGCCAGAAGTGAAACCAGAGGATCCGAAAGAACCGAAGGAGCCAGAAGTGAAACCGGAGGATCCGAAAGAACCGAAGGAGCCAGAAGTGAAACCGGAAGATCCGAAAGAGCCGAAGGAGCCAGAAGTGAAACCGGAAGATCCGAAAGAACCGAAGGAGCCAGAAGTGAAACCGGAAGACCCGAAAGAACCGAAGGAGCCAGAAGTGAAACCAGAGGATCCGAAAGAACCGAAGGAGCCAGAAGTGAAACCAGAGGATCCGAAAGAACCGAAGGAGCCAGAAGTGAAACCGGAAGACCCGAAAGATCTGAAGAAACCGGAAGTAAGACTGGAAAAGTTAAATAAAGACCCGCAAGTAAAAGTAGAAAAAGAATTACCGAAAACAGGGGCAGCACATCCATGGATGATGTCAGTTGGTGCGGGAATTTCATTCTTAGTTGGCGGAGTATTATTCGTATTAGGTAGAAGAAGAAAACAATAATTTTTGTAGACGAAAAGCACACTGAGTTCGATAGTGTATCGAATTCAGTGTGCTTTCGTGGTATATAAAATAAAAGCTCCTTCCGCGTATGGAAGGAGCTTTTATTTTTACATATTAAAACATGCTTGAGCTATGCATTGGTTGAAGTTTTGCATTTGGATCGAAGTAAGCTTTTGCATTGTTTACTGCTGTCGGTGCTTCGCCAAATCCACAAGCGATAAGTTTTACTTTTCCTTCATATGTACAAATGTCACCAGCAGCGTAAATGCCAGGAATATTTGTTTCCATTTTTGAATTCACAAGGATGCTATTTTTTTGTATATCTAAGCCCCAGTTTTTAATTGGGCCAAGAGAGGAAACGAAGCCGTAGTTTACAATTACATCATCAACATCGATGATAACTTTTTCTTCAGTTTTTACGTGCTGAAGAACGACTTGTTCAATTTTGTCATCACCAATGAGTTCAACTGGAACATACGGTGTACTTACTTCTGCACGAGAATTCATTAAGTTTTCGACGCTATGTTCATGTGCGCGGAATTTATCACGGCGATGAACGATTGTAACTTTGTCAGCAATCGGTTCTAACATCATCGTCCAGTCTACTGCTGAGTCGCCACCGCCAAATACTACGACGCGCTTGCCAGCAAATTTATTCATATCATCAACGAAATAATGTAAGTTTTTCTTTTCGTATTTTGCTGTACCTTCTAATTCTAAGCGGCGTGGTTGGAAAGCACCATTGCCGGCAGTAATAATGACTGATTTAGAATAGTGAGTTTGTTTATTCGTAACAAGTTTAAATATACCATCAGCTTGTTTTTCAAGCGTATCAACAGCTTCTTCTAAGCAAATGGTTGGATCAAATTTCTTCATTTGCTCTTTTAAGTTATCAACTAATTCTTGTGCGCGCACTTTTGGAAATCCAGCTACATCATAAATGTATTTTTCAGGGTAGAGTGCGGATAATTGTCCTCCAAGTTGAGGTAAGCTTTCAATGATTTTTACACTTGCTTGTCTCATCCCGCCATAAAATGCTGTGAATAGTCCTGTTGGACCACCACCAATAATTGTTATGTCGTAAACTTTTTGATTTTCTGCCACTTTCATTCCCCCTATAGATGGAATTTTGATATTGATTTCATATATTGTTCATATGTACACGAAAATCCTGCAAATGATGACACTTTCAAATAAATGATAGCATATTTGAGTTCATAATACTTCTGAAAACGACTGAATTGTGTGTAAGTTTTCGCATAGATGCTTTTTGTATTGTATAAAATATACAGAAAGGAAAATACATGAAAAAAAGGTTGAAAAACCCTTGAAAACGCTATGTTATTTTAAAATATTGATAATTCTCCAGAAGCTTGAATTCTGGAATAAAACCGACTAATATAGGGAAGTATTATGTTAAATTTCTATGACAAAATTCGTACGATTTTTTGACTGCGTTTTGTTATGATATAGAATGTGATAAATTCCACATTCTTGACAAATAGAGTTTTTAGTACTTGGTATTATTTCTCATTACTATTATATAAAGAAAAGGGTTGTGATTTGGTGAAGACTCCAAAAATCGTAGTTTTAGGTGCAGGTTATGGCGGGATGATTACGACTGTTCGTCTGCAAAAAGCATTATCTGTAAATGAAGCTGAAATTACGTTAGTAAACAACAACAGCTATCACTACCAAGCGACTTGGTTACACGAGAGCGCAGCTGGTACATTACAAGATGAAAAAATCTGTCTAGATATTCAAGACGTTATTGATACAAATAAAGTGAACTTTGTACAAGACACAGTAGTAGAAATTAAAGCTGCTGAAAAACGTATTATCTTAAAAGACGGCGAGTTAGAGTATGACTACTTAGTAATCGGTCTTGGTTTCGAATCAGAAACATTCGGAATTACAGGATTAAAAGAGCATGCATTCTCAATCGCTAACATTAATGCAACTCGTGAAATTCGTGAGCATATGGAAGCTAGTTTCGCTAAATATGCAGATGAAAAGCGCGATGAGTTAGTAACAATCGTTGTTGGTGGTGCTGGATTTACTGGTATCGAGTACGTAGGTGAGCTTGCAAACCGTGTTCCTGAACTTTGCAAACAGTACAATGTACCACGTGAAAAAGCACGTATCATCTGTGTAGAAGCTGCTCCAACAGCACTTCCAGGTTTCGATCCAGCATTAGTAGAATATGCTGTAAAACAACTTGAGAAAAAAGGCGTAGAATTCCGCATCGGTACAGCAATTAAAGAAGCAACTGAAGAAGGTATTATTGTTGCAAATGGTGATGATACTGAATTAATTAAGTCTGAAACAGTAGTTTGGGCTGCAGGTGTTCGTGGTAATGGTATTGTGGAAGAGTCTGGCTTTGAAGCAATGCGCGGACGTGTAAAAGTTGATGAGTACATGCACGCTCCAGGATACGAAGAGGTATTCATGGTTGGTGATGCAGCGTTAATCATTAACGAAGAAATTAACCGTCCTTACCCACCAACAGCACAAATTGCAATTCAACAAGGTTACAATATTGCACACAACTTAACTGTATTAGTTCGTGGCAAGGGCGAAATGAAAAAATTCGCATTCGATAATAAAGGATCTGTATGTTCTTTAGGTCATGACGATGCAATGGGCGTTGTTATGGGTAAAAAGTTAACAGGTTGGAAAGCTTCCTTCATGAAGAAAGTAATCGATAACCGCTACTTATTCTTATTAGGTGGACCTTTATTAGTTCTTAAAAAAGGTAAATTAAAGTTCTTTTAATATATAGTAGAAAAAGCAGAAACGGCTAAGCGCCGTTTCTGCTTTTTTTTCATATAATACATGTTTTCGATATAACAATAGAAAGATGGGAGAAATGTTTTATTTGAACATTGCCTTATCATGAAATGGATGAATCCAATGTTTTATTTTCTTCATAATTACATTTCTGCATCTTGATATTTTTTTGTTAACAGTATATCGACAAAATGGGTTTTTTCACTTTTTGAAAAAAGGAAATTTCACAGCGAATTAAAAAGTATAGTATAATATATAGAAAAGAAAGAATATTCTGTCCGTTCAAATGGAGGAGGATGCATCATGGGGAAGCGCGGGAAAGTATGGTTAGCTGTTAGTGGCTTAGTAGCTACAAAAGATGGCAGGTGGCTATTCGTTAAGAAGAAATACAGTGGATTAAAAGGGAAATGGTCTTTACCGGCTGGTTTTGTAAATGAAGGTGAGACAGTTGATGAAGCTGTGAAACGCGAAGTGTTAGAAGAGACAGGCATTGTCGCTCATGTGAAGGGGATCATTGGTGTTCGATCGGGTGTTATTCGTGATGAAATTAGTGATAATATGATTATTTTCCTTTTGGAGCCTGAAGGAGAAAATATTATTGTACAGGAGAAAGAATTGTCTGAAGTGGCGTTCTTACATCCAGATAAGATTGCGGACGATCCGAATACGTCTGTACTTATTAAATATTTGTTAGAAGGAAGATCAGAACTACATCTTGAAGTGGACAAAACATTAAATCCAGGAGAACCATTTGGTTATACAGCCTATCACGTATTTACGGCACGTGCGAAGGAGAGGGAGAAAGAGTGAGTATACCGGTACTACTTATTTCAATGATGCTATTTTTTATTTTGTTCTTTGGAATTGGATTTTTACTCAACATGATTTTGCGAGCTACTTGGGTAATGGTTATTGTGTATCCGATTGTTTGTATGCTTATTATTAATAAAGCGAGTATGTGGGATTATTTTTCAAAACCGAAAGAAACATTTTCTTCATTTGGGACAAGTGTATCGCACTTAGGACAAGCAGACGTGTTTATTCTATCTACTGGATTAGTAGGGGCTGCTTTAGCAGGAGTCGTGATCAAGAAACTTCGGAAAAGCGGATATCAAATGTTTTAATCTCCAACTAAGTTGGAGATTATTTTTTGCATATTCCTTCATCGTATAGGGAATGATTAACGATGAAGGAGTGTGGAATATAAAAATGTTAAAACGATATTGTATTCGCATTATGATGACTTGTTTACTTGCATTTGCATTATGCGTAACATGGAAGGCTTTCACTGGAGTTTCTTTATTAGAGATTGTAAAGACATATGAAGGAATGAGTGCAAAAGAAGTACATGCAGCAGAAGTTAAGAGAAATGTTGCTCCGAGTAAAGAAGTGATAAATGCTTTAGAGCAGGCAAACGACTGGTCTAAATATCGTTCAATTGAAATGACTGCAACAGGTTATACATCGGGGATTGAGTCAACAGGTAAGAGGCCAGGGCATCCAGAGTATGGTATTACATATTCAGGTGTTAAAGTGAAAAGGGATTTATATTCCACAATTGCTGCGGACTTACGCGTATTCCCGATTGGAACGATTCTCTTCGTGCCAGGTTACGGGTATGGTGTAGTAGCTGATAAGGGCGGAGCAATAAAAGGAAACCGTCTTGATTTATATTATGATACGGTGAAAGATGTTTATAGCCAATGGGGTAAGAAAAAAGTAAATGTGTATGTAGTAAAAGTAGGAAAAGGTAAGTTTACAGAAGAAGAGTTAACGATGTTAAATCAAGACGAAACGATGCAAGTGTTTCGTGGTCAATATTTAAAGCAAAGATAGTCTAGTCGTAATTACGCTAGACTTTTTTTCTTGGCTTATTTCATAATAGAGGAGATTTTACACGTCATATAACTGTAGTTAGAATTGTCGCATTTTATCGAAAATAAAGTTATAATGGTGGTAGAGAAATTTAGGGGGTCTGAACATGTTTCAAGTACAAAAAGAATTAGCAGGTCACGAAGCAGTAATTGTCGCTTTATTTGAAGAAGAGAAAATGAGTAGTTTTGTACAAGAACTGGACAAAGCGTTTGAAGGACAATTACAAGTTTTACTAGAAGAGAAAGAATTATCTACGAAGAAAAAGGCCATTTCGAAAGTACATAGCTTAGGAAAAACAAATGTGAAACGGTATTACTTTGTTGGTTTAGGCAAGAAAGAGTCTTATACGACAGAAACGTTACGTGTGGCTCTTGGAAAAACGTTTAAAACACTACAAGCAGCAAAAGTACAAGATGCAGCAATCTTACTTGATTCTTTCGTAACAGAGAAATTAGACGCGATTGATGTCGCTCATATTGCAGCAGAGGTACAAGGCCTTGGTACATATGAATTACAAACGTATAAATCAGATAAAAAGGATCGTGTAGAGTTAGAGAAGTTCACGGCTATTACAGCGGAAGATGCACAAGAAATTGAAGCCGCATTAACAGTTGGCTACGTACATGGACGTGCAACAAATTCAGCTCGTACACTTGTAAATATGCCGCCAAACGTATTAACAGCGACAAAGCTTGCTGAGTATGCTGTTGAGTTAGCGGAGAAGTATGATATGGACTATAAAGTTCTTGAAAAAGAAGAGATGGAAGATCTTGGTATGGGTGCGTTACTTGCAGTAAACCAAGGTAGTACAGAGCCACCCAAAATGATTGCTCTTATTTATAAAGGAAAAGAAGAGTGGACAGATGTCATTGGATTCGTTGGAAAAGGTATTACATACGATACAGGTGGTTATTCTTTAAAACCACGTGAAGGCATGGTTGGTATGAAAGGTGATATGGGCGGTGCAGCTGCTGTATTAGGTGCGATGGAAATTATCGGAGAACTGCGCCCAGAACAAAATGTGATCGCTGTTATTCCTTCAACTGATAACGTTGTAAGTGGTACGGCATTTAAGCCAGACGATGTAATCACATCTATGAGTGGAAAAACAATTGAAGTATTAAATACGGATGCAGAAGGTCGTCTAGCTTTAGCTGATGGTATTACGTATGCGAAAAAACTTGGCGCAAACTACCTTGTTGATGTTGCAACATTAACAGGCGGTGTAATTGTTGCACTTGGAAACCATACGACAGGCGCAATGACAAATAATGAAGAGTTGTTTGAGCAAGTACTAGAGGCTTCTATGGAAACAGATGAACCAATTTGGCAACTACCGATTTTTGATCGTGATAAAGAACGTGTGAGAAACAGTAAGTTTGCTGATTTAAATAACTCACCAGGCCGTGAAGGACATGCGGTTATGGCAGGTACATTCCTAGGCGAATTCGCTGAAGATACACCGTGGGTACACTTAGATATCGCTGGAACATCAGAAACAAAAGGCGCGCACGACTTAGGTCCAACTGGAGCAACTGGTGCAATGGTACGTACACTTGCAACACTTGTGGAGCGTTTCGGAGAAGAATAAGAGTATAAGTGAAGACTGTTCCAATATTTTGGAACAGTCTTCTTTTTTATAGGTTTGTTTATCCCGCTATTTGCCGGACAGTAAGACCCTAACCTCAAAATTTAGTGGAAGCAAAGAAGTGAGGTGGGGTTGCCCGTAAACGCTCAATTGGTGAGGGCTGATTAAAGTTTCACTTTATAAAGAAATTGTATACAAAATCCCATTTAAAGCAAAAGAAGTACGGCCCGTTTCTTCAGAGACAACTAATATAAGTGCATCACTCTTTTCTGATAAGCCTATTGCAGCTCTGTGACGCGTTCCTAGCTCAGAATCAACTTCTGTACTTTTCGTTAAAGGAAGAATATTAGCAGCTGAGACTATATGATTATTTTTTACGAGAACGGCACCGTCATGAAGAGGGTTACCTGGGTAAAATATTGATTCGAGTAATGGCGCAGTTAAATGAGCGTTTAATGTCGTTCCAGTTTGAATGAAAGCTTCAAGCGTTTCATTTCGTTCCACAACGATAAGAGCACCATGTTTTCTAGCGCTTAAATGTTGGATAGCTGTCGTAATAAAAGATGAACTTTCCGTATAAGGTGATAAATATGCCTGAATATAGTATGTAGCTGCCAATGTTTGTACATTTGCCAACATATGATGAATATCTTCCATTTTGCATAAAATACATTCATCTTCTTTATCGATTGCGTTTCTCATAATCGATAGTTCTCTTTCAGCAATTTCAATCATTTGCTTTGTTTGTATTTTGAGCTCTTCTGACAAGCCCCATTCTTGCATAATCCTCATTCCCTTTAGTGGAGTATTTAACAATAGTGTATACAAATATTCCTAGTAAAATCCTGCTAGATTTTATAAAATATTGAGATACAGCATATTTTTTTCATATAATAAAGATATGACAAGCGGGAGGAGAGAGAAGAATGAATTGGAAACAAGAATTTAGTCGCTGGCTTTCTTACGCACAATTAGATGCAGAATTAAAAGAACAGCTAGAAAATATGAAGCAAGATGAGAAGAAAATCGAGGATAGTTTTTATAAAAATCTAGAGTTTGGCACAGGTGGTATGCGTGGTGAACTTGGTGCTGGTACGAACCGTTTAAACGTATATACAGTTCGTAAAGCAACAAAAGGATTAGCAAGCTTTATTGAAAAGTTAGGTGAGGAAGCGAAAAAACGAGGTGTTGTTGTAGCCTATGATTCTCGACATAAATCGCCTGAATTCGCAATGGAGGTCGCTGCAACACTTGGCGCACGCGGTATCACAACATATGTGTTTGAAAGCTTACGTCCAACGCCAGTGCTTTCTTTCGCAGTTCGTCATTTACATACAGTAAGTGGAATCGTTCTTACGGCAAGCCATAATCCGCCTGAATATAACGGATATAAAGTATACGGTGAAGATGGTGGACAGTTGCCTCCAAAAGAGGCAGATGAGTTAATTAGCTACGTAAACGCAGTAGAAGATGAATTAACAGTTGAAGTCGCTGATGTAGAGCAATTAAAAGCTGACGGTTTATTACATATTATTGGACAAGAAGTAGATGATGCATATGCTGCAGAATTGAATAATGTTATCATTAATAAAGAAATGGTACAAAAGGTTGGTAAAGACTTAAAAATCGTCTTTACACCATTACACGGAACATCAAATATTTCTGTACGCCGTGGTTTAAAAGAAGTTGGATTTACAGATGTAACAGTTGTAAAAGAGCAAGAGTTACCAGATCCAAACTTCTCTACAGTAAAATCACCGAACCCAGAAGAGCATGCAGCGTTTGAGTATGCAATTCGTGACGGTGAAAAGGTAGGCGCAGATGTATTAATCGCAACTGATCCTGACGCAGATCGCCTTGGTGTAGCAGTTCGTAATCATAATGGTGAGTTCCAAGTATTAACAGGTAACCAAACAGGTGCATTAATGCTTGATTACTTACTATCTCAAAAGAAAGAAAACGGAACGCTTCCAGAGAACGGTGTCGTATTAAAAACAATTGTAACGTCTGAAATTGGTCGTACAATTGCAAAAGCATACGGTTTAGATACAATTGATACGTTAACTGGATTTAAATTTATCGGTGAGAAAATTAGACAGTATGAAGAAAGCGGACAATACGAATTCCAATTCGGTTATGAGGAAAGCTATGGTTATTTAATCCGTCCATTCTGCCGTGATAAAGATGCAGTACAATCTGTCCTATTTGCATGTGAAGTAGCTGCATACTACAAATCACAAGGGAAAACGTTATATGATGGTCTATTAGAAGTATTTGAGAAATACGGATTCTTCCGTGAAGACCTTGTATCGTTAACGTTAAAAGGAAAAGATGGAGCGGAACAAATCCAAGAGATGATGGCGACGTTCCGTGAGAATCCTCCGAAAGAAGTAGCGGGCTTAACAGTCGTAGCAGTTGAAGACTATAAAGCAAGCATTGTTACATCTTTACAAGATGGACATAAAGAAGAGATTCACTTACCGAAATCAAATGTGTTAAAATATCAATTAGAGGATGGTTCATGGTTCTGCCTACGTCCATCTGGAACTGAACCGAAGATTAAGTTCTACTTTGGTGTAAAAGATAGTTCTTTACAAAATAGTGAACAAAAGTTACTTACTATTAAAGAAGATATTATGAATCGTTTATAATATAAAGTAATTTTAAGTAGTAGGGAACAAAAGGGAGCGAAATCTCCCTTTTGTTTTATGTAAGGAAATGATCGTTATTGATTCTGACAGAAGAGAGGGTATTTTGTGATGAAAAAAGTAAGAAAAGCCATAATCCCAGCAGCTGGATTGGGAACACGTTTTTTACCAGCAACAAAAGCAATGCCGAAAGAAATGTTGCCGATAGTAGATAAACCAACTATCCAATACATCGTAGAAGAAGCAATACAATCAGGAATCGAAGATATTATTATCGTTACTGGTAAAACAAAGCGCTCTATTGAAGATCATTTTGATAATGCATTTGAGTTAGAGCAAAACTTATTAGAAAAGAAAAAGTATGAGTTACTTGAAAAAGTACAGGCTTCTTCAAAAATGGTAGATATTCATTATATTCGTCAAAAAGAACCAAGAGGATTAGGACACGCTGTTTGGTGTGCACGTAAATTCATCGGTGATGAGCCATTTGCTGTTTTATTAGGCGATGATATCGTTCAAGCTGAAAAACCATGCTTACGTCAATTAATCGAAGAATATGATAAAACGCTTTCTTCTGTTATTGGTGTACAAACGGTTCCAGAAAATGAAACACACCGCTACGGAATTATTGATCCATTAGAACAAGAAGGTCGTCGTTACCAAGTTCGCAATTTCGTTGAGAAACCAGCACAAGGTACAGCACCTTCAAACTTAGCGATTATGGGCCGTTACATTTTAACGCCTGAAATCTTTATGTTCTTAGAGCAGCAACATGTCGGTGCTGGTGGTGAAATTCAGTTAACAGATGCAATCCAAAGCTTAAATGAAATCCAACGTGTATTTGCTTACGATTTCGAAGGAAAGCGCTACGACGTAGGTGAAAAGCTAGGATTCGTTCAAACGACAATTGAAATGGCCCTGCAACACCCAGAATTACGTGATGACATGGTTGTAATGATGAAGAAAATTTTAGAAGAACAAGTGAATCAAGAGTCTTAATATAAAAAAAGAGTTATTACAGCAAGCTGCAATAACTCTTTTTTATTATGAAATCGTCGAATGAAAATGCTGATAAGCAGAACGACGCACAGCATAGTATATGCGAGGGGCGATAATAGCACCGATAATTGTAAATACAATATCTTTTACTGCAAACCACATCATAATCATCCAAGCAGCTTTATAGCTCATATTACCGCCCATAAAGAGATTGACTGCCCCGTACATGTAAGTAGTACCGATTATATAAGTTAAAATAATTCCTGTGAAAGAGGCAATCGCAAATGTAATGAATGTTGGTCTTTCTTTTTGTTCTACTAGTTTCCCCGATACGTAAGCAACGATAATAAATGCGATAATAAAACCACCAGTAGGATCTAAAAGTGCTCCAAATCCAGCCTTGAAGTTAGCGAAAATTGGTGCGCCGGCTACGCCAACGAGCATATAAACAGTCATGGATAAAGCACCAAGTCTACTTCCAAGAAGAAGACCTGCTAAAATTGCGAAAAATGGTTGCATAGATAATGGGATACCTGCTACTTGAAGGAATGGTGCCCAAGATACAATATTTGCACCGATGGCCATAAGAGCAACGAACATGGCAGCTAATGCTAAATCTAAAACATGTAATCTTCTCATAATGTTAACCTCCTGTTGTTTTTAGGTTAACATTATCGTAGCTAAAATATTTACTTGTTGTCAATCAAAATATTTTGATAAGAAGGCTTTAAATAGTCTCTTAACAACGTATATGGAATACGAAATTGCGGAATTCCACTTGAATACGGAGCAATCTCATATAAAGGGAAATAAATGACGAGATTGTCTGGCTCTAAAAAGAAGTGAAACTTTTTCATACTCATTACCTTTTCAGTTGCATCAGGAAAATAAATACTTTCATTTTGTTTAATTTGTCTTACAATCTCTGCACGGATTACATCTTTATATTTATCTTTTTGTTGAAATAAATCGTCTAAGTGCAGTAGCTTTTTTTCTTTTAAATCAAATGTATTTGCCTTCCACGTATAAAGACCGTGTGCTCCGCCAGTATATTGATAGTAATTCACATATAGGCTAAGAAAAGGTGGTTTGTTTAAAGAGACTTTATAATCAACATTTGCTACGTACGGATGAAATGGTGTACTAGATCCTTCTGTCTCTTTATAGTATTTTTTTGCTTCTTTTTCTAATTTGTTTTTAAATTTGTCAGTGGATTTTTTGTAGTATAAATTGAGCTTATTTTGAAATGTAGAGTCAGAAAAGTTGTGAAAAGAAGGCCTATTTATTTGATATTCTATATAAGGTTTCTTACCTTTTTGCGTTACAGTCTTAACATCGATTGTCAGGTTAGATGCTTTGGCTGTTATTGCACAATTTGGTACAATAGTCAGCAAGGAGAACATAAGCAGTAATATACAAAATTTCTGTTTCATTTAGGTGAAGCCTCCTTATATAAGTGTTATAAGTAGTTTGAAAATAAATAGGTAAAATTATACATTTAATTAAAGCAAGAGAAGGAGGAAGCTATATGGCAAAAACTTTAATGGATTCACTTGGAATTGAGTTGTTAGAGATGACAGAAGATAAGGTGGTTGCTACGATGCCTGTTGATGAGCGTACGCATCAGCCATTTGGATTTTTACATGGCGGTGCATCGGTTGCATTAGCAGAAACAGTGGCAAGTGTTGGTTCATACAATTTAATTGATCAAGAAAAATGTATTTGTTTCGGATTAGAAATTAATGCAAACCACATTCGCTCAAAGAAAGATGGAATTGTAACAGCGATCGGAACACCGATACATAGAGGACAATCGACAATGGTTTGGGATGTTCGTATTATTGATGAAAATGATGATTTACTATGTATATCAAGATGTACAGTAGCAATTAAAGAAAAACGTGAAAAGTAAAAAAGAGGCGCTCTTATGAGCAGCCTCTTTTTCTTATAATTAGAACTGGATTTTCTTCTCTAAGAAACCTTTTAGTTCGCTAATTGGCATACGAACTTGTTCCATTGTATCACGGTCACGTACTGTAACAGCTTTGTCTTCAACTGAGTCGAAGTCGTATGTGATACAGAATGGTGTACCGATTTCGTCTTGACGACGGTAACGTTTACCGATAGAACCAGTTTCATCAAAGTCTACCATGAAGTCTTTAGCTAATTCTGCGAATACTTCAGTAGCACCTTCAGATAGCTTTTTAGATAATGGTAAGATAGCTGCTTTGTATGGTGCTAAAGCAGGGTGGAAACGAAGAACTGTACGAGAATCGTTTTCTAATTGCTCTTCTTCATATGCATCACATAAGAATGCTAATGTTACACGGTCTGCGCCTAAAGATGGCTCGATGCAGTATGGTACGTAACGCTCATTCGTTTGTGGATCGATATAGTTAAAGTCTTCGTTTGAGTGTTCCATGTGACGTTTTAAGTCGAAGTCTGTACGGGATGCAACGCCCCAAAGTTCGCCCCAACCGAATGGGAATTTGAATTCAATGTCAGTTGTTGCATTACTATAGTGAGATAACTCTTCTTCACCGTGGTCACGAAGACGCATGCTCTCTTCAGTCATACCAAGTGAAAGTAACCAGTTTTTACAAGTTTCACGCCAGAATGCGAACCACTCTAAATCTTCACCAGGCTTACAGAAGAATTCAAGTTCCATTTGTTCGAATTCACGTGTACGGAATGTGAAGTTACCAGGCGTGATTTCGTTACGGAAACTCTTACCGATTTGGCCAATACCAAATGGAAGCTTTTTACGCATAGAGCGTTGAACGTTTTTGAAGTTTACGAAAATACCTTGTGCTGTTTCAGGACGAAGGAAGATTTCGTTTGTGCTAGACTCTGTAACACCTTGGAATGTTTTGAACATTAAGTTGAACTGACGGATTTCAGTGAATTCTTCACTACCGCAATCAGGACATTTTACTTCATGTTCTTTCATTAAGTCAGCCATTTGGTCGAAAGTAAGACCATCAACAACCATTTCGATGCCTTTTGCATCTAAAGCATCCTCAATTAATTTGTCAGCACGGTGACGAGCTTTACATTTTTTACAGTCGATCATTGGATCGTTGAAGTTACCAACGTGACCAGAAGCGATCCAAGTTTTAGGGTTCATTAAAATAGCTGCGTCTAAACCAACGTTGTATGGAGATTCTTGAATGAATTTTTTCCACCAAGCTTTTTTAACATTATTTTTTAATTCGATTCCAAGTGGACCGTAATCCCAAGTGTTTGCAAGACCACCGTAAATTTCAGAACCAGGGAAAACAAAACCGCGATGTTTCGCTAAGTTTACAACTTGTTCCATTGAATACATAAGAAAATCCTCCTTTTGAAAGTTAACGTATTGGCGATGACATACTCTGATACTTTGGAAACGAGCAGTATAGCTAAAAAGAACATAAAAAAACGCTCATCCCAAGGCTTATTTGCCTAGGGACGAGCGTTTGCCCGCGGTTCCACCCTAGTTGATACACAAAAGGTGCATCCACTTTATCATGTATTGCTCGGGACTGCCGTTTCCTTGCGGCTTCAGGCTTTCACTATCCCTGAATCGCTTTTTATGCAAGTACTTATAAGTCCGTCATCGCTACTTATATTAGTAATAATGAACATATTCTAACACGTTCTTTTTTAAATCTCAATAGAGGAACGCGTCTATCTATGATAGAGTCTCGCCTATTTTTTCATTATTTATTCCGTAATTTTCTTTAATATGCTTAATTGCTTCACGCTTACTTAATGGAGCGAGCTCGTTGTTTTGCACGTATTCCCAAACTACATCCGGATTTGTTTTTGCATATTCACGAAGGACCCAGCCAATCGCTTTTTGAATGAAAAATTCTTTTGAAGAATGTAGTTGTCCAATAATCCAGAAAAGAAGTTCTTCATCCATCTTTTGTTTATATTTCAGTTGGAATAAAATAGCGGCGCGTTGTAACCATATGTTATCTGATGCAATCCATTTTGGAATATAAGCAGAAATCAATTCTGGGTGTTTTAAAAAGATAGTACCTAAGAATGTAGGGACGATGCTATCGACAGAGTCCCACCAAGATTTTGTGACAATAAGTTCTTCTAAGAAGGGGATATGAGTTTCGTTTATATGTTTTTTATATTTTTGCATAATATCAAGTGCGGCCGCTTGGAATTCACGTTCTGGTAAGTCCCAAAGCTCACGTACGATAATTTGGAAGTCTTTTTTATCTGGGAGAGTATGTATTTGAATGATGTCTTTTAATAATTGGCGTCTTTCCGGTGTTTGAATACCTAGAAATGGGAAGTGATTTTTCATATAACGAGCCATAGGTTCTGCTTTTTCAGGATTTTTATGAGCTGTGAAATGCTCTTGTAATGCTTTTACAAATGGATGCATAAGTGTTTCTCCTCTCTTATTCTCTATCTTCTCTTATTATACAAAGAGTTTGGATAAATTTTAAAACATAACTTGCAATGTAATGAAATATGTTGAAAGTAGAGAGGAGAGGATAAGATGGAGGATCAAGGCGTACTAGCAGGTTTCTTTGCTCTTAGTTTTGCGTTTATTCTTGTTATATTGATTTGGGCAATTATTTCATATTTGTTAACGGCTTTTGCACTTTATTCGATGGCGAAAAATGATGGTGCAACGGACGGGGTGCTTGCGTTTATTCCGTTTTTGAATAGTAAGACGTGGGGTGACTTAGCGAAAGATAAATTACCAGATTTTTTGAAAGAAGAAGCAGGGTGGAAAGTGTTCGGTATATATGTTGCATGTTTCATTTTTAATTTCGTACCAATTATAAGTTTACTAGCAACAGCTGTATCGATTGTATTGTCTATTTATCTTATCTACGCTATTTTAGACAGATATGGAACGAACTCTATATTATTTACGATTATTCATGTAATCACATTTTCGGTGTTCTTACCGATTCATTTATTTATTATTCGAAATGAACCGGTGAGATATAAAGAGTAGATTTTTCGTTTTTGTTGATAAGTCGATATATTTTAGATATAAGTAAAAAAGCGCCCTGATTATCAGAGCGCTCTTTTTACTACATAAGGTAGCGTAAATAAATATAAATGTGAGAAATGATTAATGAAACGATCATAATTGGGAAACCGACTTTTAGGAATTCCATGTAACTAAATTTATGTCCTTCGCGGCTCGCAATACCTGCAACGATTACGTTAGCAGAAGCTCCGATTAATGTTCCGTTTCCACCGAGACAAGCACCTAGTGCTAATGCCCACCATAATACATCGATTTGTGCGTCAGATGGTGATAAGCCTAGCCCAACTGCCATATCGTTAATAAGTGGAATCATTGTTGCGACGAATGGGATGTTATCAATTGTTGCAGAGGCGATACCAGATACCCATAAAATAAGGATGGATGCGTAAGAAATATCTCCGCCTGTTATACCAATTACTTTTTGAGCTAACATTTTGATAAGACCGATATCGATAAGTCCTCCAACAAGTACGAATAGCCCTGCGAAGAAGAAGATTGTTACCCACTCTACGCTTGCAAATACTTCTTCAATTTCATGCTCTTTCACACCAATTAACATAAGTACAGTAGCACCAGTTAAGGCAATGATAGCCGCATCAATATGGAAAATAGAATGAGTCATGAAACCTACAATCGTAAGTCCAAGCACCGTTAAAGATTTTTTCATTAATACTGGATCTTTAATGTATTGTTTTTCATCTAAGCTCATTAATTTTTTAACCTGTACAGGATCGGCAATTAATTGTTTACGGTACATGAAGTAAAGTATTGTTGCTGTAACTCCAATAATAATAATTACGATTGGTGCTAGGTTCAATAGGAAAGCATTGAAGTCTAAATGCTTATTGGCAGAACCAATCATAATGTTAGGTGGATCACCAATTAATGTTGCCGTTCCCCCAATGTTTGAAAAAATAATTTCAGAAAGTAAATATGGAACAGGATTTACTTGCAGTATGCGCGTAATAGATAAAGTAACTGGAACGACAAGAAGTACAGTTGTAACGTTATCTAAAAATGCGGAGCCAAGCGCGGTAAGTAGGGAAAGGGAAATTAAAATTTTAATTGGATTTCCTTGTGCCCCTTTTGCTGCTTTAATGGCAACGTATTGGAAAACACCTGATTTACTCGTAATGTTCACCAAAATCATCATACCGATGAGTAGCGTAATCGTTCCCCATTCAATATGTTTCGTAAAGGCGTTATGTAAATCGACGACCCCCACAATTACCATGAATGCTGCACCAAGAAGTGCGATGACAGCGCGATTAATTTTTTCAGAAATAATAATGGCATATGTAATTAAAAAGACTGCGATAGCAAAATAATACTGCCAGTTAGCGAGTTCTTGCGTTGTTTCGTGCAAAAATCTCATCTCCTTTCATTCATTTTTCTTAGTGTGTCAAATATTAACTAGATGAAACACACATAACGTCATTATAAAGTAGAAAAACTGCGGATGTAAATGCAAGGAGGGATTTTGTCATATTTTCTGCATAGGTCATTTTTTCTTATTTTTTAAAATATTTGTGGGCATTTGACATATATATAAGATACATCCAATCTGAATATTTAAAATGGAATTAGCATTCGAGCTTGTTCGTGTAGGAGTGTCAAATAGAAAGGAATGATAAAAATGATAAGGAAGGGATCGTATGGATGAACAACGATTTTTATTTTTAGACTTTGAGTTTACGATGCCCCAGCATAGAAAGAAACCGAAAGGATTTTTTCCGGAAATTATTGAGGTAGGACTCGTTTCAGTTGCTGGCTGTAAGGTGGAAGATACGTATTCATCACATGTCAGGCCGAAAACATTTCCCTCTTTAACGGATCGATGTAAGAAGTTTTTAGGAATAAAACAAGAAGTCGTGGATAAAGGGATTTCATTTCCTGAACTCGTTAAGAAGCTTGCGGAATACGAAACGAAATGTAAACCGACAATTGTAACGTGGGGAAATATGGATATGAAAGTGCTGAAGCATAATTGTGAAATGGCAGGGATAGCTTTTCCATTCTTCGGACAGTGTCGTGATTTATCGCTTGAGTATAAGAAGTTTTTTGGAGAAAGAAATCAAACAGGATTATGGAAAGCAATTGAGGCGTACGGAAAAGTAGGGACAGGGAAGCATCATTGTGCGCTTGATGATGCGATGACGACGTACAATATTTTTAAACTAGTAGAAAAAGATAAAGAGTATTTAGTAAAACCAGCACCTCCAACATTAGGAGAACTCGTTGATTTTTCAAAAGTGTTAAAGAAAGTGAGCACACAGTAACGACCAAATTGCACATTATGTAATTTGGTCGTTTTGTTTTTTAAAGTTTGTAGTCTTTCTTTAACTGTTCTAATGTTTCTAGACTACGCTCTGCAAAAGGTGAATCATCTTCAGAAAATGAATTCATTTGGGTTTCTAATGCTAATTTTAGTGACTCGGTATAATCCGGAATTTCTCCTTCATATTTTTTCACCATTTGCTCTGGAATGTTCGTCTGTTCACGGAAAGCTAAAGCGCGTCTTTCATGGAAAAATGGTACGTCAGCTTGTTTTACGTTATGTAAGTCACCTTGCACCGGATGTTTTAAAACAGCTAATACTTTTACGACGTAACTGCCAGGGCGGCTATTTGTAACTTCGCCGATGTATTTGCCAGTTTTATAAATACCAGTAACGATTTCACCAATTTCAAATGTTTCTCTCATATTTTTCACCTCAAGTTTATAGTAAGGAAAGTAGGAGAAGGAGTCAAAGAAATCATTCACTTTCGGAACGCCCCCTTGAGAATATGGATAGGTTCCACTATAATTTAAAGTTATATAACAGAAAATTCTGATGTTTTACAAATCCTATAATAAGGAGTGTTCTATATGATGCCTTTATATTTTCCGGAAGATAAAACAGAATATATTATTCCAGGGATTGTTTGCGTGCTATTTATAATTGGTGCCGTTGCTACGTGGCGTATGTTCATTCGTGTATCAAAACGCGAAGCGGAGCGATTACAGAAAGTTGAAGAAAAACTATTAGCTGAAAAGAAACAGTAACGCATTTTTGTATGTTTCCCTCTATGCTCGGACAATCTAAGGGCAGAATATATTTTGGAGGGAATGGAATGAAGAAACGGCTTTTTTTCAGTTGTTGTTTATTATTTCTGATGGCAGGTTGTGACCAAGGAAAGCCGAAAGAAATTGAAGTGAAATTACATAATGCTTCAGGAGATGAAGTAGGGACTGCGAAAGTAGTGCAGCAAACAAGTGGCGTGAAAATTACGATTAAAGGAGAAGGTTTCACGCCAGGACCACACGGACTACATGTACATGAAATCGGAGAGTGTAAGGCACCTCGTTTTGAATCATCTGGGAATCATTTTAATCCTGATGATAAAAAACATGGTCTTCTTAATCCGAAGGGTGCAGAAAACGGTGATTTACCGAACGTAGTTGCAGATGGTTCTGGGAAGATTAAAGCGGAAATCGATGCACCTCACATCACACTTGAAGAAGGAAAAACGACGATTCATAGAAAAGATGGAGCGTCTATTATTATTACAGAAAACCCTGATGATGGTATGACACAACCGACAGGTAAATCAGGCGATCGAATTGCTTGTGGTGTAATTGTAAAAAAAGCAGCAGATATGAAGAAAAAGTAAAAGCTACCGTGCTGGTAGCTTTCTTTGTGAAATGTAATTGAAAATATATTAGCGATTATTGGAATATATCGACTGTAACTCAAATTATATCGGCGATTATTGGAATATATCGACCGTAACTTGAAATATATCGACTTACCGATAAAATAGGACAAAGGAGTCTGTCCAAGAATGATTAGGGGACAGACTCCTCTATTATTATGAAAACGTATGACGCAGTCTGTTCAAAATTTCTTCTAAAACAGATCGTGGACAGCCGATGTTAATTCGAATATGTTCTTCGCCACCTAACCCATATTTCTCACCAGGTTCAACGATGATTTTTCCTTTTTCCTCAAGTAATGCAGTACGCTCGTTTTGAGAAAGCTTTAGACGAGAACAATCAATCCATAATAAAAAGCTACCTTCTGGCTTCGTTACGGAAAGAGCAGGTATGTGAGTTTTAATATATTCACAAGCAAATTGAGCATTATCTTCTATATATAATCGAATTTCGTTTAACCAATCATTACATTCTGTATAGGCACTTTGCATCGCTGTGTAGGCAAAGATATTTAACCCGTGGAAGCCTTGTCTATATTGGATAGCTGTAAAGGCGTGACGGAGTTTTTCGTTTGGAATGATAATAATCGAAGCTTGTAATCCAGCGATATTAAATGTTTTACTTGGAGCCATACAAGTGATAGTGCGCTCTGCTAATTCTTCAGATAAGGAAGCGAACGGCGTATGTGTATGGTCTGCATAAATGATATCGGAATGAATTTCATCCGCGACAACGATAACGTCATATTTAGTACATAACGATCCGAGCTGCACAAGTTCCTCTTTCGTCCAAACGCGTCCGATTGGGTTATGAGGGCTACAAAGAAGCATGAGTTTGACACCTTGCTGAAACTGCTTTTCTAAATGCTCGAAGTCTATCACATATGTATCATTTTGTTTCTGTAATGGACTCACGCATAACTGCCTGTTGTTTGTTGTGACCATTTCGAAAAATGGAGGATAAATAGGTGGTTGTACGAGAACGGATTCGTTTTCTTTTGTGAAAGCCTGTATGCTCGTACTAAGAGCTGGAACGATCCCCGCGCTAAAAACAATCCATTCTTTTTGAATGTCCCAGTTATATTGTTTTTTTGTCCAGTTACAAATAATATCTCCAATATTTTCGGGAGGAAGTGTATAGCCGAAAATAGGATGCTCAATACGTTTCTTTAAAGCAGTTTGAATTTGTGTTGGTACTTCAAAATCCATATCAGCAATCCAAGCATGGATAAGTTCTTCGTTTTTATATGTATCCCATTTTATACTATGCGTTCCACGTCGATTGATTGCTTTATGAAATAGTTGCATACGTTTGCCCCCTTCTTCTGTAAAACCAATAAGTTATGAAAGTTCTCTCTCTTCTTATAGAATAGCTGATGTGATAGGATAAAGAAAAGTATTAAAAAGTGAAAAGGCGGGAAGCGAATGGGTACATATGAAAAGATGATAGAGGTTGTGAAGAATTGGGATCCGTTTCAAATGGGACCGGAGTTTTATGAAACAGAAGCGAGCGATGTTGTGAACGTCATAAGTGTGTTTGATGATCCAAAATACATCGCAAAGAAGATTCAACATATATACTTTATGTCTTTTGAGGAAGTACCTGCGCTTGAAAAATGTGAGAAATTAGCTGTGGAATTACTTGTAATAAAAGAAGGCGGAAGCTGTTCATTATAGGCTGTCGGAATTTCCGACGGCCTTTTTGATATTATCCCGCTATTTGCCGGGCAGTAAGACCCCCACCTCAAAATTCAGCAGAAGCAAAGAAGTTAGGTGGGGGCTAATTAAAGTTTCACTTTATTGCGCAGAAAAAGCGATAATTTCTTCATAAACATGTTCAGGCTTTTCTTCAGGTAGTAAATGTCCTGTATTTTCGTAAGAAATAAATTTTGAATTCGGTAAATCTTTGTGTAGACGATGACCTACATGTACAGGGACGACGCGGTCTTTTTCACCCCAAATGAGTAGTGTAGGTGTTTCGATTTTTTGTAATTCAGTTGAAGATAAGTCACCTTCACGGTCTCGTATCATGCGAGTTAAAGCAGGAAATATACGGTCGTCATAAAAAGGAGCGGAGTAACCTTTTTTCATTTCATCGTCAATTAATGAGTGATCATGAACGACATTCATTAAGTTATGAACAATACCGCGTCTAATAATCCAGTTCTTTACGTATAAATGAAAGAACGGTAAATAAGAAGAGTATAGTAAAGGTAAGGTTGCGCGTGCTAAATAGCTAGAGCTGCATAGTAAAATCGTTTTTGAAATGAGTTCAGGACGTATACGGTTTACATAGAGAGAAATTTGCCCACCCATAGAGTGCCCAACTAATACAATGTTTGAGAGAGATAAATGTTCAATTAAATCAATAATAATCGTTGCTAAATTGTGATAAGAATACTTAAACAGATGAGACTTATCACTTTTTCCGAACGGTGGTAAATCAAGAGCAATCACTGTTCCTGCTTTCGATAGTAAGGGAATGAGACGACGGTAACTGAATGAGGAAGATAAAAAGCCGTGAACGAGTACGAAAGTAGGACGTTCTGTTTTGTTATCGTGTTCATACAATTCGTAATGAATAGTAGTGCCGCGAGTGGAAAAAGTGAAATAAGGACAAGTATATTCGTGATTCATTTTTTGTCACTCCATTGATTTTTGTTCATATCATCTCCAAGGAAGGAGAAAATATGTTAACAAAAAAAGGCAAGATGACGATGTCATCTTGCCTTTCGTTTATTCAGTATTACCCGCGAACAATATTAGGCGGTGTTTTTCCTTGTAATCCTGCAACTAAATTTTCAGCGGCGGTCATAGCCATTTGCTGCCTAGTTTTTAATGTTGCAGATCCGATGTGTGGTAAAGTCACAACATTTTGTAATGATAAGAGTGAATTATCTTTTTGAATCGGCTCTTGTGTAAATGTATCAATACCTGCTGCAAAGATTTTCTTTTCTGTTAAAGCATGGATTAACGCTTCTTCATCTACTGTTTTCCCGCGAGAAGCATTAATGAAGATTGCTGTTTCTTTCATTAATGAAAATTCCTTTTCTCCGATAAGGTGATATGTTTCATCTGTTAATGGAGTAAGAAGAACAATAAAGTCAGACTGCTTCAGTAGCGTCTGTAAATCACAATATGTAGCATCGAATTTTTGCTCAGCTTCTTCTTTACGACGGCGGTTATAGTAAAGAACATTCATATCAAATCCGAATTTTGCTCGTTTTGCAACGGCTTCTCCAATTCGGCCCATACCGATAATACCAATTGTGCTATGGTGTACATCGAGTCCGAAGTGTTCTTTTCCGATTTCAGCGTTCCATTCACCATTTTTCACGTAAGAATCGAGTTCGCAAACACGGCGCCCAGCAGATAACATAAGGGCGAAAACGAGATCAGCTACTGTATCATCTAATACGTATGGTGTATTTGTTCCGATAACATTTCGGTTTTTCATCGCTTGTAAATCAAAATTATCGTAACCGACAGAAATGTTGCTCACTACTTTTAAGTTAGGAGCCACTGTCAATAATTCTTCATTAATAGCAGATCCGAAATTTAATAACCCATCTTTATCTTGTATTTTCTCTAATAGAACATCACGAGGTACTTTCTCATTTTGCTCCCATTTTTCATAATCACAGTGTTCTGATAAATAGTTTTCTACAAATGTTGGAACTGGTTCAGCAATATAAACTTTTGGTTTCACGGTTCCATCCCCTTTCGCTTTATCACGCATTTTTCCGCTGATTAAAGTTTCACTTTACCCCGCATTAACGGACAGTAAGTCTCCCACCTCAAAAAGCAGCTCAAGCAAAGAGGTTAGGTGGGAGAGCAACTGTCCGTAAAAGCCCGATTGGTGTGGGCTAATAATCAGCGGGGTGAAGCATTTCGCTGATTAAAGTTTCACTTTATTTTGACATAATTCAATAGAAAAATCTTCTTTTCAAACTGGAAAGGGTATTTGTATAATTTAAACACAAACGAAAAGGAAGGATGATTTATATGGTGACAGAAAAAGAATTAGAATTATTAGCTTGTCTTGAAAAGAGTAGTCGATTATCTGTAGATACATTAGCGAAGCTGTTAAATATAGAGGTAGAAGAAGTAAAGAAGATGGTTGCGAGGTTAGAAAATGAAAAGATTATTGTGGATTATGTAACACATATTGATTGGACGAAGGTGAAAGAACATACAGGTTTAACGGCAATGATCGATGTGAAAGTTACGCCAAAGCATGGCGTTGGGTTTGATGCGGTTGCTGAACAAATTTATCGTTATTCAGAAGTGAAATCCGTTTATTTAATGTCAGGGACATATGATCTTTCTATTACATTAGAAGGGAAAACGATGGGAGAAGTAGCGATGTTTGTTTCTGAGAAATTAGCAACAATTGAATCTGTTGTTTCTACAACTACTCATTTCATTTTGAAGAAGTATAAACATGAGGGCGTTATTTATGAAAAAGACGATGATGATAAGCGAATTGTGGTGACACCATGAAGCAATTTGAACTATCTAGATCAGCAGAATCTTTAAAACCATCTGGTATTCGAAAATTTTTTGATTTAGCAGCAAATATGAAAGGTGTTATTTCCCTCGGGGTAGGAGAGCCGGATTTTGTTACACCTTGGAATGTAAGGCAAGCATGTATTCGTTCTTTGGAACAAGGGTATACGTCATATACAGCAAATGCAGGATTATTGGAGCTCCGTCAAGAAATAGCAAAGTATCTAAAAAAACAATTTGCAGTATCTTATGATCCAAGTGATGAAATCATTGTTACAGTTGGAGCGAGCCAGGCGTTAGATGTAGCGATGCGCGCCATTATAAATCCTGATGATGAAGTGCTCATTATTGAACCGAGCTTCGTTTCTTATGCACCACTTGTGACGTTAGCTGGAGGAGTTCCGGTTCCTGTGGCGACTACGTTAGAAAACGAGTTTAAAGTACAACCAGAACAAATTGAAGCAGCTATTACAGCGAAAACAAAGGCAATTTTGCTTTGTTCACCAAATAACCCGACAGGTGCAATGCTAAATAAATCCGAGCTTGAAGAAATAGCAGTGATTGTTGAGAAGTACAATTTAATCGTATTATCTGATGAAATTTATGCAGAGCTTGTATACGACGAAGTATATACAAGTTTCGCAAGTATTAAAAATATGCGTGAGCATACGATTTTAATTTCAGGATTTTCAAAAGGATTTGCGATGACAGGATGGCGTCTCGGTATGATTGCAGCTCCTGTTCAATTTTCAGAATTAATGCTCAAAATCCATCAGTATTCAATGATGTGTGCACCGACTATGTCTCAGTTTGCAGCACTTGAGGCGTTACGCACAGGGAACGATGAAGTAATTCGAATGAGAGATAGCTATAAGAAGCGTCGTAACTTCATGACGACATCTTTCAATGAAATGGGCTTAACGTGTCATGTGCCGGGCGGAGCATTTTATGTTTTTCCTTCTATATCTTCAACTGGATTATCTTCAGCGGAATTTGCAGAACAGTTATTGCTGGAAGAAAAAGTGGCCGTTGTCCCTGGTAGCGTATTTGGCGAAAGTGGTGAAGGATTTATTCGTTGTTCATATGCGACGTCGCTTGAACAACTTATGGAAGCAATGAAGAGAATGGAACGATTTGTAGAAAATAAAAAAAGGACAAAACGTAATACGTTTTGTCCATAAAAGGGGGGGAATACTAGAAAGCCATGTGTTAGTAGTCTATCCCAATATTGGAGAATTATACTTCTTTAAGGGAAATTTTTCATGAATTTTGAATGAGTTCTGTCATAGTGGTATAATTTACTAATATAAGGTATACGCATTCTAGATATCATTATCTAGAATGCGTACTAACCAATCGGATATTTAAAATAAATATATCTGCTTTGCTCTCTATAATTGTAGAGAGAATGGTAAACGTATGGGAGTGTTTCATATGTCAGAACAATATACAACAGGAGTGGTTGTAACAGGGAAAGTGACTGGAATTCAAGATTACGGTGCATTTGTAGCGTTAGATGCAGAAACACAAGGACTTGTGCATATATCTGAAATTACAAATGGATATGTAAAGGATATTCATGACTTTTTAAAAGTCGGCGATACAGTAGAAGTAAAGGTACTTTCAATTGATGAAGAGCACAGAAAAATGAGTTTATCGTTAAAAGCGGCGAAAAGAAAACAAGGAAGGATTCTTATACCGAACCCATCTGAAAACGGATTTAATACGCTGCGAGAAAAGTTGGCAGAATGGATTGAAGAGTCCGAGTTAACAAAGTAAAAGAGGAACGCATATGAGCGTTCCTCTTTTACTTTATCTTATGATATATATTTGCAAATATGATTGCATGCAATCATATTCGTATGTCGGAGGTGAAAGGACATACTGATTATCGAATTTCGTTTGTTTCTGGGTGCGTACCAAGATTTTCAGATGGTTTAAACAGTAAACCAAGGTTGATAAGCCCAGATATACCAACGATGCCGTAAATAATACGTGCAAGAGCTGAATTTTGTCCGCCGAAAATGGCTGCTACTAAGTCAAACTGGAAAAATCCGATTAGTCCCCAGTTCACAGCGCCAATTACAGTAAAGACTAATGCGATACGTTGCAAAGTACTCATGAAAAAGCCCCCCTTAATTGTGAAGCATGAGCAAGCGATGAGTTAATTAACTCTTTTATAGAATGGGGTAGTTATGTTGTTTTTATACATAAAAAATGTTCGAAAGAGGATGTATATACATCTATACCGAAAAATGCGAATTTTTATGCAAAAAATGAACTTTTTCTAAAAAATATATATTGGTTACGTTTACAATGGTTGAATCGCTTGATTTACAACTTCAGTTTCGCTAAAGTGAATACAGAAATACATATCCATAATTGGAGGGAAAAAGATGAGTACACATGTAACGTTCGACTATTCTAAAGCGTTATCCTTCATCGGTGAACATGAAATCACTTATTTACGTGATGCAGTGAAAGTAACACATCACGCAATCCACGAAAAAACTGGAGCTGGGAACGATTTCCTTGGGTGGGTAGACCTTCCGCTTCAATATGACAAAGAAGAATTCGCTCGCATTCAAAAATGCGCAGAAAAAATTAAAAACGACTCTGACATTTTACTTGTTGTAGGTATTGGTGGTTCTTACCTAGGAGCACGCGCAGCAATCGAAATGTTAAGCCATTCTTTCTACAACACGCTATCTAAAGAACAACGTAAAACTCCACAAGTGCTATTTGTTGGACAAAACATTAGCTCCACTTACATGAAAGATTTAATGGACGTATTAGAAGGTAAAGACTTCTCTATTAACGTTATTTCCAAATCAGGTACAACAACAGAGCCAGCACTAGCATTCCGTATTTTCCGTAAGTTATTAGAAGAGAAGTATGGAAAAGAAGAAGCTCGCAAACGTATTTATGCAACTACAGATAAAGCACGTGGTGCATTAAAAACATTAGCTGATAACGAAGGTTACGAAACATTCGTTATTCCAGATGATGTTGGAGGACGTTTCTCTGTATTAACGCCAGTTGGTTTATTACCAATCGCAGTAAGTGGCTTAAATATTGAAGAGATGATGAAAGGTGCAGCTGCTGGTCATGATGACTTCGGAACATCAGAACTAGAAGAAAACCCAGCTTACCAATACGCAGTAGTTCGTAACGCTTTATACAATAAAGGAAAAACAATTGAAATGCTTGTTAACTATGAGCCAGCACTTCAATACTTCGCTGAGTGGTGGAAACAGTTATTTGGTGAAAGTGAAGGAAAAGATCAAAAAGGTATTTTCCCATCTTCAGCAAACTTCTCAACTGACTTACACTCATTAGGTCAATACGTTCAAGAAGGTCGTCGTGACTTATTTGAAACAGTTCTTAAAGTAGGTAAATCTACACATGAACTAACAATCGAATTAGAAGACAACGATTTAGACGGATTAAACTACCTTGCTGGTGAAACTGTAGACTTCGTAAACACAAAAGCATACGAAGGTACATTACTTGCACATAGCGACGGGGGAGTACCAAATTTAATCGTAAATATTCCTGAATTAAATGAGTACACATTCGGTTACCTTGTATACTTCTTCGAAAAAGCATGTGCGATGAGCGGCTACTTATTAGGCGTAAATCCATTTGACCAACCTGGCGTAGAAGCATACAAGAAAAACATGTTTGCTTTACTTGGTAAACCAGGATTTGAAGAATTAAAAGCAGAATTAGAAGAGCGTTTAAAATAATAAAAAGCGACCGGATTCCGGTCGCTTTTTATTATTTTATCGAAAAGTCCATCAGTATATTCAAACTAGAGTGGGTATGCTAAAGGAAAAGTCTTGGAGGGATGGGCTTGATTCCGATTCAATCAAATTTAGAAGGACGTACATATTCGTTATATAAATTAGAAGAGGTTATGAAACCACTTGGATATAGTATTGGTGGTAATTGGGATTATGATAAAGGATGCTTCGATTACAAAATCGATGAAGAAGATGGGTATCAATTTTTACGAGTGCCATTTACAGCAGTAGATGGTGAACTAGATGTACCTGGTGTAGTAGTCCGTCTTGAAACGCCGTATATTCTTTCGCATGTATATCAAGACGAACTAGATGATAATGTGAATACTTTAACCGCGGGAACGAGTGGGATGGATCAATTTGCTGAACCGAAAGATCCAGATGCAGATGTGAAAAAAAAATATATCAATATTGGAAAAGTGCTCATGCGGGAACTAGAAAAACATTTTCTTAATGGTGAATAACAATTAGTATGTCGCTTTCGATAAGAATGAAGGTATGGACTGGGTTAATCATATATTGATCGTCACGCTTTATACCTAGTAAGAGAATGTTTTGTTTTAAAAGGGTATAGCTACAATTCGCAAAGGTTTGTCCGGTGCAGGACGGAGAGAGCTCCATCAGTTGTAATTTGTTATCAGAGATTTCATCGTAAAGTGAGAATAGTACACCTGAAATAGAAGGGAATAAAAGAGAAGCGGTAAATACATAACTCGTTAATTTATTTCCTTCTATAATTTCTGACGCGCCAGCTCTCGTTGCATTTTGAATTTGTTCAGTAGTAAGTAGTTCGGCGATGCAGTGAATGTTTGGATTGAGTCCTTTTGCAGTTAAAATATTTAAAATGGATTGTGTATCTGCTAAGCTTTCGTTCTTTTCTTTATCGGCTGTTATTAATATGGTGTGTGCCGTTTTAATATTAGCCTTTAATAAAGTTTGATCGTGATGCGGACAACCTTTTATAAATTCTAAATGATGAAATGGTTTTGGGAGTAAAGAAAGTGTTTCATCAATTAAAACGATATCAAGGTTTGGTTGTAATACATGCATTTGCTTTACAACATGTTTTGCACGCTCATTCCAGCCAACGATAATCATATGACCGTTAGAGGTAGCGGCTTCTTCACCTTTAATTTTCATATATTGTTTACTAATCATCTCAGTAGCGAATAGAACCATATAATAAGAACAAAAGCCAGTTCCTAATAAAATAATACTTATACCTATTAGTTTTCCTATCGTTGTATGGGGAGCAAAGTCGCCATATCCAACTGTAAAAATGGTAACGATTGACCACCAAATTCCGTCAAACCATGTAGTGAAATGAGAGGGTTCTAATCTATGTATAAGAAAACCAGAAAAAGCAGTGAATACAATAATAAAACAAATTAAACGAAAAATAATGGAATCACGAAATGTATCTACTAAATTCGGACGGGATTTCAATAGTAAATTCCTCCTTGTTTTGCAGGACTACATTCATTGTTACCATTATAGAAAAAAGAAAAACTCTCTAATTAAAGAGAGTTTGTTTTATGCTACATACTTTCCACTTCAGTTTGTTGGACACTTTCAAGATGTTGAAGAGCATAGTAAACATCAGCAGTAGGTCTTTTTTGATCAATGGACAGTTTAAGATGTAAATAGTGAGAACCGTTTTCTAATGTTTTAAGCTTCATATTCTTAACTTTTATATCCATTTCCTTTATTTCTTCAATTACGATTGGGATATTGTCCATATTTCGTACAACAAGTTTCACAGCGATATCACGTTGACGAAATGATCTAGGGCCTACATATTTCATCGCGAGTGGTATAAGTTCGACACTAATCATAAGGAAGCACATTCCGAAAATCGCCTCGATATAGAAACCAGCTCCAACGGCAATACCAATACCAGAAGCACCCCAGATCATAGCGGCAGTCGTGAGCCCTGCAATGCTATCGTTGCCTCTTCTTAAAATTACGCCAGCACCTAAAAAACCAATTCCTGATACAATTTGAGCGGCAAGTCGAAGTGGATCCATATTCATATGATCGGTATGTGGTAAGTTATAAGCTGCTTTAATAGAAACAATCGTTAGGAGGCAACTAATAATAGAAATAACTAAACACGTTTTTAAACCAAGTGGTTTCCGTTTTAATTCGCGTTCTAAACCAATGGCAAACCCTAAAATAGCCGAGAGACCTAGTTTGATTAATAAATCGGTATAGTCCATATATATTCCTCCTTGTATGATATGGTATATGAATAAAACGCTTAGTATAGAAAGAAACGTTTTTTGATAGAGTAACTTTATATAAAATATATGTAGGAATTACTCATACATGAAAGAGATATTTCGTTTAAGTATATGATATTAAAAAAGAAATGTGGGCAGTTTTTAAAAAAGTTTATAAAAGGTGTTGCATTTCATTTTTCACCATGATATATTAATAACCGTCGCTGATGCGGAAACGCAGAAAACGACAAAAAAAGAAATTGAAAAACTTAGTTGACATCGAAAAACGAAGATGTTAACATAAGGAAGTCGCAAATGAGCGACCAAGTAGTTCTTTGAAAACTGAACGAAACAAACAACGTGAAACGTCAATTTTTATTTTTAGATGCTAGACAAACTA
>NZ_JBXAEZ010000003.1:527022-662335 GCF_058792475.1 Bacillus sp. MT94 | reverse complement strand
CATTAGCTCAGTTGGTAGAGCATCTGACTTTTAATCAGAGGGTCGAAGGTTCGAATCCTTCATGGCTCACCATTTTAATAAAACATGCGGGTGTGGCGGAATTGGCAGACGCACTAGACTTAGGATCTAGCGCCTTTGGCGTGGGGGTTCGAATCCCTTCACCCGCACTTTTAATAAAATAACTCATACATGTCTTGCGGAAGTAGTTCAGTGGTAGAATACAACCTTGCCAAGGTTGGGGTCGCGGGTTCGAATCCCGTCTTCCGCTCCAATTTTCAATATGACATGCCGGGGTGGCGGAACAGGCAGACGCACAGGACTTAAAATCCTGCGGTGGGTGACCACCGTGCGGGTTCGACCCCCGCCCTCGGCACCATATGCGCCCGTAGCTCAATTGGATAGAGCGTTTGACTACGGATCAAGAGGTTAGGGGTTCGACTCCTCTCGGGCGCGCTTTTATTAACGGGAAGTGGCTCAGCTTGGTAGAGCACCTGGTTTGGGACCAGGGGGTCGCAGGTTCAAATCCTGTCTTCCCGATATTCCAAAAAACATGGGGCCTTAGCTCAGCTGGGAGAGCGCCTGCCTTGCACGCAGGAGGTCAGCGGTTCGATCCCGCTAGGCTCCACTTTATTTAATATATGTCTCGGAGGTATACCCAAGTTCGGCTGAAGGGATCGGTCTTGAAAACCGACAGGCGGTGAGAATCGCGCGGGGGTTCGAATCCCTCTACCTCCTCCATTTTTAAAAATGGTTTAGACATATAATAATAAATATTTATTTTTTTCCTTCATGGAGGTATACCCAAGTTCGGCTGAAGGGATCGGTCTTGAAAACCGACAGGCGGCGAGAGTCGCGCGGGGGTTCGAATCCCTCTACCTCCTCCATTTTTTAATTTAATATTGTCGCGGGGTGGAGCAGTACGGTAGCTCGTCGGGCTCATAACCCGAAGGTCGCAGGTTCAAATCCTGTCCCCGCAACCAAATGGTCCCGTGGTGTAGTGGTTAACATGCCTGCCTGTCACGCAGGAGATCGCCGGTTCGACCCCGGTCGGGACCGCCATTTTAATAAGGCTCGGTAGCTCAGTCGGTAGAGCAGAGGACTGAAAATCCTCGTGTCGGCGGTTCGATTCCGTCCCGAGCCACCATTTTTTTTATGCCGGCTTAGCTCAATTGGTAGAGCAACTGACTTGTAATCAGTAGGTTGGGGGTTCAAGTCCTCTAGCCGGCATCATTTAGGGGCATAGTTTAAAGGTAGAACTGAGGTCTCCAAAACCTCCAGTGTGGGTTCGATTCCTACTGCCCCTGTAAAGTATATGGGCCTATAGCTCAGCTGGTTAGAGCGCACGCCTGATAAGCGTGAGGTCGATGGTTCGAGTCCATTTAGGCCCACCATATATTATTCCGCAGTAGCTCAGTGGTAGAGCTATCGGCTGTTAACCGATCGGTCGTAGGTTCGAGTCCTACCTGCGGAGCCATGGCCCGTTGGTCAAGTGGTTAAGACACCGCCCTTTCACGGCGGTAACACGGGTTCGAATCCCGTACGGGTCATACAAAAAAGAGTCAGCATTATGCTGGCTCTTTTTTATTTTGTTGATCCTTTTTATCATGTTACTTTCCAGAAATAAATAAAGGAATTTTGGAAAAGCTATGGTATGTATAAAAAGGAGGAAATAAATAATGACACGAGTTAGAGACTTAATGAGTACCCATATTGTACATTGTACACCGCTAGACAATGTATATGAGGCAGCTGTAAAAATGAAGGAAGAATCGGTTGGGTTAATTCCTGTTGTTGAAAATGAGCAAGTTATTGGGCTTGTTACTGATCGAGATTTAGTTGTTCGAGGGATTGCTGAAAAACATCCTGGATCTAATAAAATTACAAATGTAATGACAACAAATATTATCTCAGTTTCTCCAAATGATTCTATTGAAAAAGCTACAGAGCTAATGGCACAGTATCAAATTAGACGGTTACCAGTAGTTGATAGTGGTCAGCTTATTGGCATGTTAGCACTAGGGGATTTAGCTATAAGGGAATCGGCAGATGATCAAGCTGGATTTGCCTTGAGCGAAATCTCAGAGCGTACAGAGTAAATTGAAACTTTAATTAACCGAGATTTTAATGGTCACTCATAAAGAGCTAAATTATATATAAAGTTCAGATGCATTATTCTAGTATATATGGATTAAACTAATATGTTAGCGTGATGTATCTGAGGCATTATATAATAAGTATATGGTTAATAATTTCCACAGTTTTTTTAAATTTGTTATTCTTCATTTTTAATAAGAGAAAAGATGATATACTGATAGATATAAGTATTATGAGAGATTTTGAATATAACAATATTAATTTTTAGTGGTACGATAATAAATTAATATTTCCTACATAGATGAAAAGGGAAGGGGAATTATATGAAGGCTGTACAGGGCGATCCAAATTGGAATTTGGTTACAGATACATATATAGAACCAAATAATTTTGCTGAATTATTTTCTTTGCTTGTACCTTGTCACCCAAAAGGTGAGGGGAAAGAACGAACTATATTAGTATGGAAAGAGAAAGAATTTTATAAAGAAGAAAATTTAGCGGCATTTATCGTATATGGCATGAATAAAGTAAAGAATTTACCGCAGTTTCATAAAGATGAAATTCCAACTTTAGTGCGTATTCTTCGCTTATGCCAAGAGATTGGTTGGTATGAAGAGGCAAATGCTTTTATGATAGCACAAGGATTAGCTGAGTTTGTTCATACTTCATTGGAATATGAAACATGGGATCTTTTGACGCAATCAGTTGCTTTAAACTATTTAATTATTAAATATCGTATAGGTGAATTGACAGATAGGGATATTGAAATTTGGGATAGAGTTAAATTTAATGAGAAATGTATAACCGATTGTAAACATTTATTATCTCATAAAGAAGTATTGGAATTTACATTCTTTTATATGTGCAAGAGAGCGAAATCATTATCAAAAGAGCAATTAAATAGTGATATGATGAGTTTAGCAATGTATTGTAATACTTTCGTATATGATTTATATACACATGATTTATTACGGAAATATCGTAAGTGTACAGATTTCCTATCATATTATGGACCTAGTCAGGCAGTTTTAGCATGTCAAAGAGCTGTATTATCTCAAATTTCCGATCGCTTAGACCCATTAAAGACAACACATGTAGATGATTATTTATATGTAATGAAAGAAATGATGGAGCATATGACGATAGGAGTAATGGATCGATACGGTCATTTTATTGGAAAGCTACTATCTTATGTGCCATTTTTCGAGATGATACAAGTTCCACAGCATGCATATTATTGTGAAGAATTACTGTATATTTGTAAGGGCATTGAATATAAAGAAGAAACACTACGCAATTATATATTTATACAATTACATGATTGTTTACCATCATTCTTTAGGCTATTTCTTAAAAATAAGCGTTACGCAACGATTCATGATATTCTTTTCTATTGGTGCGATGACGAACAACGAATGAGCTTAGAGAAAAAATATAATCTGAGCTTTATTTATGAAAAATATGCTTGTGGATAAACAATATTTTCGATATGAAAAATTAATATAAATTAAAAAGGATCTCCAGTTTATGTGAGATCCTTTTTTGTTAGTAAAACAAGGAGAAAGTGATTAAAACAAGAAACAACATTCCATATAGAAGAAGTTGTGCAGTATAACTTCCTTGTATACCAAAAAAAGTATTGGCTTTCTTATACAAATGCAATATGTATTTTATTGGAGTATCTTTGAAAGATTGGTACACAGTGTCTCCTCTTTCTAAGCTTCTTGTTCTTGTTTTTGTTTTTGGTTATAAGGGACATTAATATATCTAGCTACAAATAATAAAACAGCCATAAAGAATACTGGAAATACAGTAGATAAATAAAAGCCATTACTAATTATATTTGTTATGAGAGCACTCAAAAGAAATATAGCGTTATAAATATGGGCAATTTTTTGTTTTAGTTGCACTTGAAATGATTCCATCATAATTTCTAATGCAACAAAAGCAATAATAATAGATAAAAATACAATGTTTGTATTGTAAATGATTAAACAACAGATTAAACCTAAAAAGGCTGCGTATTCAATTATAAGAGGTATATTGCGTGGCATACAATTTACCTAACTAAATATGGCAGTGGATTTACTGCATTTGTTTTTTCAAAATTCCATTCTCCATTATGTAATTCAAAATGAAGATGTTGCCCGTATGAATGACCTGTGTTGCCCATATGACCTACTAATTGTCCAGCTTGTACTTGATCACCAGTTTGTACAGTGCGATCCTTCATATGAGCATAAACAGTTGTATATAATTTCCCATTGATTTGATGCGCAATGAACACAACATTGCCATAGCTAGCTGAATAATAAGATTTCACAACTTTACCTGCAGCAGCAGCTTGGATAGAGACGTTCCCTGGAGCAGCAATATCTATACCATAATGCATTTGTTCCCAGCGTATATCAAAGGTTGAGCTAATTCTTCCTTGAGCAGGGAATTTGAAAGCAGCTGGAATAGATGAAGGCTGATCTGTTTTAGCCTGTGGTTGATTTTGTACTACATAGTGTTTTGCTACATATCCGTATCCTGTGCCAAAACGAATTTTATACCAAGTTCCTACAGTTTCTACTACTTGTACTTGTGTACCGTTTTGTAATGAACCGAGTAGAGCGCTACTTGTACTAGTGTTGCTACGTACATTCAGATTAGGTGTTGCAACAGTATATTTTGTATTATTTTGAACGGTGATTCCTTTTACTAAGGGTTGTGAACCATTAGAGATGAATGCTTTTTGTACGTAACCCGTTTGGCCATTATGTGATATTTTATACCATTCGCCTTGATCTTCTTGAACGGTAATAAACTTGCCATTTGGTAATACATCTAAAATGGAAGATTCTAAATTAGGTTCAGAGCGAACGTTTAATGCATTAGCATTGACGATGTATTGATCATTAGATTGAAGTTTGTTTTTTAGTAAAATAGCATCTTTTTGTACATAACCTACTTTATTATGAACAGATACTTTATACCAACCATTAGTTGTTTCAAGGATGTTCACTTTTGTATTAAAGCGAATTGTATCAATTGATGTGCTTTTTACGTTATCTTCTGTATGTAATGCTACTTGATCGACTTTGACATACCCAGTTTTAACATTAGATAATTGTTCAGCGTTTGCTTTTTGTACATTTGTTTCACCCATAGAAGGAAGTAAAGAAGCAATCGCTACAGTAGTTGCTGTTAAAGCCGTAGCTTTCATATTCATGGAATAGAGACCTCCTCTAGTTGTATAGTTGTAATTTTATTATAGTATAAAGATATAATATAGTGGGTGTATTCACATAAATGTAATATGAAATCAATATAAAAATAAATTTTTTGAGGATAATGATTCCTTTTTATACAATTAATTTGGGTTTTATTTTCTAAAATAGAATGTATGTATTGTATAACTTCAATATTTTGTTGATAATTAAGAAAATTAAAACAGTTGATGATGTCTTATTAGGGTGTTATACTGACAGTGATAATTTTATAGTTTGCTAGGAGAGCTGGTGTTGCCAGCTGAGAGTAGGCCGTAAGCCTTTGATCCTTTTTATTACCTGATCTAGATTATGCTAGCGTAGGGAAGCAATTCGGACACTAACAATGAGTCCCCGTTTCTTTGCGTATAGAAACGGGGCTTTTTTATTTAAAAATTTCATATTGAAACCACTAGGGGTGCTTGATTTGCTGAGAGAGGAATAATCCTTAACCCTTATAACACCTGATCTAGGTAATACTAGCGAAGGGAAGTGGAACATCGAATAAATGTATAATTTTATTTGCTGTAACCACTTCTTATATATAGAAGTGGTTTTTTATTTAGATACATATATTGAAAGGGGATAGAGAAATGAAATTTTGCGATAGATTATTAGAAACTGTGCAACCGGTTTGGGAGATGAGTCATAATCATCCGTTTGTAGTGGGTATGGGAGATGGCACGTTAGAAAAAGATAAATTCCAGTATTATATTATTCAAGATTATTTATATCTGCTAGATTATGCAAAGTTATATGCGATTGGTGTTGTAAAAGCAACGAATCCACAAGTAATGGGAAAGTTCGCTGAACAAATTGATGGGATATTAAATGGCGAAATGACAATCCATAAACAATATGCAAAAAGACTTGGAATTTCTATAGAGGATATAGAGTCTGCGAAACCATCTGCTAAAAATTTAGCTTATACAAATTACATGATGTCTGTATCTCAAAATGGCACACTTGCAGAATTAATAGCAGCGCTTCTTCCATGTATGTGGAGCTACTGGGAAATTGGAAAGCGTTTAAATGATATTCCTGGAGCAAGAGATCATGAGTTTTTTGGTGAGTGGATTCAAGGATATAGTTCGGAAGAATACGGTAATCTTTGTATTTGGTTAATAGATTTATTAAATGAAATGGCAGTTGGAAAGTCTGAGAAAGAACTAGATAGATTAGAGGAGATTTTCTTATATTCCAGTCGATTTGAATATTTATTCTGGGATATGTCCTATCGTAAGGAGATGTGGGGATTTGAGGAGCAAGAACATACTACAGTTTCATAATGTTTCTTTTCATTACGATGAGAAACCAATCATCCATGAATTAAATGCTTCTATACATGAGAAAGAGTTTGTCAGTATTATCGGACCGAGTGGATGTGGGAAAAGTACTTTATTTCGCCTTATTACAGGCCTAGATAAGGTAAGTATTGGAAAGATAGAACTGACAGAAACAAAGCACCATCCTGTAGGATATATGCCGCAAAAAGATATGCTTTTGCCGTGGAGAACAATTATTGAGAATGCTGCTCTGCCGCTAGAGTGCCAAGGTGTACAGAAGAAAGAAGCCCAAGTAAAGGCAAAGGAACTGTTATATAAATTTGGTTTACAAGGATATGAGACAAAACATCCGAAAGATTTATCTGGTGGTATGAGGCAACGCGTATCTTTTATCCGAACTTTGTTAACGGGCGGGGAGATATTGTTATTAGATGAACCGTTTAGCGCGTTAGATGCTTTAACGAAGGCCTCTTTGCAAGAATGGCTGTTTGAACAATGGCAAGAGTGGGAAAAAACAATTTTATTCATTACTCATGATGTTGAAGAAGCGTTATTTCTTTCGAACCGAGTTTTAGTAGTGGAACAGCAGCCGATAACGACTTTGACTGAGCGGATTGTACCACTTGATCATAACAGAACACGAAAAGATTTATATAAACCGGAAGTATTAGCGCTGAAAGATGAGCTTCTTAGTATGTTACAAAGGCAGGTACTTGTGTGATGAACCGATTGAAAGAATTAGTTCCTGCTATTACACTTTCTAGTATTTTACTAGCTGTGTGGGAAATAGGAGCAAGAATTGTAGATGAGATGTACATTTTACCGTCACCGTCTGCGATTGTAATGAAGATATGGAAACTAAAAGACATATTATTTACGGTTCATTTACCTGCAACGTTATACGTCGTTTTAATAGGTGTTGTTATTTCTATCGTATTAGGTGTAGGGCTAGCGATGTTAATGAATGCGAGTACATGGATGGAAAGAGCATTTTATCCATTATTAGTTGCTTCACAAACGATTCCGATTACTGCGCTTGCTCCGCTATTTGTTTTATGGTTTGGATACACAATTTGGAGTAAGGTTGTTGTCACAGTTTTAATTACGTTTTTCCCGATTGCGGTCAATACGTATGATGGACTGCGTAGTACAAAAAAAGAATGGGAGGAGCTCTTAGTTACATATGGAGCAACGAAAAGAGATATTTTTCTTAAATTAAAGTTGCCGTCTGCTCTTCCTTATTTTTTCTCAGCTTTAAAAATTGCAGTTCCGCTTAGTGTTATCGGAGCAGCAATTGGAGAATGGCTCGGTGCACAAGCTGGACTTGGATATTTCAGTAAGAGAATGATGACGCAGTTAGATGGAGCTGGCGTATTTGCACCCATTGTATTGTTATCATTATTAGCTATTTTCTTCGTCGTACTTATTTCCATATTAGAAAAGAAATTCATTAGTTGGAGGAAGCATTCATGAAATTTTTAAAGCGCATCTTTGTGTTTACATTATTAATTGCAATGATTACAGGATGTTCGAGTAATTCAGCATCAGAAAAAAGTAAAAAAGAGAAAGAAATAACAGTCATGTTAGATTGGTATCCAAATGCGGTACATAGCTTTATTTATGCAGCAATTGAAAAAGGATACTTTAAAGAAGAAGGTGTAAAGGTAAATATTAAATTCCCTTCTAATCCGACTGATCCATTAACATTGGCAGCAGCAGGGAAGGTGACAGTTGGCTTGTATTATCAGCCAGATGTTGTTATGGCAAGAGCAAATGAGCAAATTCCAGTGAAATCAATTGGGGCTGTCGTACGTTCACCATTAAATCATGTCGTATCGCTGAAATCAGCGGGTATTCAATCACCGAAAGATTTAGAAGGAAAAACAGTAGGATATTCTGGAACACCTTTAAGTGGGATGTATTTAAAAACGATGGTAAAAGAAGCTGGTGGTAATCCTGATACAGTGAAAGTAGTTGATGTTGGATTTGATTTAGTACCAGCCTTAATTACGAAAAAAGTGGATGCGGTAACAGGGGCATACATTAATCATGAAGTACCGGTTATGCGTCATGAAGGCCATGAACCAGCTTACTTTAATCCAGCTGATTACGGAGTACCGAACTATCATGAACTTGTGTTTGTAACAGGTGATAAAACGTTGAAAAAAGATAAAGAAGCGTTGCAAGCTTTCTTACGTGGTACGAAAAAAGGCTATGATTTCATGAAGAAAAACCCAGATGAAGCATTGAATATTTTATTAAATCATCAAGAAAAAGAAAACTTCCCACTTGTGCCAGAAGTTGAAAAGGAAAGTATGAAAATTTTATTAGAGAAGATGGAAACGAAAGATGAGCCATTTTTATCAGATTCAAAAGAATCTTGGGAGAAACAAAATAAATGGCTGAAGGACAAAGGAATGACGAAAGAAACCGTTCCAGCCGATGAACTATTCGAAAATATTTTAAAGTAGGCGAATGAATATGAAAAATGAGCTCCACGTAATCTCAAATGGCCATATGCCATTCGAAGAGTTAGTGAATGTAGCGATGCAAATTGAGAGTGAGATTGATTATTTGCATATTCGTGAGCGTGAGAAGAGTACGAAGGAGTTATATGAAGGTGTGGAAAGTCTTTTAATGGAAGGCTTTCCGGCTTCTAAAATTGTCATAAATGATCGAATTGATATTGCAATTTTATTAAATATTCCTCGTGTTCAACTAGGGTATCGAAGCACAGATGTAAAGTCAGTGAAAGAAAAGTTTTCGTATTTGCATGTCGGTTATTCTGTGCATTCGCTAGATGAAGCGATAGTAGCATTTAAAAATGGAGCAGATTCACTCGTTTATGGTCATGTATTTCCGACAGATTGTAAAAAAGGTGTGCCAGCGAGAGGGCTTGAAGAAATTTCTGACATTGCAAGGTGTTTATCTATACCGATTACAGCAATTGGAGGAATTACTCCAGAAAACGCAGTGGATGTCCTTACTAACGGTGTAAGCGGTATAGCAGTTATGTCCGGAATTGTAAGTAGTAGTGACCCGTATAGCAAAGCGAAATCTTATAAGGAATCAATAAGAAAGTGGGCGGAAAAACATGTGTGAGAAGTATGATGTAGCGATTATTGGTGGTGGTGTAATTGGTAGTTCAGTTGCACATTTTCTAGCAGAAAGAGGACATAAAGTAGCGATTGTAGAGAAGCAAAGAATTGCATCGGAAGCTTCAAAAGCAGCTGCTGGTCTACTTGGTGTTCAGGCAGAATGGGATGCGTATGATCCGCTATTTGAACTTGCTAGAGAAAGCCGAGCTATATTTCCACAACTTGCAGCAGTTTTACGTGAAAAGACGGGTATTGATATTGGATATGAAGAAAAAGGAATTTATCGTATTGCTCAAAATGAAGATGAGAAGGAAAGAATTCTTCACATTATGGATTGGCAGCAAAAAACAGGTGAAGATTCCTATTTTCTAACGGGAGACCATGTGCGGGAAAAAGAGCCGTATCTATCCGAATCTATTATAGGAGCAGTATATTATCCGAAAGACGGTCATGTTATTGCACCAGAGCTTACGAAAGCATTCGCACATTCTGCGGCAATGTCAGGTGCTGATATATATGAACAGACAGAAGTGTTTGATATTCGTATTGAAAATAATAAAGTGACCGGAATTTTTACGAGCGAAGGTATTGTCACATGTGAGAAAGTCGTTATTGCAGGAGGTTCATGGAGCACGAAGTTACTCAGTTATTTTCACCGCGATTGGGGTACATATCCAGTTAAAGGAGAAGTGGTTGCGGTAAGAAGTAGAAAACAACTTTTAAAAGCACCTATTTTTCAAGAAAGATTTTACATTGCTCCAAAGCGCGGTGGACGTTACGTAATTGGGGCAACAATGAAGCCACATACGTTCAATAAAACTGTGCAGCCAGAAAGTATAACTTCTATATTGGAGCGTGCTTATACAATATTGCCAGCTTTAAAAGAAGCAGAATGGGAAAGCGCATGGGCAGGATTAAGACCACAATCGAATCATGAAGCTCCTTATATGGGAGAGCATGAAGAAATAAAAGGTTTATATGCTTGCACGGGCCATTATCGGAACGGTATTTTATTAAGTCCTATTTCTGGCCAATATATGGCTGATTTAATAGAAGGAGAGCAAGAGAATCATTTGCTAGATTCATTGCTTTCTAGAAGAGTTTAGAGAGGGGATGGAAGTTTGAGATTAAAAATTAATGGTAACCAAATTGAAGTGCCAGCGAGTGTAAAAACAGTAGCTGAGTTACTTACACATTTAGAGTTAGATAACAGAATTGTTGTAGTAGAGCGTAATAAAGATATTTTACAAAAAGATGATCATACAGATACATCTGTTTTTGATGGAGATCAAATTGAGATTGTAACTTTCGTAGGAGGCGGTTGATTATGTTGAACATTGGACCATTTTCATTTCATTCTAGACTTTTATTAGGTACAGGTAAATTCCCTGATTTTGACGTACAGCAAAAGGCAATTGACGTTTCTGAAGCTGAAATTTTAACATTTGCAGTACGTCGTATGGATATCTTTGATGCAAAGCAACCTAATTTATTAGAGAAACTTGATGTGAAAAAATATACGTTATTACCAAATACAGCAGGGGCAAAAAATGCTGAAGAGGCTGTTCGCATTGCAAAATTAGCAAAAGCGTCTGGGCTTTGTGACATGATAAAGGTAGAAGTTATTGGTGATGATAGAACGTTATTACCGGATCCGGTAGAAACGTTAAAGGCATCTGAAATGTTACTGGAAGAAGGATTTATCGTACTTCCGTACACATCTGATGATGTTGTATTAGCACGTAAATTACAAGAGCTTGGCGTGCATGCGATTATGCCAGGAGCATCTCCAATCGGATCAGGACTTGGTATTGTAAATCCATTAAATTTGGGCTTCATTATTGAACAAGCGACAGTACCAGTTATCGTTGATGCTGGTATTGGTAGCCCAGCTGATGCGGCATTTGCAATGGAATTAGGAGCAGATGGCGTGTTATTAAATACAGCTGTATCAGGAGCAAAAGATCCTATTAAAATGGCGCAGGCAATGAAACTAAGTATTGAAGCAGGCCGTTTAGGATTTGAAGCAGGTCGTATTGCACGTAAGCGCTGTGCAACTGCAAGTAGTCCTTTAGAAGGAATGAGCGTAGTTGAATAATCGATATTCTCGCCAAGAACTATTTTCTCCAATTGGAGCAGAAGGGCAGCAAAAGATAAGAGAAAAGCATGTACTTATTATCGGTGCAGGTGCATTAGGTAGTGCAAATGCAGAGATGTTTGTAAGAGCGGGTGTTGGCAAGATAACAATTGTTGACCGTGATTATGTAGATTGGAGTAATTTACAAAGACAACAATTGTATGCAGAGAGCGACGTAAAGAATAATCTCCCAAAAGCTATAGCGGCTAAAAAACGTTTAGAAGAGATTAATAGCGATGTAACAATAAAAGCTCTCGTTCAAGATGTAACAGCTGAAGAGCTAGAAGAACTTGTTACAAACGTTGATGTAATTATTGATGCGACTGATAATTTCGAAACACGCTTTATTGTGAATGATATAGCACAAAAATATTCTATTCCATGGATTTACGGTGCATGTGTAGGTAGTTACGGTCTTTCTTACACAATCATTCCTAGTAAAACACCATGTTTATCATGTTTATTGCAGTCGATTCCGCTTGGCGGGGCAACATGTGATACAGCGGGTATTATATCACCTGCTGTATCTCTTGTCGTTTCTCATCAAGTAACAGAAGCTCTTAAACTGTTAGTAGAAGATTACGAATCACTTCGAGATGGGCTTGTATCGTTTGATATGTGGAAGAATGAGTATTCATGTATGAATGTGCAAAAGCTTCGCCAGCATAATTGTTCTTCATGCGGAGAGAATGCATTATATCCGTATTTAAATAAAGAGAACACATCAAAAACAGCAGTTTTATGCGGGCGAAATACAGTTCAAATTAGACCACCTCATAAAGAGGAAATGAATTTTGAACAATATAAAGAGTTGCTGGAAGGTCGCGTGAATGATTTAAATGTAAATCCATATTTACTATCATTTTCTGTTGAAGACAAGAGGTTAGTCGCCTTTAAAGATGGCCGTGTGCTCGTACATGGAACGAAAGATATAAGCGAAGCAAAAACGATTTATCATCGCTATTTTGGATAGAAAAGGATGAGTGGGATGAAAGTGAATAAAGCTTTAACAATTGCAGGGTCTGATAGCGGCGGCGGTGCTGGAATTCAGGCAGATTTAAAAACATTCCAAGAGCTTGGTGTATACGGAATGACGGCTATGACGGCAATTACTGCTCAAAACACGCTTGGCGTTCAAGGGGTATATCCTGTTCCGTTAGAAGGTATTACAGAACAGCTGAATTCAATTGGTACGGATTTAACACCAGATGCAGTGAAACTAGGAATGTTATTTAGTAGTGAAATAATTCAAATTGTTGCAGAACAAATTAAAAAATTTGGCTGGAATAATATTGTGCTAGATCCCGTTATGATTGCAAAAGGCGGTGCATCATTATTACAGCAAGAAGCAGTTCAAGCATTAAAAGAATATTTATTACCAGTAGCAACTGTTATAACACCGAATGTCCCAGAAGCAGAAGTGTTAACTGGGATGGAGATTCATAATGTTGAAGATAGTAAGGAAGCTGCAAAAGTATTGCACGAATTAGGTGCTAAATATGTGCTTATGAAGGGCGGACATGCAGAATATCAAGGTAATGAAGTAATTGATTTCCTCTTTGATGGAGAAAAATTTATTGAGTTTAGAAGCGAGCGAATTCCTTCAAAGCAAACGCACGGAAGTGGGTGTACATTTGCTTCAGCGGTTACAGCAGGACTTGCGAAAGGATACTCAATTGAAGATGCTGTTCAAGAAGCAAAACGATTTATTAGTATAGCAATTGAAGAGCCATTGAATATTGGTAGTGGTCATGGACCGACGAATCATTTTGCGTATAAAGTGAATAGAACGCGTGTATAGATAAGTGAAAAGCCAGTTTTATAACTGGCTTTTTTTCTGTTTACTTTTTCAAAATACAGGAGTAATATATCAGCCAGAATATATTTTTTTGTAAACGCTGAGTCCAATTATATGGAGCGGAGGAACCAATTTGTGCAGTGTCACTAGGGGTGAATCTTTCAAATTTGAAAGTAGGGCTACTCTCAAAGCCCGAATCCGACAGCTAACTTCGTAAGCGTCTTGAGAGAGGACGGTGCCATGATGGATACATCACTTCATCGATCTGATTAGTATAGGGGAATATCAATCTATGTTTGATTTCTTTTATACTAAGGAGGATGAGGTACATGGAACTAACACTTATTTGTGTTGGAGAAGAAAGTAAGGTAAATAGTTTAAGAGATCTAGTTGCATTTCAACATGAGTTAGTTATTTTTACAGCAAATGAAGAGGTAGCGGCTGAAGTTAGGAATTGTGGGTTTGATTGGACTTATAGTTGTAGTAAGGAGCAGGATTTTACTAGTATTTGTGAGTGTATTAAGAAGGTCATTTTACTAGGGGATGAGCTTCCAATCGTTAGTTTCTTCACAGAACACATTCGTTTTTTTTTTCAAGCACCTATTACTGTTGTTACAAGGAATAAACGATATCCAGCGAGGCTCTATGAAACAATTGGAGCTAAGTTTGTCGTGTTTACAAATTGTGATAATATTTCTTTTTTATTTTTTGAATAGGGCGGGGGAAGAAATGATGAAGGTACTATTACTTGGAGATATAGCAAATCGTTGGGCAGTATCGGTAGAGCGAGTTCAAGAATTGGTTCAGATTGATCCTCTTTTTCCCGGGCCATATATTATATTACCGTCAAAAGATGCTTTGTATTTAGAGATGGATATTACCGAGTATGAGCAGCTACATGCAGAATTGACACAAGTTTATATTCGTGGGAGAAATTTACGTGCATTTTTAAGAGGAGAATAAAGGTTGAATAAAAAAGAGCGAATGCTGAGTGCAACAGGCTATGCACTTCATGTCATTCGCTCTTTTTATTTCATATTTAAAAGGTCATTTTTAAGAAAAGAAAAGAGAAATAAAGAAAATAGATGAAATAATAGTAATAATCTTCAATGTAAGCGTTTAAATGAATGTAAATATTATTATTTTCAGCAATTTACCCCTTTACAAGTGAAATATAGAGGAGTATATTTACTCTCATAAATCATTCATAAAATTTCCAAAAAAACCTAAAATCGCTGAGTTCCAGAAATGGAGCGGGGGAACCAATTTTGTGCATCGTCACTTGGGGTGAATCTTTCAGTTTTGAAAGTAGGGCTACTCTTTAGGCCCGAATCCGACAGCTAACCTCGTAAGCGTTTAGAGAGGAGGTTTACTTTTTGTTGTTCATTTTTTGAACACTGAGTAGAGCTCAGTGTTCTTTTTTAATATTTTGATGGTAAATTTTTACAAAAAAGAAGAGAGGGATAGTTATGTTAGATGTTGTAATGGTCGGGATTTTTATTTTATTAGTTGCATCGATGGCAAGTCTTGCAAGTTGGTCAGATAAAGTTGTGAAAGAAGGAAAGCAATCATGATGATTGTCTTATCGGTTATTGTCGCAGCAATTACAGTGTATTTAGTGTATGCATTATTAAATCCAGAGAAGTTTTAATTAGGGGGAATCATTCATTATGATTTGGGTTGCAGTCATTATTACAATGCTCTTGTTTATTTTAGTAGCAAAGCCAACGGGGATTTATTTAGAAAAAGCTTTTCAAGGTAGCAAAACGTTAGATAAAGTATTCGGGCCTTTTGAAAAACTTATTTTTAAAATTACGGGTGTAAAAGCATACAATCAAACGTGGAAACAGTACGCATTATCATTAGTTTTATTAAATGGATTTATGATCGTTGTCGTATACTTCATTTTCAGATTACAAGGTGTGCTGCCACTAAATCCAGCGCATATTGAAGGGATGGAGCCTACGCTCGCTTTTAATACAGCAATTAGTTTTATGGCTGATACAAACTTACAGCATTATAGCGGTGAAAATGGTTTATCTTATTTATCACAATTAATCGGAATTACATTTTTAATGTTTGCGGCACCAGCAACGACATTAGCGCTCGTTATGGCTTTTATAAGAGGACTTGCTGGAAAAGAACTTGGTAACTTTTTCGTTGATTTTACGAGAGCGTTAACGAGAGTGTTTCTTCCTATCGCATTTATTGCGGCACTAGTTTTTGTCGCACTTGGTGTACCACAAACGTTAGATGGGGCGGTTACAGCACAAACGATTGAAGGTGCAAAGCAAAGTATTTTACGTGGACCTGTTGCATCATTCGTTTCCATTAAGGAACTTGGAAATAACGGCGGTGGATTTTTCGGAGCAAACTCTACGCATCCTTTCGAAAATCCAGGACAAATGAGTAATATTTTGCAAATGATGCTTATGATGTTATTACCAACAGCACTTCCATTTACGTACGGACGAATGGTCGGAAATAAAAAACAAGGCCGCATCCTTTTCGTGTCACTTTTTATGGTGTTTTTACTAGGATTTATAACGATTACGACATCTGAACTAAACGGGAATCCGGCATTAAATGGAATGGGTATCGAACATGTACAAGGAAGTACAGAAGGGAAAGAAGTACGATTTGGAACAGTATTTTCTTCACTATACGCAACAGTAACGACAGCTGCTGAAACTGGTGCTGTTAATACAATGCATGATACGTTAACACCAATTGGCGGTCTAGTTCCACTTGTAAATATGATGTTAAATACAGTGTATGGCGGAGTTGGAGCAGGCTTTGTAAATATTATTATGTATGCAATTATCGCGGTGTTTATATCTGGGTTAATGGTTGGACGGACACCAGAGTTTTTAGGTAAAAAGATTGAAGGTAAGGAAATGAAATTAATCGCGGTCACGATTTTATTTCATCCATTGCTCATTTTAGGATTTTCGGCATTAGCTCTTTCAACAAATTTAGGGACGGATGCTATTTCTCATTCTGGTTTCCACGGTTTAACGCAAGTTGTATATGAGTATACATCGTCAGCTGCGAATAACGGATCTGGATTTGAAGGATTAGGAGATAATACACCGTTTTGGAATATTACGACTGGTTTAGTTATGTTTTTAGGACGCTACTTTAGTTTAATTACGATGCTAGCTGTGGCAGCTTCGCTGAAAGAAAAAACGGTAGTGCCAGAAACAGTCGGAACGTTCCGCACAGATAATAGTTTATTTGGTGGTATCTTCATCGGAACAATTGTAATTGTCGGTGCATTAACATTCTTCCCGATGTTAGTACTCGGACCAATTGCAGAATTTCTTACATTGAAGTAATGGAGGGTAAATGATGAGACCGGTAGTAGTAAAAGAAAAACAATTAAATAAGTCACAAATACATGCTGTAGAAGATGAAGTTAGACAAGCGAAAACGATGGATCGTGATATCGTAACACATGCGATGAAGCAATCCATTGCGAAATTGAATCCGAAAGTCATGATAAAGAATCCGATTATGTTCGTTGTGGAAATTGGATTCATCATTACGTTCATTTTATCTTTTCTTCCAAGTAGTTCTAGTAGTATACCAGGTTGGTTTAATATAACAGTTTCTCTCATTCTATTATTTACAGTTTTATTTGCGAATTTTGCAGAAGCATTAGCAGAAGGTCGTGGTAAAGCGCAAGCCGATTCTTTAAAGCAGTCGAAGAAAGATGTGTTTGCAAATGTTGTAAAAGAAAATGGAGACATTGTCCAAGTTTCAGCAACTAATCTTACAAAAGGTGACGTTGTTATCGTAAAACAAGGAGAAATGATTCCGAATGATGGCGAAGTAATCAAAGGATTAGCATCTGTAGATGAATCTGCAATTACAGGGGAATCAGCTCCTGTTATAAAAGAAGCAGGCGGTGATTTTTGTTCCGTAACAGGTGGAACGATGGTCGTAAGTGATGAAATTACAATTGTCATTACGAGTAATCCTGGTGAATCATTTATAGACAAAATGATTTCTTTAGTAGAAGGAGCTGCTCGTCAAAAAACGCCGAATGAGATTGCTTTAAATACAGTATTAACGAGCTTAACTCTTATTTTCTTGATCGTCGTTGTGACGTTGCCGATTTTTACAAATTATTTAGGGTTTCAAATTGATACTGCTGTGCTAGTTGCATTATTAGTTTGTTTAATTCCAACGACAATTGGTGGTTTGCTATCAGCGATTGGTATTGCTGGGATGGACCGGGTGACAAAATTTAACGTGTTAGCGATGTCAGGGAAAGCAGTAGAAGCTGCGGGCGATATTAATACAATTATTTTAGATAAAACGGGTACAATTACTTTTGGAAACCGGATGGCTCATACATTATTGCCTGTAGGAAATGAAACGATTGAGCAAGTTGGAAAGTGGGCCGCTATTAGTTCTGTTTTAGATGAAACACCAGAAGGTCGATCTGTTATCGAGTATGTGCAGGGAAAATCTATATCATATAATAGAGAACTTGCAGAACAAGGTGAGTTTGTTCCGTTTAAAGCAGAAACGAGAATGAGTGGTGTTGATTTACAAGACGGAACGAAAGTGAGAAAAGGTGCTGTAGGTGCCGTTATTGAATGGGTTGAGTCACAAGGCGGAACAATTCCGAAAGATGTAAATCAAAAAGCAGACTTAATTTCAAAAGAGGGCGGAACACCACTTGTAGTTGCAGTAGATAATCGTATTTACGGTTTAATTTATTTAAAGGATACAGTAAAACCGGGTATGCGTGAGCGTTTTGAACAGTTGCGCCAAATGGGGATTAAAACGGTTATGTGTACAGGTGATAATCCGTTAACAGCAGCAACCATTGCAAAAGAAGCTGGAGTAGATGAATTCGTTGCCGAGTGTAAACCGGAAGATAAAATTGCGGTTATTAAAGCAGAGCAAGATAAAGGGAAACTTGTAGCGATGACAGGTGATGGTACAAATGATGCTCCGGCATTAGCACAGGCTGACGTTGGATTAGCGATGAATAGTGGTACGACAGCAGCGAAAGAAGCGGCGAACATGATTGATTTAGACTCGAATCCGACGAAAATTATTGAGGTTGTAGGAATTGGTAAGCAATTGTTAATGACCCGAGGTGCGTTAACGACGTTTAGTATTGCGAATGATATAGCGAAATATTTTGCGATTATTCCAGCGATGTTTACACTTGCGATTCCGCAAATGGAAGCATTGAACATTATGAAATTAACATCACCACTGTCAGCGATTTTATCAGCATTAATATTTAACGCTGTTATTATTCCATTACTCATTCCGTTAGCGATGAAAGGTATTGCATATAAACCGATGAGTTCTAATGCATTGCTTAGCCGAAACTTACTTATTTATGGGCTTGGCGGAGTTATCGTTCCGTTCATTGGAATTAAAGTAATTGATATAATTGTCGGCTTGTTCATATAAGGAAGAGGGGAAAAAGATGGAAAAGAAACAAAGTATACTATCACCAATTATCCGTATTACTTTTACATTTCTAGTGTTGTGTGGACTTGTATACCCACTTATTGTTACTGGTATTGCACAAGCAGTGATGAAGGATAATGCGGATGGAAGTCTAATATATAATGATAAAAATGAAGTGATTGGTTCTAAATTAATCGGGCAAAACTTCACGGATCCACGTTATTTTCAAGGGCGTGTTTCTAGTATTGAATATAAGGCAGAAGCATCTGGTTCAAATAACTATGCACCATCTAATCCAGATTTAGAGAAACGAGTAGAGAAAAGTATTGAAGAGTGGAAGAAACAAAATCCGAGCGTTCCAGTTACAGAAGTACCGATTGATTTAGTGACAAATTCAGGTTCAGGGCTTGATCCTGACATTAGTCCGAAGGCAGCTTCTGTGCAGGTAGATCGCATCTCGAAATTAACAAATATTCCGAAAGAAACGCTAGATCAATTGATTAAAGATCAAACGGAAGGTGCGGCACTTGGCTTATTTGGAGAAAATCGAGTGAATGTCTTAAAGCTAAATTTAGCATTACAAAAATTAATGAAATAGTAACAGTGCTACCTCAATCTAACGGATTGAGGTAGCGTTGTTTCGAATGAAAGGTAGTGTTTATTTTGTATGCGGATGATTATGAACCGAAGTTTCAAAGGCGAACGCCAGAGGAATATTTAGAATATATTCGGCAACAAAATCGGGGAAAGTTAAAGTTATATGTAGGAGCAGCTCCAGGCGTAGGAAAAAGTTATAAAATGCTCTTTGATGCAAGGGAAATGAAAAAAGATGGAATTGATATTGTAATTGGTTTAATTGAAACGCATGGAAGAAAAGAGACGGAAGAAGCAATTGCTGATTTAGAAAAAGTTCCTTTGAAAGAAATACAGTATAAAGGAAAGGTATTTTATGAGCTTGATGTGGAAGGAATAAAAAAACGCGCGCCGCAAGTAGTCGTAGTGGATGAACTTGCGCATAGTAATGTTCCTGGTTCTAAATATAAGAAACGTTATATGGATGTGCAGGAATTGTTAGAGGCTGGTATATCGGTATTATCAGCTTTTAATATTCAACATTTAGAAAGTGTTCATGATATTGTAGCTCAAATTACGAATGTAAAAGTAAGAGAACGAATTCCAGATTTTATTTTACAAAAAGCAAATGAAATTCAGCTCGTTGATGCAACACCGGAAGTACTTCGGAAGAGGTTAATAGACGGAAAGATATATAAAGAAGAAAAAATTCAGCAAAGCTTACAAAATTTCTTTACGCTTAATAATTTAGGAGCACTCAGGGAATTATCGCTTCGTGAAGTCGCTGACGATATGGACGAAAAGATTAGTCAAACAGTGATAGAACCAATCGGAGTGAAAGAAAAAATTCTCGTTTGTGTACAATACAGTTCAACAGCGGAGAAATTAATAAGACGGGGATGGCGCATGGCTGATCGGTTAAATGCTGAATTGTATGTATTAAATGTTGAAAGAGAAAATATAGACTCTCTTTCAGCTGGTAAAAAACAAACAATTGAAGAGTGGAAGACGCTCACGAATCAATTTGATGCAAGTTTTGTATTAGAAGAAGCAAGAGGGAGAAAGCCAGCGGATGTTATTATTGAGGTTGCGAAAAGATTACAAGTAACGCAAATTTTACTTGGGCAATCGGCAAGAACTCGTTGGGAAGAAATACGAAAAGGTTCGATTGTAAATGAGATTATGAGGCAAACGAGGTATATTGATATTCATATTGTTGCGGATCAAAGAGGATAAATAGAGCCGACCTTTTTGGGGGCTCTATTTTGCTTTTTGTACAGAATGAAAACTTAGCATTTTCATTGCATATAAGATTACAAGTAAAAACATAATTGCGCCTAGGAAGAAAATCCAAAAGTAATTTTGGTTAAATAAAAGAAATCCACCTATAAGTGGCCCTGTGCCCATACCAAGATAGCGGATGAAGTTGTACATACCGATAGCTGTTGCACGTTCTTGCACGAATTCTTCTGTTAATAAAGTAGTGTGAGTTGGCATAGAAAGTCCCATACTAAAACCGTACAAAGATGTAACGATAATGATGAATGGGATATTGATGCTATATGTGAAAGAGAATAAAACGACACATATAATATTGAAGAAACTCGTAATAAATAAAGTTTGCTTTGTTGTGAGGCGTTTTTGCAAAAACTTGTAGCAAAAACTTCCTAGCATGATAGAAAGAGACATTGGTACAAACATAAGACCAATTTCATTTGCAGCTTGATGAAATGAATTTGCTAAAATGCTCGGTAAAAAAACGAGAAAGCAAAAGTAAATACAAAATTGAATGAAGCCAATAAGAGTAATAGAAAATCCAGTTTTATTTTTTAAGATAAGAGAGTAATTCTTTTGTGCTTTAGACTGCTTAATTACATTCGGCTTTGTTTCTGGAAGTAGTGAAATGTTTATAATTAATAAGATAATGCCAAGTGTAGATAAAAAGAGAAATACAGATAAGTGACCATTTATACTGCCAAGAAATCCACCTATGAGAGGAGCCATTGTAGGTGCGAGGGCAAGTAACATTTGGTATAGGCTCATCGCTTCTCCGCGTTCTTTTCCTTCAAATAAATCGCCGATAATCGTTGCTGAAACTACAGGTATAGCCGCTATTCCTATAGCTTGAACAGCTCTAAAAAAGAGAAATAAATAAATGTTTGCCGAAAAAGCACATCCGATTGAACCAATTGTACTAATGACTAAACTAGGGATAAGGACAGATTTTCTCCCTTTTGTATCAATTAAAGGTCCATATACGAGCTGCATAATTGCAAGAATGAATGTGAAAAGTGAAACTGTTACATTTACAAGATAAAGAGAAGTGTGAAAAGAATTTTGAATCATCGGTAAGATAGGTGTGTAAATATTTTGAGCGAAGGAACCGAGTAAGGCACTAATACAGACAACATATAAAATGAAAGTTAGTTTAGATTTTTTCATCTTGTTAACCTCCTTGTATTTTAGTTTCCTCGGAAACTAAATTTATTTTAACATGATTTTCTCCCTTGTAAAGATGAAAAAATAATTTTAAAATGGTATATAGTTAAATTGTTTCTTCGGAAACTTAGGAGGCGAACGGATTGAAGCATACAACGAAGCAAATGGAAATACTGTCGGACATTCGTACACTTTTGCATAAAAAAGAAGAACATTTAAAACGACAAAACGAGAAGTTTCTTTATGAGACAGGTGTAAGTAGTATGTCTTTATCTGAGTTACATGTAATCGAATGTATCGGAAAAAATGGTTTGATGAATGTAACGGCAATTACGACAGAAATGGGCATGACGAAGGGAGCAATCTCTAAAATTTGTACGAAGTTGTTTCAAAAGCAATTCGTTGAGAAGATGCAAATGTTAGATAATCAAAAAGAAATCTTCTTTCGCTTAACGGAAAGCGGCAATGAAATATATAAAGCTCATGAAAAATTGCATAAGCAAGCTGAAGAAAAGTGGTTGTTACTTTTAGATGGATATACGAAAGAAGAGCAAGACTTTATTCAAAGGTTTATAAAGGATGTCTCCGATCATTTGGAAATATAATTGGAAGAAAAAACTCCTTTTTCTCAAGTCTTTTAAATATAATTTCTGAAAGAACTCATATATAATAGAAAAAGATACTTAACATGGTGAATAATTAAAGAGTCAATATATATAGAGGAGAGAGTAACATGCTTGAAAATACGGGGTTAGTATTAGAAGGCGGCGGTATGCGTGGTGTATATACGGGTGGGATATTAGAATACTTTATGGAACAAGGTTTATATTTTCCATATGTAATCGGTGTATCAGCTGGTGCTTGTCATGCAGCGTCGTATCTTTCCAGACAAAGAAATAGAAATAAAACGGTCAATATTGATTATGCATCACATCCGAAATATTTGTCGTATAAAAACTTATGGAGAAAACGTCAGCTATTTGATATGGATTTCATTTTTCATGAAATTCCAGAAAAGCATGTTCCGTTTGATTTTGAAACATACTTTAATAGCCCAGAACGTTTCCTTGTAGGAACGACGGATTGTGAAACAGGACAATCTGTTTATTTTGAGAAAGAAGGAACGAATGATGATGCACTAAATTTATTACAAGCGTCTAGTTCATTGCCTTTCATTGCACCAGTAGTAAATTATCGTGGTAAGCAGTTATTAGATGGCGGGATTTCTGATCCAATTCCAGTTCGTAAGGCACAGGAAGATGGATTTAAAAAATCAGTCGTTATTTTAACGAGAAATCATGGTTACGCGAAGAAAAAATCAAAATTCGGATGGATTGCAGGAAAAGCTTATAAAAAATATCCGAATCTTGTTAACACGATGTTGAATCGTTATGAAGTGTATAATGAAACACTTCACTATATTGAAAAAGAAGAGCAAGCTGGTAATTTATTTGTTATTCGCCCAGAAGTGCCGCTTCAAGTAGATCGTATGGAAAAAGATACAGCAAAACTACAAAATTTATACGAGCAAGGCTATGAAGATGCAAAGAGACAGTTTGCAGATTTGCAGGCGTTTTTGCAAAAATAATAATTAGGCTGTGGAGATGGAGTTCTCTGCAGTCTTTTTTATTATTGGTTTCAATACCGAATGTTGGTTATACACGCTTTTAGGTTATGGTATAATATGGATGAAAGTATGTAGAGAGGTGATACATATGGAAAATGTATATAAAGGACTTGGACATACTGGATTTATCATGATGCTTATTTTTGGTGGTGTATTTTTACTTCGCTGGTTTATTCATGATGAAATATTATTAGATCAACTTATTGGTTTTAGTGTGGGCATAGTAATGGTTATTTCATCAGTGTTCATTCAAAAGTATAGTAAAGAATTACAGGTAGAAGAGAAGTATTAAAAGGTTATAAGCTCCTTCATATTTTGGAGGTGCCTTTATAGTTTGAATGATTGTTATAAAAGAAAAGTAGAGCATCGGATTTCGATGCTCTACTTTTTTAATGTGGTAAGAAAATCAATTGATAAGCGAACAAGATGCCGAATACATACACAAGTGGGTGAACAGCACGGAATTTACCTTTTGCTACTTTCATAAGTGGGTATGAAATAAATCCAAGTGCGATACCTGTTGCGATACTTGATGTAAGTGGCATGCTTAAGATTACTAAAAATGCTGGGAATGCTTCATCAAATGCGTCCCAATCGATGTGGCGAACTGAACCCATCATAAGACTACCAACGATAATTAATGATGGTGCAGTAATAGCTGATACACCAGAAACAGCACTTACTAATGGGCCGAAGAATGCTGTTAGTGCGAATAGAACAGCTACTGTAACAGTTGTTAAACCAGTACGACCACCAGCTGCAACACCAGCAGATGATTCAATGTAAGCTGTTGATGGTGTTGTTCCGAACATAGAACCAATAGTTGCTGAGAATGAGTCAGATAGAAGAGCTCGTCCTGCTTTTGGAAGCTTTCCGTCTTTCATAAATCCACCTTGTTGTGCAACGCCAAGTAATGTACCTGTTGTATCGAATAGTGTAACAAGGAAGAATGAGAATACAACGCCATATAATCCGTAGTTAATTACGTCAGATACAGCAGTAATTGGATTTGAAACGATAATTCCTTCTGGTAATCCAGGCATTGATGTAACACCGTTTGAGAATGTTAACTGTCCTGTGAAGAAAGCGATAATACCAGTTAATAGCATACCGATAAATAGTGCGCCATTTACATTTAAAGACATAAGAACAATAGTAATTCCAAGTCCAGCTAGTGCTAGTAGAACTGGAGCAGAGTGAAGATCACCAAGTCCAACTAAGTTTGCATCATTTTTTGTAACGATACCTGTTAAACGTAAACCGATAAAGGCGATGAAAAGACCGATACCAGCAGTAATTGCATGTTTTAAGTTTTCAGGAATTGCTTCCATTAATTTTGTACGGAAAGATGTAAATGATAGCAAAATTAAAATCATACCTGCTACGAATACAGCAGAGAATGCAATTGCGAAAGTCATGCCTTCATGTGCTTTTACAACAGAGTAAGAGAAGTAAGCATTTAATCCCATACCTGGCGCGATTGCGATTGGTAAGTTTGTAAAGATTGCCATAAATAATGTTCCGACAACAGCAGCAATAATTGTTGCTGTAAATGCTTGTTCAAATGGAACACCTGCATCTCCAAGGATAACAGGGTTTACGACAATGATATATGCCATTGTTAAGAAGGTAATAATACCTGCCATAATTTCAGTTTTAATAGAAGTTTTATGTTTTGAAAGGTTAAACATATAAACATCCTTTCTGTTTACGAATAATTTTCACAACAGTTATATATAATATTCGTTTTTTAACTATTTTGCAATAGTTTTGCATAAAAAGTTTATAACAATTCATATTTTGTGTCTTAAATTCGAATATTAATCGTAAACCAATGTGTGAATTTCAGCTTTTTATTGTGCACATGCTAAGAAAAAGGAGTTGAAAGTAGCTATGCCACAGCAAAAAAACTTTGTAACAATGCCAGCGCAACATCAAAATAAACAGCCGGGGATTGAATCATTAATGAATCCACTTCCGCAGTTTGAAGATCCAAATTATAAAGGAAGTGAAAAGTTAAAAGGAAAGAATGTGTTAATTACGGGAGGAGATAGCGGAATTGGACGCGCAGTTTCCATCGCTTTTGCAAAAGAGGGAGCAAATGTTGCGATTGCTTATTTAGATGAGGAAGAAGATGCTAATGAGACGAAGCAATATGTTGAGAAAGAAGGTGTAAAGTGTGTATTGTTGCCGGGTGATTTAAGTGATGAACAGCATTGTAAAGATGTTGTTCAAGAGACCGTCCAGCAGCTAGGTAGTTTACAGGTTTTAGTAAATAATGTCGCGCAGCAATATCCGCAGCAAGGACTAGAGTATATTACAGCAGAACAGCTAGAAAAGACTTTTCGTATTAATATTTTTTCTTATTTTCACGTTGCGAAAGCCGCACTTTCTCATTTAAAGCAAGGGGATGTTATTATAAATACCGCGTCTATCGTTGCATACGAAGGAAATGAAACTTTAATTGATTATTCCGCAACGAAAGGAGCAATCGTAGCTTTTACAAGATCACTTTCACAATCGTTAGTGCAAAAAGGGATTCGTGTAAATGGTGTTGCACCAGGACCGATTTGGACACCACTTATTCCATCGAGCTTTGATGAGAAGAAAGTCTCTCAGTTTGGGAGCAATGTCCCTATGCAAAGACCTGGTCAACCATATGAATTAGCGCCGGCATACGTATACTTAGCGTCTGGCGATTCATCTTATGTTACTGGACAAATGATACATGTAAATGGGGGCGTTATTGTAAATGGATAGTTTTCATTTATAAGAGCAAAGTAATGTTAATTCCACTTATTATAGTGAGCGCTAGGGGGGATATAGCTGAAAAAGTTATGTTTCGTCATACTATTATTTTTCATCCTACCAGTTAGTGCTTTTGCTAATACAGATCATTTAATATTAGTGAATCTTACGACAAATCAATTGTCTTTTTTTGAGAATGGAAATTATACAAAAACATTTCTAGTAACGACTGGAAGAGATCGTACACCTACGCCTGAAGGTAATTTTTGTATTATAACTAAATTTAAAAATAAAGAATACCATCGAAAAAAAATACCTGGGGGTGCACCGAATAACCCTCTCGGTACGAGGTGGCTTGGACTAGATAAGAATGAATATGCGATTCACGGGACGAACCGGGAATGGACGATTGGAAGTAGGGAATCAAATGGCTGTATTCGCATGCATGACAGGGATATACAATGGTTATATGACCGAGTACAATTACAAACAAAAGTAATCATTTCTCGTTTTCATACGAGCCCCGAATATGAAGCGAATAAGCTTGGTTATCGCGTTGTGAGCTGGAATGGTCGAAAAATAGAAAAAGAACAAATTGGAGTACTTACGTTAGTAGACCGCGCGGATATATATTGGCAAGAACCAAATGGACAGTTAACGAAAGTAAAAACTGTATTGCCAAATGAAAGATATCCGGTGTACTCAGAACGAAAAGATGGAATATATTATATAGGAAACAATTCGTATATTATAGATGAAACAGGAGAGAAAGTTCGTTACGAGCAAATTCCTTCTTCAATTTTAAGTAATATATATAAACGGAAATACAATGTTCCGTAATGGCTACCGTATTATAGACGGTAGCTTATTTATACTTGGAGTTTAACTGCAACTATTGTATTTTGCTGAATATAATACAGTACAGATAGGGGGCGGTTATATTATGAAAAGTGAATTTGCGTTTAAAGTTTTCTTAGTAACGACCTGTTTATTTATCGTGTATTTATATGCGTTTCTCGTCTTTTCTTTTTATGTTCCATATGTTGATTTAATATTGTTCTTCGGATTTATTTGGGCGTTTGTGAAAGCGAGGGAAGGAGAGAAGAGTATATATCGGCGCATTACCCTATGCGGGACGGCCGTTCTCGTTATTTTGTACTTTTTTATTATGCATGATTTTTGGAGAGGGATGTAAAAAAGCATACGATGAATCGTATGCTTTTTATGTTTAATATTTAGGCTTAAATGTATGACAACAAGTCTCTACACTCGTTGCTACAGAACTTTCTAGCGTCTCGTTTGTTAAAACAGCAGCTGTATATGAATCATTTTCAGTTTGACCAGTTTCATCTGCATCAGGCTGAACGATGATCGCACTTGCTTGACAAAAGTTACCTTGTCCCCAAAAAGAACAGTTGGAAACAGAACATCTTACTTCTGGCATAAAACCCCCTCCTTATACATTAGTGTGGGATTTTACGCCCATTTCATGTGTAGAAGGAGTTTCCTTTTCTCGTTACTTTTTCGTTTGCTCAAGCCATTCTTTTAATTTGTCTTTCGGCTGTTCACCACTAATACGGCTCACTTCTTTGCCATCTTTAAAATGAATGATTGTTGGTGTACCTTGAATTTTATATTCATCCCAAGGAGCATCTAATTTTTCAATATCCATAACTTTCATATCAACGTTCAAGTCTTTAGCCATTGGCACTACGACAGGAGATAATTTTTGGCAATGAACGCAAGAGGTTTGATAAAAGTATACTGTTTCTTCTTTTTTCTCTTTTAAATTCTTTTGAAGATCTGAAAGAGAGATTTTATTTGTGTAGTAGTCAGGACCATCTGTTTGACTACCAGTAGCACTTCCTCCTTCCATTTTTTGGCTGGTAGTAGTTTTTTCTTCCATTTGTGTTACAGCGAAAATTGCCGCAAACAAGGCGATAATAATACCACCAAATATGAGCATTTTTTTCATTCTTTCATCTCCTTATTTGTTTTTGATGACAATAAAGCTACAAACAGCGATTGTAATAAAGCCGATAAGTGCTAAAAACGGGATTGTCACAAAGCCGAACCAGTTTATGTATTCTCCCGTACATGGTACACGTCCACAAGCTGCCCCAGCAGCTGAAAATGCTGCGACTTTTTGAATTGCATAGTGATATAAAGAAATACAAGCACCAATAGTTGCGATTGGTAAAGAATAATTTGCGATGCGATAGTCTTTCTTTGCCACAGCGATACCGAGCCATAAAACGAATGGATACATAAAAATACGTTGATACCAACAAAGAACACAAGGCTCAAATTTCATGATTTCGGAAAAGTACAGACTTCCTAGTGTAGCGATAAAAGAAGCTCCCCATGCGGTAAGTAAAGCATATTCTTGCTTTTTTTCTCGTCCCATATTTTATACCTCTCTTATAATAGTTACATACTAAATTATAGTATGAAGTGGTATGGAAAAGAAAGAAAAAATATGTTTATCAATAAAAGTTTTATAAGGAGAAACTTTTATTGATATAAATATTTTAAAAAAGCGCCATTCTCCGGAAGAGAATAGCGCTATAGTTTACATTTGAATTTGTTCTACTTCTTCTACATGAGACTTTTGGGATGCGTGGTCAATATATTGAAATAGGAGCTGCAATTGTTTATCAACTTCTGGGAGTTCTTTACTGTATTGATAAGCGTGTAAAAAATGCTCAATACGCTTAGAAAATAATTGATCGTTCGTTTGAACCATGAGAACGAGTAATTTATCCCAATTACAGCAATACGTGTAATAGAGAGCTTTATCATAGTCGTTATATGTTTGCACTGTGTACCCTCCTTACCGAGAGTTATATATAGTGTGTGATAAGTAAGGAGAAATACACTTGAAAGAATTTGTTAAGAAAAAAAGTGAATGAAAAGAAAAAACGAGGAGTTTCCTCGTTTTTTAAGCTTTTGGCATTGGCGTAGGTGTTGGTTTACCATAGCCTTCTTTGTATTTATTATCGATATAGTTACGAATTTCAAGCGTTGATTTTCCTTTTTGTTTCATGGAAGCAGATTCAACTGCGATTTCTAGGCAATTGACGCAAGTCGTTGCGTGGGAGTCCCAAACAACTTCACCATTCTTTTTAATTTCACGAATAAAGCAGTTTTTATTATTTTTATGTCCTACACTTTCACCGCAACCACAATAGCATGGAATCCAATCTAATAGCTCTGCATTTTGTCCAGCGACAGTGTAGATATCTTTCATTTGTGGATCAAGCTTATCTAGGAAGGTAGGAAGTGTGTCGACTCCTTTTGTTTTCTCTTGAATGTCAGCTTGCTGAGTGTGCGATGCGTGGTCATGTTCTTCTTTTTTTGATTCAGAAGATTTTTGGTCATTTGTACCAGTACTTCCGCATCCAGCAAGAATTAAGCTTAGTACTGCAAGTAAAGAAAATACATACTTTTTCATTCGCTTGTCCCCTTTACAAATGTATTAATCAAATTGTATCAGAGATTACGGTGTATCGGTTGAAGATTTTTTTGACTGATTTTTGAAGCGCCATCTTAGCGAATGGAATAGAAATAAAATTGGGATATAAGCGTATACAATATATAAACCCGCTTGAGATAGTACGGTATTTAATGTGTTGATACTTTCACGGTTTGTGAAAAGTAGAGAAGCTGAAAATATGATGAAAATAAAAAACGGTAATGTAAATTTAAATGAAATATGAAAGGAACGCTTCATCGTTTGACATGATGACCAAATGGTTAAGCAAAGGTTTGGTAAAATAATTAAAAACCAAACGAAAATAATAATATATTCAAAGCGCTGAATAAAAGGAACTTTAATTATTTTTAACATCGTTAAAGTAGGCCAAATAGTACGGTTTAATTGACCCTCACTATAATACATAAAAGATACGATAGCTAAAACTACATAAATTAAGGTGCTAAAAGCAATTCCAGCATGGGCCCATCGCTTTAAAAATTTTCCTTTTTCAATAAAGGGATAAAAGATAAGAATTGTTTCAAACCCTAGAAATTCCAATGCAGAGTGTTTTGCAGATATAAGCATGTCAAAAGGTGAATGTGTAAAAATTGGTAAAATATTACGGAAATGAGCATATTTCATTGGATAGATTAAAAAGAATACAACGAAAATAGGAAGAACAATACCCCAAAAACATATCCCTGTCACAGAACGGAAGCCACCTTTTATAATGTAGTAAGTGACTAACAAAAACATAAGCGTAAGTTTCCATAACTTAATGGTAGGGAAAATCCAAACTTGTATCACTTCCATATATGTACGAAGAACAGTAAGGCAAAATAATAAGCAATAAAGAGTGAAAATTACAGAAAATATAGAGCCAAACCACTTTCCAAAGGTTGTTGTATGGATACTAATTAAATCTCCGTCTTTTTCAAGCATTTTTAACATACAAAACAGCACAATATGAGTTGCAATTCCCGCAATAATAAGAGAAATCCAGGCATCATAACCAGCGTTTTTTAAAATTACACGTTGATATCCGAGAATTCCTATACCAATCTGGAGAGAATGCAATAAAATAAATGCAAAATATGGAGAGACTGTCTTTGTTTTATTCATTGTATTCATTGCTTATTTCACCTCACTATTCTCCGATTCCAGATTGTACAATATTAAGATCTAAATTTATATCTACCGCTATATTTTTATACATATTTCGAATTTGTTTTATATTCCATTTTCTCGTATGGCTTCTAATTTCATCTCGTATTCCTAAAGGATCAATTTCCTTTTCTTGAAATTGTTTTATTAAATCTTCACAGTCTTTTTCGACATTTCGTTCAATTTGTTTTTTTATATAGTTGATATTTGTTTTTTTTCTTAGATCAATCCAATTAGGAGAGTTTTTAATTAATCCATTTAATTTTAAATGGATTTTTACTTTTGGTATGTCGCCAGTTTGATCTATATCATACTTATTTTCCCCAGCTAAGTTTTGTATAACAACCATACCTTTATGTTTATCCTTTGTTATCGCTGCTTCGTAACGTCCATTTTTCGTAGGGTTAATAAGTAATTTTGCTAAAACAGAATGTCTTTTATCCGTATACATGACGACTTTATCGCCTTTTAAAAAGGCAAGTCCTTTGACAGCGACAGAATGATTATCGTCCATTTTAATATAAGGAACATAGGCATCACATACAGAAGAGTAATAATTATATAAAAAAATGTTTAATTCAGTTTGTGGAATGTTCTCATTTCTTATATTTTGCTCGAGTAAATCAGCAATATATAAAGACCCATTTTTTTTTCCGTAATTTAAAAGCTCTTCAGCCGATCCATCTACAATTGCTAGTTGTACATCACGCCCGATATTTGGGTCACGTTGTAAGTTAGTAATAATCTCTCCCATTCCGCGTTCCCCTAGAGCCTTTCCAAATAGGACGACACGCATTTGACCTACAACAACATTGTGAGGAGATTTCGCATTTAATCGTGAAGCAATTGTTTCAAGTGAACGGGCAGATGTTGTTTGCGTCTCTGGTTTAGACTTTACACCATGTGTGTACTCTGGGAATAGAATAGTTCCTTGGAATTTTTTGTTTTTTGTGATGTCAAATCCAGCAATATGAATAATACGCTGTGCATCCACTATATACGTTTGTGTACAGCCAGTTTGTAAAACGAAGAAGATAATGATAAGGTGCAATAAAAATTTTTTCATTCATTCTCACCATCACGTTTTTGCTTCGATTTGTTTGGATTGTAGCGCCATTTTGATTTTGGTCTAAGAAAAGAAGGTCTTTGTGCCGTTTGACTAAATGGTAATCGAAGAAAACCTTCTGCTGTACCTAAACCACGAAATGGATATAAAGGTAATAAATAAGGTGATCCAAGTGATTTTAATTTAATTAAATGAGCTAAAATAAATACAAATCCGACAATAAGGCCTAATCCTCCGAATGCACCGGCTAAAAGAATAAGAGGAAAGCGTAACAACCGGATAGTAGAAGACATCTTTACAGTCGGTGTTGTGAAAGATGCAAGAGCGGATAAAGCAACTGCAATTAATAAAATTGTACTTGTCAAAGCCGCTTCAACAGATGCTTGGCCAATTACAATCCCCCCAACAATCCCAATCGTTTGTCCAACTTTTGTCGGTAAACGCGCTCCCGCTTCACGAAGCAATTCGATTGTAATTTCTAAAAAGAGTGCTTCTAGAATAGGAGGGAAAGGTACGTTAGCTCTCGAGAAAATAATAGGACCTAGTAAATCGGCAGGAATCATTTGATAATGATATGTTAAAGCCGCTGTATAAATAGCGGAGGAAAACAGAGAAAATATAGCTCCGAAAAAACGAATAATACGAAAGAACGATCCAATCATCCACGGTAAATAATAATCTTCTGGTGAAATGAAAAAATCCAGTAACGTTGTTGGTCCTGATAAAGCATATGGAGAGCCATCTGTTAAAATTAAAACTTCCCCGTTAATTAACGCAAATACAGCTCGATCTAATCGCTCTGTAGGTAATAAAACAGGAAAAGGTGAATTGCTATTATCACTAATAAATTGCTCAATCATAGTTGAATCAAATGGGACATCAAAGTCAATGTCTTCTAGCCGTTGTATTGCGGTGTTGATGAATTGTTCATTTGTAATTCCTTCTATATAAGCAACTGCTACTTTCGTTTTTGATATAGATCCGACGGTAACTTCTTTAAAAATGAGTTGCTCCGTTACGATATTTCGGCGTAATAAGTGGATATTTGTATCAAGGTTTTCAACGAAACCGATTTTAGGCCCGATTACGCTATACTCATTTTCTGTATCGTTATATAATCGTTTTCCTAAAACAGTACTTTCGGCACGAATTAAAGCATATTGATCAGGATTCGAATTGTTTTTTAATCGTATTAAAATATATCCACCTAATAATTTTTCACGAATATCATCAATAGAAGGGGAGGTAATAATGTCTTCAATAGAGATGATATTACATAAATCAGAGATGTTTTGGATTTGTTCCGATTCCTTTTTTATAGGAGTTAAAATGAATTGTTTAATAATAAGTGCTTCCACGACAGATTTATAATAAAACAAGCACAACGTTTCATCTTTAAGTATGTTATAAGAGACAAAATCGCTTGATTCTTTCATGGTTTGTATAAATTCTGGAATAGAACAAAGTGTTTTTGTATTAGTCTTTTTTGATTTCTTAGATGATAAACCGAACATTTTCTCACCCCTAACTTACATCATTTACTTGTGTTAGTTTTTGGGAAAGACGGGAATTTATACTTAAAAATTGAAAGTTCATAAAGAAAAGGAAGAGTGGTGAATGGCTCTTCCTTTTTAGCATTTTAATTTGTTTTTTGTTCTTTAATAGACTTCACTAATTTCATCATTTCCGCTCGTATATCTTCTTTTTTTACATTTAATTTTTCGGCAATTTGTTTAATGTCCATTCCATCTTTTTTCATTTTTAATACATCGTCAAGAGGGGTATTGCTTTTTTGAGAGATGATTGTTAACACAGTAAGATGACGCAATTTGATGTTATATTCTTTCATTTTTTGCTTTAGCTGATCCGGTGTGGATTTTTGCATAGTTGCTAACTGTTGTAGCAGTGCTTGCTTTGTTTCTTTATTCATATGATGCTTTTTCAGCTTACTTGGATCTACACCGAAATGCTCGGCTGTTTTCTCCCAAGATTTATTTTGCTTATAGTAAGCTAAAACATCTTTTATTCCTTTATTACTAATTCTTGCAATATGAGCAGCTTTCCAAATTTCATGTTTGTTATAGCCGATTTTTTCTAGCGATTGCATTTCTTCTTCTGAAATTGGTTTATGGTGATGCATTGTTACTGCTTTTGGCGTGGCAGCGGATGTAGGGAAGGTGGATATCCCGCATAATAATGCTGCCATAGTCATACAAACAGCGATTTTTTTGTACATGTAAACTCCTCCTAGATGGATAATGTAGAAAACTGTACACATATCATTTCCATAAAATGTGAAATACTTGTGAACAAGTTAAGTTTTTTTATTCACAGCATAGAATGACGTTTTTAGAAGTTTTCCAACATAAAACATTGATTAATAGTAAAAAACTAAGGTATAATCGAAATTGAAAATCAATATCAATACTAACGATAAACTTATACATATAGATAAAAATAAGGGAGAGATAAATATGACTACATATACTTCCATCGCTAATGTGATTAAAGAAAGACGCTCTGTTCGTACATTTACAGACAAAGCAGTAGAAAAAGATTTATTAATTGAACTATTAAATGATGCAACATGGGCACCTAATCATAAGCACCGTGAACCATGGAATTGTAAACTATACATCGGAGAAGGCCGCAAGAAATTAGTAGATGCAGTATTAAATTCTTTCACAGAAGAAGAAAGAGCGAAACGCGGTAAAATTTTATCAGATCGTTTCTTAAGCACGCCTGCACAAATCGTTGTATATATAAATGAAGATCCGCGTCAAATTCAACGTGATGAAGATTACGCTGCAACATGTGCATTTATGCAAAACTTCCAACTTCTTGCTTGGGAACGTGGATTAGGTTGCGTTTGGAAATCAGGCGGATTAAACTACAATCCATTATTTATAGAAGGAATCGGTTTAACAAGAGGCCAACGTATCGTTGGAATTCTTCATATCGGCTATTTCGATAAAGCGCCAGAAGGAAAAGCTCGTACTCCGATTACGGAGAAGATGGAGATTATTGAAGGTTAATAGATGAGACATTCTCGTTTTTGCGGGGGTGTCTTTTTATTATGCAATCAATCCTCATGAAAGCTTGTTTTTCATCATACACTTTCTTAAGGGAAAGTGTAAGGAGGGAAAATAATGAGAGCAAGTGACGATAAAGCACTGCAATATGCGATTGCGGAAATTACGGAAATTGCGACTGGATTTGGGCTTGATTTTTATCCAATGCGTTATGAAATATGTCCAGCGGAAATTATTTATACATTTGGTGCATATGGGATGCCGACAAGGTTTTCACATTGGAGTTTTGGAAAACAATTTTTCAGAATGAAATTACAATACGATTTGGGACTTAGTAAAATATACGAACTCGTTATTAACTCTGATCCATGTTACGCCTTTTTATTAGATACGAACTCTTTAATTCAAAACAAATTAATTGTAGCGCACGTTTTAGCACACTGTGATTTCTTCAAAAATAATATTCGTTTTTCAAATACGAAGCGAGATATGGTAGAGAGTATGGCGGCAACAGCGGACCGTGTGAAAGCGTATGAGCATAAGTACGGAAAAGCAGAGGTAGAAACATTTTTAGATGCCGTACTTGCCATTCAAGAGCATATTGATCCGTCGCTTATGCGTCCGAAGCTCGCATGGAGTATTGATGATTTAGAAGAGGACGAAGTAGAAAAGAAAAAGGTATCACAATACGATGACTTATGGAATTTAGATAACCGAAATAAAAAACAAGAACGCTCTAATATACGTAAAAAGAAGAAAATCCCGCCGCAACCAGAGAAAGATTTACTCCTCTTTATTGAAGAATATAGCCGTGAGCTAGAAGATTGGCAGCGTGATATATTAACGATGATGCGTGAGGAAATGTTATATTTTTGGCCGCAGCTTGAAACGAAAATCATGAACGAAGGCTGGGCGTCCTATTGGCATCAACGCATACTTCGTGAAATGGACTTAACATCTGATGAAGCAATTGAATTTGCGAAATTAAATGCGGGTGTTGTACAGCCATCAAAAACAAGCATTAACCCATACTACCTTGGGATTAAAATGTTTGAAGATATTGAAGACCGTTACAACAACCCAACAGAAGAAATGAAACGACGAGGCGTAAAACCAGGATCTGGCCGTGATAAAATGTTTGAAGTACGCGAAATTGAATGGGACGTATCGTTCCTAAGAAACTACTTAAATAAAGATCTTGTTATGCGAGAAGATATGTACTTATTCCAGCGCCAAGGAAAAGAATATAAAGTAATAGATAAAGAATGGGAGAATGTGCGTGATCAACTCGTAAATATGCGGACAAATGGTGGGTTCCCGTACTTAGTAGTAGAAGATGGAGACTACTTAAAGAACGGAGAATTATACATTAAACATAGTTACGAAGGAATCGAGCTCGATTTAAAATACTTAGAAAAAGTATTACCATATCTTCATCAGCTATGGGGAAGAACGGTGCATATGGAGTCCATCGTGGAGAGTAAGGGCGTTGTGTTTTCTTATGATGGGAAGATGGTGCACCGGAAGTATGTGTGAGGGGAAGAACGGACATAGGATACTGTGTCCGTTCTTTTTATTTGGAACCAAGTTAAATATGCTATTCTTGAAAAAAGGGAGTTATATAGAGAAATGGAGCGATTAAAATGAGCAAAGTAGGGGTATGTAAGGTTGATATTACGCCGCCTGTAGGTATTGATTTTGTCGGATATCATAGAGAGACAGGCATAAATAATGTTGAAGAGCGTATTTATGGGACAGTTTTTGTATTTGAAAAAGATGAAATGAAAACGAATCCATTTTGAAAAATATGAATCAAAGTGGATTCGTTTTTTGTTTACCAGACAGGTCGTATATTTGATGATAATTTCTCTGTATTTTCTTTAGTAACGAATGTTGTTAAATCCTCTTTCAGCATTTGCATTCGTTCTGTACCTATGTTTTCAATCCATCGCTGTTCTATTTCAGCTACTATTTCTTCTTTTGCTCTCATTACTGACAAACCACGTTCGGTTAAAACGATGATTTTACCTCTTTTATCAGTAGGATGTGTTTTGCGTGTAACGTAGCCATTACTCTCAAGAGAATCCACCATTTTACTTACAGCTTGTTTGGAAATCCCCAAATACTCAGCTAGCTCTATACCAGTTGCCCCATTAGGAAGGATGCGTTTGAACATAAAACCATGTGCTGGCCTAATATCTTCAAATCCTAATTCACTTAATTTGTCATGTAGCTCAGTGATTAATGTGCTAAATGATAATGATAAAAGCGATGTAAGATCTAACTCGTTGAATGTTTGATCCATGTATATAACCTCCGCGTTTGTAGTCAATTAAGTTGACTATATGTAATACCTATTGTACTATGTATAATATAGTCAATCAAATTGACTATATTATGTTGGTAGAACAAATAATGATTTATATAATATAGAATCAATGGAGGTTTCACATGGTTAATATCGTGAAAATTAGAGGGAGTGTATTTGCACCGTATGCATCGCTGGAACCTATTAAGGACCCTGCAACAGGAAGAGTGTTTGAATATGCTGGAGATGCACGTGAGTTTACACCACAAGCTGTGAACACAAAGCGTTCAAGGTTAGAACAAGAAGTAAATATTGATTTTTATAAAAGAGAAATTTTCACATATGCAGATGCTTGTATCGTCACCGTGAAGATTACAAATCCAGATGGCTCAATTGAGTATCAAAAGGGAGAAACAAGTACAGAAAACATTGTATGTACAAATATTGTATGGAGTGAAGATGAAGTTTCATTTGAAATGAGAGCAAGTGCAAGTAATCCTTTAAACGCAGCAGCACCTGCAGCTGATTATTTTTTGACTATACGAGCTAATGAAAGTGGTACTGTGAATATTGAAGGTGTACATGATGGTTTCCCTTGCTATGAATTTTATAAACAAGTAGATTTTGGTTCGTTTGAATTGATATACAAACATGATTTCAGAAAAACGGATGATACCCCAGCAGCACTAGCTGGAGAGATGGAATATAGCTTTAAAACGATAATCTAGCTGTAAATATAGCGCTATTTTTCAGAAGGAAGTAGCAAGCGTAAAAGAGAAAGCTATTTATTATGATAGCGAGATTGTGGGCTGTTTTACTCAAGATTATGCCGTATCTAAAATAAAATTATAGAGGTGTTTCTTATGACTAATATCGTGAAAATTAGAGCCAGTGTATTTATTCCAATGTCTTGGACTGAGGCTAAGAAGGATATGGAAACAGGAAAAGTAATTCAATTCGAAGGTGATTCACGTGAATTCACACCGTATGCGGTAAATGCGATGCGCTCTAGAGTTGAGCAAGAGGTAGTAGTGGATTTTTATAAAGAAGAAGTGTTTTCATATGCGAACACGGGTATTACGACAGAGAAGGTTACGAATCCAGATGGTTCTGTGAATAAAAGAACAGGAAAAGCGAGTACTGAAAATATTGTGTGCACGAATATCGTATGGAATCCTGGTGGTGTGCAATTTAAAATGAGTGCGAGTGCAAGTAATCCATTAAATATATATGCACCTCCTGTAGATTATTTATTACATGTATGTGTGAAAAAGGATGGTAGTATTGATATTCAAGGAGAGCATGATGGATTCCCTTGTTTTGAATTTTATAAGCAAGTAGATTTCGATTCATTTGAAAAAATATATACACATGATTTTAGAGAAACTGGTGATACAGCTGCAGCACTAGGCGGGAACATGGAGTATAGTTTTACAAAGAGATTATAGGAAGTATGAAAATGGAACGATGGATTGCTTCATTCGTAAAGAACTTGGAGATATCTAAGTTCTTTTTTATTTGTTTCAAATTTGTGAAAGAAAGACATATTGATTGAAATTAAATTTTTTATACTCTATTATATACCCATACGGGTATATGTTTTTGTGGTACATGAGAAAATTAAATAATATGGAGGTTTAAAATATGTCCAGAAAAATAGTTGTAGTAGGCGGAGTTGCCGGCGGGGCATCAGTAGCTGCAAGGCTTCGTCGTTTAAGTGAGGAAGATGAAATTATTATGGTTGAACGCGGTGAATACATTTCATTTGCAAACTGTGGATTGCCATATTATATTGGCGGTGTCATTACAGAAAGACAAAAATTATTAGTACAAACTGTTGAAAGGATGTCAAAGCGTTTTAATTTAGATATACGTGTATTGAGTGAAGTGGTAAAGATTAATAAAGAAGAGAAAACAATTACTATAAAGAATGTAACTACAGGTAAAACATATAACGAGGAATATGATGTTTTGATTCTTTCACCAGGGGCGAAACCAATTGTTCCACCTATTCCGGGCATTGAAGAAGCGAAGGCGTTGTTTACGTTACGAAATGTACCTGATACAGATCGTATAAAAGCGTATATTGATGAGAAGAAACCACGCCATGCGACGGTTGTTGGTGGTGGATTTATTGGAGTGGAAATGGTTGAGAATTTAAGAGAACGTGAGATTGAAGTTACTCTTGTAGAGATGGCGAATCAAGTGATGCCACCAATCGATTATGAAATGGCAGTATATGTACATGAGCATATGAAGGTGCACAATGTTGAGCTTGTTTTTGAAGATGGTGTAGATGCATTAGAAGAGAGCGGGACTGTTGTACGTTTAAAAAATGGTTCAATTATAGAGACAGATATGATTATTTTAGCAATTGGTGTACAACCAGAGAGTAGTTTAGCGAAAGATGCAGGATTAGCATTAGGAGTTAGAGGAACGATAAAGGTAAATGAGAAATTTCAAACATCTGACCCATATGTATATGCAATTGGTGATGCGATTGAAGTGAAAGATTTTGTTACAGAAACAGAAACGATGATTCCTTTAGCTTGGCCAGCTAATCGTCAAGGTCGCATGTTAGCAGATATTATTCATGGTCATACGGAGTCTTTATATAAAGGTACGATGGGAACTTCTGTGGCTAAAGTTTTTGATTTAACAGTTGCTTCGACTGGAGTAAATGAGAAAATATTAAAACGATTAAATATACCCTATGAGGTAGTACATGTACAGGCAAATTCTCATGCGGGATACTATCCGAATGCTACGCCAGTGCTAATAAAATTAATCTTTAATAAAGAAAGCGGAAAAATTTACGGAGCACAGGCTTTAGGGCGTGATGGAGTAGATAAGCGTATCGATGTTATTGCAACGGCAATGAAGGCAAATTTAACTGTAATCGATTTACCAGATTTAGAATTATCATATGCCCCGCCGTATTCTTCTGCAAAAGATCCAGTAAACATGGTGGGATATGCTGCAAGTAATATAGTAGATGGTTTTGTGGACACAGTGCAATGGCATGAAATAGATCACATTGTTGAAAATGGTGGGTACCTTATTGATGTTCGAGAACCTAATGAACTAAAACAGGGAATGATTAAAGGCTCTATTAATATTCCGTTAGATGAATTACGTGATCGATTGGATGAAGTACCAATGGACAAAGAAATTTATATCACTTGCCAACTTGGTATGAGAGGGTATGTTGCAGCGCGTATGTTAATGGAAAAGGGATATAAGGTAAAGAATGTAGATGGTGGTTTTAAGTTGTATGGGACAGTATTGCCAGAACGTGTTGTATATTGATATTTTTCATCTTCTACTTCAAGATTTAGTGGAAGATGAAAATCTATAGATTAAGGTTTTATTTTTTGGTTTGCGAACATATAAGACAAAAATTAAAAATAGGGGTTTACAAAATACCCTATAGGGTATAATATATTGTCATAGGTTATAAATGGTGACATAATGGTAATGAGGTGATTATAGAATGGAATATAATCAAGATATGAAAAATAGATTGAAACGTATTGAAGGTCAAGTTCGTGGTGTGCTTCGTATGATGGAAGAAGGAAAAGATTGCCGAGAAGTTATTACACAGTTAACGGCATCTCGTTCTGCCCTTGATCGTACAATTGGGCTCGTTGTTGGAACGAATTTAGAGCAATGTTTGCGTGAACAGTTTGAAAGTGGTAATGGTTCAAATGAAGAGTTAATTAAAGAAGCTGTTCAATTACTTGTAAAAAGCCGATAATCTGTCAAACATAATTGTTGACAGATTTTCAAAAACGTTTTAATATACCCCTGCAGGTATATGTATATGGATTGTGGAGGAATCGATTATGAGTATAAAAGTGGATATGAGTTTAGATTGTAAAGGTTTGGCTTGTCCGATGCCTATTGTGAAAACGAAGAAGGCGATAGAAGGATTGGCACCAGGGCAAGTGATTGAAGTTAAGGCAACAGATAAAGGATCTACGGTAGATATAAAAAGTTGGGCGAGTAAAGTAGGACATCAATATATCGGGACGAAACAAGAGGGGGATGTATTGGTGCATTATGTTAGGAAAGCAAACGAGCATGAAGTGAATGAAGTTGTGAAATATCCTCATACAATTACGAATGCAGAATTACAGTCTATATTGTCTCATGGAGAAGAGAGCATTGTATTAGATGTTCGCGAAGCAGCGGAATTTGCTTTTGGCCATATTCCATCCGCCATTTCGGTACCATTAGGTGAATTAGACAGCGCAGTGTTAGATGAGACGAAGCAAATTTATGTTATTTGCCGAACTGGTAATCGCAGTGATATAGCTTGCCAAATGTTGAATGAGAAAGGTTATTTAAATGTGAAAAATGTCATTCCAGGTATGGTAGAGTGGCAAGGGAATATAGAGAAGTAAATTTTTTTGAACGAAAATATACCTATGGGGGTAATTAAATGAATGTTAAACCGTTACAAGCAAAAGATGTGGCAGAGAAAGTTTTATTCGGAGAGTTATTTATTTTAGATGTTCGCAATGAGACGGATTATGAAGATTGGAAAATTGAAGGGAAACAAGTTTCTTCTATTAATAGACCTTACTTTGATTTGTTAGATGGTGTAGATCATATTGTAAGTGAATTACCTAAAGATAAAGATGTTTTAGTAGTATGTGCAAAAGAAGGGTCTTCTATATTTGTAGCAGAGCAATTAACAGAGGCGGGATTACAAAATATTTATTATTTAGCTGGTGGTATGAAAGCTTGGAGTGAATATGTGAAGCCGTTAAAAGTAGGGGATGTACAGGGCGGAGGAAGTATATATCAATTTAATCGTCTTGGAAAAGGCTGTTTATCTTATATGGTTGTTTCTAACGGTGAAGCAGCAGTTATTGATGCAGTAAGAACGGTTGAAGCATATGAGGAGTTTGCGAAAGAGCATGGCGTTACGATTACGAATGTAATGGATACACATTTACATGCAGACCATATTTCCGGAGGACGTAAGTTAGCTGAAAAGGTAGGTGGTACGTATTGGTTACCGCCAAAAGATGCCGAGGAAGTCGTTTTCTCATATGAACCACTTGTAGAAGGATCTGTTATTACGGTGGGGGGTACAAAAATTGAAATTGACGCGTTATACTCACCAGGGCATACGATTGGAAGTACGTCATTCATTGTAGATGATTCTTATTTATTATCAGGTGATATTTTATTTGTAGATTCAATTGGGCGTCCTGACCTTGCTGGTAAGGCTGAAGATTGGGTGAGTGATTTACGAAATACGTTATATACGCTGTATAAGGAACTGTCTCAAGATTTAATTGTTTTACCAGCTCATTATTCAAAAATAAGTGAAATGGATGAAAGAGGCATTGTGAGTGCGAGCTTACAAGAGCTATTTAAAGAGAATGTAGGGTTAAATATTGTTGATGAAATAGAGTTTCGTAAAACTGTGACAGAGAACTTACCGCCACAACCAAATGCATATGAAGAAATTCGTCAAACGAATATGGGGAAAATTCATCCGAGTGTGGAAGAAGAGCGTGAAATGGAGATTGGCCCAAATCGTTGTGCAGTGCATGAGTCATTATAAAAATAACAAATTGGAGGAATTGATGATGAATATAAAACAAGTATTAGATGCGAAAGGTTTAGCATGTCCAATGCCGATTGTAAGAACAAAGAGAGCAATGGATACTCTACAAACTGGAGAAGTGTTAGAAATACACGTAACGGATAAAGGGTCAGTTAAGGATATTCCAGCGTGGGCAAATAAAAGTGGTCATGACATCGTAAAGCATGTAGAAGAAGCTGATGTGCTGAAGTTTTGGATTAAGAAGGCGTAGGAAAAAAATATTGTTATAAATGCAGAGAGGTTGGTTATATGAACACAATATTAAGTACGCTTTTCATTGTACTTGCTGCATGGTTTGTTATTTCACGATTTTTACCAGTGAAAGGTGTGCAAAATATCAGTGGAAAAGAATTAAAGAATATAGTGGAAAAAAAGGGGAAACAACGTATCGATGTTCGTACAGTAGGTGAATATAGAGGAAATCATATGAAAGGATTTCAGAATATCCCGTTAAATGAGTTAGCTAGTAGAGCAAGTCAGTTAGATAAAAATAAGGAAGTAATCGTTATTTGCCAAAGTGGAATGAGAAGTAAGCAAGCTGCAAAGATGTTGAAAAAACTAGGGTTTCAGCAAGTAATAAACGTTTCGGGTGGTATGAATGCTTTGTGAGGAGGGACTTTAAAATGAAAGAAATGACAGCAAAAGAATTAGAAGAAAAATTGTTACGTAAAGAAGCAGTAAATATCGTAGATGTCCGTGAAGTAGAAGAAGTAGCAGAAGGGAGAATTCCAGAAGCATGTAATATTCCGCTAAGGCTATTAGAGTTTCGAATGCATGAGTTGGATAAAAAGAAAGAGTATATTATCGTTTGTCGCTCTGGCGGAAGAAGTGGAAGAGCAGTTCAGTTTCTAGAGAGCTACGGTTTTCAAGCAATCAATATGGTAGGTGGTATGTTAGCGTGGGAAGGTAAAGTCATATAGTGAAGTAAGTGATTTGGGCCTTTTTATAAATAAATAAATACCCCTATAGGTAATTGGAGGGAGAACAATATGGAACAACAGAAGAAAACAACAATCGTTTTATTTAGCGGGGATTACGATAAAGCAATGGCTGCTTATATTATTGCAAATGGCGCAGCGGCGTATGATCAAGAGGTAACTATTTTTCATACTTTCTGGGGATTAAATGCTTTAAGGAAAGATGAACATGTGAATGTAAAGAAAACATTTATAGAAAAAGTATTTGGAAAAATGATGCCACGCGGTGCTGATAAGATGGGATTATCCAAAATGAATTTTGCTGGCATGGGGCCGAAGATGATTAAAGGCATTATGAAAAAACATAACGCAATGCCTTTGCCAGATTTAATTGATTTGGCGAAAGAACAAGGAATTAAACTTGTAGCTTGTCAAATGACAGTAGATTTATTAGGGTTAAAAGAGGAAGAGATTATGGAAGGGGTAGAGTTTGCAGGTGTAGGGGCATATTTAGCAGATGCTTCGGATGGGAATGTAAACTTATTCATTTAAATCACCTTCTTTTTAGAAGGCGGGGGATGTAAGATGAGCTTAGTCGTATTACTTTTTATAATTGGGTTTATAGGATCGTTTATATCAGGAATGGTTGGGATTGGTGGCGCGATTATTAATTATCCGATGATCTTATACATTCCAGTATTGCTAGGATTTACTGGCTATACGTCACATGAAGTGAGCGGTATTACAGCGGTACAAGTATTCTTTGCAACTTTTGCAGGCGCGTGGGCATACCGGAAAAGTAATGACATGAATAAAACGTTAGTTATGTATATGGGAGCTAGTATATTAATAGGAAGCTTCATAGGGAGTTTCGGTGCTAACATATTAGAGGAACATACAGTCAATGTTGTTTATGCAGCATTAGCTACAATTGCAGCTATTATGATGTTTGTACCGAAACAAAATAATAGTGGAGATGTGAAGTATAATAAATGGTTAGCAAGCTTGTTAGCGTTCGTTGTAGGGGGAGCTTCAGGCATTATAGGAGCTGGAGGTTCGTTCCTTTTAGTTCCCATTATGCTAGTTATTTTAAAATTACCACTGCGCATGACGATCGCGACATCTATCGCTATTACGTTTATTTCCTCAATAGGGATTACTACAGGAAAAGTGATTACTGGGCAAGTAGTTATCATTCCAGCTCTAATTATTGCGGTTGCCAGTATATTTGCTGCGCCACTTGGAGCACGAGTCGGGAAGAGGCTAAATCAAAAAGTACTGCAATATGTATTGTCCACTTTAATTGTAGGCACTGCTGTTAAAATGTGGATCGATATGATATCAAAATAAAAGGATGGTGCTGCTTACAGCCCATCCTTTTATTTATTGTCCGTAAACCTAACGGATTATAGTTTTACTTTATGCCCAAATAACTTTCATTAAGTTTTTATATTCGTCATTTGCTAACTTATATAGCATTCTCGTATGTTCAAAGACAAGTGCTGGATTAAAGTTTGGTTCTGAGAATGCAAGAGATGCTGAAATATCAATTGCATTTTGCTTGTTTAATGTGAATTTTGCAAAGCGATAAGATGTGTTTAATTCATTAATAACATGTAAAATATCATTTGTTGATGTTGCATCAGGCACGTGAGCAACATTGAAGCAGTATATATCTACCGTAGGATGTTCGTTTTGGAAAGCAGCGATAAGTTGAATTTTTGCGCCAGCTTCTGTCTCTAATCCTACTGAAAAATGAACAGAGCCATCATTTTCATCTATATTTTCTTCCATGTATATATCGTTGGATTTTAAGTAGTCTTTAAAATCTGAGATGTTATGTTTTACTGCAGCTTTCATATGTATGAGCCCCCTGATAATTGGAATAGATTGCTACTATTTATTATAATTTAAAAATATTAAAAAAGATAGTTAGAAAGTTCTGATTTTTGATTCTGAAGAAATAAAAAGAAGCAGTACTCTACCTCCATAGAGTACTGCTTCTTTACTATTCATTGTCGTTAGACGATGGTTCTGTATCTTCACTGCTATTTTTGTTCTTATTTTTCACTTCATTGTTACTTGATTCGCGTTCACTTGAATTTTCAGACTTAGATTCTTTTGTCTTTTTCGAATCAGAGTCTGAGTCAGACTTTGTATATGCAGGTAGCCCAAGATGAGTACGAAGTTCATTTGTAACATTAGCTAATTCTTTTTTATCTGGATTGTAGTAGTAAGTTCGACCACCACCAGCAGATTTGCTACATGTATCGTCACCTTTTGCCATATAGCAATCATCACCTTGGATTTGTAATTTCTCAATTTCCGAATCCGATCCATATTTATAGAATGAAAGCATATCATCAAATGTTAAGTTTGTAACGAATTGTCCGTTAATATCATCAATGATGTTGCCAACTTTTGTTACAGAACCAACACTTGTTAGTTTCTTTAAAATAGCCTCGATAACGAGTTGTTGACGTTGTCCACGCATTGCATCGCTATCGATGTGTCTTGTTCTAGCAAGAGCAAGAGCTTCTTCGCCATTTAACTTTTGAACACCTTTTTCTAGATGAATTGCCTCAGCATTATCATTGCTATCTTGCTCAGTAAATTCAACTGGTACATCAACTTCAACACCGCCCAAGTCATCGACGATTTTTATAAATGATTTAAAGTTAAATTTCACAAAATAATCGACAGGAACATTCATTAATTTTTCAACTGCATCAATGCTTGCTTGTGGTCCGCCATTTTTTCCGTTTTTAGCAGAACCGAATGCATGAGCGTGTGTAATTTTATCTTTTTTCTTTTCTATTGGAATATAAGTATATGTATCACGTGGGATACTCAATAGTTTAACAGTTTTGCTATCTTTATTAAATGTTGCAAGTAAAAGCGCATCTGTTCTTATAGCTTCACCATATTCTTTTCCTCGGACATCGCTTTCATCAACACCCATTATTAAAACAGAGACGTTATTTGTAATAGGTTTTACAGCTTTATCTCGTAAATCAGATTTATCACCGCGTGCTAAATCGTGTGCGGCATTTCGAACAGCAGAAGATGCTTTATTTACTAAAAACCAAGTATAACCGCCGCCTATTAATAAAACGAATAGTATAGCGCTTATAATAATTTTTATTTTTTTCTTATTTTTTTTCGGTTTACTGCGTGTATTTTCTTGCAAAGATGGGTTTTGCTCCATTTCTTGTACTCCTTCATTTGGATTGAAATACGACACTCATATCCACTTATTATAATGAAATTTAGCGAAAAAAAACATTACAAATCATTTACATTTCGTAAAAATTCAATTTATTTATAAAAAGTCAGATTTTCTATATATTATTTTGTAGATGTAGAATAAGTATAAGGGCTATTAGTAGAAATGAAAATATATATTATGAGAAAGAGATAGGGAAGTAAGATTTGTTGAAATATAGCCAAGAAGAAATGAGTAAGCTTACTTATTTCTTCTATATAATAAAGAAGAATTTGACGGATAAAGGAGAGAGCATAATGAATCATACATCATTCCGAGCAATCGTTGTGAACGAAACGGGAAATCATCAGTTTATAAGAAAAGTTGTTGAGAGAGAAGTAAGTAGTTTACCTGAGGGAGACGTACTCATACAAGTTCATTATTCTTCATTAAATTATAAAGATGCTCTTTCAGCTACTGGTAATAAAGGTGTTACGAGAACGTATCCCCATACGCCAGGAATTGATGCCGCAGGAGAAGTTGTGAGTAGTGAAGATAACTCCTTTAAGGTAGGAGATCAAGTTATTGTAACGGGATATGACTTAGGTATGAATACTTCTGGTGGTTTCGGAGAATATATTCGCGTCCCATCATCTTGGGTCGTGCCTTTACCAGAAGGAATGTCATTAAAGGAAAGTATGATGTATGGGACAGCGGGTTTTACTGCTGCTTTATCGGTATATAAGCTTATTGGAGCAGGAATCAAGCCTAGTATGGGAGATGTTTTAGTAACGGGTGCTACAGGCGGCGTAGGGAGTGTAGCTGTTAGTATATTAAGTAAGTTAGGGTTTAACGTAGTAGGAGCGACAGGGAAAATGGAAGAGGAAGAAATGCTACTACGTCTAGGAGCGAAAAAAGTGATTCATCGCGCGGAATTAAATGATGAATCAGGAAGACCGATGTTAAAAGGGATATACGCGGGAGTTATCGATACTGTAGGTGGACATATGTTAGAAACAGCTTTAAAAACAGTAAAGTATGGTGGTTGTGTAACGACATGCGGTAATGTGGCAGGCCAGGAACTACAAACCACGGTATATCCGTTTATTTTACGAGGTATAAGCCTTTTAGGGATAGATTCCGTGCAATGCCCAGTAGATGTGAGAAGAGATGTGTGGACGCTTTTAGCGAAAGAATGGGGAAATAAAGAATTACTATCTTATACAGAAGAATGTACATTAGAAGAATTAGAGAAGAAGTTTGCACTTATATTGCAAGGAAAGTTAAAAGGAAGAACAGTTGTTAAAATATAATGAAAAAAGAGACGCTTAAGTTAGCGTCTCTTTCTTATTATAATGATTGTTTTAAATTGATTTTTCCTTGTTCGCCTAAAACACCGTCAGCGATATTTACAGCGTGATCGCCAATGCGCTCTAAGTTACTTACCATATCGACGAAGATGATACTTGCATCACCTGAACAGCTGCGTTCGTTTAGACGTAATACGTGACGTTTACGAAGAACACGTTCCATTTGATCGATTTTGCGTTCTTTTGCAATAACAGTTTGAGCTAGTTCAGTATCGAAGTTTGTTAAAGCTTCAACTGCGTCTTGCAGTGTTGAAATCGTTAATTCTAGCATTTCGTTTAATTCAGCTAATGCTTCATCTGATAGTGAAACACGGTTTGAAATTTGGAAATCTACAAGTTCTACAAGGTTTTCTACATGATCACCGACACGTTCAATATCTCCAACAACACCTGCTAAAACAGAATGTTTTTCAGAATCCGTAGGTGAAAGTGGCTTTTCTGATAGTAAAACTAAATACTCGGTAATTTTTTTATCTAAATTGTTAATAGCTCCTTCTAATTGAGTAGCCATGTTTGCGTGTTTTTTGTCTTGTGTATTTAAAAATTGATTTGCTTCTTTTAATCCATGTAATGAGAACTCAGCCATACGGATAATCTCTTTTTGAGCTTCAGTTAAAGCGATGGCTGGAGATTGTTCAATAAAGATTGGATTTAAATGTTGCGGTTTGAAATTAATAGCAGAATCTTCGCCGCGAATAATTTTTGTTACAATCCATGCTAATACTGCAATGAATGGGAACTGAATGATTGTATTTGTTACGTTAAATGTTCCGTGTGCAAATGCAATGGTCATTTCTGGATTCAAGTTTAATGATGTTTGGAAATATTGAATTAAACTTGTAAATGGTACTAATAAAATTGTAAAGATAATGGTACCGATAATATTAAAGATAACGTGAACTAATGCTGCACGTCTTGCTGCAATTGAAGTACCGATTGCTGCTAATACTGCTGTAATTGTCGTACCGATGTTATCACCGAATAATACAGGAAGAGATGCTTGTAAATCGATTGCACCTTGACCGAATAGTTCTTGTAAAATACCGATTGTTGCACTTGAGCTTTGTACAATTAAAGTGAAGACTGTACCGACAACAATTCCTAAAATTGGATTATCACTCATGCTAATCATTAAATCTTGGAATGACTCTAAAGAACGAAGAGGTTTCATACCTGCGCTCATTAATTCTAAACCGAAGAATAGCATACCAAAACCGAATACAACTTGACCTACAGAATGTACTTTTTTATTTTTAAAGAAGAATAGTAAGATCGCTCCAACTGCCATAACTGGGAGAGCATATTCTCCGATTTTAATTCCGATAATAAATGCAGTAACTGTCGTACCGATGTTTGCACCCATAATAACACCGATTGCTTGTCTTAATGTCATAAATCCGGCACTTACAAGTCCGACTGTTAAAGCGGTTGTTCCTGAACTGGATTGGATTAATACAGTAACTAACATACCTGCTAGTACACCCATAAGTGGGTTTGTTGTAAAACGATCTAGAATATCACGAAGACGATCTCCAGCTGCTTGTTGCAGTCCATCGCCCATGTATTTAATCCCGAATAAGAAAATACCTAATCCACCAATGAACTGGAAGATCATATCTTGAACATTATATTCCACGCATTCCACTCCTTAAATTTCATGTACGATGTAATTATTAACTGAACCTTGAGGCACTGTAAACGGTTTGGTAGTAAAATTTACACTAATTTTACAAAGAGAAGAAAAGTTTACAATCCCTTAAAGAAACAGCTGTATTTTATTGGTTTTCATCTTGTATAAATCTTAATTTTGTAAAGAAATCACACTTTTTAGAATAATAATGTCCAGTTGAATATCAAGGAAAGCGTCTGCGAGTTCATCGTATATTTTTTGATGAAAGTTAAAAAAATATGTAGGAAAATGCATGTAGTTTTATAACAGCAAAACGAGGGGGAATAATTTTTTAACACGATAAAAAAGCCACTGATTTATCCAGCAGCTTTTTCCGTGTTTTTATCGCTATGCTTTTGTTTTCTTATGCTTGTAATGTAAATGAAGAGAAAAGCAATAAGTAATAGAGAGGAGTAACGATATACAGTTGCATAGTTTGTAAAATGAGCAATAAATCCAAATATAATAGCTCCAGCGCCGATTCCAAGGTCAAATGCGGAGAAGAATGTAGCCGTTGCTACGCCGCGTCGATGCGGTGCTACGCGGTCAATCATCCATGCTTGTAGTGCAGGTTGGATCGCTCCAAAACCACTTCCGTAACATGCTGCAGCAATAATTAAGCTCGGAATTGTCGTCGTATACGACAATAAAATAATACCTGTAAACGTTATAATAACTCCCGGAATAATGACGAATGTATGGCCTTTTGCATCATATAGCTTTCCAGAGAATGGACGAGTTACAGCGATTGCTAGTGCGTTACATAAAAAGAAGAGGCTAATATCAGCTATGCCCACTTCTGTAGCAAATAGTGTGATAAAACTTCCGATTCCTCCGTACATTAATGTAATACATAATATTAATAATGAAGGAAGTAAAGCTTTACGCTCAATAAATCCATCGAGAAAAGTACTAGATGATTGTTGTGGAGGCTGTTTCGTTTTTTGGATTTGAAGTAGTTTCGTTAATATTAATGAAACAATTGTGCACGATAATGCACATAAAAAAAGAATTGTGAAGTTATATGTTTGCATAAGCCATAGTCCGATAAGTGGACCGAGGGCCATTGCGATTGTTCCAGAAAGACCAAAATATCCCATGCCTTCTCCGCGGCGAGCTGAGGGAATTAAATCAGAAACGACAGTTCCATATGTAGTCGTTGTAATACCGAAACCAGCTCCGTGTAAAATACGAACAGCAAGCAAGAGAAAGATAGTTGAGGCGAAAAGGTAACTGCCCATAGCAAGTAAACAAATAGCAGTACCGATCATTAAAATGATTTTTTTATTGAATTTTTGCAAGGCGTTCCCAGTTAGCGGTCTAACAAAAAGTGCCGCAACGGTAAACATGCCGACAACCAATCCGATATTGGAACTTGTGCCACCAATTTCTTTCACATAAACAGGTAAGGTTGGAATTAACATTTGAAACCCTAAAAACATACATAAGTTTGCAAAAATTAAAGCAACAAACTCTTTTGTCCATAACGGTTCTCGTTTTACGAGTATTGCTTCTCCCATATATTCATCCCCTATATAAAATTTTCTCTTTTCTTTCGAGTATATGTATTGGCCAATGCAACAGTCAAGGAAGGTGTCTTGAAAACGGATAACAATTTTTAAGGTGAAAAACTGACAAATTTGTGTAAAGGCTACACAACTATGAAAAAAAGATGTAAAGTATAGATGTATAGACTTGTAGGTGTTAAGAATGATAGAAATTGTTTTTTCTTTAAAGAAAGCGGATTCAAAGGAGTAGTGAACAAGAAGGGGATATATACTTTTTCACTACATATATTTGAAAAGGTTTACAATATGATGAAGAAAGAGGCGTGTACATATGAGACGATTAGGTATTTCTATTTATCCAGAACATTCAACAGTAGAGAAAGATAAGGAGTATTTAACATTAGCAAGTAAATATGGATTTACACGTGTGTTTACATGTTTATTATCTGTGGATGGAGAAAAAGAGAAAATTATAGAAGAATTTAAAGAAACGATCTCTCATGCGAATGCATTAGGGTTCCAAGTATTAGTTGATATTAGTCCATCTGTTTTTGAACAATTAGGTATTTCGTATAATGATTTATCATTCTTCCATGAATTGGGTGCGTACGGTATTCGTTTAGATGTTGGTTTCTCAGGATTAGAAGAATCAATTATGACTTATAATCCGTATGGTTTGAAAATTGAGATTAATATGAGTAATGGTACGAAGTATGTAGATAACATTATGAGTCATAGACCAAATCGTGAAAATTTAATTGGTTGTCATAATTTTTATCCGCATCGTTATTCAGGGTTATCATACGATCATTTCATTAAATGCTCGAAACAATTTAAAGATTACGGTATGAGAACGGCTGCTTTTATTTCATCATTTGATGCAACATACGGACCTTGGCCAGTAACAGAAGGGTTATGTACATTAGAGCAGCATCGTGAATTACCGATGACAACACAGGCGAAGCATTTATTTGCGACGGAATTAATTGATGATATTATTATTGCAAACGCATATGCGTCAGAAGAAGAATTACAAGCACTAGGTGCATTAAATAAAGAGAAACAAACATTTGATATAGAACTATATGATACAACGACAGAATTAGAAAGAATTATCGTATTAGACGAACCACATTTTTATCGCGGAGATGTATCTGAATATATGATTCGTTCTACACAAAGTCGTGTGAAATATAAAAAAGAAGAGTTTAAACCTCATAATACGCGTGAAATTAAGCGTGGAGATTTATTAATTGATAATGAACAATATGGCCAGTATAAAGGCGAATTACAAATTGCATTAAAAGATATGGTGAATACAGGAAAAACAAATGTAGTTGGTCGAATTGTAGAAGAAGAGATTTTCTTACTAGACTATTTACAAGCATGGGATAAATTCGGATTCACATTAAAGAAATAGAGAGAATATAAAGGGGAAAAACTACTGATTTCAGCAGCTTTTCCCCATTTATATATAAAGAGCGAGAGGAAGAGCTATGACAAAGGTGCATCAGCGATTAATTTCTATTTTAGAGGAGTTTTTAGAAGAGAAATCGATGTTAAATCGAGCTTTTTTAGCGGGCCGTTTACATGTATCGACGAAGACGATTCAAAAGGATATAAAATTATTAAATGATATATTGGAAGAAAACGGAGCGAAAATCGAATCGCAAAGAGGGACTGGGTACGAATTAGAAATTATACAAACGAAGAAATTTGAAGACTTTTGTGTGAGTCTATTTCAAAAACAGACGGAAAAGATCCCAACTTCTTATGAAGAAAGAATAGCGTATATTCTGCATCGTGTTTTAACGACAGAGGGATATGTGAAGCTTTCAGAATTAGCAGAAGAGATTTATGTGAGCAAATCAACGGTCAATTTAATTATGAAAGATGTTACAGATATATGTAGTCGCTATAAATTACAAATTGAGAAGAGACCGTATTATGGTATACGTATTGTTGGAGAGGAATTTAATATTCGTTCTTGTTTATCACAATATGGTTTACCGCGTTATGACCATACTCCGTTTCATGAGCAATTTGAGCAGACGGAGACGTATTTATCGCTACCTCATATATCACTCATTCGTTCAATTATATTAAAGTATATTGAAGGCGGAACAATATATTTATCTGATATAGAAATTGATAATTTGGTCATTCATATTGCAATCGCATTAAAGCGTTGTCAAAGTCAACATTATATGAAAGGACTGCATGCGGAGCAATCAGAACTTATAATAAAGAAAGAATATACAATTGCGAAGCAGATTTTAGGAGATTTAGAGAAAGAGTTAAAATTTTCATTTCCAGAAGAAGAAGTATTATATGTGACGATGCATTTATTAAGTACTGCTGTTACAACGAGAGATCGCTATGAAAATGTAGAAGAGCTATTAGGGAAAGATATATATGCATTTATGCAACATATTCTTTTTAAAGTAGCGGAAGAACGGAATCTTATTTTTTATTATGACGAAGAATTATTATTTGGATTTGGTATTCATTTAAAAACGTTATTAAATCGTTTGAAGTATAAGTTAAATACGAGAAATCCTCTTTTGGCAGAAGTGAAAAAGAATTATCCGTATGCTTTTGAAATTGCGGTTCTTGTTGGAGATATCATTGGTGAATATACGGGTGAATCGATCCCTGAAAGTGAAATTGGCTATATTGCAATTCACTTCGGCGGAGCGATGAGCCGTTTGCAGGAGCAAAATCAAAAGAAAAGATGCTTATTAGTTTGTGCGACTGGTCAAGGAAGTGCACAACTATTAAAATATAAAATTTTATCACAGTTCCGAGATAAATTAGAGATTGTAGGTATTACAGGCTATTATCAATTGAAAGTAGAAGATCTTTATAAAGAAAAAATAGATTGTATTATTAGTACGATTCATATACCGAGTGGCTTGCCTGTTCCAGTTATAAAAGTGAATTCAATATTTGATGATAAAGAGATTAAATCGATTGGTCAGCGGTTGTTTACGCATGTGAATACTAGTGTGCAGCCTTATATTAAGGAAGATTTAATCTTTTTAAATCATAGTGCTTCTACGAAAGAGGATGTTATTCAGTTTTTATGTGAGAAAGCTGCTGAGAAACATTATGTACAAGAAAACTTTTATGCTTCTGTTATGGAAAGAGAAAATACGTCTCCGACAGCGGTTGGGAATTCAGTTGCAATCCCGCATCCGATGCAGTTATTAAGTGAGGAAACTTTTTTGATGTTTTGCACACTTGAAAAGGCTGTTGATTGGGGAGATAAAAAAGTACAAGTAATTATTTTATTTAGTGTAAAGCGCAATAATAATGAAGATTTGCAAAGGCTTTATGATTTTTTATATGATATTATGTCTAGTCAAACTACGATAGAGAAACTTACTCAGACCGAGGTAATTGAAGATTTTCAAGAGATTTTATTATCATTTTGAAAAAGTATATAAAAACTTCCGTTACATAACGGAAGTTTTTTATGTTTAATTGTATGCGTTTTCATAATAAGATAAAAATATAGAAAACATATAGCTTGGGGGAATTTAAAATGGCTGATATGCAAACTCCATTTGCGTTAATTTTACATGGTGGCAATGCGAGAAGTGCAGCGCTTGAAGCAATCGCTTTTGCAAGACAAGGAGATTTTGAGAATGCGGGTGAAAAGATGAAACTTGCTAGTGAGGAAATTTCAGCAGCGCATCGTATTCAAACGGATTTAATTCAAGAAGAGGCAAGAGGAATTCATGCAGAAATCAGTTTACTGTTAGTGCACGCACAAGACCATTTAATGAATGCAATTACAGTGAAAGAACTAGCTGAAGAATTTATTACTCTTCATAAACGAGTAGAAGAGAAAGTGACAGTATAAGATGTATATTTTATTATGTTGTGCAGCAGGTATGTCAACGAGTATGGTCGTAAGAAAAATGCAAGAAGAGGCAAAGAAACAGGGGAAGAATTATAAAATTAAGGCGGTTGATTCAGAACTTGTGAAACTTGAAATAAAAGAAGCCGATGTCGTTTTAATCGGTCCACAAGTGAAATATTTATTTCCAGCTGTAGAGTTTCTTGCAAACTCATACAACATACCAGTTGCAATTATAGACCAACGAGATTATGGCATGTGTGATGGTTTGAAAGTGCTTAGGCAAGCAGAACAATTAGTTTTAGCATAATTATATCTTTTTAAATATAAACATTATAATGTTATAAAGTTTATTTCATTCTTTTATAGTAGAGAGAAAGAGGAGGGCTATTGATGAATGGGTTTATGAGTTTTATGGAACAAAAGATTATGCCAACAACGCAAAAAATTGCAGGACAACGACATTTATTGGCAATTCGAAATGGGGTTATTTCTACATTACCGTTAACGATCGTCGGGTCATTTTTCGTTATCTTTTTAAATTTACCAATTGATGCATATATGGAATGGATTGCACCGTTTCGCCATATTTTAGATATTCCATTCCGATTTACAGTAGGACTAATGGCCTTATACGCAGCGTTTGGAGTAGGGGCTTCGCTCGCGAACTTTTATCAGCTCAATCAATTAAGTGCAGGGCTACTATCTGTACTCGCCTTTTTACTAGCATCAGTTGAACCAATTCAAATTACGAAAGCTGTACCAGGTGTTATTGATGCAGGTCGATATATTTCAGTAGGAACATTAAGTGCAACGTCTTTATTCGGCGCAATTGTTACAGCATTAATTGCAGTAGAAATTTATCATTTTATGATTAAGCATAATATTTCAATAAAATTACCAGACAGTGTACCACCAGCAGTTTCAAATTCGTTTGCAGCATTAATTCCAACATTAGTAGTTATTCTTTTATTTTGGGGCATTCGCTACGGTTTGAAATTCGATGTAAATACAACAATTACATATTTAATCGCACCATTAAAATCAGTACTAGTAGGAAATAACTTATTCGGTGGTTTATTAACAGTATTCTTAATCGTGTTCTTCTGGTCATTTGGTATACATGGACCGGCGATTTTAGGACCAATCATTCGTCCGATGTGGGATTCAGCAATTCTTGAAAATATGGAAGTGTTCACGGCTACAGGAAATGCACATCAGTTACCAAACTTATTTACAGAGCAATTCATTCAATGGTTCGTATGGATTGGCGGATCAGGCTCAACGTTAGCTTTAGTAATTATGTTTATGTTCTCTAAATCTAAGTTCCTAAAAGAGTTAGGTAGATTATCATTCGTACCAGGTTTATTCAATATTAACGAGCCAATTATTTTCGGGGCTCCGATTGTAATGAACCCAATCTTAATTATTCCGTTCGTTATTACACCGCTAGTGACAACGACAGTATCATATTTCGCAGTTGTTTCAGGTATGATTCCACTCATGATGGCGAAACTGCCATTTACGATGTTAGCACCAATTGCAGCGATTATTAGCACGGACTGGACAATTATGGCTGGTGTACTTGTACTTGTTAACTTTGCGATCTCATTCGTTATTTACTATCCATTCTTCAAAATGTATGAGAAACAACAATTAGCAGGAGAGGAGAAAACAGAATGCTCGGAGCAATTATCATCTTAATTACATTCGTGGTCGGACAGTGTATTGCCCATTATTCGAAATGGGTACAAAGTAAATCTTTATTAGTGTTACTACTAGTATCAGTTTTATTTATCAGTTGTTCAATGGGTGCATATGTAATGTTAGGATTGCAATCACCTTACGTAATTATTGTACCGACAATTTTATGTGCAACGTGTTTATCTGCAAAATATAGATTTACGAGCATGGCATTAATACAACGTGTGAAGGAGATGCAAAAGCATGGAGCGTAAATTAGGAATTTCACTTTACCCAGAACATTCAACGAAAGAAAAAGATATGGCTTATATTTCCGCAGCGGCACGACACGGTTTTTCAAGAATATTTACTTGTTTGTTATCTGTGAATCGTCCGAAAGAAGAAATTGTAGCTGAATTTAAAGAAATTATTAATCATGCGAAAGATAACAATATGGAAGTTATTTTAGATGTAGCTCCGGCTGTGTTTGATCAGCTTGGTATTAGTTATAGCGATCTATCATTTTTCGCAGAGTTAGGCGCAGACGGTATTCGTTTAGATGTAGGTTTTGACGGATTAACGGAAGCGAAAATGACGAATAATCCGTACGGTTTAAAAATTGAGTTAAATGTAAGTAACGATATTGCGTACTTAGAGAATATTCTTTCGCATCAAGCAAATAAATCAGCTTTAATTGGTTGTCATAATTTTTATCCGCAAAAATTCACTGGTCTTCCGTACGATTATTTCATTCGTTGTAGTGAACGCTTTAAAAAGCATGGTATTCGCAGTGCAGCATTTATTACATCACATGCCGCAAACATTGGTCCATGGGATATTAACGACGGATTATGTACGTTAGAAGAGCATCGTAATTTACCAATTGAAGTACAAGCGAAGCATTTATGGGCAACAGAGCTAATCGATGATGTCATTATCGGAAATGCTTATGCGAGTGAGGAAGAGTTAGAGAAACTAGGAAACTTAAATCGCTACATGTTACAGCTAAAAGTGCACTTTGTAGACGAAGTGACTGAAGTAGAGAAGAGAGCTACGCTGCAAGAATTACACGTAAGACGCGGCGACATAACAGAGTATATGGTACGTTCTACAGAAGTACGTAAAAAGTACAAAGACTATGACTTCCCAGTGCGTGAAAGTGTGCTACAGGAAAGAGGGCAAGTTGTAATTGGAAATAATTCATTTGGTAAGTATAAAGGTGAACTGCAAATCATTTTAAAAGAAATGCCGATAGATGAACGGAAAAATATCGTCGGTACAATTGCGGAAGAGGAGCTATTCTTACTAAATTATGTAGGAGCTTGGACGCAGTTTACTTGTGTGGAATAGGGAAGATAGGGGGCGTTCCAAATTTTGGACCGCCTTTTTAATATTAAAGTACTTTTAACGTCAAAATTTGTCGGTAAATCGATATCTCTTGTCGAATCGTTGATATATTATAAGTTACGATAGATATATTCGAAAAATCGTTGATATATTGTAGGTTACGATAGATATATTTGAAAAATCGTTGATATAATTTCATTTACTATGTCATTTTTCAGTAGTTTAATAGAGTAAAAAAAGAGCCAGCCTCAACGATGAGACTGACTCTTTTTTACTAACTAGTTTAATACTTTAACTGTAACTGTTTTACGTCCCCAGCTACTTGATGTACCTTTATCTGGCATTAAAACGTCGATTTTATTACCTTTAATAGCTCCACCAGTATCACCAGCGATTGCTACTCCGTAACCTTCAACCCATACTTTTGAACCTAATGGAATTACACTTGGATCAACTGCAATAAGTTTCATGTTTGGATTAGCTGTTAAGTTATGACCTAAAGCTGATTTTACTTGGTCGCCTGCTTTATAACCATTTTCAAGTGGATCTGCTGTGTAAGCTGTTGCTACAACTTGGAATTCACGAGAAGAAGATTGTGTGTTTTTCTCAGTTTCTTTTGCAACAGGTTGTTGTGTAGCTGGTTTTTGAACTTTATTAGCCGCTTCACGATCAGCTGCCTCTTGAGCCTTAGCTGCTTTACGAGCCTCAGCTGCTGCCTCTTGAGCTTTAGCTGCTTCACGAGCTTCAGCATCTGCCTGAGCTTTAGCTTCTGCTTGAGCCTTAGCTGCTTCTTGAGCTTTAGCCGCTGCTTGAGCTTCAGCTGCTGCCTGAGCTTTAGCTGCTTCACGAGCTTTAGCCGCTTCTTGAGCTTTAGTTTCTGCTTGAGCTTCAGCGTCTGCCTGAGCTTTAGCTTCTGCTTGAGCCTTAGCTGCTTCACGAGCTTTAGCTGCTTCCTGAGCTTTAACTTCTGCTTGAGCTTCAGCCGCTTCACGAGCTTTAGTTGCTTCTTGAGCTTTAGCTTTTGCTTGAGTTTCAGCTACTTCCTGAGCTTTAACTGCTTCACGAACTTTAGCTGTATCTTGAACATTAGTCGTTTTTTCAACTTTAACTACTGGTTGAACTTTAACTGGTGCTTTACCTGTTAAGTAAGGAACATGAACATAAGCTGTTTTTCCGTTATATTCAAATTGAATCCAATCATTCTGTACTTGGTGTGTTGTTTCAATTACATCATCTTTTTTCAACTTACCAAGAATTTCTGAGTCTGTGTTTGCTCCAGCACGTACGTTTAATACGTTTGCTGTGACGTAGTAAGTGTCTTTTGTATAGTCAGCGCTTATGAAAGCTTCTTTACCGCTATTCAATTGAACTTTTGACCAACCATTTTCTGTATGTAAAACATTTACTTTATATCCATCTAATAATTTTCCTACAACTTTTGATTCAGTAGTTGGGTTTTCTCGTACGTTTAGTACGTCAGTCGTTACGATCGTTTCTGCTTTAGCAGATGTTGTGAAAATCCCAAGACCAAAAACCGCTGCTGTTGCTATACCCATAAATTTTTTCATAATAGCCTCCATTGCATTTGTTTTCGTTGACCTCATTATAGCAACCATTATTTTCTTATTTGCGAAAAACATATAATTACAAAGCTTTCGTAACGGGGCATTAATATTCTGTAACAATTCCATAAATATCCTGATAGCGCTTCCTTGTTGTTTTTTGGCGTATCAGGGCATGTAAAACACAAAATGAGTAGTATTTCAATTACTGTAACATTAATAATGTTACAGTAATGTTTCTTGAGGATATCTATAGTGTTACGAAAACAGCTTATTTTACTGTTTAAATGAAAAAATAGTTATGGGATAATAACCTTTTTAGATGTGAAAAGATATAAATGAGGTGAAATTTAATGAAATATCGATATAATTGTTACAAAATCAGTCGAAGCATGGAAAAAATTACGCCTTGATTTTCGTCTGTTACATAGTATTTTTGCAATAATAGGATTAGATAATAGCCTTAGTACCTATAAATAATGAAGAGTATTAGAATGATAGTTGTAACATGAAACATATATAATAGAAGAAACTCGATTTAATAGGTAAATAAAAAACGTAGGAGTGTAAACTCCTACGTTTTTGTTTATTCATATCGTAAACATTCAATTGGATCAAGTTTTGCAGCTTTGTTAGCTGGTAATAGTCCGAATGCAATACCGATTAGCATTGAAATACCTACTGCAAGAAGTCCAAGTTCTTTTGAGACAACGAGTGGCCATCCAGCAAAGATTGAGACGATCCAAGCGAAGAAAATACCGAGCATGAATCCGATGAAACCACCAAGTCCTGTTAAAATACAAGATTCGATTAAGAATTGTGTTAATACTTTACCACGTGTTGCACCAAGTGCTTTACGAATACCAATCTCGCGTGTACGTTCTGTTACAGATACAAGCATAATGTTCATTACACCGATACCACCAACAAGTAAGGAGATAGCAGCAATACCACCGAATACCATTTTCATCATACCGATTGATTCGTCTAGTTGTTTCGTAAATTCACCTAAGTCTTGTGCTTCGAATTTGTGCTCAAATTTAGGAGCTTTCATTTCGTTTAAAACAGAAACAGCTTGTTTTTCTACACTTTTACGTTCTGTCGGAGAGGTCATTGTTAATCTTACAGAGTCATACTCATTTACTCCTGAAATGACAGGCGCATTTTCAAGTGATGTATAACCTTCAGGCATAGGCATTCCAAAGTCGTTTTTCGTTTCGTATACACCAACTATTTTATACGGCTTTCCTTTTATATCTGTGTATTGATTGGATTCCCAACCACTACTAAATAATTTGTTGAAAGCTTCTTCATTTAATATAACAGCAGGGATTGCTTGGTTTAGTTCACTGTCATTTAATTCACGACCGTGAACTAATTTTATTTTCGAATCTGTCATAAAGGAGCCTGTTCCACCTTTTAAATCAAGATTTACATCTTTTGAACCAGCAGCTGCTTTTACTTTCATACTTACGTCTGGATACACATCTTTAACGCCTGGTACAGTTTGCAGACGGTTTAGCATATCAGGTGTGATTTTGGCACTATCTGTTCCGTAATCAGGATTGTTGTAGTAAATCGTTACTTCATTATCTTTTCCTTGGCCTAATTCTTTTTTAAACTTTGCGTTTGTACCATCACCCATCGAGATGATAGTAATAATGGCACTAATACCGATAATAATACCTAACATTGTTAAGATAGAACGCATCTTATGAGCAAAGATAGAGGAAAGGGCCATGCGTATATTTTCACTCGTATTCAAAATTAACCCCTCCAATCTTGGACGATATTTCCGTCACGAATTACAATTTGACGTGCTGCAGCTTCCCCGATTTCACGATCATGGGTAATCATAATAATTGTTGAGCCTTGTTTATTTAATTCGTAAAAGAGGTCCATAATTTGTGTGCTTGTTTTCGTATCAAGTGCTCCCGTCGGTTCATCGGCTAAAATGAATTTTGGGTTATTTACGATTGCACGTGCAACAGCGACACGCTGCTTTTGCCCACCGGACAATTCGTTCGGTAAGTGAGTAGCGCGATCAGCTAAGCCTACTTTTGTTAAAGCAGCTAACGAGCGCTCACGTCTTTCTTTTTTATCGACTCCAGCGTAAATAAGAGGTAGCTCTACATTTTGAAGTGCTGTAAGTCTAGGTAATAACATGAAGTTTTGGAATACGAATCCGATTTCTTTATTACGTACGTGTGCAAGTTCTGTTTCAGACATGTTTGAAATGTTTTGACCAGCTAGTTCGTACGTACCTGTCGTCGGTTTATCTAAGCAACCGATAATGTTCATTAATGTTGATTTACCAGAACCAGAAGGTCCCATAATCGAAGTGAATTCTCCTTGGTTCAGTGTTACATCAATTCCGTGTAATATTTGAACGGACTCTGCACCATTTTGGAAGGATTTCGTGATGCCTTTTAAGTTAATCACTGGGCGACAACCTCCATACCATCTTTTAAGTCTTTTTCAGGCTTAGAGATAATTTCCTCTCCTTTTTTCACTCCAGAAACTTTTGCTTCGCTATCAGTCTCGAATTCAACAGTAACTGCTTGTTCTTTCGCTTTACCGTCTTTTACAACGAAGACAACATTTTTGTCACCTTTTTTCACGATACTGCTTTTCGGAACAATTGTACCAGTTGCTTCGCCAGATTTACTTGTTACGTAAACGTGGAAGCCGTTTTGTAGTTCGTCACTATTATCTAATGTGACAGTGAATTGGTAATTAGAAACAGTTTTATTTTCATCCATGCTCTTTAAAGGTGTAGAACCGATTTCTGTTACTTTTCCTGTCCAAGTCTTACCAGCGACAGTTTTTGATGAAACAGTTACTTCTTGCCCAACTTTCATACTAGCAAGCTCATATTCAGAAAGTTGACCTTTTACTTTAAATTGACCAGCGTGACGAAGAGTAATTCCGCTCATACCTGTTTTTTCGTCAGCAGTTTTTACGATATCATCAATTACGCCATCAGCAGGACTTGTTACAGAAAGATTGTTTACTTTCTCTTTTGCTGCTTTAATCATTTCATCAGCTTTTTCAACTTCAAACTTTTTCATTTCAATTTGTGATTCTAATTGCCCAACTTCGGCTTCTGATGCTTTTAATGCTTCAGCAGGAAGGCCTGCATTTTTATCTTTTTGTAATTTTTGTTTCGCTGCATCAATTTGTTTTTGGAGCAACGTTACTTCTTTTTGTGCGATTTTCTTTTGCATTTCTGCTTCTGTTACACCTTGTTTCGCAGTCGGATCATTGTATTTAAATAGAAGCTGACCCTTTTTCACTTCATCGCCTTTTTTCACAGCTAATTCATATGTTCCTTTTGTTGGATCGAATGAAATAGTTTCAATTCCGTTTGGAATAACTTCGCCACCAAATTTTTGCGCGTTTTGGATTTGTTTTTCAGTTACTTTATATCCGCTATATGCCATCGCTACATCTGAACCGCCCCCAGCAAATGCAAAGTATGATCCAGCTGCAATTCCGATTGCTACTACACTAGTAATTAACACTTTATTTTTCTTCTTCATCTATTTATCACCTTTTCGTTCGTTTTAGTATCTACATTAAGTATAGAAGAGGTGAAGAATCTGACAAATCGTTTTAGCTTACAATAACCTTACAGTTTTGTAAGGTATGAATATGTAAATGTAAGGTAGAGCTTGTCCAAGTGTAAGCAAATGAATTGACTCGTCGTTTCTTTCTTACAATAATATTGTATGAAGGAGAGGAGGAAGGAAGATGGAAGCTTATTTTAGTGCGCATCCATTAAAATCGTTTATTCCATACTCAAGGCAACATGCCATTATATTATTTATTATGTTGGTGGGGATATTTTTTCTGTATCAATACCAAGATGTATTACGTCAAAGTGAGTGGAATATAACGGTTCGATATGCAATTGCATTTTTATTTATAGGTAGTGAAATTGGGCTTCATATGTGGGAGTGGAAAGCGGGGATTTTTGAGCTAGCTACTTCATTACCGTTTGAATTATGTACGATTAGTTTATTATTAGCGTCGATTATGATCGTAACGAAAAGTTACCGCATATATGAGATTGTATTTTTCACGGGAATTATTGGTGCATCACAAGCTATTTTAACGCCAAACTTGCAGTATGCTTTTCCGCATTTTCGTTTCATTGAATATTTTATCGCGCATATATTGCTCATTTGGGCACCACTCTTTATGACTTGGGTGGAAGGATATCGTCCGACAGTACAATCTATTAAACGCACAATGATATTTTTAAACATATTGATTCCAATTGTTTCGTTTGTAAATTACAAAACAGGTGGTAATTATATGTTTTTAGCTCATAAGCCAGAAACAGCTTCATTACTTGATATGTTAGGGCCGCATCCTTACTATATTATTTCATTAGAAATAGCTGCGCTTATTGGATGTTTTATTTTGTATATGCCATTTGTGAAAAGAGAAGGGCATGCGCATAAAGAATCACTAGGATCATAACCTAGTGATTTTTTTATATAAACATTTACAATTCAGAAAATTAAGAATAAAATTAGGGGGTAAATTATATAGAGAGAGAAGGGAAAACGTGGTCAAAAAAGTTTTTCTGAATGGGATGGAAGTGACGGTTCAATTTATTATTTCGATTTTGGGTATTATTTGTTTAGGGGCACTGCCGAAATTATTTTATGGATTTGAGCTGCATGCATCAAGGTACATACAGAGTTTAAAAGAAGTGTTTGTGAACTTAATGGATATTTCCAATTTGCAATATGTGAAAGGTAAATTTTTATTTCCGCAGTTGTTCGTCCATTATAAAGAAACGATTATTATTTTTTTAGCGGCTTTTTTTATTTCATTATTTGTAGCATTTTGTATTGTTTATGTAATTATGAGTAGTTCACCGCGTATACAACATCGAATTAAATCATTTCTTATCTTCCTAGAATCCATTCCAGATATCCTTCTTATTTTAGTATCACAAATTTTAGTTGTATGGTTTTTTAAACAAACAGGTTTTTTACCTTTTCAAATTGCTTCAATTGGAGGCGAGTCGATTAGGGGGTTGCCAATATTGTGTTTGAGCATCCCGACTACGATTATGTTTGTAAAAATGGTCGTGCTTCGTTTTGAAAATGAACTAGAAAAAGATTATGTACTATTTGCTAAGGCGAAAGGGCTGGGGCGCTTTCATATTTTAAATCGTCATATTTTACGAAATGTGTTGCTTAGTACATTATTCTTTGCGAAAACGAATATCTTTTTTATGTTATCTAATTTATATATTATAGAATGGATTTTTAATACGGGTGGTATTTTTATGTTTTTGAAATCGTATTTCGGTATTAGAGTTGAGGTTTTCATCGTTAGTGTGCTTCTTATATATATTCCGATTTTTATTTTATTTAAATTGTTTCATTATCTCATTCCGGCTGCGATGAAGGAGAGATTATAATATGTGGACGTATATAAAACGTGATAAAAGATTTTGGATAAGCATTGGGTTTCTTCTCCTATTAGTTCTTTTGAGCATCGGAAATACGTTATGGAATGATGGACATATTAGACAAGTTACATTGCAATATGATGCGGATGAAAATCCACAAGTGCCACCGTTTCCACCTTCATTACAATTTTTACTCGGGACAGACCGGAAAGGGTATGACCTGTTACATTTAGTCATTGAGGGCGCGAAGTGGACGATTGGTATATCTATTTTAATTGCGGCACTTAGAATGGTAATAGGTGTGTTTTTCGGTGTCGTACTCGGAACGTATATAAAAAGAGGATTTTCAAAAATTGAGGCTTTCTTTGATAGTTTTACAGTTATTCCGACAGTTATGATTGCGTATTTTTTTCTTCAATCTGCAAATACATTTGGAAGCGGAGAGGAGACAACAACCTTTTTTGAAAGGGCTTCGTTTCAAGTGGTATTACTTGTACTGCTTGTAATGCCAGTTATTGCACTGTATGTGGCGAAGGAAGTTCGTAAATTGCGAACGGAAGAATTTGTTGATGCCGCGCGCATATTAGGTGGATCGAGAAGACATATTGTTATAAAGCATATTTTCCCGCATCTCTATATGACGTTTATACTTGTATTTTTTCAGCAGTTTACGCAAACTCTTACTATTTTACTGCACTTAGGATTACTGGAAATATTCTTTGGCGGAACAGTTCAGTTTTTAGGACCGATAGAAGAAATAGACTCTTACACACATGAATGGTCAGGTTTAATTGGAGTCTATTTTAGATCATTAACAGTGAATCCATGGATCCCTCTCGTCCCAATTACATTTTTTGGACTTACTATTTTTTCAGGAAATATGATTGTAAAAAGTATCGAAGAGGCGATGATGAAAGTAAGGTTAGGAGGAGAGCTAAAGAAGGATGTTGTAGAAGAGGAACAATCTGTTGTGCAGTCGAAAGAAGAGTTGTTTACGTTTAAACATACGATGTAAAGAACCTAGGAAACTAGGTTCTTTTTATTTTATTATATTACAATATCGTAAGAGAGATGTAATGAAAATCGATAGGGGAGAAATACAATTTCGTATACACTTTATGTATAGAGAAATACGAGAGCGGGTGAAGGTATACGATGGATTTTTTAGAAGTATCAAAACGTAGTATAAAACGAAATATAAAAGATTATTTTCTATACTTTATTTCATTAGTAGGTAGCATTATTATTTATTTTACATTCGTATCGATTAAACGAAATGAAAGTGTAGTAGCTCTTTTAAAAGAATCGGATAAGGTGGAAACGACATTTACGTTTGCACAAATATTGTTAATTATCTTTTTAACGGTATTTATTTTTTATTGTAATAGCTTCTTTTTGCGAAAGAAGAAAAAAGAAATTGCGCTATATAGTTTACTAGGTATCCGTAAAGAGGAAATCGCGAAGTTACTTTTTTATGAAACATTATTAGTTGGTGGTGCGGCAAGTGTATTAGGTATTCTTGCTGGTTTATTTATAGCGAATATGTGCGCGGGGCTTCTCGTGAAGTTAATGGGAAGTGCGTTTACTTTTACATTTACGATTTCATTTGTATCTATAGTAGAAGTTCTTATAACGATAGGCGCAATTTTCTTTATTGCATCATGGAAAAGTAAAAAGTTAATTTATGAGCATCGTTTAGTTGAATTACTATATGGTGAAAATCAAAAAGAAGAGGCACCTACGTATTCAAGTAAGAAGGCAAAACGAGCAATTGTTTTATTAATTACAGGTTATATCATTGCGTTACTTACACAAGTTTTTGGATTTGGAGCAATTTTTATTACAGGTCTACTTATTTTTGGCTGTATTGTAAAAGGTACGTTTTTACTATTTGAGCAATATACAGTGAAATCACTCCATACAATCAAGGGAGATAAAACGAAATATTGGAATGGAACGAACATTTTATCGATTTCTTCATTGTTCTTCAGAATAAAAGGAAACGTAAAGATGCTTGCGTTATTATCTTTATTAAGTGCGGTAACATTATGCACCATTGGGGTGAGTTCCAGTATGTATTATGGGGCGCAGAAGACAGCGACCTTAATGAATCCAGTTAGTTATGAGTATGTAACAACTGGAAAGGAACTAGATAAGAAGGTTAGAGAAGAAATTCAAAAACATGAATTAGCAATTAAAAATGAAACGTCTGTAGCTATGCTGTCTATGCAAGGGAAGATAGATGGAGAACAAATATTAACAGGGTATTTAATAGGTAATGGTAATGTGCAAATGATAAAAGTGACAGATTATAATAAATCAGCTTCTATATTAGGCAATAAACAAGTTATTCTCGGTTCTGAAAAGGAAGTTGTTTTATTAGATCCGTATAAATCATATAACATCGAAAAGAATTCGCTTGAAGGAAACAATGTGTTCTTTGAAGGGATGAAGGACGATATTACAATCGTTAATCATCGAGAGGAAACAATTATGAGTGCGAAACTTGCACCAGTGGGGCTTGTTGTTCGAGATTCGTTATTTAATAAGTTGCAGCAAGGAAAGGATGTTTCAACAGTTAGTGGATTTATCGTTGAAGGAAACGGTAATAGAGCGCTAACGAAAGAGCTAGGGACAATCATTCCTAAAGAAGTGAAATTCCAATCATTTGAAGAGGCGAGCCAATCTGAATTGCAAGATGGTGCAGTGTTATTATTTGCTAGTATATTTTTAGGGATTGTCTTTATTCTTGCAACAGGCTGTATTTTATACTTTAAACAAATAACAGAAGCGATGGCAGAGCGACCGGCGTACGGAATGTTAAAGAAAATCGGACTAACGAAAAAGGAAGCAAGGGAATCTGTAAGAAAGCAAGTAGGTGCAATATTCTTAGTACCACTATTTCTTGCGATTGTTCATACGTTCTTTGCATTTTTAAGTTTGATGGGTTTTACAGGAATGTTTGAATATAGTCTTCCCTTACTAGGTAGTATAGGAGTGTATATCATAATCTACTTTGGTTATTATATGTTAACTGTTCGTTCTTACACAAATACTGTATTTAATAATAGAAGATAAAAAGAAGCAAGCATGGATTTCATGCTTGCTTCTTTTCTTTATTTTGTAGAGACTTCGCCTTCCGCTTCTGTTTGCGGAATAAAGTATCCAATTATACCACCGATTATTGCTGGAATGATCCAGCCAATTCCTAAGTTATAAAAAGGAATCGTGTGTACAATATTAGCGATAAAACCTGGTATCATTTCCACATTATCAAGTGCATGAATACAGCTAATAATAAATGCTGCGATCATCGCTCCAATGTAGACAGAAGGTTTACGTTTCGTATATTTATCGATAAATGATACGAAAACTAAAATGATCGTAATTGGGTACAAAATAATTAATACAGGTAGTGTGATTTTAATTAATAAGCTTAATCCTAAGTTTGAAATAACGAAACTAAAGATACAAACGTATAGCACAAGCTTTTTGTATGAAACATTTGTTAGCACTGTTGTGAAGTAATTTGCAAATGCACTTACAACACCAATTGCCGTCGTTAAACAAGCGAAGATAATGGCGATACTTAATAAAATATTACCGCTTGTCCCAAAGAATTGATACATAACAATAGCTAATAGTTGACCACCGTTTTCGAATTGCCCTAAGTTCCCGTTTGAAGCTCCGATATAACCGAGTAAGAAGTAAACAATTGTTAAGAATAGAGCAGCAATGCTTCCGCAAATGATTGTATATTTTGCGATAGATTTCTTCTCTTGTATACCGTTTTGACGAATTGCATTTACAACAATTGTTGATAGTACGAGAGCGCCAATTGCATCTAATGTTAAAAATCCTTCAAGAAATCCTTTGAAAAACGGGATGTCTTTATAGTCACCGATAGGCTCTGCAAACGTTCCTGGTGAAAGAATCGCTTTTGTTGCCATAATTGCAATAATTACAAGTAAAATTGGCGTTAATATTTTACCGATATGATCTACTAGCTTGGATGGATTTAATGATAAGAAGTAAACGACTGTGAAGAAAATCGCACTAAAAACTAACATAGAATACCATTGATCTGGGAAAAGTGGTGCAATCCCGATTTCATAAGATACAGATCCAGTTCGTGGAATAACAAATAGTGGGCCGATTGAAAGATAAATAATGATAGCGAATACTGCTGCGAATTTTGGATGAACACGGCTCGCTAAAGTGTTAAAACTACCACCAGCAAGGGCAACAGCAACGATAGCAAGTAAAGATAAACCGACGTCTGTAATAATAAACCCTGTAATGGAAACCCACATATTTTCTCCGGAAGAAAGACCAAGAAGGGGCGGGAAAATCATATTACCAGCACCGAAGAAAACTGCGAATAGTAATAAACTAATCGAAAGTATTTGCGCTGGTTTTAAAGTTGTATGCATATAAAGAAAATCCTCCTAATGAGTGTTTTTGTCGAAAATTCAAATAATTTGTCGAGTAACTGTTATTATTTTAAAGGTCTGATGACTAGAAAGCAATAGGGAATTTTGAAAATATTAAAAAATAATGCATTAAATCGAATAAATATACTATTTATATGTTTAATAGGAAGGATTTAACTTTTAACATAAAAAAACACATATCGCTAGGATACGTGTTTTAAAAAAATATTTTTTTATCGCGTTCTTCTTTTAAAATTTCAACTGCTTCTCGGAAACGTTGTGAATGGACAATTTCTCGTTCACGTAAGAAGCGTAGGCTGTCATTTATATCTGGATCATCTGATAAGTTAATGAGCCATTGATATGTTGCGCGTGCTTTTTCTTCAGCTGCAATATCCTCGTATAGATCGGCAATTGGATCACCTTTAGCCTGTATATAGGTTGCAGTAAATGGAACACCAGCAGCGTTATGGTAATGAAGAGCACTGTCATGATCAGCGTAATGAGGGTCAAGACCAGCAGCTTTCATTTGTTCAGGGGTCGCATCTTTCGTCAGCTTATAAACCATCGTAGCAATCATTTCAAGGTGAGCAAATTCTTCTGTACCAATATCAGTAAGTAGGCCAATGACTTTATCAGGAATTGTATAACGTTGATTTAAGTAACGTAGTGCAGCAGCTAATTCTCCATCTGCACCACCGTATTGCTCGATTAATAATTTTGCAAGTGCGGGATTACAAGTTCCCACTTTAACTGGGTATTGTAATTTCTTTTCATAAATCCACATAGTTTCTCTCCTTTATATTTGCCATGGCCAAGGACCTTTACTCCATTCCCAAGGGGCATTAGAATAGCTGTTTCCAAACTGTTGGAGTGGTCCGTATTTTTCTTCCATCTTTTGTTTTAATACTCTCCGCTTATAGGAAAAGTCATTAAATTGATTAATCGCGGCGGTGTCATCTGGATGTGTATCTAAATAAAGAGTGAGTTCAACTAGTACAAAGTCTAATTCTTGAAGCTCCAGTAAAAGCTGATAGTATTCTTCTGGTAGCGATTGATTCACGTCAGTAGTCACCGCCCTTTTTTATAAGGATTTTCATAATAGTCATAAAAAACAGGCCATAAAGTCCCTTTTTGTAGTGCTTCTTTTGGTGTGAATTGAGGCAAGTTTGGCGGTTGAAAGCCTAAAAATAAATTAGGAGGAGTAGAATAATATTTTTTTCCGATAGGAGGACAAGGATCGAGAGGACTATGATAGGGCACGAATGATCTCATATATTTATTCATGAATAAACCTCCTTACATTTTCATTACTACGTATTGTATTCAGACATAATGAGCATTTATGACACATATAAAAAAGTAATAAGTACAGGGGGAATGAATGTGGAGAATGTAAAGAATTTAATAGTGTTAGAAGTAAAGAACTTAAAGGAAACTCTGTATTTTTATGAAGGGATTTTAGGAATCAAGCCTAGTTTAGAAAGACCCCAATTAGATGTAACAGGGGTTTGGTATGATACTGATTCAACGAGAATTAGTTTTGTAATGAATCGTAGTTTGGGTGGGCGTGAGAAGAGTGTTACGGATGCGGTTGATGTTCTAATGTTTTCAATTTCTAACATAGAGAATTTAAAGAAGAGGTTAGTGTTTTATAAAATTGCATATACAGAAAACAAAAGTGAGAAGAGTATTGTAGTACAAGACCCAGATGGATATAAACTTCAAGTGATAGAGAAGGGTGAATAAACGGAGGTGATTTAGTGGAGAGGAATTATGAAGAAAGTGCGTTGTTTGAGCATCAATTTTGGCTAAGGGTGCTTACTGATCATTCGCAATTTTTACTTGATGCATTAGCTCCGAAGGAAAAAGAAGATATAAAGAAGGCCACATATTTTCTTGAAACATTTACGAATCTTTTAAATAAAGTTCATAATGTGAATCTCATTGCATTTTCAAAAGAGGCAGAACGAGCCGCAAAGGAAATACGAACGTTTAAATTAAGTATTATACAGAAACAACTCGAGGGAAAAATCACTATTCATTTTACGCCAACTTTCATCAATCATATGGTAAACGAAGTAGAAGAATATATAACGGTGTTAGAATTTTTAAAGAAAGGAGAAGTTCCGCCTGTTTTTCATGAATTACATTACCATCTCGTTTGGTTAACGGATGCGGCTGGTCATGCAGGCTCTATTTCTGGTGGATTAGATCTTGTTGAAAAAAGATTGAAAGAGAAAAGTGAAGAATTTACGAAGCACTTTGAACAATTTTACTTAAAGGCAGTTGAGATGACAGGTTATTTACGGACAGAGCTTCATCATTTTCCTGCATTAAAGAAGTTTACAAAAGATGTTTCACTTGAGTTAAAATTATTTTCGCATTTTCTCCATGAGGTTGAAGAGATGGAGTTATCGAATGAAATATTAAGTGCATTATCTGCTAGAATGGCGGATCATATGGCAAGAGAAGAATGTTATTACTTATTAAAATTAGCACAATCTTCTGGACTTGAGATGCCAAAATGTAATCCGCTTTAAAGAAAAAAGAGGTCAATTTTATTTGGCCTCTTTTTCTGTTTTATTGTCTCTTTTTATTTTTGCTTGTTCAATACTTGCCTGTAATGTCTCCATAATATTGATGATGTTTGGAGCAGGAGAGATGGTTTCGGTTTTTTCCTGTTGTTCAATTTTATTTTCGATTAATTCGGTAAGAGCTTCTTTATATTCATCTGTATATAACTCTTGTTCGAAAGGATTTGTAAGATGGTGGATTAAATTGATTGCTGCTGTGAGTTCTTGTTTTTGAATCGGATAATTTTCATTACTTGGTAAGTTAGGTGTATTTGTTATATCGCGAATTTCATTAGGGTAGTGAATAGTTTGTAATATAAGCCCATCTTCAAAGTTACGGATAATAGCTAAATGTTGTTTTTTTCTAATGGAAATATGGATAAGACCAAGTTTATTCGTACGTTCAAGAGCTTCTTTTAATAATAAATATGATTTTTCATGTCCTAGGGTAGGTCCTATAAAATAAGAGCGATCATAGAGAACAGAATCAATTTCGTTATTTTGGACAAAAGATATAATACGAATGGATCGTGGTTCATGAGCTTGTTGTAATTCAGTTAATTCTTTTTCATCCATAATAATATATTTATGAGGTGCGTATTCATAGGCTTTTACAATATCTTTATCATCAATTTCTTCATCCGTACAATCAGGAGCAAATTTTTTATATTTAATAGGTGTTAAGCATTCTTTATGAAGACTTAAAAATTTTATGTCGTTTTCTTCTACGGCACTATATAGTTTGATTCCTATATTTAATAGTCCAAGTGAAAGTGCACCTTTCCATACAGTATGCAAATGAAACATCTCCTTTCGTTCAAAAATGATTATGTATATTATGAGATAGTAAGAAATTTCCTATACGTTTTTTGTTTTTTACGAAAGGGATTGGGATATAAAATATATTGACAAGCCCTCTGAAATATTTTAATGTGAGTGTATAAAATTGTGTATAAAGGGGAGTAACTTATTACAGTAAAGTCGTCATTACAGGGAGAAACCCTCGGCTTTATTGGCAACGTTTCGTTGTTAGTGAGACCTTTACCAGCAATGGTAAAGGCCCCTTTCTGTCTTTTTGAGGACCCTTACCATATTTGGTAGGGTCCTTTTCGTATACAAAGAGAGGAGATATAAAAATGAAAAAACTTATTAGTAGATTAAGAGTTGTATTTCATGTTCGCCGATTTGTTCCATTCCTATTTGACTTTTTCACTTCAAAAGAGGTTTCAATAAAGAAGAAAATTTTATCTATTGCGTTTTTAGTTGGTTATGTTGCGATGCCGCTCGATTTAATTCCAGACTTCCTGCCGTTTATCGGTATTTTAGATGATATTGGAATTGTGTTATTTATTTTGAACCGAATTGTAAAAATGGCGCCAGTTCAATTACAAGAAAAGCATAACGTAAATGTAGGATAGGAGTTAAAAATATGGAGCAAATTATTTTAGATATAATCGAATTTTTAAAGCAGTTTTCTTATTTTGGAGTTGTGTTAGCATTAACGTTTGAATTTATTCCGGCAGAAGTAGTTTTGCCTATGGTTGGGTATTGGGTATACGAGGGTGATATGAATTTTTGGCTTGCTGTACTAGCCGGAACGCTTGGCGGAACGACAGGACCGTTAACGTTATACGCACTCGGTTATTACGGTGGTCGTCCGCTATTAATAAAATACGGAAAATACTTCTTTATTAAAGAAGAACAAATTCAAAAAGCAGATGATTTCTTTGAGAAATATGGACCAGTTGTAGCATTTGTTGGACGCTTTGTACCAGGAGTTAGAACGCTTATTTCTGTTCCATGCGGTATGGCGAAAATGAACATATGGAAATTCAGCATATATACATTTGTAGCAATGTTCCCGTTAACGACTTTGTATGTTTATTTTGGAATGAAATTAGGTCCGCATTGGGAAAAAGCAGCAGATGTTGTTGGGCAATATATGCTACCGATATTAGGGGGCGTTATTCTTATCGTTGCTAGTATCTTTGTCTATAAATATATGAAGAAAAGAAACAAAACGGAATCTATCTAGTCATTTGAATATTTTTTGAAAATAGATGAATAGTACAGGCAAAAGACTCTGAGGGACATACACATATAGGGAATATAAAAGAGAGAGGGGAAACAACTATGTCTTGTGAGTGCTCAGGGTCAGCATTAACTTGTTGTCCAGATAAAAATTATGTGCAAGATAAAGTGTGTAGTCCGTGGTCTGCTACTGTAGTTGCAACAGCAATTGATAATGTTCTCTATACAAATAATATTAACCAAAACGTAATTGGTACTGGTTTTGTTAAATATGATGTTGGACCAGGCCCAATTACTGTAGAGGTACTTGATTCTGCTGGGGGTACAATTGATACACAAACATTAAACCCAGGAACGAGTATTGCTTTTACGTATCGCCGCTTTGATAGTATACAAGTTGTGTTACCTGCAACACCTGCTGGAACGTATCAGGGAGAATTTTGTATTACAACACGTTATCCACTTTCATAGCAGAATAGGAGAGGATCGAAATGGGAATGAGAAGTTCCAGTTTGTCTTGTTGTTCTAATAAAACACTTGTGCAAGACCAAGTATGTACAGACTGGTCTATTACAGGTGCTGGTACTCAAATTGTATATACAAATAATATCACGCAAGAAGTATATGGTTCAGGTTACGTGAAATATGATGTAGGAGCCAACCCGATTACAGTTGATTTTTTAGTAGGTGCAACAGTAGTTGATACAATTACTGTACAACCACAAAGCAGTGGTACTTTCACTGTCCGATATTTTACTACTGTCCGAATTACTACGACAGGAACGACTGTTAATCAAGGCGAGTTTTGTATTACAGTACGTTATCCAATTTCATAAAAAAGCATACCGTAAATGGTATGCTTTTTTTAGAAAGTAATGAAATTGGTATTCTATAAGCAACATGTAAATTCGCAACAGTACTTGCCTTCTAAATATAGTGAAGGATTACTTGTTATATTGATAATATTGACAGAATGTAGGTCTTTTCCTGTGTACGATATTGTATTACCAGGAAAAACAGTGAAAATATTGGTTACTGTTCCAACGATTTGAATTGTAATTGCTTTGGTGCTGCTAGTACTATTGTAAACCGAGACAGTACCTGATATAAGTAGTATCCCATCACTTTGCCATAGTATCATTGATTGTGACGCATCTTTGGCAGAGGGGATGGTGTTATTAGTTATGAGGAAATTCCCTGCAAATTCATTTGTTACTCGCTCGCAATTTGGATTTGGAGGAGGGGGCGGTGGACAAGGGTCTGGACAAATGATAGATAAAGGAGCGAAACAGCCGATATTTTTTTTATTCTTCAATACAACCCCTCCTTTTAAGTTGTCTTTTACTACTATTAAATGTAAAAGCATGGCCGATGTGTTAAAAAAGAAGGAAATATTAAAAATTAAGATTGTCTAATAGGCTTAAACCTTAACTTATCATTAGCGTTATAGAAAAGATTATATGTGAATAGTCATAGGAAAAGAATGATCAGACTCTTTTAGACAAAAGGTGGTTGTATACAATAGTATGAGGAATGTTGGACTTAATTTCTAATTAACTGTATATTTACAAAAATCTAATAAAGTTCATTTGTTATTTAAACGACATTAACATGTATTAGATAAAATAGCCCTTGTAATGAATCAATTATTATGAGGAGGATTCACGTGGACAGAAATGCTTTAAGAAAAGTAAAAGGCCTTATTGGATTATTAATGGTTTTTGTATTAGCGTTCGTATCATTTCCGTGGAGTACATCAGTCAAGGCAGAAGAGAAAAAGCAAGAAAAGGCATCAAGTGAGAAGAAGATAGTTTTTCCAGTTGTAAGTGATGTGCATATTAAAAATAGTGGAACGGATGATACGTTTCGCTGGAAAAGAGCGATTGAACAGTTTAATACATTAGCACCGAAGCAAGATGCGTTCGTAATTGTGGGAGATTTTACTGATTCAGGATCGGTACAACAGTATGATCGTTTCATGCAAGTATATAATGAAAATGCAAATAAAGATGCGGTACGAATGAATTCTCTAGGTAATCATGATTATTGGAACGGTTTATCAGTAGAGGGAGCACAGAAGCGTTTCTTAGAAAAAACAGGAATGGAATCAATTTATTATCATAAAGTGGTAAAAGGGTATCACTTCCTTGTTATGTCTCCAGAGAATGGAACAACTCATGGATATTATTCAGACAAGCAAATTAATTGGTTAAAAGAAGAAATGGCGAAAGCGCAAAAAGATGATCCAACAAAACCAATTTTCGTATTTTTACATCAACATATTAAAGATACAGTGTACGGTAGTCATGAATGGGGAACACAAGATAGCGCAAAAATTAATACAGTATTAAAGGAATATCCACAAGTTATTACATTTTCGGGTCATTCGCATTATCCGTTAGACGATCCAAGATCGATTCATCAAAAAGACTTTACATCAGTTGGTACTTCTTCAGTAAGTTATATGGAAGTTGAAGGTGGTAAAGTACAAGGGAATATCCCGCCAGGAGCTAGTACGTTAAGCCAAGGTTTATTAGTAGAAGTAGATGATGAAGAAGTAACGATTAATCGTCGTGATTTCCATACGAATTCTTGGACAGGCGAGCCTTGGAAAATTAAATTACCAGCAAAGAAAGAAACATTTACACATGTAGAAGATCGTGATAAAGAAAAGCCTTACTTTGCTAAGGATGCAAAGCTTGCTGTATCAAATGTAACAGAAAATGCGGCAACAGTAACATTCCCGCAAGCATTGGACAACCTTCTTGTTCATTCTTATCGTGTACAAGCTAGAGATAAGCAAACGGGAGAAATAAAGAATAAATTGTTAGCATTCTCAGAGTTTTATCGTGATCCAGTGCCAAAAGACCTTACATTTACACTTGCAGGATTAGATGGCGGGAAAACATATACACTTGAAGTCGTTGCAATTGATTCATTTGGCAATGAAACCGCACAGCCGTTAACTGCGGAAATTACTACGAAAAAAGATAATATTGACCCGAATGTGAAAGTACCAAAAGCTGATGTTTTCGATGTAAACTTTGCAGATGGTACATTTAAAGACAATTCACCATTTGGTACAAAAGGTGATGTGAAAGGCAATGTGACTATTGAATATGATAAAGCATTGAAAAAGAATGTGATGAAGTTAAACGGACAATCTAATACATTTGGATACCTTCCATTTTCAGCAGCACAAAAAGAGAAAGTAGCAAATACATTTACGCTAGAAACGGTATTTTCAATGAATCAAATCCGTGGCCAAGGTATTTTGCAAAATACAGAGAGCGGCGGAATTGGATTTGAGTCTACAGGAAGTGGATATGTTGAATTATGGGCTCACATTGGTGGTAGCTATAAACGTGTTGGCGTTCAATTAGAAGCAAACAAAACATATCACTTAACAGGAACGTATAACGGAAGCGAAGTGGCAATTTACGTAGATGGTAAAAAAGTAAATAGTCAGCCAGCTACTGGGAAAGTGTATCATCCAAACGTACCATTTGCATTTGGAGCGGATCCTGATAGTAACGGAAATGGTGGTATTCCGTTAAATGGACAAATCGCGCTTGCGAAATTATATAGTAAAGCGTTAAGTTCTTCAGAAGTATTAGCGGCGTACAATGAGTTCTCTAACCGTACGAAGTTAGAGCAAGTAAATGCGTTATTTGAAGAGCTTGGAAAAGTAAAGGAAGTGCTAGCTGGTACGTATGAATTTGGTGATAAACCAGGTCAATATTCAAAGGAAGCATTTCAAGAACTAGAGAAAAGCTATAATAATGCAAAACAAGTGTTTGAAAATGTAGGGAGTACGGGAGAGCAAATCGTTCAAACATATAACGAATTAAAAACAGCTAATGTAACATTTGTACAATCTAAAGTAGTAGAACAACCGAAAACACCGAAAGAAAAATTACAAATCAATATTGAATCTGCAAAAGTAGTAGTGAAAAAAGCGCAAGATGCAAATGTAACGGACGGTTCAGTGAAAGCATTGAGTCAAAAAATTACAGTGGCCGAAGCTGTAGTGAAAGATGTAAAAGTAAAAGATGCACAGGTAGAAACGATGAATCGTACATTAGAGTATACGATTTCACTTGTTGAAAAAAGCATAAACAAATAAGAGAGAAGAAAAGAAGCTTATCATGATAGGCTTCTTTTTTGTTATACTAAAAGTAGTATAGAATGAAGGAGCGAATAATTTGGAACAGAAAAAGCTAAAAAGAATTCTTGAATATGTATGGATTGCGGTTGTGCTCCTTGTAGGATATTATTTCTTAAAAGAGAAAAGTATTTGGGTTTTATTTTTAATGACTTTCTTATTAGCAGGACTAGGAACGTTATTTATTAACTTTTTCTTTGATAGTTTAAATGCATGGAAGAATAAAAAGAAGGGAACGAAGTAAAGGAGGGAATATATGCAAAAGTGGAAGCTCATATATCAGGTGATTATTTTCCTATTGCTTGTAGGTATTGGAATTGTTAAATAAGCAACGCCAATAGGAAATTGGGCATGGTTTACAGCTTGCATTGGCATATTTTTCATTTTACAATCGTTAACGAAAAAATATAATAGTACAGAAAAATAGCTCGCCGCTAAAACGGCGAGCTATTTTGTTATGCTTTTTTCTTTTCATCATTCGTTTTTTCGGTAGCTAAATGACTATGTTTCCTAGAGTAGAAGAAATAGAAGCATAAGCCGACTATAAGCCAAATTGCAAAGCTAATCCATGTTGTTTTAGACAAATTGATCATTAAATATAAGCAGCAAAGAATCGCGACAACTGGTAATACAGGTACGAAAGGTGTACGGAATCCACGTTTTAAATCAGGATGTGTTTTTCGTAAAATAAGTACTGCGCAGCAAACGAATGTAAAGGCTGTTAACGTGCCGATGTTTACTAAATTCGCTAGCAAATGTAAATCTAAAAGTCCTGCTAATAAAGCGGCAACAACGCCAGTAATCCACGTATTTAATAAAGGGATTTTTACTCTTTTATTTACACGTGCTAACGCTTTTGGAAGTAGACCGTCACGGCTCATTGCATACGAAACGCGAACTTGTCCATACATAACGACTAAGAGAACGGTTGTCATTCCAGTCATCGCTCCGACAGCGAGTAGTCCTGCAATTGTATCCTCACCAACGAAATGCAATGCAAATGCAACTGGATCAGAGACGTCTAATTGCGTATAAGGAACCATACCTGTTAAAACGAAAGATACAATCATATATAAAACAGTACAAATAAGAAGAGAACCGATAATACCAATTGGTAAGTCACGCTGCGGTTTTTTCGTTTCTTCTGCAGCGGTTGCGATTGCATCAAAACCTAAAAAGGCGAAGAACACAGTGGCAGCCCCAGTAATAATACCGTCGTATCCGAATGGGATGAACGGTGTCCAATTTTCAGGTTTTACATATTTTGCACCTGCTACGATAAAGGCAATGATAACAGCTAGTTTAATAAGAACCATAATATTATTAATGCGTGCACTTTCACGTATACCAAAACTTAAAAGGCCAGTAATAAGAAGTAAAATGCAGACAGCTGGTAAATCGATGAGACCACCTTTTCCTACGCCGGGGGCCGAGGCGATTATGGCGGGCAGGTGTATATTGAACCCTTGTAGTAATGATTGCAAATAACCAGACCAACCGACAGCTACTGCTGCAACGGCAAGTAAATATTCGAGCATTAAACACCATCCGACGATGAAGGCGACGACTTCTCCGACTGTCATATATGCGTAAGTATACACACTTCCTGAGACAGGAATAGAAGAAGCAAATTCAGCATAACAAAAGGCTACACAAGCACAAGTAAATGCAGCAATAAGAAATGATAGCATAATACCAGGACCAGAATGTTTTGCTGCAACAATACCTGTTAATACAAAGATCCCTGTCCCAATTACGGCGCCGATCCCTAAAAACGTTAAATCGAGTGCAGTTAATGTTCTATCTAGCTGCTTTGGTGATTCAGTACTAAGCGCTTTTTTTCGTAATAATGACTTCACTGTGGACTCTCCCCCCGTTTTTTCATTTCCATAACTGCGACTATAGTATGAGCCCATTAAAAAAGAGTATGTAAGGAAATGGAGGTACAGTTATGGTATGTAGTTTTTTAAAATTGCTGGATTAATCTTAATATAATTCAGAATATTTTGTCAAATAAAAATATGAAAAATAAAATTCGGATCAATAGGGGAAACTACTTGCAGAAATGGACGAGGGTTAACGACCCACTGATTAAAGTTAAAGTAGGAGCAGATGCTATGTTATTTTATTTTGAACTTGTCGTCATTTTACTTTGTACGAAATTAGCTGGTGACATTAGTGTGAGACTTGGTCAGTCTTCTGTACTTGGTAAGTTAATTGTTGGTATTATTATCGGTCCGGCTGTACTCGGTATTATTAATAGTTCTGAACTGATTGATGAACTGAGTGAGATTGGTGTTTTGCTACTTATGTTTATGGCGGGACTTGAAACAGATTTAGAAGAGTTAAATCGGAATTTGAAATCGTCATTTGCAGTAGCGGCTGGTGGAATTATTTTTCCTTTCATCGGTGGTTATGTAACAGGGTTACTGTTTGGATTAATACAGTCCCATGCCATTTTTTTAGGGTTATTACTTTGCGCAACATCGGTTAGTATTACGGTGCAGACGCTACGTGATCTAGGAAAAATGAATACGAGAGAAAGTACAACAATTTTAGGTGCTGCCGTATTTGATGATGTCATTGTCGTTATTTTATTGGCATTTGTAATGAGTTTTTTAGGAACACAAGATGTGAATATAACACTTGTCATTGCAAAGAAAATTATTTTCTTTGTAAGTATTGTTTTTATTGCTTGGAAAGTCGTTCCTTGGATTATGAAAATGCTTGTCCCACTTCGTGTAACAGAAGCGTTAATTAGCGCGGCTCTTATTATTTGCTTTTCTTTTTCTTATTACAGTGAAATGATGGGAATTGCAGGTATTATTGGAGCATTTGCAGCAGGAATTGCTATTTCTCAAACAGAGTATAAGCATGAAGTGGAACATAAAATTGAACCGATTGCTTATGCAATATTTGTTCCAGTATTCTTCGTAAGTATCGGAATGGAAATTACATTTCAAGGCATTGGAAGCCAGCTTTGGTTCATTATTATTATGACCCTCATTGCAATTTTCACAAAGTTAATTGGATCAGGTTTAGGAGCGAGATTGACAGGTTTTAATCTTCAATCTTCTATTAGTATTGGCGCGGGGATGGTATCACGTGGTGAAGTAGCGCTTATCATCGCAGCAAATGGACTTACGGCGAATTTATTAGCGAAAGAAAATTTCACAGCGATTGTTATTGTTGTTATATTGACGACGATTATTACACCGCCACTTTTGAAGAAATATTTTGTATAGAGAGGAAGGGCTTATCTGATGTAGGTAAGCTCTTTTTTTATTCCAAAAAGCAATGGTCATATAGCATGAAGGGTTTGTAATTATGGTAAAATCTATGTATGTGATATGACAAGGAGAGGGAAGTGTGAAGATTACGAAGGAGAAGGTTATCGGTGTAATCGTACTTATTGCAGTATGTATACCATTTACTGCATGGAAAGAATCAAAAGTGAAAGATTTTCCGGTTTCTATTTTTTCGGAAGAAGCAGATGGTGAGTACGGTCAGAAGCTGAAATATACTGCTTTTTTACCTGATGTTGCGATTTGGATGAACGGTTGGAAAGAGAAGTGGACAGAAGGAGAAAGAACTGTTTATCAAAAAGGGAATCGCATTGTAAATGTGTTTCATCCTCCTGGCGATGATGGTTTTTACCTTCTTGAAGCAAGAGAAAATAAGTGAACGCAACCGTAAGAAGTGGAGGTTAAATAGTGAAAGCTTCAACATTACTATTTAAAATTGAAAGTAATATGGATCAATTTTCACCAGCTGAAAAGAAGGTTGCCATGTACATAATGGAGAATGCAGAGATTGTTCCGAACTTAACGACGAAAGAAGTGTCAACGAATGCAGGCGCAAGTGAGGCGAGTGTCGTTCGTTTTTGTAAGTCGATTGGGATCGGAAGTTTTAAAGCATTTAAGATAGCACTCGTTCGTGAATTAACGATTGCTGATTATAATATTAACGATTTTTCAGTGATGAATACGGAAGATGGACCGTACGATTTGTTTAATAAAGTCACTTATGTGAATAAAGCTGCAATTGAGGCGAGCGTTACTGCGATAGATAAGAAGGAACTTGAGAAAGCTGTAGATCGTATTGTCAATGCGGGCAAAATTATATTTTACGGCGTAGGTGGATCAGCTACGCCAGCAATGGATGGGGCGTATAAATTTACACGGCTTGGATTTACAGCGATGATGCTATCTGATTTTCATATGATGTTGCCGCTTGTGACGAATTTAAAAGAAGGCGATATATTTGTTGCGATTTCAACATCTGGTCGAACGAGAGATGTGCTTGAAATGGCGCAGTATGCAAAGAGACAAGGTGCAACTGTTATTGGAATTACGAAGCTAGATCAATCATCCCCCTTATATAAAGAAGCGGACATTCGTCTTTGTATGCCAGATGTAGAACAAGATCATCGTATTGCAAGTATTGCGTCGAGAATGACGCAACTGAATATGATTGATGCTTTATATGTGATTACTTTCAACCGAATTGGTAATAAAGTATTGGATCAATTTATGGAGACGCGAGAAGAAGCGTTGCGGTTACGGAAGTTAAAGTAGAAGAAAAGATGAGGAGACTCATCTTTTTTATTATCTTTGACACAAATATGTCATGTTGTGAAATTTTATTTCATAAAATAAGAAAGAGTTATTGATTTTTAGTTTCTTAAAGTTATAATAAAAGTGTGAAATATAATTTCAAAGAGGGTGGCAATATGTTAGAAAATTTATCGACAGAACATCGTAATGAGAAAACAATGAATCTGGATGAAATGAGTATAAAAGAAGTGTTGCAAAGTATGAATGAAGAAGATCGAACTGTTGCGTTAGCAGTTGAAAAAGAGATAGAACAAATTGAAAAGGTTGTACAGACTGTTATTAAATCTTTTGAAGAAGAGGGACGTTTAATTTACATTGGTGCTGGTACGAGTGGTCGTTTAGGTATTCTAGATGCAGTGGAATGTCCGCCGACATTTGGCACGGATGATAAAATGGTGCAAGGATTTATAGCAGGTGGGTTGAAAGCGTTTACTAAAGCGGTGGAAGGTGCCGAAGATCGCGAAGAGTTAGCAGAAGAAGATTTAAAAAGTATTGGATTAAATGAGAAAGATACAGTGATTGGAATTGCTGCAAGTGGCAGAACTCCTTACGTAATTGGCGGCTTGAAATACGCACAGAGCGTAGGAGCGAGTACAGCGAGTATTTCTTGTAATAAAAATGCTGAAATAAGTAAATATGCAAAGTTAAATGTAGAAGTAGAGACAGGTGCAGAAATATTAACAGGATCAACGCGTTTAAAAGCTGGTACAGCACAAAAATTAGTGTTGAATATGATTTCAACAGCTTCGATGATTGGTGTAGGAAAAGTATATAAAAACTTGATGGTAGATGTTCAATCCACAAATGAAAAGTTAGTAGAACGGTCAAAACGAATTATTGTGGAAGCAACAGGCGCTAGTTATGAAGTAGCGACAGAGTATTATGAAAAGGCAGAACGTAACGTAAAAGCTGCCATTGTTATGGTGTTGTTGCAGTGCGAATATGGGGAAGCACTGGAGAAACTAAAATGCGCAAAAGGGTTTGTGAAGAAAGCACTATAAAATAATAGGGAGGGGGATTCTATTATGAAGAAAGAAGAGAGAATGGCCAAGGAAATTTCGGAGCAACTTGGAGGAATAAAAAATATTCGTAGTATTGCTCATTGTATGACGAGACTACGTTTAACGCTTCATGATGAAAGTAAAGTAAATATGGACCTTTTGAAAAAAGTTGAAGGCGTTATGGGTGTTATAGAAGATGAGACGCTTCAAGTTGTCGTTGGTCCAGGAACAGTAAATAAAGTAGCAGCTGAAATGGAAGGTTTGACAGGACTACGAATTGGTGAGGTAGCAGATCATCACCTTGAAGATATTGGGCAAGAGATGAAATCAGAGATTAAGAAGAAAAATAATACACCGGTGAAAAACTTTTTACGAAAAATAGGAAGTATTTTCATCCCATTAATTCCGGGGCTTGTTGCGTCAGGAATTATAAACGGGGTTGCTAACTTTGCGAAAAATGCTGGTGCTGATCCAAATGCAACGTGGTTACAAATGTTACTACTCATTGGCGGCGGTATCTTTACATTCTTAGGAATTTTAGTCGGCTGGAATACAGCGAAAGAATTTGGCGGGACACCGGTTCTTGGGGCAATTGCTGGTATTTTAATTTTCAACCCGGCGATGGCAAACGTAAAATTGTTTGGTGAAGCATTAGTGCCCGGACGGGGCGGATTGTTTGCAGTTATTTTTGCAGCATGGCTTATGGTTGTAGTGGAAAGACAAGTACGAAAAGCAGTGCCAAATGCAGTTGATATTATTGTAACACCGCTTATTACTGTATTAGCTGTAAGTATAGTTACGATGTTAGCGATTCAGCCGGCAGCGGGATTCTTATCTGATGGTATTACGAGCGGTATTAACGCAATTTTAAATGTTGGTGGGGCATTTGCTGGGGCAGTGCTAGCTGGAACATTTTTACCACTTGTTATGGTCGGATTACACCACGGTTTAACACCAATTCATATGGAATTTATTAATCAAACACACGTAACACCTTTATTACCAGTGCTTGCAATGGCTGGTGCTGGCCAAGTGGGCGCAGCGATTGCGATTTATGTGAAAACAAAAAACAAACGACTTCGAAATGTAATTAAAGGTGGATTGCCAGTTGGCTTTTTAGGAATTGGTGAGCCGTTATTATACGGGGTGACATTACCACTTGGGAAACCGTTTATTACTGCTTGTTTAGGAGCGGCTGTCGGTGGTGCATTCCAAGCAGTTATGCAAACAGCTTCTCTTGGAATTGGCGTATCAGGGCTATCTTTAATTCCGTTAATTGCTGAAAATAAATATTTACTCTATTTCTTAGGTTTAGTAATTGCATATGCTTTCGGATTTATCTTTACGTACTTCTTCGGATTTAAAGAAGAAATGGCAGAAAACATATAGAGAAAGGGATTCCTTTCTCTTTTTCTATTAATAGAAAGGGAGATTTATATGATCGGAGTTTCCATTTATCTTTCAAAAGAACGAGTAGAGAAACAAGAAGAGTGGCTAAAAATAGCGAAGGAAAATGGGTTTACATCTATTTTTACATCACTGCACATTCCAGAAGATGATCCAAATACGTATAAAGAGTTAATTCAAATATTAGGGAAACAAGCTCTTGCACATGAAATGGAGTTAATGGTTGATGTTTCTCCAAAATCGTTACATCATTTAGGGCTAACATATGAAAATGTGGAAGAACTATTGGACTGGGGCATTACCGGTTTAAGAATGGATTACGGCATTGCGCCAAAAGAAATTGCAAGCGTATCTCATAAGATGAAAGTAGCTTTAAATGCGAGTACGATTACAAAGCCATTTTGGAAAGAATTACTTACAGAACATATACGAGTAGAGAATGTAGAAGCGTGGCATAATTTTTATCCACGTCCAGAGACGGGACTAGCAAAGTCCTTCTTACAAAAACAAAATCAATATTTACAGGAGTGCGGAATAAAAACGATGGCATTTATTCCAGGAGATGCGGAAAAACGTGGTCCGTTATATGAAGGGTTACCAACGTTAGAAAAACATCGCAATATGCGCCCGCTTGAAGCGTACTTAGAACTTGTTCAAGATTGTGGTGTTGATAAAGTATTGATTGGAGATATAAGCGCAAGTTTGGAAAGTATGCAAGAAGTAGCTAGTGCGAGTAGAGGGATTATTCCATTGCGTTACAAATCATTTATAACTGATAAAGAAGTATTAAAAGTGGTGGAGCAAGTGCATACAAATAGACTAGATCCGGCTCGTGATGTTATTCGATCTGTAGAATCAAGGGAAGGAAATAGAGTGGTTTTACAGCCGATGCATACAATTGTAAGAAAGAAAGGCAGCATTACAATTGATAATGAATTGTACGGTAGATATGCAGGGGAGATGCAAGTTGCTACACATGATTTACCTGTAGATGAGAAAGTGAATGTTGTTGGAATAGTTGTGGAAGAGGACGTTTCTTTACTGCCTTATATTGGCGCTGGAAAAATGTTTCAACTTTTTCTATGCGATAGAATAAAAGCTTGAATTAGCGCTATTTTGTAGGAAAACATTATCCGTAAAACGGATAATGTTTTTTGTTTTCTTTAAAAAAGTATTTGACGAATGAAATAAAATACCGTATTGTTTTGACTTGTAAATAAAAGTTCACCATAACAAAACAAAAAGGAGAGTTCAAAATGAATCAATATATTGGGAATTTAATTATTCGTATCGTGTTAGGAGTTACGTTCTTTGCACACGGTTTAGCAAAGTTTCAATCAGGTATCGATAATGTAGCAGGATGGTTTACGAGCATCGGTTTACCAGGTGGCCTTGCATACGGCGTAGCAACTGTAGAATTAGTTGGTGGTATATTATTAATTATCGGTTTAGGTGTACGATATGTAGGATTGTTATTCGCTCTTATTTTAGCTGGAGCTATCGTAAAGGTAAATGGAGCAGCAGGTTTATTAGGAGATGGAAAGAATCCAGGATATGAATTAGATCTTGCATTATTATCAATGGGTGCGTATTTATTCGTAGTAAAAGCAGAAGGATATGTAGATCGTTTCTTAAAAGAGAAAGTAATGAAAACGAAGTAAATTTTATTTATAAATTGTTGACTTGAAGAATTATTGTAACTATAATGATTACAACTAATAAATTACGAATGAAACAATTTAAATATTTTTTTGCACAAGATGTAACTACATTGGTTACGTCTTGTGTAAAAATAAATAAACGGGAGGAAGTAATATGCCTAAATCAAATTTAGAAATTATTCAAAGCACGTATGAAGGATCAGCTTCTTCGAATGCAAAGCATTTAGCAGAAGCCTTCTCTGAAAAAGTGGAATGGACAGAGGCAGAAGGTTTCCCGTATGGCGGAACATATACAGGCGTAGAAACTATAATGGAAAATGTATTTAGCCGTTTAGGATCAGAATGGGATGATTATAAAGCAAGTGTAAATACATATCATGAAGTAAACGGAAAAGATGTAATTATTGCTGAAGGTATGTATTCTGGAGTTTATAAAGAAACAGGAAAATCATTTGAAGCAGAATTTGTTCATGTATGGCAGCTTGAAAATGGAAAAATCGTGAAGTTTAAGCAGTATGTAGATAGTCATATTGTTAGGGAAGCGATGAAGAGCTAATGCTTTTTAAATGGATTGTAGGTATATGTATTACCATTATGGTAATCATCTCTTCTATAGTTGGCGGAAAGAAATTGCTTGCATATGTGGAAAAAGAAAATACAAATATTCAAACCGAGCGAGCGGCAAACGAAAAAGAGAAAAAAGCTGCAGAAGAAGCTCCGCAAATTAGTGAAGGTGAAATTATTTCTACTATGCATAAAATGGTGCACCAAAAGGTAAAATCCTCTGAAAAATGGGGATTTGTAGAGATGACAAAAAAGGAAATTTCTAATGTGAAAAGAGATATTGAAAATAGTACAGGTTTTCAATATAAAATGAAGTTATTTTCTATTATAAATAGATGGGAAAAAGGAGATTTTTCTCAAACTGTTGAGGAGCATAACTTTTTATGGAGCCTTCAAGGTGGAGATACTGGCAAGGCGACGGAACGTTTATCGCCAGAAGAGGAAAAGCGGTATATAAAAGAAATGAAGAGTAAATAAAAACATCGCCAACCCAGATGACGATGTTTTTTTATTAAGAATGTTTGCGCATTAAAGGTCTAACAGGCTGAACGGCAACAGTTTTGAAATGAGAAAATAAATAACATCCTGTTACAACGACAATTGTCCCTAAAATTTGTATCCACGTTAATTCTTCCCCGAGAAATATGAAGGCTAAAATGGCTGTGAAAATTGGATTGAAGTTTAGAAAAATACCTGATGTAGTTGCGCCTAATTTTTGTACGCCAATATTCCAAAATACCATACAAAGAACTGTCGAAATAAGCCCAGTATATAAAAGTGATGTGATGAAAGAAGTATTTATATTTGAAACAGTGAAGCTACCTATGTTAAACGGTAGTAATAAAATAACGCCGAAAATACCAGAGTACAACGTTGCCATAAGTGGTGTAGTTGTTTTTGTTGCCCATTTACTACAAACAGAATAGATTCCCCAAATACAAACTGCTGCAATCATCCATAAATCACCGCTATTAAAATGTAGTGAAAATAAAAGCGAGAAATCACCTTTTAATAGGACGAGGATAACCCCGAAAAATGAAAGAATCATGGATAGGATTTGAAGTGTATTTACTTTTTCTTTTAGAAATAATACTGAAAATAATGCAATTGAAATTGCATTCAAAGTAGAGATAAGACCTACATTCGTAGCGGATGTTTTTTCTAATGCTAAAAATTGAAAGATGTTAAAAAGAGCGACCCCTGAAATTCCCATCAATATTAACGGAAGTATTGCGGTACGTGGTGGAAGGATTTTCTTTTCTTTAAACCATACCATTGGTAATAAACAAACAATCGCAATCATCCATCTTAAATTTGTCAGTGTCATCGGCGATGCATGATCGACGAGTGATTTTCCAACGACGAAATTTCCTCCCCATAATAAGCTCGTTAGTAATAGTAAAAAGACGTAAAAATAAGGCATGATAAAATCCCCTTTTTTGTAATCAATACTTATTGTAAATAATTTTAGCATTTTTCTTTATTGTGTAATATATTCTTTTGTATAATGGTGAAAACTCGATAAAACCTTTAGTTATGAGTGATATTTACGGAATGATATTCAGTTTCGCGTGAGGTATAAGGTGTTTTTTCGAATAATCATCGGTAAGAAAAAAGGGGGAATTGTAATGGAGTCGTCTGTTATTAAAGTGTTGGATGATTTGGATGTACAAATTTTAGATATATTGCAGAAGGAGTCACAAGTAAGTAATGCAGAGCTGGCACGTCGCGTTAATTTATCACCGGCTGCGATGCATGCAAGAATAAAAAGGTTAGATGGGGAAGGTTTCATCGATAAGCAAGTTGCGATTTTAAATCAAGAAAAGCTTGGGTTTGATTTATTATGTTTTATTTTTATGAGTACGAATATTCATCAATTTGACAAGTTGGAAGTGTTGGAGAAAGAATTAGAATCGATGCCGGAAGTGTTAGAATGTCACTGTTTAACAGGAGAGTACGATTATTTATTAAAGGTTGCAAATCGTGATCGTAAAGAACTGGAGCAGTTTATTAGAAAGCTGAATAAGCTTGGTATTACAAGGATACAGACAAGTTTAGCACTTCGTGAAATTAAATATTCGACGGTATTGCCGATACGAGATGAGGAACCGAGCATCAATTAGATTGCTTGGTTTTTTGTTTGCATAAAGTGATTGACGAGGAGAAAAGAGAGCTGTATTATTATATGAAATTATGGATTAAAATTCATTTAAAGTTATAAATATTAATATCGAGGGCAAGGGGATGTAATATGAAAATCTGTAATGCGGTGACGAGTGATGTGAAAGAAATTTATAGTCTTATTGAGGTTTATGCAAAAGAGGGAGTGGTTTTACCACGTTCCCTTTTGTCTCTTTATCAATATTTGCAATGTTTATATGTTATGAAAGAAGACGAGAGAATTGTTGGAGTTGCTGGATTACATGTATTAGGGGAAGATCTTGCAGAAATACGATCGTTAGTAGTTTCGCATACATATGCAGGGAAAGGGATAGGGCGTATGCTCGTAAATCATGTAATGGAGGAAGCTACGAAAATAAATGTAAGAAGAGTAATTTCCTTAACATATGAAACAGTATTTTTTCAAAAGTGTGGATTTGATTTTATAAACAAAGAAGCGTTGCCAGAGAAAGTATGGATTGATTGTAGACATTGTCCAAAGGTGGATTATTGTGATGAAGTGGCGATGGTGCGGTATGTTGGATAAAAAATTTATAGGGAAAAAGTTCCCACTATTATTTACATATATAGTGGGAATATATATTTCCATAAGAAATGGACAGGTTATTAAGAATTTGAATTCTTTTGTCTCACGGCAAAATTATAAAGTGGATCTTTAAGTTCATAGTTATACGTTAAACCGTCGACAATTCCTACAACTTTATCATTATCATAAAGGTCGAGCATAAATTGTGCCATTTGTTTTGCAGTGTGGAATTTTGGTACAACATTATCGTATTGGAATTCATCAATATCAAATGAACGCTTCGCAAATTCTGTTTCAGTTGCAGCAGGAGCTAAAACTTTTGCTTGCAGTTTTGCGCCTTGTTCTTTCAGTTCGTGAGACAGCCCTTCTGTAAATGCACTTACATAGAATTTCGTAGCGCAATACGTAACAGCATCAGCAACAATCGTGTATCCGCCGCCCGATGAAACGTTAATAAGCTGTGTTCCATCAACCATTGAATAATCTCGAACGAAAAGAGAAGAGAGTATTGTTAGTGCTTCTATATTTACATGTAACATCGTTTCGATTTTATTTAAATTTTGTTCAGCAATTGAGGCGAAATTACCAAAACCTGCGTTGTTAATCCACGTTTCAATTTGAAAAGCTTGTAGGCTTTCATAAAGTTTATAAACATCTTCAGTAACAGATAAATCAGTTCTTCGAATGACAACATCCAACTCCGGATGCATTTCGTTAATTTTTAATTTTAATCCGTTTAATTCTTCTTGTCTTCGAGCTACAAGTACTAAATTTTTTCCGCGAGATGCAAATGCTAAAGCTGCTTCATAACCAATTCCGGAACTTGCGCCAGTAATAACAGTGTATTTCATATAAAATCCCCCTAAATTCAAATTCATTTATGGTTAGATTGTATTTGTTAGAGTATACTCTAAGTCAAATGTTTTTTATAAATTTGATACGGTCATAAAATATATGAGGGTAAGCATGTGGAGGGAGCTTTAGTATGTACACAATTAGTGAGGTAGCAAAATTATTAGGCGTGAGCACACATACACTACGTTATTATGAAAAGGAAAATATATTAATTGCAAATCGTGATACAAATGGAAATCGACTTTACGAAGAGTCACATATAAAGTGGTTGCAGTTTGTAATGAAATTAAAACAAACGCAAATGCCAATAGCGAAAATAAGAGAATACGCTAGATTATATACAGAAGGGGAGCATACAACAGAAGCTCGTTTACAGCTCCTAGAAGATCATAGGAAATCTATTCAGATTCAAAGAGAAAACTTAGAGGTTACAGAGAAGATGCTTGAGAATAAAATTCGTACATACAAAAGCTCATTGGAAAATAAATAGATGTTGTTATGTGATGAAAAATGGATTTGAGCTATGAGTATTTCATCATAGTGTGCGGATAAATAAAAAAGAGCAGCTAGCAAAAGCTAACTGCTCCATTCAAGGGATCTCTCCAAGGGGGAGTGGAGAAAATATTATGTTACTAGCATTATTGACAGATTATTAGGAAATATACAAATCAGATGAAAGAAATTTTAAATAAACTTTCGGCATTGACAGTTTTTAAAATGTTCATGTACAATATATATGAATGACATTCAGTCATTTTGTATGACAGGATGCAGTTTACTTGGAAACGGAACAAATATAAATGGTAAATGAGGATGATATTTGTTTTTATATAGTATTGATGAAAGAGTATATTTTTTTAAAATAAAAATGACTGATAGTCAGTCATAAGAGGTGAGAGGTATGAAAAATAGAGCTTGGTTATATGTCATATTAACATGTATCTTTGAAATTTTTTGGGTGTTTGGTTTTAATACGGCTAATACTTGGTGGCATTGGATTATTATTTTAGGAGTTATCGCTGTTGATTTTCACTTCCTTTCTAAAGCGTGTGAACATCTTGCAACAGGAACTGTATATGCTGTTTTCGCTGGAGCTGGTACGGTAGGTACTTTCTTAATGGATGTATTTCTTTTCGGTGGAAGTTTCAGCGCAGGCAAACTATTCTTCATTCTTATGGTAGTAGCCGGCGTTATCGGTTTAAAGTTAGCTGACAATAAAGAAGAAACTGTGGAAGGAGCTGCTTAAAAATGGGTTGGTTTTTCGTATTTTGTGCTGCAATTAGTGAAATAGTCGGTGTGATAGGACTTAAAATGTATAGTAAAGATAAGACATTAGCCAATGGTGCGATTTATATAGGTGGGTTTGCTACATCCTTCGCATTTTTGTATACTTCCTTCTTATTTTTACAAGTAAGTGTCGCGTATGCGGTTTGGATTGGTATCGGAACAGCAGGTGCAGTTTTGTTAAACATGTTCTTGTTTGGTGAGTCGAAAAGTAAAGCGCGTATCATTAGTGTGTTTCTTATTGTATGTGGAGTGACAGGATTAAAGGCACTTTCTTAAAGGTATATTGTATTTTTATCTCCTAATTGTTTATTAGGAGATTTTATTATAAAAAAATGATTTCCTCTTAGAGTTCACTATCATTGACAGTACAATCGATTATCTTATAAAATGAGTGACAGTCATTCAATATGCGTGTGAAAGGGTTTAGATGATGAATAAAAAAGAGAAAATTGTCTATGCAGCTATTGAAGTGTTTCAGGAAAAGGGCGTCGAAAAAACGAAGATTTCTGATATCGTGAAATTAGCTGGCATTGCGCAAGGAACTTTCTATTTATATTTTCCTTCTAAGTTATCTGTTATGCCTGCAATAGCAGAAGTGATGGTTGAAAAGATGATACTTGCAGTGAAAGAAAAAGTGCAAAACGATGCGCCTTTCTCAAGTAAAGTGACGCAAGTAATAGATGCGGTGTTTCACTTTATAGCTGAATATCGTGAAATACAAGCTTTAATGTATGCTGGTCTTGCATCTACAGAACATATAAAAGAATGGGAAGCTGTGTATGAGCCCCTTTATATGTGGCTAAGTGAATTTTTAAATGAGGCAAAAGAAGCTGGTGAAATTCGTGATTCGGTTCACGCAGAGCGAACAGCGAAGTTATTTATCGCTCTAGTTGAATCAGCAGCGGAACAAGTGTATCTATATGATCATAAAGATGATGAGCAAGTCGAGCTACAAAAGGCAGAAGTACTAGATTTTTTAACACATGCACTACATATAAAGAAATAGTGAGATGAACCTGTCTGAAAAGGTAGGTTCATTTTTGAGGAAAACTGAATGATAGTCATTCACCTAATGCGTATGTATGTGTGGAAGGATAGTGTGAAATTCTAACGAGTAGGGGGCATCTCTACTCATGACTAGCCCACAAATAGAAGGATAGAGAAAAAGCTTCTTGGGCATTATTTTTTGAGAGGAACTTACGGGAAGAGGTGTTAAAAAGTGAAGAAACCGATAAAAGAACAAAAGATGGTATTGGTCATTCTTTTGAGTAATATATTTATCGCTTTTTTAGGGATTGGATTAATCATTCCGGTTATGCCGTCCTTTATGAATGATATGGGTTTAACAGGGAAGACGATGGGATATCTCGTTGCAGTGTTTGCAATGGCACAGCTCATTACTTCACCTATTACAGGCCGGTGGGTTGATCTTTACGGTAGAAAGAAAATGATAATCATTGGATTATTTATTTTTGGTGTTTCAGAGCTTCTTTTTGGATTAGGAAAAGATGTATGGATGCTTTATGTAGCAAGGGTATTAGGCGGAATTAGTGCTGCTTTTATTATGCCTGGTGTTACGGCATATGTTGCGGATATTACATCTATTCAGGAACGTCCAAAGGCGATGGGATACTTATCTGCGGCTATTAGTACTGGATTCATTATAGGGCCTGGAATCGGCGGATTTATTGCAGAATACGGTATACGTGTGCCGTTTTTCGTTGCAGCAGTAATTGCTTTTATAGCATGTGTGATTTCGATCTTTATTTTAAAAGAACCGTTAACGAAAGAAGAACTTGCAGAGATTTCTTCTAATACGAAAGAATCAAGTTTTATTGGGGATTTAAAGAAATCATTACATCCAATGTATGCAATTGCATTTATTATCGTATTTGTACTCGCATTCGGATTATCAGCGTATGAAACAGTGTTTAGCTTATTCTCTGATCATAAATTTGGTTTCTCGCCGAAAGATATTGCGGCAATTATTACAATTAGTTCAATCTTTGGGGTAGTTGTGCAAGTATTTATGTTTGGCAAATTGGTAGACATGTTCGGTGAGAAAGTGTTAATTCAAATATGTTTAATTGTAGGTGCAGTATTAGCATTCGTCTCAACTGTAGTCTTTAATTATTGGATTGTACTTCTCGTTACTTGCTTCATTTTCTTAGCATTTGATTTACTTCGTCCAGCTTTAACGACATTTTTATCAAAAGCAGCCGGAAAAGAGCAAGGATTCGTCGCTGGTATGAACTCGACTTATACGAGTTTAGGAAATATCGCAGGACCAGCGATGGGCGGAATATTATTTGATATGAATATTCATTATCCATATGCATTTTCAGGCGTTGTTTTAATAGTTGGTCTCGGCATTACATTTATGTGGAGAGAGAAACAGTTGGCTGAAAGTTTTGCGAAGTAATAAAACCCCTTACGACGGTAAGGGGTTTTTGTTTTATCCTGATTAAAGTTTCATTTTATAAGCTTAATCCAAACCGTTTTAATTCAATAAAAATCCCCTCTAATTGCTTTCCTTTATCCGTTAATGTGTACTCTACACGAGGCGGAACTTCTGGATATACTTTTCTCGTTATAATGCCTTGAGACTCTAATTCTTTTAGTCGAAGCGATAATGTTTTTGGACTAATACCATCCATTGATTTTTGTAAATCACTAAAGCGTAATGTTCCTTCGATAAGAAGATCACGAATGATTAAAAACGTCCATTTTGTACTAATTACATCAAGCGTTTTAGCGATGGGACAAGGTATGCCAGGTAAACCTTTCGTTAATTCAACTGGATTTATATCGTTCATGGAACTAGCCTCCATAAAATTTTTTTGGATGAATTTGCTTTATAGTATCACAAAACTATACTTTTGGTAACTATATGAAAAAAATATCACTACTTCCATAAAGGAAGTTAGTGCATATACAATAGCAATACGAAACAAAAAGGATTTATATAAGGAGGTGGTGATTTCCATGGGGATAAAAAAGTTATTTAGATTTCTTAGTTTGTTTGTTATTTGTATTGTGCTTGTAGCATGTGGTGTGGAACAAAAAACTGAAGTTCAGTTATTAAAAGAAATGCCAAAGCCAAAAGCAATGACAATTGATCCCTCACTAAGTAAAAAAGAAGCGACAGAAATGGTTCATGCGGCGCAGCGTTTTTATGCATTTTGGGATACAGGTAAGGAGGAACTTATTCCGCAGACTGTTACTAAAGATTTCTTCGATAATACATTGCCGAAAGGGCGACCACAAGGCATTGAAGGATTAAAGTTTGCAGCGCAAAATTTTCGTAAAGTTGTGCCTGATATACATTGCGAGATTGAAGACTTATTAGTTGTTGGTGATAAAGTAACGGCCCGTCTTTCTTTTACAGGAACGCATAATGGTAAGAAAATTAATTTTTTTGCAATTGATATTTTACATGTGAAAGACGGAAAGATAACGGAAGATTGGCATTTAGAAGATAATCTTACACTACAGCAGCAACTCGGCTTAATAGCTGAAGAGTAGATCATATAGGGGAGAGAAAAACGATGAAAAATACGGTACAAAGGAAGGACGATTAAATAAAACGTTAGTAGATTATATGGTTACTGTATTAGGCGAGAATCATCATGTGAAAACAACAACGATTCAAGATGGTTACAATATTAAAGAAGAACAAGAGAAGTTTTTATGGTCTGATGTTGTGATTTATCAAACACCAATTTACTGGTTTAGTGTTCCAGGCTTATTTAAAACGTATATGGATGAAGTATATGAATACGGTTTGTTCTTTAAAGGTGCAGATGAATATGGAACAGGTGGTTTATTAAAAGAGAAAGAGTATATGTTCTCTACAACTTGGAATGCACCTGAAAAAGCATTTGGAGATAAGACGAAGTTCTTTGAAGGAGAAAGTTTAGAATCAGCGCTTAGTCATTTACACCGAGTGCAAAAGTTTCTCGGTATGAGTCCGTTAAAGAGTTTTGCTTGTTATGATGTGGTGAAGAATCCGGATATAGAGAAGTATTTAGGGAACTTGAAGAATCATTTAGAAGAAGTTATTCAATAATTAGAGTCATCCCCGTATTTAATGCGGGGATGACTCTATCCATAACTTCGCAAAATTTGCCCAGCTGAATGAATCAGTTGTTACGTTTTTTTAGGAAGGGTGATATGTTATTCTTTTTAAAACGGATCAACTTCAGCCAAATCAGGGTTAGCATTCGGATTTGTTAATAAGGTTTTCAGCTCACCTACTTCAGAGAGCGCAACGAGGATATAACCACTAATAAGGACGACGAGTCCGATGACCCTTAATGTTTGCAGTGTAATATCACGGCTATTGTTTTCGGAGTTGTCTTGGGGCGTTGAAGGTGGATTGTTATTCATAAATAAGGCTCCCATCTTTTGTATTTATATATGTGCGAAATCATTATTTAACTTATGGATAGGAATTATATAGTCATTTTCACTATATGAGAACTGCCTATGAAAAGTGATAAGGAATTTTGGGGCGAGAAAAGGGGGGAATCCAAAAGATTATTAAAACTGAACTTTTGGATTCCCCTCTTTTTATTTATCTTGCTATTTGTGGTGGTCGGATTTCCTGTAAACGACCAGTTGATGAGGGCTAATGAATCAGTGGGGGATGAATAAAACCCCACTGATTCATTATTTTCATGTAAATAAAAGGAGGTTAGTTAACCGAAGTAGTTATCCTAATATACGCAACGATTCTTCAATAAACGCTGGGATGTCCTCTGGCTGTCTACTTGTTACTAGCTGATTTTGACATACGACAACCTCTTTGTCATGAAAGTTCCCGCCGGCATTTTTCAAATCGACTTCAATAGATTTATATCCAGTTACATCGCGTCCTTCAAGTGTTTGTGCAGTGATGAGTAGCTGAGGTCCGTGACAAATAGCGAAAACAGGTTTTTCCGCATCCATAAATGCTTTACTAAAGCGAACAAAACGTTCATCGGCACGAAGTATATCTGGAGAAAATCCACCCGGTATGAAGAGGGCATCAAAGTTCTCTGGAGAAACATCATCAATACTTTTATCAATCACGACTTCACTTTTTCCTTGCTTACCGTGTACCGTTTTACCTTTTTCTGCTTCAATAGTTGTTAATTCATATCTCTTTTGTTTAAAAGCTTCTGCTGGCTCTGTGTATTCTGTGTCCTCGAAATAATCCGTTATTAAAATAGCAATTTTTTTACTCATTCTAATCCGCTCCTTATATTATATTATCGGCTCCAGAATCTTCCTTGGGCAATGCCTTCTATAAATGATTCAATTGAAGTATTTGTTAAGTTGTAAACTCCTGCTCCATCCAGTTTAATCTTACTATGGTCCAAAGCATGAGGATTACTAAGGACATGAGCTATCGGTTTAAAATGTTTAAAAGTAGTTTCTGCAAATTCTAAAACAGGGGGTTGAATGACAGACTCACTACTAAACACTAATACTGCATCAAAAAGGGAGGAGTCTGTTGTTGTATAAGTATCAGTTACTTTAATGGAATCATTGAACTGATAAATTTTATTATCTATGATGCTATAGTTAATTCGGTGTTGTACAAAAGTTTGAATCCATTCGGACAGAAGTGAGACGCTTGGGTCACCATTTAATAGAATTGCAACATTTTTGGAATCAGATTTAAAAATAGTATTGGACATACTTAGTGCAGGTGATTTTGCATCTGAATTTACTTCGTGATTTACCTTAGGTAAAGGAGCTCCAATAATGTTAGCGACTTCTTGTGCTAATTGACGATCGACGTGGTTTAGAAGAGCAATTACATTTGCCTTCACCATGTCTGATTTACACTTCCCAACTTCAAAGCAAAAAGCTTCTTTTATGTGCTGCTTTTCAATAGGGCTCATACTATTGTAGAAAAGTTTAGCCTGAGAATAGAAGTTAAGAAAGCTTTTACTGCGACCTCTAATTTTATGCCCATCAATCTTTTCTTGATAATGTTCATATCCTCCTTGTTCGGCTTGGACGGTTGCAGGTTGATTGTTATTTAATCCATTAGGATGATAGCTTGTTTGACCGCGATGAATCTGCATTTGATGCATACCATCACGTTGATTATTATGAAAAGGACATACAGGCTGATTAATAGGAATTTGATGGAAATTAGGGCCCCCTAAACGAGATAATTGTGTATCTGTATAGGAGAATAATCTTCCTTGCAGAAGAGGGTCATTTGAAAAATCAATACCTGGTACGACATGACCAGGGTGAAAAGCTACCTGCTCTGTTTCAGCAAAGAAGTTATCAACATTTTTGTTCAGTGTCATTTTACCAACTAATTTTACGGGAACTTCTTCTTCTGGCCATAATTTCGTTGGATCTAAAATATCAAAATCAAATTTATGTTCATCTTCTTCTGGAATTAGCTGTAATCCAAGCTCCCATTCAGGATAATCCCCTTTTTCAATTGCTTCGTATAAATCTTGACGATGAAAATCAGGATTTTTCCCGGCAATCTTTTGAGCTTCATCCCATACTAATGAATGAACCCCGAGGGTAGGTTTCCAGTGAAACTTTACGAAATGGGCTTTTCCTTCTGCGTTAATGAGTCGAAATGTGTGAACTCCAAAACCTTCCATCATTCGTAAACTACGCGGAATAGCTCGGTCGCTCATTTGCCACATGACCATATGAGTGGACTCAGGACTATGCGCAACAAAGTCCCAAAAGGTATCATGAGCGCTAGCTCCTTGAGGAATATCATTATGTGGTTCTGGTTTAACTGCATGGACAAAATCAGGAAATTTAATAGCATCTTGGATAAAGAATACTGGCATATTATTACCCACTAAATCATAGTTTCCTTCATCTGTATAAAATTTTGTGGCGAATCCGCGTACATCTCTTACTGTGTCGTTGGATCCTTTAGAACCTTGAACGGTTGAGAACCGTACAAATACAGGTGTTTTTTTTGAAGGATTAGTAAGAAAATCTGCTTTCGTATATGTTTCTAAAGATTCATAAAGCTGAAAATAACCATGAGCGCCAACCCCGCGTGCATGAACAATCCTTTCGGGAATTCGTTCGTGATCAAAATGGGTCATTTTCTCGCGAAAGTGGAAATCCTCCATTAAGGTTGGGCCTCTTAAGCCCATCTTTAAAGAAAATTCATCTTCAGCTATTTTTACCCCTTGATTTGTTGTTAAAGCATGTTTGCATTGATTGTCAGTAACGTGATGCTTCAATTGTTCCGTTTTTTTATTCACAATATAGGCCCCTCCTTTACTCTGTTAATTAATAGATACCCTTTTTATTAGGTCGTAAACATGTATTATCGTCTTTGTATGTAAAAATCATAAAATACCGGTTGTTTCAATGATTCTTGTTTGAGGAAGAAAAATAAAAAGCCAAGGAGAAAATTTATTTTCTCCTTGGCTTTTAAGATAATTCTTTTCGTTAAAATGCGGAAATTCTTTGCTTCGTTTTTGGTACAATAATAAATTTGATCCAGAGTAACCCAATAATCATAATGATAAGGCTATGTAAAAATTGACCTGTAGCAATGAGTATAACAATTGAAAATACAATGAGTTGAATGCTTAGTAATATGAAAATTAAGCTAAGAAATTGCTTCATTCTTTCTTCAGTACCAATCGGATATAATGCTACAATAATATTTCCCGAAAAATATTTCCACAGTGAACGGAGCTGCATAGAAATCATATATAGAACGATGTAAGCGCTAGCGCCTTTTACGTATATGTTTGGTATGAAATATAAGGCGAAAGCACCGATCAATCCTAAGCGAATATATATACCGAAATAATCATTTCCACGTAAAAATGCTAGTGTATGTAAGTAGAAGAAAGTTGCTCGTTTTTTATGTAATAAAGGTTCAATCCAATTTGTAAGCCATTTTCTTTTATTTACTTGTTTATTCAGTTGCGGAACATCTGTGAAAATGCTAGCAAATTGATAAAAACGAACGTTCATTTTTTCTTCTTGCTCGATTATGTAATCCCAAGGTATTCGTTTTGTAGGCTGTTTTTTCGTATATAGAAGTAGGAAAGCAAGTAGTAAGAGTAGTCCGCCCAATATGAGAACATTTGCGGAATAAAACAGCATGTAAATGATTAAGGCATTACAAGTAATACGGATGATCAGCCATATGTTTTTGTCGTGACTATCACGCCACATCCAATGTATGTACATGTTCCAAGCTTTCGTAATCATTAATACGATAAAGATTGTACACAAAAAAGGTACAGTTAATTGCAATGATTGCATAGCAAGTGGAACGAGAATAAGGAACGTAAATAACAATGGGAAAAGCTGAATGATGTAATTGTATAGAAGAGATTTTTTGAAATAAGATGTTAATTTCTCTTCTAGTGCTAGTAAATAGACAGCATCAGGTTTTTGAATAAATGTACGGATAGGGCATCTCGTTATAATGAATGTAAGTACAATCGTGATGAGTAGTAAAGATATTCCTTTAGAAGGAGATGTTTTTAGAAACTGAGCATAGTAGTATGCGCCAACGCATGAAATAAAGATAAAGCTATATAGTAAACCGTTAATCATACGTGCAAAGTATGTAATGATATTTTGAATATGTTGTTGGAAGCGACTGCTCCAAAGCGATTCGATTGACATGTTTTTCACCTCTTTGTTCTATTATATATGTTTTACAAAAGAAAAAACGAGCAAATTGCGTTATGCAACTTGCCCGTTTTTCTTTTCGTTATTTTTTTTCTGATCACGATTCATTAATGGATAGAAAGCAAATCCAATTACGAATAAACCAATTCCGAGAAGGAACGTTTTTATATCGGATGCGCCGGTTTTAATAACCCATAGTGCGTAGCAAAGTGCGATAACTGCGACTATGCCATCTGTAATTCTTGCCCGCATTTCATTTTTATATGTTTCACCAGTTGCGACTAGTTTTAACTGGAAGATTGGTGAAACGAGATATGGAATGAGGTAGGCCAGTGTTGATACGGTAATAACGAATGTATAAGCTTCCGCAATGGTTCCTGATAATGTTGAGAATAGGAACACTTGCGACATAATGTTTGTTAATCGTAATGAGTAAATTGGACTTCCTTTTTTGTTTGTTTTCGTGAAGAAGGAAGGGAAGAAACCTTCTTTTGCTGCTTGATAAGGTACTTCTGAGCTTAATAAAATCCAGCCTAAGATAGAACCGAACAGGGAAGTAAGAGCAAGTAATGCCATCAGTTTCCCACCGCCATGACCCATTGCAGCGTTTAATGCATCTGCTAATGGACGTTCAGAAGCTTGTAATTTATCAACGTGAAGTACACCCATTGTTAAAATTGTAATTCCTAAGTAAATCGCAACTGTAATAAGTAATCCCGCAACTGTTGCACGTTTTACCGTTTTTGGAGAAACAGCACGGTTTGATAAAAGAACGGCTGATTCAATTCCGATAAACGCCCAAAGCGTTGTAAGAGCCGCTAAATTTACTTGTGAAAGAAGACCGTGTGATGCACCTGATTTATCGATCATCGGTGTGTACCATTGTCCAAATTTAGAAGCTTCGAATGCAAATAACGTAACGACGATGAATAAAAGGAATCCAGTTACTTTCGTTGTTGTTGCTAAGAAGTTTAGTTTTCCAGCTCCGCTTACACCATTTGTTAATATAATATGAGTTCCCCAAAGTAAGATGGAACAAATCGTAAATGTAATTAGTTTTCCGACTTCTATGTTAAAAGAACCGATTGAAAATAGCAGTCGCGTATCTTTCATAATTGGGAAGAAGAGTGATAAATATCCCGCAAATGATGTAATGATGGCAACGTTACTTGCCCAGTTTGCAACCCAATATCCCCATACCATACTGAAACCAGCCATTTTTTTCTTTTTTGGTGTTGAGAATAAAGCATATGCATGACTTTGTGGTCCTGTCGTTAAATCAGGACGACGAATTGCTAAATTACCGAAAACAAGAGCTAGCATTAAAACACCAAATCCTGTTGTTAACCAAGCTAAAGTGACACCGAGTGGGCTTGCTGTTTGTGCCAACGTACTTGGCACCATGAAAATACCAGCGCCAACCATGTTACCGACAACGAAAGCTGTTAGTACCCAAAAGCCCCATTTTTTTTGTTGCATAGAAAATACCTCCAAAGTTAGTATAACCAAGTCAAGCGAGGAGATATGTATGTCTTCCTGAGTCAGGAAGAGAAGTCCCAAACAAAACAAAAAAAGCACGTAATCTGCCGCTACATGCTTTCTATCTTATAAGAAACCCACGACATACCTCTCGATAGCTCTCCACAAACGAAACGTTTGTGACAGTTCTGCACTTATTAAATGCAGACCCAGCAAGCGTGCATGGTGGACACGACTTACTTCGGCAACCATTCCTTTCTCATTCCTTCATCAATGCCACTACATCTCCTGAAATGATACTCTTAATGATTGCAACCTCTACCTCACCGAGATACGAATGAGGATTTAAATATTAAATTAACGTCTTTAAGAGTAACAAATGTATTTTTATACGTCAATGGATATAGTAATAATCAGATTATAGAGAAGAGTTTGTGATTAAAAAGGGGGTTAGGAGAAGATGTAACGATTATTAGTTCTGCAGAAGAAACAGCGATAGAGTTAAGTACCATTTTACAGCACAAAGGAATTTTGTCTGACAATCTGAATCCGAAGCATCGTTTTTTTACAACGGGATCTGTTTTATCATTTGAACATATTGCTGAGCGATGGCTAGGATATCACATTTCTGTAGAATGTGTGGATTTACCCGTAAAGAATGCTCGTATCTGTAATTAGACTGTATTAAAGTACTTTTTGTTCAATAAATTAGGTTAGTTGCATAAGAAGGAAAAAATGCACTTTTAATTGAAAGGATTAAGGTCATTTCAATTAAAGGGGAGATTGGATTATGGAATTATCAAGATCTCAATTATTTGCTTTAGAATATATTTCAAAATATGCAGAGAACGAAAAACGTAGGGCTAAAGCAACGATTAATCATATACTTAAAATGTCTAATATTACAGATGAAATATTTGAAGAAGCTGTCGCTAATTTAAAATCTCATGCAAGGATTGCTTTACACTTTCATCCAGACAGACTAGATTCGAATATGAAAAGAGTTGCTGAAGCACTGTTTGAGCAAGGAGTATATAAAAGTCAATTTGAAACGTTGCTATCTAATGGAAGCGTATCTGCTTACCCTGGTGGTGAACGTGACCTTTGGGAAAAGAGAATATTTGGAGGGGCATATCAATTAGAAGGCGTAACGAATGATCAACGTCCAAAATACGGAGCGCTAAATTTGATGTTACATCCAGATGGGCCGGCTCCGCGTTTTGGATCCTGTTATTTTCTCTTATCTCCAAAAGTTTCTTCGCGCTCTACATATACATATTTAGATTCACATCAAGATCCGAAAGAAAAGGGGACTTATGAGGAGTTTGATATGATTTTAGCTGCTCTTTTGGAAGAGGCATTCGTAAGAGATTTTGCAATTGGTGAAGGAAATTTGACTCCAACAATAATAATTAATCATTTATTGGCTAATCTGAAAAGGCCGTTTATAGATTTAGTAAGCAAAGAGCCAGCCCGTAATCTTAATCATTATATTGAAGCGCAGATTCATGGAGAGATTTCTCTTAAAGAAGACGTAGAGGTGCTTGTTGCAGATCCTTCATTTAAGGGTACGGATGTAGGAAGAGTTTTAGAAGAAATTTGCCTGAAGTATGCTATTGATTTGTATTGGCACATCGGTTTTGTACTTGCGGTAGACGAAGTTCCGATGGATTTTAGAGGTTCAAAAATGCCATCTTTAGCAAGACGTATTGCACGGAATCATTGTATCGATGCAAATATAATTGGCTCTGCTGTAGTGGATTTGAAACGCAATCCATTATCTTGGAGTGATCGTGGAACTTATGAAGAAGTGCTTCAGGAATTAAAATTATTATGGCATGTTTTAGTTCGATTTGGAAAACCAAATCAGAAGTAGAACGAAATACTCCGTTTTTGGAAGTATTTATATAGAAAAGAAGCTGATCTATTTATAGATCAGCTTCTTTTTATAAGATTAAACTAAGTTTAATACAGTTACTTTTTCACGTGTCATAGACTCAAGGCTCTTACGAATACCTTGTGCGCCCATACCTGAACCTTTTACACCGATGAATGGGAAGTGGTCAGGGCCGCGCTCTGTACGTCCGTTAATTTGAACAGAACCAGTTTCGATTTTGTTAGCAATTGCAAATGCTTTGTTAATGTCTTTTGTGAAGACACTTGCTTGCAGACCGAACTCTGATTTGTTAGCAATTTCAATTGCTTGCTCGTCTGAAGAAACACGGATGATTGGAAGGATTGGGCCGAATGGCTCTTCCCAAGCAACTTTCATCTCTTCTGTTACGTGATCGATTAATGTTGGGTAAATTAAGTTACGCTCACGTTTGTTACCGATAACGATTGTAGCACCTTTTTCTACAGCGTCGTCAACTAAACCTTGAACGAAGTCAGCAGACTTGTCGTCGATTAATGGAACGATTGTGCTATCTTGTTCTGGAGATCCAACTGATAGTTCAGCTACTTGTGCTTTTAATAAGCTAACAAGCTCGTCCGCTACGTTTTCGTGTACAAGTACACGTTTAATAGCTGTACAACGTTGACCAGAGTAAGAGAATGCACCGCTTACGATATGGTTTGCAGCATCTTGTAAGTCAGCATCTTCACGAACGATACCAGGATCTTTACCACCAAGTTCTAATACAAGTGGAATCATTGAAGCTTTTTTCGCTAAATGTTTACCTGTGTTTGTACCACCTGTGAACGATACCATATTGATGCCTTCGTGTTCTACTAAGTAGTCACCAATTACAGAACCGCGTCCTGTAGCTACGTTTACAAGACCTTTTGGAAGGCCAGCTTTGTGAAGTGCTTCAACCATTTTAATACCACTAATTGCACCTTGAGTTGCTGGTTTGAAAATAACAGCGTTACCCATAATTAATGCTGGTGCAAGTTTTGCAGCAGATAAGTTTACTGGGTAGTTAAATGGTGCGATTGCTAATACAACACCAAGTGGTGCGCGTTGGATGATCGCAAGTTTCGATTTCGTTCCGCCAGGGAAGCTATCGCCCATCATGCTTTCTCCGTGCATATGTAAAGCTTCTTCGATCGTGTAACGAATGAAGTCAGCTGTACGAACAACTTCTTTCTTCGCATCTTTATAGCCTTTACCGACTTCTTTCATAATGATATCGGCAATTTCATCCTGCATATTTACGAGCTCATCAGCCCATTTATATAAGTATTTTGCGCGATCTTGTAGGGAAGCTTCAGCCCATGATTTTTGAGCTTCTTTTGCAGATGCAATTGCTTCATCTACTTCTCCGCGAGTAATTGCTTGTACTTGTCCAATTACTTCGTGTAAGTATGGAGATGGAATTTCGATTGTTTCTCCTGAAGAGCTTTCTCTCCATTCTCCGTCTAAATAAAATTTGTACGTATTGCTAGTTGTCATGATTAGTCCTCCTAAAATAGCAACTTGTAAGAGTGAGTATAAGGTGATTGTAGGGGGTTTGATAACATTTTTCAAATGAAATGTTTGTGAAAACGATTTCTTATTCTTTTTTTATTTTGTATGCCCTTTCTTACAGAACATTCTTTTATTTCAAACTGATTTATTATGTCATGAACCATTTGCATTTTCGTGCATTTTACTTTATGTGTAAAAAAACAATTGACAGAATACTCAATAAAGTTGTAAGATTATAAATGGAAAATAAATGAAGGGGGTGTGCGTAATGATTGTAATTGTAAATGTAATGAGCTTAGGTCTGTTAAATGGCAGAAAACATTTATATCATTACGCAACCCGTGCGGATATATAGGGCATCTTTGTCTTATAAAAAGCGTACGTTGCGTATATCGTAACGTACGCTTTTTATGCATTCCTGTGCATATCGTCAAGCGGCGGTATGCTTTTTTTTGTTTATTTTCCATATTCCTATATAAAACTTTGGAAGGTGGAAAAATGTGATGAGATTGTATGGGTTACGAAATGTAAATGTAATGGGTTTGGATAGTGGATAAAGAAATGAGAAGTAAACGAGAACGAGAAGGGAGAGGTTACATTGTTATCAGTATTACTAAAGTTAAAGTGGTTTTTTAAAGAGCACTGGAAGAGATATAGTATTGCCATTGGAGCTCTTTTAATTGTGAATATAGTTGAAGTGATTCCCCCGAAAGTGTTAGGGGTTACGATAGATAACATAAAAACAGGAACGTTATCAAACGAAGCTATTATACAGTCTATTCTTATTTTAATAGGGGTTACGATCGTTGGATATGGCCTCACTTTCGTATGGCAACATCAATTGTTTGGCGGTGCATTTGTACTTGAGAAAACGATGCGCTCTAAATTTATGGGTCATTTACTTAAGATGACGCCGACTTTTTATCAAAAAAATCGTACTGGCGACTTAATGGCGAGGGCAACGAATGATTTAAAAGCAATCGCTATGACAGCTGGTTTTGGTATATTAACGCTTGTAGATTCTAGTTTATACATGCTTACGATCGTTTTTATGATGGGATTTACAATTAGTTGGGAGCTTACATTTGCAGCGCTTATCCCGCTTCCAATTATGGCGTATGCGATGAATATATATGGAAAGAAATTGCATGAAAGATTTACCGTTGCGCAAGATGCGTTTGGTGATATGAACGATAAAGTGCTTGAATCAATCGCTGGTGTGCGCGTTATTCGTGCATACGTACAAGAGAATGCAGACGAGGAAAGATTTCATCATTTAGGAGATGACGTCTACGAAAAAAATATGAAGGTAGCGAGAATTGATGCATTATTCCAACCAACTGTGAAAATGCTTGTCGGTCTTAGTTATTTAATCGGTTTAGTGTACGGTGCATACCTTGTGTTCCAGTCAAAGGTGACGCTTGGTGAACTCGTTTCTTTTAACGTGTATTTAGGGATGATGATTTGGCCGATGTTTGCAATTGGTGAATTAATTAATGTTATGCAAAGAGGAAATGCTTCGCTTGACCGTGTGAATGAAACGTTAGCGTATGAGCCAGATGTAAAGAATCCGAAACATCCAAAGCTTGTGCAAGAGCCGGATTATATTCAGTTTGATGATGTGTCTTTCTCATATCCTTCATCAACTGAAGAAAATTTAAAAAAGGTTTCTTTCACATTAAAGCAAGGAGAAACGCTAGGGGTTGTCGGAAAAACAGGAAGCGGGAAAACGACGCTTGTACGTCAGCTTCTTCGCCAATATCCGCTTGGAGATGGAGATATTGCAGTTTCTGATGTGACATTAGATAAAATAACGAATGAAAATGTACTCGGGTGGATTGGCTATGTACCGCAGGAGCATATTTTGTTCTCAAAAACAGCGCGAGAAAATATTTTATTCGGAAATAGGGAAGCGACTGAAGACGAACTCGAGAAAGCGATTGAAATTGCGGCGTTTAAAAAGGATTTAGAGTTTTTACCAGAAGGGTTAGAAACGCTCGTTGGAGAGAAAGGTGTTTCTTTATCAGGAGGGCAAAAACAAAGGATCTCGATTGCACGAGCTGTTATTCAAAATCCAGAAATTTTAATTTTGGATGATTCTTTATCAGCTGTAGATGCTCGTACGGAAGCAGCGATCATTGAAAATATAAGAACAGAAAGAAGCGGAAAGACGACGATTATTACGACGCATCGTTTATCTGCAGTGCAACATGCGGATTGGATTCTCGTTATGGACGAAGGTGAAGTAATGGAAGAAGGTACACATGCTCAGCTTATCCAAAAGGGAGGCTGGTATGCTGAACAGTTTGAAAGACAACAAGGTGAAAGTGAAAGTGCGGATAGTGGGGTGAAAATATGAGCGTTTCAAAACGATTGTTTCAATACGCGATGAAAGTGAAAGGGACGATTTTTGCAGCGATGCTGATGTTATTAATTTTCGTCATTGCAGAGCTTGCTGGTCCTTTCGTCGCTAAAACGATGATTGATGATCATATCGTCGGGATAGAGAAACCTTGGTATGAAACAGAAAAGAGTGAAGAAGCTGTTTCATATAATGGCGCGTTTTATAAGCGAAGTGATCGCTTTGAACAAGGCGAGACAAAAGGTAAAGAAGTACGCGTAATGCAAGTCGGTTTTCAATATTACTTTGTACCGAATAAAGTGAATATTGAAGGATCACGTACTGTAAAAGGAGATATGATTACCGTTCAAAATGGTAAGGCGGTGCAAGTGTATAAAGCGAAGGCATTAACGAAAGAAGAAGTGTTTGCGTTTTATAAACCAGAAATAAACCGTCTATTATTACTTGGTGGTGGCTATTTCGCTTTATTAGTAGTCGTATCATTATTTGCATACGGAAAGCAGTTCTTTTTGCAGAAGGCAGCGAACAAAATTATTCAAATTATGAGGGAGGATGTTTTCTCTCATATTCAAACGTTGCCAATTTGGTACTTTGATCATTTACCGGCAGGGAAAATTGTTTCGCGTGTGACGAATGATACAGAGGCCATTCGTGATTTATATGTAACGGTGCTGGCAACATTCGTTTCTAGTATCATCTATATTATTGGGATATTCGCTGCGCTATTTTTATTAGATGTGAAGCTCGCTTCATTATGTTTATTAATTATCCCAATTTTAATTGTTTGGGCGATTCTTTATAGAAAATATGCGTCTGTATATAATCATAAAATGCGCTCTCGTTTATCTGATATTAATGGAACGGTGAATGAATCCATTCAAGGGATGCCGATTATTCAAGCGTTCCGTCAAGAGCGTGAAACGAAAAAAGAGTTTGAAGAATTAAATGGCGATTATTTTAAGTATCAAAATAAAATTTTAAATTTAAATGCAGCAACTTCACACAATTTGGTATCCGTATTAAGAAATATCGCTTTCACAGGAGTGATTTGGTATTTTGGCGGTGCGTCATTAAGTGCTACAGGTATTATTTCACTTGGGGTACTGTATGCGTTCGTCGATTATTTAACACGATTATTCTCGCCAATTACGAATATGGTGAATCAGCTTGCAAACTTAGAGCAAGCGCGCGTTGCATCAGAACGTGTCTTTGAATTGTTAGAGGAAAAAGGGGAAGCGGTAGAAGAAGAACGTATGCCTCGTTTAAAAGGAAATGTGAAATTTGATAATGTATCATTTTCTTATAATGGAAAAGATGAAGTGTTAAAAAATATTTCTTTTGAAGCGAAACAAGGCGAGACAGTGGCACTTGTCGGTCATACTGGATCAGGAAAAAGTTCTATTATGAATGTACTCTTTCAATTTTATGAGTTTGAAAAAGGAAAGCTTACGATTGATGGTCATGATGTAAGAGAAATGCCGAAACAAGCAACTCGTGAGCATATGGGAATCGTATTGCAAGACCCGTTTTTATTTAGCGGGACGGTCGCTTCCAATGTAAGCTTAGAGAACGAAAAAATTTCAAAAGAGCGTATCATAAAAGCATTGCATGATGTTGGTGCTGAAAGATTTGCAAACAATATAAATGAAGAAATTACAGAAAAGGGAAGTACGCTTTCCACTGGAGAACGTCAGCTTATTTCATTTGCTAGGGCACTTGCTTTTGATCCAGCTATCTTAATTTTAGATGAAGCAACGTCTAGTATTGATACAGAAACAGAGGCGATGATTCAACAAGCACTAGAAGTTGTGAAAAAAGGAAGAACGACATTTATTATTGCTCACCGTCTTTCAACAATTAAAAGTGCGGATCAAATTATTGTACTCGATAGAGGAACAATCTTAGAAAAAGGCTCTCATGATGAATTGATGAAAAAGCGTGGGCGTTATTACGATATGTACAAAACGCAAATGGAAGGAAACCAGAGCGCTTAATGCGGGGAAGAACTTGCGATTGTCGCAAGTTCTTTTTTGTTGGCAAAATGTCGGCGATAAAGGTACATAATTAAGAAGTATTATTTTACCTTTCCTACAATTGATGCTATATTAAAAAATGTTACTTATTTTTTGTATGTATCGTTATTTTTCCCTTTTGTTTGATTATGAAGAAAAAGGATAAACTAAATAAGAACATTTTCATTGAAAAATTGTTCAAGATTGCATACAATCAATATAGTTTTTAAATTCCTATCAGAATACTTGGAGGATTACAATCATGAAGAAATTATTTTCAGTGCTTGCAGTAACTACATTAGCGATCGGGATTGTAGCCGGCTGCGGTAAAGAAGAGAAAAAAGATACAGCTAGTCAAGACGCGTTACAAAAGATTAAACAAAGCGGTGAACTTGTAATTGGTACAGAAGGTACATACCCACCATTTACGTTCCACGATTCAAGCAATAAATTAACTGGATTTGATGTTGAACTATCAGAAGAAGTTGCAAAACGTTTAGGTGTAAAACCTGTATTTAAAGAAACACAATGGGATAGCTTACTTGCTGGTCTTGATGCAAAACGTTTCGATATGGTTGCAAACGAAGTTGGTATTCGTGAAGATCGTCAAAAGAAATACGATTTCTCTAAGCCATACGTTTCATCTTCAGCGGCATTAGTTATTGCAAAAGATAAAGATAAGCCTGCTACATTTGCTGATGTAAAAGGACTAAAAGGAGCACAATCTTTAACGAGTAACTATGCAGATATCGCTAAGAAAAATGGTGCGGAAATTATTGGTGTAGAAGGATTTAGCCAAGCAGCAGAATTATTAGCTTCAGGACGCGTTGATTTTACAATTAATGATAAGTTATCAGTATTAAATTATTTAGAAACGAAAAAAGATGCGAAAATTAAAATTGTAGATACTGAAAAAGAAGCTTCAGAAAGTGGATTCTTATTCCGTAAAGGTAGCGATAAGCTTGTACAAGAAGTAGATAAAGCGTTAGAAGATATGAAAAAAGACGGTACGTATGACAAAATAACGAAAAAATGGTTCGGTGAAAATGTATCTAAGTAGTGCATTGGTTTCAGATCGATTGTCTACTTGGATAGATATTATGCAGACTTCCTTCATGCCTATGCTGAAGGAAGCTGTTTTTACAACAATTCCATTAACGCTTATTACATTTATTATCGGGATTATACTGGCAACGTTAACAGCGCTCGCACGTATTTCTGGTAGTCGTATTTTACAATGGATTGCTCGTATCTATGTATCTATCATTCGCGGAACGCCACTTCTTGTACAATTATTTATTATTTTCTATGGACTTCCAACTCTTAATATTGAAGTTGAGCCATATACAGCAGCAGTTGTTGGATTTTCATTAAATGTCGGTGCATATGCATCGGAAATTATTCGTGCTTCTATCCTTTCCATTCCGAAAGGGCAGTGGGAAGCAGCTTACACAATTGGGATGACATACCCGCAAGCGTTAAAACGTGTTATTTTACCACAAGCAACGCGTGTATCAATCCCGCCGCTTTCGAATACATTTATTAGCTTAGTGAAGGATACTTCATTAGCATCGTTAATTTTAGTAACAGAAATGTTCCGAAAAGCGCAGGAAATTGCGGCAATGAACTATGAGTTTTTAATTGTTTATTTCGAAGCAGGTCTTATTTATTGGGTTATTTGTTTCTTATTATCAATCGTACAACAGATGTTAGAAAAGCGTTCAGAACGCTATACGTTAAAATAATCCTTTTACAAAAGGAGTTTTTGTTTTTATGATTTCAATTCAGCACTTACAAAAAAGTTTCGGAGATAATACCGTACTAAAGCATATAGATTTATCAGTTGAGAAGGGCGAGGTTGTTGTTATTATTGGGCCGTCTGGATCTGGTAAAACGACATTCTTGCGTTGTCTCAACGTACTAGAAACACCGGATGCTGGTAATATTAGCATCGGTAATAAAGAGCTTAATTTCGCTCAAAAAGTATCGAAGAAAGATATTGTAAATCTTCGTACACAAACAGGTATGGTCTTCCAGCACCATAACTTATTCCCTCATTTAACAGCACTTCAGAATGTAATGGAAGGGCTCATTACAGTGAAAAAAGTAGGGAAAGAAGAAGCAAAGAAAAAAGCAAACTATTTCCTTGAAAAAGTTGGTTTAGCAGATAAAGTGGATTTATATCCATTCCAATTATCAGGTGGACAACAACAGCGCGTTGGAATTGCGCGTGCGCTTGCGATGGAGCCAGAAGTGTTACTATTTGATGAGCCGACTTCAGCGCTTGATCCTGAACTCGTTCAAGAAGTTTTGAAAGTAATGAAAGAACTTGCTAAAGAAGGCATGACGATGGTTATTGTAACGCACGAAATGCGTTTTGCACATCAAATTGCCAACCGTGTTATTTTCATGGATGGTGGTGTCGTTGTCGAACAAGGTACACCAGAAGAAGTATTTACAAATCCAAAAGAAGAACGTACGAAGAAGTTTTTACAAATGTTGCAATAAATTAAGGAAGGTCTCAAGGCATATGCCTTGAGACCTTTTTGCCATATATATTTATTTGTGGAATCCGCCAAGGCTTTGCTCAGCCATTGCAACTAGACGTTTTGTAATTTCTCCACCAACTGAACCGTTAGCGCGAGCCGTAGAATCTGCTCCTAATTGTACACCAAATTCTTGAGCGATTTCGTACTTCATTTGATCGATTGCAGCTGTTGCACCTGGTACTACTAATTGATTTGAAGAATTTTGGTTTGCCATAGGAATATATCCTCCTTAGAGTTATAAAAATTTTTTTGGTTGGACTAGCTGGAGTTGAACCAGATTATCGCCCCGGTTGGCGCTAATCCATCGGTAATTAAGTTTGTACTCATAGTATGGATGTTACCTAGAAAGATATACAAAATAATAATTTGTAAATTTTGTCAAAAAAACGTATTGATTTCGTAAATTATGAAATAAGAGTAATCGTTGTATTTTTAAGAAAACAGGCCAAACTAAGGAGGATATTAAATATAATTTTCTCATTGTAGCCTGCTACTTGTAGGCTAATCATTAGCTTCTTATTTATGATTTATTGAAATGAAATCGGTAGCAACTTCATAGTTCTATTTTTAAGTAGGGATGGAGTGATCGCTCCTATGCATGGGTAGGTGCTCTCTTCAATCTAAAAAAGAGAGGCTTTAAACGATAACGTATGGAGGAATCATGATGGGGATTTGCCCGCTTTGCAACGCATTAGAATCACAAACATATTCTTGTCAAAATTGCCAAAGTATACTCCAAGATTATGGGAAGTCTGTAGATTACATAGACGATTATAGTGCCTATATGGATCAAGAATTATTAAGTGCAGTAGATGGTTTAACGCATAATAATTCAAATGAATATTGCAATCATATTTTTTATTGCGGAGTATGTAACGTGGAAACTGAGGTTGTAGTGAAACTTGTGTAAATAGAAAACTTCCACCTTATTATCTTGGTGGAAGTTTTTGTTTTTGTATTTGTGAGTGAATCATAGGGGAAGGGATATGTTCGGTGTTTGATGAAGTCCCGGATTTGATTTGAGACATTTTTTCTTTTGTATCACGTAAAGAATGTTCCGTTAAGTAGACGGCATATTCGTAAAATAATTGGCGCGTCATTTCACTTTGTTCTTTTAATTTTTTATCTTGAAATACAGTTCGCCCAGGTTTAGAGTTGGCTTCAAAGAGCCACGGATTTTCCTTTGTGTCTAAACCGATATCAAAACCGATTTCTCCAATATTTCCGGTTACTTGTTCATCGAGCGCGTAACTTATTTGTAAGGCAGTATGTTTTAATTTATTTTCAATTTGAACTTGTTTCGTTGAATCTGGAAAAAGTTCTTGTAGCAATTTTGTATCACCGCCGCTATTTACGTGCGTTGTTAAACTGCCTTTGCCGGCAATTTTGGCGACGATTGCACTAACTATCCAATTACCGAAATGATTTTTATTTGTATGAATGCGGAAATCAACAGGTTGCCCATCAAAGCGAAGTAACGAAATACCTTGCTGTACGATAAACTTTTTTAAATCATGTCCTTTTAATACGTGGTTTAGAAGAGTTTCTAATGATTGATACTTTCTCAGTTTATTTTCTTCATTTTCGCGATAACGACAGTAGTAGCAATTCTCTGTTTGAGAATAAAATATTTGATGAATATTTCTACCAAAGCTCCCGTGTATTGGTTTCATGTACACAGATTTATACGTGCCAAGAAACCGTTCTACTTGTTCAAAATGCTGAAATGCTTCTGTGTTTGGTAATAAGGGTCTAATTGATTCGTCTTTCATAAGAAGTTGATGAACTTCCCATTTATTAAAAAAACCTGGGTTAAACCATGGGATAGAGTAGTCATGTTCTAACTTTCTTTTTGCTCTGACGATCGGTTTATAATTTTCTGCTTGTCGATTCGGTAATCGATCGTAAATGACATTTGGTAAAGGGACTTTTTTCTTTATCCATTGTTTCTCTTGAAAGAAATATCCTTCAATCGTTTCTTCTTCCCAGTTTATATGTTGAACGCCAAAGACGAATACGAACGGTCGTAATGAGAATGGTGGTGTTAACAACTCACTGAGAGCAATTGAACGATTTCCTAAAGGGTTAGAAGAATCATCGTTAAAGCCAGTTGTAAAAATGCCGATTAATGGTCCGAAAATAATTGTTTGGTTTTGTGTGAATGCATGAATAGTAGTGGATTGAGGTAGTAAAAGTTTTTCGGCAATATGTTTTCCGATAATAATTTCGCGAGTAAAGGAATAATGAATTTTCACCTCTTCACTTGCAATGTGACGTATACCGAAGGAGAGGGATGTAATAGGTGGCGTAATAGAAAAAACGTAAGGTAAAGTAATACTATTTGGATGTTCATCTGAAATGTTTAATGTATATATATGTTCTTTCAAAATAGGTTTACCTCCTTTCATTATGGTGTAAAGCGACTGAATTTAAGTGGTCCGTGAAATATCTTTTCAGCTAATGAATCACTATGACGAATGTATTGTTCGTAAGGGGGAATCGTGTTGACATACATAAGCCAAATTGCGCCTTTTTGATCCATAATTGTGGAAAGTTCTAGTTCAAATAACGAAGAATAAGACTGATCTAGTGTTTGGAATACTTCATTTACAATGTCGTGTAAAGCATCTTGCAATAGTTGCACACCCGTACTAGATAGTACGTATTTAATTTTTGAAAATGAATGTAATGAATCATCGGCCGTTGCTGAGGGTAAAAGTTGATTAGGAAATGAGCTTTTTTGTATAAATTGACCGATAACAGTCCAAGTTTGTTCTTTGTTTTTTTGCAAAATGGTTCGAATGTGGAGTGGATATGTTAATTGATTTGGTGGTTGTAGCATAGTGTGTGCTATGTAACGGGATGAACGTATGTTAGATTTACACCAAGATATAAATTCGTCTGTCCGTTTGTTTGTAATAGAAGTATGGTATTTTTCATTTACTGTATCGATATGAAACGTTTTATTTTTGTAAGCAATTCGATATAAGTTATCCTTAGAATGTATATTAGTGGGGCGTATAATAATATCTTTAGTTTTTAACAACAGTTTGAAAATGTTTTGTATCGTTGCAATTTCAAATTTTGGTATATAAGGAGACAGTTTTTTATTAGTGAGAAATAAATCATGTAGTTCACTTAAATTAATAAGTGTGTTATTTAAAAAGGTAGTGGAAGGACGATTGTGCAAAGAGTGAATAATTGATTTTGCTTTTTCAAAGTCTGTTTCCTCGTGAAAAGAATAACGATCATATATATAAGAAGGAATAGGGAATGTTTGCTCTTTCCATTTTCCTGTATCTGTATCGTAAATAAGACCAGAAATAAGGTCTGTTTTAGAATCAATACAAAATGGCGTAAACTGGGCAACGACATTATGATAAAGCCGAGCGCGTTTAGCGATTTCGGTGTAATACGTTTGTTCGTAATGAAGTTTAGAAGCTAAAAGACCGAGAACCAACGAAATCACTCCTTTACTACTATTTGCATAATAGGCGAAGCTATATATTGCAAATACGTTTTTATACCATTATACTTTTGTCCGTATGATGATATGCTATAGTTTTGGAGAAGTGAAAGGTTGATTGTAATGAATATATGGTTAAATATGTTAACGACGACAGGACTCGGAGCAATTATTGGGGGATATACGAATCATTTAGCGATAAAAATGTTATTTCGTCCTCATCGTCCTATTTATATCGGAAAGTTTCAAGTTCCATTTACACCAGGGTTAATTCCGAAGCGTCGTGATGAACTTGCTGTTCAATTAGGAAATATGGTTGTAGAACATTTGTTAACACCAGAAGGAATTGAAAAAAAGCTAACAAATGAAGAGTTTCAAAAAGGTTTAATTCACTGGGCGCAAGTGGAAGTGGATAAAGTAATTACGAATGAACAATCACTGCGACATATGTTAGAAAAATGGAATGTAGCGCATGTAGAAGAAGAAGCGACTCGAAAAATCGAACATGTTATTACAGAAAAAATTCATGCATTTTTAGCAGAGTATTATACATATACATGGGAACAGGCTTTACCTCATTCTGTAAATGAAAAAGTAGAGAATGCGATTCCGAATGTCTCGGCGTTTATTTTAGAGCGAGGAATTAGCCTTTTTGAAAGTGAAGAAGGGAAAGCACGTCTTTCAAAAATGATTGATGATTTCTTTGCTTCTCGCGGAACGCTACTTAACTTAGTCGGAATGTTTTTAGGAAATGTAAGTGTAGTGGATCGTGTGCAGCCAGAAGTTATTAAGTTTTTAGGTCAAGATGGTACAAAGCAGCTTTTAACTGACGTACTGCAAAAAGAGTGGGAAAAGTTAAAAGGAAGAGATGTAAAAGAATTAGAAGCATTTGTAGAGAAAGAAATGATTGTAAGCTCCGTGCTGTCAGCAGTTAAAGTAGAGGAAACAGTGAGTAAGTTTTTAAATCAATCTGTTCAGCAAGTATGTGAGCCGGTTCGAGAAACAATTATTGAAAAAGTGGTTCCGAGTGCAGTAAAGAAAGGCTTGAAGTGGGGAACAGAAAACGTAGAGAGTATACTAAATAATCTACACCTTGCGGAAATTGTTCAGCAAGAAGTGTCTACATTCTCAACAGAAAGATTAGAAGACTTAGTTCTGTCTATTACGAAAAACGAATTGAAAATGATTACGTATTTAGGAGCATTATTAGGTGGAATGATCGGTCTCATGCAAGGATTGTTACTATTGTTTCTTAGATAATAAGGTGAGTACATAGAAATAAAAGTGAAATTTCTTCACATCTCTTGCATAGTTTGATATGGTAAGAAGAGGTGCGTATGTAAATGCACTGAAAAGGCAGTGCGTATGAAAAGCGCTAGCCTTCTAAAGGAGGAAAAATAAAATGACAAAGAACATTCATGATGTTGCATATGAATTACAAAAAGCAATCGCTGAAAACGAAGACTTCAAAACTTTAAAAGAGAGCTACGCAGCAGTTCAAGCTGACACAGCTTCAAAGAATTTATTCGATGAGTTCCGTACAATGCAACTTAGCCTACAACAAAAAATGATGCAAGGCCAAGAAATCACTGAAGAAGACAACCAACAAGCACAAGAAGTTGTAGCTCGCATTCAACAAGATGCTAAAATTACAAAATTAATGGAAACTGAGCAACGCCTAAACGTTGTAATCGGTGACGTTAACAAAATTATCATGAAGCCACTTGAAGAATTATATAGTGCGCAACAACAAGCTTAATAGTGGAAGACGCTCCTAGTTTAGGAGCGTCTTTTTTGTTGTAGAAAAAGGCTTATATTTGGAATAAGGGGAACTGTACGTTTTATATTATATATCCGAATAACTCATGTTCGGTAAAGCGTAATCAATTTTTGATGAAATATGAATAAACTTTCATTAGTATTAACTAAGGTTTTTCTTTAAAATTACATATTAGGACAAGGAGGAAGGTGAACTGTGAGGCGTTGTATCGAGTTATATCACTTTAAATATGAAATATCATTAAAAAAGTTGGTACATGTGATGATGGAAAGTGATTTTTTATCAAAATTCTCAGCTATTAGGAATTTTACTTATAAATGAGTCTGAAATTAGGATAAATAATATTAGTATTACAACTAACAAAGTAGAGATTTATTGAATGAATGATAAATTCTATCTAACAAATGTGAATGATAATGTGAAAGTTATTCTATATTAGAGGATAACTATATTTTTTGTGCTTATAACCGTTAAATGAAATGTGTATGCTTTAATTTATGATGACAAAATGTAGAAAATGGAGTTATTGCTGTAGTTAAAAAGGAGTTTTGTACAAAAGTGATTCGAGTATTTAAGTATGAATATCAATTGATTGTAACGTTACTATCGCTTAGTTTATTTAGTTATTTTGCAATCGAAATTATGTTATATCCTAGGATAGGGATTGAGATAGAGCATCAAGAAAATCATTTGGTGATTAATAATATTGTGAAAAATAGCTGGGCAGCAGAACAAGATCTAGCAGTCGGGGATATTATTGAAAAAATAGATGGGATTCTCCCTGATGATAACTCTAATATTTCATTATATGGTGCTACTGAAAGGGTAAAGAAAATTACAATGAAGAAAGGGGGAACAATAGAAGAATATAAAGTAGAGTATAATCCGTACGATAAGCAATTGGTTTATCATCTTTTTTTACCAACTGTGTTTTATCTAACGTGTTTTTTTGTGGCTACATATATTTTAATACGTGCTCCATACTTGAATGCAGGAACGAAAGATTTAATCTATTTTCTGCATTGTTTAGGAATGAGTTACATTAGTATTATGGCGGGGTTACGAAAAGATTCAATAGCGTATATTGTAGTTGCTATTTCTTTAACGTACTCAGTTGTCTTTTTTATAAAATTTATGGACATGTTTACGAAAAACTTGAAGATAAGGTTTATAACAAAAACAAAATTAATCTACATAAATATAATAGCGTTTATTTTAGTTTGTTTAACCATTTTTGTTTATTTAAAATATAATGATTTATCGACGAGTTATATTATATTGTTAAGTTCTGTTTTGTTTTTATTAACAGTATATGTATTGTTTAGATTTTATTTTAAAAGTAGAAAAAGTTATTATTTTAAGTTTATAAGAGTTATTATTATGAGCACAATCATATCAGCCATGCCATTTATATTCTTATTTTTAATTCCTAATTTGATAAATTACAAAGAAATAATAAGTGTCGAGACGACAGCGATCTTTTTTTTATTGGTTCCAATTTGTATTTTTTATATGATTATTGAAGGGAAAATATTTGATTATAATTTTGTTATTCATAGAGTTCAATATTATGCTTTACTGTCGATATGTCTAACGGGTTTCATCGTTATACTAGGGATTTTAATTTTCCACAATACTAGCGATAACATATTAGATGTTATTCGATTTGCTGGTATCTTGTTTGTTTCGTTAATGCTTTCTTGCTTTATAAAGGATTATTTGGATTTTAAATTAAGGAAAAAATTATATCATTCTCAGAAAAATTATCAGTTTAGTTTACATAGATTTTTACATCAGGCAAAAAATGAATATAAGTTTTCAAACTTAATTGTTAGCATAAAGAGAGAAATCAATGATGTATTAAGAATAGAAGAAATATGCTGTATTGAAGTGAGTAAAGGGGATAATTCGCTCCAAATTATTGGGGATGGAAATGTTTCTGAAGATGTGCTAAAGCAATTGAATGGATATCAGTTAGAGACATATACTGTTGGTTCCATTATACAATTAGAAGATCATTTTGTGTTTGTTTTGTCCATTTCAGCAAAAACAATGATTATATTGTTATGTAAATCTAATAATAGGAGAGGTTTGAACATTCAAGAAATTGGATGGTTAGAGACATTGTGTAGTTATGCTGATTTATTATTAGAATGCTCATATCAAGTGGAAGAATTAGTGAATCAGTTGCAAACGATAAATGAACCGAAACAGCCTCCAATTTGGCTTTCAAAGTTACTATTTAATTTGTCTGAAAAAGAGCGGACAAATTTGGCGAGTGATATTCATGATGGTGTATTACAAGACCAAATACGCTTGTCTAGGAAATTAGAGGAATATCATAAAGATATTCCAGATGTCGATATGAAAAAAATAATTAACGAAGTATATGAAGATGTCTTAGATCATATTTATGTCATTCGTGAAACATGTAATAACTTACGTCCTCCATTTCTATATGAATTAGGTTTGAAAAAAGCATTATTAGATTTATTTAAACAAGTAAATCTTAAAGCTACATTTTTCTTCTATTATGAAATTCAAGATAATATTATTCTACCTAATGTAGAATATGAACAAGCAATTTATAGAATTATTCAGGAGTTATTAAATAATGCACTAAAGCATTCAAAAGCTTCTAAAGTTACAATTCGATTATATGAGCAAAATGGATATTTGAATTTAACTTATGATGATGATGGGATAGGAATGGGGATAGATTTAGACGAGTTAAATCATTCTTATAGTAGTTTAGGTTTATCCGGGATTGTAGCTAGAATTCATAGTTTAGGTGGAGAAATGTCAATAGATTCAAAGGTGAATAATGGATTAAAGATTAAAGTTAGTATGAAAATTGATTAATTGATTCAATCTTTAGATGTGGAAGGGATGAAAAAATGATTTCTGTTCTTGTTGTAGATGATCACGTTGCAGTTGGCCTAGGGACTAAAGCATTAATTGAAAGATATGATGATATAGAGGCTGATGTTTTCCATGATAGTGAAGAAATAAGAGAAGTTATGCATAATAAACAGTATGATGTATATTTAATAGATTTACAAATGCCAAAAATAAATGGTTTAGAGCTTTCTAAATATATACTTAGTGTGCAACCAGAAGCAGCTATTCTTATTTTTACAGGATTTGATGTGCTTGCACATTATAATTTATTAATAGATAACGGAGTACTTGGTGTATTAAGTAAAACTTCTTCTGAGAAAGAAGTGGTAAACGCAATCCGCCATGCAGTGAAAAAAGAAGTAGTTCTTTCTCATCAACTTGTAAGACAGTTAAGGATAGTAGAAAATGCATCTAATATAAATGTAGAAGGCGAAATGAAAAATATAATTTCTTTAAATGATGAAGAGAAGATGATTCTAGTTGAAGTTGGTAAAGGAAAAACAAATAGAGAGCTTGCCGAAATATTAAACTTAAGTCAAAGATCGGTAGAATATAAATTGACCGACATATTTCATAAGTTACAAGTTTCATCAAGAATGGAAGCAGTACAAAAGGCGAAAGAACTATGGTTTATTCCAACTATAAATTTTTAATGTAGCTCTTTATTAAGTTGCGGTATTCACGCAAGAAAAATGCGTGAATACGAGAGGAATGTTCGGTGATATAAATGGAAGAATATAGTATAGTTACATTAAAGGCAAAATAAACTCGCGAGGACTAACAGCTTAATATATTGCCTTTTATTAGGATGTATAGTCGTATTCAAGTATATACTAATTAATAACAATCAATATAAATAGAATTATTTGAAAGACAGTCAATTATTTTAAGACACGGTAAAAAATTGCTGTAATAAGTTATTAGTATTGCATTGTTAAAAGAGTAATTTAGGGTTGAGTTACTCCAATTGATAAAAATCCTATACTTTGTCAATATAGTGATTTTATCGTCCATTATTTGTTGTTATTTTGCGTTTGTTGTTTTTACTTGGGCCTCCTTTAAGGAGGCCTTTTTTTATGGGAAACGGATGAAGTGCATCCTTACACATAATAAAGCGTCTTTAAAATTCCCATATGTTGGGCTGTTTTAAAGAGGGATGTATAATCTAACATGTATTATCACTTACTGAAATACTCAGTTTTAATGTTCTTTTCCTTCAAAAACTCTTCAATTTCTTTTTGCTTCCTACCATTAACTTTCTCAAAGCGCTTTGTAAAAGAGAAATCAGTTTTGAATAAGTTACCATCTTGAGCGAATTTTTCCATTTCCTGATCTAATTCTACTGAAAGTGCTGTAGATGCTGAAATATAATTATGAATTTCCTTCGAAGGCTGTTTGTAATCAGCAGGAATCGTATTGTTACTAATAAAATGATGGAAGTTCGCATCGTTTTGTTGAGCTAAATCTATTAGTTTTTGTAATTTATCCCGGTCGGACTCAGTAACCTTCTCGTCAGACATGGCTGACGAAAGTGGAACGATGTTTTCGTATAACTCTCCGCTATAATCTAAATAAGTTTTTATATTTTGCTTCATTTCGTCTTCATTAATAGTTTCGTTTTTCTTTGAGGAACTAAATATATTTTCTGGAACTTTAATAGCAACATCTTTAATAGATTGTACATCGTTTTCTTCCTTAGGTTGTACACTGTTTGAACAAGCTGATAGAAATAAAATTGTAAGTAACGTGAGTAGGTATAAAATATACTTTTTCATATTAATCTCCTTTTACATTCATTAGTATCTTTGTAAAATAGCTAAATTCCATTTTAAATACTTAACTAAAAGTGAGTATATATGTTTTATCATTTGATAAGATATGACGGATATTAGTAAGCCGATGCAAAAGGCTATGAATACATTGTAAACATCGGAATAACTGATTTGATGAAACCCTTTAAAGAATCCTAATCCTATTAATAAGATAGGTGAAATAATTAATAACGGAGTGGCAATTATAAGTGCTAGAAGAAGCGGTAATAGAAAGAGTAATAGGAAAAAGGCGATAATGATACATATAAAGTTTAAAACACTTAAGCTCATAACAGAAAACAGTGCTGTCATAATATTTTTTAGGCTGCGCCTATTGTCAGCGTTACTTATTACATATGAAATATTAAGTTCTTTAGCGATAGTTTTAGGGTTTCCTAGCTTTTTAGAAATTTCCTCTTCAGATATTCCATCTTGTTTACCACTAATAAAATGAGTTTCGTACTCCGAGATAATATCCTCTTTTTCTAAATTAGGCATATTCCGTAGGGAAGAACTAAGTTGCTCTAAAAATTCATTTTTGTTCATAACAATCACTTTCCTTTATAAAATGATGAATTATGGCTGAAAATCCTATCTTTTTTCTAAACAGCACACTCAATCTATATCTACTTTTTGAAAGGAGATATACTAATTGTGAATAAAATTCCAAATAATGGGCATCCCGTTATTTACAAATATATCACTTACTATTATTCTTTGCAAGGTACTATAAATTTGTTAATAATGTGAATAGGTGGAAGTATTTTTGTACATTTTTAGAAGAGATATAAAAATGTTATTTTAAGATAAACAAAAGGTTGTAAGCGTATTCTTTAAATCTTGTCAAAATAATGTCGAATTCATATTGTTGGAAAAATAATGCATTTGTAATATAATGATAAATGATACTTCACCACATTAATTAACTAGGTGAAATTAAAAATCTTTATTACACAAATTATGAAACAAAGGGTAACTAACTGTTACGATTTATTTAACCAATTATAACGAAAGTTAATTAAATATATCAGTAAGCCCTGCTAGTCAAGTAATTGGCTAGTAGTGAGGGTTAACTGCGGGCAATCCCTAAAGCTGATTGAACTACAACGTGGCTAGAAATAGCGAGCGTGAATGTCGCGAAAGCAGAAAAAATCAATCAGATGATGCAAGGTTAAATCCTAAACATTAGAACAATGGGTCTTCCGCCTCGAATCATCTAAGTCAAAATGGATAGGATGAACGTTCAACGACTATCTCGTATAACTGACGAGAGTACATCACAAGCCTATGGTGGTGGAAAAATCCTCTATCTCTAAAGAGATAAACATATAGTCTGCGCTCATGTGAAAACATGAGAAGTTCATAAGAGAACTGGCTAAGGAATTGCGCCCTTAGTTGAACGAGATACATTTAATTAAATCTATCAAACCTCATTGAATCCATCGAACGTATGTGCTATGGTAGATTCAATGAGGTAAGAATAATAATGAAATTTTTACGAGTTAGTCAAGTATCAGAATTAACAGGTTTGCATCCGAGTAGTCTTACGAGAATGCTGGTGGAACACGCTACTATTCAGAAGAACAAATCTTTCATTAAAGGAGTTACATTCTGATGATATTGGCGAAGAAAGTCAGACTAATTCCAACGCCTGAACAAGAAAAATTGCTTAGAAACCATGCTGGTGCTGCAAGATTCGCTTATAACTATTGTAAAAGAATGAGTGATAGATACTATAAGCTATTTGGAAAATCTGTTTCACAGTTAGCTTTACAGAAACGATTTACAAAGATTAAGAAGCGAAAGAGATATGAGTGGTTAAAAGACATTAATGCACAAGTTCCCAAACAGGCTTCAAAAGATTTTGATACGGCGAGAAAAAATTCGTTCAAAAAGTACAAAAATGGTTCTCACACTTCTTATAAATCCAAAAAAGATTTAATTCAAGGATTTTATGCCAATTATGAAAGACTGGTTATAGGAAAGAAAGTCGTTCATATTCAGTCTATTGGAGAAGTGAAAACAAGCCAACAACTACCAAGAAATAAAAAACCATCCAACCCAAGAGTTACCTTTGACGGTCGTCACTGGTGGATTAGTGTAGGGTTCCAAGAAGACTTTGAATCACAAGAACTAACCGATGAGTCGATTGGTGTGGATGTTGGTTTAAAAGAGCTGTTTGTAGCTTCTAATGGTATGAAAGAACGAAATATAAACAAAGATGCCAAGGTTAAAAAACTTTTGAAAAGGAAAAAGTCAGCACAAAGAGATATGTCTAGGAGATTTAAAAAAGGTGTAAAAATTCAATCTACCGGATATGAAAAAGCGAAAGCTGAGCACCTGCGGTTATCTAGGAAAATTACGAATATCCGAAATAACCATATCCATCAAGCAACAGCTAAATTGGTGAAAACCAAACCAATGAGGATTGTTGTGGAAGACTTACCTATCTCAAACCTGTTAAAAAACAAAAAACTATCGAAAGCATTTTCATTTCAAAAATTAAACTTCTTCTTTCAATGTTTATCATACAAGTGTGAGAAGTACGGCATTGCGTATGTAAAAGCTGATAAATGGTTCGCTTCAAGCAAGATTTGTTCATGTTGCGGCGTTAAATACGACCATTCAGTTCAACCAGAAGGACAGTGGAGTTTAAAGATTCGTGAGTGGCGTTGTGCTTCATGCAATAGCTATCACGATAGGGATGTAAATGCGTCGATAAATTTATCAAGATGGGTAAAATAAATGCTTGATAATAGGAGGTAACGATACTGCCTCGTGTGGAGTGTTATACCCCTCGTCCCTTTGGGGTTGCGAGAACACGATGAAGCACTAACTCGTGTAAATTTGATTGAATTGTATAGATTTAGTTAAGTTTATCGTATCGGATGATTAGTTTGAGTACAGGTGTAAAAGTAAACGACGTGAAGACAAAAACAAAAGGAGCAGATCTTGTTGTTGATTGTTTAATTAAACAAGGTGTTACACATGTTTTCGGTATTCCAGGAGCAAAGATTGACTCTGTATTTGATGTATTGCAAGAAAGAGGACCAGAGTTAATAGTTTGTCGTCATGAACAAAATGCAGCATTTATGGCAGCTGCTATTGGTAGATTAACAGGGAAACCGGGCGTATGTCTTGTAACTTCAGGACCAGGGACATCAAATTTAGCGACAGGTCTTGTTACTGCGAATGCGGAGAGTGATCCCGTTGTTGCTTTAGCTGGTGCAGTACCGCGTACGGATCGATTAAAACGTACGCATCAATCTATGGATAATGCTGCACTATTCGAACCAATCACAAAATATAGCGTAGAAGTAGAGCATCCTGATAATGTGCCAGAAGCACTTAGTAATGCATTTCGAAGTGCGACTTCCACAAATCCGGGAGCTACTTTAGTAAGTCTTCCGCAAGACGTTATGACTGCGGAAACAACTGTAGAGTCTATCGGTGCGCTTTCTAAGCCACAGCTTGGAATCGCTCCCACACATGATATTACATATGTAGTAGAAAAAATAAAATCAGCGAAATTACCAGTTATTCTACTTGGTATGAGAGCGAGCACAAATGAAGTGACGAAAGCTGTTCGTAAATTAATTGCGGATACAGAACTTCCTGTTGTTGAAACATATCAAGCAGCTGGTGCGATTTCACGTGAGTTAGAAGATCATTTCTTCGGCCGCGTTGGATTATTCCGTAACCAACCAGGTGATATTTTACTAGAAGAAGCAGACCTTGTTATTTCTATCGGTTATGATCCAATCGAGTATGATCCAAAATTCTGGAATAAACTTGGCGACAGAACGATTATTCATCTTGACGACCATCAAGCAGATATCGACCATGATTACCAACCAGAGCGTGAATTAATTGGTGATATTGCCTTAACGGTAAATAGCATCGCGGAGAAATTACCGAAACTTGTATTAAGTACGAAATCAGAAGCGGTATTAGAACGATTACGCGCGAAATTATCAGAACAAGCAGAAGTTCCGAACCGTGCTTCGGAGGGTGTTACGCATCCACTTCAAGTGATTCGTACACTTCGTTCTTTAATTAGTGACGATACAACTGTTACATGTGACATCGGTTCCCATTCTATTTGGATGGCGAGATGTTTCCGTTCTTATGAACCACGTAGATTATTATTTAGTAACGGTATGCAAACGTTAGGTGTTGCACTTCCTTGGGCAATCGCAGCTACTTTAGTAGAACCAGGTAAAAAAGTAGTTTCCGTATCAGGTGACGGTGGTTTCTTATTCTCAGCGATGGAGTTAGAAACGGCGGTACGTTTAAATTCTCCAATCGTCCATCTTGTTTGGAGAGACGGCACATATGATATGGTTGCATTCCAACAAATGATGAAATACGGTAGAACATCAGCTACAGAGTTTGGTGATGTTGATCTTGTGAAATATGCGGAAAGTTTCGGAGCGTTAGGTCTTCGTGTTAACACGCCTGATGAATTAGAAGGGGTATTAAAAGAAGGATTAGCAGCAGATGGTCCTGTCATTATTGATATTCCAATTGACTATCGTGACAACATTAAATTAAGCGAAAAATTATTACCAAACCAATTAAACTAATGGAGGCAGATTTGAGATGACTGTTGCGCAATTAATTGATATTGATGCAAAAAAAACGAAAATGAGTAATGAAGTATATCAAACATCTACAATGCTTGCGCTATTAGATGGTATATATGATGGTGTGATTAGCTTTGAAGATTTGAAAAAACATGGTGATTTCGGCATCGGCACATTTGATCAATTAGATGGTGAAATGATTGCATTTGATAATGAATTTTATCATTTACGTTCAGACGGTTCAGCGGAAAAAGTAGAGCCAGAAGAAACAACGCCATTTGCGACTGTAACGTTTTTTGAAAAAGAAATGAGTTATACGGTAGAGCATTCGATGAATCGTGAAGAAGTTGAAGCATTATTACATGAATTAATGCCAAGTAAAAACTTATTTTACGGTATTCGAATGGACGGTACGTTCCGTGAAGTAAGGACGAGAACTGTTCCAAGACAAGAAAAACCGTATACACCGCTCGTTGAAGTGACGAAATCACAACCAATCTTTTCATTTGAAAATACAGAAGGTACGCTTGCTGGATTTTGGACACCAGATTATGCGCAAGGTATTGGTGTAGCTGGATTCCACTTACATTATATTGATGATGAAAGAAGCGGAGGTGGACATATTTTCGACTATGTTATAGAAAACTGTACGATCCAAATTTGTCAAAAAGCTCATATGCATTTAGCACTTCCAGAAACAGCTGATTTTATGGCGGCTGAATTATCAAGAGAAAACTTAGAGGATAATATTGCAACTGCGGAAGGCGCAGAGTAAAAAGGGAAGCCAATTCGGCTTCTCTTTTATTTTGAGTTACTCCCGATATGCGGAATAATGCTCATCAGAAATAGAATAGTTCTCTTTACCAGTTAAGGCTGATACTTCTACTAATTGATGTCCAAGCCCATCCCATACTGTAACAGTATATAAGGATGACCATTTAATATTCCCACGAGCGAGTCGGAAAGAATAATAGTCGTTATCTGTTGTTACTAAAACTTTGTTATAAATAATATTTTTCGTTTTTTTATTTTGTAAAATAAGGACAAAGTCTAGTTTATCTTCTTGTTTCGGAATTTGTAGTATTCTTGCTATAAACATTCCATTTGGATTTTTCTTCGTTTTATATACTTTTTCTGATTCTATTTTTAGTTCAGGTTTGCCTCTCATAGTCTCTCCCTTTACATATGTTTATTTCTTTGAAACAAACGGATGCCCGTCATAATAAAAACGCCACGGATAATGTACAGCTTCTTCTGCATAGTCGATATTAATACGAGGTCCTGCTGCTATTTTATATTGTGATGATATATGTTCATCTTTTGGGACCAGTTCAATATGCAATGTGTCACTTTGTAATGATAAGCCTCGTTCTTTTAAAGTAATTCCGAGTGCACGGCATAGTTTGCCAGGACCGCTTGTTAAGTTTTTATATTGCGCTTTTGTAATGTCTGTTTTGTTGTAGCGCGCTAGTTTTATTTCTTCAATACCGTCTACTGGCTCAAGGGCTCGAATGAGAACACCTTGCGGGGTGCCAACTGGTGCTGTAATAACGTTAAAACAATGGTACATACCGTAAATTAAATATACGTAAGCATGCCCTGGTGCGCCAAACATAACTTCTGTGCGATCTGTCCGTCTGCCGCCGTAACTATGTGCGGCCTTATCATCTGGGCCTTTATATGCTTCTACTTCTACAATGATTCCGCTTCGCTTTATTCCGTCTACAATATGAACAAGTTTTTGCCCGAGTAATTTTTTTGCGACTTCTAACGTATCGCCTTCATAAAAAGAAGGAGGTGCCTGCATTGTACTATCTCCTTTACTAAGTGTATATGTATATAGTAAACCAAATTTTCAGTAGTAATTCTAACTCGTTCTATTTGCTACATTTATTTCATAAATTATGGATAGAGTACAACAGCGAAGAGGGGGAGTGCGACATGATTTATCGCTTACTAGCTCTTAATATAGATGGGACACTACTATACAACAATGGAAAAATTGCAAAAGGATTAAGAGAAACAATTGAATTTGTGAAAAGAAAAGATGTATACGTTACGTTATTTACGAGCCGTAATTTTCAATCCGCTCATAAAGTAGCAAAGGCTTTAAAATTAGATTCTATATTAGTGACACATGGTGGTGCTTTCGTTTCAGCAACGTTAGATAAGCCGTACGTTCAAAGAAGATTGTCCGAAGAGAAGACTTTTAACATTGTGCAAGTGTTAGAGCACTTTGATTGTAACGTACGTATTTCTCATGAACGGTTTTCGATAGGAAATCGTGAGAGAACTACACCAAACTTAATTGCGCGCACTGTATTATCAAGCGCAGATCCGTTATTTTATCCAGTTCAATTTGTAGATTCGTTAGGTGACGCGCTTCGTGACCATCCGGTAGCGGCGCCAAAAATTGATGTTCTTTTCCAAAGTAAAGGTGAAAAAGAACGCGGGCTAAACACATTAAGAAAAGCATTCCAAGATGTAGAGTATGTTGAATGTGATTCAAAACGAATAGAAATCTTGCCGCAAAATGTATCAAAGTTACGCGGATTACAATTGCTTGGAGAGCATTTAAATATTTCGCTAAATGAAATGGTTGCGATTGGAGATAGTATGGAAGATTTAGAGGTTATTGAAAACGTGGGACTTGGTGTAGCGATGGGGAACGCACCTGTAGAGTTAAAGCAAGCAGCAGATTGGATTACACGTTCAAATAGTGAGAACGGTGTAGAGTACATGATTAAAGAGCATTTCCGTAAGCAATTCCCGCTTCCGTTTTTGAAGAATCATAAAAATACACCGAAACGATGACAGAAAAACGTAGCTTTTTGGCTACGTTTTTTTGTTTATCTTATTAAAAATAGTGAAAGCGTTTTAAAATATGAATTGTGTATGAAATCTATACAATTCACTTGAATCCTTTAGAAAACTAATGTAAAGTGGATGATGTTGCCAAAACAGTTACACCACATGAAATATTCTTCAGATTAATTTTATTGGGCTCCCATACGTAAAAGTATTTCCGCATGACAGTTTAGTTCACGTATTATTTCAAAAATGAATTGTAGCAATCTTATTAAGTAGTTGTAGTGTTTCTTTGTTTTATTTAAATGGATTATTTTAAGTTAATGTGAGTAAGGTTTGGTACATATGATATGTACTTCTTTTTGTGGTTTTAGGAAGTTTAAAAGGGGGAATGAATTTCTTGAGGAAATCATTTAATCAAAAAATTAAAAAGTTAAGTAGTAGTTTAATAGTTGTATTACTAATATGTATGAATTTTTTAATCCATTTACCATTAAAAGCAGAGGCAGCTACAACAGAATTAAAAGGTTTAGGTGATGTATCTTATTACAACGCCATCATTTTTGGAGATCATAGTGCAACGAGTGCGGATATTGAAGGTGCGATGGCTGTTCAGAAAAATATGAACGCATCAAGTTATACAGTCGTAGCGGCTGCAACTGGAGCAAATAACTTAGCTGGAGCAACTTGGGTAGATGAAGGATATCCATCATTATTACTAGGCGGTCAATTTACGAAAGCGGGAGCAGGACAGGTAATTATTCAAGATGGAACAGTGGCGATGACAAAAGACGGTGACCCAGATGGAGCAATGAAAACGTCATATGACCGTATCTCTTATAAAGAGCAAGCGGAGATTGATGCTAAGTTTAAAGAATTTAGAAAAGACGTTGATGGTGTAATTGGGGATGCAAGTAAACTATACACTGATAAGCCAAAACCTAATATGAGCTTTGGAATCGGTGAAGATGTAAACAACCCTAATATTTATGTCTCTTCAGGCCAGACGGGAAAGAAAGCATTTGATGTAAAAGACGTTTTTCTTCCGAATGTAGAGAATAAAGACTTTATTGTTATTTATTCAGATGCAGAAGAAGTGAGTTTTGGTGGCGGTGCAATTTTGTATGATACAAGAAATACTGGGATGGCGACGGATTTAATTAATACATCTCAAGCATACGATCCTAATTCATCTTTTACTGAGTTAGCTAGTAAGGTAATTTGGGTATTTCCTAATGCTACAAAGATAACAACTAAAGGTTATGGTGTAGTAGGTAGTGTGTTTGCACCTAATGCAGTTGTAGAAACAAAAGGTGGTTCTATTAATGGACAAGCCTATGTTGGAGGATTACACCAAAGAGATGGTTTTGAGGTTCATAACTTTAAATTTAACTGGCCAAAGTGGAATAAACCAGCAGTTGAAAAAGGACATTTACAAATTAAAAAAGTTGATGAAAACGATGAAAACATTGTTTTAAAAGACGCAAAATTTGATGTTATAGACAAAGATAATAACGTTGTGGCTACTGTTACAACAAACGAAAAGGGTATTGCGGAAGTTAAAGATTTACCACTTGGTGACTATTTTGTAAAAGAAATAAATGCACCAGAAGGATATATAAAAGTTGATACACCAGTCAAAGTAACAATTGATAATACAAACGTAATTGAACTTGTTATGAAGAATACGAAAAAAGTAGAGAATGGCCAATTTAAATTATTGAAAAAAGATAGTGAATCTGGTCAACTTCTACCAGGTGCAAAATTTGATGTTATCGATAAAGATGGGAAAGTTGTGGAAACAATTGTTACAGATGATAAAGGTGAAGCCTTATCGAAACGACTTCCAGTTGGAAGCTATACATTAAAAGAAGTAGAAGCACCGAAAGGATATGAATTATCATCTAGTTCAGTTTCTGTTGATGTAGAGGCTAATAAAGTATTGACTGTAGATGTGGTGAATAAAAAGATCCCCGAAAAAGTAACAGGTCAATTTGAAATTGTGAAAGTAGATGCGGAAGATAAAACGAAAGTATTATCAGATGCAGAATTCGAAGTATATAAAGATGGTAAAAAAGTAGATACGTTACGAACAGATAAAACTGGTAAAGTAGTTTCTCAGAAATTAGAACCAGGAACATATACATTAAAAGAAACGAAAGCACCACAAGGATATAAATTGTTAAAAGAAGAAATTGAAGTCGTTGTGGAAGCGGACAAAGTAGTAGAAGTACAAGTAGAAAATGCAAAAGAACTAGGAAGCTTACAAGTAATCAAAAAGGATGCAGAAAGTGGAAAAGTTCTAGCAGGTGCGGAATTTAAATTAAAGAACGAAGCTGGTCAAGTAGTTGGAGAAGCGAAAACAACGAATAAAGACGGCGTTGTGAAATTCGAAAGCTTAGTGCCAGGAAAGTATACGTTAGAAGAAACGAAAGCGCCGGAAGGTTATAAAGCGCTAGAAGTGACAGTAGAAGTGAACGTTGTAGCGAACGAAGTAGTAAAACAAGAAGTTACGAATGAAAAAGTAACGGGTCAATTCGAAATCGTGAAAGTAGATGCGGAAGATAAAACGAAAGTATTATCAGACGCAGAATTCGAAGTATATAAAGATGGTAAAAAAGTAGATACGTTACGAACAGATAAAACTGGTAAAGTAATTTCTCAGAAATTAGAACCAGGAACATACACATTAAAAGAAACGAAAGCACCACAAGGATATAAATTGCTAAAAGAAGAAATTGAAGTCGTTGTGGAAGTAAACAAAGTAGTAGAAGTACAAATAGAAAACGCAAAAGAACTAGGAAGCTTACAAGTAATCAAAAAGGATGCAGAGAGTGGAAAAGTTCTAGCAGGTGCAGAATTTAAATTAAAGAACGAAGCTGGTCAAGTAGTTGGAGAAGCGAAAACAACGAATAAAGACGGTGTTGTGAAATTCGAAAACTTAGTGCCAGGAAAGTATACGTTAGAGGAAACGAAAGCGCCGGAAGGTTATAAGGCGTTAGAAGTAACAGTAGAAGTAAACGTTGTAGCGAACGAAGTAGTAAAACAAGAAGTTACGAATGAAAAAGTAACAGGTCAATTCGAAATCGTGAAAGTAGATGCGAATGATAAAACGGAATTGTTATCAGGTGCAGAATTCGAAGTGTATAAAGATGGTAAAAAGGTAGCGGAACTGAAAACAGATGAGAGTGGAAAAGTGATGTCACCAAAATTACCGCTAGGTGAATACACAGTGAAAGAAACGAAAGCACCAGCGGGCTACAAGCTTTCAAATAAAGAATGGAAAGTAACAATTCAAAACGAGAAAGAAGTAGTAAAAGTAGAGGCAGAAAACGAAAAAATCTTAGGTTCTCTACAAATTATTAAAATGGATGATAAAGATCAAACGAAACGCTTAGCAGGCGCAGAATTTACATTGAAAGATGCGAAAGGAAATGTTGTAAAAGAAGGAATTACAACAGATAAGTCTGGAACGGTTAAAGTAGACGGACTTGTGCCAGGGGAATATACGTTAGAAGAAACAAAAGCACCAGAAGGTTATGAGTTAACAAAACAAATAATTCATGTAACAGTTGACGGTGAAAAAGTTGTTGATGTAAAAGTAACGAACAGTAAGAGTCTTGGTCAATTCGAAATTGTAAAAGTAGATGCGGAAGATAAAACGAAAGTATTATCAGACGCAGAATTCGAAGTGTATAAAGATGGTAAAAAAGTAAATACGTTACGAACAGATAAAACTGGTAAAGTAGTTTCACAGAAATTAGAACCAGGAAAGTACACATTAAAAGAAACGAAAGCACCACAAGGATATAAATTGCTAAAAGAAGAAATTGAAGTCGTTGTGGAAGCAGACAAAGTAGTACAAGTACAAGTAGAAAATGCAAAAGAACTAGGAAGCTTACAAGTAATCAAAAAGGATGCAGAGAGTGGAAAAGTTCTAGCGGGTGCGGAATTTAAATTAAAGAACGAAGCTGGTCAAGTAGTTGGAGAAGCGAAAACAACGAATAAAGACGGTGTTGTGAAATTCGAAAGCTTAGTGCCAGGAAAGTATACGTTAGAAGAAACGAAAGCACCAGAAGGTTATAAAGCGTTAGAAGTAACAGTAGAAGTAAATGTTGTAGCAAATGAAGTAGTAAAACAAGAAGTTATGAATGAAAAAGTGAAAGAAGAAATTACAGGTCAATTAGAAATTACAAAGGTAGACGCTAATAATACAAATAAAATATTAGCAGGCGCAGTGTTTGAAATTTGGAAAGACGGAACAAAAATCGACACATTAACAACAAATAAGAGCGGTAAAGCGACTTCTAAGAAGTTAGAACCAGGAGATTACACTTTAAAAGAAATCCAAGCGCCAGAAGGATATACTTTATCCGATAAGGAAATGAAATTTACGATTTCTAATGAAAAAATTGAATTTGTAAAACTTCAAATTACAAATAAAAAAGATACAGAAAAAGGTCCGGAAAAACCAGGT
>NZ_JBXAEZ010000003.1:64084-526923 GCF_058792475.1 Bacillus sp. MT94 | reverse complement strand
TGAAGGAACAGAAAAACCAGGTGAAGGAACAGAAAAACCAGGTGAAGGAACAGAAAAACCAGGTGAAGGAACAGAAAAACCAGGTGAAGGAACAGAAAAACCAGGTGAAGGAACAGAAAAACCAGGTGAAGGAACAGAAAAGCCAGGTGAAGGAACAGAAAAACCAGGTGAAGGAGTAGAAAAACCTAATTTACCAGAAAAAGGACAAGGTTCTTCTAATAATCAACAACTTCCAGCTACAGGACACAATACGAATTACGTTCCATTCATCGGTTTTATGCTTCTGTTACTAGGAATACGTTTAAGATTCATGGCTAAAAATAGTTAAAAGATGTATAAAAGGCATCAGAGATTATACAATCTCTGATGCCTTTTAAATTAATACAGATAAATATTTTAAGCTTCAATTACGCTAAGCATTCTGTTTATAAATGCAGCTGCGTGTGCACGTTGTGATGGTCCTTTTGGTACGAATTGATTAAATTCATTACCTTTTACAATTCCATATCCATACACTCTTTGTACTTCTTCTTTAGCGTAAATTAAGTTTTGGTCTACGAATGGTAGTTCAACTTGTTTTGCAAAAATACCAGCGTGTTTTAGAGAACGATCAATCATAATAACAGCTTCTTCGCGTGTAATTGTAGTATTTGGATCAAATGTATTATCACCACGTCCGCGGATTATGCCTGCGCTTGCTGCACGATTAATACCGTCTCTTAAAGATGGGTGTACTTGTTCTAAGTCTGTGAACTTAGCGTTTCCACTTGGTAATTGTAAAGCACGAGTAATTAGTGTAGCAAATTCAGCACGCGTTACAAGACGCTCTGGGAAGTATTTGCCGTTCCCTTCTCCTTGCATAATGCCTCTAGCTGCTAATTGACGAATGTCTTGTTCATACCATCCACCTGTAATGTCATCAGTTACGGGATTTTTTTGGTTTTCCTTATAGTATGTTTCAGTTCCTTTTAAGAAAGCATTCCATTGTCCGCGTTGAATCATAAACGCAGGGCAGTTTTTTCCTGACCAAAATTGATGTTTTTGGACCTTATCTAGAGAAATATTTAAGTCGTTCATTAAATAAGCTGCCAATTTACGGGCATTTTCTACCGCTTTTTCATAGTTTCCATCTTGATTAACGGCAATTTCAATTCCGATAGATTCATAGTTTCCAGTTTTATTTCCAGCATGCCATCCAACTTCATTTACCGGAAGATGTTGATAAATTTCTTTATCATCTACTGTGAAATGCCAAGATGCGGCGCGATCAGCTGTTCCGCGTGCTTGGTTATCTAAGAATTTTGCATGATTTAGAGCATTAGCACCTTTCGCTGTATTAGCCGTTTCGTGAATCGTAATATATTTAGGTACCATCGGGTAGCCAGGGCGAATATCGTCATTTCCTTTTGGGACAATCATTTCTTTAAATGTAACGCCATAAATATTGTTTGTTTGTAGAGCTTCCGGAGCTCTCAATAAACTATTTTTAGCAGTACGACTGTTTTTTAGTAATGAAGCTTTTGTACCTTCAAATGTAGCAGAAGGTGCATAAATCCATTTTGCTGTTTCGTTTATTTGGACTTTAAACCAATTTCCAGCTTGTTCAGTAGGAGTAATGACTTGTGGTTGTAGTTTCCCTTCTTCTTTAAACGATTGGAACGGAAGGGCATGTATGGAAGCTTCTTCTTTTACGATTAATTTTTGGTTAGATAGTTTATGAATCTCTTGAACTTCTAAGCTATTATCATTGTTATCTATCCATCCAGCGCCAGTTGGCGTCGTTATGTAGTAAGCATTTCCTTTTTTCTTTGTCGCCGTTACGACTTGTTCTGTAATCTCGATATTCGATTTGTTTTTTAAATCATTCGCGGTATATAATGAATGTTTTTTTGAAGTGTATAGTAGGAATTGGCCAGTAACCTCGATATCTTCTTCATGAGTACTATGCTCATTAACATGCTCCTTAATACTTTTAAAAACTTGATCCTCCGTATATACTTCGGCGGATTTTTCAGCACTCTCTGCAAATGAATAAGTAGGTGCAAGAACAGTTTGTAATGCAAGAGAGAGAGTTAATACACTATAAAATTTCTTTTTCATATTTTTTTTTAACACATTAGATTATAAAATCTAGTGTTAACATTCCTCCTTTATATATTGTATTTTCGCTATGTAACGATTTTTTGTACTAATAAATTTTAACAAGAGAAAATCATGATGTCTATATACATGAGCGATATTCATAAAAAGAATTATTTGAAAAAATGTAAGAGAAACAGGTAAAACCTTCTGTATTGACCTGTAAACGCCCTTCAAGTAAACTAAAGAGAGTTTGCAAATGAAAAGGTGATAATGTGTTAATTTCAATTAAAACGTTACAAGATGATCGTTTTTTACGTCCGCTACAAAATATTGGCGGCTTATTTTTTGAAGATAGTACGATTGGATTTGAACAAGAGGAAGCGAATCTGATCGTTGATATACACATTGAGGATAATGTGAAAGCATCCGCTCGATTAACGGATGTTAGCACAGGAAATGTGTATGAAGAAACATTCTCGAAAGATTTATCTGCTTTCACAGATGAAAAAGAGCGTATGAAGCAAGTGAAGCATGTTGTTTCTTATGTATATCTTTCTGTTCTTCAGCAGTTAACTGGACTTGAACAAAGCTGGGGTATTTTAACGGGAGTACGTCCGACGAAACTTCTTCATAAAATGCTTCAAAATGGTATGTCAAAAGAAGAAGCGCATCAAGAACTTCGTGAAAGTTATTTAATTCATGAAGAGAAAATTGAACTTCTTCAGCGTATTGTTGATTGCCAATTAGCAGTTGTTCCGGATTTATACCGTTTGAAAGAAGAAGTAAGTATTTATATCGGTATTCCGTTCTGCCCAACGAAATGTGCATACTGTACATTCCCGGCTTATGCGATTAATGGACGCCAAGGGTCTGTTGATTCGTTCTTAGGTGGTTTACATTATGAAGTTCGTGAAATTGGTAAGTTTTTAAAAGAAAAAGGTGTGAAAGTTACGACGATTTATTATGGCGGCGGTACACCTACAAGTATTACAGCAGAAGAGATGGATATGCTGTATGAAGAAATGTACGAAGCGTTCCCAGACGTGAAAAATGTACGTGAAGTAACAGTTGAGGCAGGTCGTCCAGATACGATCACGCCAGCCAAGCTAGAAGTGTTAAATAAATGGAACATTGACCGTATTAGTATTAATCCACAGTCATACCATCAAGAGACACTAAAAGCAATTGGACGTCATCATACTGTAGAAGAAACAATTGAGAAATACCATTTAGCTCGTGAAATGGGAATGAACAATATTAATATGGACTTAATTATTGGTCTTCCTGGTGAAGGGTTAGATATCTTCAAGCATACGTTAGATGAAACAGAAAAGTTAATGCCAGAATCATTAACAGTTCATACGTTATCATTTAAACGTGCTTCTGAAATGACGCAAAACAAACGTAAATATAAAGTAGCAGGTCGCGAAGAAATTACAGCGATGATGCACGAAGCAGAAGAATGGACGCAAAAGCATAATTACGTACCATATTACCTATATCGTCAAAAGAATATTTTAGGTAACTTAGAGAACGTTGGTTATGCAATGCCGACGCAAGAAAGTATTTACAACATTGTCATTATGGAAGAAGTACAATCAATTATCGGACTTGGTTGCGGTGCATCAAGTAAATTTGTTCATCCGAAGACGGGGGCAATTACGCACTTCGCGAATCCGAAAGATCCAAAATCATATAACGATGGCTTCGTAAAATATACAGAAGATAAATTGAAAATTTTAGAAGAGCTATTCGCATAAGAAGAAAGAGGTTGTTCCGAGTCGGAACAACCTCTTTTTATCCTGCAGTAACGGGGGGCCGATTATATCTTGTCAGTTTTTGTCGGTAAGTCGATAGATTCGAAAAATCGCCGGTATAATTTCATTTACCGTCTAGCGGTACCGTATGTAAAACTATGTCGATAATAATCAGAAAAATTAGTCAAAACATTGAAGGACAATGTCTACTTATAGACGAAATGATAGATTTATGAAAGAGAAAAGGGGGAAATTGTTGGCATGTACATGACGATAGGGAGAATTTTTGATTTATCTGTTGGTAAGTATACGAATAAAGAGGCGTTAGTGGAACCTGAAAAAAATATTCGCTGGACATATAAACAGTGGGATGAACAAATAAATAAAACGGCACACGCTTTATTAGAAGACGGAGTAAGAAAGGGAGATACAGTATCTGTTTACTTATATAACTGCCATGAATTTGTAAACGTTTACTTAGCTTGTGCAAAAATTGGTGCAATTTTTAATCCGATTAACTTTCGCTTAAAGGCGAAAGAAGTATCTTATATTCTTCAGGACGCATCCTCGAAAGTCGTTGTCTTTGAAAAAGCAGTTGAGTCAACTGTTGCTATCATTGAACGAGATTTTCCAAATACATCTTTTTGGTCTATAGAAAACGATAAACCTTCCTATGCAAGTTCCTACCATGAAAAAGTGAATGCAGCATCTTCTGAGAAAGTAAATATCGAAATTGATGAAATGGATTATTGTTCAATGCTTTATACGAGCGGTACGACAGGTCATCCGAAAGGCGTGTTACATCGTCATCGTGAAATGGCTGAGCATAGTATGATTTGTACGTATTTCCTAAAATATAATAGAGATAGCGTTGGGCTTGTTGTTGCGCCTTTATATCACTGTGGTGAATTAAATGCCGGAATCATACCACGCATTCAAGTTGGCGGAAAAAATGTCATTTTGCATCATTTTGATACAGAAACAGTATTACATACGATTCAAGAAGAAAAGATTACGACGTTCTTTGCAGCACCGACGATGTGGAATATGTTGTTGCAAAAAGATTTAACTCAGTATGATTTAACGTCAATGAAAATCGGTATATATGGCGGAGCGGCAATGGCACCGGCGTTAGTGAAGGAATGTAAAGAACGTCTTTATATTGACCTTGTTCAAATATACGGAATGACAGAAATGGGACCAGTTGTGGCGTTTCTCGTAGAGGAGGATCAAATTACGAAAGCTGGTTCAGCAGGCACGCCATGCTTTAGTCATGAAGTTCGTATTGTGAAACCGAACGAGGATGCACCGGCAGAACCAGATGATGTATTACCTCCTTATGAAGTAGGAGAAATTATTTTACGCGGCCCAACTATGATGGCTGGCTATCATAATCGTGAAGAGGCGAATAAAAAATCGATGTATAAAGGATGGTATCATTCTGGTGATTTAGGATACTTTGATAAGGATGGTTATTTATTCGTTGCAGATCGTGTTGATGATATGGTAATTAGCGGTGGTGTAAATATTTACCCTCGTGAAATTGAAGATTTCCTTCATAGTCATCCCGGTATATTAGATGTGGCGGTACTTGGTGAGCCAGATGAATTATGGGGAGAGCGTGTTGTAGCAGTTATTGTGAAGAAAGATGAAACAATAACAGAAGCTGATTTAGAAACGTATTGCAAAGAAAGTGACGAATTAGCAGATTATAAGCGTCCACGTCATTATTTATTTGTAGATGAACTTCCACGTAATGCGAGCGGGAAGTTGCAGAAGTTTGTGCTGAGGGAGTCACTGAAAGGTGCGAAAAAATAGAAAATGAAGGATACCCCATATCTATGGGGTATCCTTCATTTTTCTGTATTAAACAGAAGAAACAATATCTTTGTTAATTCTTAAATGTTCTGTTCTTTTGTAGAGGTTGGGAATTAAGTGAATATCAGTCACTTTATATTTACTTAATTCTCATTTCTTCTTGGTGAAGGTTAATTAGCGCATTTGAAATAAGGTGGAAAAACAAAATGGATGTAATGTCCAAAAAGAAAAGACACCTTAAGGTGCCTCTCTCCGACTTGAACCATTTCATTTCATACGAATCGGAATCTATCCGTATTACCATTACCCCTTTGTTATGAGTGTAAACACACACTATAAAGCAGAATCGTCTATATACACTAGATTGTTAGTTCACAAAAGACAAGAGATTTGAGATCAATATCGAAGTGACGCCACATCCCCTATAATAATCGATATGTTACGCCTTTTAAAAGAATCTGCTTTATAGAACGTGCCCACAAGTTATATTTTACTACATGTAATATTCATTTAGTGTATTTTTTAATGAATATGTATAATTACATAAACTGTATGAAAAAAAGAGAGTATACTCTAACATTTTGTAATAAAGATAAAGCCCGCTTACGGAATAGGGGGCTTTTCTTACTTTTTATAGATATTTATTCCAATTATATTATCAGATGAATCTAAACGAATATACACGTCAGCTGATAAAAGGTGTGCATTATATATTCGTTGTTTATATGTTGATATCTCGAAGCGTTTTCCATTTAATTCACATTCTAGAATAATCATATCGCCATGTTCTTTCCAATTTATTAATTTAGCAGTTGTATTCATATAAACCTCCTCTGAATCATTTTATGAAAATTAATAAAGATAGTGTGAGAAAGGAGTTTATATAACAAAAAAAGACACCTTAAGTGTCTTTTTTGATTACTATAAAAGTCGTTGAATGAAATAGGTTTCTATTTTTATTTACGTGAAAACCCTTCTTCATCAAGGTATTCCGCAGCTTCTGGATAAGAGTTGAATGTACCGTCTAAGTTTACACCAGCGTACACGTTCCACATGTCATCCTCTGAAATAAGAGTAAGAATATGACCATCTTCGTTCTGCCATTCTTCTTCTTTCGCAGGTTCTACAGGTGCTACTACTTCTTCTTGTGATAGAAGGTCAATTGATTTCTCAATTACTGAACGTAACTCTTCTGCTGAAAACTCACGGATGTTAACCATACCCTTATCATCCGTTTTGTAACCTTTAATACCGCTTGCATACACAAATCCATTTCCATTTGGGTGTAAATGAAATACAACGTTCTTTTTATCTAAACGACTTTCTTCAAAGTGGAAGTTTACACGTTTTAATGATACGTTCTTTCTTTCTAGTTCTGGGAAAGATTCAATAATCGATAATTTTTCTTCAAAAGTTAGCATAGTGCCTCCAAGTATATAGTAAAAGATTTAATTTGTTCATTATAGCATAGTTGCAATTGTTTCCAAAGATAAGGGGGAAACTTTTCATTGAATACGTTTACGTCACGAGAATGTAAAAAGTGAGCTAACGAATGTATCTTTTTAGGTGTACAATGGAACATGGACTTTATACAAAGGTGGTTTTTTTATGTTTCAAAAAATAGCAAAGGAATGTTTAGCAGGATTTACTGTTGCGATTGTTGCGTTGCCACTTGCGATTGCATTTGGTATTGCTGCGACAGGAACGTCTGAGGGAGCGCTTGTTGGATTGTATGGTGCGATTTTTGCAGGTTTATTCGCAGCGTTATTTGGCGGGACACCTGGGCAAGTAACGGGGCCAACTGGACCGATTACCGTTATTGCAACAGGAGTTATTGCGACGCACGGGTTAGAGGCAAGTTTTATTGCCTTTATGATGGCAGGATTATTTCAAATTTTATTCGGTGTATGTAAGCTCGGTTCTTACGTTCGATATATTCCGTATCCTGTCGTTTCAGGATTTATGAATGGTATTGCATTAATCATTATTTTAGGCGAAATAAAGCACGTACAAAATAGTTTTCTACTTGTTGTGTTAACGATTATTGTAATGATTGTTTCTGGCAAATGGATTAAGGCGATTCCGTCTAGTTTAGTAGCACTGGTCGGTGTGACAGCTTTGCTTCCTTTATTTTCTTCTCTACTCGAAGGACTTACAGTAAAGTTACCGATTATCGGAAATCTTTCACTAAATAAAGTAATTGAAAAGATTGGAACTATTCCAGAAGCGATACCTACGCTTCATATTCCATCTTTAAGTGGAACAGGAATAGCAGCACTTATTTTACCAGCGCTTAGTATTGCTTTGTTAGGGTCGATTGACTCGTTGTTAACATCGGTCGTAATGGATAATGTGACAGGTACACGTCATAAAAGTAATAAAGAGCTCGTTGGACAAGGTATCGGTAATATGATGAGCGGATTGTTTGGCGGATTAGCAGGTGCAGGTGCGACTGTAAGGTCTATCGTGAATATAAGAAGTGGCGGTAAAACGGCACTTTCGGCATGTATGCATAGTGTTATCTTATTTATTTTTATTATGGGTCTTGGTTCGGTCGTACAATATATTCCACTTGCTGTATTATCAGGTATTTTAATTTTAACTGGTATTGGAATGTTCGATTGGGGAAGCATGAAAAAGATGCATGTCGCTCCTAAAGGTGATGTCGTTGTTATGCTCGTAACGATGATTGTAACGGTGAAGTTCGATTTAATGATTGCTGTTGCCTTCGGTATTATTCTTTCGTTCATCATATATATGGTGAAATGTAAAGAACGTAAAACTTCTATCGTAAAAGAAAGAGAAGAAACGTACACAATTCAAGGGCCGCTCTCTTTCCTATCAGTAGATCGTATTTTCTCTACTTTACAAGATGTGAAGTCACCGGTTGTTTTACGTATGAAAGATGTGCGTTATATGGATGTATCAGGAGCTATGGCATTATTAAATTTTGTTGAGCAATCAAATAAAGTAGGAGCAAGTGTAAAGCTTGAGCAAGTACATCCGAGTATTGAAAAAACAATCATAGTAATGGCAAGCGATGAACAGAAAGAACAATTGAAAATCTTAAGTGCTTAGATGGTAATTAGAATATCTCACAATTTTACATACATTATAATGTAGAGTTGTGGGATATTCTTATAATGTTTTTAGTAATATGTACTGCATTGATAGAGAAGAGCTCTTTTTGAGTTACGAAAACAGCTATAATGTGTACATATAATGGAAGGAATTAGAAATTATAGTGTGAAGAGATAGGCGTGAATTGGTTCGCTTTTCTATTTTGAAAAAAAAACCAAGTATTCAACGTATAATAAATTTGTTATGATAACCAATGGGATAAAATGAATCCCTATCGCTTAAAACAATATGTTTGAGAGTATATGTATAAAAGAAAAGAGAAAAAATATGAATAAAACATTTGTAAAAGGAGCAGCAATTTTAACCATTACAACTTTTTTGTCAAAATTGCTTGGTAGTTTTTTTCAAATTCCATTACAAAATATTGCAGGAGATGAAGTGCTCGGTATTTTTCGCCTTGTTTTTCCTGTATATATGATTGCTCTTACATTATCGGTAGCCGGAGTTCCACTTGCAATTTCGAAACTAATTGCAGAGTTGAACGAAAAAAATAAGCAAAAGGAAATTGCGAAATTATTTACATCAGCGTCAATTATAGGAATAGCATTTGGCGTTTTCGGCTGTTTAGTCATTGTATTATTTTCTATTGAAATTGCAAATATGCTTGGTGGACAAGAAACTAGAATGCCGTTGCTTATTACTTCATTAGCATTACTCATTGCTCCATACATGGCAGTTTATAGAGGGTATTTTCAAGGTTTCGGTGATATGAAACCAACAGGGGTATCACAGGTCATTGAGCAATTTGTACGTGTGTTTTTTATGTTAATAATTGCTTACATACTAGTATCATGGGATAAGAGTAATACTGTTATTACTAGTGGTGCGATGGTTGGCTCTTTTCTTGGAGTCATTAGTTCCCTTATATATTTGCGTATAAAATATAATAGAAGTCCATACTACAATAAAAGCAATTCCTATTCACTCCGAGATTTAAGAGAAAACGGCAAAAAGATATTGCGGGTATCGATCCCAATCGCTATCGGAGCTTTATCAATGCCACTTTTAAATTTAGTAGACTCGCTTACAATACCGCATGTATTACAAGGATCATCAACAGAAATTCAAGAACAATTTGGAATATACAGTCGCGGTTTTGCATTCACGCAAATAATTGTTATTTTTGCAAGTGCAATTGTATTTCCGTTAATACCACTCTTAACTTCCGCATTGGCCAAAAGAGATATAAATTTGGCGAAAATAACAATTCAAAATACAAATCGACTAGCGCATGTTTTGACAGCACCGTTAACAATATGGTTGATGGCATTAACAGTACCGTTAAATGTCGGATTGTTCACAGACGTAAAAGGCAGTAGTATGTTAACAGTTATGATTGGCAGTTCGTATTTTACTGCGGTTATGGTATTATCAATAGGTGTTTTACAGGGCATTAATCGTTCTGCACAAGCTGCATGGATTGTTATTGGTGCGAGTTGTGTGAAAGTCGTGTTAAACATAATGTTCGTGCAGAAGTTTGGCATAGATGGAGCGGCGTATAGTACATTCATTACTTACGTATTGATTTGTATTGTAAATCATTTGTATATTCGAAGCTATATTGCCTATTCTATTCATTTAAAAAGCTTTTTTGGTGTGCTAGCAATAGCATCTATTTTAGGACTAGGATTGTATGAACTATTTAATGTGATAGATGTTACATTTTCAAGAATTATGACGTTATTATTCAGTGGTATAGCATTAAGTATTACAACCATTTTGTATGGTGTATGTGCTTTGAAATTAAAATGGATATCAATAAAAAAAATACCATTTTTGAAAAGATAAATATAAAAATTTAATTTTTTATTAAAATTCATATGAGCTGATAAAGAGGAAACTATGTAGGGTATTAAGTGTTTAGGTAAGGAATGGGTACCAGTTTATGTTAGATGAAATAAACGGTTACCTAGTTTTGGAGGAGATTTAGGGTGCGTTTAGTCTTATCAGGATATTATGGTTTTTATAATGTTGGAGACGAGGCGATTCTACAATCAATTATTGAATCGTTAAGTAAAGAGAACCCGGATATAGAACTAGTAGTACTATCAAATGATTCTAAATATACAAAGGAAATGTATGGTGTAGAATCGGTAGATCGCTGGGATATAAAAGCTGTTTATCATGCGATCAAAAACAGTGATGGAGTTATTAGTGGTGGCGGGAGCCTTCTTCAAGATCAGACAAGTACGAAGAGTATTCTATATTATACGGGTATTATGGGACTCGCTCGATTATTAAAAAAGCCGTATTATATTTATTCACAAGGAATAGGTCCAATTACAAAAGGATATAATCGTCTATTAGTAAAATGGAACTTGTCAAAAGCTTCCTATGTATCAGTTCGAGATGAGGATTCGTTTTTATATTTAAAAGGACTTGGCATAAAAAACGATATTGAAATTGTTCCAGACCCTGTTTTAACATGGAAACGGACAAAACAATCGGATTGGTTGCAAAAGCATTCGATACATGGAAAAGTAATCGCGGTTAGTGTGCGTTATTGGAATGCAAAAGAAGATTATATAAAAAAATTAGCTGCGGCATTAAAAAAATTAAAGCAAGAAGGATATCAAATTCTATTTGTTCCAATGCATGAGCCATTTGATCAAAAAGCTTCGCGTGAAGTAGTAGACTTAATGGGAGAAGAGACGTATATGCTTCCATATAAAATGGATATCGACGAGAAAATATTCATTTTATCACAATGTTCATTACTAATTGGTATGCGTCTTCATGCACTAGTTTTTTCTGCTGTAGCCAAAACTCCAATGGTCGGGATTTCATACGATCCGAAAATTGATTCGTTTTTAAGTCAAGTGAATCAGCCAGTTATAGGAAGTGTGGATGGCGAATGGAGTGCTGAATATTTATATGAAATTGCGAAAAAGCAATTAATGCAACAAGGAACTGTGCAGCAAGAGTTACAATTGACAATAGATGAGCTTCGGTTGCAAGGCAAACAGGCAACAAAGAAACTCATTGATCATATGGAAAAAGGCACTTTATTAAAAAAGTAAAGTGTCTTTTATTTTGTTTTGAATGTAATGAAAATTCTAATTAAAAAACGTTTTATTTTAATTCCTATTTATTATGCTAAAATGATTGTGAGTATTATATAATCAAATTTGTGATAATAAATTCGTAGATTACGAGGAGGATAACCTTGAAGACTTTTTCAAAAGGTATAACAGCAGTGGCATTAACGGGATCATTACTTTTAACTCCTATTTCAAGTTATGCGGCAAATGATGATATTACAGGACATATGTTTGAGACGCATATGCGCTCACTTATTACTAAAGGAGTTTTAATGGGGTATGGAGACAATGTATATGCGCCTGATAAATTAGTAACAAGAGCAGAGTTTGCTACATTCATAGCAAGGGCTTTAAATTTACCGAAAGCTGATTCGAATTTCAAGGATGTGCCGAAGACTTACGGTTTATATGATGGTGTAAGTAGAGCATATGGAGCGAAAATTATTAATGGTCGTACGAACGAGACATTCTCACCAAATGATGTGATTACACGTGAAGAAATGTCGATAATGGTAAAGCGAGCGTTAGACTATAAAAATATTAAAGTAGCTGTAAGTCCGCTTACCTTTACTGATAAAGATAGTATTAACTATAAAGAGCATGTGCAAGTTATGGTGGCTACTCAAATTATTAAAGGGTATCCAGAAGATAATACATTTAGACCACATCTATCAGCTACAAGAGGGATGGCTTCAGCTATGTTGGATCGTATGCTTCAGACGATTGAAAAAAACGGAAATAGCAATCCTGTAGAAACTAAGAAATATGTTGTGACAAATGTAAGAGAAAACGGAACAGAGCAAGAAGTAGAGCGCTATAATACGTATAAAGAAGCGGTTACGGCTGCTCAAAATAAAGGTATGAATGCGGTAAAATACGAGAACGAATTTTTATGGATTAAAGATGGTTTTGCAAGTGCGAAAAGAATAAGTGGGCAAAACATCATTAATATTTATGATGAGAATTTGTCAACAGTATATACGTATATTCAGTATGGAACAGAATTGAAAGTGTTAGAAGTTGGCGAAGATCGTGTGAAAGTTCAACTTTCTGGTTTGACAGGTTATGTGAAGAAGAATGAAATCACTTTAATTCCTACAAATGAAATGAAACAGTCGTCTTATTATGTGAAATCAGATGGATATTTATACCATAAATATTATACATATAATACAAGTTCACCTGGATATACAGAATTTAGATATGGTGTGGCACCTTCTTTCATGAAGCAAGGACAGCAAATGTATAGTGTAGATGGAAAGACATTCGGAGACGAAACTTTCTATCAATATTTCAATTATTTATCATTACGTTCGAAAACAGATTATACAGCTGAACAACTAGATAGTTATGTGAAATCGATTAAGCCAGACTCTCCATTAATTGGTTTAGGAAAGAAATTTAAAGAAGTAGAAAGCAAGTATAATGTAAATGCATTATTCTTATATTCATTAGCAATTCATGAAAGTTATTATGGAACAAGCGCTCTTGCAAAAGACAAAAATAATTTATTTGGTTTAAAAGCAACAGACGATAGTCCATATGGTAACGGAGAAGCATTCAATTCAAAAGAAGATTGTATTGAACATGCAGCAAAATTATACATGAATGAAGGATATTTAAATCCAGGACATTGGCGTTATACAGCAACATATACAGGTGATAAAGCTGCTGGTTTAAATGCGAAATATGCATCTGATGCGAACTGGGGTAAAAAAGTAGCGGGGCATATGAACCGTTTTGATTCTTATTTAGGTAAAAAAGAATACAACAAGTACAAACTTGCACGTGTGATGAATAACGTGGAAGTGAAAAAGAATCCTAGTATATCAAATGAGCGACTGTATCGTTTAAATACAAATGTAGTTGTCACAGTTACTGGTGAAGAAATAATAAATGGAAAAGCGTGGGTTAAAGTTATTTCAGATAATCCTACTGTAACAGAAGCGTATATTGCAAAAGAAAGCTTAGAATACGTAAAACATTAATTAAATAAAAAAGAAGGTGCTACTGACATTTCGTAGCACCTTCTTTTTTATTCAATTTCAAAATCAACAATGATATAAGCGAGTATAACAACGAAGAAAATACTAACGGCTGGCGCTGTTAATACGTGGCCAGACATAAAGCCGATGCCAAGTGATAGAATGAGTGTGCTCGCTAATAGCATATACTTTACGGTCATGATTTTCTTAAAGTTTGTGATCATGCGGATGAATAATTTAATACCAAAGTATAGAAGCGGTATTAAGTAAATAAGGAAACCGACAATTCCAAAGGCGAAAAATAGGTCATGGAAGTCCATTTCAATTAATTTAATTTTATCTGTGTAGTTACCAGCGTAACCCATTCCGAATAGTTTTTGTGAAAGCGGTGCGTCTTTATAGTACTGTTTGTATGTTTTTAAGAATTTGTCGCGATCACTGTAAATCAAACTTTTCATTTCAGAATCTGTAAGTTCACCTTTTGCATGTTTTTTTGTATCTTCTGGATCTTCTTTAATTACTTTTCCTTCTTTTCGATCTTTTTCTTCTTGTACTGATTTTTTGTATTCATATATTTGCATGTGAATGCCCATATTTTTTGCGATAGGAGTATGCGGTGTAAGAACAATTAAACCTCCTAGTATAACTGCGGCAACAACGGTATTTACAATATGTGTGAATCCTTTTCTTTCTTTTTTACGATTTATCATGTACTCAATGAATGAGAAGAAAAGTGCTACGCCTAATGTAATCACAATTGCGCCATATCCGACTTTCGTTCCGACCATAATACTTGCATACATCGCAAGTATTGTTGGAATCCAGTAATATATTTTCGAGAAAGAAGTTGTTTTATGAATCGAATATAAGACAATGATTGGGAACATAATGGCGAAAAGAGAACTTAAATCATTTCCAGCGAAGAACCAACCTCTTGAACCGATTTTTGAATGAGGATAGCTTGGGAAATCCGTTCCAGTTTGCATTGCGACAATCATTGTGATGCTTAAAATTAAAGTTGCATATAAGAAATATGTAATGATTTTATGAAATACATACTCTTTATTTTTTAGCTCTTTAAAGGCGATAATATATCCAAACAGTAGCACAATTGGATATACGCTCTTTAAAATGAATTTAACTTCTTCTCCAAATGAAACTGGAGATTTAACCATCATATTATTTACAAGACCGATTGCGAGTGCGATTCCGAGTAAACATAAATAGAGGATGTACTTTTTCGCATCTTGTTGTTTGTGATGAAGAAGTAGGTATCCTAATGCAAGAAGCATAAAGGCGAAACGGACTACAACTCCAACTGTTGCGCTCATGTGTAATATATAGATTGAAAAAGATGTTAATAAATCTAAAATTGGTTGAAACACAATGAATAGCAATAGGAAATGTGGGAAGTAGTTATCCGTTTGTTTCAACTTATTAACCATATGTTCCTCCAGTTCTTCATTCCTTTATTACAACACCCAAAAGATGGGTATAAAGCCTTTTTTACATAGTAAGGCGAATGAATTTCAATATTTGTTTTTTTATCAAACTTAAGAATACACCATTTCATTGTAATGGTAAATAGATGAAAAGCATGGATAAACCGACTTTAATTTCTATATTTTTCAACGGAATTGTATGTTTTATACGGTATATGTACAAATTGCGAGATTATTAGACAGAAAATTGAGAAAAAAGAAGGATTTTTCAATGGTTCTCTATAATTATATAAGTATAATCTTTATGGAGAAAAGAGGGGTATATATAATGGAAATAACAAGTAAAACAGAATCTGTCGTTGTGAAATATGAAGGCCACGTTGCAACAGTTATGGTCAATCGCCCAGAGGTGTTAAATGCGTTAGATGAGCCGACATTAAAAGAGTTATTACAAAAGTTGAAAGAAGTAGCGGAAAGTTCTGCGCATATCGTTGTGTTATGTGGGAACGGCCGTGGTTTTTCTGCGGGTGGGGATATTAAATCGATGCTTTCAAGTAATGATGAAAGTAAGTTTGATGGCATTATGAATACTATTTCTGAAGTTGTCGTGACGTTATATACGATGCCAAAGCTTGTTATTAGTGCAATTCATGGACCAACTGCAGGTCTTGGGTTAAGTATTGCGTTAACAGCTGATTATGTAATGGCGGATATATCATCTGTTATTGCGATGAACTTTATTGGAATCGCTTTAATTCCAGATGGAGGCGGTCATTTCTTCCTTCAAAAGCGCGTCGGTGAAAATATGACGAAGCAAATTATTTGGGAAGGCAAGAAATTATCAGCGACAGAAGCGCTTGATATCGGCTTAATTGATGAAGTAATCGGCGAAGATTTCCAAACGGCTGTGAAGCAAAAAATTAATGAATGGTCACAAAAACCGATTAAAGCAATGATTCAAACGAAGCAAATTTTATGTGAAGTAAATCGCTCTAATTTAGAGCAAACATTGCAATTAGAGAAGCGTGGTCAATATGCAATGAGACAAACAGCGGATCATAAAGAAGGAATTGCTGCGTTTTTAGAGAAACGTTTACCAGCATTTAAAGGGGAATAAAGTGAAGTGAGGATTTTGTCCATTCCTCACTGATTATTAGCTCGTTAATTCGGGATAAAGGGGAGAAAGTGCTAACACATTTTAGTATAATTGTGTTAGCACTTTTTTTAAGGAGTAATACATGAAGAAAATGATCGGTGTTATTACTATTATTTTGCTTACATATTCTGCTTTGCATAGTACACCATCTTTGGCAGTTCGGACTGCGTTGTTTTTTGAGGGACATCCAAGTGTTGCATTTTCTGATGGGGTGACGAAAGAAAAAGATGTGAAAAAAGAAGCGATTCCAGATGAGTATCAAACTCTATATGGTAAGGACGAAGACTTAGAGCACTATTTCTTTCCACATGTAAGAGCACATGGATCAGGAATTGATATGTTAAGTGCGTGCGTGAAGAAAAAATGGTTTTTCTATAAAGCAGAGCTCGGATGTTATTAAATATAGGAGGATGAATGATGTCAGCATATAACAAGTTAGTAAGAGATCGTGTTCCAGAGAAGATTTTAATGTCTGGAAAAACGTATACAGCACAAAAATTAACAGGGCAAGCATACATACAGGCTTTAGCGAAAATTGGAACGGAAGAAATTCGTGAATTTGCTTCTATGAAAGAACGCGAACATGCGCTAGATTCTCTTGCGGATGCGCTAGAAGTTATCATTTCATTAGCACGTGCAGAAGGTGCATCGATTGAAGATGTAGAACGCCTTCGTAAGAAAAAAGAAGTAGAGCGCGGTGGATTTGAAAGAGGTATTTATTTATTAGACGTTTCAGAAGAATAGTTTTATAGGAAAAGCATAGCGTTAATGAGTAACGCTATGCTTTTTTGTTGCAATGAAGCTAATAATGAAGAAGCTAGCTGTTAATATCCAGCCGATTGTAATAGAAGTAGTAGTATGAATGGCATAAGAGATTTGTAAACAAAATAATGATGCTAAAAACCAAATGAGTGCAATGTGTATATATTTTTTTGATATATTCATATTTCAGGACTCCTTTTGTATACTAAAAAGAATTTTACTACAATTTAGAAAATTAAGCTATATAAGTAGAGGTTTTCTGGCGGATTTTGTATACTGAATAGTAGAGAAAATGAGGAGGAAACGACAATGGCACATCATACGAAAGAAACGATGGAACTGATTAAGGAGCTTGTCTCTATTCCGAGTCCATCTGGAAATACAGCAAAAATTATTAATTTCATTGAAAACTATGTAAGTGAGTGGAACGTAGAAACGAAACGTAATAATAAGGGTGCTCTTATTTTAACGGTAAAAGGGAAGAATGATGCGCAGCACCGCTTATTAACGGCACACGTTGATACGTTAGGTGCGATGGTGAAAGAAATTAAGCCTGATGGTCGCCTGAGTCTTTCTATGATTGGTGGATTTCGTTGGAACTCTGTAGAAGGAGAATATTGCGAAATTGAAACATCAAGTGGCAAGACGTATACAGGAACGATTTTAATGCATCAAACATCTGTACATGTATATAAAGATGCAGGTGAAGCAAAACGCGATGAGAAAAATATTGAAGTTCGTATTGATGAGCGCGTATTTTCAGCTGATGAAGTACGCGAATTAGGAATTGAAGTAGGAGACTTCGTGTCATTTGATCCACGCGTTCAAATTACAGAGAGTGGATACATAAAATCACGTCATTTAGATGACAAAGTAAGTGTTGCGATTTTATTAAAATTAATTAAAAGATTACAAGATGAAAACGTAACATTACCATATACGACGCATTTCTTAATTTCTAATAATGAAGAGATTGGATACGGTGGTAATTCTAATATTCCAGAAGAAACTGTTGAATACTTAGCAGTTGATATGGGAGCGTTAGGTGATGGACAAACATCTGATGAATATACAGTATCTATTTGTGCAAAAGACTCTAGCGGCCCGTATCATTACGCACTGCGTAAACATTTAGTAGAGCTTGCGAAAACGAATCATATTGAATATAAAGTAGATATTTATCCATACTACGGATCTGATGCATCAGCTGCGATTCGCGCGGGATTTGATGTGAAACATGCGTTAATTGGAGCGGGTATTGATTCTTCTCACGCATTTGAACGTACACATGAAAGTTCTATTGCGCATACAGAAGCATTAGTATATGCATATGTAATGTCTAATTTAATTGAAGAATAATTTCATAGATAATAGAGAGCTGATTAAAAATATTATTTTTAATCAGCTTTTTATTTTGCGAAGCGATTAGGAGACATGTCCTAATCGTTTTTTTATCCCGCTATTTGTGGGCTGATTAAAGTTTTATTTTATATACATTCATTATAAGTTATATATATGCGATTTTTGTTATAAGGCCGGAAACGTATTTACTATAGATATATAATGTTATACACTATGAAAGGAATTAATTAATAGTTAATATTTTTTAGTTAGCTTGATTAAAAAAATGTATGAATATGAAGTTTTGAGAGGAGATTTATTTTTCATGAAGTACAAAGCAATAGCCGCAGGTTTATTAGCAGCAAATTTACTAGCACATCCAATTAGTAGTTTAGCAGAAACGAAGAAATTTCCTGATGTTTCAGATAGTGCGTGGTCGAAAGACGCAATTTATTATTTAGTAGAGAGAAATGTAATTAACGGTATGCCAGATGGTAACTTTATGCCATACGGAAATTTAACACGTGCCCAGGCAGCAAAGATTATCGCAACAGCAATTGGTGCTAAAGTAGATCCGAATGCAAAGCCGTCTTATAATGATGCAAAAAATAATTGGGCAGCTTCATTTATTGCAGCTATGGAAAAAGAGAATATTATTAAAGGGCGAGAACCAGGAGTATTTGATCCTGAAGGAAAAGTAACTCGTGCTGAAATGGCAGCTATGCTTGTAAGAGCATATAATCTGAAAAGCAAAGTAACAGGACCAGTTCCTACAAAATTCGCTGATTTAGAGAATCATTGGGGTAAAGAAGAAGTTAATATTTTAGTAGAATTAAAACTTTCTTTAGGTACAGAGAATGGCTGGAAACCGAATGATTCTATTACGCGTGAACAAGCAGCTCAGCTTACTGCGCAAACAGATAAATTTAGCAAGAATAGTGATCGTCCAGTAGAAACAAAGAAAATGTACATAGATAGAAAATTCATTACATATCACGCACCATCATTAAGTTCTGGGATTAGTGCGAATCAGCATAATCCACAAACGGTAGAAATTAAAGAAGAACGAGATGGATGGATCAAAATTGCAACAAGTAACGGTGATAAATGGACACCTTTAGTGGAGAAAACAGAAGTTATTAATGAAGGATTCACTACTTATGCAGAAGCTTCTTCTTCGTCAAAAGTAATGGGAACACATAACGCACAGCAAGTAACTGTTATTGAAGAGAATGGCAGCTGGATTCGTATCCGCATGGGCGCTGGTTTCCAATGGGTTAATAAAAATCAATTAAATCCAGTGAAGCAAGGTAACTTCTTAGAAGGAAAAGCGATTATCATTGATCCAGGTCATGGTGGAGTTGATCCAGGGCATTCTGGTGTGAAAATGGATGAAAGTGCTATTGTATTAGATACATCTTTACGTGTACAAAAACTATTTGAACAAAAGACACCATTTACTGTTTTATTAACACGTAATGATGATACGCGTCCGGGAAATACTCCTGGTGAATCTTTGAAAAAACGTGTAGAATTTGCACAAGAAAATAAAGGTGATATTTTCGTAAGTATTCATGCAAACGGGTTTAATGAACAAGTAGAAGGAACAGAAACGTTCTACTACAGATCGGCAACAAATCCAAATTCAGAAGAAAGCCGTGTACTAGCAGAAAAAGTACAAAAACGTTTAGTACAAGCACTTCAATCAAATGATAGAGGTGTAAAGACAGAAAACTTCTATGTAGTGAAATACAATACAATGCCTGCTATTTTAGCTGAACTAGGTTTCATCGATGCTAAAGGTGAAGGTGAAAAACTAGCTACTGAAGAATGGAGACAACGTGCAGCGGAAGCTATTTATCAAGGTATTTTAGATTACTATGAAGAAATGGGTAACAACGTGTCTTCTTTCCGTTAATAAATAATAAGAGATTGCCATTGGCAGTCTCTTTTATTTATTAACGTTTCTCTTTATTTCCGGCATATGATATCATTTAATTTTATATACAAAAAAGTATTTGAGTAATTGTAATCATAACAATTTTAAACGATAGAGGATGATAATAGATTGAATAATCATAGTAAAACACCTGCCTGTATATATACGTATGCATTTCGTGAGGAGGAGCGTGCTTTATGTTACTTGGAAATGCGCTCGTTCTTTGGAATGGAGTCGCACGTTAATATTTTAAAAAGTGATGTAAAAATTGAACCGAGTAGAAGTGCGTTTATGAAAGAGCGCGTTGAGGTTATGTATGAAGGGGACGACTTAGAAAGCATTTTAAAACAAGTGGAACAAATTGATTTAGCGGGGGCGTCGTTTAAAGTTATCTTCGTTAAAATCAATGACCTCGTTGGAGAAAATAAAATTGAATATGGAGAAAGACGTCTTATTGAACGAGACCTTGGCATGCATATTGAAGGAGAAGCGGATGTTCGTAATCCAGAGCGTGTATTCGGGATTGTTCCTCTTGGAGGACGCTGGTACTTCGGGCACTATGTAGAAAGCGAACCAGTTTGGTATCATCACATAAAAAAACCGCATAGTTATTCGACATCACTTAGCACACGTGTTGCGAGATCAGTTGCAAATATCGCTGTACCAAATCCAGAGGGAGTACGAGCAATTGACCCGTGCTGCGGTATTGGAACAGTAGTAGTAGAAGCACTTTCTATGGGGATTAACATCGTTGGTAGAGATATAAATCCACTTGTAGTTCTTGGAACAAGAAAAAATATCGCACATTTCGGATTTAAAGGAACAGTAACAAAAGGACCAATCGAGGAAATTACTGAGAACTACGACGTTGCCATTATCGATATGCCGTACGATCTATTTACGCACGCCACACCAGAAGACCAGCTCTCCATTCTTTCAAGTGCGCGCCGCATCGCTAAAAAGGTAGTCGTTGTAACGATGGAGACAATGGACGACATGATCCATGAAGCAGGATTTGAAATTACAGATCGCTGTATTACAAGAAAAGGATCATTTACTAGACAAATTCTTGTTTGTGAATAAGAAAGGAAGGTCACCCGTTTGGGTGACCTTTTTCTATTGTAGTTTGATGTGTGATTGATTGGTGGTGTAGATAGATGAATTAGCGGAATTTGTCGGTAAGTCGATATTCCATGGCGAATCGCCGATATCGTTACATTAGAATATTACTGTTCTTTTAATTTTTCTTGTTGTGCGATTAATAAATTGCGTAATACGTGTCCGCGGTAACTTTCTAGTTTTCGTCCTTCATGATAGCGTACGCCTAATTTTTTTAGTTCAGCTACGTACCAGCCCTTTGTTCCGTAATACATGGGATCACTTCCTTTTTGCTTTTGAACAGTATATGTATGGGAGCGAAGTAACTTTACATTGAAAATAATAATGATAAAGGGAATTTTGCATGTGTGTACGAGAGGAATTGCAAAGTTATCGAGGTGTTTTATAACGTAACGTCCAAGCCGTGTATAAAAAAGTAGACAGTTGTATATGAATTTGTTGAAAAAAGAATACACATTACTGAGGGGATTTGAAAAAAGTAATGCTATACGATTTGGCATGATACTTGCGTTGGAAATAGTATCAACGTATAGGGGAGAGATAGAAATGAAGGTTAGTAAAATATATACAACGATTGATGCACACGTAGCTGGGGAACCGCTTCGAATTATTACGGGCGGCGTGCCAGAAATAAAAGGGGAAACGCAGCTGGAAAGACGCGCATACTGTATGGAACATTTGGATTACCTTCGTGAAATTCTGATGTATGAACCGAGAGGGCATCACGGAATGTACGGTTGTATCATTACACCGCCAGCAAGTGCCCACGCTGATTTTGGTGTTTTATTTATGCACAATGAAGGATGGAGTACGATGTGTGGTCATGGCATTATTGCTGTCATTACAGTTGGAATTGAAACAGGCATGTTTGAAGTAAAGGGTGAAAAACAAAAGTTCATTATTGATAGCCCAGCCGGAGAAGTTATTGCGTATGCAAAATATAACGGGAGTGAAGTAGAATCTGTATCATTTGAAAATGTTCCTTCATTTGTATACAAAAAAGACGTTCCTATTAAAATAGATAACTATGAATTTCAAGTAGATATCGCGTTTGGAGGAGCATTTTACGCTGTTGTAGACTGTAAAGAATTTGGTTTGAAAGTTGATTTTAAAGACTTGCCCGCTATTCAAACGTGGGGCGGTAAAATTAAACATTATATAGAGAGCAAAATGGAAGTGAAACATCCACTTGAAGAAGGATTGAAAGGAATATACGGCGTTATCTTTTCAGATGAACCGAAAGGGGAAGACGCAACTTTACGAAATGTAACAATCTTTGCTGATGGGCAAGTAGATCGTTCTCCTTGCGGTACAGGAACTTCCGCAAGAATCGCAACTCTTTTTGAAAAAGATGCTTTACAAAAGGGAGAAATTTTCGTCCATGAATGCATTACTGACGGGAAATTCGAGGGGGAAGTATTGTCGGTAACCGCAGTAGATACATATGAAGCTGTCGTTCCAAAAGTAACCGGGCATGCCTTTATTACAGGATTTCATCAGTTCGTTGTAGACCCGAGAGATGATTTGAAACGGGGATTTTTGTTAGGATAGAAGGAGGAGGTGGAAAGATATGCTAGTTATAAGCGCGAACGAACAAAGAAACTTAGTAAATATGAATGAAGTTATTGAATACGCGGCGCTTGCTTTAAAAGAATTTTCCGCAGAAAGAACGATTACACCAATAAGAGGCTCATTACCATTTGCGAACGAGCAAAATACGGCATTAATTATGCCTTCAGTAGCGGAAGGACTTGAGGCACTTGGAGTAAAAATAGTAACGGTAGTCCCGCAAAATAAACAGATAGGAAAGAAAACGATCAATGGGATTGTGATGCTATCAGACTTTCAAACGGGAGAACCGCTCGCACTTCTAGAAGGATCGTACTTAACGATGATCCGAACGGGCGCCTTATCAGGAGTAGCGACAAAATATTTAGCTCGTCATAATGCAAAAACTTTATGCATTATCGGCACGGGCGAACAAGCGAAAGGAATTGCCGAAGCAATATTTGCAGTTAGAGATATCGAAAAAGTCATCTTATACAATCGAACAGAAGAAAAAGCGTATGCATTTGCGCAACATATACAAGAGAAATTTGGTAAACCTGCTTACGTTTACAGGGATCCAAATGAAGCAATACGTGAAGCAGACATTATCGTCACAACTACGAACGCAACCACACCAGTCTTCTCAGAAACACTACAAAAAGGCGTCCACGTAAACGCCGTCGGCTCATTCAGACCGAGCATGCAAGAACTACCCTCACATGCCATAGCTGAAGCAAACAAAGTAGTAGTCGAATCAAAAGAAGCAGCACTAGACGAAACAGGAGACCTTCAAGTTCCGATAAAAGAAGGTCTATTCAAAGCAAACGCCATTCAAGCTGAACTTGGTCAAATTATAAGCAAAGAAAAAGCTGGCCGCGAAAATGATGAAGAGATTACTATTTTCAAATCAGTTGGTTTGGCGGTAGTAGATATTATCGTTGCGAAGTATTTGTATGAGAAAGCGGTGGAGCAAGGAGTAGGGAATAAGATTGAGTTTTGAGACTGCCTTTTGGTGGTCTTTTTGTCAGGATGGGTGTGCTAGTATTTATAATTGAAGCCTTTTAATATTATGTTGAAATATATGAATTCTGCGCGGACATCAAATCATTCATTCAATTGGTATATGAAAAAGTTGCACCTCTAATTATTAGAGATGCAACTTTTTACCATTCACGCCATTCTTCTGTTATATCTTCCTCGGATTCTAAGCCAGCTATTCGTGCTGCTGTATCGATAAATTCATAGAGATCTTCTCTTTCCATTGTTTCGATAAAATGTTCATGTTCGATATTTAATTCATTTAATTTAATAACTACCTCTTTAACAACTTGCATTACTTCGACTTCGGTTGGATTCTCTCCTAATCGCTGTAAGTTGTTAATGTAAGTGTCAAGAACTGTATTTGTTGCACTTATATTTTCTTCAGTAAAAAATTCCCCATCTTCATCATACTCAACCCATGAGGTTGTTGGTTTATTTTTTTTCAATTCATCAAATGTCATGATAACCTCCTAAATGTGTTTTTTGTCTTTAATTTCATTCTACATTTTCGATCATATAAAACAATCATTTTAGAGGGGTTTTCTGTAAGTTGATAGTTTTTTAACTCATTTTATGAGGCTACTTATTCGTGGTCTTTTTATTTTCTCCTCCGCATAAATATAGTTTATCGCAAGAATGCATTAATAGATTACAAACTTTCTACCTTTGCGAAAAAGTTTGACAATACATACCGGTAGTGGTAATTTAAAACCTATAAGAAAACTCGGTATTAATTCCGAGTTTTCTTATAGGTGTAAATAGTCGAGAGGGGTCGAAATATGAAGAAGAAGTTGTTTGTATTACCATTTGTCCTACTATTATTTATTGCATTAGCTGCTTGTTCAGGGGAAAAAGATTCGAAGCAAGCAGGAACTAGTAAATCAGGGACTCCGAAAGACGGAGGGGCGTTAACGATTGGTGTTAGCGATAATCCAGATACGATGAATCCGCTTTATGCGAATGATCGTGTGTCATTAACTGTGCAGCAAGCTTTATATGCGCCGCTATATCATATGGAAGACGGTAAGAAAAAGTTTGTTCTTGCTGAGAGCTTTACGCCTTCAGAAGATCAATTAACTTGGACACTGAAGTTAAAGGATAATTTGAAATGGCATGACGGTAAGAAGATTACATCAGATGATATTGCATTTACATTCCAATCTATTTTAGATGAGAAGCAAAATAGCTCAAGCCGTGAAAACTTTATTTTTAAAGGAAAGCCGCTTGAGGTGAAAAAGGTAGATGAGTTAACAACTCAATTCGTTTTACCGCAAGTAAGCGCATCTTTCGAAGGTGTGATGAATGATTTCTTCCCAATTCCGAAACATGTATTTGAAGGGGAAGCAGATTTAGCGAAGAGTAAGAAAAACTTACAGCCTGTAGGATCAGGGCCGTTTAAGTTTAAAGAGTATAAATCAGATGAGTATGTTGCATTAGATCGATTTGATGATTATGTAGGTGGGAAAGCTAAGTTAGACTCTATCGTATACCGCGTTGTAAAAGACCGTAATACAGCAAATGTTTCACTGCAAAATGGTCAAATCAACATGAAGATGATTGAGCCGCAAGACTTTAAGAAATTAGATAGCACTGGGAACTTCTCAATGGTGACATTCCCTGAAGGTAGACTATTCTACTTATCTTATAACATGAATACTGATCTTATGAAGAAAAAAGAAGTGCGCCAAGCAATTGCGCATGCGTTAGATAAGAAAGAAATGATTAACTCAGCATTCGTTTCAGGTGAATTTGCAGAACCAGCAAATTCAATCTTAACGCCAGACGCTATGTATTATGCGAAAGATATTAAAGACTATAAGTATGATAAAAAAGAAGCGAAAGATTTATTAGCAAAAGCTGGCGTGAAAGATAAGGAAAAAGTACGTGTGATGTATGTAACGAATAATAAAATTATGGAAAGCTTAGCGTTATATACACAACAAAAATTAAAAGAAGTTGGCTTAGAAGTTGAACTAAATGCATTAGATGCTAGTGCGGCAAGTGAAAAAGGCTTAGATAAAGAGAATAAAGAATATGACATTACATTTGGTGGTTACATAATGGGACCTGAGCCAGATTCATATAAGAGCTTATTCTTAAGCAATGCTGAATACAATTATGCACGATATAAAAACGCTGATTTCGATAAGTTATGGGAAGAGGCTGCAGTTGAGACAGATAAAACAAAACGCGCAGAGCTATACCATAAAATTCAAGAGACAGCTAGAGAAGACGTACCTTATCTACCAATCGCGTATCCGAAAGCAGTTATTGCAGTAGATAAAAAGTTTGATGGATTAAAAGAAGCGAAAGCAATTCCTGTCACAATGTTTGAAGATCTATCTAAGATTTATGAAGTGAAATAAGAAACAATAAAGAAGCTGGTGGAAATCAGCTTCTTTAGCTTGAGGGGGGAAGTTTGTGTATAAAGTAATTGCGAAGAGGCTTTTAAATGCAATTCCGCTTTTATTTGTTATTTCTATTATTTCTTTTCTATTAATAAAGCTAGCGCCGGGGGATCCGGTTCGAAACTTTGTAACGCCAAACATGAGTCCAATTGATGTGGAGCGTATTCGCAAAAGTTTAGGACTAGATCAACCAATTTACGTGCAGTATTTTTTATGGTTAAAAAACATTTTAACAGGAAACTTTGGTTACTCACTTCAAAATCATCGTCCTGTTTTGGAACTTATCACAGAAAGATTACCTGCAACAATTGGGTTAATGGGATCATCTTTACTCGTCTCATTCGTAATCGCAATACCGCTTGGACTATTTACAGGTGTGAAAAAGAATTCATTCTTTGACCGCATTGTAAACTTTATTTCATACGTTGGTATTTCTATGCCGGTTTTCTGGTTTGCACTACTATTAGTCTACTTATTCTCTTTAAAATTGAACCTACTTCCGAGTATGGGTATGCGCACCGTTGGTAAAGATTCTGTCTGGGATATTGTGCAACACGGCATTTTACCTTGTATGGTGCTAGCGTTCCAAAACGTATCTGTTTATATGAGATATATTCGTTCAAGTACGATTCAGCAATTAGAAGAAGAATATGTACAAATTCAATATGCGTACGGCGCTTCAAAGAAAACAGTGTTATTTAATCACGTACTTCGAAATGTACTAATACCGATCATTACAATTTTCGGATTATCGATTCCAAGTTTAGTAGGCGGAGCATTTATTACAGAAACAGTATTTTCATGGCCGGGTCTTGGTTCACTGGGGGTAAATGCTATTTTTAGATTTGATTATCCGATTATCATGGCAATTACATTACTATCATCATTCATGTTAATTCTCGGTAACTTAATTGCTGATATTTTATATGGCGTAGTAGATCCGCGCATTCGAATGAGGGGGTGATTTGGAATGAATAATAGGAGATTTCAAACGATAAAACATAGCTTTACGAAAAATAAGTTTGTTGCAATGGGAGTTATTATACTTGCGGTTTTAACGGTCGCATCAATTTTCGCATTCGTATCGCCGTACGATCCTAGCAAAATGTCGATTCCAGATCGCTTACAAGAACCAAGTATGAGTCATCCTTTCGGAACGGATGATTACGGAAGGGATTACTTAACGAGAGCGTTATATGGCGGACGAGTTTCACTTGCGGTCGGTTTCCTTGCGATGGTTGTTTCTATTACAATCGGTACTGCAGTTGGAACAATTAGCGGATATTTTGGCGGAAAGTTAGACAACTTTTTAATGCGAGTTGTTGAAGTACTGATGTCAATTCCATCATTCTTTTTAATGCTACTATTAAATGCGTATTTAAAACCAGGAATTACGACGTTAGTTCTTATTATCGGATTACTAACATGGATGGACACCGCGCGCATTGTAAGGGCAGAAACGTTATCTGTAAAAGAGCGTGAGTACGTTTTATACGCAAAAGTATCAGGACAAAAATCACTTATGATTATTGTAAGACATATCATTCCTAACATTTTATCAACCATTATTATCGCCGCGACATTAACGATTGCGACATCGATTTTAATGGAATCATCACTTAGTTTCTTAGGTTTAGGTATTAGAGAACCAGATTCTTCTTGGGGCAGCATGCTAAACAATGCGCAAGGATATATTGGTGAAGCTTGGTATTTAACACTATTCCCAGGATTCCTTATCCTTTTAACGGTACTTAGTTTTAACGTAATTGGTGAAGCATTGAAGAAAGCTTTCGCACCAAAAGGAGCCGGACATGAAAACTAAAGTGTTAAGTGAAAGGAGTGAGAAGCGTGTCTGAAAAACTACTAGAAGTGAAAAATTTAAAGACTTCTTTTTTCATAGAAAGTGGCGAAGTTGAAGCGGTTCGCGGCGTTACATTTCGCTTAAATAAAGGAGAAGTAGTCGGTATCGTTGGGGAATCTGGAAGCGGGAAGAGTGTAATGGCGAAGTCTGTTATGTCTCTCGTTACGTCACCAGGAAAAGTGAAAGAAGGGGAAATCCTTTTTCATAATGAAAACATACTTTCTAAATCTGAAAAAGAATTGCGTTCTATTAGAGGAAATCAAATTTCACTTATCTCTCAAGACCCAATGTCAGCGCTAAATCCGGTCGTGAAAATTGGGAAACAAATGACGGAAGTAATTATACGTCATCAAAAAGTGAAAAAGAAAGAAGTAGAGCAGATCGCGATCAACTTGTTAAAACAAGTCGGCCTTTCGTCACCAGAAGAAAGGGTAAAACAATATCCGCATGAACTAAGCGGTGGTATGAAGCAGCGGGTTATGATCGCAATGGCGATGTCTTGTAATCCGGACCTTCTTATTGCTGACGAACCGACGACTGCACTTGATGTAACGATACAGGCGCAAATACTAGATTTAATGAAAAACTTAAAGAACGAAACGAATATGGCGTTACTTCTTATTACGCATGACTTAGGAATCGTCGCGCAAAACTGTACGCGCGTTATCGTTATGTACGGCGGGCTTATTATGGAAGAAGGACCTGTACTTGATATTTTCCAATCGCCGAATCATCCATATACGAAAGGGCTATTAAACTCTTTGCCAAAAATAGCGAACGGCGTAAAAGAAAGACTCGCTCCTATTCAAGGTGTAACGCCAAACTTATTAAACCCGCCACAAGGTTGCCCATTCGCAGAGCGTTGCCCGCATGCGATGGACATTTGTGAAAAAGAACGTCCGCCATATTTTGAAATCGGAAACGAAAGACGTTCCATGTGCTGGTTAAACGATAAGACAGTAGGTGATTCACATGCATGAAGAAAACTTAATTGAAGTTCGGAACTTAAAAAAGTATTTTCCTATTAAAAAAGGACTATTTGGCAGGAAAACAGAGCAATTAAAAGCAGTCGATGACCTTAGCTTCACCATTAAAAAAGGTGAAACATTCGGATTAGTAGGAGAATCAGGTTGCGGAAAATCAACGACAGGAAGAAGCATCATTCGTTTACACGATGTCACTTCAGGTAACGTTTTATTCGACGGAAAAGATATCGCAAGTTTAAAAGAAAGTGAACTAAAAGAATATAGAAAACGAATGCAAATTATTTTCCAAGATCCATACGCATCATTAAACCCGGCAATGAATGTATTCCAAATTATTAGCGAGCCGATGAACATTCACGGATCTTACGAAAAAGAAGAACAAAAAGAAATCATTTTAGACCTTCTGAAAAAGGTAGGATTAAAAGAAGAACACTTATATCGCTACCCGCACGAATTTAGTGGAGGCCAGCGCCAGCGCATTAGCATCGCGCGCGCACTATCTGTAAAACCAGACTTTATCCTATGTGACGAACCAATCTCAGCACTCGATGTTTCAGTCCAAGCACAAGTCGTAAACATGCTGCAAGACATTCAAGAAGAAACAGGAGTCACATACTTATTCATCGCACATGACCTATCGATGGTAAGGCACATATCAGACCGAATTGGAGTCATGTACCTAGGAAACATAGTAGAAATTGCCGATAGTGAAGACCTATACACAAAACCGGCACATCCATACACACAAGCACTACTCTCATCTATGCCAGAACCAGATCCAACAAACACAGGCAAAGAACGGATCATCCTAGAGGGAGAAGTACCAAGCCCACTAAACTCACCATCCGGCTGCAAATTCAGAACGCGCTGCAAATTCGCCACTGAAAAATGCGCGCAGGAAGTACCGAAAATGGTGGAGATTGCGAAGGGGCATCAGGTGGCTTGTCATTTGTTTTAGATTTGAGGAAAAGCATTGGGGGGACCTGGTGCTTTTTTTCTTTGTAGGTGAATGTGATGTGGGATTGGTTGTTAGTTTAGGAGATAACGCGCTCGAAATTTGTCGGTAAATCGATATGTTGTGTCGAAACGTTGATATATTCGGAGTTACGATCGATATAATCGAATAATCGTTGATATATTTTTTTAAAGAGTGGGATTGGTTGTAGATTAATGTAGAAATTTAATGTTTTCGAAAAAAAGAATTGACTTCTATATTAGTTGTAACTAAAATAGTTACATAAAGATGTAATCAATTTAGTTACAACTAATATCTGCTAAAAATATGATTTATATATTTAATTAAGGATGGTGGTCCATACGTTGCCACCCGGTGTAGAAAGTTACTAACACATTCAAATCAATGCATATTCTAAGCTTTAGTATTTTCTGTTACGGGGCAATAAGGTGCAACGTTATCTTTTGTTAAAAACATTGGTGGATCTTTCTTTGGAAATATTAGTTTTGGGGAAATATAGTAAGGTATCTAAAAAAGAACAAGGTATAAAAAGATGTACTTATATAAACCAAAAATTTAGTTGAGCTGGATAATAAAAAAAAGGTAGGAGATTTAAATGGAGACGAAACAAGATAACCTTATTTACGTATGGGATGCATATTGTGGATGGTGCTATGGTTTTTCAGAAAGTATTAAAGGATTTTACAAAAACCACACTGAAGTGCCATTAACGGTTTTATGTGGAGGGTTATTTTTAGATAATTTACCAATGAAAAACTTCTCATATATAGAAGAAGGAAATAAAAGAATTAATCAACTTACAGGTGCTGAATTTGGTCCTTCATATCAAAAATTGGTGGAGGAAGGGACTTTTAAAATGAATTCGAAAGATGCTGCAATTGGCTTTTCAGCTTTACGCTCATTAGCGCCAGACCGTTTATTAGAATTCACTTCGGCTATGCAAAAAGCGTTTTATTATGAGGGCCAAAGTCTGAGTGATCCTGAAACATATCGCAAGATTGCAATCGAGCATGGTTTGGACCCTGAACAAGTATTAGAACGTTTAAACGCTCAAGAAACAATAATAGATGTCCAAAATGATTTCAATAAAGTTCGACAGCTTGGTGTTAATAGCTATCCTTCCTTACTTTTACAAAAGGATAATCAAATTATTCCTATTGGTGGTGGCGTAATGACGCCGGATAAAATTGAAGCACGTTTTAAAAATTTATATTAAGAAAATTTAGGATATAGTAGCAAACATGTTATCTTAGGCCACCTGACATTCATCTCCGGAATATTCGCCAGTACTATTACACTTTCAGATGAATGGGAGTGGGAGATTTTATCACGCTTTAACGGGCAGTAAGACCCCCACCTCAAAATTCAGTGGAAGCAAAGAAGTTAGGTGGGGGATCAACTGTCCGTAAAAGTCCGATTGGTTCAACTAATAATCAGTGGGGGATGAACAAAACCCCCACTGATTAAAGTTTCACTTTATCGGAACAAGATAAAAATATGATAATTAGTTCATAACTTTAACAAAAGGAGAATAACATACTATGTTTAAAACAATCGATACAAATCAAAAAGATGTGAAATTAACGGTGTTTAGTTCGGACGAAAAAAGCTTTATGGTCACAGCAACATTAGTTGAGAAAGCAGGACATGCATTTTTAATAAACTCAAAATTTACTCAATCTGATTCGAAAGAAATTGTTGAGTATTTGAAAAAAAACGACTTATCTTTAGATAAAATCTTTATTATTCATGGGGATCCAGACTACTACTTTGGATTAGAGAGCATTAAAGCCGTTTACCCAGAAGCTATAGCGTATGCAACAGAGTCTACTGTTGAACATATCGTTCATTCTGTCTTAGGGAAATTAAAAGTTTGGAAAGACGCCCTTGGAGAAAATGCACCAAGTAACGTGGTATTACCTCAAGTGTTTAAAGAAAAAGCGATTGATTTTCAGGGTTTAACATTTGAACTAGTAGGCTTAGATCATTACAGAACTAGCCTATTTAATAAAGAACTAAAAGTATTAATTGGTGGTATTGATGTATTTAACGAAATACATGTATTCTTAGCGGATACTAGTTCAAAAGCGGCGATGGAGGCGTGGATTGAGAACTTGAAAGTGTTACAAGCATTACATGCTGACATAATTGTACCAAGCCATGGATCAATCGAAAAATCTCTAAATAATCAAGCACTTACTGCGACAATGGATTATCTAAGAACTGCGATTCAAGCTTCTGAGGAAAGTGGAACTTCAAAAGATTTTGTGGCAAAACTTGAAGCAGTATATCCAGGCTATGCAAATAAAGGTGTATTAGAATTAAGTGCAAAAGTTGTAACAAAAGAAATGCCTTGGGGTTAATGATATGAATAAATATCAAAAACTATTACATGAAACGTATGTGTTAACTGGCGAAGGGAAATTGGATGCGTTCAAAACGTATTTAAGTGAAAATGTATCTTGGACAGAAGCTGCTGGGTTTCCATATGCAGGTACTTATATAGGTCCAGATGAAGTAGTGAAAAACGTACATGAACGTCTTGGCACGGAATGGGATGACTATAGCGCTAAAGATGAAATTTATACTTTTAATAACAATACTGTTATTGTGTATGGAAAATATAGTGGAACATATAAAGCTACAGGTAAGTCATTTGTAGCAGATTTTTGTCATCTTTATAAGTTTGATGAGAACGATAAGGTTAAGAAGTTTATTCAAATTGTGGACAGTGCAACTGTTAATGAGGTATTAAGTTAGAGTTAATCGTTTCTAATATGCCTTGTATAGGGGGAGGTTAGGATAAATGAAATTCCTAACATTACCCCTGACATTACATTTTGGGGAAGGTTTCTCCTTCTTCAAACTTTTTATAGAAGAAAACTTATTTAAGTAGAAGAGGTAGGTATATATGAAATTAGAGAAAAGTTTAATCATAACAATTATTTCTGTATTTATTTTAGGAGTAGTTTCGACTTTGGTATATCAAGCTTCCACCGGTAATAACAAAGGGAACTCAATAAAGAGCGAGAATGTTGCTTCTGTATCAAAAGAAGTGAAAGAAAATGAAAAGAATAAAAAGATGGTAGTTGATTTCTATAATGAAGTTTTTAACAAACATAATATCGATATTATCCCTAAATATGTTAGTGAAGATTATAAGCAACATAATCCTTTTGTTGCTGATGGACGAAAAGCCTTCATGGATTTCTTTAAGGAGGATTTTGTTAAAAATCCTAATTCCTCTGCAGAGATTAAACGTGTGGTAGCTGAAGGGGATACAGTTGCTCTTCATGTACATTCTCGTACTAATTCTCAAGATAAGGGAGTTGCTATAGTGGATATATTTCGTATCAAGGATGGAAAGATTGTTGAACACTGGGATGTAATTCAAGAGATTCCAAGTGAAGCAGCTAATGATAATACGATGTTTTAGATAGAAGATATATTTAATAATTGTTTAATTGATAGTGCTGTATAAAATTTAGAAATTTAGATAAGTAAAGGAGATGTCCTAGTACCATGCCTGGGACATCTCCTTTTTGTTTTAACGAGATTTAATTTATTGTTACTTGTATTTTTTTATGTACTACTATTCGATTACACATCATTTCAGGCGGTTTTCTTTTATCCCGCATTAATGGGCAGTAAGATCCCCACCTCTTTTAATTCTTCAATTAATAAAAAGTTTGCTTTCAAATTAGAAAGGGTTAGTCCCTCACACCCAAAAACAAAGGGGAACTCAATTATTCAAATTCATATAAAGTTTCAATCTTGTCTAAGCATCCATTAGGATATACAATTGATCATCTATTTTTCTTTACATAATCTCCAGATGCAGTCCATATCAACTATAGATTCTTGTCTTATGCTAAATGTAATCAAAAAGCAAGTAGATAAAGATAATGACTAAAACATTAACTCTAGATACTTTTTTGATGAATATTACAAATAAACAGGAGGTAATGAAAAATGATTAAAACATTATTAGCAGGAGCACTTTTAAGTACAGGATTGGTAGCGGGAGGTGCAGATGATGCGAAAATGGACAATTTAAAGTCAAATGAAGATAGTCCAAATCAAGTAATTACACAGAGTGTAGATGGAACAACGTCTTTCTCACAAAACTTTGATTTACCTAAAGATGCAGTGCCAGCAACTCCTAAAGGAAACGCAAAAACTGTTGAAAGAACAGAGGGTACAGGTTCTCAAGAAGGAAAAATGGTACCAACAAAAGAAGGTACAGATTCTCAACCAGGATTTGAAATGGGATCCCCTGAGAAACCAGAATATGCAAAAACAGTTGAAAGAACAGAAGGTACAGATTCTCAAGAAGGAAAAATGGTACCAGCAAAAGAAGGAAATTAAATAATATATAGTTATAACGAGGAGCATCCAAAAAGTGGTGCTCTTTTTATATTATAGGAATTAACTAGTTCTACTGAATATAGAACTGTAGGAAGAATTGAGACTAGAACATGGGGGCCTATCTCTTCAAATCATGGTGTTTAGGGCAATAGTTTTGGTGGTAACGTTATAATACAAACATTTTATTAGAGATTTTCTAAATTTACATACACTCTAGATAGACTACATATCAACTTCAGATACTTGTTTTATGATACAAGTAATCAAACAAAAGGAGGGCGATACAAAATGATTAAAACAGTATTAACAGGGCACTCTTTTATGTACAGGAGATTATTAGCAGGTGGAGCAAATGTTGAAGATATACAGACAGATAAGCATATTCCATATGAACAAGATGAATTGCAGCAAACTCTAGAAAAGTACGATTCGAAGAAGTTTGAGTTATAAAAAGAAAATAGATAAATGAACAAGAGAAAAGTATTTTCATTTGGATATAGGACTTAAATCAAACTTTTATACTAAAATATATAGGGCAAAAAGGAGGGAGTACATTGCACAAAATTATTTATGGAATATTAATTTTAATATATACTTTGTATTCATTTTTTGTAAGTGACGGAAGTGAAGTAAGGTTTATTATGCTGTTAACTATAGTGCTTATCTTTTCTGTGGTTTTAGAAAAAGGAAATGCAAACCAAACGACTGATTAAGGGGCGTTTGGTTTGCATTTTTTTAATTGGCTATTACAGTCCAGATGTTTTAGGGGGAGCACCAAATTTCATTTTTGGGGCACTATTAAATTTTTAGTTGATGAAAATACGGTGCAACTCCTTCTAGAGAAAACACCGCCTAAAATAGAAAACTTTTAACCTATTATCCTCTATTCCGTAGCTTTTAAGGTATTTAACACGACTTTGGTTGCATCTGCAATAAGTTTATCATCATATTTAGCATCTTCTTTATCATGATTAGAAAGTATAGCAAGAACAATCGGCTTTTTATTTGGTGGCCAAATAATTGCGATATCATTTCTTGTTCCGTAAGATCCCGCGCCTGTTTTATCAGCTACTTCCCATCCTTTTGGTACGCCAGCACGAATCAATTTATCTCCAGTTGTATTTCTCTTCATCCAATCTACTAATAGTTCACGTTTTTCTATTGGAAGTGCAGTCCCTAATGTAAATGATTGAAGCGTCTTAGCTATTGCTTCTGGTGTACTGGTATCATGTGTTTCTCCTGGATGCACTTCATTTAATTCAGGTTCAAATCGTTCTGAAGTAGTAACAGTATCTCCCATTTCTCTCAAGATTTTTTCAAATTCAGAGGGACCTCCTAACTGTTTAAGAATCAAGTTATGTGCTGTGCTGTCACTATATCGAACTGAAGCATCTGCAAGTTCTTTTAACGTCATTCCTGTATCAACATGCTTTTCAGTAATTGGATTATAATTAGAAAGATCTTCATGAGTATACGTAATTCTTTGATCAAGAGCTTCTAATGAGTTCTTGCGTAAAAGAGCGCCCACAGCTAATGATTTAGATGTAGATGCAAACGCAAAACGATCATCTGAATGATAAGCAATCGTTTGATTCGTACCTGTGTCCAGTGCATAAATACCAAGCTTAGCATCATATTCTTTTTCAAGTTTAGCAAAAGATTGATTTCCTGTATTTTCTTGTTTAATTTGATTAGCTTGATTCGTTTGTTTAGGTGGTTCAGATTGAGCATTACTATTGGAACAGCCTATAAGTGATACACATGAAAGTAATACTACAGGTACAATCTTTTTGTAATGTAAAATGTTATAGAACTTGTTTAAAACGAACATAAAATTTCAACCTCTTTCAAGAATATATGGATTTTGTCTAGGTATTCTAAATACCGATGCAATTAAAGATGACATAAGGTAACAATACTACTGTAGCTAAAATTTCACAGGTTAAATGACATCCAAAACGTTTATCCCGCTATTTGCCGGGCAGTAAGACCCCCGCTGATTAAAGTTTCACTTTATATGATTGATAAGTCACAGTTTGCGTTATTTCTTTTTTGTTTCCACTTGTAATGGTTCACCTGTGAAAGTATTACAATACATGTTTTTTACTTTTGGGAATAATAAGTCCTTTCATTTTTTTGTAATACATAAAAATAGATGTCAAACGGGATATGTTGTATCCAATCTGGACAACTCATATTAGAAATACACTTATTAGACACTCTAAGTAATAAATTTGTTCCACTTTAAGATGAGGAAGAATTTGGGGTTTGTAAAATAACAATGGAACTACGTGTTTTTTCGTCATACAAAAACCTCTACATATAAGTAGAGGTTTTTAAATTGCATATTAACGAATTATGCTTTTTCAGATAAACGAAGATAATAGAATACATAATTTTAACTAGATTTATTGTTAACTAATTTATCCCCACCAAGCTCCGCCTCAATCTGCGAAGTTTTCGATGACTCATCCATACGCCAATACGTAATAAAGCTTATCGCGATACAGCCAGCTACGTAGAAGTAGAAGAGTGATTCCATTCCGATGCTCTTTAGCCATAATGCGATGAACTCAGCTGTTCCGCCGAATATCGCAACTGTTAGTGCATATGGTAAACCTACGCCAAGTGCGCGAATTTCAGTTGGGAAGAGTTCTGCTTTTACAATTGCGTTAATGGAAGTGTAACCAGTAACGATAATGAGACCGACCATCATGAGTAAAAATGCTACGATTGGTTCTGTCGTTTTTTCCATGAAGAAGAAGATTGGCGCTGTTAGTAATGTTCCGAGAATACCGAATGCCATTAATAGTGGGCGGCGTCCAATTTTATCGGATAGTAGCCCTGCAATCGGTTGAAGTACGACAAATATAAGTAGTGCGACAAAGTTAATCCAGCTTACAACTTCTTTTGGAAGGCCGACTGTGTTTACCATGAACTTTTGTAAATATGTTGTGTACGTATAAAATGCAACGGTACCTCCTAAAGTTAGGCCGACTACTGTTAATACTGCTTTCGGATGTTTCATAAGAGCGCGAACGGTTCCTGCGCTTTCGCGTTTTTGTGATTTTATGTTTGAGAATTGCTCCGACTCATCCATCGTGCGGCGAAGCCATAATACAGCTACTGCGCCCATCGCTCCAATAATGAATGGAATACGCCATCCCCAAGCTTTCATATCTGGTTCGCTTAGTAATTGCTGAAGAACAATTTGAACGCCTAACGCAACCATCTGTCCGGCAACGAGCGTTACATATTGGAAACTTGAATAAAAGCCGCGGCGTCCACTACTAGCCATTTCAGATAAATACGTTGCGGAAGTTCCGTACTCTCCGCCCAGTGATAATCCTTGTAGTAAACGGGCAAGAACTAAAATAATTGGCGCCATAATACCGATACTTTCGTAACTCGGTGTACAGGCAATAATTAAAGAACCACCGGCCATAACCGTAATGGAAAGCGTTAATGCTGCCCGGCGCCCGTGCCGATCTGCATAGCGTCCCATTAATAAACTTCCGATAGGGCGCATTAAAAATCCAACTGCGAAAATAGCCGCTGTGTTCAGTAACTGACTCGTTGGATCGCCTTTAGGAAAGAACTCTGCTGAAAAATAAACGGCGAAAGCAGAGTAAACGTACCAGTCGTACCATTCAATTAAATTACCGACAGAACCTTTGAAAATATTGCCGGCGACTCGGTTAGATTTTGCTTGAGCCATAATCATTCCTCCTCTTGCTTATAAATAAAATAATAATTATGAAAGCGTGTTCATTATAGTTGAATTGTACTGTCTGCAGAATAAAATCTCAATATTATGACAATTTTATTCTTTTTGTACTTTATGTACACGGAGAGTTTTAATAGTTGCTTCATTATTCGTTTTGTCATAATAATAGAAAAAAGGAGATTGATAGTTTTGAATATTTTATCAAAGGATATGAAGTATGAAGAAATCACGCAAAGTGTCATTACAAACGAAAATAGTAAGCTTAATTATCGCGTTAATTTTATTTGTCGTTCTCCTATTAGCGGGAATATTTGTGTACATTCAGTCCGTTGATACGAAGCGCCAAGTGGAGCAACTAGCACTGCAAACAGCGAAGTCGCTTTCTTTTATGCCAGCTATAAAAGATGCTTTTCAAAATAACGAGCATAAAAATACGATTCAATCCATTGCGGAACAAGTTCGGGAGCAAGCTGGTGCAGATTATGTCATTATAGAAGACCGTTTTGGGGTTATGTATTCACATTCTAATTCGGGGTTGATTGGAACAAAGAGTAACAACCCGTATAACTATGAGGCACTCACTTTTGGAGGGTACTATACGCTTGAAGGAAATGGTGTAAGTGGTCCAGCCTTAATGGCAAAGGCACCTATTATTGTTCATAACGGAGACTATGATCAAGTAGTAGGCGTTGTAACAGTAGAGTTTTCAATACAAGGTATTGAATCTAACATATTGAGTAGAACGAAAGAAATTATACTCTTTTCCTTAGCGGTATTATTAGCCGGCATTGTTGGTGGAATCCTTTTAGCGCGTAGCATCAGAAAAGATACACTCGGTTTAGAGCCGAATGAAATCGCAGCGTTATACCGGGAACGAAGCGCGATACTACTATCTATAAAAGAAGGAATTATAGCTATTGATCAAAACGGTTTTATTACGATGATGAACACGTCGGCAGAAGAAATGCTTCATGTAAATGATGATTATATGCAGCAGCACATTTCAAAAGTTTTACCGAATTTTAATATGGAAAGAGTGCTAGAAACCGATCAAGAAATCGCGTTTCAAGATAAAGTGTTTATTTTAAACATGACACCGATACTCGAAAATAATAGTACGGTAGGCGTTGTATGTAGTTTTAGAGATAAAACAGAACTGCAAAACTTAGTGAATACGATATCTGAGGTAAGAAAATATTCCGAGGACTTACGTGCTCAAACACATGAATTTACAAATAAACTTTTCGTCTTATCAGGATTACTTCAGTTAGGACATTACAAAGAAGCAATTGAATTTATCCAACAAGAATCTAACATTCATCAAAGCCAAAATCATATTTTGTTCCATCAAATTCACGATGCGAAAGTACAAGCTATTTTATTAGGAAAACTCGGAACAGCGTCTGAGAAGAAAATTGAGTTTCATATTGAAGGAGATAGTGCGCTTCATCCGTTACCAGACCATATAAAGGTGTCGCATCTTATTACGATCCTTGGAAACATAATTGATAATGCATTTGATGCGGTGAGTGAACGAGAGGAGAAGAGAGTTTCTTTCTTCGTTACGGATATTGGGCACGATATTGTGTTTGAAGTGATAGATAGCGGGATAGGAATACCGGCAGAAAAAATAACGACCATTTTTCAAAAAGGATTTTCAACGAAAGGAACTGATCGTGGTTACGGACTAGCAAACGTGAAAGAAATGGTAGATCTACTAGAGGGAACAATTGAAATTCAAAACGAGAAAAATGGGGGAGCTATTTTTATAATTTACCTTCCGAAAACATTGAAAGAAAGTACATGACAAACAGGGGGATGGACATATGTTGAAGGTGGCAATTGCAGAAGATGATTTCCGCGTCGCGCAAATTCAGGAAGAGTTTTTATTAAAAATAAAGGACGTAAAAGTGATTGGAAAAGCATTGAACGCGAAAGAAACGATGGAACTACTACAAAAGGAAGAAATCGATTTGCTTCTATTAGATAATTACTTACCAGATGGAATTGGAACTGACTTATTACCACAAATTCATGCTGACTTTCCAAGCGTTGACGTCATTATGGTAACAGCGGCGAATGAAAACTATATGCTAGAAAAAGCAATTCGAAATGGCGTAAGCAATTACCTTATAAAACCGGTCACGTTAGAAAAATTCGTTCGCACCATTGAAGACTATAAAAGAAAGAAGCAATTATTACATAGTAACAATGAAGTAAATCAAGCACTCATCGATAACTTCTTTGGGACTTCGCAAACACAAGACATAAAAAACTTACCGACAGGTGTGGATCCGTTAACACTGCAAAAAGTGAAAGGGATTATAAAAGGATTTGAAGAGGGCATTACAATAGAAGAAATGGGAGAACAAATGGGGGCCTCCAGAACAACCGCAAGAAGATATTTAGAATACTTAGTAGCGACAAACGAATGCACAGTAGAATACACATACGGCATTATCGGACGACCAGAACGAAAGTACCGAATAGGAAGAGGGCTATGAAAAAACGATTATTACTATGTATATGGATCATGATAGGAATAATAGCTGGTTGTGCCTCGGAAAAATCCCATACGAATAAAGTAAACATCGACAAAGTAGAAATCGTTGCGCCAAACGTTCAAGGAGCAGGGTGGGACTTAACAGCGCGAGCGATGCAAAAAACGCTAACAGAAGAAAAAATCTTCACGAAACCAATCACTGTCACAAACAAAGTAGGTGGCAGCGGTGACGTCGGATGGAAATATACGAAACAAAAAGGTGGTCACGTACTGGCGATTAACTCAAGCTTACTCATAACGAACAACCTACTAGGCCACAGTAAACTAACATATAAAGACTTCACGCCGCTCGCGCTACTAGCATCAGATTGGGAAGTTGTTGTCGTATCAAAAGACTCAAACATAGAAAACGCAAAACAACTCATGGAACAACTAAAACAAAACAAGAAAAACTTCAAAATCGGCGTTGCCCCAGGCCTAGGAAACGACGATCACCTATCCTTCGTACAAGTAAGCAAAGCCTTCGGCATAAACCCAGCCGAACTACAATTCTTCGTCTACGACAACAAAGAAAAAATCATAAACGCCCTAACGAACAAACAAATAGGCGCCGCAACCATGACCCTATCCGAAGCCGAAAAACAATACAAAGCCGGCAAAATAAAAATACTAGCCGTATCCGCACCAAAACGGATAGACCGACTACCACAAATCCCAACATGGAAAGAACAAGGGATCGACGTCATCTTCCAGCACTGGAAAGGAATTATGGGACCAAAAGATATGACGGAGGAAGAGGTTGCTTATTGGGATGGTGTGATTAAGAGGATGGTTGAGAGTGATAGTTGGAAGGGGATTTTGAGGGAGCGGGGTTGGGAGAGTTTTTATAAGGATAGTGGGGAGACGAGGGGATTTTTGGAGGAGAGTAGTTTAGGGTATGGTGAGTTGATAGGAGGAATTGGCTTGAGATGATGAGAGAGAGTACTTCTACAATAAATTATGTAAAAACACCTTCTCACTGTATGTACTAATCATGTGAAGTGAGAAGGTGTTTTTTATGGTTATAGAAACTAAAGATAAATTATTCGTTAACGCTATTGGCAACAACAGAAGCAATATAAGAACTATTCAACCAATAACACTGCTTTGTAATTTGCTGTCCATCAGGTAAAGTTACTTTATCAGCACCGTTGCGGGCTTTTGGTCGAATATGTGCAACGCCGTTGAAATTCATTTTTGGTAGGTTATTTACTTCAACGGTTTTATCACCACGTGTTTTATATTCAAGTTGAATACCTTCATTTACCACCGTATTTACTTCTTCCCAAAGTTTACGTATCTCTTTTTCTATTGTAGGAACAGGCATGTTCCAAAGTTTAATACCTTTAAAGTAGAGCTCGCGGTTTGGGTTTTCTTTTTTTGTTTGTTTAAATTTAAAAATTACAAATAAGAATTTGGTTTGGTAGAAGCGTTCTCGAATTTCGCTCTCTTCCCATGCTTCATTTGTCCATTGATGGAAATCAATAGTTTCAAATGACATGCTTTGTTCTGGTTTTCCGTTTGGCTCTAGGCGGACTGTTTTAAATTCTATATTTGCTTTAGCGAATTCTTCAATATTAGTAAGACGTGTGTTTTTAATACCTAGTAAAGAGCTTACCAGTGATGGAATGAAATTTTTTGCAGTAGGTTTAGAATCTATTTCTAGTGAGTGGGCAATCTCTTTATCTGTTAATCCTATATAAGGTTCGAATTTTGAATGAAGGAATTCCTCTAATGATTTTCCTTTTAAGTCGTTTGCTGTTGTGAAGCTTATTAACTCTTCATTTTTGATATATCTACGAACTAATGTAGTCATATAAGATGGTTTTAATGAAAACGCTCGTTGCATTGCTTGTATTTCGGAAAATGGTTGTGGACGAATTGAATTTTTATTTGCTCCCTTTGTACAGGCTCCCAAATAATTTGTATCGCCTTCAGATAACTCATGTGCTTTTCCAGAACGAATCTTAGATACGATTGTTTCCCAATCTTGCTTTATTATTTCTAAGTCAGCTTCAGGATATGAAAATAGAACACTCTTTGCGATATGGAAGTCTTGACGATTTAAATCTGCTTTCCATTCGTAAAACATAAGTAATAATTTTTTGTTCTTTTCCCAGAAGCTAGACTCTTCAAAAGATGTATTAACTTCCTCCATGTAGTTAATGATATTTAAAACTAAGCGTTCTTTAGCGGATAAAGAACCATTTTTATTTTGCTTAAAAGGTGTTACTTTTAGTTTAACTCCAAGGTTTGTAAAGTTAATATCCGCATCTGAGGCGCTTTCATACCCAAAAAATCCTTCTTTGATTAACTGACCAAGTTCACCTTTAGAATTTGCTGTTGTAAGTTTATTTGTTGAATCAATTTTATTAAATTTTTGTCCTTCAGCTTTTTTTGCTTTTAACATTAGTTCATCTAGTGTAACGTATGTAACCATAGTAATCCCCTTTCGTATTCTATATTAATTAGTTTGCTTAGAAACTGTTAAATGAAAAGTTGTGATATAATAAAAAGCTGTTTTAATTTTATAGAGATAAAAATTATGTAAAGGAAAATCAGAGGATTTCTTACTAAATAAGATATGGAAATCCGAAATCTATATTATGGAATAGAAGTGTTTACTCTCATAATGGAGGGATTGATCTTTTCCTTACTTTTTATTATAATGAAGCATAAAGAAATAAAACACCGAAGGGATGTTCGTGTATTTATGGTGAAAGTAGTAGAACTTTTTGCGGGAGTGGGGGGTTTTAGGTTAGGACTTGAAGCGAACGAGAATTTTGATATTATTTGGGGAAATCAGTGGGAGCCTTTAACTAAAGCGCAACATGCATTTGATTGTTATATCACTCAATTTGAAAATAAAGGAATACATGAAAATAAAGATATAGCAGAGGTTTGGCCAGAAATACCTGAGCATGATTTATTGGTAGGTGGCTTTCCATGTCAAGATTATTCAGTAGCACGCACAATATCAAATGAAAAAGGAATACAAGGGAAAAAAGGTGTTCTTTTTTGGGAGATAATGAACATAGTTAATTCTCGCAAGCCAAGATTTGTTTTGTTAGAGAATGTAGATAGATTATTGAAATCACCAGCAAAACAAAGAGGTCGTGATTTTTCTATTATGCTGGCGAGCTTTAGAGATGCAGGGTACTCGGTGGAATGGCGAGTTATTAACGCTGCGGATTATGGGAATTCACAAAGAAGACGAAGAGTATTTATTTTCGCGTACTTAAAAGAATCTCATTTTGCATCAGTTCAAAGTGAAATGAAGTCGTTAGAGATATTATGTGAAAATGGATTTTTCGCTCCGATTTTTAATGTGCATGAAGCGCCTAAAGAAAACAAAAAAAGAGGGCAATTTGAGTTGCCAGTCGATATTATTGAGGTTTCTGATACATTTAAAGCTGAATACTATAATTCTGGCGTGATGATAGATGGACAAGTATATACCGAAGAATTAGTTCCGGTAACGGAAAATCCAGAGACTTTAGGTGAGGTTGTTCAGAAAGTATATGATAAATTTGGTCCTGCAGATGAATCATATTACTTGAAAATGGATAAGGTTAACAAAAAGGGAAGAACGGAATTTGAGGAACTTAAGTACCTTAAAGGGCCTAAAAAGGAAGAAAGGGTATCAAAGGCGACAGGTCATAAATATTTCTATGCCGAGGGAGGAATGGCTTTCCCTGATGATTTAAATAAACCTGGACGTACAATGTTAACAAGTGAAGGGACTTGTAATAGAAGTTCTCATGTAATTGAAGATCCTTACACAAAAAAACTAAGATACTTAACACCAGTTGAATGTGAGTTATTAAATGGATTTCCGATGGATTGGACGAATACAGGTATGCCAAAAAGAAACAGGTACTTTTGCATGGGAAATGCTTTAGTGGTTGATTTGGTGGAGCGAATGGGTCAAAGGATTTTAGAGATTAACAAAGAAGAAGAGAAGATGGATAGTGTTGTACAGTTAAGTTTATTTTAGAAAGTAAATGTAGCATGTTTTTGTGAAAAACTTAAAAGTATATAGTGTTGGATAACCTGGGTTCTATAGTTAAAGACTCAGGTTATTTTTTATGTAATCTTTTAAAAGTAAGAATGGAGTAGTGGGAACTGTTTAATTTTATTATGAATAAAAAAACCACTAATTTCCTTTTTTCTTAATACCAACAATTCTTCTATAGATATTGTATAATATGGAATATATTCGAAACGTATTTTTAGATTAAGAGGTGTTACATCATTGGAGAAATATACATTTGATTTTCTACAAGAGGTATTCCCCGAGTTAGTGGAGATGGGGAGAGATATTGAAAATATTTTTTATCAAGATCCCCAATCGGTTTTAATTAAGGGAAGAATATTTGCAGAGCTATTATCAAAACGCATTGCGGAAGAACATGAACTGCACGACGTACAATACTTAAAGCAAGTAGAGCGTATTCAAAAATTAGAAAGAGAAGATATCTTATCAAAGGAAATTTCACGTGCATTTGATACTGTTCGCTATTTAGGAAATAAAGCGGCACATGAACATATTGAAAGTGGGGTAGAGAGTGCTTTCAAAATGCATAAAAATCTATTCCAAATTGCAGTATGGTTTATGGAGGTATACGGGAGTTATGAGTTTGTTGCCCCGAAATACAAACATCCACAGCCGAAGAGTAGTGTACATATTGTGGAGAAATTAGAAGAAAAGATATCTGCTAGTTTAGAAGAAAAGTTAAAAATGCTAATTGAGATTGCAAATAAACAAAATAAATCAAATCAAACTGAGGAATTAACAGAAATAAATAACGCTGAGATTGCGGTAGGGTTAGAAATTGAAGATAAACAGTCTGTGGATAACGAAGAAGAAGCAGATAACAATTTTGTGTATGATGATTTTATTTTAGGAGAAGGAGAGAGCTATTTACTAGCAGAACTCTCGAAGCTGAAAGAATCATCTCAAGAGGCTATCGAAAATCCTAATGAATTTAGTTCGTTTAAGGATTATTTACATGTTGAAAGAACGATACAGAACGATATGATGTCTGCTCTAACAGCAGCAGCTGGGCAAAATACAAGTCAATTAATTTTCTTGTGTGGTAGCGTTGGAGATGGGAAATCACATTTATTATCGTATGTGAAAAATAAATATCCTGAATTGATGGAAGAGTTTTCGGTGCATAATGATGCTACGGAAAGTTTTGATCCACAAAAGAGTTCCCTTGATACATTAGCGGAAGTATTAAAGCCATATAGTGATAGTGAGATTGATGGTTCTAGATTCAAGCTAATTTTAGCTATTAACCTAGGAGTTCTGCATAACTTTATTGAATCAGATTATGCAAAAGAGAACTACCGAATTTTAACAAAATTTATTGAGGAATCTGGAATATTTGAGGCAAATGAAGTTGCTACTAATCAACAAAGCGGTAATTTTCACTTAATTAGCTTTAGTGATTATCAACCTTTTGAATTAACTAGTGAAGGGCCAAAATCAGATTACTTTTCATCAATTTTAAAGCGAATTGTGGTTGAGTCAGAAAACAATCCATTCTATCAAGCTTATTTGAAGGATAAGCAACGTGGTATAAATGGATTCTTTATGGTGAATTATGAGTTATTGCAACAACAACAAATACGAGATGGTGTTTTAAGTATATTAATTGAAGCAATAGTTAAGCATAAGATGATTATTTCGACACGTTCCATGCTTAATTTTATTTATGATATTTTAGTACCTTCTCATGGGAATGAAGATTTTCTTGGGGCAGGTATGATGGAAAAAACCGAAGCCTTATTACCGAATTTATTATTTGATGGTCAAGAAAAATCAAATTTACTAGCAGTTATTTCTAAAATGGATCCTATTCATCTACGATCAAATAGTGTAGACCAAATGCTAATTGAGCTAAACAATTCAGTAAATATGAAGAATACTTTCCAAAAGCATTTGAATTTACATGGACTTGATGGATGGATAGAAGGGCTAGAAGAAATGGGTTCTTTCTTTGAGCTAAGTGATTCATCTAGACAGGTATTCAATAAAACATTAATACGTATGTCATTATTTTTATCTCCGGTTTTAAATGAAATATTTGGGGATGAAAATTATAAAAAATATATGGAATATTTATATGCCTTTAATAAAGGAAATCGATCTGATTTAAAAGATATGTATAATTTAGCGAGAAAATCAATTTTCTTATGGAACGGAAGTCCGAAGTCAGATTATGTATTTATGGATTACTCAAATGATACTACTCAGGTTGCACAGTCTCTTAAAATTAAGCCGTTTGTAGGACATTTGAAAGGGGTAGAACCAGAGGTTTTAAATCGATTTAAATTAAATATATTACTTGCTTTTTCCAATGAGGATAAAGTAGCGCCTGTATATTTAGAAATTGATTATCCATTATATGAAATGATGGTCAAACTTTCAAAAGGTTATCGTCCGAATAAAAAGGATAAAGAAGATTGCATTCAGTTCGTTGAATTTGTGGATAAGATAATGAAATTAGGAAATAGAGAAAAAGAATTATTGTTTGTTCAATCTAATGAAAATGGAATGTTTAGACTAACATACGACGAAGATTTTGAAGAATTTACGTTTAGAAGGGATTAGAAAATGATTGTAAGAGAGAATTTAGAGGATTTGAAAAACTCGCTGAGTATTAAACCAGAAAAGTTAGGATTAAAACATACAATAAATAAAAAAGCTCCTCTGTTACCTTTCTCTACCCGAGGAACAGAGCGGGCAAAATTCGCAAAAGGGTTTCAGGGAGTATTAGGAGAGTTTACGCGTCTAGTCAGCGGAAATAAGTTAAAAATGGAAGTTAATCTAGAAGAACTTATTGGAGAGATTAGTAAATCTGTCGATGTATCAAAGCAAGATAAGTCGCAATTTGAACAAATACTACGTACCTTTCTGCAGGATAGTGACAATACAATTAAAATTTTTCATTTGCATTTGTTTCAATATTTACCATTAAGTGATAAGGCTGATAAAAAAGGAGAACAAGATATTGCTAGATTCCTTTTAGACGTCTTATTAGGTGAAAAAGAAACAGTAGAAGAGATTTTTGGAAAAAGCGATTCAACAGATTTAATGTCACGTCTTGTGTTAAAACAATTAAATCATTTGGAGAGCGACGAAAAAGAACGCCGTCCGTATATTAATCAAATTCCATTTATCTCAAAGCTATTCAAAGAAGATTTTCAATTTTTAGCGGAACATAAAGATTATTTTAGAACGCATTATCATTTGTTTCTTAGTTATTATTACTTTATATATATTACTCAATTGACTTTAAAGCTTTCACAAGTTGGGAAAGCGAACTTTAGTGAGAACAATGAAGTTTATTTTACACTTGACTGGGAGTCTACGAGTAAGAATAGAAAAGGTTATACTCATGGTTATCAAATGATTAAAGATACAGGTAGACATTTACTACTACATATTAATTGCTTAGAACATTTAAATTTCCTAATGGGAGTAGAAAAAGCAGGTGGCTATCCTGAATTAAAGGAAACATATCAGCAATTATCAGATGAGGATAAAAAAGTATTTTTAGAGATGCTTTGTGATTGGGTTATGGAATATAGAGGACATTTAGGTCTTGGGGCTTATGAAGGAAATTTAGAATTAGAATATGATACGCTTGTACAATCCTTATTCCGTAGTATAGAAGAAGCCTATGAAAAAGATACGATGCAAGGACCTCGACATAGATATTCTTTATCAATAGAAGAGGTTGGAAAAAAATATTTCTTAAAAACTCGAGGTTCACTTGGTTATATGCTTAATATTAGTCAAGATATGTTGTTGCTACTAACAGCATTGAGTTTAAAAAAGGAAAGAAAACCTTTGAAGCAAGTATTCATAGATTTAGAGGCTAGAGGCCTATTCTTTGATCGGTACTCAAAAGAAGAAATTGTACAGTTATTTGATAAGCTGAATTTAATAGACAAAAAAAGTGATAGCGGTGATGCACAGTATGTTAAACCAATTTTATAATTATCTTTCAGATAAACTAATAAATTATTTAGAAGCGGAAAATCTTAGAGGTGGAGAGCGATTTTACCTTCAATTTGATAATCATGAACAAGTGCAAGCATTTTATGACACATTAAAAGAACAAGATTTATCGCAGGCGTTTTATTACCAGCATAAGCAAGGAACTCCATACGAAACGATTGCTATTAAGGTTTCAGAGGAAATGAAAGTAGTTGTTGCGACTACATCGGCAAATGTTACTCCGGACTTTTTAGTAACACTTCGTAATGAAGTCGGTGAACAAAAGGATGTTTGGGAGAAAACAGCTTTACTTAGTATATGTCATGAGACACTGGACAGTATTAAGGGTGGTAGCAGTGATTTACAAAAAGAGGGCATGCCATTTAATGTGAAATCAATTTTAAAAACATTAAAAGAAGAGATTGAAACTTCTTCTCTAAATAAAGAGGAGAAGGAAGTACTTTCATTTTATTTACGTAAAAAATTAGATGATACAATTGTGCGACCATCTCTTTGGGATTATGAAGAAATTCTTGGATTTTTATCAAAACAAGAGATTGCGAGAGAAGATTATTCTAATCTAGGGATTTTTTATGATGAAAATTTAAATCAATTTACTTCAGCTCAAATGAAAAAAAGGCTAGAAGAAAATGCTTCATTTTTTGAGAAAGTACAACATATGCACGAGTATGAGCATTTAGAGAGTCAATTAGAAAAATTATTCGATGAAAAAGGTGTGTCTCGTCTAAAGAAGGAAGATTGGCAGCAAGCGGATTATGTTCTTATTAAAGATTCTTACGACAAAATGACTGAAATAGATCGCCCTTTAGAATATATTGAATCAGCAAAGAAATATTCAAAAGAAGGTTTATTATATTGGGAAAAGGCACAAGCTGAGACAAAGGCTGGGAGACGTAAACGTCATATTATTGTTTTTAATCCTACACAGATAGAAAATATCAACCTAAACTTTGAATTTGAAGAAAAGTTAAAGAGGGAATACATTCATAAAAATTCACAGGGTTTTTGTGGAGTATCTGGGAAAAAGCTAACTGTTAGTTTAGCGCATAAGCAAAATGTGACTTCATTCCATAAAGCTGTATATACGCATAAAATGCAATCTAAGTCGAAATATGAATTTCATATTGCTGTTGTAGAATGTGAAGCCGCGTTTTTACAATCACTTCAAACAATTTATGAAGTTAATGTGAATAAGAAAAATGTAGTTATGAATAAAGCTGAAGAATGTATTGTTTTTGGAGATATTTCTAATGACCCAGAAGAAGTATTTATTGAGGAAGATGCGCAGATTATAAATTGGCAAGGTGGAAGTTTTGAAGTCTCTGAATCTTCCCCTGCATGGAATGATGATAGTTTATCGTTTTCTGTTCAAATTGAAACATCTTTAATTCCTATTCTTATTAGAGAGCAAGTTGCAAAGACTGTTCCAGTATCAGGAGAAAGGATATGGAAATTAAAAAGAGAACATCAAGAAAGCTTTGAATATAACCTTGATACAAATAAATTAAAACAAGGTGCAAGGGAATTTTCAGCACGAGAAGGATTCCGAAATTATTTACAAGATGAGAGAGTATGGATTGAAAATGAAATCGCTTTTGCAGTTAGAGGAGTATCAGGCCTAAATAAGGTTGAATTATCAATGAACCCATCATTGAGAGAGGCGTACCAACAATTATTAAATTACTATAAATTTAATAATACGCTTCCTAGTCTTTGTTTTGCGGATGATCAATTAAGAGAGCTATCTATAAGATACTTGAAAGCTTTTAACGAAAGCGTTGCTCATATACAAGAAAATGTAATGTTAAAAGAAGAAGAAAAGAATCTGTTTAAATTGGGAGTTATTGAAGAGGAACAAAGAGTCATACTGACACCGTTGCATCCTCTTAATGTTGCCTATCAGTTAAGTATTAATGATGAAATTAAAAACGAAATAGTTGAAATGCATATTTTAAATCGTTTGCATCCTAACAATCTATTGCCATATATATATGGACAGAATGATGAATTGTATAGGCCAGTTTCTCAAAATGAAGCGCCTGAATGGACTGTTTATGAACCGCTTCATAAGGTTGCGATTGGAGAATCTAATGCGTTTTTAGCTAATGTAGTTGAAGAAAAGCTTCAACAATTTGTGGAACATTTCCAATACTTATTTTTACAAGAATCTAAGTCTCCGATACGAATCAATGTGATTAATATAAATAATGATAAAGAAGTTGTAAGAGGTTTAGTACAGTTTATTAAGAAGCAGATAGATAAAAAAGGGCCGTCCAAAATTATACCAGTAGAGGTTGCTTTATATCATGAGGGTAATATACTAAGTGCTTTTGAAAAATTTTCTATATATGATGATGTTCAAAAATTCGAGGAGTTCTTTGAATTATCGTTAACATCAAAGAATCTTGATGCTGTAGACGTATTAAGGCTGATTCGAGAAAATGTTTTCTATTATAAACTTATTGGTACGAAAGAATATGGTTACGCTCATATTTCATTCTATAAAATGATTTCAAATGAGAAGCATGCGAAAAGTACAATGGAAGATATTGAAACAGGATTATCTTTAAATGGAATGTTATCATCCCTATCATCTATTAGTACAGAAGTAGATTATCGTACAGGATTTGGATTAAAAAATGTATTGAATAATGAAGATTTATTAATTCGAACTGCTATAGGAATGAATGAATTAGGAAGTAATTTAAATAATGATGGTACAAACCCTTACCGTAAGAATGAAACAATTGTTACGAGAACATCTACTTATGATGAACAAGTTCTAGAACATTTATATGAATCTTCTTATTGGGTAACATTTATTGAACCTAATGTAGGTTTAGATTTCTTCCAAGATTCATCACGTAATTTATTGGTCATTCACTATAGTGATCAATATTCTTCATCAAGCCAGTATGATGCAATTACAGTGACGGATAAAGCGAGACAATACCGAGCGGTTATTGAACAGTATTTAGCAGAAAAAGAAATTGTATCGACACCTGAAAAAATTAATACAGCTATTAGAGCTTTCAATAGTCTAAATGGTGAGTGGTTGCTAAGAATTATAGGAAGTAAGGGACAATTCTCAAGAGAAAAGTTAAGTATTATTTCAGCTGTGAAGTATATATTAAGTGCTTTAGATCATGAGAATATTTTATGGGTTCCTATCTCATTAGAAGAAATATTGCGTGTTGCTGGAGCGGTAAAATTAACGAAAAGTGAAGGGGTATTCTCTGCAAAAAATCTAGGCGGAAAAGGTGCACATAGTGACGATTTACTGTTAATCGGAGTAGAAATGCAAGATGATAAATTATCAGTGCATTACTATCCAGTGGAAGTGAAAATCGGCTTAAATCAAGACAGTGCTATTGCAAAAGCAAAAGAGCAAATTAATGCTACTAAGCAACTATTTGATACGCAACTTTCTAAAACAAGTGAAGATGGTTTACATGTATTTAAACATAAGTTTTTCCGAAACTTCTTTGTGCAGTTACTGCTAGCGAATGCAGAGAAATTTATTGCAAATAACATTTGGCCAGAAAAATCTTATGAGAAAATTGAAGAACTAAAGAAAAGATTATTAAATGATGAGTATGAAATGAGCGGACATTTGGATGATAAAATCGGAAAAGGAGCAATTTTATCATTCAAAAAGGAACAAGCATGGAGATCTGTTAAAATTGAAGAAGATATTTTATTAGTGGAATTAACCGAAGAGGATGGATATGAAGGAGTAGTCGAAGAAATTGAGGCACTCAAAATGAAAATCCATTCTGGTGGAACTGATATTAATCCAGATAGATTATTGAATAAGAATCATGACCCCAATCAAGAGTTAAAAGGTTCTAGCAATAAAGTAGTTTCAACTGTACCTCCTTCTCAAGAAGTAGTAGAAGAAAAAGAAACAAAAGAATTAAAGGACATCCGCGTTTTGTTAGGGACAGTAGAGGGATCGACTCAAGAAATATATTGGGAATTCGGAAACCCAGAGTTAGCAAATAGACATATTTTAATCTCGGGTAAATCAGGGCAAGGTAAGAGTTATTTCATTCAATGTCTGCTTCTTGAACTGGCGCAAAATGGAATTTCTAGTATGATATTTGACTATACAGATGGATTTAAGAATTCTAAGTTAGAACCGGAATTTAAAGAGAAACTGCAAGATAATGTTGAACAATTCCTAGTAGCAAAAGACAAATTCCCAATAAATCCATTTAGAAGAAATCAAAAAGAATTGGATGAAGGAATTTATATCGATGAAGATAATACAGATGTTGCTGAAAGAATTAAAAGTGTATTTTCTGCTGTATATAAAGATTTAGGTATCCAGCAACAAAACGCTATATATGAAGCGGTAATGCGTGGTTTAGATAAATATGGCGAGGATATGAATTTAAATTACTTATTAGCAGAGTTGGAAGAAGATACTTCAGGACCGGCTAAAACAGCAAGGTCACAAATTAAGCCATTTATTGATAAGAATCCATTTAATCATAATGCTGTATATAATTGGGGAGATATACTGAACCAAAAAGGTAAAGTGTTTATTGTACAATTAACAGGCTTTAATAGAGATGTACAGCTTATGATTACAGAGTTTATCTTGTGGGATATTTGGAACTACCAATTGCATCACGGAGATAAAAATAAACCATTCCCAGTTATATTAGATGAAGCGCAAAATCTGGATCATAGAGAAAAATCACCGAGTGCCAAAATTTTAACTGAAGGAAGAAAATTTGGTTGGTCAGGTTGGTATGCAACACAATCATTAAAAGGGCAATTTACAACAGATGAAATTTCACGACTACAGAATTCAAGTCAAAAAGTGTATTTCATGCCACCAGAAAATGAGATTAGTGCCATTGCATCAAACCTTGCTCAAGATTCAGCTATGCGAAAAGAATGGGAAAAGCGACTTGCAACATTGAAGAAAGGCCAATGTATCACTTCGGGACCAATGTTACAGAAGGATGGTACGTTGAAGTCGGGGAGTCCTGTGATTATTAATATTAGTGCGTTGCAGGATAGATTGAAGTAATAATTTAATAGTGATATGTAAGTTTTAGAAAACCACCTTGAACGGTATATTTGTTTGAGGTGGTTTTTGTATTGTTAATCATGTTGAAAGCTAGAAATAATAGGAGGTCCTCCTTGCCAAGGCTTTTAAAATTTTTAAGTGACTTTCATAGAGAGTAAGGTGAGGGGAATTCGTGACTAGATAAATTCTTAGTATTTAAAGAGTCTGTATACGGTTGATCTTTTAATTTAGCGGAGATACAATAGGTGAATCATAAAAATGAAAGGGGGAAGAGGGGGGGATTTTATGATTCTTTTGAATAGTATCTCAATCTTATTTCTCTTCTATTGGTGTGTTGTGAATCAACATATTGTTGTTAAATGGAACGCTATTTTTAAGAAATTTAATGAAAATGTAGTGTTTGGGATATTTATTACATGTATGTTATTTTGGTTGGAGTATTTATTTCAAATGTTTTTTGATAGATAATCAGTTTTTTATCAGGTAAATAGACACAATGGAGTATGTAAGATATTTCATTGTGTCTATCTTTTCAGAACTAATTATAGTTTCTTTCTTGCACCTCCCCCAACGTCACCCCCTAACCTAAAGAAGATAAATCAAAAAGGGGGGACAAAACCAACCATGAAAACCACCACAAAAGAAAAAAGAAACACCATCATCATGCTACTACTCTCAGCCATAATAGGAATCTTTTCACCACTTCTCATGTACATCACGCTGGCATGGAAAAACGAAGTGTACAAATATCATTGCCGAAAGGCGTTCAACTTTCATTTGTTAATCTTTCTTCTATTTAATATTAGTACGCGTATTAGTGATGTTTTGTTTTGGATTGTATTTATCTTTGAGGTAGTTCAAGTGATCATTGTTGCGTGGAAAGTAATACGTGATGAACCGTATCGTTATTTCATTCGAATTCCGTTATTTAAAGAAGATAAGTACGCGTTGGAAGGAGAATAGGTGATGAAACAAGAAGTGGAGGTAAAGGGAAAGCAATTTTTTGTTATGGTTGCAGTGTTGTTTATTGCGATTTATATTGTTTTACGAAAAAGAATGTATGAGTACTTTTATGATGGTATTAGTGAGTATGAAAATCGTTATAGAAGGAATATTCCTTTTTTATTGCTTGTTATAGGTTTATTTCAATATTGTCGGCAGAATGAGATGAGTTTTTCTCGTATGCTTCAGTATGTGAGAGAGAAGTTAGCGGAGTAGGTGATGTTATGGCGTGGATGATTAGTGAGTTTGCAAGTATTGGGGATGTTACGGTGCGGACGCTTCGTTATTATGACAAGATTAATTTATTAAAGCCAAGCGATTATACTGAGGGAGGTCATCGGTTATATACAAAAGATGATTTGTATGTGCTACAGCGAATTCAATCGTTTAAGCATCTCGGTTTTTCGCTTGGGGAAATTCAAAATATTATATTACAGCGGAATGTAGAGACTGAAGATTTTTTAAGACAAATGCATTTTCAAAGGGAATTGCTTTTGGCAGAGCAAGAAAGAATTGCGAAGGTGCTTTCGCATATGGATGAGATGACGAAGAAGTTTCAAAAGGAAGAACGAGTGGATGTCGCTTTGTTTTCTTCGTTTTTGCAAACCTTCATATGGGAGAAAGAAAATAAAGAATGGTTAGAGGAACACTTTTCAACGGAGAGTATTCAAGCGTTTTATAATAATAAGGAATTAAAAGAAAAGTTTGATCGGCGTTTTATGGATGTGATAGGGAAGTTGAAAAAGTATAAGGAAGAAGAGAAGGATCCGAGTCATCATGACGTTCAAGTTACTTTGAAGGAATTTTTCAATTTAATAGAAGGAGTAACGAACTATCTTGATATAACTCAAAGTGATATAGAGGATATAATCCAAAAATCAGACCTTCCACTATCCGAATTCCCGGCTCTCTTCACAACCAAAGAAGAAAACTATATAAAAGAAGCAATCCAGCAGTTTAACAACTAGTTAAACTGCTTTTCCATTATAATAGAAGAAAAACCAAACGGAGGAAAAATCCCATGCCAACCTACAACAAACTAATTAGAAATAAAATCCCACAAATAATAAAATCCAACGGCAAAACACCCACAACAAGACTCCTAAACGAAGATGAATATATAGAAGAACTCTGCAAGAAAACACAAGAAGAACTAACAGAATACATCGAAGTAAAAACAAAACCTGATAAACTCGAAGAACTATCCGACCTACTAGAACTAATAAACGCTCTAGCCGAACACGAAGGGACAACACTAGAAGAAATCAACAACATCCGTAAAAAGAAAGCAGAAGAACGAGGCGGCTTTTCGGATCGAGTCTTCCTAATCGAAGTAACTGATAACTAGCCCCACCTAAGCCCTTTACAAGCCCCTACCAAGTAATAAATCACTAAGAAAAAACATAACAAAACAAAAACAACAACAAACACCGTAGTAGTAGTCAAAAAAAATTTAAAATAACACGCCAAAAACCCGACTAACCTCCCATATATATTATGAAGAGGTTTTTATTTTGAACGGAGACGGGAGGAATTAGGATGGCGGTGTATCGTAATGTGCAGGTGAATTTTTGGCAGGATGATTTTGTTTTGGATTTGACGCCGGAGGAGCGGTATTTTTATGTTTACTTATTAACTTGTTCGAAGACGACGCAGTGTGGGATTTTTCCTTTTCCGAAGCGATTAGCTGAGATGGAGACTGGTTATAACCGGGAGACTGTTGATAAGCTTGTGCAGCGCTTTGTTGATTATGGGAAGATTCTTTATGATGCGGATACACGGGAGTTATTCGTTTTAAATTGGCTTCGTTATAATCCTGTGACGAATACGAATGTGGAGAAGTGTGTACTTCGTGAGCTTAAGGGTGTGAAGAATAAGGAGTTTGTACATATGTTTCTTCAGAAGTGCACTGAGGAAGAGCTGAATGTTCCGATGCTTTTAGCACATTTCGGTATGCCTGATGATTTGGCTGTGGATGATGTTGAGCCGATTTGTGAGGAGACAGAGGAAGAAGAGGTTGTAGAGGAAGAAAAGGGAAGTCGTGTGTTTTCTTTTTATGAGCAACATTTCGGTAGTTTGTCTCCTTTTGCGGTGGAGGAACTGAGTGCGTGGATGGAAGATTTGTCAGAGGAGCTTGTGCTGAAGGCGCTTCAAATTGCGTTTGAGAATAATAAGCGGACGATTGCTTATGTGAAGGGGATTTTGAGAGGATGGCACGGGAAAGGGTTTACGAAAGTGTGTGAGGTTGAGGCGGATACGGCTAAGTTTCGGAAGAAGGAGTTGTCTGTTAGTACGGGGGAGACGGAGGAGTTTTTGGCGAGGTGTGAGGAGTGGGAGAAGAATGCGCCGTCAGAGGAAGAGTTGCAGCGCTTTTTAGCGGAGCGCGGGTGGCGGCCATGAGTATTCAAAATGTGGAGGCGGAGAAGACGGTGTTAGGTTCTCTATTAATTGATGGAGAGCTTATTAAGGAGTGCCGTTTGACGGAGCAGTATTTTTCTATGCCAGTACATAAGTCTATATTTCAGTTAATGCGAAAGATGGAAGGAGAGGGGCAACCGATTGATCTTGTGACGTTCATTTCTCGGGTAGATCCGAAGTTTTTAGAGGGAATCGGGGGAATGGAGTATTTTATAGGGTTAATGGATGGTGTGCCTACAACTGCCAACTTCTCTTATTATGAGGGGCTTGTTCGAGGTGCCTGGAAAATGTATCAGGCTGGTGTTCTCGGGCACAAGATGGGAGAGCGTCTTATTGCGGAGAAGAGTGAGAAAGTTATCGGTGAGACGATTACGGCACTTTGTGAGTTAGAGGAGAAAGACTCTGTATGTGAGTTTGATTTGAAGGATGCGCTAGTTGATTTATATGAAGAGCTTCATCAAGATGTGAAGGAGATTACTGGTATTGAGACTGGTTATACATCGTTAAATAAAATGACGTGCGGATTGCAGGAAGGTGATTTTGTCGTTCTTGGTGCGCGTCCTTCTATGGGGAAGACTGCGTTTGCGCTTAATGTTGGATTGCATGCGGCGAAGTCTGGAGCGGCGGTTGGATTGTTTTCGTTAGAGATGAGTAGTAAGCAATTGTTAAAAAGGATGGCATCTTGCGTAGGTGAAGTGTCAGGAGGTAGGCTGAAAAATCCGAAGCATCGTTTTGCGATGGAAGATTGGGAGAAGGTAAGTAAGGCGTTTGCGGAGATTGGTGAGTTGCCATTTGAGATTTACGACAATGCAGGTGTTACGGTGCAAGATATTTGGATGCAAACCCGTAAGTTAAAGCGGAAACACGGTGATAAAAAGCTTTTAGTCATTGTAGATTATTTGCAGCTCATTACGGGCGATCCGAAGCATAAGGGTAATAGATTTCAAGAGATTAGTGAGATTTCTCGTAAGCTTAAGTTATTAGCACGTGAATTAAATGTTTGTGTAGTAGCGTTATCACAGTTATCTCGTTCTGTAGAGTCGCGGCAAGATAAGCGTCCGCTTTTATCAGATTTAAGAGAGACCGGACAAATTGAGCAAGATGCGGATGTCATTATGCTTATGTATCGAGAGGATTATTACGATAAGGAAACAGTGCAGAAAGAGATGACGGAGATTCATGTGGCGAAGCACCGGAATGGGCCTGTGGGGAGTTTTAAGCTGAGGTTTTTGAAGGAGTTTGGGCGGTTTGTGGAGAGGGAGAAGTAGTGAGAGGAAGGTGTTTTGAAAATAGCATGTGCATGTGAACCAAAGTTGTAACGCTAATTTTATAAGTTATATAATAAAGAAAATGGTAACTAATAGTTAAGGGGGATTAGCTATTGGCAGGGAATGATATTTCTTATCATAATAAAGATATTCTGATGAAGTTTTTAAGTGAATGTTATAGGGATAAAGGGCTTGAAGCATATGGGTTAAAAGGTTATCCAAGAATAAAAGAATTGTTGCTAAATGAATTTTCGAGAGTTCGTGCAGATCAAAGGCGCTCAGATACTTTATTTGAAATGGAAGATGGTTCAATTTTAATGTTAGAGTATGAAAGTAATACCCGTTTTCTCGAAAACCATTTGAAGTATATGGATTATGCGAATCAAATTATGTATCGTTACTATAATAAGAGGAAAGAGTTACCGGATATTCGAATCGTAGTTATTTATACAAGTGAGGTAATGAATCCTATAGAAGAAATAGATGTATGTAGTATACGTTTAAATTCTAAAGCGGTTTTACTAAATGAATACAATGGTGATGCCATTCTTCAAAAGATTATTAGAAAAATGGAAGAAGGAAAATCTTTGACGGATGAAGAAACCATGAAATTAATACTTGTACCACTTATGCATAGTAGAGAGAAAAGACAAATTTTAATTGAAAAAACGATAGAAGTAGCAAAGTGTATCTCCGATGAGCAAGAACAAATTCAAGTTATTGCTGGGATTCTTGTAGCTACAGATAAATTTATTGATGAAGACTACGCGAAAAAGGTAAAGGAGTGGTTACGGATGACAAAAGTAGGTCGTTTATATGAACAAGAGAAGCAAGAAGAAATTGATAAAGCACTTTCGGCAGCTGGAATGCTTTTTAAAGGAATGAGTGTAGAAGAAATAGCTAAAAAATTAGATGTAACAATTGAAAAGGTGAAAGAGTGGGAGAAGCGTTTATCTCATTAATCGCTGGGGTAATGGCAGCGTCTGTATAAATTTATACAAAAATAGCCGAATATTTACTATATAATAGTCGACTATTTTTGTACGGAGAAGTTGTTAGGTTTAATACGCAAATCTTTTGGTTTGCTCTTGAATATATTCCTCATTTCCCCATAAAGAAAGATTTTCTCTCTGCAGTAATCCATTGCTGCAAGTCATCTTGGCTACGTCGGACAAGTCGATTTACTAAAACATCATGCCATACATAATCCTCTAATAAGTATATATGAACGGGGTCATCTGTATAAAAAGCAATATTACGCTCTTCAAGTGATGGTCCATAAATCATCTCTTTAGAATCTATCGATACAATAAACCAATGTTCTGTAGACAAGGTTTCTGTATAAGGTGTTATGCGATGGGCTTCTAGATTTTTAATTGGGTTTTCAACATGCAGGGTAATACCTTGTATTGTAACTTTATCAGCTACTTCAGATAGATCTTCTTTTAACGCTTCATACATCTCATCCCACATTGAAATGACAATACGTCGTTCTGCTTTTTTTATTAATGCCTGACAATAGCTAATGATTGTTTGATTGTCTTTTAAAGTAATCACTCGATTATCCGTTTTTTCCTCGGAAGTTTCTAGTTTTTTTAATGAATCACTTATTCCTTCGTAAGTAGACTGCCATTCTGTTTGCGCCTTCTGTAAAAAGATTTCAACAGGTAGAGGTGAATAGCGAGTGGTGTCATTTATTTCTTCCTTCATGACAATTCCTTTTTCTACAAGGTTACCTAAAATCTCATAAATTCGCGCTCTTGGGACACCCGAATCTTTACTCACTTGGTAGGCTGTGACAGGCCCTTGTTTAACAAGAGATACATAAGATTTAGCTTCATATTCATTGAAACCAATTTTTTTAAGCTGTTGCACTATGTAGTCCACTTTTTTCGTCCTCCGATGTTTGCTTTTATCCCGCTTTAACGGGCAGTAAGACTCCCACCTCAAAATTCAGCGGAAGCAAAGAAGTTAGGTGGGGGTCGGGCTGCCCGTAAAAGCCCGATTGGTTCAACTAATAATCAGTGGCCCCACTGATTAAAGTTTCACTTTATATTTCAACGTTACAATAACTGTTTACATTTAGCAAATTATTAGTTACTATTCGAATAGTGACTAAAGGGGAGGTTAATAGTATGGATTTTTATTTAGACCCATCTGTATTAATGATTTTGATTGTTTTTGGATTTGTAGCTGCATTTATTGATTCAGTTGTAGGTGGTGGTGGACTCATTGCTTTACCAGCTTTATTATTTACAGGACTGAATCCAGCAAGTGCAGTAGCTACGAATAAACTAGCGTCGACAATGGGAAGTGCAACTAGTAATATTGTGTTTTATCGTTCTGGTAATCTTGATTTGAAATCGGCGTTTAAATTAGTTCCGCTCACTTTCATAGGTTCCATAATAGGGGCATGGACCGTTCATTTAATGAATCCAGAAGTACTGAAGCCATTGATGTTGATTATGCTTGGTGCGGTCGCTATTTATACGATATTCAAAAAGGATTGGGGTAGTATTTCCACTCATAAGAAATTGTCTGGTCGACACGTCATTATTTTTACCTTTTTTATTTTTGCTATTGGTTTTTATGATGGATTTCTAGGTCCTGGAACAGGTTCGTTTTTAATGTTTTCTCTTTTATTTATTGGGTATGATTTTTTAAAAGCAGCAGGTAATGCGAAGCTTCTTAATTTAGGAAGTAATGTTGGTGCATTGTTGATGTTTATGTATGTAGGGCAAGTAAACTATGCATATGGTTTTATAATGGGGATTGCTCAAATTGCTGGAGGGATTGTTGGCTCCAAATTTGCTATAAAAAAAGGGAGCGGGTATGTTCGTGCTCTTTTCATTACGGTAACTTGTTTATTGTTAGCGAAAAATCTGTATGACTATATTCAGTAAGTAATTAAAGAACGTAGAAAAGGTCAAAGATGCCTACATAGAATATAAGAAGATACCAGGAGAAAATTCCTTTTAACATTTTTTAGATGCTACCTTGTTTTGAAGATAGCATCTAAAAAGAAAATCTAAGTGAAGAGAATGAAAATAATATAAACTCATATTTTTCTGGGGTATGTTTATTGATCATAGTGAAATGTTTATTCTATATTCTTCTTATAATTAGGCCTCAACAAACTCTTAAAATCTAACTCAGCAATTAACACACTCAATAATATAAGCGTAGCCCCTAAGTATCCTTTTCCTGTCAGCGTTTCACCTGTGAAGACGAAAGCAAAGCCTGCGGAAAAGACAGGTTCTAATGAAAAAATAAGACCTGTATGGGTAGGTGTCGTGTATTGCTGGGCAATTACTTGCACGATGAATGCGACTGCGGTGCAAAATATGCTTAAAGCTAATATGATTAGCCATGAGTCGATCGTGCTAGGAAGTTTTGGTGTTTCTATAATAAATGAGAAAATAAGACTAAATAGGCCGACGAAACCTAGTTGCACTACTCCAAGTGCAATGGAATTCACATGTTTCGTTACGCTTCCAGTAATGATGACGTGGATCGCATAAAACAGGGCAGACAGTATGCAAAATATATCGCCGTTACCGATTTTGAATTCGCTCGTTAATGTTAATAAGCCGATTCCTATTATCGTTAAAATGATTCCTACTATAACTTTCTTTTCCGGAATGTGTTTTAAAAATATAGCTGATAATATTGGAATGAAAATGACTGTGAGACATAGTAGGAAACCAGCATTAGAAACACTCGTATACTTTGTACCGAAAGTCGCGAAAATGTAAACGATAAATAAGACAGAAGCAAGTATAAATGCATATTTTACAGTTTTAAAATCAACTTTGAATAAATGTTTGTAAAATATTAAACCTGATAAAAGAAAAGCGATAATAAATCGTAATGCGATTAAATTATATTCTTCTATGCCATCAAGTCCAAGTTTTGTAAGTAGGATGGATGCACCCCAAAAAAATGTAACTAGTAGTAACATTAAATCCGCTTTTAATTGTAGTTTCATTTCTATTCCCTCGTTATGTATAAATTTTATCCCGCATTAACGGGCAGTAAGATTCCCACCTCAAAATTCGGCTGGAGCAAAGAAGTTAGGTGGGAGATCAACTGCCCGTAAATGCCCGATTGGTTCAACTAATAATCAGTGGGGGATGAACAAAACCACCACTGATTAAAGTTTCACTTTATAATCCCATACCCCTATCCCCATTTTTTATTTTAATATTAATTCTGAATATTTGTAACTTAAATTTATCGACGTTTTATTTCATTGATTTAATGTTATCCGCCGCGAAAACATTAGCGGAGTTAAATCCAAACATGACGTTCATTTACGTATCTGGTAGCGGAACAAACAGTACAGAATCAAGACGTACGATGTGCGTGAAGTTTCAGCGTATTTTTTGCGGAAGCAACTTCTGGATAAGGACAACAAAAAACCCACTCCGCGCCGTCACAAGCAAAAGGGTGGGTTCCGCAAAAAGAAATAGCTTATAATAACCACCACCCTAAGCGGTAGCAGTTAAGGAAGAGATGTTAGCGCATCTCTTCTTTTTATTATATGCCAATTTATTCGCTGTTACACTTATATAGTATTCTACGGAAAATATATCATATTCCTATTTTGTGGTCAATTTGATCCCGCTTTAACGGGCAGTAAGACCCCCACCTCAAAATTCAGTGGAAGCAAAGAAGTTAGGTGGGGGTCGGGCTGTCCGTAAAAGTCCGATTGGTGAGGGCTGATAATCAGTGGGGGATGAACAAAACCCCCACTGATTAAAGTTTCACTTTATTGCATGATTGAAAAGGTGTAGTCTTATTCCTTTTCAAACTGAAAAATATCCCGATTAATAAGTTGATGGAGATACCTATCCATTTCAGCAGCAGAAACTTTTCTTTCACTTTTAAACCACCATGCGCTTAATGAGGTGATTGCCCCTGAATAAAATTCAATGATTAAATCATTGGGCATCGTATGATTTTTGTGCAGTTGATTTAACGCTTCTATTTCTTGTTTTCTCGTTTCGTGACTTAAATGCTGTGTTCGGTTAATAAATTGTTCATCAGACATTTGCGTTTCTAATATTTTACCGATTTCTTCATGGTGTAGAAATTGTTCCATTACTTGAAATGGTTTACTTAATCGATCTGAAACCGGTATTTCAGCAATCATCTTGCTGTATCGTTTAAATCCAAATGTTAATAAAGCATCTTTATCTTCGAAGTGTTTATAAAAGGTTGTTCGGTGTACCATTGCGCGGTCACATATTTGGTTAATCGTGATCGTACTATATTTCTGTTTTGATTGCGTCATTAATTCAAATAAGGAATCCCACAGTAATTTATGTGTACGTCTAATACGTAAATCAAGTTGTTTTTCACTATCGTTCATCTACAATTCTCCTTTTTTGTAGATTAAATATACAGTGGCTGAAAATTGATTCTCCCTTTTTAATCTACATATGTATATTATATTACATGTGTTCCGGTGTATTTAAAGTTTTTTAAGTAAGAAACAGGAGGAGAATCTGTAAATGAATATGACAACTAAGAGCCCAGCAAGTGGCAAAGTTGATACTTCTAATTTGAAACATCCCCCCATTTTAATTGCATTACTTTTAGGTGCAATGGTTGCATTATTAAATGAAACATTACTTGGAAATGCGTTAACGGTATTAATGAAAGAATTTGACGTAACGGCTTCAACGATTCAATGGCTTTCTACAGCATACATGTTAGTAGTTGGGGTTTTAGTTCCAATTACAGCATTACTTCAGCAATGGCTCACAACGAGACAAATGTTTTTGATCGCTATGGTAACGTTTTTAGTCGGTACATTAATTGCGGGATTCGCACCGACATTTTCCGTTTTATTAATTGGCCGTATCGTCCAAGCTGTAGCGACGGGGTTAATTACACCGTTATTAATGAATACGATTTTAATCATTTGTCCACCTGAAAAACGTGGTGCGACAATGGGATTAATCGCACTCGTGATGATGGCAGCTCCGGCAATTGGCCCTACATTATCTGGAGTAATTGTGGATTCATTAAATTGGCGCTGGTTATTCTATATTGTTATTCCTATCGTGATTATTTCCATTATGATTGGGATGAAGTACATTCAAAATGTTTCAGAGTTAACAAGGCCAAAAGTAGATTACCCATCTATCCTTTTATCGACATTAGGATTTGGCGGGCTTGTGTATAGCTTTAGTGCATCGGGTGATTTAGGATGGTCCGATGCAAAAGTGTATGGCACTTTAATTGTTGGGCTTATCTCATTATGTATTTTTGCCGTTCGACAATTGAAAATTGAGAATCCAATTTTAGAATTACGAGCATTTAAAGTTCCGATGTTTACATTATCAGTTGGATTAATTGTCATTGTGATGATGTCGCTATTTTCAACGATGACTTTATTACCGATGTTCCTGCAAACCGTTTTACTCGTTACAGCTTTTAAATCAGGAATTATCATGCTTCCGGGAAGTGTTATTAGCGCCATAATGGGACCAATCGCAGGTAAACTATTTGATAAATTTAGTCCGAAAGTTATTATCGTTCCCGGCATTGTCTTAGTAGGAATTGCAATGTTCTTATTTAAAGGCATTACTCCTGATACATCAATGGTACAAATTATTGTCATGCATAGCGTATTAATGGTTGGACTCATGTTTGTCATGACAGCACAAACATACGGTTTAAATCAATTAACACCAGATTTATATCCGCACGGAACAGCACTATTTAGTACGTTGCAACAAGTAGCTGGTGCAATTGGTACAGCTATCTTTATTTCGAAAATGTCTTCAGGAACAACTAAGTATATGGAAAGCTCCGCAAATCCACTGGATCCAGTAGAGAAGTTAAACGGTTTAACGTCAGGGTTCCAAGGCGCATTTGCACTTGGATTAATCTTTATTATTGTTGCATTTATCGTATCGTTATTCTTAAAAGAAGAGAAAGAAGGAGTAAAGGCAGCGAGGGTTTTACAGAACGAACATTAAGGTTTATATAAAAAAGACATCTTTCCCTAGAAAAGATGTCTTTTTTATATTTTTTTCGTAACACTTGTTTTGGGTGTCTTTATACATAAGAATCGGTATGTACAATAATTATCCTTTTTGAGAATAAGGATGCAAAGCCGTACTAATAACTAATAGTTCACCAGATGATTTAGTGACATCGTATATAGATCCTGTTATGAGAATAGGCATAGTCATGATTGTGAAGTTGTTATATTGGTATTAAATGATTTATACGTTTTTTATAGTAAAAATTAGAGACACTTCAATAAAAAGGAATTAAATATGGTACTCTTTAGTTAAGATATTTAAACGAAGACAGGAGAAATGAAGATGGACAAAAAGCTAACGTATTGGCTAGCATCTATTATAGGTGTAGTAGTACTTGCAACTGGTATGACTTATGGAATGTTACAGTTTGCTGAAGTCCCGCTTGAGAGTGAGGACCATGTTTTTGCAGAGGTTAATAAAGAAGACACACTATCGAATGAAGCAGAAGTGAAAGGTTCAAATGCACAACTTCACATTACAGTAACTTCTACTGAAGAAGAAGTTATTTCAGCTATGCATAGCATGACTCATCAAAAAGTAAAAGCGTGTGAAGGAAAGGGAGCAACCCCTATGTCCAAAAAGAATGCAGAGAAAGTAAGAAACATTCTAAACGGAAACAATTTCAAGAATAAAGAAGAGCTATTAGCAATTACTGAAAGATGGGCAAATAGAGATTTTAGTAAAATTTTAGAAGAACATAACTATTTTATTAAACTTCAAGGTGGCAAGATAGGTGAAGCTACAGTAATGGATAAGGTAGACGAGCAAGTATTCTGTTTCAATACTTTCGGTGATGATGTAACGGCCGCATTAGTTAAATCAGGAGATCTTCAGCCACGTTAAAGTGTCTTTCTCAATTATAAGAAAAGCCTCAAGTATTCATATACTTGAGGCTTTTCCAATGGAAAGATAGGAATGATCCGAATTCCTTACATTAAGAACAAAGTGGAATTACTCCTAAACCAATTAATAAAGCTGCAGCAACTGCTGGAATTGGTACAGGAATTTGAATACCTTCTACAAACAAGAAATACTGACCACTTACTATTTTAAAACAAACTAATTGCATGGCTATTCCTCCCTTCTTTTAGAATTAATACATTATATTAATTTATCCATTTATTGTTATAGTTGAATTATTTATTTTTAAAAATATAGTTAATATGTGAATAGTTTTCGAAAGGACCTGCTCAATCAATACGAAAAAACATAAGATGAAACGAATCCATTAAAATACATGAGTGAACCTTAGTTTTCCCCTCTTATCTAAAGGAGGAACTATTATGGGTTATGGTGGTAGTTGTGGCGGTTGTGGCTTCTCGGGAGGCTTTGCTTTATTAGTTGTGTTATTCATTTTATTAATCATCGTTGGAGCTTCTTGCTTCTGCTAAAAACTATTGGAAAAGACACTCATATGGAGTGTCTTTTCTTTCGTGCAAAATGATTCCTGATAATATCCAACTGTATGTAGTATACGGTATATTTTTTCCTCATTAGACATATAAAAATGTTGGAGGGATGTTATGAAACTAGTAGGGAAGCACATTTATATTCGGCTTTATAAAACTGCTGATGCTAACGAGTTAGCTAACTTACATATTAGAAATCGCGAATTTTTTCAACGAGTTTGCCCGTTGCTCCCAGAAGTTTTTTATACAGAAGAACATCAAAAAATACGTCTTGAACAAGCTCTAAAAAAGACAGCTGAAGGGCAAGTATACCCTTTCGGAATCTTTTTAAGAGAAAATGATAAACTGATTGGAGACATTTCATTAACTCAAATTGTTAGGGGAGACCTCCAAAGCTGTTATACGGGATTTACTTTAGATAAGGAGCATAATGCAAAGGGCTATACAACAGAGGCTCTTCAACTTGTTGTAGATTTTGCTTTTAGGGAATTAAAGTTACATAGAATTGAAGCAGGAGCGATGCTTGATAATTTAGCATCTATTCGTGTATTAGAAAAAGTGGGATTTAAAAAAGAAGGTATAGCGAAAGAAAATATAAGGATTAATGGCAAATGGACAGATCATCAAATAGTAGCTATCATCAACAGCTTGGATGTGTAAGCTTATTTTGATTCCAATAACGATAATTATGTAAAGGGCTGTCTATATCGACAGCTTATTATATTTTTTGCTTAGCGTGATTTTTTCGGCTAATTCAGTAAAAAACGGAAACTCTGCAACCCACGCCAGGATAGGAATGTATAAAAAAATGAATAGCATTATAGGGGTACGGAAACGATTATGGGTTTCAAGGGCCACTCTGAAATTAAATACCACGCTTCGATTTTGATAAGTGTATTTGAGAAACTCTAAATCCTTTAAAATCAATAACTTGTAAGCTTCTCAATAGAGTACACTCTATTGAGAAGGTAAATATGTAATTATGCATATTTATATTTTTTTATTTTAATAGTAATTAAACCTAATATATAATTAAAAAGTTTTTTACGAATTGATAAGGAGATGCGAGTATGAAGAAAACCATAGGACTTATATTATCATTATTTTAATTACTTTCTACCTATGCACCAATGTTTACAGAGGAAGTCGAAGTTTTAAATCAAATAGGCCGCGTCAAAGAGAAAGGAGATTAGTATTATTATGGATCTCTTCAACATAATGCGAATTTTAGACTAAGGGATTTTCAAATTAAAAAACTTGGTTTTACTGTTTATTAAGAAGGTTCCATAAACGGGCTACTACATTTAAAACATGAAACATCTTATGAACTAATTATTGTTTAGACAGAATGACTTAGGTTGTCCTTATGCGAAATATTAGTATGAATAGAAATTTGATAATTATATAAAACGCCGTAAATGAAGGATAAAATAAGTGCTGATTTTGCAATTATATTTTTAAAAATTGAATAGGAGATCTATTATGAATACAATTAAGAAATTATTTTTAAGTTCTGTGATATGTATTTTATTATTCAGTACAGTAGGAACAGCGTATGCAGAACAAAATGGTCAAGTGAATTCATCATCTTTTATTGACGTTCCTAAAACCCACTGGGCATATAAAGAAATGATGTATATGGCTGAAAATAAGATTATAACAGGATACGGAAATGGATATTTCGGTGCTACGGATCCTATTATTCGCGAACATCTTGCTGCATTCTTGTATCGATATTTAAAACCGCAAGATAGTACCAATAATCCATTTGTTGATATTGGTGATAGCAATTTTAAAAAGGAAATTTTGGCACTTACTGCACGGGGCATATTTAGCGTAAATGTAGAGAAACAATTCAATCCGAAAAATAATATGACGCGTGCTGAAATGGCTGCAGTACTGGTCAGAACATTCGATTTAAAACCGAAAGGGAATTTTGACTTTACGGATATGAAAGGTCATTGGGCTAACGAATATGTCAAAATATTAGCTGGGAATAAAATCACAAATGGTACTGGTGATGGCAATTTTAATCCAAATGGACTTGTCACAAGAGAGCAATTTTCTGTGTTCTTATATAGGACAATCATGGCAACATCAGGTATAAAAAACAATGAATCGGTTGGCTGGGTTGTAGATGGAGAAAAGAAATACTATTATGACAAACCAGGCGTGAAACATACTGGATTATTACGTTCAGGGGAGGATACCTATTTCTTCGATAAAAATGGTAATCTAGCTTCAGGATGGAATACCGTAGACGGAAAGGACTACTATTTTGATACGGTAAGTGGAGCTGCACAAAAAGGATGGTTCTCTCAAACTACCCATTGGTATTATGCAGACGATAACGGTGTGATTCAAAAAGGCAATGTAACCTACAAAGGAAAACAATTCCAATTTGATAGAACAGGTAAAATGGTAAAAGGGTGGATAACAATCCAATCCCTCGACCAAAATATCTACAAATCCAGAACAGTTGTAAGGGGATTTGACCCAATAAAAGTTAGAAAGGATGAAATTCTTGAAGTAGTAGGGGAAGACGGTCCTCTATGGTTTAAGGTGAACTACAATGGTCAAACATACGTTGTGCAAAAATTATTTGCAGTCGTGTTTGATCAATCTCTATCTAATAAAATAGATACAATTCGTCAAGATATTGATGATTTAAAAAAGAGTACTGAGTTAGTAAAAAAATATTCAGAACGCTATAAAAAAGCAAAAGAAACTAAAAATGATGATGCGGCTTTAGTTGAATCTAGTGAACTTGCACAAAGTGTCTCTCAATTACTAACCACACTAAAAAAATCTGAATTGAAGAACACTGTAGATAAAATTTATGAAAAAGAAGCTGATCCAGCTGTAAGAGAAAAATACAATTCTACTATCGCAACTTTAGAGATGATGAATCAGGATTTTGGGAAAATCCATAAATTAATGCTACTAAAAGATAGTATTATGGTTATCGATAAAGCGAATCAGGATTCAGGTAATATTATTCAACAAATTCAACAAGGTAAATATTTGGTACAGCAGGATAAAGCTAACCTTCAAAACTATGTGAATGGTTTAACGGATTATAAAAATAGTATGACAGCCTATAAAAAGCAAATGTTGGAATGGTTTGTGGATACTGCTGATGCAGGAACAGATGCCATGATAATGTTTATGGACATGACAACAGCTTACTCGCTCTCAATTAATAAGGTGTTTATCGAACCAGCAGAAAAATGGGTTGGCACATTACCAAAAGGTGAAATAGAAAAATATGCAGACGGTGTTCGCGACTATGGACAGCAACTTACTGCCATGAAGGAAGGATTCAAAAATAGACTACCTGAATATAAACAAATGGCCAGTGATTTACGCGTAGTAAATCAAAGTTTCCATAAGTTTGGAGATTCAGTACAAAAAGCTGGGGCATCACTTCATAAACAAGCAGTAATGGCTGATGGACTAATTAATAGTGTCTCAACGCATGTTGCAGAAGCTCAACAAGCATTTCCAACACTACATACAGATATTATGTCTGGATTAGATGCTGCTAATAATATGATGGATTCTGCTAATAAAATTTCAGGCTACAAAATAGATACGTCTAATGTTGTTAAAAATGTTGGTAATATGGATGGTTTAACAACCCGTCTTAAGGATTTTGGTGTACCACCTGAAAAAATGAAAGAATATCTGGAAGAGCAGAAACGTACTAATGAGCTTGGATCCATGTCACTTGATTTCTTTCCAATTGTAGGACAAATCAAACAAGGGTTACAACTCATTAACGGAAGAGAATTTTTCACAGAGAGAGAATATGGTCCAGATGATTATGTTTGGGGAACTGTTTCTACACTAGTAGGTGGGTCTCCTAAAGTTGTTGGCCGTGTGTTTGGTAAATATGGAGAACTAGAACAAAAAGCGAAGGATTTAGGGAAAGTATCAAAGGTAACAGAAGAAATTGGATGGAGTATGCCAAGAGGTGGCGGCGTCATTGATGGACGTAAGTACTCTGAACATGCACTTGAAAGAATGGCACCTGATACAGTTCAAGTTCGAGCGGAGCTTACAAAACGAGCACGTGAGCGAGCTGAAAGAAAAGGGTATACATTCGGATCAGATAAATACATGGAAGAATTAAAAAAAGTTGATCCTCGAGGAATGACTCCAAATGTAGTTGAAGATATTATAAAAACGGGCACTCGCAAACCAGGAGACAATCCTGGTACTTGGAAATACGTTAGAGACGAAGGCTACGTAGTTATAAATGATAAAGGTGACGTTATCACAGTTGTTCCCGCAAAGAAAAAAGAATAGAATGAATAGCATAGTAAGTAATCTATGACAAAAAGGTTGAGGAATATTGGATATTAAACATGATAAGTATGAGTTACTAGAAATTTTCGAAAGCGAACCAGAAGATTACTATATTCCAGGTGCAGGTGCGTATCGATATAGTAAAATTGATAAACTTGGATTTGAACTGGTTATGAATATGTTCTATTATGATGCAACAGTTGAATTAATAATGCTATACGAAGACAAACGTATCATAGAAACCAAGATGGAATCAGTGAAAGAAATATATACTCGTAATGATTCACTATACATTCTAGGTACAGAAGAAAAGAAAAAAATCGAAGTAAAATTCAAACCACATTTTACAGTTACAATAAATGAGTTTTAAAAACTCGAAATTAATGATCGTAAATATTCTGCGCATGCTTTAGAAAGAATGGCTCCGGATACAATACAAGTTCGAGCTGAATTAGAGGCACATGCCAAAAGTAGAGGGCTTGTACGTAGTACACAGAAATTTAAAGAATTTGTTAATCCTAGAGGTATCACAACTTCTGTAGTAGATTTTCTGTGCCTTTCCATTGGAAAATCAAGACTGATATAAAAAATGAGTAGAAAAAACAAGGCTCTTACTTCGTGGATACCGCTACAAAGTAAGAGCCTTGTTTCATTATATTTGTTCATACAGTTTTCCTTGTAGTCTTCTATTTTCATCCTTCAATCGCTTATTCTTTATCAATTTTTCGAACAGGTTGCTCCCAAAAGTTTTTTATACAGAATAACATCAAAAAATACGTCTTGAACAAGCGTTAAAAAAGAAAGCTGAAGGGCAAGTATACCCTTTTGGAATCTTTTTAAGAGAAAATGATAAAATGAAGATAATATTAGGGAATTGTGAGGATGATTACGTTGCTTACTTTGATAAAATTTGTAGTTAGTTATGCTGCAAGTCTATTTGCTTTTATTTTTGGATGGTTCTTAATTTCATATATTTTTAATCCTAGCTTTATTCACCCAGACGTTTTACAGGGGTTCATAAAAACTATCGTCACTTATGGTAGTATACCAGCTCTTATAGCTTGTCTAATTGGGGAAGTCTTATATAGGAAAATTAAACGATGTCGAGAGTTTCAATTTGGAATTCCTTTATTTATAGGACTAGCAGTTATCTATACACTTATACCATTTCTTTTTCTTTTTAATTTTTCTTTTTCATATTTCTTTGACTTCGTTGCACCTGTTATTATGGGTTCCTTAGCGTTTTATTTAGTACGTAGAAAAATATAATTTTCGTTTTGATCCATTATAATAGCTATCTCTGAATCACTAGTTTCAAAAAGCCTTCACGCAATGATGATTGCATGAAGGCTTTTGATGTTTTCTTATTTTTTTGTCTCGTTAACCCATGTAATAATGTCTTGGATGACATACTCGGGAACATTAGCAGGAATTTCGTATTCACTAGGAAGACTTAATTCCCCGTCACCCTCCGTGAAGAAATGATTCAATTTCGGGTATTTTTTGAACTGAACATTCCCGCGGTTTGAAAGTCCTTTCTGCCATTTTGTATATTCATCTTTTACTGTTACTTGATAATCGCGTGCTCCTTGCAAAATGAGTAAAGGCTCCTTTCGTGATTGTGCTTCTTCAACTGGACGCCACCTAGAAACATCATACATAAAATGAGGTGACCCAAAATTGTAGCCAGCTGGAGGATGGTCAGGATTGAAAGCAGGATCCTGGATAAAAGCGACTTGTCTTTTTAATTCATCGATTACTTCCTTTGACTCCCCAAGGTATTGATACTGATCAATGGCAATGTCAGTCAAAGGGCGTGCAGGTGGTGCGAGTAAGATACTTCCTCGGACAAGTGAGGAAGGCGCTTTGCTTAGTATACGCGGCATTGTGCCGGCTCCTAGGCTATGTCCAAGAATGAAAATATTATTTGGATCAATGCCTTCCTGCTGCGCTGCTGATTTTGCTGCATATATAGCATCATCTGTAGTATCACGATCTAACGTAACAGGTTCTGCACTCATCTTTAATGCATGTTCTAAGGTACGTTTTTCATAGCGCAACACTGCAATTCCGTTGGATGAAAGGCCCACCGCAAGGTCGCGTAAGATTTTTGTTCCCAAATAGGTAGCATCGCGATCATGGATGCCAGCACCATGAACAAGAACAACTACGGGCAGCTTTTCACCAGGCTTATGTTTCGGAACTGTTAATGTCGCTGGTAACGGATAGGTAGAATTTCCAATGACGATTTCACGTTCTTGATAGGAGTCAGGTTGATCATAGCTAGGATGGGGGATGGTAAAAGATTCCTCGGGTGGCCTTTCTCCAATTTCATCTACTTTCCCGCCAGGTGTGAATTTAAGGAGTAGCGGTATGGTAGTTCCTTCGGTAGCTGCTGGAATTTCCACCGTCTGATGGACCAAGTTTCGTTCTTTTATCACAGGGATTCCCATGCTTTTTATCCCGCTCCAGCCACTTTGTGTCCACCAGTTTTGTAATGTGGTTGCTGTAAATTTGGATTGAAAAGCAGTAGACGTCAACTGTAGTGCCTCTGCATACTTACCTTGCTGGAGATATTCAAAAAATAATGATGTACGCTCCGTTAAAGAGATTAATTTCTTTTCAGCAGATTGTTTCTCACGTGTATCTGCGTGAATAGTTGTTGTAAGCGGGAAAGATGAAACGCCTAAAGAAAAGAGTAGGGTAAAGGTAAGTGCTGATCTTTGTATTTTCTTTTTTTTATTCATGTTTTAACCTCCAATATGTGATGGTAAAAAACAGGTAGGGTAATTAGGGTTCTGGTGCGAAAACTTAAAAATATTTGCAAGCAATCTCCAAAACTTGGACATACTCATATTATTATTCTAAAAAAACGTAGATTTCTTCTCTTGTCACATGCATATTAATCCCAGAAATAATCTTTCTTCCTTCACTTTATATTTTGATTATACGAAACAAAGTTCTCGTTTTTCTTACTTGATACTTACAAATTCCTTAAGTAGGGGATATTTTAAAAATGGATATGTGGCGGTACTCCTATGTTAAGAGATAGCTTAAGGACCGAGGATTATATTGTTTTTATGAAGAGTTGATGTTATGTTTGTTTTGTAACATATGGTGTTTTATGTATGTAGGAGGATTTATTGAAGAAATTATTAATATTGTTTTTATTAGCTACATTTTGTCTACAGATTACAGGATGTTCTAATAAGATGGGTACACTAAGGGAGAAGTCTAAAACTTCAACACCTGTGAAGTCTAAACGCATCAATAAAGGGTGGTACAAACATATGTAATAGTTTGTATCACCCTTTGTTGATGATAGAAGTCATAAAGAAAAGACACCCTAAGGTGCCTTCCTTCGACTTGAACCATCTTAATTTTAATAATATATTGGACTCCCATCCAAATATTATTTTACCATGTTAAGTTGTTTTATTCATTGAGAAATATGCTTTAAATCTATATTTTTAAAAAATATATAGATTTGAACAATATGTATACAAGCCACATATCAAAAAAAAGACACTCTCAAGAGTGCCTCTCCTTAGCAGCCGAATCCGCCGCCCCAACAGCTAGCGCCAACGATGATTAATAAGATGAAGAGCACAACAAGTAAGGCAAATCCGCCGCCGAAACCACAGCCTCCACCACAACTACCTCCATAGCCCATATTAACTCCTCCTTCCATAAAGACCATTTAATAATGGATTTAATTTAATTTATGTTTTTAAGGGTGAATGGAGCAGGTCCTTAAAAAAATAAAAGGATTTTGGAAGTTAAAAAGAGTTGACGACCTTATTTTTGTCACCGGTATTTCGTCTGCTACATATTGTATTTTATTCTGTGTATTGGGGGAAGGAGGATCTTATGGCTAATTCTGAGATGATTTTACGTTTACTTACGGATTTAAAGATTGAACAACAATTGTTGAAAGAACAGTTAGAGAAAATGCAAACAGCTGTGACTATTCTTGAAGAAAAATCAGTGACGCTTAAAGAAAAACCAGCGACTCTTAAAGAAAAAACAATGACTCCTGAAGAAAAACCATCTGTTACAAAGCAAAGAGCTTTTTCTGGACGCCCAACATCTTTTCGTGATTGGAGAGCATCTAGTCAAAAAAATTAGGGAATGTTATGTGAAATGATAAATAAAAAAGTACAGTCTGCTGTAGAAAAGACTGTACTTTTTTATGTCGGTAGAGAATGTTAAGGGAGACGCATTTATTGGCCTATTCCACTTTTAATTGGAGTTCTTTATCTAACTTATCATTATTAATTTTTAAAGTTAATCCTTGCGTGTTTTTCGGTACATCAAATACAATGTTTCCTTCCGAACTTTCATTAGGATTAACAATATTAAATTTGAATGTGGAGATATTTGCAGCTTTAAGTACTGACTGATATTCATTGGAAATGTGATATTCTCTTCCAAATCCATCAATTAATTTAAAGTTGTTAATATCTAGTGTAATGGGTTCTTCTTTACGATTATAAACGGCGATGTCTAATACTTTAAAGACACCTTGTGCTTTAACTTCTCCAGTCCCTAGAACATCTAATGACTCGGCAGATCCCATTGACATGTATACATCAGAGGAATCTACATTGGTAGGAAGTTCTTTTTGCGGATCCTTGCTGCTAAGTTTGTCATTCTCTGTTTTTTTAGAAGTCGCCTGCTCATTTTTCGCAGGCGCATCATGTGAACTGCAAGCCGATGCTCCAAACAAGAATGTGCTACATAATAATGATGCTAATAACTTTTTGTTCATCGTTTGTTTCTTCCTTCCAAAATAGAAGCACTTTTAATGAGTGCTATATATATTTGTATATGTATTACATTTTATATCTTATTATATTAATTTTGGAAGGAAAAGGGAAAAATTGAGCATTTCTCTGATTCGAATTATTTATCTGTCTAAAAGTTGAAATTAAAATGAGCCCCATAAATGATAAACCATTCCACTAACAAAAAACACTAATCCTAAAAATAAAACAATTAAAGCAAGCATTCCATTTTTATTATGTTCCATAAAATTAGCTCCTTTTTCATTTACTTACATACAAAAAGCCTTTAGTCGTAATTATGGCTAAAGGCTTTAATCTTCATACTTTGTAGTTTATAAAAAAGTTGCACTGCTGTATTAATCTGGAATATGATTGTTTAAAGAGAAGGTGATGAGTACATGCAGGAAACAAAACAATTCCCGCTTATATCGGGAAATCTCTCATTAGATTTAGTAAATACAGAGTTAGTTAGGCGTGGACAACGTTATGATTTATTAATAACAGATGAAGATGTATTAGAATGGCTACATGTAATAAAGGTTAATCTTCCTTTTTGGAATGAAAAAACACTTATAGGAATTCAGAAGCGAATGGATCAAGTTACATCTAGCATATTAGAGGTAAGAGAAGTATTGAGAAAACAGTTTGAGGCAATTGCTGATCAGCAAGAAATTTCTAATGATTTTATTACGTATTTAGAAAAACAAATTGAGAAGGCACCATTTACATATAAAATCATTGAACAGCAGCTAGTATCTATCCCAGTTGGAGAAATCGAGGATGTACTCGCATCGTTAATTGCATTTGACGCTTTAACGTTAATAGCAGAAAATAAGCTTATTTCCCTTAAAAGGTGTTCAAATCCTGACTGTGTTTTATTATTTATAGATAAGAGTGGAAAACGAAAATGGTGTTCTATGAAAATATGTGGGAACCGGAAAAAGGTAGCAAAATTTCAGGATCGAAAATTTGAAGAAGTTTAGAGAATCAACTTATAACAGTTGATTCTTTTTTTGTACTTTAGAACTAACCCCTTAAATTAATATTTACAGGTTAGTTATGCCGAGTTATAATTGTTGGTAAATAAAGGAGGAGAACGATGGATAATATAACAGCAACTAAGCAGAAAGATCCTCAACCAATAAGTGTACGATATTTTACAAAAATGAAAGGGAAAGGAAGAAGCCCATTACAAGTAAATGTAAAGGACTCTTTAACGGGACTACTAGGGGGGTTTTTAACAATTCTTACCTTAACATATTTAACGAGCATAACCTCTACAGAATTATTAATGGCTCCATTTGGTGCGAGTTGTGTATTAGCGTTTGGAGTTTGGAATGCGCCATTATCTCAGCCGCGTAATATTATTGGAGGACATTTGATTTCAACTTTCATTGGTCTATCAATATATCATTTGTTTGGGAATGAATATTGGACAATTGCTTTAGCGGTGGGGATGGCAATAGCCGTTATGATGTTAACGAGAACGACGCACCCTCCGGCAGGCGCCGATCCGATTATCGTTATTTTAGGGGCAAACAGTTGGAGTTATTTAGTAACACCAGTTTTAATTGGCTCCGTTGTTATTGTAGTTATTGCTTTATTTATTAATAATATGAGTAGTAAAAGAAGTTATCCAACTTTTTGGATGTAGTTTGTGAAGTGAAAAATAATTTAAGTGAGTATTCTATTCTTACTATGTTTTATTTTTTATATAGTAAAAGCCTTAGTCGTAATGGCTTGGGTTCTCATACTTTGTAGTTCATAAAGAAAAGACACTTTAAAGTGTCTTCTACAGATTTGAATTATTTAATTCATGTAATTAATATTCGTTAGCATAAAACTCTTTTATTAATTTTATTTCATTTGTATCTGGATTAAACTTAAATATTTTAATTTGATTCGATTCGTCTTTGTATGCAAATGTATTCTCACCAACTTGGGTCATATTGCTGGTGTTTAAAATAGGATCGCTACCGTGATCAGTAATTTCCACAGTTTTCTCCCGGTTCCAGAATGCAATGACAATAATCAAAATGATAAGACATACCCGTATAAAACGTAATTCTCTTGCAACAGGATGTTCCATCTGTTTGTCTCCTTTACTGTTTGATAGAGTGTGTTTATAAAAGAGATAATTCCTAGGAATATAAATAAAAAAGACACCGTAAAGTGTCTTTTTTATTTTAGTTATGCGCATTACTTAATAAGACGCTAGTTCCTCAGTCTGGCTATGAGTAACTATGTAGGGTGATTCCATTATAACATTTTAACCAGTAATGGGTCTATATGGAATTTAATTGTTTTTCTTTTTGATTATTCAGAATGACTTACCGAGTATTTGGATGAGGAAAGCAGTGAGACAGAAGCGACTAAACTTGTTTTAGAAGAGTGTCTTCTTTTTTGTATCATTGTGAGTAAAGTGTAGAGCGATATTTCCCTTTACATGAACATAACGGTATACTATAGTTAAGTTAACTTAACTATTAAGCGAAATAAAAGCATGGAGGAATAACGCTATGACTAGAACGTATAAAGAAGTAATTAATGAAATGAACCGAGCTTATAATGAATTCTACATTTTACTATTCCAGGAGTTAAAAGATGAGTTCGGTCTTACAGGACAGCAAGAGAGCATGCTATTTCATATTAATTTAAATGAAAACACGACGGCAAATCACATTGCGACTACTTTTAATGTATCAAAAAGTGCCGTTAGCCAAGTTTTATCGAAATTGGAGAAACAGAAGATGATTTCAAAACAAGTAAACCCTAATAATAAACGGGAGTATTTTCTTACACTTGGTCCAAACGGTAGTAAGTATATAGAGCGGTTGTCTGAGTTAGATGATGTATTAATTGAGAAATATTTTTCTAAAATCGATATAAACGCCCTAGAGCAAATGACAGATACGTTAACGAAAATAAATAAAGTGATATTGGAAGAAAAGCAGAAGGATCTTGATTGTAATGAGTAAGAACTTAGATGAAGCAATTAGTAGAAAGGAGGAGAAGTGCATTATGAGTTTCATACCAAATATGATTACGATAGCAAATTTTGTATGTGGGCTTTTAGCTATTTACGCTATTTTCGTTCACGATATTTATTTGGGAGCAGTTTTTATTATTACAGGTATGCTGTTTGACTTTTTTGATGGCATGGTCGCTCGGAAACTGGATTCTGTTTCAGAAATTGGTGGAGAGTTGGACTCATTTGCGGATTTAGTTACTTTTGGTGTGGCACCGTCTATTCTTGCATATAGTGTCGCTTTAAAAGATTTGCAGTCTATCGGGATGATATGTGCACTTGCTTACAGTATTTGCGGAATGCTTCGGCTTGCAAGATTTAACACACAGCAAAGCAAACTCCCGACCTTTATCGGTATGCCGATTCCATTTGCGGCAATGTGTCTCCTCATTTTATGTTTTTTAAAGAATCCAGTTTCCGTGGCGTTTGGTACATGCGTACTCGCTTATTTAATGGTGAGCAAAATCAAATTTCCTCATTTTAAAAAAGATATAGCTGAAAGCTTGAAGCCTGGAAGATTGGATTGATGATACGGAATTACAATGAGAAAGATAAAGGAGAATAACATGATTCGTATGGCACTAAAATCGTTTAACATACAAATGTATTGTTTGCTAGGCGTAATGTTATTGGGCTGGCTCGTGACACCTTTTTCAGCCCAGTTTGTAGGGATAAGCATTGGCCTTTTGGTGAGTATGTACTGCGCCTGGATTTTAGGAAGGCGTATTGAAAAGTTCGGAGATAGCATTGTAAAAAAAGAAAAAGCACCGATGCTCGGAATGATGAATCGATTCGCAGCCGCAATACTCGGCGCGATTATTATGTATGAAATTGAACACCATGAATTCATGTGGACATTCGCTGCCGGAATTATGGGTGGGTATTTCTTGGTTATTATTAATTTGGGGTATTACAGTATGAGGGATGCGGAGGAATAAAGTTTCACTTTATTATAAAGAAAAGACACCCATATAAGAGTGTCTTTTCTGATAGTTTTTTAGCAGAAGCAAGAAGCTCCAACGATGATTAATAAAATAAACAGTACAACTAATAAAGCAAATCCTCCAGCAAAACCGCAGCCTTCGCCGCAACTACCACCAAAACCCATAATAGTTCCTCCTTTTAATAAGAGGGGAAAACAAGGGTACACTCATGTATTTTAACGGATTCAAATTACTTTATGTTTTTTACGCAATAATTGAGCAGGTCCTTTGGAAAAGAAAAAAAGACATCAATTAAGATGTCTTTTTTTCTTTGTAAATTGGTGTTAAGAAGGTAACTTATTGCTTTTAACCTATGAATAATATAACAATCATCGAGTAAGTTTATTATAGCAGTGATAAATAGGATTTTTATATGTAATATTACATATATATAGATTTATTTATGTTTTATTTGTATATTTTAATTGTCTGTTCCTTGTTTTAATTCGTTTAGTTATATTATTTTTTGAGTGCTCCAGCAATGGAGCCTTTTTTTAGTATTCTATTTTGATGATGTTCCATAAAATTAGCACCTTTTAAAGCTGTTTTTATATAAAAAGTCTTTAACTTGTATTTATAGCTAAAGGCTCTGAGTGTCATACTTTATAGTTTATAAAATCTTATAAGAAGAATAACCAGTATTTTATATAGAATTTATCCCACTATTTGCCGGGCTGCCCATAAACGCCCGATTGGTGAGAGCTGATTAAAGTTTCACTGTATAATGTTTTTTATCCAGTTTGGAACTGAAAATGTACTAGCTTGATAATGAAGCTAGGTTATTAGAAGTGAAAAATTTTAGTTTTATTATAATTAATAGAAATGAAAGTAGTGTAAATATAAATCCACTCCAAATAAGTTGATGAATACCTAAGTTTGAAATGAACCAGCCTCCAATAGTTGTTCCTAGAGTAATTCCAAGATTTGAGAATGAAACGAATAGGCTATTACCAAATTCGGGTGCTTCTCTTGCTTCACTTATTAACCATGTTTGACCAACAATTAATCCACCAGCATGCACGATTCCCCAAATGAATACCATAAAAATCATTGGAACAAGATAAGGACCTAAATAATAAACCAATATGTAAACAATAGAATATAAAATAGGGAACGATATTACTGTATTTACTATGCTTCTTTGCAGAAGACTACCAAATAAATGATTGCCTAAAATCATAACTATACCAAATATGAATAGCATGATACTGATGAGCGATCCATTCATGGAAGTTACTTTCGCAAGGTATTCGGCGAAGTAACTGTATACGGAAAACATGGCTGCAAAAAGGAATGTGACAGTTAAAATATTTAACCATAATCCTGGTTTGCCGAGTATACGAATTTGTTTGCCGAAAGACATTTTTTCTTTAACGGGCATAGAAGGAAGTGAGATTAGTATTCCAATGAATGCAAGGGCGTTAATAAGCGCTCCGAATAAGAAAGCAATTTCTAATGAAAATTGATCTGCAAGGTAAGAGGTTAATGGTACACCTAGTGCAAAGCCAACCGTAATTCCCATGAAAACTTTTGTAACCGCTTGACCACTCTTTTCAGGAGGGACAAGTTTAGCAGCAGTTACAAGAGCGATTGAAAAGAAGAGTGGGTGAAGTGCTGCAGGTAAAATACGAAAAATAAGCATGATTTCAAATTGTGTTGTATAAGCGTAAATTATATTTGAAATAACAAAAACAAAGATTGCTATTAATAAAATTATTTTACGATTAATACTAGAGACGAGCAGAATTAAAAACGGACCAGAAATAGCAACGACTAGTGCGAATATACTTACTAAAAACCCTGCTTGTGCAGTTGAAATGCCAAATTTCTGAGTGATTTGTGGTAATACACCGACAATACCCATCTCGGTAGTAATAATTCCAAACACCCCTATTGCTAGTGTAAGAATAAGTAAAGGACTTACTTTTTTCATTTGTAAAACTCTCCATTCTTCTTATTATTTTGAAAGTGAAATCGATTTATTAACAAGGAAATGAGCATGATTGGATGTCAATAGTAATAGAATTATGTAATGTTAAACACAAACACAGATATCTAAATAACTAGATATGATATGTTAAAAAAGATGCTCCTTTCTATGTTTCTTTCTTTTATAGGTAGCGAAGTTTTAAAAAGAATGTATTGGGCAGCTATATAAAAGCAGAATGTGTGAAAGCAAATAATCAATGGTAGGTTGATTATTTGCTTTTACTTTATAATTCATTTTGAACGTATTCAGAAAACGCTTGTATTGTTTTTTCATTTCGACGATAATATGTCCATTTTCCAATTCGGTCAGAGTCTAGTAGTCCTGCCTTTTTCATAGTTAATAAATAACTAGAAATAACCGATTGGGCTAAGCCAGTTTTAAGCTGAATATCTCCTACACACACTCCAATCTGAAAATTAATCCCTTGTTCTAAATAAGGTTTTTCGTCGAAATGGTTTTCTGGATTTTTTAACCATGATAGAATTTGACATCTTGTTTCATTTGACAATGCTTTATAAATTAATGAAGGTTCCATAAGGATATTATATCTACTTTTATAGATTTGTAAATGGGTTTGTGTGATTTTAAGGGAAGAAGGTATAGTTGATCCCCTCGAATAGGAATAAGGTGCTCTTGATCTGTACCCTTTGTAAAGGACATTTTAAAAAAAGTTAGGCAACCTAAAAAAGATGATTTCTGTATGCAAACAGAAGTCATCTTCTTTAAATTCCATTGATAGCAAGAGTGATTATAGTACGTCATATATTTATTAATTTCATGTTTTAACTGAACAAACGAGTCACATGATTTTATATATGCTTTATCGGTTAAAGTACTACGAGGATTACGTGCAAAAATGATAGTATTGTTAGGTTTAAGCATGTTGTTGCCTAGCTATCAATGGCGGATGCCTAAGAAGAGTAATAATAAAACCCAACTGAAGATTTAAGAAAAATTTTATGTTTACCCCACTCTTTATTTTAAAAGTTTTTCCTATCCTATAAATGAGTTACATCATGAAGGAGACTAAAAAAGACAAAGTCATAGATGAAAATGTAAAGTTAGGGGATTCTACATGGATACAGGAGTTTTGATTAATTATTTGTATACGTATTTTTTTACGATTATTTTTTGTATTGTGTTTCAAATTGGATTTTATTTTAAAGCGAAAAGAAACATATCTATTCGGCATTTTCTATGGGTATATGTTTTTCTATTCTACCTTTCGTTAGTGTATAGGGTGACGCAGATCGCGACTGTATGGGATATAAGTAGATATGAAACGTGGATTCGTGTAAGTCAAATCAATTTGACTCTATTTGATACGGCAGGTAGTACTACGTATCTTTTGAACATCGTACTGTTTATGCCGTTAGGTTTTTTATTACCGATGATTTGGCCGCATTTTAGAAAAATGAAAAACACCGTATGTGCAGGATTCTTTTTTTCATTGGCAATTGAGTTAAATCAATTACTAAATAATAGAATTACAGATATTGATGATTTATTTACGAACACTCTCGGGGCGATTGTTGGATATTTATTATATAGAGCTTTTAAAATGATATTAAGAAGAGAGGGGAAAAAGCTTGATACCAACTCTTCTCTAGTTATAAAATACGAGGCTGTTTTTTGTTTAGTGTGTTCATTTGTAGGGGCGATGTTAATTTATCATCCAGCTTTATTTGGAAGACCTGTCATCATTCAGTGAGGTGATTACGAATTTCTTTTGAACGCTCGTGCGATATTTCAATTTGTAAAAAGCCTTTAACTTGTTATAGTTAAAGGCTTTTATCATCATGATTTTTACTTACCAATTACCCACTCTAACATCCGCTTTCAACCACTTCATCCAATCCAAATCCGCTACCTTAAGCAAACTGAGCGAAACACCTTTCATATCTAAAGAAGTCAACAGCGTACCAACCTTTACGAATGTCACTTGCAATCCTTCAAGTTCAGACAAACGGCGAATGTCGTTTGCGAAAATGTATTGTTCCATTAATGGAGTTGCGCCGAGTCCATTAATAAGGATAGCGAAGTTGTCACCTTTTCTCCAGCGATAAATGCTTTTTAGTTTGTTCATTAGTTCGATCGCTAATATTTCAGAAGAGGATAGTGCTTCTTTGCGGTAACCTTTTTCGCCGTGAATACCGACGCCGTAAAAGACTTCATCTTCGGTTAATGTGAAGGAAGCTTTTCCTTTCACTGGATCGTTTGCAGGTGAAAGAGCAACTCCTAATGTGTGTAAGTTTTCTGTAACAGAACGGCCAATTGTTGTTAGTTCTTCTAAAGAGTGACCTTCAAGAGCGGCCGCACCAAGTATTTTTTGAACGAAAACAGTGCCAGCTACGCCGCGTCTTCTTTTATTAAAAGAAGCATCATCTTCAATTGAAACATCGTCATTTACGATGATATGGTCAACTTTTCTTCCTTCTTCTTGAGCAATTTGCTTTGCTGCTAGAAAGTTTTCTACGTCATCTTTAAAGTTTTTGATGATGAATAGTATACTTTTATCTTTTGGTATGAGGCGAGTTGCCGCTACAATTTGTTCCACTGTAGGCGGAGTGAAAATATTGCCGTTTACTGCCGCTGTAAGCATACCTTTTCCTACATAACCAATATCAGCAGGTTCATGTCCGCTACCACCGCCGCTTACAATAGCGACGTCTTGCTTCATTTTTTCGATATCTTTTACATAAATGATGTTATTTGTTTCATCGTAATTTACTTTGTCGTTATGTTCAAAATAAAAGCCATGCAGCATATCTTGAACGATATTTTGTACATCATTCATAATCTTTTTCATTGCTTTTGCCACCCTTTAATTACTTTGCTGATTGCTCAAGTAATAGTAGTAATTGATTGTTTATCATATTTTTCATAAGAGAAGACATAACGGATGGATCTACTTCGCACTTGCTTTCAATCCAATCTTTTATCGTTCCAACGAAGCCGTGACTATAAAAGGAGGCAATCGTATTTTTAGTCTCATCAGAAAGGCTGAATCCACAGCTCACAGATAATTCATCAATAATCTTCATATATAAGTTTTTCGTATGTTCAAATAAATAGTGATTAAACGAGTTTTGCTCAATGACTTTAAAAGCATTTCGGTAAAATTTTTGATTTTCATAAAAGTAATCAAATAATAAATCGAAAATGTTTTCCCATTTTTCATAATCGAGAAAGTCTATAATATTTTCTTTCGTTTCTTCTCTATAAATCCAGCTTAATAGTTCAAATTTATCTTTAAAATGATAATAAAAAGTTTGCCTACGCATTTGACAGTGTAACATAATATCGCTCACTGATATTTTATGAAACGACTCTGTTTCCATTAAATACTTCAATGAGTTCGCGATTATCTTTTTAGAAATTATAGAAGAGGTCATCTGAATCATCCCTAGAATGTTATTAATATAAAAATCCTATCTATAAATGAGAGCGGTGTCTTTAGACAGATTGTCCATTTTGTCCGTTTACTATAAAACGCTTTCATTTTAACATGAGTAGTAAGAAGAAGATTTCAAATATATCACAATATATTAAAGGAATTGAGGGAGAACTACAATGAAAAAGATTATAAACAAACCAGAAACATTAGTAATGGAAATGTGTAACGGAATGGTTATGGCTCACCCAGAGCTTGAGCTTTTGAAAAAACATAAAGTAATTAAGAAGAAAGAAATGAACGAAAATAAAGTAACGTTAATTAGCGGCGGCGGTAGTGGTCATGAGCCGGCACATGCAGGATTAGTCGGAAAAGGAATGTTAGATGCGGCAGTGTGCGGAGATGTGTTTGCGTCACCTTCACAAATTCAGGTATATCAAGCAATTAAAGAAACAGCTAGTAAAAAAGGTACGTTATTAATTATTAAAAATTATAGCGGCGATATTATGAATTTCAAAAACGGTGCGCATTTAGCGACGGAAGATGGAATTGAAGTCGACTACGTAAAAGTGGACGATGATATTGCGGTAGAAGATAGCCTATATACAGTAGGACGCCGCGGCGTTGCGGGAGTTATTTTAGTTCATAAAATTGCCGGCGCAGCAGCGGAAGCAGGTATGGATTTAGGAGCGGTGAAAGCTGTAGCAGAAAAAGCAGCGGCTAACGTGCGCACAATCGGTTTAGCGTTAACGTCTTGTACAGTTCCAGCGAGCGGATCACCTACTTTCACACTTGCGGAAGATGAAATGGAATACGGCGTAGGTATTCACGGCGAACCAGGAATTAAGCGTGAAAAAATGCTGTCGGCTGATGAATTAGCTAACCGTATGACAAATGATTTAATGAAAGATTTAGGAGTAAAAGATGGCGAGGAAATCGCACTTCTAGTTAACGGTTTTGGCGGAACACCACTGCAAGAACTTTACTTATTTAACAACGCCGTTACGAGAGAACTAGCTGCAAGAAACATTAAAATTAATAGAGTATTCGTCGGTAACTATATGACAAGTATTGATATGGCTGGTATGTCTTTAACGGTAATGAAGTTAGATGACGAGCTAAAAACATTACTATCAAAAGAATGTAATACACCAGCGTTTAAAGTAGATGGACCAGTTGAAAGTGTAGAGTACGTGAATGTACTTGAAGAAACAGAAGAGAAGGAAGTTTCCTTTGAACTAGAAACAGCGGAAGAGCACGCTGTGATTAAAAATAATGTCATCACATTAAACAACATAATTTATCTCGTTGATAAAATGAGCGATATTATTATTAAAAATGAAGTACCGTTTTGTGAGTTAGATACACATGCAGGTGACGGCGACTTCGGAATGAGTGTTGCAAAAGGATTTAAGCAATTAAAACGTGAGTGGCATTCGATTGTAGAACAAGAAAATGTAACGATTGGATCATTCCTTGACGGTTGTTCGATGATTATTATGGAACATTGCGGCGGCGCTTCTGGTCCAATTTGGGGCGGAGCATTCCGCGCAGCTAGTAAAGCAGCAGGCGAGAAGCGTGAGTTAACAGTGAAAGAATTCGCTGAAATGTTGCAAGCAGCACTGCAAGGCATACAATCTATCGGTGAAAGATCATTCGGCAGAGGAGCGGTAGTTGGTGATAAAACACTTGTTGACGCACTTGCTCCATGTGTAGACTCTTGGTTAGCTAGCGCTTCAAACGAAGAAGACATGAAAACTGCCTTTGAAAAAGGTGCAGAAGCAGCCGTTAAAGGCGCAGAGTACACGAAAGAAATCGTAGCTCGCATGGGCCGCGCTGGTACAGTTGGCGAAAGAAGTTTAGGATATCCTGATGCAGGTGCACATGCGCTTGGAGTTATCTTTACGGAGATTGCGGGTAGTTTGAAATAATAATTAGAAAGTCCCTCTGCCTTAAGGTGGAGGGATTTTTATATAGTTGATATGTAGAAGACTTCTTTCGGTTCTTTCTCAGTAAAATATGAGTTTGTTACTGTTTTTGATAAAATCTTATTTCAAAAATACAACTAATATTTCTCAACATTAATATATTGAAAATAGTTAGAATATTTAAGATAATCATTTGTGAAGAAGTAAATTATAAAAAAAGGGGGAATTTATTTTGTTACGTCGTTTATCTATTTGTACAGTACTAACAGCTTTTATATTTACTTTATTTACATTTAACGGCTCTGCTTTCGCGGCTACGAATGCTACTGAAAATGAAAATGTAGTAGCAGCTTGTGCAAAGGGAGGTACGGTAGGTGTATATGGTGCAAAGATGCGCAGTGGTTATACTGTCGATTCACCTGTCTTACATACATTTAATGATGGTACGAAAATTACTGGAACATGGGTAACTGGTGAATATGTTCAAGGTCATTACAGTAATTCTAAACAGTGGTTAAAAGTTACATATAAAGGGATGACAGGTTATGTATCCCATACAACATTATATAACGTTTGCTCATAAAACTATGTACCATAATAGCTTTGGATATATTGAGCTAATCTCTTCTAGAGATTAGTTCTTTTTTATCTCTTAGTTTTTAATGGGGCATTTTTTGAAAAAGACCAACGATTCATTAAATCGATGGTCTTACGTTTATATAGTATTCATTTGTATCTATATCAAATTTTTCATTGCTTTTTGCTTATTTTAGACTTAGTTTGTTTGTGATTGCAGCTTATCAATTTTCCAGTATGTTTGTAGAGGGTCTAAAGAGCTTTCAATATAAAACATATATTCATCTGCGGTACGTGGTACTTCAAAAGCTATTTTCAATTCTACCGTTTCATTTGGTTTAACTTGTATATCAGAAGGGTTTTGATCAAGTACCTTTCCTTTATAGATCTTTCCGTCTTTTTCATCTTTTAAGTTATATTTTAATTCTGATAGTCCAATCGTTTGCCCTCGTACATTTTTTACAGAGACATTAACAATGGCGGAATCGTTGCTAGCATTTAAATATGCACTTTGAACAGCGGCCAAGTAATAGCCTCCCTTAACACTCTCGCCAACTAATAAAATACCTTGTTCCAAGCGGCTCATCTCTTCTTTTTCTTCAAAATTTATTAATTCTTCATTTTCATTTTTTGCGGTTGGTTCTTCTATTGGACCATTTTCAACGGCACTATCTGTTTTATCTTGTGTGCAAGCAGCCGTAACACTGACTAATACTAGAATGAAAGTAAGTAATATAGATAATTTTCTCATAAAATTTATCTGTCTCCTTAAGTTTCTCAATTTTGTGCAGCTATACATATAAGATTAACATAATGTCTCATTATTGGCTCAAAATAGGGGGTCTTTTAGACAACTTATTCTTTTTACTTTTAATATACATTCGATTGGTTCTCGCGATATTTGTTAATCTTTTAAAACATTGGCTTAGTAATACCGAGGGTTATTATAGATATATTAATCATGTAATTTGTCCATATCAAAATGAACGTTTTTTGCATCTAATATATTGTAAATATATTTTATTTTGAAAGGATGTGATTATATGGCCCATAAATCTACTGGAGTGTTCCGAGTTCCAGTCTCTGAAAATGGGATTATTCCAACTGCTCTCAACATTATGCTAAACAATGATTCGCGTTGCCATACTAGTAATGTGACGGTAACTGTTAAGAGAAGTCGAAACACTTTTTTCCCAACTCAAAATGAATTAGTTGAAATCTCTCGTACTTTTGTTTCTTTAGAACCAAACAGAACAACTAAGATTGTGTTATTTACTCCAGAATTCCAAATAGAAGATTTTCTTGATGTCATCATTAGTGGAAATAAAGAGGATGTTAAGGATGTTCTTGTATATTCTTTCTTAGCAGATTCAGTAGGTCATAATCTGCCATCTACTGTTTTCAGAAATGCAGAATACACTTTTGCTTGCTGACACCGTGATGATGTATTCTTTACTGTCGTATATCTGAATTGAATGTTGCAAGTAGCACTTCAAGGCATATAATCTATCGTTGAAAGATCATTCGGCAGAGGAGCGGTAGTTGGTGAAAGAAGTTTAGGATATCCAGATGCAGGTGCACATACGCTTGGGGTTATCTTTACGGAAATTTTAGGTAGTTTGAAATAGAAATTAAAAGATCCCTTCTACCTTAAGGTGGAGGGGGTTTCTTAATATTGTTTTTTGATATATATTGCTAAATATGTTCCAATAATTCATTCTATTGTATTGAGAATAATGTCATCTACATCAAAAAAACGGCTTATAAAAGGAACTAGTATTTGAAGGAGTTCCACCTCAAACATACTCCTATGCATATAGGTATGTTTGAGGTGGATTTATTAACGAATTTTATATATAGCATGAATGAAAATGGGATAAATAAAACAATGTTTCCTATTATGTTTTTAAGAATTAATTGAACAGCTCCTTGTAAAAATAAAGAAAAGACACCAAAAGGTGCCTTCCGCCGACTTAAATTATTTTAATATTATCGATCTAAGTTTAAAAGCTATAAGGATTTTTTCTGTGGGATTTGTAAGTAGTTTTTACGAAATTATGAGTTTTTTTTATTTTGTATTTCAGTAAGTTGATCTGGTAGCGTTTTTGTATAATATTCTTTTTCTGTTAGTTCAAATATAAACAATGCTTTTTTCCAGTTATAAATAACATCTTCTACATTATGTTGTTTAATTTTTAATAAATACTGACCTTTTAAATAGAATAGTTCACCTAATAGGTATAAAGTATTTAGATTAATTGCTAATTTGATGCCCTTATCAAGGTATTTTATTGCCTCTTCATGTTGATATGTGAAGTCTAAACATTTTGCTAAATTTAACATGATTTTTAATTTAATTTCTTTATCTCTAGGAAAATCTAACTTATTAAAATTAGTTAAACATCTTTTTAATATATTAATACTTTTTTCATATTCTTTATTTTCCGCATAAAATATAGCCATTGTTTGCATAATATCTATTTCTCTTTCTGATAAAAAATCAGAATTAGTTAAAGTCAGTTTTAATGCATTATTTAAAAAATCTAAAGCAGTTTTTAATGATTTATCCACCATAAATATAGCAATTGCTTCATGCCATATTAGAAATTGTTTCTCTTCTTTTGTTTGAAAATTATTTAAGTTTTTCTCTTTTTTCACTATTTCATAAAGTTCTTTATATTGTTTTTGTTTTAAGCAATCTTTTATTACAAATTTTACATTTTCTATATATTTTAATTTTTTGTTTTGAGTTAGTGCAAATATGTTATTCGGATCAATACCAAGTCTTTCTGATAATTGATATAACAATATACTAGATGGATAAATCATACCTTTTTCAATCTTGCTAATTTGACTTTGTGAACATATTCCATGACATAATTCGGATTGTGATATATTTTTTTTAATTCTAAGTTCTTTAATGGTAATACCCAAATCGTTAAATTCCATTTTTCCACCTACTATTTAGCACTTTATTAATATAAGAACATTCTCTAACCTTAATGTAATGTAAAATTAATATAGTTGCAATTATTGTTTTAAAGGGCTTATCGTTTCTATAAGATGGTGAGATTTTTTTATGTACAAACAAGACACCAAAAGGTGCCTTCCGCCGACTTGGACCACGTTCATTTAATATAAACCTATCTGTATTTTCACATGCTTCTCTAATCCCTCTATTTTACATTTGATAAAATAAATTCCTAATATTACCAATAATTAAATAAATATTTCTACATGTTCAAGATATTTACATAAATTACAAAAATGATACATTTAAGTTGTAAGCTATAAAAACTATTAAAGGGGGATTTATTATGTTCAAGAAATTAGTAGTAGGGCTATTGGCAACAGGTATTGCATTAACAGGAGGAATTGGGGCAGCTTCAGCTGATACGCAAAAAGCTGTGAGCTCTCCGAAGCAAGCAACATGCTCAATTCCTTATGAGTATTCTAATGGTAAATTCAAAAGAACTCTTTATTACTCAAATGGAGTATATGCTAATAGTTTTAATGAAAATGTTTGTGGCGGGACGATTACGTGGTATTTAAAACATGTTCAAAATGGAGTTGCTTTTTACGAAGGTAATTTAAAATAGTAGATTTTTTGAACCTCATTTATTGAGGTTCTTTTATTTTTAGTTTTTAAACTGATTCTCTATAAAAAAGACACCCTAAGCTGCCTTTTTGCGATTTGATCCATTGTAATATGGTATTGAATGCCAGTCCGATTATTATTTTACCATGTTAAGTAGTTTCGGTTATTGAGAAAAAATACAACTCATTGTTTGAATGCAAAAAAGCCCTAGGGGGACTAGGACTTTTTGCTAGAATGAATAAGATTTAAAAAAGGACTTATATAACGTAACATATGAATGTTTCGTAAATGTATCAAAAAAGTGAACAAAAGCGTTAATTTTAATAAAAAAAGCTCCGCGATAAAAGCTGCGGAGCTTCATAAGGTCGAGTTATGTCGTACTCACAAGGGATTTTAACATGAATGTTGTGGTAAAAATACTGGTAAATTTATCCCATAAAACTCCCGCTGATTAGAGTTTCACTTCATTCGAAGGAATTTATGTTTTATAAATTAGATTATAATAGTTGATATTCTCCATATTGACCAGAAAAGAACTAAAAATTCTAGTGAAATTCCAAGTGTTCGTTTCCTAGTTTTTTGAAATTCTTTTATTAAATAGCCAACAGCACTAATTGCTATAAGAATGAAAAGAATAAGTTCGAGTGTAACTGGCATTTTATCTACCCCTAATACATTAATTTGTTATATAGAGATTATAAGATATTTTTACGGCTAGTGGTGAAAAATTTTATAAAACTATCTCTAATGGAGTTTTGTTTGAACTTCTAAAAGTATTTGTGAAAACCATTGTACGTAAAATTTCTGCGTATGTTTTTAGGAAACAAATTTTAGAAAAAGATAACAAAAACCCGACTCCTCGTCGCCGGCGGAAGCAAAAGGGTGGGTTTCGTAAAAAATAAATGAGTCCTAATGGATATAATGTACAAAAGAAAAGAGGCTTTCTTATGAAAGGATAGACTTTCATGTGTCATCACTATTAATAATGATGTGTTATTTTTATATAGAAACGAATAAGGAACAGAACAAGTTATAGTTTAAAGGGATAAAATGGTGGGATTGTATTGAGAAATTTTTTTGAAACAACAATATTCAGAAAATTAAAAGTTTTGCTGGAAGATTTTTGTTATTATGTTAGTAATCTATAGACAAAGGAGAAGGGATTATATGAGTGTACATGTAATAAAAAAGGAAGAAATCAATTTACTTTTACATGAGTGGTATAGAGAAATTCGTTCACAGAATTTCTCTAAGGCAAAGGAATTAAAACAAAGTATTGATACAAAAGTTAATAGTATGGAAGAAGATCGAAAGAATACAGAGTTTTATTCACTTGTAGATTTTAGATTTAAAATGTTAAGTGCAGAGTTTTATCCCCATCAATCTGACATATCTAAGAATGATCTAAGAAAAATGAAGTTAGATGAAGCTCCATCAGATGAATCTTTATTATATTATTACCATTTCTTTAAGGCTTCTCATGCTACAGTAAACGGTGATTTTAAAGTGGCTGAAAAGCATTATGGAATAGCAGAATCTTTGTTGGGAAATATTCAGGATCCAATTGAAAAAGCAGAATTTAACTTTAAGCTATCAAGCTATTATTATCACGTTTGCCAGCCTATTTTAGTAATTCAATATGCAACTAGAGCAAGGAATACATTTGAAGGGCTGTACGGGTATAGCAGGAAGGTGGCAGCATGTGACAATGTTCTGGGTTTAGCATGTGTAAAGCTAAATGAATTTGAACAAGCAGAAGTTTATTTCATGTCGTCTCTGGATATTTTGAAAAAGCAGAATGAAGAGGAGCTAATGTTACGAGTTCGACATAGTTTAGGGGTTATGTATGCAGAGCAAAACCTATCTGATTTAGCACTTCGTTACTTATCAGAAGTATCACAAAAAATTCCGAATCACTTTAGAGCGATTTTTTTGGAAGCTAGAGAGAATTTAAAGTTAGGAAAGACAAAGCTTGCAGCGTCCTTAATTGAAAAAGGATTAATAATTTGTAATGAACTGGAACAAAAAGAATATGAACATCATTTTACAATTCTAAAAGAAATGAATGAGAATGTTTCTGCTGAAGAATTAGAGTTAGCCATTTCTAAAGGAATTTCTTTCTTTAATGAAGTAGGTTTATGGCAATATGTCCAGGAATATGCTGAAAAATTAGCGGTTAAATATCATGAAGAAGGAAATTCAATAAAATCTAGTGAATACTTCTATTTAGGATATAAAGAAAAAGAAAAAGGTTTTCAGAAAGGGGCTTTAAAATGAAAAGGATCATCAGCAGTTCAATTGGATTAATAATTACGGTCATACTATTAAATGGAGTAAATGTTTCAACGGACCAATCAGAGGTCAATACAACAAGTGTTATACAATATACGCATGGAGAGCCGTGGGGTTGAAGAAATATTGAAGTATAAAGAGTTGTTATATCAAAGGATTATTACCGAAGAAGAGTTCTAAGTGAAGAAAAAGTAATTATTAGGTATATAGATGAAACGCTCAAATGAGCGTTTTTTTATTTGTATATTCGCAAGTAAAATAACATAATATTACTATTAATCCTTATAACAATATGAATTTTTGCATATTTTAAAATTCAATATATCCATCAAAAACTTTTAATTGTATAATATATTTTGTCATATTTTTAGATTTTTCGACATAAACCAACAAAAATAGAGAATGTATTGGGAGAAGACATTATGTATACAAAACTATTAAAATCAATTACATCATTATCACTTATTGGTGGTGCGTTGTTATATACAAATGGTAGCGATGTAAAAGCTGCTGAAGTGGGTGTTTTTTCTGATGTGCCGACATCACATTGGTCATATCCTGCGATTAAAGATTTAGCGAGTAAAAATATTATTTCCGGTTATGGAAATGGGATATTTGGTTTTGGAGATGTTGCGACAAGGGAGCAAGTTGCGGCTTTAATTTATCGAGTGTTAGTACCGAATAAACAAGGCGGTTCGTTTAGTAATGATGGAACTCGTTACGTATTAAAGGATGGGTCTACGTTTAAAAATCCTTACGGTGATATTAATCAAAGTTCTACAATGTTTCCAGAAGAGGTATTAACTTTAACGAATTTAGGAGTTTTTAAAGGTGATGAAAATGGCCAATTTAGACCGAAAGCTTCTGTGAGTCGTGCGGAAATGGCACAAATTCTTACAAATGCTTTCCATCTTGCGGCAAAACAAAAACATACCTTTAAGGATGTTCCAAATCCATTTTGGGCAGAAAACGCAATTAGTGCAGTGCAGTCAAATGGAATCGCAGATGGCACAGGGAACGGGAATTTTGAACCGTATGGCACAGTAACACGTGAACAGTATGCGCAGTTTTTATATAAAACTTTGAAGTATAAAAATGCTGATGTGAAAGACACAGGAGATGCGGCATTATTAACAGCTTTTAAAGAGGAAGTACAAAAGCGTATTAATACATACGAGACAAATATTACACTTCCATATAAAACGAAAAACAATAATACAAACGAAGTGATGAATACACTTTTTAACGCATATAAAGAAGTTGCAAGTAAAAATGAGTATACAAATAATAATAGATCGAATGTTTCATATGGACTTTCTGGATCACCTGGAAATTATACATTTACACTTAAGATTACATATCGTGAAACGAAAGAACAGACGGAATATGTCATGAAACAAGCGAAAGCAATCGTTTCTTCTATTACTCAAGTTGGAATGGATGATCACGAAAAAGTGAAGGCGATTCATGATTACGTAGTAAAACATGTTTCTTATGATACGTCTTATAAAGCTTACACAGCATATGAAGCACTAGTAAATCGTTCTGCGGTTTGCCAAGGTTACGCACTATTAACTTATCAACTATTAAAAGAAGCAGGAATTGAAAATCATTTCGTGACAGGAACTGGGGACGGACAACCTCATGCTTGGAATTTAGTGAAAATCGAAAACAAATGGTATCACCTGGATACAACATTCGATGATCCGGTTCCAGATGAACAGGGCCGCGTAACGTATTCGTATTTCAATTTATCAGATGAACAAATCGCAAGAAATCATGAGTGGAACCGCGGAGACTATCCGCAAGCTACAACAAATTATTATAGTACACTGACAAACAAAATTGCGGCAGGTAGTACGAAAACGCCTGCATATCAGCAAATATTAAAAGATACAAAGTTAAACTATTTAGGAAATGAATATATCGTAAACAACTATACTGAATTAAAAAATAAAATGCAGCAGCGTTATAGTGCAAAACCAGAGAAAATTGAAGTGCTGTACAAGCAATCAATGAATGGTGCACTGCAAGATGTGAAAAAGGCAATTGGCGAAATCGATTATCCGCAAGGGGCAAATCGAGTTTCTTATAAAGCGGAGCCTTACAATGCGAAAGAAGGGTATTCTTTAGTGACGATTACGTTTACGTATTAAGAATGAGAAAAAAGCATCTGTTTCAGATGCTTTTTTTTTATTATATTGATTCGACAAAATATGACAGGTGAAAACGAATTGGTCTGTTATGATAATTTTTGAAATTTTACATTTTGGAGGATTAATCATGAATAAAAAGAAGATTTTCGTTGCGTTAATAGGAATTGTAGCCTTATTTATAATTATTAATGTAGTTGTTACGAAAGAGAAAACGACATCAACCAGTGAAAAAATGTACTCTGAGAAAGAATATAATAAATTAGTAGATGAACATTTTGAAGAGACGCAAAAGTTGAAAAGTGATATGAGTGTGTTAGAAACTGAAAAAAAATCTCTTGATGAGCAAGTGAAGAAGTTAAAAGATGAGTTAGCGAAAAAAGAGCAACAAGTAGCGCAGCAGCCGGTTCAACAAGAACAACCAAAGCAAGAACCACAACAACCAGCACCAGCGCAGCAGCCGGAAAAGAAAGAAGAGCCAAAACCGGAACAACCTACTGGAGCATTCGAAAACCCTATGAAAAGCATAAACAAAACAGATGCAATGAATAAAGTAAAAGAAAAGGCGAAGCAAGACTTCCAAGATGACTATATGACACAAAATTTTGTTGCGGAGGAACAATCAAAAGCATTTGATTTCTTAAACAGTATTGAAATTAAATCACAAGAAGAATTAAATGTAATGAAGAATGCATTGAAAGATTTTTCTAACGACTTTATGACCGCGAAGTTTGTTTATGAAGAGCAAATGAAGGCGAAGAATAAGCAAGGATAAAACAAAAACGCTATCTTTTAAAAAGGTAGCGTTTTTGTTTTGGGTTATAAAGTTATTCCTACATTTGACATATACAGTCTGACTGTATAAAATGAAACTATTCAGTTGAACTATACAGTTTAGCTATATACTTATGGTTACATTGGAGGTCTTTATGAATAGAGATAAAAATTTACCATTAACGGAAACAACGTATTACGTTCTTTTAGCTTTGTTAGAGCCAGCTCATGGATATTTAATTATGCAAAAGGTGGAGGAACTGAGTAATCATCAAGTGAAAATCGCAGCGGGTACACTGTATGGCGCGGTTGAAAATTTATTAAAACAAGGATTAATAGAATCAGTAAAAAGTGAAGATAAACGAAGAAAAGTGTATGTCATTACGGAACGAGGGAAAGAGGTATTACACTTAGACTTTATGAGAATGCAGCACATTATTGCGGTTACAAAAAGTTTATTACACGTATAGTTAGGGGGAAACGATGATGTGGAGATTGAAATTCTTTTTAGATTTTGAGAAAGAGGAAAAATGGTTAGAAGAGATGGCTTGGAAAGGCTATCAACTAGAAAGCAATACATTTGGTTATACATTTAGATATACAGAACCAGAAGATGCGACGATTAAAATAGACCATAGAGTATTTAGTAGAAAAAGTGATTTTATTAATTACTGCACATTATTTGAAGATAGTGGCTGGGAGCATATAGCTGGTAATCGGTGGTCAGGTACGCAATATTTTAAAAAGGTAGATGAAGAAAGTGAAGATGACATTTTTTCAGATCCAATGTCACGGGCAGGGAAGTATAAGCGTCTATCTAAAACATTTTTAGAATTAGCGATCTGTTATTTGCCGATATTATTTTTATTTATGTATAGTAATACAATGAATTTAGGAGCCTTTGTAAATCCGAAAGAACTATACTTGACGCCAGGATTATGGGATAAGCAAGGTGTATCATTTCTATGGTCATTGTTATTTGAAACGCCATTTGCATTAATGAGAGGACTTTTTTTGACATTTATCCCCGTTGCGACATGTATGTTTTTCGTTTGCTCGTATAAAGCAAATCGATTGTATGAAGAGAGAAGATGATAGGATGGGGTCTCTTAAAGCTGATGCTTTGAGGGGCTTTTTTGAATTTAAAAATGCAACATCTGGGTTATATTGTAAAATATTTACTTTATAAACATTTGAATGTGATATAATTTTAATAATAATATTACTTAGGAGGATGATCATCATTCATACACTTTTAGGTATTATTGGAGTAATTGTTTTACTAGCTTTTGTTATCCATCCCCGGCGTCCCAGACAAGCGTGTCCCTCTAAAAAATAAACTCGCAGTAATCCTTCCATTGATTGTTATAGCCGGTTTCATTTCCTTTTATATATGATTAAAATAAGAACTTATCAAGTAGAAGTATATATATTTTTCTACCAATGTGTAGTTCCACTAGGAGGTTGCTTATAATGAGATTTCATAAATACACAGTAATGCTTATGTTTCTAGCCATCGGCTCAAGCAATGACTTTTAGGTGTCATCACTGCTATTGTCCTCTTGTTAATCGCTGCATGGACCATACAGACGACCAACATAAATAAATTATTGTATTTCTCAATAAATAAAAATAACTTAACATAGTAAAATAATAGTTGGATAGGAGTCTAATACATATTATTAAAATTAAAGTGGTTCAAGTCGGAGGAAGGCACCTTAGGGTGTCTTTTCTTTATTTTGCTAATGAATAGCTTGTCCTCTTCTATATAACTCTTTAAAATATAAAATGTGCCATCTTTGCCCTTCCCTTATGAAGGGAGGGACAGGAATGAAAAAACGTAAAAAAAAGGCGACCAAAAAGACAGAATCCCAGTCTTTCGTAAGTAATCTAGCATCGTGGACGACAGTACTGAGAAATATTCATTACTTCTTCACGCAAAGCCAGTTTGTAAAACATATAATTCAATTCATCAAAGAACAAATTGGAATGTAAAAAAGTGCTGCTATGATTAGCAACACTCAACTCAAAAACTAAAGTAGATCGAACACTGAGCTGAAAGTACTGACCATACTTTCTTCGCACAAGACCAAAGTGATTTAGAAGCGGCAAAGATGTCAGTGTTCTATCTTCTACTAAGATTATATTTTATTTTGTCCATAATAGACCTATATATACGTTAATAAAAAAAGAAATACCCCAGCGACCAACCGGGGTATTTCATGACCGATAGGAATGAAAAAACTTGGCGACCAAACCTAGCTTTTGTGTTATTCCCATAAAATTTAAAAACTAAGCAACATCTTGTTGCACTTTTATTTTATCATTATCTTTCTCTTATTGGAATACATTAGATTATTTTTTAGATAAGAGTCCAATACATATTATTAAAATTAAAGAGGTTCAAGTCGGAGGAATGAACTTTGGGGTGTCTTTTTTTTCTAAAAGAGAGTTTTGCTTTCAAGAAGATACATTTTCAATGGATTACTGCCATGAGTATATAGATAAAGTCCATCAAGACATGTATGTTCATGAATATGTAAAATTACATAAAATTTCAGAGAAAAAGAGAGTATACTTTCGTATTGTGTAATAAAGATAAAGCCCGCCTACGGAAATAGGTGGGCTTTTTTTACTTATAAAGAAAAGACAACCTGTAAGATGCCTTCCTTCGATTTAAAACATTTTACTAGGTTAAGTATTTGTGATAATAAACTCTTTTAATTGGAATGAACCGGAGTAGTACATCACTTTATTCTTAAGCATCATTCTCAACAAAAGTGAAGATTTTCATTATCTTTTTAACTACAAAGGGTAATAATTTAGAAGCTAAAAATGCAAGTACGAAAGCAATTCCCCATGTTTTCATCCATGATTTGAGAAATAAAGCTGTATATCCAACATTCATTGAAACCATGACGAAAGAGATAATACTAGATATACCTAAAATCATAAAGATATTAAAAATTATTGGTTCGAATTTTTTATTGATTTTCAAAATTAACACCTATTTTCTATATATGCTTTGCTGCCCAATTTCACCAACATCTAATCTTACAGTTTGAAATCTAGGTTGTCCAGTTTGTTTTACTTTTCTGCAATAGCAATATTATATGGAATAGAGTTTCACCATATTGCTATTAAACTAAAATTTTAAGATTGCACCTAAACGAAATTTATAGTATCGAAGTTCATTATGGAGGGGGATGTAATACTACATCTTACACTTAAACTGCACATTGCGTATTTTTTATGAAGAAAAGACACTCATATAAAAGTGTCTTTTCCGATAGTTTTTTAGCAGAAGCAAGCAGCTCCAACGATGATTAATAAAATGAACAATACAACTAATAAAGCAAATCCTCCAGCGAAGCCACAGCCACCACAACTACCACCAAAGCCCATAACAGTTCCTCCTTTTAATAGGAAGGGAAAACCAAGGGGTCACTCATGTGTTTTAACGGATTCCATTTACTGTATGCTTTTACGAATGAATGGAGCAGGTCCTTTTCAAAATAGATTTATCCCGCTATTTGTCGGGGAGTAAGACCTCGATTGATGAGGGCAGAATATATTCTTAGAAGGAATTCAAAGGCAAAATAGGAGAGTCTATATCATTCTTTAAAAGCGAATAAATGAAAAATAAAATATCCAAAAATATAGATAGAAATCCGCTTTTATACCTTTCAATAAAAGAATACTAGCATTATATATTATAAGGAATACTTGTCCTTAATTGTAAATGAAAGGGGGGGATTGGTATGAGTTATGGCTATGGTCACCCTCCAAAAAAATGCTGTGAACATCATAATGAAACTTTATCAACGGGTATATTACGTAGACATTCCGCTACGTTATTTCTTACTGTGGATGCTATGAATGTTGATCCTGACGATACTCGTAGAGTAACTGTTGAAATGTTTGATTGGTCATCTGGTTCTCCGGTATTGTTACCATTAATAGACCCTTCAACGCAAACATTGCCACCTAATCGATATGTTACTTTTCGTTCAGCAGCTCTTCCTCCAGCACTTTTTGCTTATGAAGTAAGAATCATTCGTCCGAAAGATAGAGATGTTGTTACGAATGTTTTTGGTCTTAGTGCAATCGTATTTAACCCACAAGAAGGAAATAATGTTTTACAACATGATTTAGCAAAATTAGACCTTAAATAGCTTTTATAAAAATCTATTTATTGAGCATGATTAAAAAAAGAGTAGGATAATCCTACTCTTTTTTTAACGTTAACTAGAATTTTAAAAGAAATCCTTCATCATTTTAGCATCTTTAATATTCACTATCACACCTTCTACCTTATCTTTCTTCTCATTTTTAGCAATTGTAATTTGTTCCTTATTATCAACCCACACAAGAAATTCTTCTTTTGATTCATCTTTATATGTAACGGTAATAGTAGAATGTGCAGATTCTCTCTTTTTTTGATCTAAAGTGATTGTTTTAGGTGTCCCATTTTGAACTGCTGAAACGATAGATTTTATCATTTCTTCGTTATCTGTTTGAGATTTGGAAGTAGTATGATTTGTTGTTTTTAGTATTTCAATGTCTGAAATGTTTGCGGAGTTTAATTGAAAGGTATGTTGTGTGTGTTCTTGCTTAACTTGTGAAGCTTTATCTGTAGCCGAGGTGTTTGTACAATCTATTAAAGTGAAAGATAGAGCGGTTAGAGCGCATATAGATATGATTTTTTTCATAGTATCCCTCCTCAAATTAAATTATAAAAATTTTCTGTTAATTTAGGTGGTTATTGTAAGGAGAAGATGTTTTAAAGTGGTAAATGATGTTGTTCATTTTCTATTAAAATTAAAATTCACATAATTTTTTTCATATTTTATGTTTAACATTTCGAAAATAGGTGTACTACATATAATATAACAAATAATTCATTTTAAAGGAGGAAGTTAAAGATGGAAACGAAGTATAGTAAACCTTTTGTATATGAATTTATTACGGAGAAAGAGGTCATGAATGCGGCAAATGATCTAGTGAAGAAAGGAATAGAACAAAAAGATATTTACGTGTTAACACATGAGAAAGAGAGGACAGATAGAATCGCAGATAATGCAGACGTGAACACGATTGGAATAAAAGAGGAAGGACTTGGGACAAGCATTATTAACGTCTTTCAAAAAACAGGAGATCAGTTAAGAAATAAAATGCAAGAGTTAGGGCTTAATGAGGAAGAAGCGAACTTTTATGAAGAAAAGCTGGATGAAGGAAAAATCTTGTTATTCGTTAAGGATTTAGAAAGAGTCGGTGAATGGTTACAAGAAAGAAGATGCATGTATTCTATTTAATTTTGTACCCTTTACATCTATAAATCTATTACGAAAAGGAGATGGGAAATATGAGTGAGAGCGGGCTGAAAGAACAAATTACTGGTAAAGTTGAAAAGAAAAAAGGGCAATTAAAAGAAGGAATTGGTGAAGTTACAGAAGATAGAGAGTTGAAAAATGAAGGGAAGTGGGAGAAGACGAAGGGAACTATAAAAGAAAAAGTCGGAAAAGTGAAACAAAAGATAAGTGATGGATTGGATAATAAAGAATGATACATGTTTATCAAGCTTTGGTTACATACCAAAGCTTGATAAATCAAATATAAAAACAATATAGGAGGTTTAATTGTGGGACTTATTATTACGTGTATTGTAGGTGGACTTATTGGTGCGTTAGCTGGAATGATTACGGGAAAAGACTTTCCTTTAGGTATAGTTGGTAATGTAATTGCTGGTTTAATTGGATCTTGGGTAGGTAGTGCGTTATTTGGTCATTGGGGTCCTGAATGGGGAGGCATTTTCGTTCTTCCAGCGTTATTAGGTGCAATCGTCTTTATTTTAATCGTTACATTCTTCTCTAGAATGCTGCGGAAAGCGTAAGTATGATAATAAATAGTAATCTTAAGTTTATTATATATAGCTATAAAGTTAATGAACTGATAAATATACATAAAAAAGCATCCGATTAAAATAATTGGATGTTTTTTTATGTAATCTGCATAGGAAAGAGTGGAGGATGAAGAACCCCCACTCATTAAAATTACACTTTCTATTATGTATTAAACCATCGTTACTTTTTCACAATTATTTATTTTTACGACTTGCCTCGGTTCTATATGAGATAAGTCCTCGCTATTACCTATATCAACTACAATTGTATTTGTTAGTATGTTAATAATGGAACCAACTAACGTTGTAGCATGATCGTGTCGATAAGAAAATTGAACAAAATCTCCCTTTTTAAAGTTGTGCTCTTCCATAGATAGATCCCCCTAAAAATAATGTTTATACATTATACATACACAAATTTATAAGGTTTAAACATTCGGTAGTATTTTTTAAGTGTTAAGCCGAGAAAGGTGTAGAAAATTTATTTATAATGAAAATAAAAAAATATGTTTAAACCTAATTTTTATGGGTAATTAAATAGTAAAAGTTTGAGATAAGGGGGCGGAAATGATGAATTTGGAAATAAATATTTTGCAAAATGATGTAGGTTATACGGTACAACTTAATGGTGAGATTGATGCGTATACGGCAGCAGATTTAAAAAATAAGGTAATGCCTATTACAAGCGAAAAAGAGGTTCATATTGTAGTAGATTTTCATAACGTAGATTATATGGATAGTACTGGTTTAGGTGTTTTTATAGCGCTATTAAAAGCAGTTAAGAAAAATGATGGAAAACTAGAGTTTATCGGTGTATCTAAAAGATTAAAAAGATTATTCGATATTACAGGGTTAACAGAAATATTAAATTTGAATTCCGATTTTGAAAAAGTAGAAAGAAGGTGACTAGGGATGATGGAGAGATTTGAAAAGATAGAAATGAAAATTCCTGCAAAGGCAGAATATGTGGCTATTATTCGTTTAACAATGGCTGGTGTTGCGAATCGAATGGGCTTTGCTTATGACGATATAGAAGATATGAAAATTGCTATTAGTGAAGCATGTACAAACATTGTACAACATGCATACAAAGAAGACGTTGGAGAAATTACAATTGTCTTTGGCTTATATGAAGATCGATTAGAAATTATGGTTGCGGATAATGGGGTTAGCTTTGATTTTAATAGCTTAAAAAGGAAAGTTGGTCCGTATGATATTAGTAAACCAGTAGAACATTTGCCGGAAAATGGTTTAGGTTTATATTTAATCAATACGTTAATGGATGATATACAAATTATGCATGATGAGGGAATGACAGTTTTAATGACAAAATATATACAAAGAGAGCAGGTGGAGAATGATGGAAATCCAATCTCAACCTACAACTCTTACTAAAGAAGACGTTATTAAGCTAATTGCAGAATTCCAACAAAACCAATGTAATGAAGCGCAGGAAAGGTTAGTTGATCATTATAAAAATCTCGTATATTCCATTGCATATCGTTATTCAAAAGGCGGGCCGATGCATGAGGATATTATACAAGTAGGTATGTTAGGGCTCTTAGGTGCAATAAGAAGGTATGATTATTCGATAGGAAATGCTTTTGAGCCTTTTGCAATACCTACGATAGTAGGGGAAATAAAGAAGTATTTACGCGATAAAACTTGGGGCATTCACGTTCCAAGACGAATTAAAGATTTGGGCGGGAAAATTAAACTTGCGATAGAGGAGTTAACAGATCACCTGCAACGTTCGCCGAAGATTATAGAAATCGCAAATCATTTAGGACTATCGGAAGAGGAAGTTCTAGAGATTATGGATGCTAAAAATAATTATCGAGTATCTTCCTTAGATGATGTAGTTGAAAATGCATCTGATGGTAGTTCGGTAGCGAGAATTGAATCTGTAGGTGAAGTAGAGCAAGGATATGAAGAGACAGAAAGGCGTCTCGTTTTAAAGGATATTTTCAACGTATTAAATGACACAGAAAAGAGTGTTATTCATTATATATTTGGAGAAAATTTAAATCAAAAAGATACAGGGGAACGGTTAGGTATTTCACAAATGCACGTTTCTCGTATTAAAAGACAAGCGATAAGTAAATTGAAGCAAGCCGCATTTTTAGATACATAAAAATTTAAAATAATTATGTTTAAAACATGAGAAAAGGGGTACTTATTAAGTATAGGAGGAGATATGAAAATGTCACACGATGTGAAAGAACTAATCGAAGGATTGAATGAAGATTTAGCAGGAGAATACTCAGCAATTATTATGTATAACCATAATGCAGCTACAGTTTCTGGTATATATAGACAAGTGTTAAAACCTTTCTTTGAATCTGAAATTAGTGATGAACAAGGACATGCCCTATATTTAGCGGAGAAAATTAAGACGCTAGGTGGTACACCTACTACGATCCCTTTACCAGTGAAACAAGTAGAAGATGTTAGAGAAATGTTAGAATCCGCTAGACAATCAGAATATGAAACAATTAAGCGTTATGAAACGAGAAAAGAACAGGCAGCGAAATTAAATATGACAGAGTTAGTTGTAAAACTAGAAGATATGATTGCAGATGAAACAAATCATATGGAAGAATTAGATCGTCTTTTAAATGATAAAGCAATGGTTTTAAATTAAAAGTAGAAATTTATAGAGTGAAAGAACAAATTCCTATTTCTAGGGGTTTGTTCTTTTGTTGTATAAATATGTTTGAGTAAGAAATTTTCATTTTGTAACTGAGTATGTAATACTAGAAAAATAGAAAATGATAATAGATTTACATTTTAAATAAGAAAAGGGGAAATAACTTGTGTCCATTTTAATTGTTGATGATAATCCGGTTAACATATTTGTAATTGAGAAGATTTTAAAACAAGCCGGATATCATGATCTTGTATCGCTCAATTCTGCACAAGAGCTCTTCGAATACATACAGTTTGGAAAAGATTCTTCCAGGCATAATGAAATTGATTTAATACTATTAGATATTATGATGCCTGAAATTGATGGACTTGAAGTTTGTAGGCGATTACAAAAAGAGGAGAAGTTTAAAGATATCCCTATTATTTTTGTTACAGCTTTAGAGGATGCAAATAAATTGGCCGAAGCTCTTGATATGGGGGCAATGGATTATATTACGAAACCTATAAATAAAGTTGAATTATTAGCACGTATGCGTGTAGCGTTACGCTTGAAATCAGAATTAAATTGGCATAAAGAACAAGAAGAAAATCTTCGGAATGAACTAGATTTAGCTACGCAAGTACAAAGAAACTTATTAAGTAGCCCATTAAGAGAAGATCATATAAAAATTGAAGCAAGTTACTTACCTTCATTTAAACTAGCTGGAGATATGTATTATTGGTATAAAATCGATGAAAATCGCTACGGTATTATATTATTAGATGTGATGGGACATGGTGTATCTGCTTCATTAGTTTGTATGTTTATTTCGTCTGTATTACGTGAAACAATTAAATGTTTAATTGATCCAGAACTCGTTATTAAAGAATTAAATAAATATATGACCCTTTTACATAATGAAAATGATAATATTCCTTATTATTTTACGGCGATATACTTAGTTGTTAATACAGAAGATAGAACAGTTGAATATGTAAATGCAGGGCATCCTTCTGGATATATTTTAGTTGATGAAACAAATGTAGTTGAACTAGATCGCGGGAGTTGTGCTGTAGGATTTTTTGATGAAATAAAAGTTAAAAAGACAGTTATACCTTTTGAGAAGAACGCTCAAATATTATTGTTTACAGATGGTGTTCTTGAAGCAATTGCAAATGATGAATTTGAGTCTGAAGAGAAATTACGTACTTTTACAGAAAGAAAATGGGGAGATTTAGAAGGCGAGATAGAAGGGTTTTACAAGGAAGAACAAAAGAAAGCGCAATCAGATGATATGTGTCTAATTATGATACAAACGAATGCGAAATAAAAAGCGTATGAAATCCAAACAGAGGATTTCATACGCTTTTTATTTCGCATTAACGGGCAGTAAGACTCCTACCAAAAAAAATAGTCTGAAGCAAAGAAGGTAGGTGGGAGATCAACTGCCCGTAAATGCCCGATTGGTTCAACTAATAATCAGTGGGGGATACCCCCACTGATTAAAGTTTCACTTTATTGTATTTTTTGATAAATTTGTTCACTAGGATTAAATTGGGTATAATGCGGCATTATATTTGAAAAACGAAGAGTTTCTTTATTTCCTAAACATAGAAATCCATTGTGACTTAAGCTTTCATAAAATAGTTGCTGCACTTGATTTTGAAGTTTACTTGTAAAGTAAATTAAAACGTTACGACAAAGTATAATATGAAACTCGTTAAAAGATTGATCGGTTACTAAATTATGCTGTGCAAAAATAATGTTTTGTAACAGTGAAGGATTAAAATAAGCAAAACGATTATCTGTTGAATAATAGTTAGAAAATGCTTGTGTACCGCCAGCTTGTAAATAGTTTTTCGTATAAGTTTGCATTTTATTTAACGGGAGGATAGCTTGTTTTGCTTTTTCTAACACATTTGTATTCATATCTGTTGCGTAAATAACCGACTTTTCACTTAATCCTTCTTCGTGAAGTAAGATGGACATCGATAATACTTCTTCACCAGTTGCGCATCCAGCATGCCAAATTCTAATTTCAGGTTGCTTTTTCAATTCAGGAATAACATGCTCTCTTAGCGCTTTAAAAAAGGCAGGGTTACGGAACATCTCAGTTACATTAATCGAGAAATCATTTAATAACTGTTCTAAAACCCCTTCCTCGTGAATTACTTTTTCAATTAATTTTGAAATGGTTGGGATATTAGAGAGCTGCATTCGATTACAAATCCTTCTATAAATAGATGTGCGAGCATATTGGCGAAAATCAAATCCTGATAGTTTAAATACCGCTTCCAATAGTAATTCAATTTCTAAGTTCGTGCGCTCATCCGTATCTACTGATGGATCAAAATTATAATACTTATTTTCCACTCCAACTAAACCTCACTTATTTTATTAACCATACACTCATTACCGAATAGAGTTGATGTAGGTTTAATGGTTTACTTATATAATCTGAAGCGCCAGCAGATAAACATTTTTCCTTATCATTTGGCATTGCTTTAGCAGTTAATGCGATAATAGGTATTTCATGTAACCCTAAGTTCATTCGGATATTTTCCATCGTTTCATAACCGTCCATATTAGGCATCATAATATCCATTAAAATAAGGTCAATATTTGTATTGCTTTTTAGTATTTCTAAACACTCTATGCCGTTTTGGGCAGTAATAATGTTGGCATTTTGTTTTTTTAATGCATTTTGTAACGCAAATATATTTCGATGATCATCATCGACAATTAAAATGTTTTTCTCTTGGAAGACGTTATTTGTTTCGGTAGTAACGATAGTTTCTTCAACAACTTCAGCAGGAATAACATCTTCTATCGTTGCTGCGACTTCTAAATTGGATAACTGTATATCATGTAATCCATTTGGAAGGTTAGGAATATATACTGTGAAAGTACTACCTTCTCCTACATTACTCTCTAACGTAATCCAACCACCTAACAATCTAGCAAACTCTTTACAAATAGATAAACCTAGTCCTGTGCCACCATACTTTCGAATCGTTGCTCCATCTGCCTGTTGAAAGGCTTCGAAAATAAGTTGATGCTGTTCTTTAGCGATACCAATACCAGTATCTTTTACTGAAATTGTAATCCAATCTTTACTTATAGACTGCATATCATGACTTAAATTGGTTGTTTCTATTGAATCGAAATGTAAAGAAACGGATCCTTTTTCCGTGAATTTAAATGCATTGGATAATAAGTTTTTAATAATTTGCTCAATCCGTTTTGCATCTGTATAAAACAGATCAGGAATCGTATCACTGTCTTCAATAGTAAATTCGACATTTTTTTGTGCAGCTATATGTAAAAAGTTTTGATGCATATTGGCTGCCATGTCACTTATGTTCGTTGCTTCAAAAATGATGTCTAGTTTGCCTGCTTCTACTTTAGATAAATCTAGTATGTCATTAATTAAAGTAAGTAAGTCTTTCCCTGATGAATGAATGACAGTTGCTAGTTCAATTTCATCATCCGATAAATGATTATCATGATTTTCTCTTAACATTTCAGATAATAGTAAAATACTATTTAACGGTGTGCGTAATTCATGTGACATATTTGCTAGGAACTCAGATTTGTATTTTGAGCTGCGTAACAACTCGCTTGCTTTTTCTTCTAATTCTGATTTGGTAATTTGTAAGTCAGCTGTCTTTTGTTCAGCTTCTTCAGTTCTAGACTCTAATTGTTCATTCGTTGTTCGTAATTCTTCCGCTTGCATTTGTAGTTCTTCCGCTTGCGTTTGTAATTCTTCTGATTGAACTTGTAACTCTTCTGTCATTGCTTGTGATTCATGTAAAAGAGTTTGAATTCGCATACGTCCTATAATGCTATGGATTGTTAAACCTAGATTATCAATAGTTTGTTGAATTAAATCTTGATGTAAGTCTGAAATCTCAGTTACACTTACTAACTCCATTACTGCAATCACCTCATCCTCAAATAAGATAGGGATGACTAGTAGATTTTTAGGACGTATTTCTAATACTCCGCTAGTGACATAACGAAACTCTTCGGGTATATCCCTGAGAATAAAACTTTTCTTTTCTAAGGCAGACTGTCCAATGAAACCTTCACCCATTTTAATGGATTGTTTTCCAATATCAGCACCTTGATCGGCGAAAGAAGCTTTTTTCACATAGTAGACAGTTTCTTCATATTCTTCACGTACATAAAATGCACCGCAAGAAGTTTGCGTTTTTTGTATAATTCCACTAAGAATTTTTTTACCTAACATCTCAATAGAAGATACACCTTGATACATTAAAATTAATTCTGCAAGCTCAGTTTGTAACCACTCTCTTTTCGATATTTCGTCTAGTAAGTGGTTCGTTGTATGAGCAAGATCTTTTATTTCATCACGTGTGTTTACATGAATTCTTTCCGTGATTTTTTCTTTAGAAGAAATGGATTTAATAGCTTGAATTACATTTTTAATCGTTTTTGTAATGGAATTCGAAATATAGAGTGAAATGATAATAGAAATACAAGAAAGTAAGAACAATAAACTATATAACCAAATCTCTAATTTATTATTTTCAATATCTAATTGTGCTGCTCTTTTTTTCGTTAGTTGCTCCTCAGTGCTCCGGAAGTTAGTTAGCTGCGACTGTAATGACTGAATTTGAGTCGTGTCGATTGTTTGTACATTATTACTATTATGATTTGCAATTAACGGGTGAATCTCTTTATTTATCCAACTAATAATATTTTCGTTAATCTGTTTTAATTTTTCTTGCTGAGATGGGTTATCCTCTAATAATGAGAAAAGATCTTGATAATGCTTTTCGTAATCCTTTTCCGCAGAATTAAGAGATTGTACGTAATTTGGATTATTAGAAATGATAAACCCTTTCGCTTTATTTTCTATTGTTAGTAAATCTTTCTCCACTTGATTTGTTAAATTGAGAACTTTAAAATCGTGATCAATAATAAAATTACGAGATTTTTGTAAATTAGAAATCTCATTGTTCAACATAATGAAAGAAACAAGTAAGAACAAAATGATAACTAAATAACCAGCCATAATTTTGTAGCGAATACTAAATTTTGCTTTCGAGTTCATTAAAAATTCCTACCTTCAAGGTTATTAAAACTTTTCTATTTTAAAGAATGAAAAACGTAATATATATTATATCAGTTTTCATAAGGCCAAACTAGAAATCCCCCTATTGTATTAGGGGGTTCTTTTTTTATAGAGGAAATCATTTTGAAATATAAAAACATATATGAAAGGTAGTAAACGAGGGAATAGAGGATAACAAACATTCTAAGAAGGGAAGAGTGTTCTTAAAGCTCTTTTTGCATCTATTCCTTCAAAAATAAATAATATAAGATCTTTCTTTTTTACAGTAAGGAAAAAGGATACTAGAGTGCTTAAGTTTTTAATAGAAGTAAGTGCTCCGTGTTTACCTATAAATACATTCGTTTGAAATGTTGTCATTAAAGCATAAAAATGATGAATCTGAGTTATTGTAGGTGTTTCATTATAAGAAATAGTAGTAGAGTGAATGGCGTTCATCGTAATATTCCTTTCCATATAGTAAGCATAACAATATAAACATACCCGTTTTAAAAAATGTTAAACATATAAATAAGAAAAAATATAAGTATAGTTTTTTTACGTTTAGAAAAGGTTAGGAAGGGTATACATATACTACAAAGAGATTGATTGAAGATGAATTGTAAGATGTCTATGTTTAGTAGATTAGTCTATCAAAATATACTTTTACTTTAAATAAAAAGGAGCCTGGTATACATGAATGAAATGATGATTAATATTACATTTGATTTAATTTACTTGTTAAGTAGTTCACTTGTAGTGCTTTTACTATTCGCTTTCTTCGTAAATGGTTATGTTAATAAGAAAATTAGTGTATACAGAAATGAAGAAAAATAAAAATACATTATATAAAACTTTAGGAGGCTAATAGTTATGAATGTAGATAGAAAAATAGTAGGTGTTTTTAGAACAATTGATGATGCGGCACTCGTTATTAATGAATTAAATGATAAAGGATACTCAGCGGATAACATTTCAGCTATTGCGAAAGATCAAAAGGAAATTGAACATCTAGAAGAAAAATCGGGTGAAAAAGTGAATAGCGAAACTGCACATAAAGCAGATATCTTTTCAGCGACAGGGCTTGTAGCTGGAGGGGTAGCAGGCGGGCTTGGTGGTTTATTAACAGGTCTTGGTGTACTTGCCGTTTCTGGAATGGGTCCAATCGTAGCAGCAGGACCGATCGCAGCAGCTATTGGAGGAGCCGGTATTGGCGGTGGAGCTGGAAGTTTAATAGGGGCATTTATCGGCTTAGGAATCCCTGAAGACCATGCTAAGAAATATGAAGAGTATATTTACGATGGAAATATATTAATTTTAGTAGATGCAAAATTAGATGATAAGTTAGAAATCTATAAAATATTTGATAAGCATAATGCCTATAACTCTGATTTCTTTAAATAAAATATAAACAAAGTGAATATCGTTTTTTGATCTTACAACTTTGGCGCGGCCGAGGAGTCGTATGACTATAAGAGAGGAAGGGCTTATAGTAAAAGATCAAGTTCTATCATGTTATTTAAAAGGGAAGAGGTGCCTTTTCGTGATTGTAAAAATATTAAAGGATAGCAGTAATAGTTTCCTTTGTACAGTTCAAAACAAAAATGGAGACCAGTATGTGAAAAAATGGTTTAGTAAACATGAAAATAACAAAGAATTAGGGCGACCAACTTTTAAAGAAGTAGAAAAGGATTGGAAAGAAAATAGAGAATCGTTTATGTATCCCAATATTAAAGCACTTTATTAAAATTAAACATAATGCGCGCTTTATTATTACAAAACTGTCACATTCCTGTAAGGTAATTCAATGGATTAGATACTTTTTCCATGTCATAATAAAGACATAAGAAAGCTTATCAAAACTACAACTTATTAGGAGAGTGTCAGTCATGATTGTAACAACAACGTCTGGAATTCAAGGTAAAGAAATTATTGAGTATATCGATATTGTAAATGGTGAAGCTATTATGGGTGCAAATATTGTCCGCGATTTATTCGCTTCAGTTCGTGATGTTGTCGGTGGTCGTGCTGGTTCTTATGAAAGCAAGCTAAAAGAAGCTCGTGATATCGCAATGGATGAAATGAAAGAACTTGCAAAACAAAAAGGTGCGAACGCTATCGTTGGTATTGACGTAGATTACGAAGTTGTTCGTGATGGAATGTTAATGGTTGCTGTAAGTGGTACAGCTGTACGTATATAAGTAAATAAAAAACAGGCTCACCCCTTGAAGTTTATGCTTTGAGGGGGTTTTTTGTTTTTAAGTTGTAGAAGTAAACTCCAGTTACAAGGGTAAAATGAAAAAGAGACAGTGATGCTACATATATGTAATGTGAGTGCAAACTTTATAATAAAGTTGTTATTTGAGATAATGGAAGAATTAGTGGTATAAATAATTTTATAGATAATAATCAAAATAGAGAAGACAGAATGTTCATGGATGGAATAGTTAAGGGGATTTTCCAATCTGTAATAAAAAACGGAGGTACCGAGAGCGTTTTACAGATGTCTACTACATAAAATTTATAATGGATTGGAGGCAATTTTTATGTTTTGGTTAGGAGGCTTTTTAGGATACATTGTAGGTTCTATTACTACATGTGCGCTACTTTACTTTGGTTATAGAGCCGAGAAGAACAAAAAAGCGGATATGCGAAAGAAAGAGGAGAGAAACATCAATAAAAAAGGTGTATAGGATGTGGAAGAAAAATTGATAACATTGATGCAAAAATAAAGGACAGTTACATATTTTATATGATTACTATGTACTGTCCCGCTTATTCCTTTTGGATTAACAAAAATTGTTTCCTGTCTTGCTATAAATTTCATAAGCAAAAAATCCAAATAAATAGCCTATTCCGGATCCTAAACTAATTGAAAGCAGTGAGAAATCTGGGGAAAACATGCCGAAAATCAAACCAATTATACAGCCAAAAAGCATTCCTATAGGTATGAAACTGTCTAATAACAGTTGAGTCTCTTTTGATTTTTTCTTACCCAATTTGCCGTGCTTATATTTATGTTCCAATCTTTTTATTACAAATACTACAATTCCCCCGACTAGTATAATAGGCCAAATTGCCGAAATGAACCACATGTTAGAAGCTCCTTTTACCTTTCAATATAATTGTACCAAAAAATTATAATTATAGACTGCTAAACGTACTATCTAGTCTATTTAAAAGGTAAATGCAAAAGACTTCTTCTTTTGCATTTAATAACTCGTCAAAAACACTTTCCGATACGATAAACTTAACTAAATCTATACAATTCAATCAAATTTACACAAGTTAGTGCTTCAAAGTGTTCTCGCAGCCCCAAAGGGACGAGGGGTATAACACTCCACACGAGGCAGTATCGTTACCTCCTATTATCAAGCATTTATTTTACCCATCTTGATAAATTTATCGCAGCATTTACATCCCTATCGTGATAGCTATTGCATGAAGCACAACGCCACTCACGAATCTTTAAACTCCACTGTCCTTCTGGTTGAACTGAATGGTCGTATTTAACTCCACAACATGAACAAATCTTGCTTGAGGCGAACCATTTATCAGCTTTTACATACGCAATGCCATACTTCTCGCACTTATATGATAAACATTGAAAGAAGAAGTGTAATTTTTGAAATAAAAATGCTTTCGATAGTTTTTTGTTTTTTAACAGGTTTGAGATAGATAAGTCTTCCACAACAATTCTCATTGGTTTGGTTTTCACCAATTTAGCTGTTGCTTGATGGATATGGTTATTTCGGATATTCGTAATTTTTCTAGATAACCGCAGGTGCTCAGCTTTCGCTTTTTCATATTCAGCAGATTGAATTTTCACACCTTTTTTAAATCTCCTAGACATATCTCTTTGTGCTGACTTTTTCCTTTTCAAAAGTTTTTTAACCTTGGCATCTTTGTTTATATTTCGTTCTTTCATACCATTAGAAGCTACAAAAAGCTCTTTTAAACCAACATCCACACCAATCGACTCATTCGTTAGTTCTTGTAATTCAAAGTCTTCTTGGAACCCTACACTAATCCACCAGTGACGACCATCAAAGGTAACTCTTGGATTGGATGGTTTTTTATTTCTTGGTAGTTGTTGGCTTGTTTTCACTTCTCCAATAGACTGAATGTGAACTACTTTCTTTCCTATAATCAGTCTTTCATAATTAGCATAAAATCCTTGGATTACATCTTTTTTGGATTTATAAGAAGTGTGAGAACCATTTTTGTACTTTTTGAACGAATTTTTTCTCGCCGCATCAAAATCTCTTGAAGCCTGTTTGGGAACTTGTGCATTAATGTCTTTTAACCACTCATATTTCTTTCGCTTCTTGATCTTTGTAAATCGTTTCTGTAAAGCTAACTGTGAAACAGATTTTCCAAATAGCTTATAATATCTATCACTTATTCTTTTACAATAGTTATAAGCAAATCTTGCAGCACCAGCATGGTTTCTAAGCACTTTTTCTTGTTCAGGCGTTGGAATTAGTCTGACTTTCTTCGCCAATATCATCAGAATGTAACTCCTTTAATGAAAGATTTGTTCTTCTGAATCGTAGCGTGTTCCACCAGCATTCTCCTGAGACCACTCGGATGCAAACCTGTTAATTCTGATACTTGACTAACTCGTGAAAATTTCATTATTATTCTCACCTCATCGAACCAAACATAGCACGTACGTTCGATAAAATCAATGAAGTTTGATAGATTCAATAAAATTTATCTTGTTCAACTAAGGGCGCAATTCCTTAGCCAGTTCTCTTATGAACTTCTCATGTTTTCACATGAGCGCAGACTATATGTTTATCTACTTAGAGATAGAGGATTTTTCCACCACCATAGGCTTGTGATGTACTCTCGTCAGTTATACGAGATAGTCGTTGAACGTTCATCTTATCACTTTTGACTTAGATGATTCGAGGCGGAAGACCCATTGTTCTAGTGTTTAGGATTTAACCTTGCACAATCTGATTGATTTTTTCTGCTTTCGCGACATTCACGCTCACTATTTCTAGCCACGTTGTAGTTCAATCAGCTTTAGGGATTGCCCGCAGTTAACCCTCACTACTAGCCAATCACTTGACTAGCAGGGCTTACTGATATATTTAATTAACTTTCGTTATAATTGGTTAAATAAATCGTAACAGTTAGTTACCCTTTCGTTTTCTCAGCGGACTGTACAACATCAACTGCCGCTTTCACATCCGCTAATCCATACGTAGAATGTACTTTCATAAAACGTAATTGCTTATTTTCTACTAAGTGAATTAAATGACGAAACGTCTCTTGCCATTTATATGGTGACACTTCTTTATTCCAATGTCGTAAATGAAATATGTTCGCGTGCACTTTTGCTTTCGTGACAATCTCTGCCCAGTTAACTTGTACACCTGATAGAAGACCGATCGTTAAAAAGTGCCCGTTTGGACGTACTGAGAAAGCTAATTCATTTCCATCCGGTCCCCCGATAGAATCAATTGCAGCATCCGCGCCGAGCCCGTTCGTTAATTCCATAACGGTTTCATAAAGCGGGGTAGTGGAAGTATCGATTACATATGCAGCACCTAGGCGCAGTAACTCCTCTGTATGCTTATTATTTCTTGTCACGGCAATGAGTCGGAAGTTTAAAATTTGTGATAACTGCGCAAAAAGATGACCAATTGCGGATCCACAAGCATTCACTAATAAAACATCATTACGTTGTAAGTTTAGCGTTTCTGTACATGTAACCCACGCCGTAAGAGGATTAATATACATTTGTGCCGCTGTGAAATCATCGATGGAATCAGGAATAGGAACTACAAAGTCAGCTGATGTTTTCACATATTCTTGCCAAGTACCTTCCCCGCGTAACGGTAACACACGTTTACCGATAAGCTCTCTAGAAACAAAAGCTCCTACATCTTCTACAATACCAACACCTTCATAACCAGGTATGTTAGGTAAAGGGATTCTATGTGCGTATGCTCCAGTGATGGGAATTAAGTCAGATGGATTAATAGGTCTAACTAGCATACGAACGAAAACTTCATTATCTTTCAGTGGTTCTATATTTTTATATTCAACTTGTAATACGTCTTTTGGATTGCCAAACTTATGAAATTGAATGCATGTTCCGTCCAACATAAATGTTCCCCCTTAGTTTGATTGGGTTTATTATAGCATTTTTGGTTTGGGCGATTATTTTGTTAGTGATAAATAGTTTTTTTAATTTACGTATTTATCTGAATTTTATAAAATGTTTATAGAACTATAAAATGGGGGGATTTCTTCATGTGTACTAGTTTGACGTTACAAACAAAAAATTTCCAACATCTTTTTGGGAGAACAATGGATTTCACATTAGATATGAATCAAGAAGTAATAATCATTCCTCGGCGTTATCAGTGGAACAATATAACTGGTGAAACGATCCGAGCGAAAAAGGCTGTTGTCGGAATGGGAATTAATTTTGGAGGAAGGGTCATGATGGCGGACGGAGTAAATGAAACTGGTATGACATGTGCGACTCTCTATTTCCCAGGATTTGCTACTTATAGTAATCATATAGATAGCAATAAAACGAATGTAGCGCCATTTGATTTTGTGACTTGGAGCCTCACGCAGTTCAATTCTGTTGAAGAATTAAGAAAATATATTGATAACATTGCCTTTATAGATGTGCCATTACCAGTTTTAGGAATTACGCCACCGCTACATTGGATTTTAGCAGATAAATCGGGAGCGTGTATTGTACTTGAGCCGACAGTTGATGGAATAAAAGTGTATGACAATCCAATAGGAGTAATGACTAATAGTCCCGAGTTTAATTGGCATTTACAAAATTTAAGACAATATATTGGACTTAAATCGCAGCCATTTGCGCCAACTGAGTGGGGAGATGTACCATTAAGTGCTTTTGGCCAAGGTTCAGGAACGATGGGACTTCCTGGAGATTTCACCCCGCCATCAAGATTTGTACGGGCAGCATATGGCAAACAAAACATTCAAAGTATAGAGAACGAAGAAGAGGGGATATCGGCTATTTTTCATATCTTATCAAATTGTGAGGTTCCTAAGGGGGCAGTAATAACAGAAGACGGTATATTAGATAATACGATCTATACAAGTGCAATGTGTATGGAGTCTGGAACATATTATTACCATACTTACGATTGTAGACAAATTATAGCCATTCATTTATTCAATGAAGATTTAGATACAGCTGAGATTAAAACGTATCCGTTCCAGCGGAAGCAAAAAATCTTTTATGAAAACTGATAAAAACACCTCCATTGAATTTGCATACTTAGTATGCGAATTCGGGAGGTGTTTTTCTATTAAGCCGAAGCTTTCTTCATTCTCTCAAGTAAACTAGATAACACATGCGTACGATACGATTCTAGTTTTTTACCTTCATAAGTACGGATACCTAATTTTTTAAGTTCTTTTACATACCAACCTTTGCTTCCGAAATACATGTGATCGCTCCCCTTCAACTTTGTTTTTATTTGTTCTGATTGCATATGGAGGTACAGGTAATATAATGAAGGAAATGAATTTCGCGCGAAAATGGTTAACTTTGTTGCAAAAGACATATATACTAAAGATAGTATACAACGAGGTGGACAAGACGTGATTATAGAGAAGCACGAAATTCAAATTGACCAAATTACTAGCGGTAAAGTGAATATCTTTACTTTCTATAGAAATAGAAAGCAAATTGATGATCATTTTTTACGATTGCAAGAACCATCGCTTACAGCAAACTACTTCTTCCATTTTCATTTTGATGCAGAGAGCTTGCATCTACTGCAGGAAGAGTTTCCAGGCGTATATCCGTACGACGGTAGTGAAACGATTCACGACTGGACGGAAAAGATGAAAGCTGAATTGCAACATCAGATCCAAACAGGTAAATGGAATAAACGCGTACGTATTGGTAATCGCATTCTAGATGTGGTGTTTACGTGGTGTGACGAAGATATAGTAGAGTGAAAAAGAAGCGGATGACGCTTCTTTTTTTAGCGCTGGAATAAAACGAGCTTACCTGCAGAAGATGTACAACGATGTGTTTTTTCATGCAATCCCTTTTCTTGTAAAATAGATTCACCTTTTGCTTTTGCTTCTTTTTCAGTTGCCGCCTCGAATGATTCGTCTAATGCTTTTGAACCATCTTTTTCAAAGACTGTTAGAACGTATACTCCCATGAAAATTCCCTCCAATAATTAAAATCAGAATCTTATAATTATTTTGACATAAAACGCTACAATATGCAAAGAAATATATGACATTGCGTGGTAAAATAGAATGAAACTTTAATCATCGAGAATATTTTCATTCTCGATGATTATTAGTTTTCAGCGATGTTAATTTTAATAAAATGAAACTTTTGAAAGATAGAAAGGATCGTTATTTGTGAAACAAGTAAAGTTTATACATGCGGCTGATTTGCATTTGGATAGTCCGTTTAAAGGAATGGAGATGAATGTTGCGCAGTCTGTTTGGGAGAGAATGAAGCAAAGTACGTTTGAATCATTTGAGCGTATTGTTGATAAAGCGATTCAAGAGCGCGTTGATTTCGTATTACTAGCTGGGGATTTGTATGATGCGGAGACGAGAAGTTTGAGGGCGCAAGTGTTTGTGCGTGAGCAAATGAAGAGACTTTCGCAGTACGATATCCCTGTTTTTATTATTCACGGTAACCATGATCATTTAGGAGGAAGCTGGGCAGCGATTGAGTTTCCGGAAAATGTTCATGTGTTTACGGAGCCTTACGTAGAAGAGAAATCATTTTATAAAAATGGTGAGCTATTAGCTTCTATTTATGGGTTTAGTTATTTGCAGCAAGCGGTAACGGATAATATGACAGCGCAGTATATGAAAATGGGTGATGCGCCTTTTCATATTGGAATGCTTCACGGAAGTGTGGAAGGAGATGCAGAGCATAATCGCTATGCACCGTTTCAAATTCGTGAATTGAAAGAAAAACAGTTTGATTATTGGGCTCTTGGCCATATACATAAACGTGAAATTTTATCAGAAGAGCCATACATTATTTATCCAGGAAACATACAAGGTCGTCATCGTAAGGAAGCAGGCGAGAAGGGTGCGTACCTTATTGAACTTACGAAACAAGGAACGCAGTGTTCATTTTTCCATACGGCAGATGTTGTATGGGATGAGATCGAGGTTTGTATTGATGGACTTGAAACTGTTGATGAACTTATGACGAGCATGTCAACTGCGATGAATGATTACCGAAGAGAAGAGGAAGGGACGCTTTTAACTGTCGTATTCACAGGGCAGGGCCCACTTTCTCCTTATTTGCGTGACGAAAAGCGTGTGGAAGAGATTTTTCATATTTTAGCATCTGGCGAAGAGCGAAAAGATTTCGTATATGCAATGAAGTGGAAAAATGAGACGGTTTCTTTTGCGGAAATCGAACGTTTGAAAGCGGAAAATCATTTCGTCGGTAGTGTGCTAAAGGAGCTAGAAGCTTTCACAAATATGGACGGCGTGTTGCGCACCATTTGGACATCTCCTGTAGCGCGTAATAGTATTGAATCTTTTACAGAAGACGAGAAGAAAGAGATTCAAAAGGAAGCAGAAAATATTATTTTAGAACAATTATTCCAGCAAGAGAGGGATAAAAAATGAGAATTGAAAAACTCCATATTTATGGATACGGAAAATTAGAAAATGTGGAAATGGATCTTTCCTTGCTGACGGTACTATACGGTGAAAACGAAGCGGGGAAATCGACAATTCGCTCGTTTATGAAAAGTATTTTGTTCGGTTTTCCGACGAGAGGACAGCGCCGTTATGAGCCGAAAGAAGGCGGGAAGTATGGCGGTGCGCTGACTGTGCAAACAGAGCAGTACGGCCGTTTGAAAATTGAACGATTGCCAAAGACGGCAGCTGGCGAGGTGACCGTTTATTTTGAAGACGGGAAAACGGGCGGCGAGGAAATTTTAAACGATATATTAAGCGGGATGAATGAAAGTTTATTTGAATCGGTCTTTTCATTTGATATGCATGGTCTTCAAAATATTCATCAGCTCGGCGAAGCGGATATTGGCAATTATTTATTTTCGGCAAGTGCAGTCGGAAGCGACGCGCTATTACAGTTAGATAAAAAGCTAGAAAAAGAAATGGATCAACGCTTTAAACCGAGTGGGCGTAAACCGGAAATTAACGTGTCACTGCAAGAGATGAAGAAGCTTGAAGAGAAGATGAAAGAGTGGCAAGGGAAAATTGGCACGTATGAAAAACAAGTCGAGCAATTAAAAGAAAGTGAAGAGAAACTTGCTTCTGTTCGCGGAGAGAAAGAGAGTGCAGAAAAGCGAAAGCAAGATTATGAAATATTAGCAGCGCTAGAGCCACTCGTTATTGAAAAACGTGCGCATGAGAAAGTGTTAGAAAATGAGAGCGGGCAGTTTCCTGTAAACGGAATGGCGCGCTATGAAGCGATTAAGGCGAAGATGGAGCCGCTTCAGTTACAAGTTGATTCGCTCCACAAAAAAATAGAGACAGTGCAATCGGAAATTGTCTCGATTCAAATAGATGAAGAGTTTTTACGAAAAGAAAGTTATGTAGAAGAACTTCGTATGCAGCATTTATCTTACGAAAATGCACGCCAAGAAATGCGTGATATGACAGGAAGTATTGCGAATATAAAAGAAGAAATTGCAGAACTAGAACAACAAATTGGTGCTACTTTTGAAAAGGAAGCGGTTCTTGCGTTTGACATGAGTTTGGCAACGAAAGAATTAATTACGCAAACCGTGCAAAAGGCACGTGAATTAGAAACGCAAAAAGCACAGCTTGATGATCGTTTTAAAGTAGCGCAAGAGCAATTAGAAGAACAAGAAGAAAATATAAGACAGATTCAGAAACAAATGTTAGTTGATGAAGAGCGAAATACGTTAGTTGAGAAAGAGAAATCGTTCCAAGACGCGGCGTTTATCGGTATGGATGCAGAGAGAATGAAGCGCAAGTATGAGGAAAAAGCAGGAGCGGCTATGCAAAAGAAAAAGCAGTGGCAAAGAATTTGTCTTCTGTTACTTCTTATTAACACGCTTGTTTTATTCACGAGTTTATTTATTGATAACCGCCCGCTCTTATTTATTAGTGTTATTGTTTTTGTAGGGATTGTCCTTGCTCTTGTTTTATATAAAGATCCATCAAGCGGATTACAAGAAGAGCTTCTTACTCTTCGGCAAAGTGCTGGCGGGAGACAAAGTGAAGAAGCGCTGTCTGTGCGCTATCAGTTAGAAAAGGATGAAGAAATTCGTAAGCTATTTGAGCGTGAGTCTTATAAATTGCAGCAAATGGAGCGAGCTTATGATAAAGTCGTTTCATCGTATGAGGAATGGGAGAGAGAAACGTTCCAGGCGGGAGAACAAGTAGATGCATATAAAACGCGCTATATGTTCCCAGAATTTTATACGTATGCGCACATATTGCCGGCGTTTGAGCGTATGGAAAAAATGCAGCAATTATATCGTGAATTAGAGAAGCAAGGCACACGAAAATCTTCATTATATGAAATGATTTCGCAATTTGAACATAAACTAGAAACTGTTATCGGTAGTGCGGAGTATAGTAAGTTGTATGAGGCGCAAAGGCTTATGCAAAATGAGAAAGAGAAGAGACAAACTTGTAAGCAGCTGAAAGAGAAACTGGCGGAATGGCAAGAAGAATATGAGTTTATGAAAGAACAATTAAAGCAATTGCTAGTAGAACGAGACAGTTTATGGCATATTGCAGATGCTACAGATGAAGAGATGTTTTTAGAAGCAGGTAAACTAGCGGGAAAACGTGAAGATGCTGAGAAACAAGTAGTGCGTTTATTACCGCAAATTGATCTGTTAGAACAGCGTTTAAAGAGTTTATCATTAGCTGAACATTACGAAGCTGACGGTTATGAAGAGAAATTAAAGAGAGAAATTACAGTCGTGCAAAACTGTCTGGCGCAAGAGAAAGAACTGACAGAGCGCATTGCGAAACATCGTATGGAAATTGTGAATTTAGAAGAAGGTAGTACGTACGGCGATTTAATGCATGAATGTGAAATGAAAAAAGCGCAATTGCGTGAACAAGTGAAGAAATGGGCTGCTTATGCGGCCGCAAAAACGGTGTTAACGAAAACGAAGCAATATTATCATGAAGTGCATCTGCCTCGTATTTTACAAAAATCAGAAGAGTATTTCGTCTATTTAACGGGCGGACGCTATAGTAAAATCTTTTCACCGTCAGAGGCGGAGCCGTTCATTGTTGAACGTAACGACGGTATACGTTTTTACAGTCATGAACTAAGCCAAGCGACAGCGGAGCAGTTATATTTAGCGCTGAGATTTGCACTTGCGAAAACATTTGAACATGATTACCCATTTATTATTGATGATAGTTTCGTGCACTTTGATGCGGTAAGGACGGATCGAACGATTGAACTAATAAAGGAAATCGCAAAAGATAGACAAGTCATCTTCTTTACATGTCATGCGCATTTACTCGCGTATTTTACAGAAAAACAGATTGTAAAATTAACACATAAGCGTAAAGAAAATGAGTTGTGATATGCTATACTAAAAGTAACTGATTTGGTGGAGGAATTCGAATGAAAAAGAAAATTGCAGAATATGAAGTTGGTGAACAAGTCGATGTTTTCTTGTTAATTAAAACAGCGACAAAAGGTCTAGCAAGTAATGGAAAGCCATTTTTAACAGTAATCTTACAAGATCCAAGTGGAGATATTGAAGCGAAGCTATGGGACGTATCACCAGAAGTTGAGAAACAATATGTAGCAGAAACAATCGTTAAAGTAGCTGGTGATATTTTAAATTACAAAGGCCGTATTCAATTACGTGTGAAACAAATCCGTGTTGCGAATGAAAATGAAGTAACAGACATCTCGGATTTCGTTGAAAAAGCACCAGTGAAAAAAGAAGATATGGTTGAGAAAATTACACAATACATATTTGAAATGAGAAATCCGAACATTCAACGTCTAACAAGACATTTGTTAAATAAGCATCAAAACGAATTTTTAGAATATCCAGCAGCGACAAAGAACCATCACGAGTTCGTATCTGGACTAGCTTATCACGTCGTATCGATGCTAGATTTAGCGAAAGCTATTTCAAATCTATACCCATCATTAGATAAAGACTTACTATATGCAGGCGTTATTTTACATGACCTTGGTAAAGTAATTGAACTATCTGGCCCAATTTCTACAACGTATACGTTAGAAGGAAACTTACTAGGCCACATTTCTATCATGGTGAACGAAATCGGTAAAGCAGCAGACGAATTGCAAATCGATGCAGAAGAAGTATTAATTCTTCAACACATCGTCCTTTCTCACCATGGAAAAGCAGAATGGGGTAGCCCAAAACCACCATTAGTAAAAGAAGCAGAAATTCTGCATTATATCGATAACTTAGATGCAAAAATGAACATGATGGACCGCGCATTAGGACGCACAAAACCAGGCGAATACACAGAGCGTGTCTTCGCACTTGATAATCGTTCGTTCTATAAACCGACGTTCCATAATTAAAAGTGTGAATAAAGTGGCCTCATTAAGTTTTAAAAGCTTAGTGAGGCTGTTTTCTTTATTAAAAATTAAATGAAATAGTTAAGAAGTACGCATGGGGTTAACGAAGAACGATTAAAACATATCCCACCACTAGAATGGGAGCATATCAACTTTAATATGGCAGATACTTAGAATCGCTTCAGCCTGTATAACAGGCCTAAAAATAAGAGTTGAAACTTGTTTAGCATCTATTTTTGTTAAAAGGTGGGAGAATTGTGCTATGATGTGGGCAAATATAAAACTATCTAAAGGAGGGATTTACATGCCGCATATTGTGTTTCGTGGAATTACTACTGAACAATTAAAACACATAAGCAAGCCATTAGTAGAAGAGCTCGCAGAGATTTGTGAGTGTGGTACGGATAATTTTACGTTGGAACTACCAAGTTCTACGTTTGTATTCAATGGAGAAGAAATAGAAGCGTTTCCTCTTATTGAAGTGAAATGGTTCGAGCGTGGACAGGAAATTCGTGATCGATTTGCCAAGGCCATTACTACATATGTAATGGATTTTGGACTTCCAGAAGTAGAGGTCGTATTTACGGTTTTCACAGAATCAGCGTATTATATTAACGGGAAGCATTGTGCAAGTTAGAGCTATTATAAATGTTTTTGTAACATTTATCCCGCATTAACGGGCAGTAAGACCCCGACCTCAAAATTCAGCGGAAGCAAAGAAGTTAGGTGGGGGAGCAACTGTCCGTAAAAGCCCGATTGGTGTGGGCTAATAATCAGTGGGGGATGAACAAAACCCCCACTGATTAAAGTTTCACTTTATAAGGGATAGAACCACATCGCTATCAAGCTAACTAGACAAAATACCCTCTAAAAAGAGCAAGGCGTTATTCTTTCTGAGAAATCATAGGAAAGGATAACGCCTTTATATCAATTTTAATATAATCGATTCACTTCTTTATAAAAAGTTTGGTTATTTTATTGAAGCTTATTCCACAAACACACCCGTTTGTTCACTTTTTTACTGTTTGAAAGCCATACTTTTTATATTGATTCATTTATTGGAAAAACCGAAAGTTTTAAACTCTCTCTATTACATATTTATTTTTGGAAAAATAGCCTAACTCCAAATACTAATAATACTGTGCCAGTAATACCCTCTATTGTACGGTTCACCTTTTCTTTTCTTAAAAAAGTTCTTAATTGACGTATTAGAGAGATATAAAGTAAATACCATATTGCTGTCAAAGTCGTAAATGTGAATCCCAACAAAAGAAATTGGAAGAAATGACTTTGATTACTCACAATAAATTGGGGTAGAAAACTAAGGAAAAATACAGCCGTTTTTGGGTTTAAGATTGCCGTGGTAAATCCTTGTCTAAAACTTTTAACCGTTCCAATATCCTTAGAGTTTATTTCCACTGAACCTGACATATCTTCTTTTTTAGAAAAGGCACTTTTAATTGACTTTACAGCTAAATAAATTAAATAAAATGCCCCAGCATATTTTATTAATGTAAATAGCATAGCAAATTTCATTAAGATAGCAGAGAGTCCTAGTGTAGCCATTATTGTATGAATCATCATTCCAGATACCGTTCCTAAGACGGTCTTTATACCACCATTTCTACCATGAGAGATAGTGTTTTTTGTAACTAAAGCAAAACCGGGACCAGGCATCATTATAATAAGGAGTGCTGTAAGGATAAATAGCATATAATTTTCCATGTTATGGTATTTCCTTTCTGATTTTTAGTTTCGCTTATAGTATAGCTTTTTTCCTTAAAACATTAAATATAAAAAGTGTGATCAGGATAGTATCATAAACTTTCAAGGAGTTGTAATTGAATTATAGAGGGCTTCACTTGAATAATGTTCTTCTGTAAATGAGCGTTTTTTAATTACTTTTTCTCGGAACACTCTTAATTTTCTTTCGTTTATCGAGGGTATTAGTATCAACTTGACCAAACATTATCCCAAAACTACATTTAACATTTACGAAAGCATATTCGAATAATCATTCATTAAATTTCTTATCAATCAACAAAAATTAATTATCATAAGGAAGAGGTACGTGAACTTCTATTTAAGAAATTACTTATTCTTGAAAAAAATGAATTAACTCCCCATAAATAATTGTAAAGATATAAAATTCTATAATTCCCTCGGAACAAAAAAAGTTGTCTTTTATAGCAACGAAGTTCATTTTTATCGTTTTTGGGTAGTGTATTCTTGTTAGCTTGATAGTGATGTGACGCTATCCAGAAATTAATGATTTTACACCCTAAATGTTATTTAACAAAAAAATCTTGAATTCGAGATTTTTCACTTGCTTTTCAATCACTTGAGGTGTAAAGTGATAGTAACGAAAGCGATTGAGTCATATGAAAAACATACACTCAGTTGTTTTCGATTAAAAAACAAAGTAACTTATACAGTAAAAACTAAGATGAATTTACAAAAACATAATTAAGAATAAATTGAAAAGCTAAAAACCATATTAGTTGTGGGAAATGTTATTTTTTTAGTTATCACTTGACTAGTAAAACGAAACGGAGGAATAACCAATGTATAAAATTAAAGGGCATCATCACATTTCAATGGTTACGAAAAATGCAAATGAAAATAATCACTTTTATAAAAACGTGCTTGGCTTGCGTCGTGTGAAAATGACAGTAAACCAAGATGATCCGTCAATGTACCACTTATTTTATGGAGATAAAACAGGAAGTCCAGGTACGGAATTATCATTTTTTGAAATTCCATTAGTAGGAAGAACATATCGCGGTACGAATGCGATTACTCGAATTGGATTACTTGTTCCTTCAGAGGATAGCTTGCATTACTGGAAAGAACGCTTTGAAAAATTTGATGTGAAACATAGTGAAATGACAACATATGCAAATCGTCCTGCTTTGCAATTTGAGGATGCTGAAGGTCTTCGCTTAGTACTACTCGTTTCAAACGGGGAAAAAGTAGAGCACTGGGAAACTTGGGAGAAATCAGAAGTTCCTGCAGCGCATCAAATTCAAGGAATGGGTTCTGTGGAAATGACCGTTCGTAGACTTGATAAAATGGCGAGTACACTTACAGAAATGTTTGGTTATACAGAGGTTAGCCGTAGCGAAGAGGAAGCAATTTTTCAATCCATTAAAGGAGAGGCTTTTGGAGAAATCGTTGTGAAATATTTAGATGGACCTACTGAAAAGCCGGGCCGAGGGAGTATTCACCATTTAGCAATTCGTGTGAAAAACGATGCAGAGCTTGCCTATTGGGAAGAACAAGTGAAACAAAGAGGCTTCCATTCTTCAGGAATCATTGACCGTTTCTACTTTAAAAGCTTATATTTCCGTGAATCAAACGGAATCCTTTTTGAAATTGCGACAGATGGACCAGGATTTACAGTTGATGGAGATGTGGAACATTTAGGAGAAAAACTTGATTTACCACCGTTCTTAGAAGATCAGCGTGCAGAGATTGAAGCGAATTTAGCACCTATTGAAGAGAAGTAATAGGAGAGAAAATATAAATTAAAAAACATTGGAGGAATATACTAATGAACCAATTAAAAGGAATTCACCACGTTACAGCGATTACAAGTAGTGCAGAAAAGAACTATGAGTTTTTCACTCACGTTTTAGGAATGCGTTTAGTTAAGAAAACAGTAAACCAAGATGATATTCAAACGTATCATTTATTCTTTGCAGATGATAAAGGTAGTGCAGGAACAGATATGACATTCTTTGATTTCCCAGGTGTTCCGAAAGGAGTACACGGTACAAATGAAATTTCAAAAACTTCATTCCGTGTTCCGACTGATGCAGCATTAGAGTATTGGGTGAAACGCTTTGACCGTCTTGAAGTAGAACATACAGGAATTAAAGAGCAATTTGGTAAGAAAACTCTTTCTTTCGTTGACTTTGATGACCAACACTATCAATTAATCTCAGATGAACTTGATAAAGGAATCGAATCAGGTACACCATGGCAAAACGGGCCAGTACCATTAGAATACGCAATTACTGGTTTAGGACCTGTATTTATCCGTATTGCAAACTTTAGCTTCTTCAAAGAAGTGTTAGAAAAAGTTCTATTATTTAAAGAGGTTGCGCAAGAAGGGGAATTCTATTTATTTGAAGTGAACAAAGGCGGAAACGGTGCATCTGTTATTGTAGAACATAATACAGTTCTTCCTGAAGCACAACAAGGTTTTGGTACAGTGCACCATGCGGCATTCCGCGTAGAAGATCGCGCTGTATTAGAAGAATGGATTGAGAGAATCAGTAGCGTAGGACTTCCTTCATCTGGATATGTAAACCGTCACTTCTTCGAATCATTATACGCAAGAGTTGCACCACAAATTTTATTTGAATTTGCAACAGATGGCCCAGGGTTTATGGGAGATGAGCCATACGAAACACTTGGCGAAAAATTATCTTTACCTCCATTCCTAGAGCCAAAACGTGAAGAAATTGAAAAATTAGTTCGTCCAATTGATACAGTGAGAAGTACGAAGGAATTTATTAAAGAGTAAAAATAGAGATAATAAGTAGGAGAGCAAGTAGTTTTAGCGGAGTGCTGGAACTGCTTGCTTTTTATTTGTCCTGTTAAATTTTCTGACAATTGTTTCTCAAGTTATTAAAAAGGAAAAGTTTGGTATAATCAATTAAAATATTTAATTTTCTGATAATTATTTTTCAATACATAGAAAAGGAGTGGTAATATACAATTTTGATAATTGTATAAAAATCCTAATTTTGTAATTTTGGAGAAAAGGGGATGCGAGTGTATGGGAGCAGATGTAGTAACGCGGGAGCAAATGAAACATTCTTTAGATGATTGGTATCGTGTAATGTTGCAGCAAAATATAGAGAAAGCTACGGAAATGAAAGAGGAGATTGAAAGTAAGATTAGTGGTTTGGACGTGGATCAGGATGTATTGCTTTATCATGCGTTGTTGAATTTTAGATATGATGCATTAGTTGATTGGATTGGGGTTAGAGAAGATAGTTTTGATAAAGTGGAATCTTTCGAAATTCCAACAGAGGGCTTTTTAGCTTATTATTATCACTTTTTTAAAGGGTTTCATTGCACATTAATTTCAAATTATAACGAAGCGAAAGAACAGTATGAGCAAGCTGAGAAGTTATTGAAATATATTGCAGATCCGATAGAACATGCGGAGTTTAATTATCGGATGGGGAATTTCTATTATCAAAAATATGACCAAGTTCATGCAATAGATTACTTGAATAGGGCAAAAACAGCATTTTTACAATATCCAGGCTATGAAATAAAAGTAGGATTATGTGAAAATGCTTTTGGACTATGTTGTGTAGACATAGATCACTATGAATTAGCGGAAGAGAACTTTAATTCTGCTATGGAAGTATTGCAAAAAGCAGATCAAAAAAAATATATGCTAATGGTTCGGCATAATTTAGCTTGGCTTTATGCTAGTCAAAATCTTTCAGAATTAGCGATTCGTCATATATCTGAGGTGACCAAAAATTACCCAGAACACTTTAAAGCCTTGTTTGTAGAAGCACATGAACATTACAAATTAGGACAATATAACTTAGCGAACCCAATTGTTGAAAAAGGTTTAAATATTTGTGTTGATTTAGGGGAAAAAGAATTTCAACATCGGTTTAAAATTTTGAAAGAACTCAATGGAAAATCTTCAGTATCAATTATTGAAGATGTAATTTTAGAAGGAATTTCTTATTTTGAGAGAGAAAGATTATGGGATTGTATTCAAGAATACACTGAAATTTTAGCACTGAAATTTTATGAATTTGATGATCATGTTAAGGCAAGTAAATATTTTTATATGAATAATAAGGCTCAAAAAAATATATTGGAAAAGGGAGCGTTAAAATAATGAAGAAATTTCGTTTGGCTATTGTTGGGACTGCATTAGTAGGGGTATTATCAATTGGGTTCAATAGTTCTTTTACAAATCAAGCTGTAAATATTGGTGACACAGGAGGGGCACCAGCAAGACCAGACTACGTTAATATTGGTGACACAGGAGGAGCACCAGCAAGACCAGACTACGTTAATATTGGTGACACAGGAGGAGCACCAGCAAGACCAGACTACATTAACATTGGCGACACAGGCGGAGCACCAGCAGATAATAGAGGCGACGGCGGAGTAAGCCAACTATAATAACAAAGAAAGGGACTTCAACATGAAGTCCCTTTTTCTATTTTCAGGCCATGCAGAGAAAAGAATTGACTTACTTTAAATGTGTAACTATAATAGTTACATAATAACCATTAGTAATAGAAATGAGTTATATTTTTTTAGTATAATTGTAACTGTCTCGGTTACAATTAAAAAGAGAACATAAAACAACCAAAAAATGTAAAAACTTTAAATAGAAACAAGAGAAAGGAGACGGGAACTTTGAAACGGTTTAAGTTTTATATGATTAGCGGTATTGTGCTCGTTTTGTTAATTGTTTGTAACTTCGTTGAGAAGCCGATTGCGAAGGTTGGAGAAGTGAAAGATACTGTTATGATGAAGCTGAATACGAAAGAGAGTATGGCGCAAATTGATGGGCAAACGATTTATTTTAAACAAATTGGTGAGGGGAAACCTCCGTTACTTATGTTTCACGGGTTTGGTGGTTCTTCTGATGGGTTTAGTGATATTTATCCAGAACTAGCGCGAGACCATACGATTATTGCGGTTGATATTTTAGGGTTTGGGCGTTCTTCTAAGCCAGTTGATTTTCAGTATTCGTTTCCTGTGCAAGTGAATTTATATTATAAGTTAATGAAGAAGCTCGGATACGATCAGTTTGCGGTGCTTGGCCATTCGATGGGCGGAGAGATGTCCCTCAATTTAGCGTATTTATATCCGGATGCAGTAACGCATCTCATCTTGGCGGATGCTACAGGGATAGAGTCTTTCCAGCAAAAAGAAAGTTATGAAGTACCACCGCTATCGACGGACTTACAAACTGTAACCGAGATTACGAAGTATAATAAAAATGAAGTGAAAAATAGTCGTGATGATAAAGAGCATTATGATCAGCTTACGAAAATGAGAGAGCGCCGCATCGCGATGGAAGCCGATAAGATTAAGGTGCCGACTTTAATTATATGGGGACGACACGATAAGAGCGTTTCTTGGAAAAATGGTGAACTGTATCATGGGCTATTTGCAAATAGTACGTTTCATATTATTGAAAAAGGATACCACGCACCGTTTCGTCAGGAACCAATTGAGTTTATGGAATATGTACAAGCATTTTTCGCGAAGCATCCACAATAAAATTTTAGGTATAAATCCACTTCTTTCCTCATAGAGTGAAACTAATAAGGCTTGTCTAAGGAAAGGAATGAAGTGATTTGGAAACTTTACCATGGTGGGTGTATCTTGTAATTGTCGGGATTGTACTAAGTGGCTACATGGTTTTATATACTTCGAAAAAAGAGCAAGATATGGATAATGAGTTTATTGAAAAAGAAGGCGAAGTATATATGAAGCGTTTAGAAGAAGAGCGTGAGAAACGTAATCAGGAAAGTGATAAAGATTCGGTATTGCTTTAATAGAAATTTTGAAAGGTTACCACCTAGTAGGATTTTACATCTCGGTGGTAGCTTTTTTTCTTCTGCGGGAGCAGTATATGTTCATCAAGCTAAGGTTATATTAGTTTAATTTTACATGTATAAGAGAGTCATCATAAACTTTTATTGATGGTATTTATATATTTTTTTACTCATAAGAATGGAACTAGTGGGGATTTTACTGGGGGGGATTAACAATGCATAGGGATGAAACTTCATTACATCCGGATACAGGTGTTACATCTGTAATGTTTGTTGAGCGTTCATTAAATGAAATTCGTTTTTGGTCTAGAATCATGAAGGAGCATTCTTTTTTTCTTCGTTTAGGATTTAGGTGCGAGGATACTCAACTAATCGAAGAGGCGAATCAATTTTATCGATTGTTTGAACATATTGAACAAATAGCGCATTCCTATACAAATGAAACAGATCCTGAGCAAATAAAAAGATTTAATGCAGAAGTACAACAAGCCGCAACTAATATTTGGGGATTTAAAAGAAAAATTTTAGGATTAATTCTCACATGTAAATTGCCAGGACAAAATAACTTTCCACTTTTAGTTGACCATACAAGTAGGGAAGCTGATTATTTTAGAAAACGTTTAATACAATTAAATGAAGGTAAATTAGATGCGCTTCCTGATGCTATTATTAAAGAAAATGTTTTCTTTTTACGGATTATGGCAGACCATGCTAAATTTATTGGCCATCTTCTTGATCCATCGGAAAGAAAGCTTGTAGATACAGCGCGGAATTTTAGCAATGATTTTGATGAATTGATGTATCAAGCAATTGACTTAGAATCTATGAAACCACAATCCCAAACAGCCCCTCTTTTAGATCAATTTTTAGATCAAAATCGTGTGTCGGTTGCATCTCTTCGGGATTTTAAGAAAACAGCACGTGATTTAATTGAGCAATGTAAAATAAAGAGTATCATTCATCCCTTATTAGCAGACCATGTTTTCCGTGAAGCTGATAGATTTCTTGAAATCATTGATATGTTTGATGTTCATCTTACAAATATTCAATCACAACCTAGATATTAGAAGATAAGGAAAGATAGTATTTTACTTTCGGTTGAGAAGTTAACAATTTATTGTTAGCTTCTTTTCATTGTTGTTAAAATTTTCTTTTCGTTTAGTAAATTTCCTTTTAAAGACTACATAAATCCCTTTGATCGAATATGTGATTATTTGTAAAACAGTACATGTGGAAATATTATAAATATGTAAGAAGTATACGGATGTTAGATTTTAATAAATTATTCGAGGGAAATTTACTAATTAAGTATATTAACTTGTTTGCACTAAATTTTACAGGTTTTTTTAATAGTTTTAATTTAATTTCTTCATTATCTTTCCAGGCGCTGTTCATACTATTATAAGCTGAGAAATGAACAAAACGATAATGATAGGCAGATGATGTAAAAGTAACCATTCAAAGCCCAATTCATACACTATGATGGAGGCTTTTTACTTCATAACCGGATGAAAAAGGAGTGTAATCATGAAGAAACGTACTGTTAATGAAGCGGGAGGGAATGTGCCACAACCAATCCGCAGCGACGGAGCAGGTGCGATTGATTCTGGACCTCGTAATGTTATGCGGGATATTCAAAATCCGAATATGCTTGTTCCGCCTATAACGGATGCAGGGTTAGTTCCTAACTTGAAGTTTTCATTCTCGGACACTTCTATGATTTTGAAACAAGGCGGGTGGTCTCGGGAGATTACTGCTCGGGAACTACCGGTTTCGACGACGATTGCGGGAGTAAATATGAGTTTAACGGCCGGTGGAGTACGAGAACTACATTGGCATAAAGAGGCAGAATGGGCGTATATGCTTTTAGGACGGGCGCGCATAACGGCTGTTGATCAAAATGGACGGAATTTTATTGCTGATGTTGGACCAGGTGATCTTTGGTATTTTCCGCCTGGTATTCCGCATTCCATTCAAGGATTGGAACATTGTGAATTTCTACTCGTTTTCGATGATGGGCATTTTTCTGATTTATCTACTTTAGCTATTTCCGATTGGTTTGCGCATACGCCAAAAGAAGTGTTGTCGGCTAATTTCGGAGTGCCTGAGAGTGCTTTTCGTTCTATCCCTTCAGATCAAGTTTATATTTATCAAGGAGAGGTGCCAGGTTCGCTTGAAAGTCAGGAAATTCAATCGCCGAAAGGAGAAGTTCCTTTAACATTTAAACATGAATTGTTAAAACAAAAGCCGATTAAGACACCTGGTGGTAGCGTTCGAATTGTAGATTCTACAAATTTCCCTATTTCCAAAACAATCGCAGCAGCGCTCGTTGAGGTTGAGCCTGGTGGAATGAGAGAACTTCATTGGCACCCGAATAATGATGAATGGCAATATTATTTGACAGGGGAAGCGAGAATGACTGTGTTTCTTGGAAATGGTACCGCTCGTACATTTGATTATAGAGCTGGCGATGTCGGATATGTACCGTTTGCGACGGGGCATTATATTCAAAATACAGGTACCGAAACATTATGGTTTTTAGAGATGTTCAGAAGTAATCGTTTTGAAGATGTATCGTTAAATCAATGGATGGCACTGACTCCTAAAGAAATAGTGGAGAGTAATATACATGTTGGCCCGCAAGTAATGGATTCCCTGCGTAAGGAGAAGAGGCCTGTTGTGAAATATCCGGGGTTTTCATATAGTCCGAAAAATGATGAGTAAAAATGAAAATTTGCGTTATTCTTTCTGGAGACTGATAAGAAGGGATGGCGTATTTTTTATGCCTAATCTAGTCTTTATTAGTATCCGTTCTTTGTATTATTGTTCGGGAAATTATTATTGGAGCATAGTATAGGGGAGATACATATAAAAGAGCGCCATTATAAGCTGTAACGCATAAGTTGCGCAGGAAATGCAACGATAACTAGCTTTACTCTTCATCATTTATTTGAACATAATGGGTATAGAGAGGTGATAAACACAGTATGATTTTTAGTGAGCGTTTAAAAGAAGAAAGGGAAAAAAGAAATTGGTCGCAAAATGATTTGGCTGAAAAAATTCATGTAAGTAGGCAATCTGTTTCGAAATGGGAGACGGGAAAGAACTATCCGAGCATTGAAATTATTATTCATTTAAGCGATCTGTTCGGTATTACAATTGATGAACTGCTAAGGAGTGATGAAGAATTGACGCAGAAAATAATTAAAGATAGTAAGCAATTGGCGTATCCAAAATGGAAGGTGTTTTTTGATAGTCTATTTATGATAGGAGTATTTTTGTTTATTGCAAAAATCGTTGTATGGATGCTAAATAAGTTTGCTGGAGCAAGTATTACAATTGTAGCAGATGCGCCATATGTAATGAATCTTTTGCCCCTTGTATTCATGATTATAGGTGGTATAGGTTCCGATAAGTTGAAGAAAATATATAAATAGAGGAAAGATTTGAAAGAAATCCCCAACACTGGCTGTTCTTTTCACTTAAATTGTGTACTATAAAGGATAGGATGACATAAAGAAGGGGACATTTAGAATGGAATTTCATGAACAGAAAATTTTGCCGGCAGTGAGGCAAATTAAAGATTTGGAAAAGCTATTACATAGTTCGTATGAATATATCGTTATTTTAGATATTCATGTCGGCCAATTGAAGAGTGTTATATCACTTGCGAAGCAATATTGTAAAAAGGTGTTTTTACATGTGGATTTAATTCATGGCTTGCAGAGTGATGGGCATGCGACGGAATATTTATGTCAGGAGTTTAGACCGTACGGGTTACTTTCGACAAAGGCGAGCGTTATTATGAAGGCGAAGCAAAAAGGTGTTGTGGCAATACAACGCATCTTTTTAATCGATTCGAGTGCGATGGAGAAGAGCTGCAATCTTTTAGATAAGACAAAACCGGATTATATTGAGGTGCTTCCAGGAGCAATGACGGATATTATCGCTGAAGTGAAAGAGCGTACTGGTGTACCGATTTTAGCAGGTGGTTTTATTCGTACTGTAGAAGATGTGGAAAGAGCTTTAAACGCTGGTGCGACAGCGATTACGACGTCAAAACGCGAACTATGGAAACATTACCAAAAAAAGTGACGAAAATGTGAAAAAATTCTGTTGACACCGCTTTCATAAGAGGTTAACATTATAGACAAGTTAATAAACGTGACGGAGAAAAGAAGAGATCCACATTTCATTGTTTCTATATAAATTTATATAGAAGCGTGCAAAGCTGTGGGTCTTTTTCTTTTGACAAAAACGAATGGCCATTCATTTTACCTCTATCACATTTGGAAGCGTTTAAATTGATTGTGGAGGGATACTATGTCAGCATTTTTAGGAGAGTTAATAGGGACTGCGTTGTTAATCGTACTTGGTGGCGGCGTTTGTGCTGGTGTAAGTTTAAAGAAATCGTTTGCGAAAGATTCAGGTTGGATTGTTATTACAATGGGCTGGGGCTTAGCAGTAGCGGTTGCAGCGTATGCGGTTGGATCAATTAGTGGGGCACATTTGAATCCAGCTTTAACGATAGGACTAGCATTTAAGGGAGCGTTCCCATGGAGTGACGTACCAGGTTATATCGTAGCACAAATGATTGGGGCAATTATCGGGGCAGTTATCGTATATTTACATTACTTACCACACTGGAAAGAAACAGAAGATCCAGGAACAAAGTTAGGTGTATTTGCAACAGGTCCAGCAATTCCGAACACATTTGCAAACCTTTTAAGTGAAATGATTGGAACATTCGTTTTAGTATTTGGTATATTAGCAATTGGTGCAAATAAATTTGCAGATGGATTAAATCCATTTATCGTAGGTTTCTTAATTGTAAGTATTGGTTTATCATTAGGTGGGACAACAGGATACGCAATTAACCCAGCACGTGATTTAGGTCCGCGTATCGCACACTTCTTCCTTCCGATTGCAGGAAAAGGCGGTTCAAACTGGAAGTATGCATGGATTCCAGTAGTAGGTCCAATTTTAGGTGGATCACTTGCAGGTTTATTCCATCAAGTTGTATTTGAAGGAAAACAAAATTCAGCACTTATTTATGTGATTATCGCAACTGTGATTGTACTAGCAATCTCTTATATGACAAGTAAAAAAAGCGGAAGCAATACAAATAGTAGAAAAGTAGCATAAGGGGGAAACCGATATGAAAAAATATATTCTTTCATTAGACCAAGGAACAACAAGCTCACGTGCAATTTTATTCAATAAAAAAGGTGAAATTGTTCATTCAGCTCAAAAAGAGTTTACACAACATTTTCCAAAGCCAGGCTGGGTAGAGCATAATGCGCAAGAAATTTGGGGATCTATTTTAGCAGTTATCGCAACTTGCTTAAGCGAAGCAGATGTAAAACCAGAACAAATCGCTGGTATCGGTATTACGAACCAACGTGAAACAACGGTTGTATGGGATAAAACAACTAGTAAACCAATTTACAACGCAATCGTATGGCAATCTCGCCAAACAGCTGAAATTTGTGATGAGTTAAAAGAAAAAGGTTATAGCGAAATGGTTCGCGAAAAAACAGGTCTTTTAATTGATGCATACTTCTCTGGAACGAAAGTAAAGTGGATTTTAGATAACGTTGAAGGTGCAAGAGAGAAAGCAGAAAACGGGGATCTATTATTCGGAACAATTGATTCATGGCTTGTATGGAAACTATCTGGTGGTAAAGCACACGTAACAGATTACTCAAACGCATCACGTACGTTAATGTTTAACATTCACGACTTACAGTGGGATGATGAGCTTCTAGACATGTTAACAGTACCAAAGAGTATGCTTCCAGAAGTACGTCCATCATCTGAAATATATGGAGAAACAATTGATTACCACTTCTTCGGTCAAAATGTACCGATTGCAGGTGTAGCTGGTGACCAACAAGCAGCTTTATTTGGACAAGCTTGTTTCGGTGAAGGTATGGCGAAGAACACTTACGGAACTGGTTGCTTTATGTTAATGAACACAGGTGAAAAAGCAGTAGCTTCTGAGCACGGTCTATTAACAACAATTGCATGGGGAATAGATGGTAAAGTGAACTACGCATTAGAAGGAAGTATTTTCGTAGCAGGTTCTGCGATTCAGTGGTTACGTGACGGAATGCGCATGTTTAAAGATGCAAGTGAGAGTGAAGTATATGCCTCTCGCGTTGAATCAACTGACGGTGTATACGTTGTACCAGCATTCGTTGGACTAGGAACACCTTATTGGGATAGTGAAGTACGCGGCGCTATGTTTGGTGTAACACGCGGTACGACGAAAGAGCATTTCATTCGTGCAACGCTAGAATCTTTAGCTTACCAAACGAAAGATGTATTATGCGCAATGGAAGCAGATTCAGGTATTGAACTGAAAACATTACGCGTTGATGGCGGAGCGGTTAAAAATAACTTCTTAATGAAGTTCCAAAGTGATATTTTAGATGTTCCTGTAGAGCGTCCAGTGATCAACGAAACGACAGCTTTAGGTGCAGCATACTTAGCTGGTCTTGCGGTTGGATATTGGAAAAACCAAGATGAAATTAAATCACAGTGGCATATGGACAAACGCTTTGAACCAACGATGGAAGCGGAAACAAGCGAAGAGCTATATGCTGGATGGAAAAAAGCAATTGAAGCAACAAAAGCTTTCAAATAATCATAAACAGTGTTATAATGGTGACAAGTTAATAATTCGGTAGGAGATTTGGAGAGACCACAACGCGCTATAGAGGCGAAATCTATAGCGGAGTTTGTGGTCTCTTTTTTCGTTATCAAAGGGAGGAATTACCATGAAATTTTCAAGTAAACAACGTAAAGACGTATTAAACGGAGTAAATAAACAAGAGTTAGATGTGATCGTAATTGGTGGAGGTATTACTGGTTCTGGTATTGCATTAGATGGAGCAACACGCGGGTTATCAACAATTGTGTTTGAAATGCAGGACTTTGCAGCAGGTACATCAAGTCGTTCAACGAAGCTTGTACACGGTGGTCTACGTTATTTAAAACAACTTGAAGTGAAAATGGTAGCAGAGGTGGGTAAAGAGCGTGCGATCGTATATGAGAACGGTCCCCATGTAACAACACCAGAGTGGATGTTACTTCCGTTCCATACAGGCGGTACGTTCGGATCATTTAGTACATCAATTGGTCTTCGTGTATACGACTTCTTAGCAGGTGTAAAGCGAAGCGAGCGCAGAAAAATGTTTAACCGTGAAGAAACATTAAACAAAGAGCCTCTTGTGAAAAAAGAAGGATTAAAAGGCGGCGGTTACTACGTAGAATATCGTACAGACGATGCGCGTCTTACAATTGAAGTAATGAAAGAAGCAATTGAGCATGGCGCGAAAGCTGTTAACTACGCAAAAGTAGACAGTTTCTTATATAAAGATGGAAAAGTATGCGGTGTACGTGTAATCGATTTACTAGACGGTGAAGTATATGAAGTTTACGGTAAGAAAATTGTAAACGCAGCTGGTCCTTGGGTAGATACACTTCGTGAAAAAGATAACTCGAAAAAAGGAAAAGTACTTCAGTTATCAAAAGGTGTTCACTTAGTAATTGATCAAAAACGTTTCCCACTCGGGCAAGCGATTTACTTCGATACACCAGATAAACGTATGGTGTTCGCGATTCCTCGCGGAGGAAAAACATACGTAGGTACAACAGATACGTTCTATGATAAAGACGCAGCTGTACCACAAATGACAACAGAAGATCGCACATACATCATTAATGCGATTAACTACATGTTCCCAAGCGTGAAAATTACAGAGAAAGACATTGAATCAAGCTGGGCTGGTGTTCGTCCGTTAATTTATGAAGAAGGTAAGAGTGCATCTGAGATTTCTCGTAAAGATGAAATTTGGACTTCTGAATCTGGTTTAATTACAATCGCAGGTGGTAAATTAACTGGATACCGTAAAATGGCTGAAATGGTAGTAGACTACGTAACGAATCTATTACAAAAAGAAGGTCATAGTGCATATCCGAAGAGCGACACGAAACATATGCCAATCTCTGGTGGACATGTAAGTGGTTCACACGGATTCCCAGCATTCGTTGCGAAAAAAGCAGGCGAAGGTACGAAATACGGTTTAACGACAGCACAAGCAGAAGAATTCGCGAAATTCTATGGATCTAACGTTGACGTACTATTCGACTTAGCGAAAAAACATAAAGACGAAGCGAAAGAATACAACATGCCGCTAGACGTTCTAATCCCGCTTGTATACGCAATGGATTACGAAATGACAGCAAAACCGGTTGACTTCTTCGTACGCCGCAGAGGCGCTGTATTCTTCAACATCCACTGGGTATATGAGTGGAAAGAAGCAGTAATCAACTACATGGCTGCGAAACTAGGCTGGAGCAAAGAAGAACAAATGAAATATACAGCAGAACTAGAAAAAGCACTAACAGACGCTGTTATTCCTGTAGATCAACAAGAACAGGCAGCTGCGTTAGCGTAAAAAGAGAAACACCTGAAGGAGAGCCCTTTAGGTGTTTTTTCTCTTGACTAAAAATAATTAGAATGTGTTACAATGATGATAGAGTATATAATATGAATTTTGCATAAAATAAAGAAGACAGAAGCCTGAGAAACTTCTGCCTTTGTAACCTAACTTACTATTGTGGTGGTAGTAGGTGCGGTTATAAGACAATTACATTAACGTTTTAGCCGAGAACCGCCCTTACCTTTTCCACGAAGCAGGGTGGTTCTCGCTTTTTTGTATACAGAAATTAGCCACGGACCGACGTATCTTCTACCGATGACAACGCCAGCTCCGGTTAGGATACCATACACTAATTTAATTACAAACATCGCGATCATATTATCACCTCCCCCTTTTTTCAAAATGGAAGAGATGATTACCACACCTACTAGTTATAGCTTATTAAGTTACGTATTCATTGTATTATGTTTTAAAATAGGGAACAAGATATATGGATGAAAATTCCTAGTTTTTAAGCAGAGCATTAGTGTCAGGGGACAAGAAGTAAATAAATATTCATAAAAAAACGGTATGGACATTACCATCCGTATTTTTTTATGTATTTATAAAACTTTTCCATACAGTGCGTCGTCTAATATATGGGAAGGAGGAAATGGTGTGGATGAATTAACGGTAGAAGCGTTTGAAATAGAAGATAAGGAACTCCTTATCGATGAAATAATGAACAAGTATGGACAAGAAGTCCTGCAGCTTGTGTATTCATATGTGAATAATAAAGAGGTTGCGGAGGATTTAACGCAAGATATATTTGTGAAATGCTATAAATCTCTTCATACATATAAAGGAAATTCGAATTTAAAAACATGGTTATGGAGAATTGCTATTAATCATTGTAAGGACTATTTAAAAAGTTGGTATAACAAAAAAATTATCGTTACAGAGGATGACTTTACGTATATGGAGAGTCAAAAAGAAAGTGTGGAACAAACTGTCATTCAAAATGCGGAGGACCGTGAGCTCGCTTCTGCAGTAATGAATTTACCGATAAAATATCGAGAGGTCATTTATCTATTTTATTATGAAGAATTATCAATTAAAGAGATTGCTATTGTAATAGACGTGAAAGAAAACACGATAAAAACGAGACTGAAAAAAGCCAAGGAACTATTGAAGAAAGGATTGGAGGGATAATCAAATGGAAGATCGATTAAAAGGCTTGCGAAAATCAATGGAGAATACAACGTTTAAACATTTGAGTTTTTCTGATCAACATCGAAAGCGGGTACGTGAAAAAATCAATCAATCGTCCGAAAAGGAAGAAGATATCCTTTTAGCGGTGTTGCAACTTCTTATGAATGAAAAAACAGGTTATGAATTGATGCAGTTACTGCGGGGGAGAGGAATTCAAAAATTCGAAGGTGATGAAGGATCTCTATACACTTTATTGCATCGTCTAGAACAAAATCGCTTTATCCAATCTAGCTGGGATCATGCGGGAGCTAAATATTATCAATTAAATGATAAAGGAAACAAGATGCTGCGAAAGGCAGAGAAGAATGCTACGAAGGCACGATTTATATTAAAAGGATTAGTACAGGAGTGAGGCGGAATTGAACAAAAAAGGGGAGCGTTTTTTAAAAGAAGTTACGAACCATATTAAATCAAAAGAAGCGAAGGATTTGGTGGCGATGGAACTAGACTTTCACTTAAAACAGGCGAAGAATATGTGGATGGATAAAGGATTAAGTGAGGAAGTTGCTGAAGATAAGGCTGTTGAACAAATGGGAAGTCCGGTCAAACTTGGCGAAGAACTTAACAAACTGTATAAGCCAAAGGTTGATTGGTTTTTAATTGGTTTATTAGTGGCTGCGATGGGGCTAGGGTTTTTGCCGATTATAACTTTTGGACATGCTGACTTATTCATGAATAAGGTGATATTTGTTATTCTCGGTGTTGTAACAGCTATGGGCATGATGCTACTTGATTATCGGAGATTAGAGAAACTTGGGTGGCTGTTTTATACAATTGGCGTACTTATCTTGTTAATGATAAAATGTTTTCCGACTGATTACGTGATTGGGGAAGCAATAATAAAAATTGGCCCCATCAAAATTGACTGTTTAATGACGATGCCATTCTTCTTTCTAGCTTGGGCTTCTTTTTTCAATAATAGTAGGTTAAAGTTTATGCATCTTCTCATATTATACGTATTTTCTTTATATCTATTTTCAACTACATCAATTCTTTTACCAATTTTCATCTACATTACGATGGTATTCGTTATGCTTTGGTGGAGTAAGTTAGGAAAGAACACGGCATGGCTCATTACAATTTTACCAATTTTACCCTTTATTGTTAGGGATCTATTTTCCTGGTCTGCGGTAAAAGAATACCGGATAGCTAGAATTTTAGGATTTATAAATCCAGCGCATGATCAATGGGATTTACGTTTACAAGAGGCAATGTCTTCAGCAGGTTGGTTTGGTACATATGGAAATATAAAGTCTATCCGTGCTGCCCATACTGATTTTGTATTTGCAAGTTTGACTTACTATTATGGATATGTACTTGCGCTAGTTCTTGTCGTGATTCTTTCTCTTTTTGCAGTAAGAATAATGAACATAGCTTATAAAATAAATGATGGTTATGGTAAATTGCTTCTCGTTGGCGGAGTGACTCTTTTTGTAATCCATTTTATTTGTAACGTTGGCATGACCCTCGGGATATTACCACGTGTTTCTATATCATTACCTTTTATTAGCTACGGATTGATACCAACTCTGTTTCATGCATTTATAATGGGAATTGTGTTAAGTGTATATCGACGTAAAAATATTCCTTTTAGAATGAGAAAAACACCTTGATAATCATCAAGGTGTTTTTGTTATAAGCTCAAAACTATCCGAATCAGCCCCAAGCACAAAAGGACTAACCTCGCCAACGCTATAAAGTTGCAATTCATGCATTGCGCGCGTGCAAGCAGTGTAGAACAATCTACGAACACTCTCGTCGCTATATACATCTTTAGAAGCATCGTAAATAATAACAGCATCAAATTCGATACCTTTCGCTAAGTAAGCAGGGATCACAACGATGCCTTGCTCATACTCCGCTGAGTTACTTTTCACGAGTTTAATATTCTCGATATGACGAAGTGCTTCGTAAGCAGCGGCGCTTTCAGCTGCAGATTTACATATAATTGCGATTGTATTGTGCTGCTCTTTTTGTAGTGCAGCAACTTTGGCAGTAATATGTTCGTGCAGTTCGCTGTCACTGGATACTTTCGTCACTGTAGGTTTCTCGCCGTCACGTTCAAAGGCGTGAATGTTTTCTCCTTCCGGTACGAGAGCACGTGTAAATTCAATAATTGGTTTTGTTGAACGATAGCTACGAGTTAAGTTAATGCCGTTCGTTTCATCTGGTCCGTATAAGCTAGTAAGTGTATTGAAATTCACTGCTTCACTCGCATGGGCAAATATCGCTTGGTTAAAGTCTCCGAGTACAGTCATTCTTGCAGCAGGGAAGAGACGTTTTAAAAACTCAAATTGAAACGGTGAATAATCTTGCGCTTCGTCTACGAGTACGTGTTTAATCGATCTATTCGTTTGGAAGCCTTCAATTAACTCTTTTAAAAGTAAAAATGGCGTCGCATCCTCGTAATATAGCTTTCCTTCATCGAGCATGTTTACTGTTAATGAGCAAATGTCATCCCATTCTGTCGGCTTTTCTCCAGTAACCCATGATGCATCTGTGAAGAGTTGTTTATATATGCCTGTGAAATTGATGAAACGCAATGTTTGAACACCTTTACGAAGGGGCTTCAATTTTTTACGGATAATCATACGTCCAAGTACTTTCGTTTCTTTCTCAAAATCATGAAAGGAGTTGTCGTCAAACTCGCCTTTTTTCTGTAAATATTTATAAGCCTTTTGGTATTCATCTTTACTCAGTAATTCAATTTCTTCTTCTACCCAAGGCTTTTTCAGTTCTGCTTTTTCAATTTCATCTATTTGTTTATTTAGCCAATCTGTTAACTTTTCAATTCGATTATGGAAGCGGAGGGAGGAATCAGTATTGTAAAACTGCTCTGTAATTTCTTTAGCAGAGACAATTAACTTTCCTCTAAATTTCATTCCTCTAAATAGCATGCCTGAAGATTCAAGAGATTGTCTGTACGCTCGAATCATCTCGAAAAATTGAGTAGATGCTTTAAAGCGAATGCTCGCATTTCTCGTTTTATAGGTAGGGCTATTCATTTCAGTTAACATATATTCTAATTGTTCATAAGGATCTTCAACATCAAATGACTTGCTTAGTCTATGGTTTAAATATTCTTGGAATGTCACTTGCTGCATATTTTCTTCACCGAGTTCAGGTAGTACGTTAGAAACGTAGCTATTGAACATAGAGTTAGGGGAGAAGAGAATAATTTGATCCGCTTTTAACCATTCGCGATATTTATATAGTAAGTAGGCGATTCGTTGCAGGGCAGCTGATGTTTTACCACTACCAGCAGCTCCTTGAACGATAAGGAGTCGGCCTTCATCGTGACGGATAATTTCATTTTGCTCACGCTGAATCGTAGCGACGATGCTCTGCATATGTTTGTTTGTACCTTTTCCGAGCGCTTGTTGCAGAATTTCATCACCGATTGTGAGGCTCGTATCGAACATGGAATCAATCTCGCCATTTTGAATAATGTATTGTAATTTTTTCTCCACATTACCGCGAATTACGCCGCCTGGTGTGTTGTATTCAGCCGGTCCTGGTGGATAGTCGTAATAAACACTTGAAATTGGGGCGCGCCAGTCATAAATAAGAAAGTTTTCTCCGCTTGCATCAGTAAGGGTAGAAACACCGATATAGATTTGTTCTGCGGCAGGTTCGCCTTCTTCAGTAAAATCGATGCGTCCGAAGTAAGGTGCTTTTTGCATACGTCGCAGCGCGGCAAGTCGATTAAAGGTGTGTTTATGGGTGATTTGTGTAACAGCTAGTGACTGAGCTTGTTGTCTTAAGTTGATAACTGTTTCAAGGTAATCATCAAAAGTATCTGTATTCACTTTAACGTCATCCCAGAAGTGTTTACGGATGTTGATTACTTCTGCCCGGCGTCTGCCAGTTTCGTTTTCCAGCTTATCAATTTGCTGCGTAATCGTTTCGATTACGGTATCCAATCGTTTTTGCTCTAGATCAAGTTTTTTGTTCATACGTAAGCACTCCTTTAAAAGTGAAAAATAGAGGTTGACTGAAGAAAGGTTTTGTTGTACAATTAAGATACGGATAAATACGTTCTTTGTGTTTTTGAAAACGTGTTTCTGTACTAATTTAACATAGTTTTTTCATTTAATCAATGATAATAAGATAAACCTTGGTTCCGTGTGGCGTGGATCGAGGTTTTTTTGTGTTTTTCTTTAAGGGAGAATTGTAATTTTATTGAGGAGAATGTAAGTAAACCAAAGAATAAAATCAGGAATAGGGGGATACTGATGGAAAAATATTTTGAGGAAGCACATCGTTTTTGTTCTCGTAATAGAAAGCACTTAGAAAAGGATGTTATATGTGGTTGTTTCTATTGTTTAGAAATTTTTCATCCAGAAAAAATTACAGAGTGGTGGGATGATGATAACACAGCAGTTTGTCCGTATTGTGGGATTGACTCTATTATAGGGGAAAGTTCAGGATTTAGAATCACAGAAATGTTTTTAAGTGAAATGCATAAAAGGTGGTTTTAGTTAAACGAATGACAAAATAAACTTTCGGTAACGAAGATAGTGTAAAACTAGCTAAGATTGTACACTATCCATAAAATGAAAAAGACGTTATCCTTTCTATAGAATCGAAGAGTCAATCATGTAATTTCATTTACTCAATCTGTACACAATTTCCCCCTGGAAGAGGGAATATAAAAAAGCTCGGGCTTAGCCCGAGCTTTTCATTATTTCTTTTCGTCTTTTTTCTCGTCAGCTTTTTGCTCTTTGAAAAGATCTTTTAAATCTTTATCGTCAACTTTTACGTCAGCTTTTTTGATTTCTTTCATCATAAGATCGTTCATGAATTGAGCATCTTGCGTTTTTTCTTGAGCTAGTGATTTTTTAATATCAGCTTTTGCTTTATCGAAAGTAGCATCTGCGTGATTATCAGTTACTTTAATAATATGGTAACCAAATTGTGTTTTTACAGGTTCGCTTACTTCATCTTTTTTCAACTTTTGAGCTGCTTCTTCGAATTCTTTTACCATTTTCCCTGGTCCGAAGAATCCTAAGTCGCCACCTTTTTCTTTTGAACCTGTATCTTCAGAGTATTGTTTTGCTAATTCTTCGAAAGATTTACCTTGAGCAAGTTCATCTTTCACTTTTTTAGCAGTTTCTTCATCTTTTACAAGGATATGACTTGCTTTAATTTCCTTTTTATAATCCTCGAATTTTGCTTTTACATCTTTATCAGTAATCGATTGTTCAACCGCTTTTTCTTGAGCTAATTGAGCACGTACACTATTTTTTATAGTTTCTTCTTTAATACCTTGTTGTTTCATTAGGGTATCGAATTGATCACCGTATTGTTTTTTCATTTCATCGAACTTTTTGTCTACATCTTTGTCTTCAACTTTGTAGTTTTTAATAAGTACTTTTTCCATAACCATGTTGTTTAGTACTTGTTTACCAGCTTGTGTCTTCATTTGATCGTAGAATTCTTCTTTTGTAATGTCACCAGCTTTAGATGTAACGATTTTGTCTGATGATGATGTTCCACATGCTGATAATGCGATTACACTTGTTGCGGCTAAGGCAAGCATAGCTTTCTTCATTCGATAAACACTCCTACTATTATGTATTTTTAATTTATCCTACACCGATGAATTTTAAATTCATAAGAGCCCGATTAAGTCTCACTGATACTTTTGCTTTTTTGTATTGGTAAAGCGCGCTTAACAGGGCTTACCGTGGCTGAGGATAAAGTTTTGATGAATGTTTTGTTCTATAGTATAAGCAATATGTACAAAATTTAATATATCATATTTCGACGCGTTTTCATATTGATAAAGAAAAATTAACCAGTACGTGTCAGATTTTGAAAGTGTGCCATATTGGGCGTATGCCGCATATACAGAATAGAGGAGGGGATGGGGATGAATTCTCAACTTATTTTATTACTTGTACTGTTTATTTTATTGGTTATTGTAGGTATAATTTGCTTATAGAGGAAAAAAGTGAGGAAGGGGCTTTCCTTCCTCACTTTCCATGAAATATAATTTCTATATAACTAGAAATTAATAAAATTGTTATACATACATTAATAACCCGAAAGACACCGGGCTGGCGGCTCGCAGCTATTTGTTTTCGTTCACACAGTGTATGTGTCATGAAATTCGTGTAAAATATAACAAGAAGTGCGAATGCGACAAAAACAACTGTTATAAGTGTCATGAGGCGAGACCTCCTTTTGGCTAAAATACATATACATATATTGTATCACACGATATTTTGTTCGTGTTACAAAATTCAGAAATAGAAGACTTTGTGTTAGAAAGTGAGGGAGAAAATGGACGTTGTTAGAAGATTAGAACAAGCTGAATACTACGTAGACCTACTATTTAAAATGATTGATGAAGAGAAGTGTCCATTTTATTCTTTGATCATAAAGAAAAAAGCTCGTAAAAAAGATATTGAACGTATACTAAATCTTTGTGAAAAACTGAACGAGCAATATGTAGTGGAGAAAGCTGAAGGGCTTCTTTTGTTCGATGCGCTGTTAAATCAATTTGAAAAAGCGCTTCCACATCAGCTCGAAGTACACGAAACTGCGGAAGCGCTAGCAAAACAAGGTTTATTTAAGCCGCTTATGAATGAATTCTTAAGCATGATTGCGAAAAAATAAATAGATTATTTCTTAACTAACTTTTGATCGGATTCTGTAAAGTTCTCTTCAATATCTTCTAATGATTTCTCAAAAATATCGATAAAGTCTTGTCCGTAAATATTACGCAGGATTGCAATCAGTTCGATATTTTCTGGGAACTTCCCATAAAAATTACGAAGTGCAAGAGCCCCATTAAACACTGAATTATTTTCAGGATCATACTCCTCCATTAAGCGAAGTAGTAATTCTTCCCCTTTGTCTGTAATTTCAATGTACGTATTTCGTTTATCATCTTCCTTTTTTGAGAATACAAGATAGCCGCGTTCTTCCAGCTTTTTCGAGAAGTTAAACGCCGTTGATACGTGCATAACTCCAAACTTAGCAATCTCAGAAATAGAAGCCCCTTTTAAATGATAAGCGATTGTTAAAATATGATGTTCATTAATATTTAAATCGTAAGGTTTAATCCACTGCTGCCAATCTTTCTCTACACATTTCCATAACGCTTTCGATAATTGAGCAATGCGTTGGCTGAAAATCATCGCTTCTTTTACCGAGTAATCTTTTTCTCCACTTTTCATTTACTCACCCACTTTAACATTCTTTTTCATTACTATCTATTATGCCAGTAAAATAAAAATTAATAAAGTCTTTTTGTAAGAATTGTGAAAATTTTTTAACAAAATGACATTCTATACAAATCATGCATAACTATGGAAGCGTTTTATGAGTCGTGAATACATGCGTTGTCCTTACATGTTAATTGATAACATATATTGTAAATGCATAAAAACACGGCATATCTATACGATATGCCGTGTCAAGGTCAATTTATATAAAAAATATTTGTTATATGCAAAAAACTAAGCAGGAATTTGTTTACGCTTTTTCTGGAACAGCTTCTTGTAGTTTCTCAATTGACTTTTGGATGTCCAAAATTTCTTTCTCAATATGGCGCTTGTTTTGAGAAATATCTTGTTTCCAGTTAGAAAGCGTGTCTTGCATGTCATCTTTTAGTTCTTGAAACACTTCTTTACCTTCTGAAGCCGTTTCAACAATTTGACGCTTTAATAATTTCGTATCAGCTGTAATATCAGCTAAAGTCTTTTTAATATCATTTCCTTTTTCTTTTAACTTGCCGCGCATGTCTTTACCAGAAGAAGGAGTTGAGAAAAGAACGGCTAGTCCAGCAACTGCTCCCCCGCAAATAACACCTGTAATAAAGGATTTAGCTTTTGACATAAAAGGAGACCTCCTTATTTTTTGTTCGTATTCATGATGTGAAAAAATATGCATATCTTTCTTATATGTGCTATGCACAAACAATCATCCCTGAGCATTTTAAGTGAAGAAACAAGCCATGCGGAATTTGATGACTTCAGGGAAGTGGCTTGTTATGTATTACGCCTTCTTATAGTGTCATTATTTCACACTATTTGCAATTGTACTTGCGATGTTTTGTAAATTTTCCATAGTGTATTCATTTTGGTGTGATTTCCAAACAGCACCGAAACCATCTTTTTCACCGTAGCGTGGAATTAAATGAAGGTGGAAGTGGAACACAGTTTGTCCAGCTTTTTCACCGTTATTGTTAAGTAGGTTAAAGCCAACTGGATTAAACTCTGCTTTAATCGCATTTGCGATTTTTGGAACGACAGAAAAAATGTGTGATGCGATTTCTGGCGTTAACGCAAAAATGTCTTGTTTATGAACTTTCGGAATAACAAGAGTATGTCCTTTTGTTACTTGACTAATATCTAAAAATGCAAGCACATGTTCATCTTCGTATACTTTTGAGCAAGGGATTTGCCCGTCAATGATTTTACAAAAAATACAATTGTCTGCTGTATGATTCATTGATCTCATCCTTTCAAATATCCTTAGCCGTATTTTACCATAATTACATAAGAGAACAAACACGAAAAACAGGAAGCTGACTCAGCTTCCTGTTTTCTGAAGAGGGATTGAAAAAGCATTATCGTAATTTACGTTTCGCAGACACCTCATTTATTTAAGAAATGCACGGTAAATCGGCTAAAGTTTCTGCCGTAGACACCCCATTTTCAAGTGAAATGAATTGCAATCTTTTTTAAAATGAAATTGTTTATTTTTTAAAACAGTATATGCTCTTTCAGAGACACCCCGTTTCGAAAATGAAACAAATAATCTGGTTATGTGTAAATTTCATTGTCCAACATGGACACCCCATTTCATGATGACTTCACTATGTTGTTGTACTCATCAATTGGTGGTTGCTTTTTCAATGTGTTCCTTCTTCACTAATTATGATGTCCGCTTTCGGGAAAATATATGCTAATAAATTTAAAATTTTTTTTTGAGTACATGGATACTATGTAGTACAGCATAATTTTTGGTAAGATGAATATAGAATGAATACTAATGAAGAAAGTGGTGTCGTATGAGCGAGTTATTGCGTGTAGAAAATGTTACAGGAGGATATACGAAACGACCTGTATTAAAAGATGTTTCGTTCTCTGTTAATAAAGGCGAACTTGTCGGCTTAATCGGTTTAAATGGAGCTGGTAAAAGTACGACGATTAAACATATTATCGGTTTAATGGAACCGAAAAAAGGAACTGTCACAATTAATGGGAAAACAATTCGTGATGATATGACAGCGTACCGTTCTAGCTTTTCATTCATTCCAGAAACGCCGGTATTATATGATGAATTAACGTTAGAAGAGCATTTGAAATTAACAGCGATGGCGTACGGCGTTGATGAAAAACAATATGAAGAACGTGTAGGACAACTATTACATGAATTTCGCATGAAAAATCGTTTAAAATGGTTTCCATCTCATTTCTCAAAAGGGATGAAACAAAAAGTAATGATTATGAGCGCATTTTTAGTTGAGCCATCTCTTTACATAGTAGATGAACCTTTCGTTGGATTAGATCCGTTAGCAATTCAATCTCTTCTTCAAATGATGGATCAAATGAAAAAGAGTGGCGCCGGCATTTTAATGAGCACACATATTTTAGCGACGGCAGAGCGTTATTGTGATTCGTTCATTATTTTGCATCAAGGTGAAGTAAGAGCGAAGGGAACGTTATCTGAGCTGCAATCACAGTTTAATATGCCAGGTGCAACGTTAGATGATATTTACATCGCGCTAACAAAGGAAGAAGATTATGAATAGCACAGCATTATGGAAAGAACGATTTCGTCACTTTCTAAAAGAAGTTCGTACATATAGTAAATACGTATTTAATGATCATTTGAAATTTATTTTTGTATTTATCATCGGCGCAGGAGCGTATTATTACCAGCAATGGTTACAAACGTTAACATCTTCGTTTCCAACTGCGCTCGTAATGGCAGTATTAATTGGACTCGTGTTAACGGCTGGATCCATTCAAACGTTATTAAAAGAAGCGGATCTCGTTTACTTACTGCCAGTTGAAGAAAAGTTAAAACCTTACTTCACAAAGGCATTTCTCTTTACATTTATGATTCAGTTATACATAATCGCAATCGTAGCAGCTGCGCTTGCTCCGTTATACTTCCAACAAATGAAGCAAACAGGTGCTGGCTACATATGGATTGTCCTCGCATTTGTCATTGTAAAAGCGTGGAATTTATTCGTCGCGTGGGAAAAGTCATTTTTAACAGATCAAAATATACAAAGGGCTGATTGGTTTATTCGTTTTATCTTAAACGGTTTATTTGTATATTTCCTTGTAGAACGTACTTCAGTTCTTGTTATTAGCGGAATCGTTCTGCTCATGGTGTTATATCTTGCTATCATGCATCAAATGGTAAAAGGAAAGCCGCTAAACTGGGAGTATTTAATTTCTGAAGAAGGTAAGAAAATGATGCTGCTGTACCGAATTGCGAATATGTTCGTTGATGTACCAGCATTAAAAGAAAGAGTATCACGTAGAAAATGGCTTGATTTCATTCTTTCGATAATCGGCGAAAAGCGTACATATTTATACTTATATACGAGAACGTTTTTAAGATCAGGTAACTATTTTGGATTATATGTGCGTTTGCTCGCTCTTGGAGGAGTTATTCTTTACTTCATTCCATTTTTATATGGGCGATTTATCGTAAGTTTTATCTTCCTATACTTAATCGGCTATCAGCTATTAACTTTATGGAAACATCACCGCATGAAAATTTGGCTTGATTTGTATCCAGTAAAGGTAGATGAAAAGAAGAAAGATTTTCTTACTTTATTAAATGCGATTCTAATCATCGGGAGCGTAATCTTTACAGTGATATTTGCACTTGCGACGAAAGATTTCATGATGACGGGAATTTTACTTATCGTAAGCATAGTATTTAGTATCGGTTTCGTTTATCAATACGGGGCAAAACGTATTGAGCGTTTAAATTGAAGGGAATGAACCTATGATTACATATGAAGAAAAGGTTATAAAAGAACTGGAGCAGTGGAAAGCTACATTCATGAAAGATTCTTCTATGATGACACGGTTCTCAAAGAAAGTGCAGACGAAAGTACAACAGTTTATTCCGGCGAAAGTGCAAAAAGTATTAACAGAAACGATTCGGATGATGGTACAAACAATTAGCGCCGGATCAAACTTTATAAAGCCGAAATTAAAAGAGACGAACTGGTCATTGCAAAGACGAGACGATGAAGTACGTAAAAAAATGGATGAGTACAAAAAAATAGCAGCGGCAGAAGGAGCAGGGACGGGAGCAGGCGGTATTCTCCTTGGCCTTGCTGACTTTCCGCTTTTACTCGGCATTAAAATTAAATTTTTATTCGATGCAGCAACATTGTACGGATTTGATACGAGCGACAAAGAAGAGCGCCTTTTTATCCTTCACGTTTTCCAGCTTGCCTTTTCAAGTGACGACCACCGAAAAGAAATATGGAAAGCAATCGAAACATGGGATACAGAAGAAGAAAATCATATGGACTGGGAAAAGTTCCAAACAGAGTACCGAGACTATATCGATTTAGCAAAAATGCTTCAGCTCGTACCCATAATCGGTGCCCCAGTCGGCGCGTATGCGAACTATCAATTACTGCAAAGACTTGGGGAAGTAACGATGAATTGTTATCGTATGCGGTTGCTGAATAGGGATTAAAAAGAAGGCGTCCTACATGTGTAATGTAGGACGCCTTTTCTTAGAAGCTAAGTCCGATATAGCTAACTCCAACTATAATCAATACGATAAAAAGTACAATGATTAATGAAAATCCGCTCTTACCAGCTTGTCCCGCTTCACCGCCGCCATTACCACCAAGTCCCATATGATATCCTCCTTATTGTTATATATTGCTTTTACTTTATAACTTTCTGTATTTTCCAATAAATACCTTATGTAGTGCTAACTAAATTGAAAATCATTTCGTTTTGTTTTATAATTCACTTACCGACCGGTAAGTAAAAATAAGTGAGGTACAATATGACGAAGAATTTACAAACATCGCAGAACATTGTAGAGGCATCATTTAAACTTATGGCAGAACACGGCATTGAGAAGATGAGTCTTTCCATGATTGCGAAAGAGGTAGGTATTTCAAAACCGGCTATTTACTATCATTTTTCTTCTAAAGAAGCGTTAGTTGATTTTTTATTTGAAGAAATTTTTTCTGGGTATCATTTCGTGAATTATTTTGATAAAGAGCATTATACGAAAGAAAACTTTGCAGAAAAGTTAATTTCAGATGGTTTACATATGCTCTCTGAATATGAAGGGCAAGAAGGAATATTACGTGTTATAAATGAATTTATCGTAACTGCATCGCGAAATGAAAAGTACCAGAAACGTTTATTTGAAATACAAGAGGATTTCTTACATGGTTTCCACGATTTATTGAAGAAAGGCGCGAGACTGGGCGTTGTGTCACAACATGAAACGGAAGAAAATGCTCATACGCTAGCGCTTGTGATCGATAATATGAGCAACTATATGCTCATGGGATTCCATTTAAAGTATAAAGAAATTTGGATTCGAAATGTGAAAAACGTCATGAAGGAGGAGTAAAGATGAAAATGCAAAAAAACTGGTGGCTCGGTTTTCTTGGATTTATTGGGATTTATAAAATACCAGGTATGATTGAAGCTTTTCAAGCGGATGGAAGTTGGATGAAGTTAATCGGTTTCATTTGGTTACTTTGGTTCGGATATTTTATTCCTGAGAAGAAAGAAGATTAAATTTCAATTTTCTGTAAAGTTATGTAAAATGTAGATTAAGAGTATTCATATATTAGATTACTAGATTTGGAGTGGTTACATGGATCCATTGAAAAATGAAATTCACCCTGACATGGTCAAGGTGTGGAAAGTTCGTGCTGTAATTGAAGAAGGGATCGGTATACTCGTCATTTTAGCTTACCTTTTCCTCATGATAAAGTTTGATTGGTGGGCGTGGATTTTGTATGTAATGATTGGGCTGACAGTTGTGTTCGCACCATTTTCGTACTTCTTATTCCCGAAACTACGTCAACGTTATTACAGCTACCAACTAAATGAAGAAGAGCTTGAAATTCAGCATGGTCTTTTTGTCGTAAAGCGCGTATTAGTACCGATGATTCGTGTGCAGCACGTAACGATTGAACAAGGACCAATTATGAGAAAATATGGCTTAGCAGAATTACACATTTCAACAGCAGCAACTTCTCATAGCATCCCAGGCTTAACGATGTATGAAGCAGAAATGTTGAAAACGAAAATCGCAGAATTAGCGAAAGTGAGTGATGAGGATGTATAAGAGGCAGCATCCAATCACGATGTTATTAGAATTAAAAATAACAGATTTTATACCACTCATTATTTTCATGTTTAGCTTAAACGGAAAATTCCCGTTTTGGTATTTAATTCCCGCAGCATTTGGTTTACTCACCGTTTTTTCAGCATTTGAAAAATGGTATTACACAACATATTGGGTTGAAAATAACGTATTACATGTGAAAAAAGGTCTCTTCGTGAAAAAGGAGAGCTACTTAAATAAAGAACGTGTTCAAACGATTAATACAAGTTCTAACGTACTATATCAAATGCTCGGTTTAAAAAAAATTCAGATTGAAACAGCTGGTGGGGGCGATGAAGCAGAAGTTAGCTTAGCTGGTATTACGGCAGAAGAAGCGGCGGAGCTTATTACTTTGCTAAATGAGCCAACTCCAGAAGTGAAAGCAGAAGGAACGTTAGACGAAGCAACAGAAAATGTAGTAGAAAAAGAAATTGTTACAGAAGAAAAACAAGCGACAGAATATAAATTAACTTGGAAAGAGATTTTATTAGCATCTGTTACATCTGGTCAATTTGGACTATTATTCTCTTTAATCTTTTTCGTTTATCACCAAGTAGATGAGTACATTCCGAAATGGATAGAGAATGGCGTAAAGTCGTATGTAATGGAACATGATATATATGGCTGGATTTTCATGGTAGCCATGTTACTCGTTCTTTCTTGGATTATATCTACAATCGGTTACGCGTTAAAACATGGCGATTTCACAGTGAATCGAAGAAATGACGAAGTCCGCATTTCGCAAGGATTGCTTGAGAAAAAAGAGCTCGTACTAAAATTGCATCGTATTCAAGGTATTACGATAAAAGAAAGTATTTTACGCCAACCATTCGGTTATTGTGCTGTGCAAGTAGAAGTCATTCAAAGTAAAGGAATGAGTGACGAAAAAGAAAAGGTTACACTGCACCCAATCATTCGAAAAGATCGAGTACAACAGTTACTCGCCCATTTACAATTACCATACGAACTGAATGCAAACATTATTGCATTACCAAAAGCAGCATTACGCCGCTATCTCATTGATAGTTTCATTTTCTTCGCAATGCTAGCAATCCCGTTTATTGGAATAAGTATATACTCTGAAAAGCACTTCATCATGTGGGCATTAATTCCGCTCGCGATCCTCATCTTTACACTTGGATACGTAACATTTAAAACAAATGGTTACAGTGTTAACGGAGAACAAATTACACTTGTCTATCGTAGCGTCGGAAAATATACAGGACTTATTAGAAGAAGACATGTCCAATCAATGGAGAAGACACAATCATATTTCCAGCGCCGTGCGGATTTATGTACGTATAAGTTTTCGAGTGCATCATCTAGTTATAAAATAGAGCATACGAGAGTAGAAGATGCGGAGAGAATGCAGAATTGGTATAAGAAGAAAATAAATGAGATGTAACTTGAGAAAGCTTGCCTATTATGAAAGGCAGGCTTTTTTGTTATAGGGAAAAGAGTGGTTTAATCCATATATTAGTACAACTACAGTATATGAAAAAAGGTAATTAGCTTCTATATTAAGGGAAATCTATGGGGTTTTTGATATAAATGGTATACTAAAATATAAATAGTATTAGGAGGTTATATATGATAAGTCAGTTGAAAAGAGAAGCACTTGATGCATTAAAAGGAAGATGGGGATTAGCGGTAGGGGCAACCTTATTAATCGGGATCCTTATTGGAGCTGTTGAAATGCTAACCACAGGTATTTTTTCGATATTTTGGGGTTGGGAAGAAGCAAGTGATTCACTTACAGTAAGTATTATTGTAATGCTTGTTATTGGTCCATTAACAATAGGTGCCTATTATCTTGTTTTAAATGCAATTCGTGGGACTGATGCTCGCATTGGTCATATATTTAGATGGTTTAGCGATGGAAGTAAGTTGATGAAGTCGTTTTTAACATATTTACTAATGTATGTATACTTGACTCTATGGACATTACTTCTTATTATTCCAGGTATTATTAAATCATTTTCTTATTCTATGACATATTTTATTTTGAATGATCATCCAGAATATACAGCGAATCAAGCGATTACTGAGAGTCGTCATATGATGAATGGACATAAAATGGATTACTTTTTACTATGCTTAAGTTTCTTAGGCTGGTTCATATTAAGTATTCTTACTATAGGAATCGGTTTCTTATGGTTAGCACCTTATTTCTACGCGACATCAGCCGCATTTTATGAAGAGATTTCAAAAGAATATTATAAAAAAGAAGGCACTACTTTCTAATAAAACATATAAACTATCTACCCTAAAGAATGTAGGGAGCAGATAGCAGATAGCAGATGGTTTAGGTGTTTTGATATTTGTCCTATTTTCGGGATTCACTTCAGGATAAGGTATAGATTTTTATATAGAAATGCTTCCCTCTATGTTTTATCATAGAGGGTTATTTTTTTATGTAAAAATGATAGGAAATAATGAATAATATATGTAAAGAAAAAAGCGAGGTGAATGAGAGTGAGCAAATTTTTAATACCGTATTCATTTTCTATATTAAGTTTCTTTATTTCAGCAACAGCACTTGATTTATATGATAGGATGGGAAACGATAGTGAGCTGGTTTCGCCGAACATAATTGGAAAGATAATTCAATCTACTGCGCAAATGGGAGTCCTTACATTGTATTTCGGAGTACCAATTATTTTAGGTGGCTGTCTACTTGGTGAGCTATTGTTTAGAGGTATCATTTTACGATTTAAACTAAGCTATATTATATCTTTATTATTATATCAATTTTTAGCTTTTAGTATTGTTTTCGTAACGGTAGGCATTCCAACTACATATGAAGATTCTAATACTACTTTCATGGTAATAACTATGATTTGCGCTGTTACATTCTTTATGGGCCGGAATATATGGGAGAAAAAAGAAATGAATAATGGAGTGACAGAATGAAATATACATGTCCGTGCTGCGGGTATAGAACAATAGAAGAAGAACCACCAGGTACATATGAAATTTGTAATATATGTTACTGGGAAGATGATGAGGTACAGTTTAACGATCCTGACTTTGAAGGCGGGGCAAATGAAGTCTCGTTAAGACAAGCACAGAAAAACTTCATTACATTTGGTGCTTGCGAGGAATGTTTTGTGAAATCAGTTAGAAAGCCGACTAGCGAAGATGTGAAGAATACTAGTTGGAAGCAAATTAGTTAAATAGATTTAAATAAAAATGTTATTACTCGATGTAACAAGAGTAATAACATTTTTTTATGTAATGATGAAAGAATTAACGGCGTCTTATAAGGTAAAATAATAAAGATGATAACGTAATAGGTAGGCCTGTTTCCAAAAAGGCTTCTAAATTAAAGGATAGAAAATATCGGTCGTTAAATAACATAAAGAAGAAATGATTGTAGGAAATACCTAACACTATAAATAAAGGAATACCAATTTTTAATTCGTGACTTCCTTTTATTTTTCTATAACAAAATTCGCCTATTAAACAACCGATAAGAACAGGAATACTTCCAAGAATTGAAAGCATAATAATAGATACCCAAATCGGCCCCCATGAATCCGCATAATTTGGAACGCTTGTATACTGTAAAACATTCACAATGATAGAAAAAAACAATAAGCATATTAAATAACTAATAGAAAATTTTTTCAATGGAATCATCCTTATAAAATTTCACTTTATTTTTATGAAAATATAAACCTCTTTAAATTATAGATTAGATGTATAAGGATAATCAATTTTTATACATTTCGTGTTTATGGATATATTTTCGATGAATATAAAAGTATAGATGTATAGTCAATGTTATGTATTTGATGTTATCATATTGAATGATATGGAAATTTTTAATGGAATAAGTAACTGAAAATTCAAAGGTAATGCAGCTTTTGTTGTATAAAGAAAATACTTAGTAGTAATCAACAATATTAAAAATAAGATTCGTATTTATATAAATTTAGTAGAAATGGGGTTTTAAAAAGGAATGAGTATCAGCATAACGCGGCAAAAGATTTTGGCGGCCGCTTCTCAAATTGTGCAATGTAAAGGGGTTGCTAAATTAACCTTAGAAGCAGTGGCAAAAGAGGCGGGTGTAAGTAAAGGTGGATTATTGTATCACTTTGCAAATAAAGAAGCTTTAATAGAAGGTATGATAGTCAGAGGGATAGAGGATAATGAGGGCGCTATTTACAATAAAGTAGCGGAAGACTCAGAGAGGAAAGGGAGATGGGTTCGCTCTTTTGTAGAGGAAAGATTAAGTAATGAGAGAAGAACAGAAGAGTTGTCTAGTAGTATGATGGCAGCATTCATGTTAAAACCTGAATTACTTGAGCCATTACAACAATCATTTCAGCAACTGCAAAAGAATATAGAAAACGATGAGATAGATTCAGTTTGTGCAACAATTATTAGATTAGCAGCAGATGGATTATGGTATTCGGAATATTTAGGGGTTGGCAGACTAAGCCCCGAGTTAAGAGAAAAAGTGATTCAAGCTCTTATTAGTAATTCATATAAATAGAATATACGAACTATATAATGCGAAAACAATTCACCATTACTTATTTAATGTAGTGGTGAATTGTTTTTTTTATTAGAAAAATAGAACAATTTTATAGAGTATTGAATTATAACCGTCCAGACGGTATAGTAATATTTGGTTTAAGAGGAAAATGAAACAAAAAAAGAATAAAAGATATTTTTAGCACACTATTCGAAAGGATAGGCCGCAAAGCTTAGAGTCTACGGTAATACATATTGGTTACTAAGATCGTCTGGTTGCACATTTTTGATGCAACCGGACGGTCTTTTTTTGTTATATAAATATAAAAAATAGGAGGGAACTATGCAAATGAAAAGTACTAAAAGGCATATTTCAATGGTTTCATTAGTTTTTCTAGTATTATTTTCAGTGCTGAATGTGTGGGCTCCAGTTATTCAAGCTGCTGTGATGAAAAGTCCAGTGGACGAAATTAATATTTCCCGTACTGATGGCACGACATCTGAACCGTATCAAGCCTCAGATGGTATGAAAGTAGAAGTGAAGTGGTCAGCTAAAGAAAAAATAAAAAGTGGAGATCAATTCACAATTGATATGCCAAAAGAGTTTCGAAAAGACCTTATGAATATGAGTTTTCCTTTAAAAGATGCTGAAGGAAAAACAGTTGGTACATGTGAGATGAAAAAGGGTCTATTAACATGTACTATGGGTGATTACGTAGAAGGAAAGAATAACATTAAAGGTTCTTTATTCGTAGAATTCTACTTTGGTCTAGAAGCATATGATGGTGTTAAAGAAATTCCATTAGAATTTAACGTTGATGGTCAAATCGTCAATAAAGAAGTAAATGTAAGTAATACGACAGAGAGACCGAAGCCACAGCCCAATACAGATAATCTATTGAAATGGGGTTCTTATAATCAAGAAGATCCTTCGATTGCTGATTGGCTTGTATATGTAAATGCAACTGGGACAGAAATGCAAGATCTTAAATTAACAGATACATTAGGACCTGGGCATGAGTTAATTACAGACAGCGTAGTATTAGAAGAGGCTGTATTTGAAGATGGTTATGCACCAACAAATATTAAGCCAGCAGATTTATCTAACATTAAAATAAATGCAACGAAGACTGGATTTACAATTGAGTTTCCAGACAGTTCAAAAGGTTATATTTTAAGATATAAAACAAAGATTACTAATCCTGCTGCAAAGCCTCATAAAAATACTGTGAAATTAGAAGGTAAAAATATTAAAACTGAAGAAAAAGTAGGACAAGTATTCGTAAGTGGTGGAGGGGGAACCGGTTCAGGTGACGATAATCCACCTAGCATTGAAAAAAATATAGTTGATGAGAATGGCAAGCTTGTAGAGAATGAGCAGTTAACACAAATGGATCAAGTTATTCAATACCAAGTTGGTACACATATACCGAACGATCCTCCTAAATACACATCTATGGTAATTAGTGATGATTTAGAAGATGTTTTAGAAGTATTAGAGGCAAAGGTGTATGATCAAAATGGCCAAGATATTACTTCTAAAGGAACGTTAAATATAGATAAACAAAGAAGTGAAGTAACATTTACATTTGGTGAGAGTTTTGACTATAAGTCATATGAAGACCAGATAATTAACCTTAGTATTAAGGCGAAAATTAAAAATAATGCAGACTTATCTTCTTACGTAGATAAGAAGATTCCTAATAAAGCGGAATTACATTTTGATGATAAAACATTAACATCAAAAGAAGTAACTATTACGCCGCCTGAAGCTCCAAAAGATGGTACAGTATCGCTTCATAAAATAGATTCTGAGAATCCGAACAAAGGGTTAAAAGGTGCCGAATTTGAAGTTCGAAATAGTGCAAATGAAGTTGTTGTAAAACTGAAAACGGACGAAAAAGGTTTTTCAGTACCTCAAACTTTAGCTCCTGGGACATATAAAGTTTATGAAACAGTAGCACCAGAAGGATATCAAAAATTAACAAGCCCAGTAGAGGTTACACTTCAAGCTGGAGAAACAAAAACAATTGAAATTAAAAATACTATGCAAAAGGGTCAAATTGAAGTAAAGAAAATTGATTCGGAAAATGGTGAAAAACCATTAGCAAATGCAGAGTTTGATATAGTAAAAGACGGTGTAGTAGTCGAACATATTGTTACAGATAAAGATGGTAAGGCAATCTCTAAACCGTTAGCACCAGGAAAATATATTTTAAAAGAAACAAAAGCACCTGAAGGCTACCAATTAAAAGAAACAGAGTTCGAAGTAAATGTAACAGGGGACGGCATATTCCCAATACAAGTGGAAAATGCAATGGTAGACAAAGGTAATATAGAAATTACAAAAGTGGACAAAGAAAACGGGGCAGTATTAGCCGGTGTCGAATTTGAAGTCCAAGATGAGAAAGATGACGTAGTAAGAAAAGTAGTAACAGATAAAGATGGAAAAGCAAACGTTTCAGATCTATCAGTAGGAAAGTACAAATTAGTAGAGACGAAAAGCTTACCAGGTTACAAAAATCTAGCAGAACCAGTACTATTTGAAATTACAAAAGGTATGACAAAAGCTTTAGTAATAAAAGTAGAAAATGAGCAGTTAGACAAAGGCTCAGTAGAAATTACAAAAATAGATAAAGATAGTCAAAAAGTATTAGAAGGCGTAGTCTTCGAAGTGCAAGATGAGCAAGGAAAAGTAGTAACAGAAGTAAAAACAGATAAAGATGGTAAAGCAAAAATCTCAGATTTATCAGTAGGAAAGTACAAATTAGTAGAGACGAAAAGTTTACCTGGCTACAAAAAGCTAACAGAACCAGTATCATTCGAAATTACAAAAGGTATGACAACAGTCCTATCATTGAAAGTAGAAAATGAACAGTTAGATAAAGGTTCAGTAGAAATTACAAAAGTCGATAAAGACAACAAAAAAGCATTAAAAGGCGTAGTCTTTGAAGTGCAAGATGAAGCTGGAACAGTAGTAAAGGAAGTAAAAACAGATAAAGATGGTAAAGCAAAAATCTCAGATCTATCAGTAGGAAAGTACAAATTAGTAGAGAAAGAAAGTTTACCAGGCTATAAGAAACTAACAGATCCAGTATTATTTGAAATTAAAAAAGGCATGACTGAAGTTCTATCATTAAAAATAGAAAATGAAATGGTAGATACGGGAAATGTAGAGATAACAAAGATAGATAAAGATAATAAAGCACCGTTAGCGGGAGTAACATTCATCGTCCAAGATGAAAAGGGGAATGAAGTTACAAAAGTAACGACAGATAAAGATGGAAAAGCAAATGTTTCAGATTTACCTGTAGGAAAGTATGAATTAGTAGAGGTAGAAAGTTTACCTGGTTATAAAAAGCTAGAAAAACCAGTATCATTTGAAATCAAAAAAGGCATGACCGAGGTTCTATCATTAAAAGTAGAAAATGAAATGGTGGATACAGGGAATGTAGAGATAACAAAAATAGATAAAGATAGTAAAGCTCCATTAGAAAATGTTGTATTTGAAGTACGTGATTCAAAAGGAAAAGTAGTTGCGAAAGTAAAGACGGATAAAGAAGGAAAAGCAAACGTTTCAGATTTACCTATTGGGAAGTATGAGTTGGTGGAAGTAGAAACACCGGCAGGATACAAACCACTAGAAAAGCCAGTTTCATTCGAAATTGAAAAGGGTAGAGTAACAGCGCTAAAGCTAACAGTAGAAAATGAATTAGTGGATACAGGAAATGTAGAAATTACAAAAGTAGATAAAGAAAATAAAGATGCTTTAGCTGATGCAGTATTTGAGATTCAAGATGCAGCAGGACAAGTAGTCGCTAAAATAACGACAGATAAAAAAGGACAAGCACAAGTTACTAATTTATCAGTCGGCACATACAAGTTAGTAGAAGTAAAGGCACCAAAAGGGTATAAACAATTGGTAGATCCGATTGCTTTCCAAATTGAAAAAGGCATGACAAAATCTCTTGCTTTAACAGTAGAAAACGAAATGTTAGACAAGGGAAATGTGGAAGTAACAAAAGTAGATAAAGATAGTCAAAAAGTATTAGAAGGCGTAGTCTTCGAAGTTCAAGACGACAAAGGAAAAGTAGTAACAGAAGTAACGACAGATAAAGATGGAAAAGCAAACGTTTCAGATCTATCAGTAGGAAAATACAAATTAGTAGAGACGAAGAGCTTACCAGGTTACAAAAAATTAATAGAACCAGTATCATTCGAAATCAAAAAAGGTATGACGAAAGTTTTATCATTGAAAGTAGAGAACGAACAGTTAGATAAAGGTTCAGTAGAGATTACAAAAGTGGACAAAGAAAGTGGCGCAGTATTAGCGGGCGTAACATTCGAAGTGCAAGATGAAAAAGATAAAGTAGTAACAAAAGTAACGACAGATAAAGAAGGAAAAGCAACAATTTCAGATTTATCAGTAGGAAAATATAAGCTAGTAGAGGTAGAGAGCTTACCAGGATATAAAAAACTAGCGAAACCAGTATCGTTTGAAATTAAAAAAGGCATGACAGAAGTCTTATCACTAAAAGTAGAGAATGAACAGTTAGATAAAGGTTCAGTAGAAATTACAAAAGTGGACAAAGACAGCCAGAAGGCATTAGAAGGCGTAACATTCGAAGTGCAAGATGAAAAAGGCAAAGTAGTAACGAAAGTAAAAACAGATAAAGAAGGAAAAGCGAAAATTTCAGATCTATCTGTAGGAAATTACAAACTAGTAGAAGTAGAAAGCTTACCAGGCTACAAAAATCTAACAGAGCCAGTATCATTCGAAATTAAAAAAGGTATGACGAAAGTCTTATCATTGAAAGTAGAGAATGAACAGTTAGACAAAGGTTCAGTAGAAATCACAAAAGTAGATAAAGATAGTCAAAAAGTATTAGAAGGCGTAGTCTTCGAAGTACAAGATGAGCAAGGCAAAGTAGTAACGGAAGTAAAAACAGATAAAAATGGTAAAGCAAAAATCTCAGACTTATCTGTAGGAAAGTACAAATTAGTAGAGAAAGAAAGCTTACCAGGTTACAAACAATTAACAGAATCAGTATCGTTTGAAATCAAAAAAGGCATGACAGAAGTTCTATCATTAAAAATAGAAAATGAAATGGTAGATACGGGAAATGTAGAAATTACAAAAATAGATAAAGATAATAAGGCACCGTTAGCAGGTGTAGTCTTTGAAGTTCAAGACGACAAAGGCAAGGTGGTAACGAAAGTAACGACAGATAAAGCTGGAAAAGCAACAGTTTCAGATTTATCTGTAGGAAAGTACAAGTTAGTAGAAGTAGAGAGTTTACCAGGCTACAAAAAATTAGAAAAGCCTGTACCATTTGAAATTAAAAAAGGTATGACAAAATCTTTAACGTTCACTGTAGAAAATGAAATGGTAGATACGGGGAATGTAGAAATCACAAAAATAGATAAAGACAGTAAAGCACCATTAGAAAATGTTGTATTTGAAGTACGTGATTCAAAAGGAAAAGTAGTTGCAAAAGTAACAACGGATAAAGAAGGAAAAGCAAACGTTTCAGATTTATCTATTGGAAAGTATGAGTTAGTAGAAGTAGAAACACCGGCAGGATACAAACCACTAGAAAAGCCAGTTTCATTCGAAATTGAAAAAGGTAGAGTTACAGCATTACAATTGACTGTAGAAAATGAATTAGTGGATGTAGGAAATGTAGAAATTACAAAAGTAGACAAAGAAACGAAAGATGCTTTAGCTGATGCTGTATTTGAGATTCAAGATGAAGCAGGACAAGTAGTCGCTAAAATAACGACAGATAAAAAAGGACAAGCACAAGTTACTAATTTATCAGTTGGAACATACAAGTTAGTAGAAGTAAAAGCACCAAAAGGATATAAGCAATTGGTAGATCCGATTACTTTCCAAATTGAAAAAGGCATGACAAAATCTCTTGCTTTAACAGTAGAAAATGAAATGTTAGACAAGGGAAATGTAGAAGTAACAAAAGTAGATAAAGATAGCCAAAAAGTATTAGAAGGCGTAGTCTTCGAAGTACAAGATGAGCAAGGCAAAGTAGTAACAGAAGTAACGACAGATAAAGAAGGAAAAGCAAAAGTTTCAGATCTATCAGTAGGAAAATACAAATTAGTAGAGACGAAGAGCTTACCAGGTTACAAGAAGTTAACGGAACCAGTATCATTCGAAATTAAAAAAGGTATGACAAAAGTCTTATCATTGAAAGTAGAGAATGAAAAGTTAGACAAAGGTTCAGTGGAGATTACAAAAATGGCCGCTGAAAGCAAGGAAGTCTTATCAGGAGCTGTGTTTGAAGTTCATGATGACAAGGGAAAAGTAGTAGTGAAAGTAACAACAGATAAAGATGGAAAGGCAAAAATCGCAGATCTATCTGTAGGTAACTACACACTAGTAGAAGTAGAAGCGCCAAAAGGATATGAAAAATTAACTAATCCAATTCCATTTGAAATTACAAATGGAATGATAAATGCAGTTCAATTAGAAGTATTAAACAAATTGAATCATTTAGCACCACCAGGTCCAGAAACACCAGATCCAGAAAAGCCTGGAACACCAGATCCGGAGAAACCTGGAACACCAGATCCAGAAAAACCTGGAACACCGAATCCAGAAAAGCCTGGAACACCGAATCCAGAAAAGCCTGGAACACCAAATCCAGAGAAACCTGGAACACCGAATCCAGAAAAGCCTGGAACACCAGATCCAGAGAAACCTGGAACACCAAATCCAGAAAAGCCTGAAAAAGAATTACCGAAGACAGGGCAGAAAATGCCTGTGGAACCATATATGGGAGCACTTCTTGTAATGATGAGTTTTGGGTTACTCGTATTAGGTAGAAAACAGCGGAGATAATAAAGGTGAAAAGGTATCCTCAAAGTATTTGAGGATACCTTTTTTATTTGACATAAAAAAGGTATTTAGCAAAAGAACTCGATACAAATAAAAACAAAAAGGAATACAAAGTTTGCCCTATTTTCTTAATGTGGCTATATCAAAAAAGTTAGCTATATATATTTAATGTGAAAGTAAAAGATTAAAGGCCTTCTTAATGTTTGGATGAAAAAAGAGTTATCTTTGTAATTAATTTGAGTACTTTAGGAAAGAAGTCTATTTCCTAAAGTACTCAAAGGATGATAGTCCAATAGCAGGTGGGAGATGAAAAGCGTTTTAGCACTGTAGTAGCACCTTAAAATGTAGATAGGGGAAAATAATGTAAAAAAACTATTGTATATTTAAAAACCTTATGTTACATTTATGTTACAGAAAAGTTACAAACTGTAACTTACATTACGGTTTGTTTTCTTTTATTTTTCGGTATGTTACGAAATGAGATTCGTAGCAAAACAACCGAGAATATGTAAAGTTAAAAAAATAGCAACCTAAAAATAGTTTTTCTATGTGTATAAGAGTGTGTGTAGTAAAGGGCCTGGTGAGAGCTTTACGCACATTATTAAAATTCCTTTCTGTCTTTAAAAGAAGAAAACCAACTACCAACTATTTAGGAGTTTTAAGTAATGATAGTAAATGAAATGTACTTCCTTTCCCACACACAGTACATCTTTACTTTCAGTCTAATTACTACACAGACTTTTATACATATGCTGTTATTGTTTTAGGGATATATAGGAGGAGAAAAAATGAAAAAGTTATTAATGGTAATTGGACTTACATTTTTAATGTTAGCTGGATGTAGTAATGGGAATTTTGACAAAGCAATGGATGAAGGAAAGACCGCGTTAACGAATAAAGAATATAAAAATGCCTTATCATCATTTGAAAAAGCGTTAGATGAGAAAAAAGACGATTCAGATGCAAAAGTTCTAGTAGAACAAACGAAAGCAATGATTGAAGCTGTAAAGTTAAAAGAAGAAACAAAGATAGAAGAATCAATCAAGTCATTTGAAAAAGTAGAGAACATGAAGAATGGAAATACTACGCTTATAAAACAAGCAAAGGAAGAACGAACAGCATTACTAGCCATCTTAGAACAAAAAAAGAAGTATAGCGAGCAACTGACGAAAAGTGAAGAGTTAATAAGTAAGAAAAATTATGCAGAAGCAAAAGAGATATTAAATAAGCTAGTTGCAGAAACAAAAGATAACAAGAAACTTGAAGAATATAATAAAAAAGCGGTAGGATTAGTTACTAAAATTAATGAAGAAGAAAAAAATGCAAAAAGTGAAGCACCAGCGAAGGCACAAAAAACCACTGCAGTAACGACTCAAAAGGTAGCAACAGAAAAGAATCAAAAAGCAGAGACAGAAAAAAATCAAAAGGTAGCGACTGAAAAGAACCAAAAAACTGAGACAGAAAAGAATCAGAAGGTAGAGGCAGAAAAAAATCAAAAAACTGAGACAGAAAAAAAACAAAATGCATTTACTTTTGAGAAAGCTAAAGAATATATTAAAAATGAATATAAAGAAGACTATGATTACACGCTAGAGAATACGCAAGTAGAGAATGGAAAGAAATATTATCAAATTAGAGTGCGTACGACATATAAAATAGAAGGCGCAGCTGGACCAGGATTTACTGGAGTATTCAAAGTATTCGAAGATGGTACAATTATTGAACTGCACTAAATTGATGGAAAAGGTATCCTCAAAGTATTTGAGGATACCTTTTTTAGCATAAAAAAAGCATCTAGCAAAAGTACTAGATGCAAATAAAAACACAAGGGAAGACAAAATTCTTCCCTTTTCCCGTATGTAATTATATCAAAAAATTTATAAAAAACTAGCTATATTTAAAATATAATTTTTAAAAAAGTTATATACATAAATAATTGCAATACTCGCAGTTTTATCTTTCTGAAAAATCCATTTCTTTAATTTTGAATATTAAGACTAATGTTGATAAATCTTCAGATAATTAGAGAAAATATCCAAAAGGATATATAATATTGCTTAAGAGATAGTGTTAATGGATTACATATATTTCATTTGGTGTATTAATTGAATATCATAATTTTTAATTTTATTAAGCAAGAATCTCGGTTACTTATTGCATTTCTAACATAGGGTGAGATAGAAAAATACAATAGTGTGGAGGTTTTTATAATGACGTTTGTTCTTAGTAAAATGAGTGGATTTAGCATAGAAGAAAAGGTACATGAATTCGAATCTAAAGGATTCCTTGAAATCTCAAATGAAATCTTTTTACAAGAGGAAGAGAATCATCGCTTATTAACACAAGCACAGTTAGATTATTATAATTTGGAAGATGATGCGTACGGTGAATGCCGTGCTAGATCTTATTCAAGGTATATAAAGTATGTTGATTCACCAGATTATATTTTAGATAATAGTAATGATTACTTCCAATCTAAAGAATATAACTATGATGATGGCGGGAAAGTTAGACAGTTTAATAGCATAAATGATAGCTTTTTATATAATCCTTTAATTCAAAATATGGTGCGTTTCGATACTGAATTTGCATTTAAAACAAATATAATAGATACAAGTAAAGACTTAATTATAGGTTTACATCAAGTAAGATATAAAGCTACTAAAGAAAGACCATCTTTTAGTTCACCTATTTGGTTACATAAAGATGATGAACCAGTAGTGTTTTTACACCTTATGAATTTAAGTAATACAGCTATTGGTGGAGATAATTTAATAGCTAATTCTCCTCGGGAAATTAATCAGTTTATAAGTTTGAAGGAGCCGTTAGAAACTTTAGTATTTGGACAAAAGGTCTTCCATGCCGTAACGCCACTTGGAACAGAATGTAGTACGGAGGCTTTTCGTGATATTTTATTAGTAACATTTTCTTATAAGGAGACAAAATGAGAGAGAATAAAATAATTATGATTTCTGGAGCCAACAGCGGTATAGGTCATGCTTGTATAAAATACTTTTTAGAAAAATCATTTCATGTAATAGCTCTTGATATTAATAATAATAACTTAATAGATTATATGAAAACAGATATGCCTTTGAAAGTAGTGCAAATTGATTTAAGTAATAGCGAAGCGATTCATAATCTTTTTACTCAATTAGATTTAGAAAAACTTTCTCCTGATATATTAATAAATGCAGCTGGTATTCGAGAGATAACACCTGTTTTACATTTATCCGATGATATGTTTAAAAAAGTAATTGATGTAAATTTAGTAGCCCCATTTATCCTTTCTAGGGAAGTAGCTAAGCGATGGTGTGAATCGAAAATAAAAGGTTGTATTGTGAATATAGCATCGGTTTCTGGATTAATGGCTGAACCAGAGCGAGCTGCTTATGTGGCATCAAAGCATGCCTTAATCGGATTGACTAAACAGATGGCTATGGAATTTGGGAAGCAAAATATAAGAGTAAATAGCATTTCTCCCGGTGTTATTAGAACTGAACTTACAGAAGAATACTTTAGTAATAAAGCCTTGATGTCTATGATAAAAAGTAATCAATCTTTAGATACTTGGGGATTGCCGCAGGATATTGTTTCATGTATTGAGTACTTGATTTCTGATCAGGCCCGCTTTATTACTGGTTCTAATTTTGTAATTGATGGTGGTTGGACTGCAGGGAAAAATTTGTAATTGAGTGTTTTTGAGGAAAAGCACCTGTCCTTTTTTAGGCTGGTGTTTTTCTCACTATAAACCGAGTTTTTATTGGAGGGGAATTAATTTGCTTCAAAAAAGTTTTAAGCAAGAGAAAACGGTACCGGCCTTAAAGATGATAGCATCAATGGTTATCTTTGGATCAGTTGGATTTTTTTCTGTTCAAACAAACTTACCTTCGTTTGAATTAGTGTTTGTAAGGTGTATTTTTGCGACAATATTTTTAAGTGTATGCTGGTTGCTTACAGGGCAATATAAACAAGATAAATGGGAACGAAAAGAAGTTATTCAAGTTTTAATATGTGGTTTTTTCTTAGTATTTAATTGGGTTTTCTTATTTAAAGCCTTTGAAAATATGTCAGTTACAATTGCTATCTCAGTTTATCATCTTGCACCAGTAATTGTACTGTTAATTGGAAGTATCGTCTTTAAAGAAAAATTAACATTAATATCTATCATTTCAATAGTTGTGTGTTTTGTGGGAGCTTTATTAATTGCTGGTATCGATGGAAGCTTCTCTTTCGGTTCATTAATGTCTTCAGGTATGATATGGGGATTTCTTGCAGCTCTCTTTTATGCATTTACAACTTTATTTGGTAAAGGGATTAACAAAATGAGTGCGTATGCAATGACATTTTTACAAACATTCTTGGGGATATTTCTTTTAATACCATTTATAGATTTAGATGCTTTTAGTGGCCTCACTCAAAGTAATTGGACATATATTATAGCTACTGGTTTTATTCACACAGGGATAGTGTATTATCTGTTTTTTGATAGTTTACGCCATTTATCTACAAAAACAATCTCAATATTAGTTTTTTTAGATCCGGCAGTGGCAATATTATTAGATACTGTACTTACTGGATTCCGTCCAACTTTAATGCAAATAACAGGAATTCTTTTTATTTTTATTGGCATGACTTTAACATTAAAAAAATCTAAAGATAAAAAACTGAGCCAAAAAGAAAAGCGAATTGAAAGCGATGCTAGTATATCTCAACAATAATGAAATATATTGTGTATAAAACGATAAACCTTGCATGAATCATGCAGGGTTTATTTGGTTCAATATAATTCATATTTATAATATGTAATTTTAAAAACTGAGGTATGTTTTTTAACATGCTTTTGATTCAACTATTTTTATTTGACTATAAATTTACAAAATTGTATATAAAACCTTATTTTTTGATAATATATAAGTAATAAATTCATAGAATTGGAGTGATGAGATGCAGCCGTTAGAAAGGGAGATTCATTCTAATATGCTGAAAGTGTGGAGGATTCACGCTTTAATTGGGGCGGCAGTTATACTAACAGTCGTAATTGCGTATTTCTTTTTTATGATTAACTTTAACTGGTGGGGCTGGTTGTTTGGACTATTAGTAACAGGAGCCATTATATTTATTCCACTTGATTATTTTGTGTTTCCAAATTTACGTCAGCGCTATTATAGTTACAGATTAAATGAAGAAGAGATTGAGATTCAAAAGGGAATGTTCGTTGTAAAACGCGTACTTATTCCGATGATCCGTGTGCAGCACGTAACGATTGAGCAAGGTCCGATTATGAGAAAGTATAATTTAGCAGAATTACACATTTCAACAGCCGCAACGTCTCATAGTATTCCAGGTTTAACGAAAGAAGAAGCAGAACAGCTGAAAAGACAAATTGGAGAACTTGCGAAAGTGAGTGATGAGGATGTATAAGAGGCAACATCCGATCACGATATTGTTAGGTATTAGGGTTGCGAGTTTGTTGCCTTTTATTTTGCTTGTTCTATTTCGCTCAGATGGTGAAGTGGAACCTTGGTATTTATTTCATCTTGTTCTCTTGGCCTTATTATTTATTATGGCTATTTTCTCAGCTATAAAATGGTATTTCAAGGTGTATTGGGTTGAAAATAATATTTTACATATAAAGCATGGTGTGTTTGTTAAGAAAGAAAGCTACTTAAATAAAGAACGTGTGCAAAATGTTAGTACATCTTCTAACATCATTTATCAAATACTTGGACTTACAAAATTAAATATAGAAGTTGCAGGCGGCGGTAGTGAGCCAGAAGTGATGTTAGCTGGTATTAAAGAAGATGAAGCGAAGGGACTAATTGCTTTATTACATAAAGAAAGAAGCGTTGTGGCTGAAGAGGTGCCTGCGGGAGAAGGTAGTAAGACAGTTTATCAGTTAACAGCGAAAGAAATTTTATTCGCATCTATTACATCTGGTAGATTTGGATTAGTGTTTTCTATGTTAGTAATCCTTTACACAGAGTTTAATCAATTTCTACCAGAATGGCTCATCAATAAAGTGGAAGCGTATGTGATGGATAACGGTGTATATGAATTAATCGTTATGGCCGCAATTTTAATGGCAATTTCTTGGATTATTTCAACAGCGGGCTATGCGTTAAAATATGCAAACTTTAAAATTGAGCGAAACGGAAATGAAATTCGAATCGTACAAGGGTTATTTGATAAGAAAGAGTTTGTGTTAAAATTACACCGCATTCAAGCAATTACTGTGAAAGAAGGAATACTTCGCCAGCCTATCGGGTATTGTTCTGTCGAAGTAGAAGTCATTCAAAGTATAGAATCCGCTGGGAATGAAGTGATGCTACATCCTTTTATGAAGAAAAAAAATGTGCAGCAGTTACTCGCATATTTACAGTTGCCGTATGAAATGGAGGAGGAAATCGTTCATTTACCGAAAGCGGCATTGCGCCGTTACATCATCATGGGCTGGATTACAAGTGCTGTGCTCGCTGTGCCAATTGCCGGTGCAAGTATATATTTTAAACAGCATATTGCATTGTTCACTCTTATCCCGCTATGTATCGCATTTACAATACTCGCATACGCTCGTTATACTAGCGGCGGTTATATGATGAAAGAAAACCAATTAACAATGGTATACAGAGGTCTTGCGAAATATACAGGAATCATGCGTAGAAGACATGTTCAAGCAGTGGGGTACAATCAATCGTATTTTCAAAAGAAAGACGAGTTATGTACAGCTGTCGTATCGGTAGCGGGGCATCGTTATAAAGTGAAGCACATGCGAAAAGAGGACACACTTCGTATATATAATTGGTACAAAGAAAAAGGAAACACCGGTGTGTAATGGTGTTTCCTTTTTGTTATTAAATGGATATCTTTAGTCGAATCGTTGATATATTTCAAGATGTGATAGATATATTCGAAAAATCGTTGATATATTTCAAGATGTGATAGATATATTCGAAAAATCGTTAATATAATTTCACGTACTGCTAGTGTTGTATTACTTTTTAATTAAACTAACACATCAAAAGTAGTCACAAAAGAAGGCCGAGAGAAAATACTCTTTTGCTGTTCGGCATGTGGATGCGCTGGAGCTTGTCCTTCTGCTTGCGTGGGACGTTTTTTATGAGCATTTTCGAATGAACGTGATTCTGTCCAGTCTTTAAAGTTTTGCTCTGTTTCCCACATCGTTAAGATGACATATGTATCGTTACTTAATGGGCGTAGAACACGGATCGCTTGGAATCCTGGTTCGTTTTCAATAAGGCCTGCGCGGTTTTTAAAGCGGTTTTCAAATACTGGGCGACCTTCGTCTGTGACAGAAATGTTGTTACAAACGATATAGCCAGATTGTCCTTTAAATTCACCGACAGCATCTAGTACGTCATACTGAAGTGAGCCTTCTACAGATTCTCCTGTATTTTCTTTATAAAACATATTTTTCTCATCATTTTTTGCAGTGAAATGTGATTGTTCTAGAGGTGTTTCGTATGAAATAATAGCCTTCATTTTAATGCCCCCTTAATAGTTTGTTTCTATTATATCAACTCTCTTAAAAAACTTCGAAGATTATATACATAAAGATACTTCTTTTTCAAATAATAAATGTACCATCATTTGGAAAGAAGGACGATGTATGAAGAAAGTAAAGTGGACTTTATTAGGCGGCGTCGCAACGTTTGTAGTAGCAATTGTACTCTATAAACTTATCGTGTTAGCTGGTGGCTATATGATGGATGAAAAGCAACTCGTTTTCCACTCTTCATCACGTATTGTTGACCAGAAAGGAAAAGAAATTACGAAATTATACGTAGAAAATAGGGAACTCGTACCAGTCGAGCAAATTCCGAAGTATGTGCAGCAAGCGTTTGTTGCGGTGGAAGATTCCCGTTTTTATGAGCATCAAGGAATTGATTATCCGTCTATATTCCGGGCTCTTTATAAAGATACGTTAGCTGGAGAAAAGGTAGAGGGCGGTAGTACCATTACGCAGCAACTCGCTAAAAATGTCTTTTTAACTCGTGAAAAAACATTTACGCGCAAATTGAAGGAAGTCGCAATTTCTCTTCAATTAGAGCAAAAATATACGAAGCAACAAATTCTTGAAATGTATATGAATCATATTTATTTTGGTCATGGGGCTTACGGTATTCAAGCGGCAGCAAAGTTGTATTTTAATAAAAATGTTGAGGATTTAACAGTAGAGGAAGGGGCAATGCTTGCAGGCCTTCCGAAGTCACCAAACGGATATTCACCGTACTACTCTGCAGAGAAGAGTAAGGAACGCCGCGATCTAGTGTTGTCACTTATGCATAAACAAGGCTATTTGACTGCAGAAGAAAGCGTTCGTTATCAAGGGAAGACAATTGCTCTTTATAAAAACTTAGATGAGAATGAACTCGCATATATGCCGTATATTGATATGGTCATAGATGAAGCCGCTCGTTTATACGGGTTGTCTCATCAAGAAGTACTTCGCGGAGGATATACGTTTGTCGTACCAATGGATGAAAAAATTCAAAAGGTAGCGTATAACCAGTTTCAAGATGCAAGGAATTTTCCTGGGAAAGAAGAAGGGGCGCAAGGTGCATTTTTATTAATGGATAATCGTACGGGAGGGATTAAAGCGGCGATTGGGGGAAGAAAGTACGTCCCGAGAGGATTTAATCGTGTTTTTGCCAAAAGGCAGCCTGGATCTGTTTTAAAACCACTTATCGTTTATGCACCAGCACTAGAAACGAAAAAGTATAATCCGTATTCTTTATTAACAAATGAAAGAAATTCTTTTGAAGGGTATGAACCTCGAAATTATAATCATGAGTATTCAAAAGAAATGACGATGTATGATGCGATTTTAGAGTCGGCAAACGTACCGGCAGTTTCTCTATTAAATGAGTTAGGGGTAGAAGAAGGAAAGCAATATTTAGAAAAAGGAAATGTCCATATTGCAGATGCTGGTTTAAGTACAGCGCTTGGGGGATTAAAAAATGGCGTTTCAACATTTGATCTTGTAAAAATGTATCGTTCATTTTTAGCAAATGGAAATATTATTGAGCCGCACGTTATTGATAAAGTATTAAATAGACACGGTGCAATCATTGGGGAATCGCCAAAAGTAGAGACGAAAATCTTCTCGAAGCAGACAGCATGGTATATGACGAAAATGTTAGAAGGAGTTGTGAAGGAAGGAACAGCGAGAGTTGGTGTATATAACGGTGCGTTAGCTGGGAAAACAGGTACAACTTCATTGCCAAATGACGATAAGGGAGCAAGAGATATGTGGTTCGTCGGCTATACACCGAACTTAGTAGGCGCTGTTTGGATTGGTTATGACCGTACGGATAAGGAGCATCAGTTGCAAGGAGAAAGTGCATCTGCGACAAAGTTATTTAAGAAAATTTTAACGAAGGCTAATGTAGAGCATAAAGAGAAGTTTATGAAACCTGAAGGTGTGGAAACAATCGGTGCTCCGATTCGGCTACGAAGAATTGAAGATGTAAAAATGAAACTATCATTTAGTCCTTTCGGTTTATTTAAAACAAAATTAAGCTGGACGCCACTTCCAGATAACAGAATTATGTACCGAATCTATAGAGTGGAGAACGGAATTCATACGCATGTTAGCACTGTAAACGGTGCTGGAGAATATGAGGAAAAGTTCGTTAACATATTTTCAAAACCGAGCTTTTACGTTGTACCATATAATACACAAACGAATCGCGAAGGAGAAAAGTCGAAAGTAGCTAAACCATAGTTTTTCTCTGTGTTATAATAAGAATGTTGTGAAAATAGTAAGCGTTTTTAAGAGTGTTTGTGTCAATTTAATGAACAACGTACATAATATTATGCATTTTGTTTTTACAAGCTGTATAGTAAAAAAAGATAAATATCGAACGTATTCGAAGCATTGGTAAGGAAGGGAGCAAGGGTCTTGGTAAGAACTATAAATGAGACATTTTTAAAAGCATGTAGGGGGGAACGTACCGATTATGTACCAGCATGGTATATGCGTCAAGCAGGTCGTTCACAGCCGGAATATAGAAAGATTAAAGAAAAGTATTCTTTATTTGAAATTACACACAATCCAGAGTTATGTGCTTACGTTACAAAATTGCCGGTTGATCAATATAACGTAGACGCAGCAATTCTTTATAAAGATATTATGTCACCACTACCTGCAATTGGTGTGGATGTAGAAATTAAATCAGGTATTGGCCCAGTTATTGATAATCCAATCCGTTCTTTACAAGACGTAGAAAAACTAGGGGAAATCAATCCAGAAGATGACGTACCGTACATACTAGATACAATTCGTTTATTAACGACAGAAATGTTAGACGTACCGTTAATCGGTTTTTCAGGAGCTCCATTTACATTAGCGAGCTATATGATTGAAGGCGGTCCATCTCGTAACTACCATAATACGAAAGCGTTCATGTATGCAGAGCCAAAAGCTTGGTTCGCTTTAATGGATAAACTAGCAGATATGGTTATTACATATTTAAAGGCGCAAATTAATGCAGGAGCAAAAGCAGTTCAAATTTTTGATTCTTGGGTTGGAACAGTAAATGTAGCAGATTATCGCGTATTTATTAAACCAGCAATGGAGCGTATTTTTGCAGAAGTTCGTAAGATGGGTGTACCGATGATTATGCACGGCGTAGGAGCTGCACACTTAGTGAATGAGTGGCACGACTTACCGCTTGATGTAGTCGGCTTAGACTGGCGCTTACCGATTGAAGAAGCACGTGCACGTGGCGTTCATAAGGCGGTACAAGGTAATATGGACCCTTCATTCTTACTTGCGCCATGGTCTGTTATTGAAGAACATGTAAAAGGTATTTTAGATCAAGGGATGGAACAGCCGGGTTATATCTTTAACTTAGGTCACGGTGTATTCCCAGAAGTAAATCCAGATACATTAAAATGTTTAACTACATTTATTCATGAATACTCTAAAGGGCAGTTAGCGAAGTAAAGGAGAATTGCTGTATGAAAAAGAAAATTGGTTTGCTTGTAATGGCATACGGAACGCCATATAAAGAAGAAGATATTGAACGTTACTATACACATATTCGTAGAGGAAGAAAGCCAAGTCCTGAAATGCTGGAAGATTTAACAGAGCGTTACCGTGCAATTGGTGGTATTTCTCCTTTAGCTACTATTACATTAGAGCAAGCTAAGAAGTTAGAGAAGCGTTTAAATGAAGTACAAGATGAAGTAGAGTACCATATGTATCTTGGCTTAAAACATATTGAACCGTTTATTGAAGATGCGGTGAAAGATATGCATAACGACGGAATACAAGATGCAATCGCACTTGTTCTTGCACCTCACTATTCTACTTTTAGCGTGAAATCATACGTTGGACGAGCACAAGAAGAAGCTGAGAAACTTGGAAACTTAACAATTCACGGTATTGATAGCTGGTATAAAGAGCCGAAATTCATCCAGTACTGGGTCGATGCAGTGAAAGGTATATATAACGGCATGTCAGACGCAGAGCGTGAAAAAGCAGTACTAATCGTATCTGCACACAGCCTACCAGAGAAAATTATTGCAATGGGCGATCCATATCCAGATCAATTAAATGAAACAGCTGATTACATCGCGCGTGGCGCTGAAGTAGCAAACTATGCGGTAGGCTGGCAAAGTGCAGGAAACACACCAGATCCTTGGATTGGTCCAGATGTACAAGATTTAACGAGAGAACTAAATGAAAAGCACGGTTATACTTCATTCGTATATGCACCAGTTGGATTTGTTGCGGAACATTTAGAAGTTTTATATGACAACGACTTTGAGTGTAAAGTTGTAACGGATGAAATTGGCGCGAAATATTATCGTCCAGAAATGCCAAATGCATCGGACGCATTTATTGATTGCTTAACAGATGTTGTATTAAAGAAAAAAGAATCTGTACTGTAAGAAGAAAGGGGGAGCCTGCTTGAGGAAAAAAGTTGTGATCGTCGGCGGAGGCATCACTGGATTAACAACAATGTATAATTTACAAAAAAATATTCATGAAAAAAACTTGCCGATTGATACATTACTTATAGAAGCATCGGGTAAACTTGGCGGAAAAATTCAAACCGTTCGAAAAGATGGATTTACAATTGAACGCGGACCGGATTCTTTCTTAGCACGAAAAGAAAGTGCAGCTAGATTAGTGAAAGAATTAGGTCTTGGCGATGAACTTGTAAATAATCAAGCTGGTCAATCATTTATCCTTGTAAACAATCGGTTACATAAAATGCCGAGCGGATCAATGATGGGAATTCCAACGCAAATTACGCCGTTTCTATTTTCCGGGCTGTTCTCCCCAATTGGTAAATTAAGAGCTGGTTTTGATCTATTAATGCCGAGGTCAAAGCCAGTATCTGACCAATCACTCGGACAATTTTTCAGACATCGCCTCGGAAACGAAGTGGTTGAAAACTTAATAGAACCGTTACTATCAGGTATTTATGCAGGGGATATTGATGAAATGAGCTTAATGTCAACATTCCCGCAAATGTATCAAATTGAGCAGAAACATCGCAGTATTTCACTCGGTATGCGTACGCTCGCTCCGAAAGAAGAGAAAGCTGAACCGAAAAAAGGAATCTTCCAAACAGTGAAAACAGGTTTAGAATCTATCGTAGAATCTCTCGAAGCAAAGATGCATGAAGGTACGATAATAAAGGGAACTCGCATTGAAAAAGTTGCAAAACAGGGTGATGGTTATACGATTACTCTTAGTAACGGAAAAGAAATAGAAGCGGACGCCATCGTAGTGGCAACTTCGCATAAAGTATTGCCGTCCATGTTTGCTCAGTACAAGCAGTTTCGTTTCTTCCGTAACATTCCAGCCACATCCGTTGCCAATGTCGCACTTGCTTTCCCAAAGTCCGCAATCCAGCGCGATATTAATGGTACAGGATTTGTCGTATCACGAAATAGTGATTACACGATTACAGCATGTACGTGGACGCATAAAAAATGGCCACATACAACGCCAGAAGGAAAGACACTCCTTCGTTGCTATGTCGGGCGTGCTGGTGATGAAGCGGTTGTAGAACAAACTGAAGAAGAACTCGTTCAGCTCGTACTAGAAGATTTACGAAAGACGATGGATATTACAGAGGATCCAGAGTTTACAATCGTAAGTCGCTGGAAAGAAGCGATGCCTCAATATACAGTAGGCCATAACGAGCGAATGAAACAGCTCACAACATTTATGGAGAAAGAGTTGCCAGGTATATACTTGGCAGGTAGCTCCTATGCTGGCGCTGGACTTCCAGACTGTATTAATCAAGGTGAGGAAGTTGCAAAGCGTGTATTATCTCATTTGGAGAAAGTAATAGATGCTGAATTAATCGCACAATAAATTATAAGAAACGCCTTCAATCATATTGAAGGCGTTTCGTTTATTATATAAAATACTTATTCGCCAATAAACATATATAAGTTATTTGGCTTTATAACAGCATCTCCTGCATAAATAACCCACTCTGTTAAGTTATCAAAATCTAAATGATAACTATTTCCTTCACTCATATCTTCTATGAAATATGGTTCATTAATGAGTATTCCTTGAATGAAATCTTCCGTAATGTTTTGCATTTCAAACCACATATGTTCACTTTTTCCTTCTTCGTAGGAGACACCAAACTTAGCAAGGAAACGAAAATCTTCATTTGATTGTTCAATGTGAAAAATGTTGCTGAAATACCCAAAAGTATTTTTCGCATTGTAAGCCATACGATCGGTTTCACTATTTGTTTTATAGAACATGAGCCCTGTAGCTTCCTCGTGTTCTTTGAAAAAACTTTCAATATATTCTTCTGAAGTATTAAATTTGAATAAGAGAACGGATGGAGATTGATGGTATTCATCTCGGGCATCCATTCCGCCTAAGAATGTATTTTGTGCATCTATTGGTTGTAGTTTCACTTCCTCATCTTCAATTGAAGATAATTGGTCCATACTCGTTTTATGCCCTATATAAGATAATCCTTTTTCCCACGGAACAGCGACTGTATGTATAGAACCTTGCTGACTATGCGCGATAACGATAGGCTCATTCATAGGGACTTGTCCATTCTCAACGGCATTATTAGCAAATGTTTGAAAGAGATCGCTAATGCCGTAGTAGGAAGAAATGCGATTTGGAATAATTAACTCTATTTCAGTTACGCCTGCTCTTAAAAGACCATGTGTATGAAACCAATATTGCGTAGGCTCACCGTCTTTATCGTCTTCATAAACGGAATGAATAACGTATAAGTCAGGAATGTCAGGTAATAATTCATTTTCAACGTGATATTCAATATAGCTTCTAGATATCACTTTCATTGCTGCACTTGAATCGATTACAAATAACAAATCTGGGGAGAGATTCCATAAGAACTGTAACTGCTGGAAAAAGCAGTCCAGTACATCGCCTACAAATAGCGTACGAGTGAAAATTTCAGTGCCGAAAGCTGCATCTTCAAAATTACGATCTACGATTGTAGCATCTTGTCTATTGTACATTTTATATCCTTCTGGATCGTTCGGTTCATCAATATGCAGTTCATACGGTATGACTGTTTCACCCATATGTAATTCAACAATAAGGCTTGTCTCATCACTATAAACAATTTTTAAATCATCAACTTTAGTAGCGATCGTTTCTAGTCGCTGTTTTAACTGCTCAATTGTAATTCTAGTTGGTATAACGGCAATCATATCTGAAAAATGACGTTCTAATGTTCCATTCATAGCTGCGCGGTATGTTTCTGTTTGCACTTCCATCCAATCACTCCTATTCAAATGAATCCATTTTACATGCCAATTAAATGTCGATATTTTCTGTTTTCTCTCTCTAACATTATAGAGTGTATTTGTAGAAGGTGTAAAATTATTATTTTGTATTATAGTTTGAAAGCTTGTAAATTAAATAAATCTTTTGTAAAATTTGTCGAAATATAGTTCTATATAACGAATCATTTGTTATGATAGAAATGCTGAGAAAATATGAAATAGAGAGAGGAAAATGGCTGTGAAGAAATTGTTAAGTGTCTTTTTATCATTCTTGCTATTGCTTTCATTTACTGGAACTTTAGCGCAAGCAGAAGAAACTGCTTCTATGTCAGTAGAAAAAGCAATTCAAGTATTTAAGCAGCAAGGGAAAACGAAGGGGATAGTAGAAGGATATATTGTTGGATATACGCAAAGTTCTTCTAAATATACGAAGGATCCAGCTAAGTTTGATGATACAAACGTAGCAATTGCAGATTCGCCAAACGAAACGAATCCAGACAAAATCATGCCCGTTCAGTTACCGAAAGGTGATGTGAGAACGGCAGTGAATGTAAAAGATCACCCTGAAAATATCGGGAAGAAAGTTAGTTTGACTGGGACCCTTGAATTATATTTTAGTAACCCAGGTCTAAAATCAGTAACAGCTTATAAGTTTCAAGGTGAAGGACAAAACCGTGTTAGCGATGTAGTAGCTTCACCGAACGGTGGAGAAGTTGCTAAAGGAACAGCGGTAACATTAACGACGAATACAGAAGGCGCAACAATCTACTATACGTTAGATGGCTCTAATCCTACTAATAAAAGTGTTCGTTATAATGGACAAATTATAGTGAATGAAAATAGTGTAGTGAAAGCAATCGCAGAAAAAGAAGGACTTACTCCTTCAGCAATTTCGACATTTTCATTTATTATCGTAAATAATGAACAGGTTCGTATTCATGACATTCAAGGGAAATCACATATATCTCCTTACAACGGGAAGAAAGTAAACAATGTGGAAGGCGTTGTCACAGCGCTTGATAAAAACGGCTTTTATATAGAAGATAATCAGCCAGATAATGATCCAGCTACTTCAGAAGGTATGTACGTATATAAAAAAGATGCGAATGTAGCAGTAGGAGATCTTATTCAAGTTGATGGAGTAGTAGAAGAATATGTTGGACCAGGATATGCAGAGCGATTTGAAACAGACTTAACGACGACTGAAATTAAAGCGAGCCGCGTTGCTGTAATCGCAAAAGATCAATCTTTGCCAGCACCGATTGTACTTGGGGAAAACGGTGTGAAAATCCCGGACCAGATTATTGATAATGATGCATTTGGTTTATTTGATCCAAATGAAGATGCAATCGACTTCTATGAAAGTATAGAAGGTATGCGTGTTACGATGCCAACACCAAAAATTATTACACCTCAGAAAAACGGAAATTTATATGTAACAGTAAAAAATGGTGGAGATAAAATAGTAACACAATATGGCACACCTCTATTAGATGAAAATCAATTAAACCCAGAGCGCCTTTCTGTAAAAGTACCTCGCGATTATGTAGCAAAAGTAGGAGATACTTTCACTGGAGATATAACAGGGGTAGTAGGATATGATTACGGTTCTTTCCGTATTTCGCCAATAACAGAACTGCCAGCTGTAGTGGATGGCGGATTTAAGCAAGTAGGCGCAAATATTCAGCCTCGTCTTGATAAGTTAACGGTTGCTACATATAACATTGAAAACTTCTCGGCGAATAAAAAAGAAACAACAGATGAAAAAGTAAAAGCGTTAGCGTATTCTATTAAATACAATTTAAAAATGCCAGATATTATCGGTGTAGAGGAAATGCAAGATAATAACGGATCAATTAATGACGGTACAACAGATGCGTCATTAAGCGCAAAACGTATCATTGATGCAGTTCTAGAAATTCGTGGACCGAAGTATGAGTATGTAGAAATCGCTCCAAACAATAATCAAGATGGAGGAGCACCAGGAGCGAATATTCGCGTCGGCTTCTTCTATAATCCATCACGCGTGAAATTAGCGACGGTACCGAAGTTACTTGATAAGAATGTTGTTCGTATTGGAGACGAAAATCCATTGTTTGAAAGTACACGTAAACCGCTAGCGGCAGAATTTACGTTCCAAGGACAAAACATTGTTGTCGTTGCAAATCACTTAAACTCAAAACTAGGAGATGCAACGCCATTTGGAAAAGTGCAGCCGCTCGTATTAAAGAGTGAAGACAAACGAATTCAGTTAGCACAAGAAGTAAATTATTTCGTGCAAGGAATTCAGAAAAAGAATACGAATGCACCAGTTGTTGTGTTAGGTGATATGAACGATTTCGAATTCTCTAAACCACTAAAAACACTAGAGGGAACAATCTTAAAAGATATGTTAAACACAGTGCCGAAAGAGAATCGTTACACGTACATTCACGAAGGAAATGCACAAGTGTTAGATCATATTTTAGTAACAAACAATATCGCACCACACACAATTGTAGACCCAGTACACTTAAACTCAAACATTATGAAAGAACACGGACGTGTAAGTGACCACGACCCAGTACTTGCTCAAATTGATTTGAAGAAGGCTTCTTAAAGTGGGGAACGCTTAGGTGACTAAGCGTTCTTTTTTTGCATTGTTATAGAATAGTATAAAGAGATGATTCCTTTTTTTGTAATCTAATGATAAAATTGATTGAATATTTAGTTTTTTAAAGGGGGACATCAATGCAGTTACAAATAAATGGAAAGTTAATGAATCAGCTTGCAATTTTTTTTAGTACGATCGTCATGCTTCAGTTTGTAGCTGATGTAACAGGACTTACAAGCAATCTAGATATTACGTATAACTTAATTAATATAACAGCTTCTTATATAACATTTAGTTTGGCGGTTATTTTCACTTTAATAGGTGCAAGAAGAGAATTAAGTAAATATGCAATTATTTTATTATGTTCAGTGGTAGGTATTAAAGCAATTTATTTTGCGGTGTTCGTTATCTTATGGGGATTGGCAGGTACACCGTAAAGGGGAGGATGATTATATGTAATGATAATAAGAGCGTAATTCTCTATGTTAACTTAGGGAATTACGCTCTTATTCGTTCAATGATTTAGTCTGAAATTACTTGAAACGCCTTTCTACACCGCTCTCTTTTTTGCAACCTTCTTCTATATTTTTTTCTATCACGTTTTACTCCTTGTATATACATGATTAAGCTAACGAGGAGGAAGAAAGTGCATTGCATCGTTAAAATATACGGAGACATGCCATGCAACGGTTGTTTTGGGTCATATAAATGAAAAGGCGCTCCGCCTATTGTAGGGAATATCGTATTTAGCAGGACGTATGGAATGGAGGCAACTGCAAATGGGAAAAGAATCGCCATATAGTCCTTTTGTGACCACGCAGATGCTGCAAGTCCTAAAAGGGCCATTAAACCTGCAAATAAAAAATTAATTCCGATATATACAGCAATGTAAGTGAGGGGAGATTCGTAATATAAGTTTGCAAACATCCCATTATCATTTATAATGCCTGAACCAGCAGTCGGTTCTCCGTCTGGAATGGTTAATTTGCAAAATAATAACGATAAGATGAATGGAAATGTATAAAGAAATCCGCCACAAAAGAATGTAACGATATATTTCGTTACTGAATAAGGGAACAAAGAAATCCCTTTACTTACAAACGGTTTAAAACCATCTGATTTATCCGAATTGTAACTTGTACTAAAGGGGAAACTAGCAATAACGGGCATTAATAATAAATAAACATCCATTTCATTGTCGCGAAATCCAATCCATTTAACAGCTGTTGTTACAAAGGCATCCGTTCCATCCCCAATGTAACGAATTACATAATAATAATGGTAAATAAAAATAAGAGCTAGTCCACTAAACATAATAATTAAAGAAACACGATTACAAAAAGCTTGCTTTATATTTAAACGAAGCGCACGCATCATGACTGAAAAAGCCTCCACTATTTTGATAAACTTGTCTATTTTCTATATTACTATTAATTGTAAAGATTTTCTTGTTTTTTTATTTGATTATTTGAAAAAGAGGAATTTTGTTGTTGTGAAGTAAGGTTTAGCTGAAAGGGATTTTTCTAAAATATGGTTGACAATTGAGTATTACATTTGTAATCTTAATTATAGATTACAAATGTAATACTCAGGAGTGAAACATACGATGACAAATCAATTACCTAAAATATCTGAAGCGGAATTAGAAATTATGAAAGTACTTTGGTCGAGTTCTCCACAAACAGCGAATGAAATTATAGAAGAACTGGAAGATGCAATGGACTGGAAACCGAAAACAATCCGCACATTAATTAATCGATTAGTACAAAAGGAAGCCGTTTCTTACCATCAAGATAAAGGGCGTATGTACGCTTATTATCCGTTAGTAACACAAGATAATTATTTACAAGTGGAAACGAAATCTTTACTAAAGCGTTTTTGCGGTGCAGCGTTTAAACCGTTACTTATTAATTTTTTAAAAGAGGAAAAATTGTCTTCAGAAGATATTAATGAACTGAAACGCATTTTAGATGAGAAGACAGAGGAGAATAAGAGGAAGGATCGATAAAAATGATAAACACGCTTATAAATGTATACCTTCCTCATTTTTTTGATTGGCTTATAGAAACGTCACTTATGGCCAGCATATTAGTTGGATTTATTTTATGTATAAAAGTTCTATTTAGAAATAAATTACCCCCCCGATGGCAATATATGCTGTGGATCGTATTAATGATAAGACTCCTTTTACCGTGGTCGCCAGATAGCTCTTATAGCATTTACTCATTACTTTCTTATAGTTCTAGCGTATCGGAAGTTATTCCAAAAAATATGCCGTCTACTGAGAATATAGTGAACATAGAAAGCGACCGTAAAGTGGAATTGGAATCAAATCCTAAAATGGTGACAAAAACTAGCGAACCGGAAGTAGAAGTCAGTTCGGAAAAACAGACTACATTTTCTTTATACAAACTTGCTTTGTATGTGTGGCTAGCTGGGGTAATCATATTAGCAGCCATCACGTTTCTTACAAATAGACGGTTATATTCGTACATAAAGAAACAACCGGATATTACGGATGAACAGGTCATTACAGTGTTTGATCGCTGTAAGCAGTCTATGAAAGTGAAGAAGGCAGTTTCCTTACGTTTAGCAGGAAAAATTGCAAGTCCAACTGTGTTTAGTTTCTTCCGCCCAAAAGTATTACTATCAAAAAAACATATGAAAATATTAAATGAGCAACAATTACAATATGTTTTTTACCATGAGTTAGCTCATATTAAGAGAAATGATGTAGCTGTAAATTGGATTATGTACAGTTTAATCCTATTAAATTGGTTCAATCCGATTCTTTGGTACGCCTATTTTTGTATGCGAGAAGATCAAGAATTAGCCTGTGATGCATATGCACTTACTTTTATTGATAAAGAGGAGCAAATTGCATACGGTCATACAATTATTACCCTCTTAGAACACTATTCCTATCAAGTACCAAGCCTAGCAAATTTAAGTAGAAATAAACGAACACTAAAAAGGAGAATCATTATGATTAAAAAATTCCAAAAGAAATCGTATCGTCTTTCTTTACTTGGAGTGATTGCTATAGCAGCTATAGCGGGCGGATTTTTATTAAATGCAAGGATAACTGAGGGAGATGAAAGACAGAAAGAAAAAGTTGTAGAAAAAAAGCAATCTAAAGCGGCATTTGAAAAAGCTATAGAAACAGTATTAGGTACACCGGAGAATGCAAGTAGAGAATGGGGGATGTCAATAAAGTCATATAAAAGGGATACAGATTTTTTGTATTTGGCAGAAAAGAATTTTACAAAAGAAGAATTTGAGCAGTATGTTCAATTATTTAAAGAAGCTAAAGAAATTCATAAAAAAGCAATGGTTAATAAAAAAGTACCTGAGAATTATGATAGAGATACAAAGGAATTTAAACGTGAACGTTTGAATAAAGCTGATCAAGAAAGATTAGCTAGTATTGAGAAGAAATTAGTTCCACTTTCGGAAAGGGTGGAGAAGTCTTTAACATATACTATAGAAGAAGCGAAAGAACATGTACCGTATCAAATTAAGCAGCCGACTTATATACCTGAAGGTTATGAATTAAAGAGAGAATGGGCTGACTCATATTTTGGAAGAGATGTAGAATTAGTTGTTAAATCAGAATATACAAATGGAGAATATGGTTTTACAATTTACCAATCAAGGATTTATGCAGGTGGTAATAAGGATCCACTTCACTACATGATGCCTGGAGAAGAGAGTCTAGAAAGTTATAATTTAGACGGGAAAGGAATGGTCTATAATAAATCTTCTCATGGAGAGGGTAAGTTAAAAGGGCTCAAAATGTTTGTACCAGAACAAGGAAAGAATAGTGAGTATCAGATTGTCATAGTGAATGATATTTTTACAAGAGATACAAAGATATACGAAGAAATAATCGATGATGAGCTAACTAAGAAAGAAATGGAGAAAATATTACTTTCTATGTCAAAATAATAGACAGTGTTCTTAAACCTTTGGTTTTAAGAACACTGTCTATTTTATTAAATTTCTAGTGGGATCTAGCCAGCAATTATTATGAATATATTCTAGCTTTCCATACAAGTATACTTTTTGATACACTATGGACAGTATGATATAACTTGACTGAAATCTTTTATACTGGAAATAATAAAAAGAGAACTTGTATAGAATGTAAGCGTGTGGTAATATCAAAGATGTACTGATTGACTATATTATCCAATCGGTCATTTTTGGAGGTGATGATGTGGCAATAGATCGAAAACGTTCTATTATTGAGGCTGCAACAAAGTCTTTTTCAGCGTTCGGTTATAAAGCAACAACGATGGATCAAGTAGCGAAGTTAGCGAATGTAGGAAAAGGAACGATTTATACTTTTTTCAAAAATAAAGAAGAGCTATTTGGTGAAATTATTTCTAATTTAATTACAGAAATGAAGCAAGTTGCAGAAAGTGCAATTCGTTCAGATGTTTCATTTTTTGAAAATGTACATAGAGCATTATATAGCATCTTGGAATTTAGAAAAGAACATCAGCTCATGATTAAATTAATTCAAGAAGAGCGCGATATGGGAACGAAAGAAGTACAAGAAGTTATGCAACAAGTTGATGTGGAAATCGTTTCTGTTATTCAATCGTATTTAAAGATTGCGATTGAAAAAGGTGAAATTAGCAAATGTGATCCAGAAATTACAGCATTTATTATGCTTCGTCTATATGTATCGCTTATTTTTGATTGGGAAAAAAATCATGAACCGCTAGAAAAAGAAAAAATTGCAGAGTTATTTGAACTTTATTTATTAAAAGGATTGTCAAACTAAGATAATCCTTTTAATTTTATAAAAAATGACCGAATGAACAATGTGGTCATATATTTAAGTTAAGGGGGGGATATAGAAAAATTATAATCATAATGAGAAAAAGTTGCATAGTAATAAATTCGGGGATAAGGCATATGTATGAACAAGTATAGCCTTTTTGTTTGGGTAAAAATGACTATATGAACATTTTGGTCATTTTATAAAAGGGGGAGAAATTATGAAAGGGAATCAGTTACTTCGGAAAGAGTTCACGGAAATTATAAAAAGTAAAAAAATATTAATTCCAATTATTGCGGTCTTATTCGTACCGATTTTATATGCAGGGATGTTTTTGTGGGCCTTTTGGGATCCGTATAAACAGTTAGATGACTTACCAGTTGCAGTAGTCAATTTAGATAAAGGCGCAGTATTTGATGGGAAACCAATTGAGGTCGGAAAAGGGCTCGTTGATAATTTAAAAGATAATAAAAATTTTAAATGGGAGTTCGTAAGTGAAAAAGAAGCAAAGAAAGGAATGGAAGGTAGAAAGTATTACATGTTAGTGCGCATTCCAGATGACTTCTCCAGTAATGCTACAACGTTACTAAAAGACAATCCAAAGCCATTAAAATTAGAGTACATTCCAAACGAAAGTTTAAACTTCTTATCTTCACAAATTGGCGGAACAGCCATTGAAAAAATTAAAGGTGAAGTAGCAAGTACGTTAACGAAAACATATGCAGAGAAAATGTTTGATTCCATTCAAGACGTCTCAAAAGGATTAGCAGATGGGGCGGAAGGGGCAAATAAACTACACGACGGATCAAGTGAATTGCATGATGGTTCAAGTAAAGTGACGGATGGCTTTCATACACTGCAAGGGAAGTCTGGGGAGATGAAGGATGGAGTTCAGAAATTAGCAGATGGATCTAATAAATTAGTAGATGGATCAGGCAAAGTAACAAATGGTTTAAATACGTTAAATAGCAAAACAGGTGAAATGCAGACGGGTATAGGGAAATTGCAAGATGGATCTCAGAAAGTAACAGCGGGTTTGAATACGTTAGTAAATAAATCAGGTGAATTAAAAACAGGAACGAATGAATTAGCAGCTGGTATGGAACAGCTTGTTGGAGGACAAAGTCAATTAGAGGGGGTTTCTCAAAAAATTGAAAAGGGTTTGCAAGAATTAGATAGTAAAGTGAAAAGTTCCGCTGCAGGTTTAGAAGAAATGCAGGCGAAAGTTCCTACAATATTAAATAAAGTAAATGAGAAAATAGACGGAGCTGAAAAAAACGTAAATCAGTTAAATGGATTCACTCAATCAACAGCAGGAGATGCCAAAAATGCAGCGCAAGATGTAGCTAATTTACAAAAGCAAATTGAGAGTTTACCAAAAGAATATCAAGAGCAGTTACAACCGTATATAACAAATGCGGCAAAAAGTACAGCGACAGTTCAACAAAAAGTTGCTGTAGTATCGGGTGGAACAAAGAAACTAAACGAAGAAGTAAATCAACTAAAAGGTGAAATAAATCAAAAGGCAAGTGAAATGCAAAACAAACTACCGAATTCAGGTGGGATTAATACTTTAACGGATGGTATTACGAAATTAATGAATGCGCAAAACCAATTTGTAAGTAAGTTTCACGGATTTGGTGAAGGATTAAATAATGCCAAAGTAGGTGTAAATAAATTAAATAAGGGGTCAGATCAATTAATTGATGGAGTAACTCAATTAGCGGACGGTTCAAGCAAAGTAACAGGTGGTTTAGGTACATTATCCGCAGGAGCAAATCAAATGTCAGGAGGAATAACACAATTAGTAGACGGTTCAAGCCAAGTAACAACTGGCTTAGGTACTCTAAATGGTGGTCTAAACCAAATGTCAACTGGCTCAACCCAGCTAATTGACGGCGTAAATAAACTAGCAGACGGCTCAGGAAAAGTAACAGATGGTCTCGTAAAAGTAAATGACGGCTCAGGTGAACTTGCAGAGAAACTTGGGGAAGGAGCAGAGAAAACTGGTGAAGTAAAAGGAACGGATAAAACGTATGATATGTTTGCAAGTCCTGTAAAAGTGAAGACGGAAAAAATAGCGGAAGTTCCTAACTACGGAACCGGATTTACGCCGTATTTCTTATCACTCGGTTTATTTGTTGGGGCATTATTATTATCTATCGTATACCCATTACGCGATACAGTTGGCGTTCCGAAATCAGGATTTAGTTGGTTTATTAGTAAGTTCGGCGTGTTACTATCAGTCGGTATTATTCAAGCGATAGTAGCAGATGTTATATTACTGTTCGGATTGGGTGTAGAAGTACAAAGCATTCCATACTTCATACTCTTTAGTATCATTACAAGTTTAGCGTTTATCGCATTAATTCAATGTTTAGTAACAGCTTTTGGTGATGCAGGTCGTTTTATCGCCATCATTACATTAATTATGCAGCTTACAACAAGTGCTGGAACATTCCCACTAGAGTTGATTCCGAAGTTTTTACAACCATTCAATGCTTGGTTACCGATGACATACTCTGTATCAGGATTGAAAGCAGTCGTATCGAGTGGAGACTTTAACTTCATGTGGCAAAACATAGGAATGCTCATGATCTTTATCGTTGTATTATCACTTGGAACAATCGCCTCCTTAACTTTGATGCACAAACGACAATTTAAAAATGTTGCTGAAAATCAATCGGTTGAAGCGTAAAAAAAGCACCTTTTTGGTGCTTTTTTATTTTAATAGAGGGCATTTTTTCCTTAGTTCATCTATAAATCTTTCTAAAAGCTATAGAAACGAAAGAAAAGGAATTACAACAATTTACAGAGAAACATAGGGTAGAGGAGTTGATATGATGAGAGGCAATCTTACTTATTATTTTATCGTAAATCCGCTAATCATCTTTCTTGTTTATGCCCTTTCACCTATATTGTTTGATAAAGAAGTATATACAAGTATGAAAGATGCATTTGGAATACTTACGTTCTACTATGTGTTAATGGGTGGATATTACTTTATTGATATTTTAAGTGAAAAGATAAAGAAAAAAAGTGATGGAGGATAAAAAATGACTGAAAGTGAAATGAAATTCCGCGATACGACCATTCGTAACTTTTTCGATAAAGAGGATCGTTTAAAATCGATTCCAGGTCAAAAGAAGAAAAAACTAGTATTGTTAGAGCATTTAGTTAGCAAGTTAGATGCTGGAAATCAATATACAGAAAAAGAAATTAATACATTTATAAAACAATATCATGATGATTTTTGTACAATTAGACGTGAATTTATTGTACAGGGGTTTATGGATAGAGAGGATAATATGTACCGTATAAACGGGAGAGAAGTTTGGACGAAGTGGGAGGAGTTAAAATAATGAATCAGCGAGGGGATCCCCGCTGATTATAAGCCTGTGCTAGTCTTGCTGTTTCTTTGTAGCAAGTCTATGAACGCTTCAACATTCGAACTTGTAATGTATCCAAGCGTTATATATTCATCTTCATAGTAAAATATTATTTTTTTGTCAAAGATTCTTCTCTTCGTTTCTATGGATAGAATTTTTTCATAATCAAATTCGGCAATGAATGTGTTTTTATATTGGCTAAAAAAGAGAAGTCTTTTATTAGTAGCAAGTAACATGCCAGGATATGGGACTTTATGCGTAATCATATAGCCAGTAAGTGAACATTTTAAAGTAGATAAAATCTTTTCTTCTTTATGTAATAGTTGTTTTGCAGCTGTTAATATTGGATTCATTGCATACATTCCTTTTATTTTGATGTATGAATATTGTATCAAGAGTAAAAAGATTCTCAATATGCAATATTGCATATTGGACGTTTTATAGTTTTAATATTATTTTTTAAAAGAAAAAGTACGAGGTGATTCAATGATACGATTAGCAAAAGAGGCTGATGCAGAAGCAATAATGAACATTAGAAAAGAAATTATATTATCGGAAAATACTACAAAGTTTTTCATAGTATCTCCAAAGAAATTACCGAATGATATTGATGCAGAAAGAGAAAAGATACGGAAAAGTAATGAGAGAGGTAATCTTTATATTGTGTATGAAGTAGATTATAAGGTGGTAGGCTTTTTACTTTTCAACCGATATGAACTAGAACGGTTACAACACGCAGGCACAATGGGAATGGGGATTAAAGAGGCGTATTGTAATCAAGGCATCGGTACGAAATTAATTGAATTTCTTATTAGTTGGACTAAAGGGCAGAAAGGTTTAGAGAAAATTTGCTTAGGTGTAGTTTCTGTTAATGATCGGGCAATTAAAGTGTACAAACGTATGGGTTTTGTAGAAGAAGGAAGACAACGAAAGCAAATTAAATATGAAGATGGATCATATGGAGATGATGTATTGATGGGCTTTTATATTGAATAAAGAATATATGGTATTAAGAAAAGGAATGTACATAACGTAAATTTCTAAAAGCAGTATATTGCCCCTGCATTAACAGACTTTTACCTATGTATAATATTAATATAGTAAAATCATAACAACCGATATTGCAGTTTCCAATAATATACTATATAATCAATTTAAGAAAACGTTTTCATGCAAAGGGGGAGAATTTCGTGTCGACTATAGAGGACGTGGCGAAATTAGCAGGGTTATCAAGGACAACGGTTTCTAGGGTGATTAATAATCATCCATATGTTTCAGATGAGAAGAAAAAAAGGGTTCAATTAGCAATGAAGCATTTAGGCTTCGTTCCTAATTCTGCGGCGAGAAGGCTTCGTAAACAAAAAACGGAAACAATTGCGGTGCTAGTTCCAAGGATTACAAATCCTTTCTTCAGTAGATTTATTGAAGCAATCGAGATTGCTGCTTCTGAACATAAATATAAACTGATTATTTGTCAAACAAGATATTTACCGGAAAAAGAGATGGAGTATTTACAATTATTATCTACGAAACAAGTAGATGGGATTATTCTATGTTCACTAGAAAATCCGTGGGAAGATGTAGAACCATACTTACAGCACGGTCCAATCGTGTTGTGTAATGAATATATTGAGGAAGCAAATATTCCAACAGTGAAGTTTGATCATGCGCAAGGAGCATACATAGCTGCGAAGCATGTGTTAGATCAAGGATATCGTAATCTTATTTTTTGCCGTGGTAACGAAACCAAATTAGTTAGCCAGCAGCGAAAAATGGGCTTTTTACGTGCAATAACTGAGAAGAGCCGCCAAGTAGAAGCGATTGACTTTCTTGAAAACGCTTTCTCTTGGGAAGATGGAAAACGAATATTCCATGAAGTATTAAAGGACAAAAAAAATCCTACCGCGATTTTGGCAGGAGGCGATGAGGTAGCAGCTGGAATTATCTCAGAGGCGAAGCACCATAACTGGAGCATTCCAGAGGATCTCGCTGTTATCGGTTTTGATAATCAAATATTATCGCAGATTACAGAACCAGGTATTACGACAATTGAACAGCCAATTGATGAAATGGCCCGAAAAGTTGTCGATCTGATGATGGATAAAATCCATACGAAAAATTATCGAAAAAAAGAATTGTATGAGTTTGAACTGGAGCTCTTGGTGAAAGGTTCAACGATGAAGGATAAGATGTTATTAGCCTAGTAGACTATGTCTGCTAGGTTTTTTATGTTCACAAACTACTATTCTTCGTGAACGCAATCGTCACATTTGTTATGGTATGCTTCGTGTTGCTCATCAATTTCTTTCCCACAGTGCGCACAAGTTTTCGTCGGTAAATTTCTGAAAAACTCCATTGGTTGATCGATCATGTCAATCCCTCCATTTCCATTTCTTACTATCATTGTATTAGTACAAAAAATAAAAGTCAACAACTGTTTTATAACAAAATTGAAAATTAATGAAAAAGTTTAGGAAATGGATTATAGTTAACAATGTAGGATGTAAGTAAAAAACTTTCTCAAGTACGGAGAAAAACTGCATTCCTACTCGGTTTTAGAAAGGATGGATACATATGAAAATGACTGTTGTCGGCTTTTGGGGCGGCTTTCCAGAAGCGGGAGAAGCAACGTCGGGGTATTTGTTTGAACACGATGGTTTTCGTTTACTTGTAGACTGTGGTAGTGGTGTACTAGCACAGATTCAAAAATATATAACACCATCTGATATAGATGCAGTTGTACTGTCACACTATCATCACGATCATGTTGCGGACATTGGGGTATTGCAATATGCGAGATTAATTACGAGTGCGACAACAAGGCAACTACCGGAATTACCAATATACGGTCATATGTTTGACGAGAATGGATTCCATTCTTTAACACATGAACCACATACGAAAGGAATCGCGTACAATCCAGAAGAAACACTTCAAGTTGGACCGTTCTCGATTTCGTTCTTAAAAACTGTTCATCCTGTTACATGCTTTGCGATGCGTATTACAGCTGGAGATGATGCTGTAGTATACAGCGCTGATTCAAGTTATATTCCTGAATTCATTCCATTCACAAAAGATGCTGATCTTTTCATTTGTGAGTGTAATATGTATGCACATCAAGAGGCTGCAAAAGCAGGGCATATGAATAGTACAGAAGTAGCAAGTATTGCAAAAGATGCGAATGTAAAAGAACTTTTATTAACGCACTTACCGCATACAGGCAACCCATCTGATTTAGTAACAGAAGCAAAACAAATTTTCAGTGGCCATATTACGCTAGCGCATAGTGGCTACGTATGGAACTCATGAGGTGATACGATGTTATTTATTGATAATAAAGGAATTACAGATCCTAGAATAAACTTAGCGATCGAAGAATATTGTGTGAAGAATTTAGATATTAACGAAACATATTTACTGTTCTACATTAATGAGCCTTCGATTATCATTGGTAAAAATCAAAACACAGTAGAAGAAATTAATGCAGATTACGTAAAAGAAAAAGGTATTCATGTCGTTCGTCGTCTATCAGGCGGAGGCGCAGTATATCATGATTTAGGAAACTTAAACTTCAGTTTTATTACGAAAGATGATGGAGACAGTTTCAGCAACTTCAAAAAATTCACAGAGCCTGTAACGAAAGCGCTTAGTAAATTAGGTGTAAAGGCAGAACTAAGTGGTCGTAACGACATTTTAGCTGAAGGTAGAAAAATTTCAGGTAACGCGCAGTTCTCAACGAAAGGTCGTATGTTCAGCCACGGTACGTTACTATTTGACTCTGAAATCGATCACGTCGTATCAGCGTTAAAAGTAAAAATGGATAAGATTCAATCAAAAGGTATTAAATCAATCCGTAGCCGCGTTGCGAACATTACAGAGTTCCTAAACGAAGAAATGACGACAGAAGAGTTTAGACAACTTCTTCTAGAAACAATTTTCGAAGGAGAAACAAAAATCCCAACGTACGAATTAACAGAAAATGATTGGAAAGAGATCCATAAACTTTCTGAAGAACGTTACCAAAATTGGGATTGGAACTATGGAAAATCACCGAAGTTCAACTTACAACATTCACACCGCTTCCCAGTTGGACAAGTTGATGTTCGTCTTGAAGTGAAAAAAGGAACAGTAACAGAATGTAAAATTTACGGCGACTTCTTCGGTTCACTAGATGTTCATGATATTGAAGAGCGTCTAACAGGCGTTCAGTTCGATAAAGATGCATTCACTGCAGCTTTAGAAGGCGTAGATATCGCACGCTACTTCGGTAACATTACAACAGAAGATTTCTTACATTTATTCTTCTAAAAATGAGGGAGGCTGCCATAAAGGCAGCCTCTTTCTTTTTGTAGTTTTGTCGATATAATTCCATTTACCACAAAATGTATACTTACAGGACATCTGCCTCTTATAAAGGAATATATATATGAAAAGGAGGCGGATCGATATGAAAAGGGTCATACACATTGTAATATTGCTCGGATTCGTCATTGGGATTGCAGCGTGTAACAGTGAAACTTCCTCAAGTCGTACCCTTTTATCTATCGGAAAGCCAGCGCGGGATAATGTTATATATTTTACGCATACAGATAACAAACGAAAGATACAGGATATACAGGACAGGTTTCAAAATAAGGAATGGAAAAGAAATGAAACATTCAGCACTGTTAATAAAACGCCAGATGTCGTCTTATCAATAGATGAAAACAATAAAGGGTTACCGACGTTATATGTTACCGTGTATTTTCATGAAAATGGAGCGGACGTTTTGAATTTGTATGGAGAGTATACGAACTTAAATAAAGAGGAACTTGAAAAGCTTAAAGAAAAGATGAGTGCATATTATCCTAAAATGATTTTTGGTCTAGTGTTATAAATTACTTGCAAATAAAATCCCCTTATTTTTCCAAAGTAAACTAAGAGAAGGTGATCTGTCTATATGCAGTTAATAGAATATCACTTGCTACTTTAATTTTCTTTTAATATAATTAATTTAGAATTTTTAAATATTCTAAATTTTATAAAGGTGGGGTTTTTGTGAATCTCGTTCAATCTTTGGCTGAAACGGCAAAAAAGAAGGGGGATAAACCGGCTTATATATTTATGGATCAGTCGGTCTCATATGACCAATTAAACAAAATGGTCACAAGGTTTTCTAGCAATTTAGCAGAAATGGGCATTGGAAAAGGGGACAATGTCGCATTAGTTGTTGGGAACTCACCACATTTTTTGGTCGGTTTATACGGAACAATGAAAGCTGGAGCAACTGTTATTCCAGTTAATCCAATTTATACAGCAGACGAAATGCATTACATTTTACAAAATGGAGATGTAAAAACAATCATCGTACTCGACGTCCTTCTACCTGTTATACAATCTCTTACAACAAGACTTCCTTCATTAGAAAACATCATCATATGCGAAACCTCATCAGATTTTAACCATACAGAAACCGAAAAAATGAAAACGTTTACTAGTTTTGTGGGGGCTGGAGACTTACAATACGAAGGCCCTGAACTAGATGAAGAAGATGTAGCGGTTATCCTATACACTTCAGGTACAACTGGAAAACCGAAAGGCGCTATGCTCACACATAAAAATTTATATAGTAATGCGAATGATGTAGCGTCTTATTTACAATTTACTGCTGACGATCGCGTCGTTGCGGCACTGCCAATGTTCCATGTATTCTGTTTAACAGTTGCGGTAAATGCACCGATTGTGAACGGGGCAACGATTTTAATGTTACCGAAATTTAGTCCGAAAGAAGTATTCCGTATTTGTCGCACGTACGAACCAACGATTTTTGCTGGCGTACCGACGATGTACAATTATTTATATTTATTTGAAGAAGCAAGCGCAGAAGATGTGAAGACGCTTCGTCTTTGTATTTCCGGTGGTGCATCGATGCCTGTTGCTCTTCTGCAAAACTTTGAAAAACGTTTTAACGTTATTGTTTCAGAAGGATACGGTTTATCAGAGGCATCACCAGTTACTTGTTTCAACCCGCTAGATCGTCCTCGTAAACCAGGATCAATTGGCACAAATATTTGGCATGTAGAAAATAAAATTGTAAATGAACTTGGGGAAGAAGTACCTGTCGGCGCAGTCGGCGAATTAATCGTTCGCGGACCTAACGTTATGAAAGGATACTATAATGCACCAGAAGATACAGCTGCGACATTGAAAGACGGCTGGCTATATACAGGTGACTTGGCGAAAATGGATGAAGAAGGTTACTTCTATATCGTGGATCGTAAAAAAGATATCGTCTTAGTTGGCGGTTATAACGTATACCCTCGTGAAGTAGAAGAAGTATTATATACGCACGAATCAGTAGCGGAAGTTGTTGTAATCGGTGTTCCTGATGAAAACTTAGGAGAAGCAGTGCGAGCTTACGTCGTTCTGAAACAAACGAACGTAACAGAAGAAGAACTAATGCATTACTGTACGTTACATTTAGCGAAATATAAAGTGCCGAAAAGCATTGAGTTTTTAATAGAATTACCGAAGAATACGACTGGTAAGTTGTTAAGAAGAGCATTGAGAGAGAAAGCGATGCAAGTGTAAAAATGAGGCAACCATCTTTGAAGGTGGTTGCCTCATTTTTTGTGCATTGATTAAGCTGTGGTGCCATATATTTAAAGCTTCATATGACCAACAAGGAGGAGATATACATAGAACAGAAGGGATTACGCTTACGGCGAGTGCAATATCTTATTTGTGAAATTATGGATGAACTCTGAAAATGATAAGAACGGTAATTTTAATCAAAATGGAGTAATGAACCGTGAATCAATGGCTACGGTGTTAGTAAATGCATATAAATTAGAATGGAATGAAAATAGTAAGTTACCAAAAGAATTTGCTGATCTGAAAAATCACTGGGCTCGAAGTATGCCAATATTTTAGTTTAGTAAGAAAATTCAAATTCCAAGTTGACACATATGAATTACAGAATTAAAATGAAAAGAAATCGAATACAATACATTAGAAGCTAATCAGATAAACTGAAGGCGCACAATGTTCACATTTGTGAATATATTGTGTGCCTTTTTCTATTGTATAAAATAAGGGGGCTTAACGATGAAAAAGTGGGGTAAGACAGCGTTTATGAAAAGTACAGGTGTTTTATTATCAGCAGTTGTACTTTTATCAGGGTGTGGTTCGGCAACATCCACTAGTAATTCTGAAGGAAGTGGAGATAAAAAAACAGTTGAGCTTTTAAATGTTTCTTATGATCCAACGAGGGAGTTATATCAAGATTTCAATAAAGATTTTGCGAAGTATTGGAAAGAGAAGCATGGGCAAACAGTAAATGTAAAACAATCACACGGGGGATCTGGAAGTCAAGCACGCTCTGTTATTGATGGCTTAGAAGCAGACGTTGTTACACTAGCACTTGCTTATGATATTGATGCGATTAGTAAGAAAAAACAACTAGCAGAAGATTGGCAGAAGCGACTTGCGAATAATTCCACTCCATACACGTCAACAATTGTATTTCTTGTTCGAAAAGGAAACCCGAAAGGAATTAAAGACTGGGATGATTTAACGAAAAAAGGTGTGTCTGTCATTACACCAAATCCAAAAACATCAGGCGGAGCACGTTGGAACTACTTAGCGGCGTGGGGATACGCATTGAAAAAATATAATAATAGTGAAGATAAGGCGAAAGAGTTTGTTAGCCAAATTTATAAAAACGTAGAAGTATTAGATTCAGGAGCGCGCGGAGCAACGACAACATTTGTTGAAAAAGGAATTGGTGACGTATTAATCGCATGGGAAAATGAAGCGTTATTATCTCAAAAAGAGCTTGGAAAAGATAAATTTGAAATTGTAACCCCTTCTATTAGTGTACTTGCAGAACCACCAGTAGCGGTTGTAGATAAAGTCGTTGATAAAAAAGGAACGAAAAAAGTAGCAGAAGGGTATCTTGAATATTTGTACTCAGAAAAAGGACAGGAAATTGCGGCGAAAAACTTTTATCGTCCGCGCAATAAAAAAGTAGTAGAAAAATACGCATCCCAATTTCCGAAAGTTCAATTATTTACAGTAGATGAACTATTTGGTGGCTGGAAAAAAGCACAAGAAAAACACTTTAATGACGGCGGCGTATTCGATAAAATTTATCAAAAATAATGCACTGCTAAAGGGGGATGAGGTGAAAGAGGATGAGGAAGAAGCGTGTTTTACCAGGGTTTGGATTATCGCTTGGATTTACAATGTTGTACATGAGTTTATTCGTACTTATACCACTTTCTATCGTATTTATTCAAACTTCACAGTTAGGTTGGAAGAAGTTCGCTGGGGTTATAACGAACGAGCGTGTGTTGCATTCCTATCAAGTTAGTTTTACAACTTCATTTGCAGCTGCTATTGTAAATGCCATTTTCGGTTTATTAATAGCTTGGGTGCTCGTACGCTACAAATTTCCAGGGAAACGACTATTAGACGGACTCATTGATTTACCGTTTGCACTTCCGACAGCTGTAGCTGGTATTACACTTACAACGCTTTATGCGGAAAATGGATGGATTGGAAAAATATTTAGTCTGTTTCACATAAAAGTAGCTTTTACACCACTCGGAATTATCGTTGCGCTTACTTTTATCGGTTTACCATTTGTCGTTCGAATGGTGCAACCAGTGCTGCAAAATATTGATAAAGAAGTAGAAGAGGCAGCTTCGAGTTTAGGTGCATCCCGCTTGCAAATATTTGTGAAAATCATTTTACCAGAGATCTTTCCCGCTCTTCTTGCAGGTTTTTCACTCGCATTTGCAAGAGCATTAGGAGAATACGGATCTGTCGTTTTCATCGCAGGTAATATGCCGATGAAAACAGAAATTGCACCACTGATGATTATGACGAAACTAGAACAATATGATTATGCGGGGGCAACAGCTGTAGCGACCGTGATGCTTATTATTTCTCTCCTTTTCCTTCTTCTTATTAATATGATTCAAAGCTGGAGTAGAAGGCATGAACTAAAAAGTGAATAGGAGGAGAGAAAATGGAACCAACATTATTAGAAAAGAAAATAGTAAAAAGCGTATCAGCTAAAAAAGAATCTAAGCTCGTACCAGGCGTATTAATTACGATTACAGTTTTATTTTTATCTCTCTTTCTATTACTGCCACTCATAACTATTTTTCTAAAAGCCTTTGAAAGAGGGATGGATGTATACATTGCCGCTATTACAGATCAAGAAGCATTTTCAGCAATTAGATTAACGCTTCTCGTTGCGTTAATCGTTGTGCCGCTTAATACGATATTTGGGATAGCGGCCGCATGGCTTATTACAAAGTTTCAGTTTAAAGGAAAACAAGTATTACTCTCTCTTATTGAACTGCCGTTTGCTGTGTCACCAGTTATCGCAGGATTAGTATTCGTTTTACTTTTCACACCGAGGGGTGCTCTTGGCGAATGGTTACTTGAACATGGAGTGAAACTCATTTTCTCTGTACCAGGCATTATTATCGCAACAATCTTTGTAACCTTCCCGTTCGTTGCACGTGAATTAATTCCCATTATGCAGGTGCAAGGGAAAAGTGAAGAAGAGGCAGCTTTATCACTTGGCGCAAGTGGCTGGAAAATGTTTTGGCGCGTTACGCTTCCAAATATAAAATGGGGTCTTTTATACGGCATGATTCTATGTAATGCCCGTGCTATCGGTGAGTTTGGAGCCGTTTCTGTCGTATCAGGTCACGTGCGTGGTATTACGAATACGATGCCGCTTCATATTGAAATTTTGTACAATGAATATCAATTTTCAGCAGCATTTGCAGTAGCGACGTTAATGTCATTAATTGCAGTGTTTACACTCGTTATAAAAAACGGGATTGAATGGCGAATGGAAAAACGACAATAAGAGGGGGATTACGGTGAGTATTCAAATTCAAGGTGTATCAAAGCAATATGGTACATTTCAAGCACTAACAGACATTCATTTGGATATTCCAAAAGGTGAACTTGTTGCCTTATTAGGCCCGTCAGGTTCTGGGAAAACGACGTTATTACGCATTATTGCAGGATTAGAAGAAGCGGATGGGGGTTCTATTTCATTTGATGGGGAAGATTTAACAGACATTCACGTAAAAAACAGGCAAGTCGGTTTCGTCTTTCAGCACTATGCGCTCTTTAAGCATATGAATGTATTTGAGAATGTCGCTTTCGGTTTAAAAGTAAGAAAGAAAAGCTTAAGACCGTCAGCAGAAGCGATAGAAGAAAAGGTAACAGAATTATTAAAGCTCGTAAAAATGGATGGCTTTGCTAAACGTTATCCAGCGCAATTATCTGGTGGACAACGTCAACGTATTGCACTAGCCCGGGCACTTGCAGTCGAACCGAAAATTTTATTACTTGATGAACCGTTCGGTGCACTCGATGCAAAGGTGAGAAAAGAATTACGAAGATGGCTCCGAAAATTACATGACGAATTTCAAATTACGAGCGTATTCGTAACGCATGATCAAGAAGAAGCGTTAGACGTTGCAGACCGCATCGTTGTAATGAATGAAGGCTGCATTGAACAAATGGGAACACCGGAAGAAGTATATGAAAACCCAGCAAGTCCGTTTGTATATGACTTTTTAGGAAATGTAAATTTATTTCACGGCCGCGTTCATAAAGGAAAGCTAAATGTAGGATCGGTCGAACTAGAAGCACCAGAGCATAAGCACGTTTCCAACGTAGACGGAATAGCCTACGTAAGACCGCATGACTTATCAATCTCTCGTACGAAACAAAGCGTAGATGCAATCCCGGCAAAAGTATCTTATTCTCACGCAGTCGGACCTGTCGTATATGTAGAATTAAAACGAGACGAAACAGATGAATATTTAGAAGCAGAAATTACGAAAGAACAGTTCAAACAGCTGAACATTCAAGCGGGTGATTTCGTATACGTACAGCCGAAAGAAGTGAAAGTGTTTATTCCGGAGGATTTTGTAATTTAAATAAAAACCGAACCGTCATCTAAGTGGCGGTTCGGTTTTCTTTATTTTTTCTCTACCAATTTTTTATTCTTCCAATCTAGTGTAAACGATTTGTTAAATGTTTTTTGATCAACGTCTTTTACGTTGTTTCCAACCCAGTTTGCAGTTCCGAATGTGAAGCCTGGACGAAGTTGGTAGTCGTCGGTGTGTTTTGTATAAGCGACTTGTAAGTTAGATTGATCTGTATTTTTTTCAGAGATAACAACAGCAATCATACCAGGAGAGAAACCGCTATTTGTTAGTGCTGGAAGTTGATCCATCGGTATTAAATTACCTTTTGCATCAGATTCATATAAGTATGTGCGAGAGTACATGAACAGTTGGTTTCCATATAAAGAATGATAGGAGTCACGTGTGTAAATACCCCAGTTTTGATTGTTATATCCGTTAAAGAATACGTTCCACTTTACGTTTTTGTTTGTTTGGTCAATTAAATTTGTTTTATAACTAGTTTGTTTATAGCTTACAGAGTCAGACCAAGTGACTTGACCAGTTGCACCAGCTTCACCGCTAGGGCCATTAGGCGTTACAGAAGCTTTAACAGAGCCACCAAGTTGATAAGATACGCTAGATGTTACAGTCGTTTCTTCTACAGCATTTGTAGGTGCTACGTTAAAGAAACGAGCGCTGTTATCTTGAAGGTTAAATGCAACATCATATTGTGAAGGATAACGTAATGTTGCACTAGCGCCAGGGATTGGGTAGTTATCAATAGGTGCATCACTTATAGTAGGATTTGCTTTTAGAAAACTACCAGTTGTATTAATAACGGCAATCTGTTTATCAGCGCTTGGGTCATCGATAAAAGTTACCTTTAAAGACATTGTCATATTATCAGCTTGATCATTATTAAATGTATTATAGCTCGTATGTGTTTTTGCATTTTGCCCGATATCTGTTACAACTTGTGACGTCGTTTGAGCGTAAGCAGCAGGTGTTGAAAGAGTTACAGCGCTACTAGCAAAAACAGCGGATAATGCTAAACATTTTAAATATGTTTTAGAACGTTTCATACAATCACTTCCTTTTATTTTTGTCGATATATGTCGTATTACATTTATATCGTAACATGAAAATAAAACGGAATTGATGGTTATGCATAATTGCATAGATGAGTTTTGAAGGATAAAGATAATAGAATTTTATCCAACACGTAAGACTCAAAAATGTCCATTACAGCCGTTCTTAAAAATTTTAAGACAATATGTTTATCAATGTTCTTATTCTGAAGATTGAAGCGCTTAATATTTACGTTATAAGTGCATAACAAGTTATAATAAAAGAAATCAATAAGGAGGCTGGCTGTGAAGAATCTTCGTTATCTCAATATATTTACCATATTAATTATATACACACTACTTATGTTTTACATCGGCTGGAACGGATGGGTTTGGCTTCATGCGGTATTTGGCTGGGAATCTTGGGGATATTATGCTTTCATAGTCGCATTTATTTCATATGCGTACATTCTCGTGCAAGTGTTTAAGTCTCTGCCATTTCTGCGAACGATAGGTTCGATTTGGTTTGCGGTTATACAATATGCGCTTATGTTGTTGCCATTAGCTGATATTATGGTCTTTCTTTTACAGTTTTCAGTAGAGAAAGAAGCGGCAATTATTTGGATAGGGACGGCTGTGATAGCTGCATTTATCTTTATCTTTGCGTATGGAGTATTTAATGCGTATAGTCCAGTAGTAAGAAAATACGAAGTGCACATACCGAAAAAGGTAGAGGGGCGTAAAAGTTTACGTATTGCGATGGCTTCTGATATGCATTTCGGTAAACTGTCTGGCGTTTCGCATTTGAAAAGACTTGTTCGTCATGTAAATGAAATGGAACCTGATATTATTTTACTGCCAGGTGATATTATCGATGATCATCCAGGAGTATTCATTCAAAAAAACATGGGTCATATTATGAAACAAATGAAAGCTCCATTAGGCGTATATGGTGTTTTAGGAAACCATGAATACTACGGCAGAGCGGTTCCAGAGTTTTTACAAGAGATGGATAAGATTGATATTCGTATTCTTTTAGATGAAGTGCTTACAATTGAAGATGACTTTTATCTCGTTGGAAGAAGAGATAAAACAGAGCGAGATCGCCAAAGCTTTGAAAAACTTATGAGTACAGTGGATAAATCCATGCCAGTTATCGCAATGGATCATCAGCCATTTGAGTTGAAACAGGCAGCGGATGCTGGTGTAGACTTATTATTATCCGGTCATACGCACCGCGGACAAATGGCGCCCAATCATATTGTAACGAGAAGAATGTACGAGCTAGACTGGGGATACGCACAAAAAGGCGCGTTCCACGCAATTGTTTCTTCTGGATTTGGATTTTGGGGACCACCGCTTAGACTTGGTAGTAGGTCGGAGATTGTGCAGGTAGAAGTTACGTTTGAATAAGGTTAAATAAAAGGGATTATACATATTAATCATGTATAATCCCTTTTATTTTTTATTTCTCAATCGCGCTCTTTACTTAAATATAATCTCAATTAGTTGTTGTGGATGTGCATTAATTAATCCATGAACAATAATAATTACCCATACCTTACGATAACGCGCCCACAAATATCCAAGGAATAGACCTACGATACCAAGGTTCACAATGACCGTAGCTGTATCAATATCCCAATGACCAGAGCCATGTAATGCGATATGCCAGCTTGCCCATAACAATGATGTAAGAAGAATAGCCGGCCAAGTACCTAGTAATAATTCCAAACGTGTTTGCAACCAAACTCTATAAAAAATCTCTTCAAGTACACTATTTATAAGAAACCCTACAAGTAAAATGGAGATTAAAATCGTCGGTTCCATTTTCATTGAAACAAATGGTGTAGAGAATATAGAAAAGAAGTTGAAGTAACCCCAGATTATAATGACAATAAGTGGTGTAAACCGATACCATCTATTATCCCCTGTTAATTTTACTGACTTTGGTCGTTCTTTTTCGGGGTTATTTTTATAAAAAAAAAGCAGCATTAATGGAGTGAATAATAATAAAATAATTTTAAATATCATAAACCACAATTGTAATGCCATTCCTTCAAAGTTCGTGGTGAGAAGACAAATCGTGAAGAGGGAGCCACTTAAGAAGAAGATAGCAGTTTGAATTATGATGCGCCTTGGTTCAAATTGTTGAAGGGGATTATAGTTTTTATGATGAAATGGTAGGAAACGGACAAGGAGTATACCGACAATAACAGGGAGCCACTTGTACCAAAAGGGCATCGTGCCCTTATGATCTCCACTGTAACGAATGTTCGTTTCTCCAATCCATATAAGCCAAAAAGATGAAAGCAAAATAATAAGCATAATGATACCGCCAATTAACTTCCCCGCTTTTGGAAAATAACTGTCCATAGTTATCCGACCTTTCATATTATAATTGTAAGTCAGTTTCTAATTGACTTCATTCGCTGCTTTTTTCTTTAGTAAATATGTATTTATAAATCTATTAAAACAAAAAAAGAGGGGTCGTGGAAATATTTTCTTTTTTTGATTAAATTTGATAAGAACAAGAGGACCTGTTTTTTATAAAAACAGAACGTTTATATTCAAATTACAGAATAGTATATTTACGCTTCTTCAAAAAAGAGATAATATAAAAAGACTTTGCTTGAAAAGGGGGATTGTAAGTGATCATATCAGATGTACTATACGGAGAATTTGAAGTGGATGCAGTGCTAGAAGAATTAATTTTAAGTAAGCCTATGCAAAGACTAAAGGGAATTCATCAAGCAGGCGCAAGTTACTTAATGAACGAGAAATGGAATGTAACTCGTTTTGAGCATTCAGTGGGTGTTATGTTATTGGTGAAAAAACTAGGTGGTTCAGTAGAAGAACAGATTGCTGGTTTACTACATGACGTATCACATACTGCTTTTTCCCACGTGATTGATTACGTTTTTGATAATGAAGATGAAAGTTATCATGAAGAGATATTTAGTTCTGTTGTGAAAAACTCAGAAATTCCAGCGATCCTTGTGAGGCATGGTTATAACTATGAAGATATTTTATTAGATGATTCGAAGTGGACGTTACTGGAAAGGTCAGCGCCCGAATTATGCGCAGATCGAGTGGATTATACGTTACGAGATATGTATACATATGGGTATATTTCTTTAGAAGAAGTTCATAGTTTTTTAGAGGATGTCATCGAAGTAGAGGGGAAAATGGTTCTTCAAAATATTGAAATAGCGGAATGGTTTACAGAAACGTATTACAAAGAAGTAATCGATTTCTTTATGGAACCAATGAATATTTACGGAAATGATATGTTAGCGAAAACGTTAAAGGTAGCTCTTCATAAAAGAATTATTCATGCAGATGATTTTCTTCTTGAAGATGAGGAGCTTATTTCGAAATTGCAGCAATGTAATGACCCCGAAGTAGAAGCTTTATTAAGCAAAATTCATCCAAATATAAAAGGAAAAGAAGATAGAAACGATTATGATTTACATCAGAAAAATAAAATGCGTCTTATTGATCCGCCGTTACTTCGTGAAGGGAAAATTGTTCAGTCATCTGTTGTATCAGAAAAAATAAGACAGATGAGTGATATCGCTTATGAAAAAGCGGTGAGAGGGATGTATGTGAAAGTGATTTCGAATTAAAAAAGAAGTAGCGCATCGTTTTTAGAGCGCTACTTCTTTTTTATTAATTATCAAACCAATTCCAAATCTCAATATCTCCAAGAGTCGCATAACGTACGTGCGGGGAGTTTTGTAATTTTAATAACTCTTTCGACGGGCCAGTAATAACAATTCCGTATACTTTTACACCGTTATCCTTTACATATTGATAACGTTTATCTAAGTTTAATTCTTTCTCAGAAAGCGCTGCTATTTTGCTTACCGTTTTTTTATGGATAGAAAGGACGCGCATCATTTCGGTTACTTTGTCTTCTTGCGTTTTCTGCCCGTCAGTTTCATTATCGAGGAATCTTACATGTTCTGGAAACCCTATAGCTTCTCCGCCATGTAGGATATAGTCATCTACATTTTTTCTTTCTTGTCCTGTATCTAAAGCGTACCATAAAGGAGTTGGAGGGAGTTCTTGTGCCTCGAATATGCTATATAAAAGCGGTTCTAATTCTTTTAAAGTGTAAGATTTATCAAAAGAAATTGCTACTTCTGCAACGGTTCCATCATGTACTTTTGCAAGTGTATCCCATACTTTTTTTGATGAATCCTTTAAATAATCACCCTGCTCTGTTTTTGGATGAACAAAGAAGAGTTTTGGTTGATAGAACGGATTCATCCAAGTTCGCTTCGTAACATCTACAGATGATAAGAAGCTTTTTGTTTCTATTGTACCGAGGGGCATTTCTTTTTTACCGACGGTTCGTACTAAATCAAATTGGCTATTCGTACGGAAAAAAGCTTCTACACTTGTTCCGCCCCCCATAACACGGCTATTTGGGATCGTTGCTTCAAGTGCAAGCGAAGGAACCTCTCTAATTTCTTCTAGCCTTTTATCATTATTAGCTTGAAAATAAAAGGCTGATAATACCCCGCCGATTATATAGATAACGATGCAAATTGATAATATAAAACCAAATGTTTGTAAACGATGTTTCCACTTAATCCTCCAAAAAGGAACTTTAAGATCTTTTGGAGGTAACTTTTTCTTAATTGGTTCTGTTTTTGTTAACAGCTCATCTAAGTAAGCTTCACACTCTTCACATGACTCAATATGACTTTCTAACAGTTCTTGTTCATCATGCGTGAGCGTTCCATTTTCATACTTCTTCCATAGTTTTTTAAATTCTGTACACCCCATCCGTATCACTCCTTTATGCTTTTCATTTCTTTTCGTCCCCTGTGTAATTCAATTTTCACTTTCGCTAATGAGAGACCAGTCATTTCTGCTATTTCCTTATAGGAGAATCCATAGTAATCTCGTAGTAGCAGGGCATTTCGTCTTTCGAGCGGAAGAGAAGATAAACTGTCTAACCAACTAGCAATCTCATGTTTTACGAAATATGCATGTTCTGTACTTGGCACGTTTGGTAAATGGAATTCTGCAACTTCTGTTGTTTTATATTTCTTTTCTTTACGATACCAATCGATAAAGGCATTGTAGGCAATTGTAAATAACCACGGCCTAATTTCTTCTCCTTTATAATAGTCAATATGGACGAGCATTCGGTAAAATGTTTCTTGCATGAGATCTTCCGCATAGTGGGAATCTCCGGTTAGGGAGAGAAGATAGCGAAATAAATCTTGCATATGCTCTGAGTAAATTTCTTCTAATGATTGTTTGCGTTTCACTACATTTCCCTCCCTTCATATATAACAACGAAATACATATAAAAAAGTTACAATTTTTTATGGAATTATAGTAAAAAACGTCAAGAATTGGATTGCGTTCTCTTTTATCATAATACATATAAGGCGGGTGAACAGAGATGGAAAGCTATGAAACACAAATTCAAAGGTCAATTGATTATATTGAGGAAGATGTAATGGAAAAACAGACGCTGCGTAATTTAGCACGTATTGCAGGTTTTTCTGAGTCGCATTTTCATCGTGTATTTCAGGCATTAGTAGGTGATACAGTAATGGAGTATGTTCGAAAGCGGAGATTAGCCCGGGCAGCTTATCAACTTTCTCATACGGATGAAAAAGTTATTGATATCGCGTTTGAACATGGCTTTCAATCTCACGAAACGTTCACGAGAGCCTTTAAAAAATTATTTCAAATGACACCGAGTGAATATCGAAAACAAGAAATCGAAACACCGATGTATTACAGAGTGAATGTAAAGCAAAGAAAATTAAATCCGTATTTAGGGGGCATACAAATGGAATATCGTATTGTAAATAAACCAGAATTTTTAGTGGCGGGTTATGAATTGAAGACGACAAGTAAAGAAGGGAAAAACCATCAAGACATTCCAGTATTTTGGCAAGAATATTTACAAAAAGATCTTGGAACGACGATTCCGAATCGTAAAGATACGAGTCAATGGGTAGAGCTTGGATTATGTACTGATTTTAATTTAGAAACAGGAGACTTCACTTACATTATCGGAATGGAAGTTACAGACTTTGAAAATGTACCAAATGAAATTGCGAAGCGTACTTTCCCGGCAGCAACATATGCAGTATTTACAACGCCGAAAGTTCCTCATGAAGAAATGGTATCGTCTATTCACCAAACTTGGAATGCAGTATTCTCAGAATGGTTCCCGCATTCAGGATATGAACATTGCGGTGTTACGGAGTTTGAACTGTACGATGAGCGTTGCCACGAAGATAAGAGTGAGTTTGCACAAGTAGAGCTTTGGATACCGGTGAAGAAAAAATAATAGGGTAAGAGCGAATCGTTGGGAGATGGTTCGCTTTTTCATAAAGGGGGAAATGGGAAAATGTTCAAAAAACTAGAATGTGTATCTATACATACGAAAGATATAGAAAGATCAGTTTCTTTCTATAAAGAAATGGGAATGAAGCAAAACTGGATGATAGAAAGAGAACTAGAAGAAGGGGTTATTTGGACGTTAATAGGATTGAAGTTTCCAGATGAGAAAAGTTCAGAGTTAGTAATAAGCAATCATCCGGATATTAATTTTACGGAAGTCGAAGTATTAGTAGAAGATGTACAACAAACGTATGAAAGTTTAAAAGATAATAAAGATGTAAAATGGATTCGCGAACCATTTCCAACAGAATCAGGACATGTTGCAGTAATGGAAGCACCTGATGAGAATGTGTTTGTGTTAGTAGGGAAATAGCTGAAATATGGAGTGACCTTTCATAGTGAGTTATGAAGGGTTATTTTTATCCCGCTATTTGCCGGGCAGCGCGATTGGTGAGGGCTAATAATCAGTGGGGGATGAACAAAACCTCCACTGATTAAAGTTTCACTTTATAAGTGGATTGTTAAATTTGTATTGTTTTATCTGTAATACATATGAAAATGGTAAAATAAAATAGCAATTAAATATTGCGGGTGGAAGGTTATGCCCTTTCTTCATTTTGTGAAGAAAGGAGGTGTAATCGTATGGAATTTCTTTTGCAAATTTTGTTGGAAATTACAAAAACTATAGCTAGAGAAGGTATAGTTTTTGGATTTAAGAAATTAACGGCAAAAAAGCGCAAAAAGAAGACCACCCGTCTGCCTGCGAAGCGTGGGAAGTCTTCTAAGCGCAAATAAGCTTTAGTTGCAACCTTCCACCTTGCGGTAATTAGTTGCAGTGACGGGGTGTTGGAAGCACCTCGTCTACTTCATTTTATGCAAAACTTAGTTAGTTTATACTTCTATTTATAGTATAACAGTTTAGAAATGTATTTGTTAATAGTTTTATTTTTACTTTGTCTCGAAAAAACGATTCACATAATTTCAATTACCGCAAAATTCTCCCAGAAAAGAAAAAAAGACGCCACATAGCATCTTTCCTACGAACGAAACGGAAATACAAGAATAATCGTCGTTCCATTTCCGAGTGCACTATCAACGGAAATTGTCCCGTTATGAGCATGAACGAGCTGTTTTGTAATGGCTAGGCCAAGTCCAGTTCCGATGTTGCTTTCTTCTGTGTTTGTTCCGCGGTAATATCGTTCAAATAGAAGTTCTTTCGTTTTTTCATCCATTCCTTTTCCGTCATCTGAAATGGAGAGTGTAAAGGAATTAGCGTTTTGTGATAGTTTTACGATGACAGTAGTTGTTTCGTTATTATGTTTTACCGCGTTTACGAGTAAGTTTTCGATAATACGCTGAAACCATTTTTCTTCAATGAAATATTGAATTTTATTTGAGCTCGGTACGAATTCAATATTTTGATTTTGGAGTGTTGGATTGTTAATAAATTGCAATAATACTTTTTGAACGAACTGATTGATTTCAACGTTTACGTGTTGGGCAGGAAGGCTGTTATTTTTTAATTGATACGTTAAGCTTAAATCATCAATTAATGTCGTCATATATTGAGATTTCTCTTTCATAACACTACCAAATTGCTGAATATCACGATCAGTCCAGTTATATTGATTCGATTCGAGTAATAATGCGTAGCCATATATAGAGCTAAGTGGTGTTTTTAAATCATGCGTTAGACCGGTAATCCATTCTTCTCGTGTTTGCTGGAGTACTTGCCTCATCGCATCATTTTTTTTGAGTGTAATAGAAAGGTGTTCTAGTGAACTTGTTACATCTCTAAACAAACGGAATGACCATTTTTCTTTACCAGATCGCCGGAACCTGACAGGTTTTCCTTTTTTACTAATAGGTTCTTCATACTTTCCACCAGCGATATTTTTTAGCCAGCGCATCGCATGTAATAACGGTTTCCCGAATTTATTACCGTACCAAATAGAAAGAATGACTAAATAAACAAACACGATAAGAAGGATTAATCCGCATCCGATGAGAAACTTCTTAGTAAATACATCTTCAATTTCGTCATCTGGATAGTAGTGATCATTTTTCGCAGTCACAACGAGAAGGTTGCCACTATTTGCATCGTAAAAGCTAGACGTGTTTTCTTTATGATTCCACGGTTCTTTTTCATTAAGGGCGATTTGTATGGCTGAAAATGTTTTTTTCTTTCCAGCTGGATAGGCAAAAACCTCTTCGCCATTTTGATTAAATATTTGAAGTGCTGCTTTTTCTTTAGACAGTAACTGTTTTTCTTGATCTGTTAATGTGAACGAATCCATCGTTAAAGAGGAGTGATCCTTTTGAATTGCTGTCAGTAACGCATTGCTTTTTAACATACCACCATAAATAACAAGTACTTTCTTTTCTTCTAATTCAATTTCCCAATATGTAAATTTATAATTACTTTCGATATGATGTTGTATATATGCGACTAAAGATGTCTTCGTATAAGCATTCGGAACATCATTTGGTGTATTAAAGTGGTAGAGGATTTTTCCGTTTTCATCTACAACTTGGAGCCAATCATTTTTCTCCTTTATTAAATCTTGCACTTCAGATTGTAACGAAATATGCCCATCTTCTGAAGAGATGTATCTTGAAATTGTAAAACTATCAGAATCTGGAATATTAGGTTCGTATAAAGTACTAGTAAGAAGAAAAATTAAATAAGTAAAAGCAGCAACTACAGCGATAAGTAATGTAACTAAAACAAAAACGTGTTGCATGATAAATTGAATAATAAGTCGTTTATTAAAATTCATATCGTCACCCTACTTTGTAACGAACTTATAACCAAGCCCGCGAACGGTTTTTATATATTCTGGTTTACTTGGATCGTGTTCAATTTTTTCACGTAGTTTTCGAATGTGGACCATAACAGTGTTGTCATCGCCATTATAGGCAGGTGCTCCCCAAACTTTTTCGTATATTTCCTCTTTCGAAAATACGTAATTTGGATTCTCGCAAAAGAAGAGTAGTAGTTGAAAGAGTTGAGCGGAACATTCGACAATGTGACCATCCACTGTCAGTTCTGCAGAGTGCTGATCAATTTCAAATCTGCCAAATGAAATCGAGTGTGATTTTTGTTCGTGTGGTACGGTTTGTTTCATATGTCTCCGAAGCTGTGCTTTCATACGTGCTACTACTTCTAATGGATTAAAGGGCTTCGTAATATAATCATCCGCACCGTATGAAAATCCGGATATTTTATCTAAATCAGATGCTTTTGCTGATAGGAAGAAAATTGGACAATCTGTTTGTTGGCGAATGATTGGACAAATATCAAAACCGGATTGTCCAGGAAGCATTACATCTAAAATAATTAAATCGTAATTGTTTTGCTTAGTTAGAGATAAAGCTATTTCAGCTGATGTTGCAGTTGTAATATGAGAAAAACCTTCTTTTTCAAGAATGGTAGTTAGTAATTGTAAAATTGCTGTTTCATCATCAACAAGTAAAATATTTGCTCGGTACATAAAAATCCCTCCTAATTTTCTCGAATATCATATCATCATTTTGTAACTTATGGAATTTTTAAGGAAATTTTAAGGTTTTCTTTCGCAAAAAATTAAGAATCAAATGATATGATAAAAGTAACATAGGGGAGGAGATGAGTGTGAATCCGTTTCAAGTGATGCGAGCTAGATATTTTTTAATTGTATTTGCACTATTAATTTTAATAGCGAGAAGTAGTGGCGATTTGCTAACAAGTATATTTCATATACAAAATTCTTCTTTTATAAATATCCTTATATTCTATATCCTTCCGATCATATGGATTTTTTATGAGTATAGAAAGCATCGCATTTCATTTTCATTGTTTGTTAATAAAAATGAAACATTTAACTTGGTGCAAGTTTTATACATTACGGTTATGTTGTGCATGTTTAGTTACGGGTATCTTATTTTGTATATGTATAGTTTTGCATGGATTACACCGGACTTTATTATGAATGCATTGCATGAACCGATTATAGATAGTACTGGGGGATATGTATATCAAGTCATTAGGGTCGTATTCATCGCACCAATTATCGGGGAGTTTGTTTTTCGCGGATTTTTACTTCAACGTTTTGCAACAAAATGGGGAACGAGCATAGCGACCATCGTTGTAGCAATATTGTTTGCGTTGTTACATGTTGATTTCCTCGGTGCAGCCATATTCAGCATCGTATTATCAATCGTATATATTCGTACGAAAAGTTTACTCATGCCAATTGCAATACATATGTTAAACAATGCATTTGTAATGGGTGCGTCTTTTTTAATAAGTAGAGAAAAAATTATGAGTTTTGCCGATTTCTCAAATTACACGACATTCTTTCCTGGACTTATTATTTTTATAACAGGATTAAATTTAGTACTTATCTTTTTATTTGTTAATCGTAAATATTGGAGTAAAGAAGTGCCAGTTATATATGCAGAGCAGGAAAAGAGCTTTTCAGATGTAGTGGGGAGTAAATGAGATGAAGAAGACGGTTGAAAAAATATTAAAAGATATTATAGATGCTACGTCTATTACAGATATGTGTGATAAAAGCGTTTGTCATTGGCTTCAACCTGTAGTAGATACGATTGTGTTTCCAGAGTATTACTTATTTTCTAGTACTCATTTAAAAGAAAATATTATTTCTCTTCTTATTGTGTTCGGGGTTTTACTAATATTTGGTCTAATTGTAGAAGAAATGATGAAGTGCATCTTCAGAAAGAATGAAGAGAAGTATATGTGGATTCATAAAGTATTCGAGAAAGTAATGGTGGCTTTCCTTTTGTTTTATGGTATAAAAACAATCATTTACTTTATAGCTTTGAAACATCATTAATTCGAAATTTGAAAGGGATGTATAAAATTATATGAATGAAACGATATCATCAAATAAGTTTTTTTATTTGATTTTACTTAGTCTAGTGTTAATAACGACAGTGAATGTTATTTTGCGCTGGGAGGAAGCTTATTTTTTCATGTATTTAGCGCTCCATTTGTTGGGGATTTTATGTATAAGTGGTGGAGTGGTTACTGAAAAAAAGAATGAAGAAAGCGTTAACTATATGTGTGTGATCGGTCTTGTTTTACTTTTAGCTGTACAAGGTATTATGAAATATAGTTCTTTCTCTTTACAAGATTTTAGTTTATTAATAGATGTACTTCCTTAAAGAGGCTTTTTATTTTATCTAAAAAGCAAGTAGGGTACGTGTTGGTTTGTAAGTGTACGGATTGTGAACCGAAGAAAGTGTTTAAAGATAGGTAAAACTCTTCTTATGTAGAAGAGTTTTTTTATGTAAATAAAAAGATCCAGAGCAATTCACATAATAAGCTTGTTCTAATTTAGCGTGTACGAACTTACAATAATAATAGACAGGCAGCATAGAGGAGGGAATAGCGTGAGGAAGGTTATTGGTTGGTCGCTTTTTTTGTACGTTGGATTTGCGTTACTTATATATTGGTATTTATTTGGATGGAATCATGAACTTATTCCGGACATGTATAAGGGAACGAGTGCAGATCCAGAAACGTTTATGAGTGCTAGAGAGCTTACGCTAAGCCAAGATTATTCGCGCGTGAAAAATTTACTATACTTTTTAGCGACGCCTCTTGAATGGATTATTTTATTATTTGTACTTGTGCTAGGTATTTCAAGAAAGTTTGAGAAATGGTCGAAGGAAACGACTAAAATAAGTGTCTTGCAAGTTGCGATTTATTTCTTTTATTTATCATTACTGACAACAGTGCTTGCCTTACCGATGCAATGGATTGGCCGGAAAGTGTCCGTTGATTACGGCATTTCAACGCAAAGTACACAAAGCTGGATTAAAGATCATGTTATCGGTTTTTGGGAAAGTTATGCGACTATGTTAATCGTAGTTACCGTTCTATTATGGCTTATCCGTAAATTTCCGAAGAGATGGTGGCTAGCAGGGTGGGCGCTCTCTGTTCCATTTACAATCTTTTTAACATTCATACAGCCTGTCGTTATTGATCCACTGTATAATGACTTCTCGACGCTGAAAAATAAAAATTTAGAAACGAAAATTTTAGCGATAGCAGACAAAGCGGACATTCCTGCTAAACACGTATATGAAGTAAATATGTCAGAAAAAACGAATGCATTAAATGCTTACGTAACAGGAATTGGCCCTAACGCCCGTATTGTAATGTGGGATACAACGCTTAAGCAGTTAAAAGATAAAGAGATTTTATTTATCATGGCTCATGAAATGGGACATTATGTTATGAAGCATATATATTTTGGAGTTGCAAGTTATGTATTGCTATCGTTTATAGGTATGTTTTTAATTAGTCGTATTATAAATATGTGTATTCGCAAATGGGGAGATACATTGCAAATTTCAAAAGTAGCATGTTTCTCCATTTTACCTTTATTTTTCTTAATTTCTTCTGTACTCTCTTTTGCAGCACAACCAGCAACAAACTATGTTTCACGTATAGAAGAAAGAGCGGCAGATCAATATGCTTTAAATATGACGAAGGACGGAAAATCTGGTGTGAAAACTTTTCAATATTTATCAAAAACAAGTTTAAGCCAAGTAAATCCGCCTGCGTTAGTGAAATTTTTCTTATACACGCACCCACCAATTTTTGAAAGAATTCATGCGTTTGAACAATATGAGAAACAAAGAAAAAAGGAGTAGCTATTATGCTACTTTTTTTTATAGAGATATAAGTTTCATATTGGGAATATTTATCATTGCTTTTTATTGCGATTTTGTAAATAATAAGCTATAAAATTCTAAAAATCTATATATAAAGGAATAAAGGTGAAAAAATGTATTTTTTACAAAATTTAAAAGTGAAATATAAATTATTAGCGCTTATTTCATTAGCAGTTTTAGGTATGGTAATTATAAGCAGTGTAGCAATTAGTTCTATTAATAAGATTAAGCATGATACAGAGGTTGTAGTAGATGATTATCAATATTCTGCAATTTTATTAGAAGGAATGCTTCGCACACAAAATTCACTAGAATATAATTTATTAGAATTAATTACGGTATCACAAAATGAAGTGGCAAATAAAGAGGGAATAATTGATAATATTGAAAAGGATCTTAAAAAATATGATTCTTTATTAAAAGAATATGATGATGGTTTTAATTTAAGTAAGCAAGAGGATGAACTGTTTCAGAAGATGAAGAAATCTTTGCCAAGTTATAAAGATACATATAAAAAATTATTTGAAAAGGCAAAGGCAACAAACGAGCCACAAATGGTAAATGAATTTCAGAAGGAATTAAAACCGAAGGGAATAGAGTTAGCTGGTTATGCAGTGGATCTAGAATCGTATGTTTCAAATTTAGCTGACCAAGTATTTAAAGATTCTCAAAAAATGATTGATCGTTCCGTTATTACCTTTATCATTCTTGTAGTAGTTACTACAATCGTTATATGTATAGTAAGTTATATTATTAGCAAGCTCATAGTTGCTCCTTTACAAACGGTTAGTCGTATGATGGAAAGAGCGAAAGAAGGAGATTTAACCGTACATGGTGATTATACTGCTAAGGATGAATTAGGTGTATTAGTAAGTAATTTTAACGAGATGATTGCAGGGCTAAGAACAAATATGGAAGAAGTAGAGAATAATATTCAGCTTTTATTCCAACATGCAGACGGAGTAGTATCTGCATCAGAAGTATCTAGTAGTGCAGCGAAGAAAATCACTATGGATATTGAAGAAGTTGCAAATGGTGCAGAGAGTCAAATGCAAGCAATGGAACAAACTGCGGGTGCGATGGAAGAGTTGACGCAAGGAATGCAGAGTATAGTCAATACATCATCCTCTGTAAATGAATTATCTGCTCAATCAGCATTAGATGCAGAGAGTGGTAACAAATTAATGAAACAAATGATTCAACAGATGGATACAATCCAAAATTCGGTACATAGCGGTGTGAAACAAGTAGAGACTATGAAAGAACAATCAGAAGAAATTGTTAAAATCATTGATGTTATGCAAGGTATTACCTCTCAGATTAACTTATTAGCATTAAACGCCGCAATTGAGGCTGCACGTGCTGGTGAAAGTGGTAGAGGATTTGCAATTGTGGCAGATGAAGTGCGGAAATTAGCAGAACAATCTAGTGATTCTGCAAAACAAATTGAGAATCTTATTACTCAAGTTATGGGAACAACGAACCATACGGTACATATGATGGGGAAAGTAGATAATGAGGTACAGGCAGGTACACAAGTAGTAATGCATACAGAAAAAGTATTTGGAACAATTACAGAAAAAGTACAGCAGGTATCTGAGCAAATTCAAACGGTATCTATGTCTACAGATGAAATTGCAGCGAGTAGTGAGGAAATCTCGGCTTCTGCAGAAGACATGGCTCAAATTTCCCAAAGATCATCTGACCGAACTGATAGGGTAAAAGAGTCTATTCAACAGCAAGAAAAATCTGTTCAAGAGATTTCGGTTTCAATTGAACATATGCATAACGCGGCAGGAAAATTAAAACAAATAGTTGCCCAATTTACTCTTCAAAAGTAGTAGCATATTTGAGTGTTAATAAATATAAAAAAAAGCATCCTCTTTTAATAAAAAAGGATGCTTTTTTATTATTACTATTCGTAGATTTCGGGCATTTTCAAGGCGATGATCACAGCTACAGGACTTATACATACTAGATTTATATATTACTTGTTTTTTGACAGTTTAAGAGATTTATCGACGAGAATTATTTCTGTATTAGTGTCTGCTGTTGTCAAACTATTAGACCGGATTTAGATGCAAGTAATAGGGATTGTCCTTATATTTGTAGGGATGGCACTAACTTTTCGCAAGGGAAGAGAAGGCGAGTTATCATTGAAGGGGAATGCTACCTCTGAAATATAAATCATGAATATAGTAATCGCCATTAGGTATCTCCTTTTCGCGCCAATAAAGGGAAGTTGTAAAGTGAAAAGGAGTTTATAAAGAGATTGTAGAATGTTTTAGTACATAACACCTTAGAGGTGACAACTTCCTTTTTGAAAAAGAAAGAAGGAGGCATAAAGCAGAAAGGTAGTGGAAATATTTCTTCTAGAAGATTTGCATTTTATCTTACATTCACCAAAAAGAGTACTCCTGAAACAATGAAATTCATTTTATTTGAATGAAATAGGGAGAGAGGATAATGAAGAAAAAAATATTGGGTGTAATGATGATTGCGACAATGGCAGGAGGTATATTTGCAGGGACGAATGTGACGCCTGTAAAAGCGGAAGAGTATCCACAAATGATTGTGTTTGAAGATGTTCCATACGGATTTTGGGCATATGATGCTATTATGGATTTAGCATATCATAAAATTATATTAGGGTATGGAAACGGGAAGTATGGTGTTGGTGATCTTATAACACGTGAACAAGTAGCTGGGACTATTTACAGAACACTTGAGATAAAAGAAGAAGGGCCAGTAGCGAATCCGTATAAAGATGTTTCTGATAGTACAACAACTTTTAAAAAGGAAATTTTGGCGTTAACAAAACGTGGTGTTTTTACAGGGGATGGGCAAGGGAGCTTTAGACCAAAAGCACCAGTATCTAGAGCGGAAATGGCTGTCATTTTAAAACGAGCATTTACTTTTGAAACGAAACAAAAACATACATTTAAAGATATTCCAAAAGGCCACTGGGCAGAAGATGCAATTAGTGCGCTACAATCTAATAATGTTGTAAGAGGAACTGGGAATGGCATGTATGAATTAAATCGCCCTGTACCTAGAGAACAATATGCTCAGTTTATTAATAATGCGATTATTAATTATCATTTGAAAGAGGATTGGAGATAGAGTGAAATATGAAAGCACAAATAGAAATATTTGTGCTTTTTTGTTTGTTTAAAAAAGAATTATTATTCGTTTTTTTGTATTTTTAATGTTATACATAAGCTTTATAATCAACCCCATAAAAAAGACATGATGTGTAATATGATTCACAAAAACGTCACGAAATGTGTCGGAAAAAATATATACATATTGGGGAGGAAATGCAATGAGCAAAAAAATATTAAAAACAGCTACAGCATTAACAATTATGGGTGGGGTGTTATTCTCAGCAGAGAGTAACAATGTAAAAGCGGAAAGTGCACCGTTGCAAAAAACAAATACAATTGTATTTAAAGATGTACCAAAAGGACATTGGGCATATGAGGCGATTCATAATTTAGCGGAACAAGAAATTATTTTGGGATATGGCGATGGGATATTCGGTTTTGGGGATAATGTAACACGTAAGCAAGTTGCAGCTTTAGTTTACCGTGTGTTTGATATGGAAGAACAATATGAAAATTCAACAAGCTTTATCGAGGATATATTGGATTTAACGGAAATGGGAATTTTCCAGGGAGACGAGAATGGAAACTTTATGCCGAAGGCGACGTTAACGCGTGCGGAAATGGCACAAGTTCTTACGAATGCTTTTGACTTACAGGCAAAGGGATCTCATAACTTTAATGATGTTTCAGCAAATTCATGGGCAACGAATGCAATTAGTGCAGTACAAACAAATGGTATTACAATGGGAATCGGAGAAGGTAAATTCGGTCCGTCTATGAAGGTAACGAGAGAACAATACGCACAGTTTTTACATAGAGCAATATTGCATGATATGGAACAAGGGCAGTAATAAAGTTTAACTAGTCAAAGTGAAATTTAAAAATAATACAAAAAGGTCGTTGTTGTATAACAGCGGCCTTTTTTTGTATGAAATAAAGCGCGAAAGAATGACGTTTTGAAAAAAAAATGAAGTGAATTTTCAAAAAAAACTTCCTTTTCTGAAGATTTGTTATATAATATAAAACATAAAATCAAATCTGTTATAAAACAGTTTAAGAAGGGGATGCTAATATGTCGACGCAAACTTCACGGGTTACACTCGTTGGAGAAATGTTACCAGCGTACAACGAAATATTGACACCTGAGGTGCTTAGTTTTTTGAAGGAACTACATGAGAATTTTAATGAGCGCCGAATAGAACTTTTACAAAAACGTGTAGAAAAACAAAAGAGAATTGATGCAGGGGAGTTTCCGAAGTTTCTAGAAGAAACAAAACACATACGTGAAGCAGATTGGACAATTGCCAAGCTGCCAAAAGACTTAGAGGATCGCCGCGTAGAGATTACTGGACCGGTAGATAGAAAGATGGTCATTAACGCTTTAAATTCAGGAGCGCATCTTTTTATGGCGGATTTTGAAGATTCGAATTCACCAACTTGGGAAAATGCAGTTGAAGGTCAAATCAACTTACGAGATGCAGTAAAGGGAACGATTTCACATGAAAATGATAAAGGGAAAGAATATAGATTAAATGAGAAAACAGCTGTACTGATTGTACGTCCAAGAGGATGGCATTTAGAGGAAAAGCATATGCAAGTTGATGGGAAAAATATGTCGGGTAGCTTAGTAGATTTCGGCTTGTACTTTTTCCATAATGCGAAAGCTCTTTTAGCAAAAGGGAGCGGTCCATACTTTTACTTACCGAAAATGGAAAGTTATTTAGAAGCGAGATTATGGAATGATGTATTCGTATTTGCTCAAAAATATATCGGCATTCCAAATGGAACGATTAAAGCAACTGTGTTACTGGAAACGATTCACGCTTCGTTTGAAATGGATGAAATTTTGTATGAGCTAAAAGATCATTCTGCTGGCTTAAACTGCGGAAGATGGGATTATATTTTTAGCTTTTTAAAGAGTTTCCGTAATCATAATAAATTCTTACTACCAGATAGAGCACAAGTCACGATGACGGCACCATTTATGCGTTCCTATTCTTTGAAAGTAATTCAAACATGTCACCGCCGTAATGCACCAGCAATTGGAGGAATGGCGGCACAAATTCCGATTAAAAATAATCCAGAAGCAAATGAAGCAGCTTTTGAAAAAGTGCGTGCTGATAAGGAGCGCGAAGCTTTAGACGGTCATGACGGGACCTGGGTTGCCCACCCTGGACTTGTACCGGTTGCAATGGAAGTATTTAATCACATTATGAAAACACCGAATCAAATTTTTAGAAAACGTGAAGAAATATGTGTAACAGAAAACGATTTACTAGAGGTACCGGTGGGAACGATTACAGAAGAGGGCCTTCGCATGAATATTAGTGTAGGTATTCAATATATTGCATCTTGGTTAAGCGGACGGGGAGCAGCACCCATTTATAACTTAATGGAAGATGCGGCAACTGCTGAAATTTCAAGAGCACAAGTATGGCAATGGATTCGTCATGAAGGTGGAAAACTAAATGATGGTCGTAATATTACGCTTGAATTAATGGAAGAGCTAAAAGAAGAAGAATTAGCAAAAATAGAAAGAGAGATTGGTAAGGAAGCCTTTAAGAAAGGGAGATTCCAAGAGGCGACAACTTTGTTTACAAATCTCGTTCGAAATGATGAATTCGTACCATTTTTAACATTACCGGGTTATGAAATTTTATAAAAAATGAAAAGGGGATGGAACAAATGAAAAACGAAAGAATCGAGAAGTTACAAGAAAGCTGGGAATTAGATGAGCGTTGGAAAGGGATCACACGTCCATATTCGGCAGAAGATGTAATTCGCCTGCGCGGGTCAATTGATATTGAACATACGTTAGCGCGTCGCGGTGCTGAGAAGCTTTGGACATCGCTTCATACAGAAGACTATATTAACGCACTTGGCGCATTAACAGGAAACCAAGCGATGCAACAAGTAAAAGCTGGGTTAAAAGCGATTTACTTAAGTGGTTGGCAAGTAGCAGCTGATGCAAACCTTTCTGGACATATGTATCCAGATCAAAGTTTATATCCAGCGAACAGCGTACCTGCTGTAGTGAAACGAATTAATCAAACGCTTCAACGTGCGGATCAAATTCAGCATATGGAAGGAAGCGATGATACAGACTATTTCGTACCGATTGTAGCAGATGCAGAAGCTGGATTTGGCGGACAATTAAACGTATTTGAACTGATGAAAGGTATGATTGAAGCAGGTGCATCAGGTGTGCATTTTGAAGATCAATTATCTTCAGAGAAAAAATGTGGCCATTTAGGCGGAAAAGTACTACTACCAACGCAAACAGCAGTACGCAATTTAATTTCTGCACGTCTTGCAGCAGATGTAATGGGAGTGCCGACAATTATCGTTGCAAGAACAGATGCGGATGCAGCTGATTTAATTACGAGCGATATCGATCCTGTTGATAAAGCATTTATTACAGGAGAAAGAACACCAGAAGGATTTTACCGTACAAATGCAGGTCTTGATCAAGCAATTGCGCGCGGTTTAGCGTATGCACCGTATGCAGACCTCGTTTGGTGTGAAACGTCGGAACCAAATTTAGAAGATGCAAAACGATTTGCGGACGCAATTCATAAGGAGCATCCAGGAAAGCTACTTGCATATAACTGTTCACCTTCATTCAACTGGAAACAAAAACTAGATGAAAAAACAATTGCAAGCTTCCAAAAGGAAATCGCATCTTACGGTTACAAGTTCCAATTTGTAACACTTGCTGGATTCCATTCATTAAATTACGGTATGTTTGAACTAGCACGTGGCTATAAAGAGCGCGGCATGGCAGCATACTCTGAACTACAACAAGCAGAATTCGCAGCTGAAAAACATGGCTACTCTGCAACACGTCATCAACGCGAAGTAGGAACAGGTTACTTTGATGAAGTTGCACAAGTGATTACAGGCGGAACTTCATCAACGACAGCGTTAAAAGGATCTACGGAAGAAGCACAGTTTACGAAATAAAAGGAAGGGGCACCTTTTTGAAGGGTGCCCCTTGTTATTTTCTAAACGATTCGAAAAGAGAGATTGAGTTGTCGGAAAAAAACGATACTTCCTTTTCTTTATTACTAAATCAACTCCACTCAGCCCTATGATCACGAATAAACTTCATATCTTTCTCATAATGCTCTAGATGTCCTTCATCAATCATTCTTTGGAAATTCAAGTCGCCTTCTTGCGCTTTTCGTTTCATATATGTACATAACCCTTCTAATCGAAGCAACACCATTCCTAAGTAATCTTCATCCATATTTTTATCATAGGACTGAACGAACAAATTCATTCTCTCTTTAATGCGATCTGCATGTTGCGATGAGTCATAATGAACGGCTTCACCGGATTCTGTATAATACACTCTACTTAAAGGCACACAAGTATAGAGTGTATAAGCGATATCCCATAGTCTTGGACCAGGAGCAGCAACATCGAAATCAATAATCCCTACTGGCTTCTCATTATTAAAAATAATGTTATATATGGCAAAATCATTGTGACATAAAACCTCAATGTTATTTGGAGTGTGATCCATCGGTTTCCAATCATTTAATAATGGAAAATCACTTACAGCATCATGGTAAAGGCGAAGCATCTTTGCGATTTCTTTTAATACATCATTAGATCGCATATATTCTTTTAAAGGATAATTGCCAGCTTCTCCTTCAATAAAGGATAAAATCTCTCTATCTTTTTCATCTACACCTAAAAACTTTGGAGCATAATGAAATCCTTTGTTTTCTAAATGTTGCAATAGCTTATGAATCTTTTCACTGCCCGGCTTTAACTCTCGCCGAACAGTATTTTCAGAACGATATACGTTTGAGACGTTTCCCCCTGTTAGCCTTTCTTCTTTAGCGTAGTTTGACATGTGAAAATTCCCCCTGTGATTAAAAAATCCAATTCCAAATAGTAAATAGACCAATAATGGCAGAAAAGAGAAGGCAAGCAAGGAATGCTAGACAGCCAAAAGGAACTAGCTTATCTTGCCATGTTTCTTTATACTCATAAATTAACTCCTCTGCTACTTTCTTCTGCACTGAAGATAAAGGTTGATCTTTATACAAACCTTTTATATGGTTAGAATCGCCTTTAAACTTTAAAGCACGTGCAATATGATGAGGATTATTTCCCATTGATTTTTCAAATAATAAACATGATTCATGCATAATATCTGTTTTATGCTCCTCTAGATACCAGTAACGTCCAGCCATTTCTGGATATTGTAATGTATAATAAATATCTCCGAGTTTTTTTCGAAGATGTAATTCATTTGGGTATGTAAAGATGAGGCCATGCAATCTATCTCTTGCTTTTCCAAGATTATTATTTTCAATATCCTCTTCAATTCTTTTTAATGTTTTTCTAGGAATTTTATTGGTCATAAACTCCTCCTTATTTGGAATAGAGATAATTATATTTTATAAGAAATACTAAAAATTAGAAATTCTATTTTCGAAAAAGATTGTACATTTTATTTTAATGTGCTATGATGATGTCAGTTGAATAGTTAAATTAAGCAATCCATATGTTATCAAGTGCTGAAAACGAACGAGAAAAAGTATGTGAGAACTAGTTTATGTTTCGTATTTGATAATGTGTGGATTCTTTTTTTAGACAGGAAGACTAAAAAAATTAAATTTGTATTTTCTTAGGAGGAAATAATCATGGCAGTAACAGGACAAGTAAAATGGTTTAACAACGAAAAAGGCTTCGGTTTCATCGAAGTTCCAGGCGAAAACGACGTATTCGTACATTTCTCTGCAATCGAAACTGAAGGTTTCAAATCTCTAGAAGAAGGCCAAAAAGTTAGCTTCGAAATCGAAGAAGGTAACCGTGGACCTCAAGCTAAAAACGTAATCAAACTATAATTTTATAGTTGATGATGGAAAAAAGGATGGCTAATGCCATCCTTTTTTTGTTGTGGGGAAAGTTTTTTCAGAGCCTGTTTTTATATCTAAATCTCTTTTTCTATGTTACAACGGGTGAAAAATTATCTGGAATGCGTATTAGTTTCTGTAGAAGAATTAGTTCAGCAAGAGCATTTACTGCGTATGATAGTAAATAACTATAAATTTGTATTCTCTGTTGAAATGGGGAAATCTTTTCCAGATGGACCTTAAGTAACATCTTTTTTGTTAGTGTTGTTGTTGGAATTTTGTACGTTTTGAGATGATGTTTCTAACAGTTGTTCTTGTTCCTTACTAGGGGTATTCAGAGCATCTGAGGGGATGCTATTAACCTGCTGGCTTAATAGATTTTTTTTATCCATAGTATACAGCTCCTTTTTGGAATTCGATAAAAAGCAATGTAATTATAAATAGCCACTTATATATATTGTGTTTTTGAATGACATTATATACAAAACTTATATTATAAAGTTAACTAATTAACGAATTGTTAGTGATGGATAAAGGTGTACAAATTTGAAGTGTTTAATAAAAATTAAAAGCGAGTAACAAGTACAAATACTATTTCTCATGTTTTAGATAAGGATCATATACAAATCAAAAAAGATGTAGAGAACCTTGGAAGAAAATATAGTTGTTTTTTAGGGTGAAGAAGAATAAATAAAATGATACTACAAATGTAAAAAGGCATTCCATAAAGGAAGGCCTTTTTATTGTTCTTGCCCTGATTTTTTCTTCTCACGTTTTTTACATTCTGGACATTTTGATTTACGAAACGGTTTAGCAAAGAATAGCAGAATGAAAAATAAACCGAATATAATGCTAGCTGAGTTTTTCACGATAATGACGCTGCTATTTTTCATTTGAATCGATGGTTGGATTTCTTTTTCTTCCATAGTGGCCCTCCATATATTGGATTTATATTTTAATTATAGCAAAGTTAGTTGTTGTAATGATGTGAAATGAGGAAGTGATTTCAAATATTTATAGTAGTATAAATGTTTTTTGTGTACATTATTATCTTTTTATTATTATATAGTTAATTTTAAATTTAAAGAATGGTTGATAAATAATAAATCTATGTAAAATAGTGGAATATGCAATCCGTTTTCTTTTCATAGGTGCTAAAATTATATATGCAGCTGCTAATATAAATGGAAAAAAGGAGATAATAGAGCATGGAAAGTAAAGTGGAACGCTATGTCGAAAATTATGTTGTAACGAAAAATACGATGGCCTTACTTCCTGTTATTCTAAGTGAAAAGAAAATTGTTACTCGAGTCGTTGAAATGAATGATTCTTTTTTCGTATTTCAAAAACCTCTAGATATTATAGAAAGAAGTTGCCGCAAGCATGGCTCGAGTTTCTTAGGCAGAAAAGAAGGAACGAAAGAGTTAACTCATATTACACATAAAGCACCAATTGCGATTAGTCCTACAGATCAACTTTATTTTTTCCCTACCTATTCTTACTCTAGAAAAGAGTGCGCTTGGTTGTCTCATTTTTATATTGAAAGTAATAAAGAATTAAAAGATGGAAATCTTATTATTAGATTTATAAATGGCTTTGCTGTGAAATTAGAAATATCAAAAACTAGTTTTGAAAATCAACAAAATCGTACAGCGAAATTACGTACTGAATATGAAGATCGTAGGAAAAAACAAGGGAATCCGTGTTTTAAAGAAATTGATAAAAGTGAAGAATCAACATTAAGACCAGCTTATGAGAAAGTGTATGTTGTTAGAGAAGAAGAAGTGTAATATAGAAAAAGCTGCCTCTAGAATGTTGCCTTAAGTGGCATTCTAGGACAGCTTTTTTTGCTATTTAAATATTAATAAGTTTCTTCCTTACGGGCAGCATCCATCATAATGAAGATAGCTGATAAAATATGCAAAATCATTCCTACAAACGGAATCCATGCAAGGCAAGAAGTTACAATTCCTAGCACATTACCGTTAGCACTCATATTAACTTTTTTAGCCAATACTAAAGTAACGATATGTAATACTAGCATGAAAAGAAGTGGTAACCAAAGTAAAGAAACAACAATAGTTCCTCCGAGTACAGGTATTCCCAGTAAAGCCTCTAAGGCACCAGTAACCCATTTTAATAATTTTACTGTGTCTTTCAAAGTATTTCCTCCTAAAAACATAAAATAAATATATTGCGATATTTAGTATAACGGATTTACGTTGTTATTTTAATAAAAAATGTAAAAAATACTATTTTTTTATATTTAAATAAATTATTTGTAATATACTATTTTTGAAGAGATATAAGGATATTGTTGGATAGGGTGTTATTAATATGTAATATATTGTCAAATATTGATAGATTATCATAGCTAAATAATGAAGGAATTCTTATGAAAGATATGGAAACTTTAATAAATACATCTCCATATGTCGTATCTACCATTTCCTCTTTCATATAAGCAATGATACAGTAGGGATAGTATTTAGAGTAAAGGGGTAAAGTGTAGAATGGATTTTCAGACAATCAAAGAGTATTTTTCACCAGAAAATATGGATCATATTGTTGAGAGTTATAAAGCGTTCGGACCACTTCTTGGTATTGGTTTACCGATGATAGAGGCGTTGATTCCAGCATTACCGCTTATTGTATTTGTACTGGCGAATGCTGTTGCATTTGGCTTTTGGCTCGGTTTTCTTTATTCATGGATTGGATCAGTAATGGGTGCATTACTTGTCTTTTTCATCATCCGCCATTTTGGCCGCAGCCGTTTCTTTTCGTTTGTAAATAAGCATGAGAGAGTACGAAAAGCAATGGGGTGGATTGAAAGGAAAGGATTCGCACCGATTTTTGTTATATTTTGTTTTCCGTTTACACCGTCAGCGCTAATAAATGTTGTCGCTGGTTTATCCCGAATTAGTGTAAAACAGTTTGGACTAGCGTTAGCATTCGGAAAACTTGTGATGATTTTTATTTTAACGTATATCGGTCATGATTTAATGTCATTTATTCATAATCCGGTGAAATCAGTCATTGTAGCGATTGGTATTTTTATTCTATGGTATGTCGGTAAGAAAATTGAAGTAAAATTAGAACTACATTAAGAATAGTCTTCTTTGTAAAGGAAAGCTTCAGTATTAAAGGATAAGGGGAGAAGCAGATGAAGAAAACTTTGAAAAAAGAAGGCATAGAGTGGATACGAACAATTTTAATTGGTGTATTATTAGCTGTATTTTTTCGAACGTTTTTCTTTTCAACGTATGTTGTAGAGGGGAAGTCAATGATGCCGACATTGCAAGATGGCAATATGCTCGTTGTAAATAAGGTGAGTTATCAAGTTGGGGACTTGAACAGATTTGACGTTGTGGTGTTTCATGCGAATAAAAAAGAGGACTATGTAAAGCGAATTATCGGTTTACCTGGAGATCATATTGAATATAAGCATGATAAGTTATATATAAATGGACAATTTATTGATGAGCCGTATCTAGAGAAGTATAAGAAAGAGATAAATGGAAGGCAACTAACAGGCGACTTTACATTAGAAGAGTTAACGAAAGAAAAGCTGGTGCCACCCGGGTTTATTTTTGTAGTAGGTGATAACCGGCTCGGGAGCTGGGATAGTAGACACTTTGGCTTTGTAAAAGCTGATACAGTCGTCGGTAAAGTTGATTTGCGATATTGGCCAATTCAAGAGGTGCAAACGAATTTTTCAAAAGGTTGATATAATGAAGTAGAAGTATAGAAAAGACAAACAACTCAGTTTGTCTTTTTTCGTGTACTATAATACAATTATAGTAGCAAACTAACGTTCGTTATGTAAGTGAAAGGTGGGGTTACATGTCACTTCGATTTGTGATTGGTAGAGCGGGAAGTGGAAAAAGTACACTTTGTTTACGCGAAGTGCAAGAAGAGTTAAAACAGCGCCCGAGAGGGAAAACAATATTATATCTTGTGCCAGAACAGATGACATTCCAGACGCAGCAGGCGTTAATTGGAAGTGAGGATGTAAGAGGTTCTATTCGGGCACAAGTTTTTAGTTTTTCACGATTAGCGTGGAAGGTGCTGCAAGAAGTTGGCGGAGCGAGTCGTCTTCATATTGATGAAGCTGGTGTACATATGTTACTCCGTAAAATTGTAGAGTCTCGTAAAGATGGATTATCGGTGTTCCAAAAAGCAGCGGAGCAAAACGGTTTCTTTGAACATCTTGGCAGTATGATCGCGGAGTTTAAACGTTACAATGTAACGCCATCTAACGTATATGAAATGTGGCAACAATTAGATGCGCATAGTAGCAGTGCCGAACAAAAGTTACTAGCGAATAAAGTGTATGATTTACAGTTACTATACGATGATTTTGAACGTGCTTTAATTGGAAAATACTTAGATTCAGAAGACTACCTGCAATTGCTAGTGGAAAAGCTTCCGCAGTCTGAATATGTAAATGGTGCGGAAATTTATATAGATGGATTTCATTCATTCTCCCCGCAAGAGTTAGAGATTGTAAGACAGCTTATGATTTGCGGAGCGAAAGTTACGATCACGTTAACGATAGATGAAAAAACGTTAGCACAGCCAGTAAATGAACTCGATTTATTTTATGAAACGACGTTAACGTATGAAAAAATAAAACAAGTAGCGCGTGAAGAGAAAATAGAAATTGAAAAAACAATTCCACTTATGGAACAGCCGCGTTTTCATTCTCCAGCATTAGCGCATTTAGAAGCTCATTATGAAGCGCGTCCGAATGAAAAATTTAACGGTGAAGCGAGTGTAACGATTAGTACAGCTGCGAATTTACGAGCGGAGGTAGAAGGTGTTGCTCGTGAAATTCGTAAACTTGTTGCGGACGAAAAATATCGTTACCGAGATATTGCAGTGCTTCTTCGTAATGGGGAAAGTTATTACGATGTGATGCGAACGTTATTTACAGATTACAATATCCCGCACTTCATCGATGAAAAGCGCCCGATGTCACACCACCCATTGGTAGAATGTATTCGTTCTGCACTCGAGATTATTAGTGGGAATTGGCGTTATGATGCGGTGTTCCGTTGCGTGAAAACAGAGCTTTTATATCCATTAGACGTAAGAAAAGAAGCGATGCGTGAAGAAATGGATGAATTTGAAAATTACTGTTTAGCGTACGGTGTACAAGGAAAGAGATGGACTGCTGAAGATCCATGGATGTATCGCCGTTATCGTTCTCTTGATGATACGAACGGGATGATTACAGACAGTGAACGTGAAATGGAAGAGAAAATAAATAGGCTACGTGACGTTGTAAGAACACCTGTTATTCGCATGCAAAAAAGGTTAAAGCGTGCAGGAACAGTTATGCAAATGTGTGAAGCAGTTTACTTGTTTTTAGAAGAACTGGATGTTCCGAAGAAACTAGAAGAATTACGTATACGTGCAGAAGAAAGTGGAGATTTCTTATTTGCGACAGATCATGAACAAGTATGGGAAGAAGTAATGAGCCTTCTTGATACATTTGTAGAGATTCTTGGGGAAGAGAAAATGTCTCTTTCTATGTTTACTGACGTTATGTCGACAGGTCTTGAGGCACTTCAATTTGCTAACATTCCGCCGTCATTAGACCAAGTGTTAATTGCTAATATTGATCACTCCAGGTTATCTGATGTGAGAGCAACGTTTATTATAGGTGTAAATGAGGGTGTCATTCCAGCAGCACCTATGGATGAAGGTATGCTTTCTGATGAGGAAAGAGAAGTTCTTGGTGCAGCAGGGATTGAATTAGCGCCAACGACGAGACAAACTTTGTTAGAAGAACAGTTCGTTATGTATCAAATGGTAACGAGAGCATCTGAGAAGTTATACATTTCATGCCCGCTTGCAGATGAAGAAGGAAAGACGTTACTTGCGTCTAGCTTTATTAAGAAAATAAAAAGAATGTTCCCTAATGTGAAAGATTCGTTTATTACGAATGATGTAAACGACTTATCACGCTCAGAACAAATTTCATATGTAGCAACGCCAGAAGTGACGTTATCTTACGTTATGCAGCAACTACAAACGTGGAAACGATACGGATTTGAAGGGAATTTAGATTTTTGGTGGGATGTATATAATTTCTACGTAACGTCAGATGAATGGAAACAAAAAAGTAGTCGCGTGCTATCAAGTTTATTTTACCGAAATCGTGCGCAGAAACTAAGTACAGCAGTAAGTAGAGATTTATACGGAGATACAATTAAAGGAAGCGTCTCTCGTATGGAACTATTTAATCGTTGTGCATACGCTCATTTCGCGCAGCATGGTTTGTCGCTTAGAGAGCGTGATATTTTCAAACTTGATGCGCCAGATATCGGCGAATTATTCCATGCGGCATTAAAGAAAATTGCGGACAAGTTATTGCGTGAAAACCGCACTTGGGCGGATTTATCAATAAAAGAATGTGAACATCTTTCTGTTTTAGTAATAGAAGAAATTGCACCGTTATTACAACGACAAATTTTATTAAGTTCAAATCGTCATTTCTATTTAAAACAAAAACTACAACAAATTATTTTCCGCACGTCAATCATTCTTCGTGAACATGCGAAGTCGAGCGGATTCGTACCAGTTGATTTAGAGGTGCCGTTCGGTATGGGTGGTACAGGGTCACTTCCGCCAATGGAATTCTCATTACCAAATGGTGTAAAGATGGAAGTAGTCGGTCGTATTGACCGTGTTGATAAGGCAGAAGATGAAAACGGGACGTTCTTACGTATTATTGATTATAAATCAAGTTCAAAAGCGTTAGATTTAACGGAAGTGTATTACGGATTAGCACTTCAAATGTTAACGTATTTAGATGTTGTTACTTCGAATGCACAGACGTGGATGAAAAAAGGCCACGCAGCATCACCAGCTGGTGTATTGTATTTCCATATTCATAACCCAATCGTTGAGATGAAAGGTGACGCATCTGAAGCTGAAATTGAAAAAGAAATTTTAAAGAAATTTAAAATGAAAGGACTCGTATTAGGAGATGCTGACGTTGTTCGTTTAATGGATAACAAACTTTCAACAGGAAGCTCAGATATTATTTCTGCTGGCCTGAAAAAAGACGGTAGCTTTAGTGCGCGTTCAAGTATTGCAAGTGAGCAAGAGTTTAACGTACTGCAAAAATATGTACACCATACGTTTGAAAATATTGGAAAAGATATTACAGAAGGTGTTATCGATATTGCTCCTTATAAAATGGGAAATAAAGCAGCATGTACGTTCTGTAACTTCAAATCTGTTTGTCAATTTGATGAGTCACTTGAAGATAATCAGTTCCGATCGTTAAAAGATATGAAAGATAGCGAAGCGATGGAGAAAATAAGAGAGGAGGTTGGCGGAGAATGATAGAAAATTGGCCTAAAAAACCAGAAGGTAGTCAATGGACAGATGACCAGTGGAAAGCTGTTGTAGCGAACGGACGTGATATTTTAGTTGCGGCTGCAGCTGGATCAGGTAAAACAGCAGTATTAGTTGAACGTATTATTAAAAAGATTATTAATGAAGAGAACCCAGTCGATGTCGACCGCCTGCTCGTTGTAACATTTACGAATGCAGCAGCGCAAGAGATGAAAAACCGAATCGGGGAAGCGTTAGAAAAGGTATTAATTGATGAACCAGGCTCTCAACACGTAAGAAAGCAGCTGAGCCTATTAAATAAAGCTTCCATTTCAACAATTCACTCATTCTGTTTACAAGTAATTAGAGGATATTACTACATGCTTGATGTTGATCCTCGTTTCCGTATTGCGAATCAAACAGAAAATGAATTGTTAAAAGAAGAAGTGCTAGATGACATATTAGAAGAAGAGTATGGCATCGAAGATAATACGATATTCTTTGAACTCGTTGATCGTTATACGAGTGACCGTAGTGATGATGACTTACAACGTATGATTTTAGCGCTTCATACAGAATCAAGAGCGCATCCAAATCCGGAAAAATGGCTTGATAAATTAGTAGAAGCATATGACGTAGAAGGAAAGACAATTGAGGATTTAGTATATGCTTCTTATTTATTAGAAGATGTGAAATTCCAGCTTGAAACAGCGGAACAGCATATTCGTAAGGCAACTGAACTCGCAATGCTTCCTGACGGTCCAGCGCCTCGCATTGAAACCCTGCAAGCAGATGTAGCTTTACTTGGAACGCTATCATCAGCTGCTCGTGAGTCGTGGACAAGATTGTATGAAGCGATGCAAAACGTATCGTGGCAAACGTTAAAGCGTATTAAGAAAAGTGATTACAATGAAGATGTTGTAAAACAAGTAGACTCTCTTCGTAATAAAGCGAAAGATGAAGTGAAGAAATTACAGGAAGAGTTATTTAGCCGCAAACCGGAAAGTTTCTTACGAGATTTTCAAGATATGCACCCAGTATTAGAAAAGCTTGTTCAACTTGTAAAAGTATTTACAGAGCGTTTCCAAGCGATGAAGCGAGATAAAGGAATGGTCGATTTTACAGATTTAGAGCATTTCTGTTTACAAATTTTAAGTGAACAAAGTGAAAATGGTGAAATGAATCCGTCAGCAGTGGCGCTCCAATATCGTAATAAATTTGCTGAAGTATTAGTCGATGAATATCAAGACACGAACTTTGTACAGGAATCCATTATTAAATTCGTAACGAAAGATTCTGAGAGTGAAGGAAACTTGTTCATGGTTGGTGACGTAAAGCAGTCGATTTATCGTTTCCGACTAGCCGAGCCAGGACTATTCCTAGGAAAATATAAACGCTTCACACAAGAAGGATTGGGCGGCGGAATGAAGATTGACTTAGCGAAAAACTTCCGTAGTCGTCATGAAGTACTAGCAGGTACGAACTTTATTTTTAAACAAATTATGGGCGAAGAAGTTGGGGAAATTGACTACGATGCTGACGCTGAACTAAAGCTAGGTGCTACCTATCCAGAAGGTGAAGATGTAGCAGCAGAATTACTATGTATTCAGCAAACGGAAGAAGAAGTAATGGATGGAGAAGAAGGTGCAGAAGTCGAAAAAGCACAGCTAGAAGCTCGTCTTATGGCGCAGCGTATTAAAGCGATGGTTGATTCAGGTTATGAAGTGTATGATCGTAAAACGGATAGTATGCGCCCTGTACAATACCGTGATTTCGTTATTTTACTCCGCTCGATGCCGTGGGCGCCGCAAATTATGGAAGAGTTAAAATTGCAAGGAATTCCAGTATATGCTGACCTTGCGACTGGTTATTTTGAAGCGACAGAAGTAAATATTATGATGAACGTATTCCGCGTTATTGATAATCCGATGCAAGATATTCCGCTTGCAGCTGTACTTCGTTCACCGATTGTGGGACTAAATGATGAAGACCTTGCGACGCTTCGTGCTCATGGGAAGAAAGGGTCATTTTATGAAGTAATGAGCTCGTTCTTAAAAGGAGCACCGCTTGAAGAAGAGCAAGAACTTCATGATAAATTAGAGTGGTTTTATAATTTACTTCAAGGATGGCGTGAATTTGCCCGTCAACAATCCCTTTCTGATTTAATTTGGAAAGTGTACGGTGAGACAGGTTATTACGACTTCGTTGGCGGTTTACCAGCAGGAAAGCAAAGGCAGGCAAACTTGCGCGTGCTATATGACCGTGCAAGACAATATGAAGCAACATCATTTAGAGGGTTATTCCGCTTCTTGCGTTTTATTGAACGTATTTTAGAACGCGGTGATGATATGGGTACGGCAAGAGCTCTTGGTGAACAAGAAGACGTCGTTCGCATTATGACGATTCATAAAAGTAAAGGGCTAGAGTTCCCGGTCGTATTTGTAGCTGGACTCGGTCGTCGTTTTAATACACAAGACTTAATGAAGCGTTTCTTACTGCATAAAGATTTCGGTTTCGGTTCACAATTTATCGATCCGCGTAAACGAATTAAATATACGACATTATCACAGCTTGCGATTAAGCGTAAAATGAAAATGGAATTAATTGCAGAAGAAATGCGCGTATTATACGTAGCGTTAACGCGTGCGAAAGAGAAGCTAATTTTAATCGGAACAGTTAAGGATGCAACTAAGGAAATGGAAAAATGGCTTGATGCGAGGGAACATAATGAATGGTTATTACCAGATCACATACGTGCCGGAGCGTCTTGTTATTTAGACTGGATTGCACCTTCATTATATAGACATCGTGATAGTGAAATGCTTCTTGAATTAGGACAAGGAAGCATTCCGGATGAAATTTACGGGTATGACACTAGCTGGAAAGTAGAAGTTGTGGACGGTAACACGCTACTTGCACCAGAGCCAGTTCAAGAAGAGAAACAAGAATTGTTAGAAGCGCTTCGTGAGAAAAAGGCTGTTCCCCTGCAAAGTAAACGGAAAGAAGAAGTGTACGACAGATTAATGTGGAAGTACGGATATGAGGATGCGACATCTCATCGTGCGAAGCAATCTGTTACAGAAATAAAGAGAAATTATCAATCTGAAGAAGGTAGCGATAACGCCTTTATTAAAAAACTACGTGCACCAATTAAAACACGTCCGCGCTTTATGGAGAAAAAAGGGTTAACGTACGCAGAGCGTGGAACAGCAGTCCATGCCGTTATGCAGCATGTAGATTTGAAGAAACCGATTACGGCCGAAACGCTACAAGAACAAATCGCAGGAATGGTAAATAAGGAATTATTAACATTCGAGCAGGCGGAAGAAATAGCAATTGAAAAAGTAATTTCATTCTTTGACAGTGACTTAGGTAAAAGGGTATTAGCGGCGAAAAGTGTTGAGCGTGAAGTACCATTTACGATGATGCTTGCAGCAGAAGAAGCATATCAAGATTGGCAAGGGAAGAGTGAAGAAACGATTCTTGTCCAAGGGGTTATCGACTGCATGATTGAAGAGGAAGATGGCATTACGTTAATCGACTTCAAAACAGATACGATTGAAGGGAAATTCCCAGGCGGATTCCAACAAGCAAAACCAATTTTAGAAGATCGATATAAAGTGCAACTTTCGTTATATGCAAAAGCACTCGAGAAAAGCTTACAACATCCTGTCAAAGAGAAATGTTTATATTTCTTTGATGGGAATCACGTTGTAAATATTGAAGGATAGACAACAGAAGGGGGCTATAAAAAATGACAACGTTAAAAACTTGTGAACAGGGACACGAGTACTATAAAAGTAGCGATTGTCCAACTTGCCCAACCTGTGAGAAAGAGAGAAAACCAAAAGAAGGTTTTCTCTCTCTTCTTTCAGCGCCAGCAAGAAGGGCATTAGAACACCATGGAATTCAAACTGTAGAAGAACTCTCAAAATATAGTGACAAAGAAATTTTAAAACTGCATGGTATGGGACCTGCGTCTTTGCCGAAGCTTAGACAAGCTTTGGAGGAGAGCGGATTATCATTTAAATAAAATGAAATAGTGCCTCTTCACTACTTACTTGTTTATACCACTATTTGTGAACAGTAAAGCTCTTGCTGATTAAAATTTCATTTTAATAATTTGAATTAGATAAAAGAAAAAAGTAGGAGAATATCTCCTACTTTTTTTACGCTGTTCCAATCTGATCTTGATCCGCCACATCAGAATCAAACGTATTTGTTGCACTAACACCGTTAAAAGTATTCACGACAAATCCAACATTAGAAGCTCCGGATCCATTATAAGCTTTCGTGTTTTCTTTCGGAGATACGTTATAAAAATCTCCTAAGTTGAAAGAGCCGTTACTGTTTTGAACCACGAGATTTCCTACAACCGAAGGCATACCATCCACCTACTTTACTAAGCTTTTTAATTACTATATGAATTATTGTGCGGAAGGTTCATCTGTAATATATTGGCGAATTTGCATAATACGAGAGTTATTAAAAACATAATCAACATTTCCAATTTGAAAGCAACCAGAATTTAAAAGTGTCCGTAATTCAACGTTATTAACTTCAATAAAAGGGCATTCATTTACAATATTTAAATTTACATCTGTCGTTCGTTTTGGAATTGTAATGTGTTCATCTGTAAAGATTTCAAAAGCATCAAAACGACCTTCTCCCCTTATATAACAAGGAATTTCACGGTGGACGGCAAGAGCTCTACTTTTTAATTCCATTTGGTTTGCATCTCCAACTTGCAATACGGCAGTAATTCCTAAAGAAATAATAGAAACATTTTGGACAATGGACACATGATGCAACATAATTTCTCAGTCTCCTTAACCTGGAGTAGGAGGGACATCTGTTACTAATGGTACAAATGGACCCTCTGTAACTGTTTCAAATGGTGTATCGAGAATAGAAGATAGAATGAGGAGATTTGCATCTCCAATTAAAAAGAGTGCGGACGACGATACACCGTTCATTTTAATCTGTCCGACTTTTAACTCACGGTTTACAACGTTAAGGTTCATACATACTTACTCCTTTCGGAAATTTCCCGGTATGTGCTGAATAAAGGAGAGAAAGGCTTTGTCAATATCTTGTTTCATTGCCTGAATAATGATATCTCGTAAATAATCTGGATCTGTTGAAATACCTTCATATGATTGCGCTTGTGATAAATAATAAGGGAGTCGATGCTCCATCTGTTTTTTTATGTCATCTACCATCATTTGTCGATACATTTCATCAAGCGGTGTTCTCTCTTCTTGTTCAAAATGGAGAATACGATTATATGCTTCTTCATCTAAGTATCGATGCATTTCTTGGAGGATACCTTGATAAAAGTCTGGGTTTGTTTCGGTTTCAGGGTTTACCTTCAATGTTTCTGTATCCACTTGAAAATCTTCAATTTGTTGTCCTTTTGCTGAAAATGGGTTTAAACCAATATTTAAAGTACCATTTAAATTTTCGACTTTTAATTGATCGAATTTGTATTCCACTTTTCCTACAGAAGAGGAGGGGCGATTTTTTAATTCGTTAAGCTCTTCTTGGAGTTGGCGCACTTGTTCTTCTAAATTTAGGATGGCTGCTTGTTGTGTTTGAAGAGCTTGTTGAAGTTGGTGTAAGTAAGTATATATATCTTGATTCATTTGTGAAACCTCCTTTTCAATAGGGAGGGTAAAAATATTCCTGCTATATATTTATGACAAGGATGTCTTAAGAAGAACTAGTTGATGGTTTGATAGAAATAATTTGTCCTTTTGCCTGTAATGGGCGAAGCGGCTCCGTAAATCCGCCCGTATTTGAAAATTTAGATAGGGCTTTAATACTTCCGGCAGTACCAATTTGGAACACAGAAGAGGTTGTAATACTATCAATTTTAATACTGTTGATGATGATACTTTGGTTTACATAAAAATTCAATGCAATTGCCTCCTTTAAGTTGAGCCAATTATCGCTTGATCGATTACATCTGAATCGTTGACAGTCGTTGCACTTTGATAATTGTAGACAGAAACATTATCTCCAACGTTGAAAGAGCCGGCCCCGGCGAAAGCACGTGAGTAACTAATAGGCCTAATCGCAAATACATCTCCAATATGAAAAATACCACTTGATCCAATATTGACGATACGAATATGTCCGACCATAGCTGGCATACAAAACACCCTTCGTTTTTAAAATTTTCTTTTCTACTATTGTATGGGCGTTTCCAATAAAATGTGTGTTTTTTTGAAATAAAAGAAACACACGCGTTATTGCGTGTGTGTGTTGAACGTTTGAGTAGGGTGTAAATCCGTATGTACATGACAAATTACATTTAAGAGCCTGTCCAGTTCTTGGCTACAATCCACTGTTCTTTGAGAAGTCATTCCATAGCGTTCAGCAAAATAGATCATTTTTTCACGTTTTTTTTCAATAGCTTGCTCAAACATTGAAATCGGCTCCATCTCTAAATGAAATTTTTAGTATATATGTAGTACATATTATACAAAAACTCCATAAAAAAGAAATACCTTCGCTAAAAAAAGTAAAATTTCTACATTTTATGCTAAATAATGAATAAGTAACGAATAAGTGCGAGAAGAATATTGTAAAAATTAGCGTGCATGAGAAGGTTTTTTTCTTGCGGATGCGAATACAATTAAAAGGTATGAGTTTTAGGATGGAGAGTGGAAATATTGCGTTTTGTAACGGCGAAGAAAGAAGAAAAGGTATTTGTAGGTATTGTGGATGAAGAAGAAGAAAAGGTATTACACTTAAGAGAAGCGCAAAGACAAAAAGGGGAAAAGGTTACAATCCCTATTACAATGTTAGAGTGTATTGAAAGAGGGACTGAATGCTTTGAGAAAGTATGTGAAATTGTAAATTGGGCAAAAGAGAACGGGGAAGCGGCGTATTATCCGTTAACAGAGGTGAAAATATTAGCGCCGATTCCAAGGCCAAGAAAGAATATTTTGTGCGTTGGAAAAAACTATCGTGAGCATGCGGTAGAAATGGGCGGAGTAGAGTCTATTCCAGAAAATATAATGATCTTTACGAAAGCACCAACAACAGTTATTGGCATAAATGAGCAAATTAATGGTCACCCTCACGCAACGGACGAACTAGATTACGAAGGAGAACTAGCTATCATTATTGGTAAGCGAGGGAAGCAAATTAAAAAAGAAAAAGCGCTTGAGCATGTTTTTGGTTATACGATTATAAATGATGTAACAGCTCGAGACATTCAAAGAAAACATAAACAGTTTTTCCTTGGGAAAAGCTTCGATACATTTTGTCCGATGGGACCGTATTTAATTCATAAATCGGTGGTTGAAACGCCGAATGCATTACACATTGAAACGGTAGTAAATGGAGAAGTAAGGCAAACTTCCAACACAAATAAAATGATTTTTTCAATAGAAGAAATTATTTCAACGATAAGCAAAGGAATGACTTTAGAACCAGGCGATATTATCGCAACAGGAACGCCGGCTGGTGTCGGAAAAGGTTTTACACCACCGAGGTTTTTACATGCTGGTGATGAAGTGGTCATTACAGTGGAAAGAATTGGTACTTTGCGAAATGTAGTGAAATGAGAAAAGAGCTATCTTGTATAAAGATAGCTCTTTTCTATGGTCTCGGATTATAGAGATAATCTATAACGGCAAAAGTGTAAAGACCAATTAATGCAAGTGTACAAATGCCAAATAATATAACCGCAAGTGCGCTTTTTTCTCGTCCAAATCCAATAATAGTAAGAATAACAGCAGTCCAAAATGATGCTTTCAGTAGTGTGAGTGTAGTAGGAGTTGAGTAATGAAGCCATGTTGTGGAAAGTAGGAAACTAAAGAATGTAACTAAAATAAACGCTGTAGCTAAATAGTTAATATGTTTACCATATCTTAGTAGCATATCGCACCTCCTTTATGAATTTAAAATACAGAAAATTACAATTTTATCTTAATATAATTGAATATAAAAAGAAAGAGGTTGTCCCAACATGTTGGACAACCTCTCTATTATTACGATAATACAGCTTTAATTTTTTGGAATGCCCACTCTAAATCTTCTTCAGAGATTACTAGAGGTGGTGCGATACGAATTACGTTTTCGTGTGTTTCTTTACATAGTAGACCAGCTGCTTTTAGTTGTTCACAGTAAGGACGAGCTGGCTCGTTTAATTCGATACCGATGAATAAACCTTTACCGCGAACTTCAGTAATCATTGGGTTATCAATTTCTTTTAATTGCCCAACTAATTTTTCTCCTAATTGAAGAGAACGCTCTGTTAATTTTTCTTCTTCTAAAACTTCAAGAGCTGCGATAGAAACAGCACATGCAAGTGGGTTACCGCCGAATGTAGAACCATGAGAACCTGGCTCAAATACACCTAAAATGTCGCGGTTTGCTGCAACACAAGAGATCGGGAACACACCGCCACCAAGGGCTTTACCAAGTATGTACATGTCAGGAGTTACATCGTCCCAGTCACAAGCGAATACTTTACCAGTACGGCCTAAGCCTGTTTGGATTTCATCTGCTACGAATAAAACGTTTTCTTTTTTACATACTTCAAGAGCTTCTTTTAAGTAACCAGCTGGTGGGATGTTAATTCCTGCTTCACCTTGAATTGGCTCTAAAATGAATGCTGCTGTGTTTGGTGTAATTGCGGCTTTTAATGCTTCTAAATCACCGTAAGGAATTACAACGATGCCAGGAAGCATTGGACCAAATCCACGCTTGTACTCTTCATTTGAAGACATAGAAACAGAACCCATTGTACGTCCGTGGAAGTTATCTTCACAAACGATGATTTCAGCACGGTTTGCTTCTACTTTCTTCACATCATAAGCCCAGCGACGAACTGTTTTAATTGCAGTTTCAACAGCTTCAGCACCTGTATTCATTGGAAGTACCATTTCTTTATTAGTTAGTTTCGCAACTTTTTCGTACCAAGGACCTAATTGATCGCTATGGAAAGCACGAGAAGTTAACGTAACACGATTAGCTTGGTCAATTAAAGCGTTAATAATTTTCGGGTGACGATGACCTTGGTTTACTGCAGAATATGCACTTAATAAGTCCATATAGCGGTTTCCTTCAGGATCTTCTACCCAAACACCTTCTGCTTTAGAAATAACGATTGGAAGTGGGTGATAGTTATTTGCTCCATATGTGTCTGTAAGTTCGATAATATCCTTAGTTTGAATCATGATTGTTCCCCCTTTTGTTATTACAAGAAGTTTGTAAATACTCTAAATATTATAGCATTTAAATGTAAAAAAGCGAAACATTTCCTGAAAATAAATGAACATGTTATCATATAGAGTGAAAAAGTGTGAAAAGAGGAGGTAAGGGATACGATGGTACATATGCATATTACAGCATGGGCGTTAGGTTTAATTTTATTCTTCGTTGCGTATTCACTTTATTCAGCAGGAAGAAAAGGTAAAGGTGTACATATGGGGCTTCGTCTTATGTACATTATCATTATTGTGACAGGTTTCATGTTGTACATGGGGATTATGAAGACTGCAACAAGTAACATGCACATGTGGTATGGTTTAAAAATGATAGCTGGTATTTTAGTTATCGGTGGAATGGAAATGGTTCTTGTGAAAATGAGCAAGAACAAAGCAACAGGGGCAGTTTGGGGGCTATTTATTGTTGCATTAGTAGCAGTATTTTACCTTGGACTGAAATTACCGATTGGTTGGCAAGTATTCTAATAAAGAAAATAAAACCACCTTATAATCTCAAAGACTTGGGAGCTAAGGTGGTTTTTACTTTTTATGTCGCATCGATATGTAACTCTTCTCCATTTACTTTCGTAAAACGGAACATGTTTTTATTGGATGTAGTGTGACGGACGAAATGATGCTGTAGTGTACAGATCATCTCTTCGTTATCAAACAAAAGAATATTTACTCCTTCGCGTGACTCCTCTTTCGGTAAGAAAGATAAATAATTATGACAATACATGCAATCATATAAAGAGTAGTGAAGTGATTGCAATGATTCGGTTAATAATGTGAACACAGAGTCAGGTAATTCCTCGAGCCATTCATTATAGCTAAGAAGTAATTTTTTTCGAATACGTATCATTTCCCCGTTTTGCAGGTGGTGCTGTTCGTTGGCGATTTGTAATATATCTTGTTCATAGAAACGAGCTGGTAGCCAGTTGTTGTTATATAAAATCTCAAAACCATCTTCGGCAATATCTTCTAATAAAAATGCTTCATCATTTTCATCATCAAAGAATACCCATTCATTGTTTATATATTCTACATTACCGACTGTATGAGCGCGGGGCTGGTTATATAAAATATGGTTACGTTGTATCATACATGATTTCTCCTTTATAAAAAGTAGTTATTCCTGTTATAGACAGTTCGTGCATTCTTTATAACTAGACACATCTAGACATAGGTGGGCATACAATAAAACACGTTTTACTGAGTGAGAATGCTATTCCATATGTGGATAGTAGGTTATCGTCAAGTTTTCCATTTTTTGATCCGCACTCTTAGGGTGGGGATTACTGCACGTTCAAGAAAAGAAATAAGATGGAAGGATGATTTATATGTGCGGGATTACAGGATGGGTGGATTATAAACGCTCATTAGAAGGAGAAAGAGATGTCGTTACGAAGATGGCTGAGACGTTAGCCAAACGTGGGCCGGATGATAATAAAGTTTGGATTAAAGGCAATGTCGCATTTGGGCATAAACGTTTAATCGTTGTGGACCCTGAGGGCGGGAAACAACCGATGACTTGTTTAAAAGATGAAACGAATTACGCCATTTGCTATAACGGTGAACTTTATAACACAGAAGACATTCGAAAGGAATTATTAAGAAGAGGATATACGTTCAAAGGTCATTCTGATACAGAAGTATTATTAGCTTCTTATATTGAATGGAAAGAAGAATGTGTCGATCATTTAAACGGTATATATGCGTTTGCTGTATGGGATGAACAGAAAGAACAAGTATTTATTGCGCGAGATCGACTAGGTGTAAAACCGCTATTTTATAAATATGATAGTGGGCGATTACTATTTGGTTCAGAGTTAAAAGCGATACTGGCTCATCCAGATGTGAAGGCGGAAGTAACGTTAGAAGGGTTATCCGAAATATTCGGCCTCGGACCGTCAAGAACGCCTGGCCATGGTATTTATGCTGGTATAAAAGAATTACGTCCAGGTCATGCGATGACATTTTCAAAGAACGGTTTATGTATATGGAGATATTGGAATGTAGAAAGTAAAAAACATGAAGACTCTTTTGAAGAAACCGTAGAGAAAACGCGCTTTTTATTACAAGATGCCATTACAAGACAGCTTGTTTCTGATGTACCACTATGTACTTTTTTATCAGGTGGTGTAGATTCGAGCGCTATTACAGCTATCGCAGCGAAAGAATACGAGAGATCAGGAAAAGGGCAATTACACACGTATTCTATTGATTACGAAGATAATGACAAATACTTTAAAGCGAATGCGTTCCAGCCAAATTCAGATGCTCCGTTTATTAATTTAATGACTGAGACATTTCAAACAACCCATCATCGCTGCGTCATTTCGAATGAAAAATTAGCAGAGTATTTAACTGAAGCAGTACTCGTTCGTGATTTGCCTGGTATGGCAGATATCGATTCGTCATTATTATGGTTTTGTCGTGAAATTAAACAAGATTTTGTCGTCGGTTTATCTGGGGAATGTGCAGATGAAATATTTGGTGGATATCCGTGGTTTTATAGAGAAGATGATTTACAATCGAGTGCCTTTCCGTGGATGCGCTCTACAGAAGCACGTGAACAACTGCTAAAGAAAGAATGGAGAAATAAATTAAATTTACAACAATATGTACAAAGGCGCTATGAAGAGTCGATTCAAGAAGTTCCTATTTTAGAGGGAGAAAGTCCGCTAGAAGCAAAAAGACGCCAATTATTTTATTTAAATATGGTATGGTTTATGACAACATTATTAGACAGAAAAGACCGCATGAGTATGGGGGCAAGTTTAGAAGTACGTGTTCCATTTGCAGATCATCGTCTTGTCGAATATGCGTGGAATATTCCTTGGGAAATGAAAATGTATAAAAACCGCGAAAAAGGTCTATTACGTAAAGCGTTAGAAGATGTACTTCCACATGACATCTTATATAGAAAGAAGAGTCCTTATCCGAAAACGCACAATCCACACTATACAAAAGCAGTAACAGTATGGCTTCAAAATCTATTAACGGATAAAGGTTCAATTTTACACGAATTGTTTGATAAAGAGCAGTTGAACGGATTAATTCAGTCTGGTGGCAGTGCATTTCAAACACCATGGTTTGGTCAATTGATGACTGGGCCACAGCTTTTAGCTCATTTAGCACAAATTCACGTTTGGTTTAAAGAATATGGGGTAAATATTAAGGAATAAGGGAAAAGCGGCTTACAATTATGTAAGTCGCTTTTTATTAAAGAAATTGTCATATAAAATTCAAAATCACCTTATAAATAATACTTAATTAGAATTATTATTTTGATGTACTTATTATTGCTTGTTATAATTGGAAACAAACGTTCTGAAAAGGATTCTCATTTATAAAATTGAGGTGTTATATAGATGACAAAGAAAAAAATAGGTTTACTCGTAATGGCGTATGGAACACCAGAATCATTAGACGATGTAGAGGCATATTATACACATATCCGTCACGGGCGTAAGCCGTCAGAAGAAGCGCTTGAAGATTTAATTAAGCGCTATAAAGCGATTGGTGGAATTTCGCCGCTTGCAAAAATTACGAAAGAGCAGGCGCATAAATTAACAGATTCAATGAATAACATATTTACAGAGTATGAATTTACTAGTTACTTAGGTTTAAAACATACTGCGCCATTTATAGAAGATGCTGTAGAGGAAATGAAGCGAGATGGAATTGAGCAGGCGATTAGTATCGTATTAGCACCGCACTATTCTACATTTAGCATTAAAGCGTATAATGATCGTGCTATTCGTCTTTCGAAAGAAATCGGTGGTCCTGTTATTGAACCAATTGAACAATGGCATGATGAACCGAAATTTATTTCGTATTGGGCAGACCAAATAAAAGAAACGTTTACAGAAATTGATGATAAAGAGAAAGCAGTCGTAATTTTCTCAGCGCATAGTTTGCCAGAAAAGATTATTGCAGCAGGAGACCCATATGTAGAACAACTAAAGCATACGGCAGATTTAATTGCAGAAGCTGCAAATATTCAAAACTATACAATCGGTTGGCAAAGTGCTGGGAATACTCCTGATCCATGGATTGGTCCAGATGTGCAAGATTTAACGAAAGATTTATATGCAGAGCATGGGTACGAATCTTTCGTATATTGCCCAGTTGGTTTTGTAGCGGAGCATTTAGAAGTTTTATATGACAACGATTATGAATGTAAAGTTGTAACTGATGAATTAAATGCCAAATATTTTAGACCAAGTATGCCGAATACACAATCTGCATTTATCGACTGTTTGGCTGAAATTGTTTCAAAAAAAGTGAAGGAAATAGTTGACAAAGGTTTAGTTTTGAATAATAATTAGTTTATAATAATTTTAAATAAATAATAATTACTATGAAAGAAAGAGGAGGATCCCCCTAGATGAATCCAAATAATCGCTTAACAACAAACCAAGGTGCTCCAGTTGGAGATAACCAAAATTCTCGTACAGCTGGTCGTCGTGGACCAGTATTATTAGAAGACTATCATTTAGTAGAAAAACTTGCGCACTTTGATCGTGAACGTATTCCGGAGCGTGTTGTGCATGCACGTGGTGCAGGTGCTCACGGTGTATTCGTAACGAAAAATAGTATGAAGCAATATACGAAAGCGGCATTTTTACAAAATGAAGGAACTGAAACGCCTGTATTTGTTCGTTTTTCAACGGTTATTCATGGTCAAGGTTCTCCTGAAACAGCACGTGACCCACGTGGGTTCGCTGTTAAACTTTATACAGAAGAAGGAAACTACGATATCGTAGGTAATCATTTACCGGTTTTCTTCATTCGTGATGCAATTAAATTCCCTGATATGGTACATTCTTTAAAACCAGCACCTGATACGAATATTCAAACGCCAGATCGTTACTGGGATTTCATGACGTTAACTCCAGAATCTACACACATGATGACATGGGTATTTTCTGATTACGGTACACCAGCAAGTTATCGTGAAATGGAAGGTTTCGGCGTCCATTCATTTAAATGGATTAATGAAGAAGGTAAAATTGTTTATATTAAATACCACTGGAAACCACAGCAAGGTGTACGTAACTTAAATGCGAAAGAAGTGCAAGAAGTACAAGGGAAAGACTTCAATCATGCAACTCGTGACTTGTTCGACGCAATCGAAAAAGGAAATCACCCGAAATGGGATTTACACGTACAAGTTATGCAATTAGATGAAATGGACTCTTTAGACTTTGATCCATTAGATCCAACGAAAGTATGGCCAGAAGATCGCTTCCCATTAATGGAAGTAGGGACGATGACGTTAAATCGTAATCCGAAAAATTTCTTTGCAGAAGTAGAACAAGTAGCGTTCTCTCCAAGTGCAACTGTAAATGGTATTGAGCCATCGGAAGATAAATTATTACAAGGTCGTTTATTCTCTTACCCAGATACACAGCGTTATCGTCTTGGTGCAAATTACTTACAAATTCCTGTAAACTGCCCATACGCAGCTGTTCATAATCAACAACGTGATGGTGCGATGCAAGTAAATCAAAACCCATCTACAATCAACTACGAACCGAGCCGTCATGCAGAGAATCCGGTTGAAGACAAAGCTTACCGCGATTCAACTATGAAAGTAGAAGGCTATGTATCTCGTGAAAAAATCGAGAAACCAAATGACTTCAAACAAGCAGGTGAGCGTTACCGTTCATTCTCTAAAGAAGAGCAAGATAACTTAATTGCAAACTTAACAAATGATCTAAAAGACGTAAATGAACGCACAAAATTATTAGCTGTTTGTAACTTCTTCCGTGCAGATCAAGAATACGGTATGCGTTTAGCGCAGGCATTAAATGTTGATATTACGCAATATGTAGGAAATGCTCCGAAATAAATAGGAAAAGACGACCGGGTTTCGGTCGTCTTTTTTCTATAACGTTATGTGGGGTATTTTGCTTGTAAATTATGTCGGAATTTGTTTGTAAATCGATATGTTGTGTCGAAACGTTGATATATTGAAAGAAACAATCGATATATTTGAAAAATCGTTGATATATCCAAAAAACCGTTAATATATTTCCAGTTATACTAGGTGGGGTATTTTGCCCAGTGCGCAAAAAAGAGATGCAATCTATTACTAATAGATTGCATCTCTTTTTTAGTTTGCTCGCTCTGCATGTTCATAAGCTTTCTCACCATGCATCGAAATATCAAGTCCCATGTGTTCCTCGTGCTCATCTACTCGAACGGGGAGGAAAAAGCTAATAACTTTAATAATGGTGTACGTCATTATGATTGTAAAGGCATAGGTTGCCCCGATTGCTACAAGTTGTTTAAACAGTAAAGCGGCGTTTCCGTAAAACAATCCGTTCGCACCATCCCCGTTTACGGCAGTAGTTGCAAATAGTCCTGTTGCAATACCGCCCCAAGTTCCTCCGATGCCGTGGCATCCAAAGGCATCAAGTGTATCGTCATAACCGAATTTTGTTTTTAAGAAGAAAACGGCGCCAAAGCATAATATACCACCAATTGCTCCGATAAGAAGAGCGGAGAAAGGTGTAACGAACCCGCAAGCTGGTGTAATAGCGACTAGACCAGAAACAACTCCGCAAGCAGCTCCCATCGCAGTCGGTTTTGATTGGAAGAACCATTCAGAAAGCATCCAAGTTAGAGCGGAGGCAGCAGCGGCTATATTTGTATTAATAAATGCAGTTAAAGCTACGTCGTTTAAGGATAATGCGCTGCCGACGTTAAAACCGAACCAGCCAAACCATAATAAGCCTGCGCCTAACATTGTAAATGGCAAATGGTGAGGAGAAGAACCATTTATGTTTTTTCGTTTTCCAAGGAAAATAGCTAATACAAGACCAGCAACTCCGGAAGTGATGTGAACGACGTTTCCGCCAGCGAAGTCTAGTGCCCCAAGTTCCCTTAGCCACCCGCCGACGCCCCATACCCAATGAGCGACAGGATTGTAAACGATCGTTGTCCATAGAAGGATAAAAATAAGAAAGGCAGAAAATCGCATTCTTTCAGCGAATGCACCTGAAATTAAAGCTGGAGTTAAAATGGCGAACATGAGTTGAAACATCATGAATAAATTGTGAGGAATAGTAGATGAGTAGTCTGGATTTGGTGCGTAGGTAACTCCGTTTAGACCGAACCAATCAAGTGTACCGATAATCCCGTGCCAATCTGGTCCGAATGATAAAGAATAGCCGATAACAATCCATTGAATCGAAACGATAGCCATTGCGCTATAACTATGCATCGTTGTACTGAGTACATTTTTGCTGCGAACCATACCTCCATAAAAAAGTGCCAATCCTGGTGTCATTAACATGACCATTACTGTCGTTACAAACATAAAAACCGTATCTCCCATATTCATGAGCTCTCCTCCTATAATGTTAGAAAAAATAACATAGTTTTGTTATGTTTCATATCATATTCGAAATTAAACTAAAAATCAACTAAAAATTCAGAAAATTATATAAATGATGTTAGGAAATCTAACATGTATTATTTTGTGAGGGTTGAAATCGACATATGCGTTTCATTCGGAAAATTGGTATAATATTCTTACAATTAAAAAACTTGGGGGATGCGTGTGGGAAAAATACGGACTAGGAAACTATTCATTTGTTTTTGCTTAGCTGTTGTTTTGTTTGTACCAATACATACTTTTGCAGACGAAAAAAGAGAGTGGCGAGACGAAGTTATCTATTCCATTATGATTGATCGCTTCAATAATGGAGAACCGAAAAATGACAAACAGTTAGAAGTTGGTAATTTAGAAGGGTATCAAGGCGGGGATATAAGAGGAATTATAAAAAGGTTGGATTACATAAAAGAAATGGGTTTTACTACCGTTATGCTTTCGCCACTTTTTGAAAGTGGAAAGTACGATGGATTAGACGTGCGAAATTTTAAAAAGGTAAATGAACATTTCGGGACAGAAAATGATGTGAAAGAACTTGTAAAAGAAGCTCAGGCAAAAGGAATGAAAGTTGTATTTCAATTTCCGCTTGGAGAAAACGAACAACAGGTAATTGACGCAATGAAATGGTGGATAAAAGAAGTTGATTTAGACGGAAGCTATGTTATACATAGTGAAAAAAATCCGCGTTCCTTTTGGGATAACGCGCAAAAAGACATGCAAGTGATAAAGAAAGATTTTCGTATTATGACAAAGGAGGATAGCGAATACAACGAAAAAATAGTAGAATCGTTTTCCAAAGCGGATGTATCGGTGAAATCGTTATACGATGTGAGTAAAAAAGAAGGGGAATTTGTTACGTTTTTAGATGATCAAGAAACAAAAAGATATGCGCGTATTGCAAAAGAAAATATGTATTATCCGCCATCACGTTTAAAACTGGCGCTTACATATTTGTTAACATCACCTGGGATTCCGAATTTTTATTACGGAACTGAAATTGCATTAGATGGAGGAAGTGTACCCGATAATAGACGATTAATGGATTTTAAGTCAGACGAAAAATTTATGCAGCACATAACAAAACTAGGTGAACTTAGGCAGGCGAGACCGTCTTTACGACGCGGTACGTTTGAGCTTCTGTATGATAAGAGCGGGATGAGCATACTAAAACGAAAATATAAAGATGAAGTAACTTTAGTAGCAATTAATAATACGAAAGAAACACAAAAAGTCTCCTTACCTGCAAGTGCAATTGGTGAAAAACAAGAGTTAAGAGGATTGTTGCAGGATGAAATTATAAGAGAGGAAAACGGAAAATTTTATCTCGTTTTAAAGCGTGAAGAATCAAACGTGTATAAAGTTAACAGAGAAACAGGTGTGAATTGGTTATTTATCTCCTTAATCGTTGGTGTGAATGTATTATTTATTGCGTTTTTAATTGCAGTTAAAAGGAAGCGTAGATGAGATGAGAAGTTACGCACTCTATGTTCATGTCTTCTTATTGGATTTGTAAGTTTGTTCGGTGGGGCCAGGTTAGGGAGAAAGTCTTCTTCCTAGCCTGTTTTTGTGTCAATACGGATAGAGAAAGACCTTTGAAACAAACAATAATTGCAACTATATTAATTTTACATTACATTAAAAGTTAGAGAATACTCTTATACTAATATAGTACTAAATAGTAGGTGGGAAAATGGAATTTTACGATTTGGGTATTACCATTAAAGAGCTTAGAATTAAAAAAAATATATCACAATCCGAATTATGTCATGGAATATGTTCGCAAAGTCAAATTAGCAAAATAGAAAAAGGTATGATTTATCCATCTAGTATATTGTTATATCAATTATCAGAAAGACTTGGTATTGACCCAAATAATATATTTGCATTAACTCAAAACAAAAAGTTAAAATATGTAGAAAATGTAAAATGTGTAATAAAAGATTGCTTAAAGCAAAAACAATATAAAGAACTTTATGAAATCGTGAAAAAAGAGAAAGATGAAAAAAATTTCCAGGCAAAAGAAGATAAACAATTTCTCCTATGGCATGAAGCAATTGCTGTATTTGAGGTGAACAGATCCATAAAAACTGCTTTAAAGCTTTTAAATAATGCATTAAAACTAACTTTAACCAATGTTGATTTTTTATCAGAAAGAGAAATAGATATTATGCAGACAATGTCTATATTTTATGCGGAAAATAAAGAATATGATAAAAGTATTACTATATTAGGAAGATGTTTAACTAATTTTAATAAGTTAGATTTTCCGAGAGATAAAGCGATTAAATTAAAAATCATTTTTAATTTAGCGAAATGTTTAGGTATGACCTATCAATATGAAGAAGCGGTAAAATACATTGATAAGGGCATCAAATTAGCTATTAATCTAAATACTCTATACTTATTAGGTGAACTTTACTATTTAAAAGGATGGAATTTATTAAGATTTAAACAACAGAATGAAGAAGATATTGCAAATAACATGAAAAAAGCATTATTTATATTTGAACTAACAGAAAAAGAAAATCTGATAAAAATGGTTAAAGAAAAATATTTTGAAAACCAAACTGAAAAAAGCCACTCATAATACATTTGGAAATCACTTGAAATATAATAAAACCTACAGGGGAAATCCCTGTAGGTTTTACACTTATAAACTTGCTTCTAAAATATTAGTGTTTAATATAAATTTTTGAATAAGAGTTTACTTAGTGTACTTTTTATTTTGAAGTCTGCATCTTTATTAACAATTTATGCTTCTTTTTAATTACAACCAAATATTGTTAAAATTGAGATGATTCAAGTCGGAGGAAGGCACTTTGAGGTGTCTTTTTTTATGACCTTTATCATTAACTATTTAATGTTTTTTTAAATGATTACATGACATATTTTTTTTGTACCAAGCTTTGTTGATACAGTTAGACTTATCCGTTAGTGTATTCGTATTATTAGAACATCCTACAGTATTTAGGGAGAATGTGGCCAATAAAAACCATAATATTAATTTCTTCAAATAACCACTTCTAACTCTTTTTTAATTAACATTTTTTAAAATACTTATTAATTTTACATTACATTAAAGGTTGGAAAATATTCTTATACTCATAAATTGTTACGTTTTGGCGAGGAGAGGAATTATGAGTTATAGCAATTTTTAAGATGACTTTGGCCTAGGATGTAATTACTAAGAAAAGTAATTCAAATCGAAGGGAAAACGTCTTAAGGTGTCTTTTCCTTATTTTCAATTTACTTAGCGATTTTTACCGCACATACCCTTTTTTCTATGGTTTGTTCTTGTAATATTGTCTCTACAAGACAAAAAGAAAACTCCTCTAATTAAGAGGAGTTTTCTTTTTAGCGGTAGTTAATGAACTGTACGTCGATTGGTAAATCAGCGCTACGAACAGCTGCGATTACGGCTTGTAAGTCATCACGGCTTTTCGCTGTAACACGTACTTGATCGTCTTGTACTTGTGTTTTTACTTTTAATTTCATTTCTTTAATGATGTTGTTAATTTTTTTAGCGTTATCTTTATCGATACCTTGTTGAAGTGTTGCACGTTGGCGAACAGTGTTGCCAGTTGCAGCTTCAACTTTTCCGTAATCTAAGTTCTTAATTGGAACGTTACGTTTTACAAGTTTAGAAATTAAAACGTCTTTTACTTGGTCTAATTTGAACTCGTCGTCAGAAGTTAAAACTAGTACTTCTTTTTCTAATTTAATATCACTTTTACTTCCTTTAAAGTCATATCGGTTTTGGATTTCTTTTAATGCGATATTAATTGCGTTTGTTACTTCAGGTAATTCTACTTTCGAAACGATGTCAAAAGAACTATCTTTTGCCATAGTTAGCACCTCCAAATAAATTTCTAATCTTGTTATGTACTGTACATACTAAAGTATAGCTGAAAACGAGTCTAGACTTAAGTGTTTTCGTACTTATATTCATGGAACCTCATTTTATTATAGTGAATTTTGGGCAGTTGGACAAATACAGGAAAAATCATGTTATAATTAACTTTTGTTTGGAATGATAAAAAAGATAATTTTATATATATAGAAGGGAATTAAAAAATATGTATTTGCAAATAGGATCGATTGAACAGGTAACTGTTTTACGCGAAACGGAAATCGGATATATGGTTGGGAATGAAGAAGAAGAAATTTTCCTACATAAAAACGAAGTAGCTGGAGAAATTGAAGAAGGCGATACGATTGATGTATTCTTATACCTTGATCACCAAAATCGTATTTCAGCAACAATGAAGGAACCGATTATTACAACTTATGATTGGAACTGGGTAAAGGTTGTAGAAGTCATTCCTAGTTTAGGTGTGTTTGTTGATATTGGTGTGTCAAAAGATATACTAATTCCAGCTGATGAGTTCCCGATTTATATGCCAGTATGGCCAGAAGTAGGCGACGAATTATATTGTACGTTAAAATTAACGAATCGTGATCGTTTAATTGCTCTTCCGGCAAGAGACAGTGATATGCAAGAAATTATCGTAGATGCAACGCCATCTATGCGTAATAAAAACGTAAATGGACGTGTATATCGTTCGCTTCAAGTTGGTTCATTCATACTAACTGATGAGCATTTCCGTGCTTTCTTACACCATACAGAAAGAAAAGAACAAGTTCGCATCGGTGAGCGTGTAACGGGCCGTATTATTGACGTGAAAGATGATGGTACAATTAACATTTCACTTCTTCCTCGTAAAGAAGAAGGAATGGAAGACGATGCGGCAGTAATTTATGCATATATGGAAGAACGAGGCGGAGCAATGCCGTTTTGGGATAAGAGCCATCCGGAAGATATTAAAGAACGCTTTAACATGAGTAAAGCTGCATTTAAGCGCGCACTTGGTAAATTGATGAAAGAAGAAAAAGTTTACCAAGAAGAAGGTTGGACTTACTTTAAGAAATAAAGTAAATGAAAAAAGAACTATTCTTTCTCTGAATTTTTAAGAGAAGAGATAGTTCTTTTTTATTATAAAGTAGATAAAAAGTAAATAAAGTGTAATAAAACGTTTAATCTACAAATATTTTACTGTATTTATAAGGAAAAAGGAATATAAAATGGTAAATCGCCGGAAAATATACATTTTTAGAAAAAATGTCACAATATTGTCGTTTTTATGTTGAAGCCCCTCGGAAAATTCTTTAAATTGTTAATTGTAAGAATAAAACCGATGCGAATTAGGGGTGAATGTATGGAAAAGAAGCAAGTTAAGAAAAAGTGGTATAGGTACTTCATACAGCTTATGGTAGTTGCATTAATTGTTACTTCTATACCGATGAATGGACCGCCGTTTACACCGTCGCCAAATTCAGAACCAAGTCCACAAGTAGAACAGAAAGACGAGAAGGAATTACCAGCTCCACATCCAGATCAGATAAAACAAAAAAATGCCAATGCAAAAGCTAAGCCGACTGAAGTTGTAGAAGAACGGACGGAGACAGAAAAGGTTTTTGATAATCAAGATGGTACGTTTACTAAAAAAATATATACTGAACCAATTCATGCAGAAAAGAATGGGAAATTAGAAGAGGTTTCTACTAATTTAGTAGAATCACCAGATAAAAAAATCGTAACAGAAAATACAGCATTAAAGCCGAAGTTTGAGAAAGTAGTAAAGGATGGAAAGTATGTTCAATTCGAAGTGGATGGACATACGATTCAGTATGAATTGACAGGCGCACGTGGTGAAAAGGGTGAATTAAAACCGACAGCTGTTACAGCGTCGCATGAAGAGAATACAGTATGGTATAAAGGGATTTTTCCAAGTATTGATTTAAAAAGTACAACATTTAATGAAAATGTAAAGGAAGACTTTGTACTCCATCAATATACAGGGCATCACATTTTTTCATTCGAATTACAGACAGATTTACAGCCGAGTTTAAAAGAAGATGGTTCTATTATTTTTCAAAATGAAAAAAAGGAGAATGTATTTGTACTACCAAAGCCTTATATGGCTGACTCAAATATTAATCAAGAATCCGGAGAAGCTGTTACATCTCAAGATGTGAAATATGAGATAACTCCTGCTGGGGGGAAGAAATACAATTTAACAGTTACTGCAGATCCAAAATGGTTAGAATCAGCCGAACGTAAGTATCCTGTTTTTATAGATCCTTCGGTTACGGTAAGGGGATTTGAAAATGCGTATGCATCAAGTGCAGATCCTAATATTAATTATTCAGGCGGTAGTTTATGGGATGAAGGACAAAAGGCATATACGTTAAAAGTCGGTTATTTTAATGCAGGAACAGGCACAAATGATGCTTTTATTAAATCTGATATTTCTAATTTAAAAGGTGCAACAATTCAAAGTGCAACATTTCATACGTATGCTATATGGCATTATTACGGAGATAGCCCAAATGGTGTATGGCTTGATGAAGTAACGGGAAATTGGAATGTTTCTAATATTAATTGGAGTAATAAGCCAGGATCAAATAATATTGCTCAAGCAAATGTAGGTCGCGGGAAGTGGGCGCAATTTAATGTAACAAATACAGTAAAAGCGTGGGTAGATGGAACGAGACCGAATTACGGCTTCAAATTACATGCTAACGGAAATGGACAGACGCATTGGAAGAAGTTTGTCGCAGCTCAAAATGGTTCGAATGCGCTATATTTAGCGGTTAATTATTCATATGAAAAATTGAATAAACCGAGGGTACAAGCGTATTCGAATGGAACTGGAAGTGAAGCAGGGCATTTCAATATACAATGGGACGCAGTTCAAGGTGCAAAAGGATATAAAGTTGCCATTTTTAATGGATATGACTATGAATATATTCCTGTCGGAAATGTAACAAGTTGGAGTACGAAAGATAAGAAAATCTTCCCTACACAAGATGAAATAAATGCAGGGAAATTTGAGTTTCATAAAGATGGAAAGGGGACGGATTTTTCCGTAAGCCCTGGCCCAATGTACAAAAATGCTTATTTGGCAGGTAGCCCATATGGGGATTATAGTTCAGCTCGTGGGTACTGAATTCGAATCGTAGCGGAATATCCATACGGTGATAGTCCGTTGTCTGATGAAACAGTTTCCTATGTTCCGCTAGAACAAGTAAAGAGGCCAGCTGGATCAGCTTATACAAATGGGCCAGGTAGTAATACAGGATATGTATCAGTAAAGTGGGATCCTGTTCCAGAGGCAAGTGGTTATAAAGTATGGATTTATAACGGGAAAGACTATGAAGCATTTGATGTTGGTAATACAACAACATGGACAACGCAAGGACAAAATATTTGGCCGACAGAAGCGGAAATTTCTAGTGGGAAATATCAACTTCATCATGACCAAAAAGGAAATGAGCTTTCGCTAGATCCATCTCCAGTCTACCGCAATTCTGGTGGTATATATGGTGGTTCCAAAAACTATTGGTTCCGAGTAACAGCGTATAGTAAAGCGGGTCATGCAGAAAGTGAAATTTCACAAGAGTTTACACCAACTTTTTCGAATGACGTTTCTTGGCTTGGCACGAAAGATTATTGGGCAGCAGTGAATGTAATTGGTGGAAAGGTTACTGCTATTAATGGGAATTTTGTTATGGATGAGACGGATTTTAATCTGTCTGGAAAAGGCCCGAATGTATCTATTGATCGAACGTATAATAGTCAAGATACCGGAACTGGTTTATTCGGGAAAGGCTGGCATAGTTTATTAGAAGAAGTGATGAAAGAAGAATCTTCTGGAAATATTTTATATACAACGAGAGACAAATCCACATTACTATTTACTAAAACAGGTGATAATCAATATCAAGCACCTAATGGTGTTCATTTAGAAGTAAAGAAAATAGCTGATGGATTTGAATTAAAAGATAAAGATCAATCCGTTATAACATTTTCAAAGCAAGGAAAAGTACAACAAGAGAAAGATAGCTTTGGAAATGTTGTGAAGTATGAATATGATACAAATCAAAGGCCGATTAAGATTACAGATGCATCAGGACGTACTATTACTATTACGTATACAGGGAAATTTGTTTCTCAATTTATAGGGCCAGAAAATAGCACTGTAACGTTCGAATACGAAAATGATCAGTTAGTAGGATCTACGACACCAGAAGGAAAGAAGTATCGTTATGGCTATGAGAATGGAAAACTACGTTATACGTTTGATCCGAAACATACGGAAACAAAACCATATAAAACGACATATACGTATGAAAATAATAAATTAGTAAAGGTAACAGACCCGCTAGGAAAGGAATCTGTATTATCTTATAACGATGCAGCTAAAGAGGTAACGTTGAAGGATGCTAAAGCTCGTAAAACGGTGCATAGCTATAATCAAGCTGGTAATCCAGCAAAAATAGTTGTAGATGCAGAGCATTTAAAGTTAACGACAACATATGAATATAAAGCGAATCACTTGGAGAAAACGACAACGTCTAAAAATCAAGTGGAAACAGTCACATATGATAACAATGGTAATGTGACTTCTGTAACAGATCCAACAGGGACTGAAAAGTTTGAATATAATAAAAATAATGATGTTATTAAAGCGACAGATGTAGAAGATCGGAAAACTACTATAGCGTATCAACAAGCAAATGCAGCTGTTTCAGAAACAAATCATGCCTCCGAAACAGCTGAAGTAAAACAGTATGATAAATTTGGGAATGTCATTCAAACGAGTAAAAATATTGGTGTAGGAGGAAACCTTCTAAAAAATCCAAGCTTTGAAATGGACACATTACAAAATTGGACAATGGTGAATAAAGATAGTAAGGGCTCTATGACAAAGGATGCGGAAGGAGCACCGGGAGGGCTTGGTGGCTCAGGTTCATTGAAGTTAACTGCGCAAATAACTGGTGCTAGTTCTTGGGGATATACAGCAATAGCACAGGAAGTAGAAGTAGAACCTAGTACGAACTATACATTAACGGGTATGGTGAAAACTACACTGAAAAATGCAGATGCCTATTTTAATGTCATGTTCTTAGATGAAAATGGAAATCCGACTGGTGGAACGGATTGGTCCGACAATCGCTCAAATAATTTAAAATCAGAAAATGGATGGTCGAATCGTCAATTGACGTTTAAAACGACAGATAAGGCAAGTAAAGCAAAAATACATTTAGTCATTGAACATGAAAGAGAATCTGTAAGTGGAGCAGCTTGGTTTGATAAGTTGCAGCTTGAAAAAGGAGATGTATCATCTAGTTTTAATCCAATTGTAAATAGTAGTTTTGAAGAGTATTCGGAAACTGGATCTGTTCCGAATTGGACTAGAAATTGTCCAGAAAATTGTAATCGAAAAGATATAGCAACAGAAGGATTTCATGGTGGTTCTTCTATTGTATTAGAAAACTTACAATATAATCAGAAGGACATTAGTTACCAAAGTCTTATTGTACTAAATCAAAAACAAGCACAAAACTTAACTTTAACTGCTATGTCAAAATCCGAGAAAGTAGAGAATAGTGCAGGAGAAAAATTATCGAAAGATTATGCAGTACGAGCAGATGTAACGTATCAAGATGGTAGTACTGCCAATTTTACAGCTATGTTTCCGAATGGAACGAATGATTGGAATCGTAGTGCGGTATTCATTCCAGCGACAAAGCCGATTAAACATATCGATACTTATTTGTTATTTAGAAATGAAAACAAAGAAAAAGTATGGTTTGATGATATTCGGTTATTAGAAGGGAATGTGCTTGTCAAAAATGAATATGACAACGATGGAAATGTAACAGCTTCGTATGATGAAGAAGGAAATAAAATAGCCTTTTCTTATGATGGAGTCGGAAATAAAAAGTCAGAAACCGATGAGAGAGGGAATACAAAATCTTTCGATTACAATAAAGATAATCAACTTAAAAAAGTGACATTAAAAAATGGAACTTCTGTTGGTTATAATTATGATCATAATGGCAATACAACTGAAAAATCTATAATGTTTGGTGGGAAAACACAAACACACAAATATGAGTATGATGTAGATAATAAAATTACAACGTATATCGATGCGTTAAATCGTCGCATTGAATATGATGCAAATGCAAATAAGACAAAAACGAAAATGCCAAATGGCTCACTGATTGAATGGAGTTATGATACAGCGGATCGCATTATGGGTGAAAAGCGAAATGGAAAAGATGCCTTTACATTCGAACGCGATGTTAATGGACAAGAAACGAAAGTGAAAGATCATGTAAATGGGGTTGAAAAAAGCAAAACATATGATACAGCAGATCGGATCACGAGTGTAACGGATAGCCGAGGTGGGAAAATTGATTGGGCATATCATGATAAAGCAAATAGCAAAACCGAAAAGTTAAAAGAACAGTCAATTACACACGGTGGGTATAACAGTAAAATAAAATATGAATATAATGCTTTAGATCAAAACACATCTGTTTGGGATGAAATGTGGGCACATTATAATTTCCATTATGATGAGAACGGCCACGTACGTACGTATATCGCACCGAATGATGCTAGTGCAACGTATAATTATGACCAAACAGGGAAACTATCGGATTTAGCTATTGCAACACCAAAGCAAATGCTACTATTAGAGAAATATGAGTATGACAAAACAGGAAACCGTACGAAGATTAAACATGAAAGTCTTGATGGGAAAATAACGGAAACAAATTATGTTTATGATCCAATTAATCAATTATTAAAAGAATCTACACCAAATGGAACAGTTAGAGACTACATGTATGATGGATTTGGCAATCGTACGAGTGTGAAAGTAACAGAGAATGGAAAAGAAACGAAATCAGTAATCGCAACATTTAACGAAGGAAATCAACTTCTAAAATTCGGAAACGAATCGTTAACGTATGACGCAAATGGTAACCGTACATCTGATGGGAAATACACATACACATGGAACGAAGCAGACCAACTTGTTGCTGTAACGAAAAAAGGGGAAGGCAAACCGTTCGCAATATATAAATACGACAACGAAAACCGTCGTATTGAAAAAAACGTAAACGGACAAGTAACCCGTTACTTCTACGATGGTGACAGCATTAACCCGCTATACGAAACAGACGGGAACGGAAAAGTCCTCCGTCAATACGTTTACAACAAAGACGGCGTCCGCCTAGCAATGAAAATCCAAGATCAATCGGTATACTACCACTACAACCCGCGCGGTGACGTAATAGCAATGACCGACAAAGATGGACAAATAGTCGCAAGCTATGAATATGATGCATGGGGTAACGTCTTAAAGAGCGAAGCAAAAGGAATCGCAGCAGACAACCCATTCGGATATGCGGGATACATGTATGATAAAGAGATTGGTATGTATTACTTGATCGCGAGATACTATAACCCAGACCATGGTGTGTTCTTATCGGTGGATCCAGATCCGGGTGATAGTGATGATCCAGTGACGCAGAATGGGTATACGTATGGTGATAATAATCCGGTGATGATGGTGGATCCGGATGGGCATTGGGCATATCGCTTTTGGGGTACGACGCCGATGCCGTATCATAATAATCGGACAGCATATGCACATGTTAAGGGAGTTAAGTCTGGGTTGATTGCGGTAAGAGATAGTTATGCAGGATTTGTTGGGTTTGGAAATGTAATGAATAAGTTGCTAACTTTTGGTGTGGGGGCAAATTATGGATGGAAAACATCTAAAAATAACTCGAAAAAGAAAATTGCAAACTTATCTCCTGGACAGCGTGTTGCAAAACAGCAAATCATAAAAAATACAGTGAAATCAGCGGTTAAAGGAGCATTTTTTGTTGGCAGTAAAGCTGTTGGGGGAATAGGGCTGATCCCGGACTTGGTAGTTTATGTAGATGGATATTATAAAGGATATAAAAAAGGGTATACGGAGTATAGACCGAAAAAAACTAATTCTAAGAAAAGAAGGAGATAGATTAGTAAAATGGAGACGACACATATAATAATTGGTATATATAATGTTGTTTTTATTATAGTTGCATCGGTGTTTATGTTAAAAAGGAAAAACTATCGAGCTGTAATAGTGTTAGTAGTATGTCTCATATATACAATTCTGGTAAGTTTTACTTCATATATGTCGTTCTTTGGTTACACAATTAACACGTTAATTGTAATTTTTCTGGGTATTATTTTCTTCTTAGCTAGTATTTTTGAAAAAGAAAAATAAAGTAAAGTTGATTCAGTGTATCTCAAAATTTAAACAGTTAGTTTGATTTTGGGATACACTTTTTATTTAAAATTACTTATTCTTCTATGACGGTAATAGAAGCAATCCATGAGGAAAAGGGAGTTATGATAATGCAAGATAATGTACTAGAAAAATTAATAAAACGACTTTCCGTATTATCCACTGAAAAAGAACGTGAAATATTAGCGGTGGATTTAAATGATATATATGAGAGTAGTAAAAGTTTTGAAAAATTGCTTGAAAATATTATGAACTCACAACAGTCTAAAGAAGACTTAATAGATGCGTTAATTGAAGTGGAGATAGAATTAGATCACATCAATTGGCATTATAAAAGCTTGAAGAAACAGTTAAAAATATTGATGAAAGATTAAAAAGCACAACCTTATGTAAAAAGATAAGGTTGTGCTTTTTTAATTTCCTTGCGGTGAAACAAGAGTAAACGTATCTTTCAAATCACTATCATTTATTTTAATATTTGCCTTTTTTAATTCCTCTTGTAACAATTTTTTGCTGAATACAGGATCAGCAGTACGTTCTTCCTCTAAGTTTTTGCGAATAGAGTTTTTTACCTCATCGTAAGGTTTTAAATCTTTTTTATCAGTTAATTTAATAACGTGATAACCGTTTGATGATTTTACGGGATTGCTAATTTGTCCAACATTTAGTTTGTAGGCAGCCCTTTCGAATTCAGGAGCCATTGTACCTGAATTGAAGTATCCAAGGTCTCCGCCTTTATCTTTTGATAGTAGATCTTGTGATTCTTGTTTTGCTAATTCTTCAAATGAAGCACCAGCATCTAGTTTACTCTTTATTTCTTTCGCTTCATTTTCGTCACTTACTAAAATGTGACTCGCTTTAATTTCTGGCTTATAGTGGTCTTTTACGTCTTTCTCTGTAATGCTTTTCTTAATCGCTTCATTCATAGCAAGTTTGAACTTAATTTGATTTTTGAAATCCTCTTCATCTTTTAAACCATTATTTTCTAATACTTTTTTGAATTGATCTCCATATTGTTTTTTTACTTTTTCTACTTCTTTATTTACCTCTTCATCAGATACTTTATATTTTTTTGTGATGACGTCTTGTGCCATCATTTCGTATAGCATGTCTTTTCCGTAACGATCTTTCAATTGTTTTTCGAAGTTATCCTTTGTAATGGTCGAGTCTGTTGCTGTAGCGACTGTAGCTGAGCCGTTTTTTTGTCCGCAAGCAGATAACATCAATATACTTATTAGTGCAGTAATAATGAAAATATGTTTCCCTCTCATGCCAACACCTCATCCGAATATGTTATCGCTATTGTAGAATATAGAAGTGAACATGAAGTGAATTTTTAATGTTTTTTTCCTTTAAAATGTAAAAAAGTACATCAACATAATTGTTGATGTACGATGGAATCAAAGGTGATCGGTCTTTTTAGAGTATGCACGTTTACCTTGCTGAATATTTTTTTGCTCTTGCTCATTTTTTTGTGTGCGTTTTGCGTTATTATCGCGTGCTTTTTTGTCGTTATCACTCGTATGTGGCATATGTATCAACTCCATTTCTAAACGTTGTACGTTTATCATTTCCTTTTTCGTAAAGACTATGTATAGCGGTGCATTTATGAAGGGTAAAGGTGGATTCGAAATGGATTTGAAGTTGAATTATACTGAACTTATAAAGAAGTTAATCGTTGTAATCATCGCAGGTTTATTAAACGCGATTGGGATGAATTTATTTTTAACGCCAGCAAAAGTGTATGCGAGCGGCTTTGCTGGATTGTCTCAATTATTATCACAAATATTAGGTGATTTTTTATCGATTCACATATCTACGGGAGTATTGTTTAGCTTATTTAATATTCCTGTCGTTATTTTAGCGTGGAAAAAGGTTGGAAAGGCCTTCACCTTTTTTAGTTTTCTTTGTGTTATATTTATGACTCTGTTTCTAGAAATCATCCCTGTTAGAGCGGTTTCGAATGATATCATATTAAATGCGATTTTTGGCGGGATTATTTCGGCAATTGGAGTAGGGATTGCTTTAAAGTGGGGTGCTTCTACAGGTGGATTAGATATTATCGCCATGATTTTATCAAAAATAAAAGATAAGCCTGTCGGTACATACTTTTTCTTTTTTAATGCAATTATCATTATCGCTGCTGGCTATGTATATGGATGGGAAAAAGCGTTGTATACGCTAGTGACTTTATATGTATCAACGAGAATTATTGATGCAATTCATACTCGTCATGTAAAGATTACAGCATTAATTGTTACGAAGAATGGGGCAGACGTAAGAAAGGCGATTCACTCGCGATTAGTAAGAGGGATTACAACGATACCAGCAACAGGTGCTTATACGAATGAAAATAAAGAAATGTTAATGATGGTTATTACCCGTTACGAGTTATACGAATTAGAGAGGATTATTAGACAAGTGGACCCAGGTGCATTTACAAATATATTGCAAACAGTTGGGGTGTTCGGATTGTTTCGGAAAGATTAAAGAGGACCAAAGTTGGTCCTCTTTTTTAATGTAAATTCGTAATGTTTTGCAATTGCTCTTGCATTTCACGGAGCTGAACTTTTTCAGCAGTTGAAGAGTTTGCGTAAGCGGATTGCAAAGCATTTTTTGCTCTATACACGAGATCTTGTTGCTCAGTACCGCTTGAACAAGATACGGCATTTTCAACAGCATCTCTAGCTTGTTGGAATAGTAAGTTCCCCATTTAAACCCCTCCAAAAGAAGAGTTACTTCTTGCTTTTTCTGCCTCAGCTAATGTACCTCTGTACGGGAATCTTGCATCATGCTTCATAACAGCATCGGCTCCTTGTTGGATAAAACGTTTTGATTTGTTCTTTTTACCCATTCGAAAAACCCCCTTTATTTAGCTGAAAACAATCGACGCAATGTCTCATGCGTCTACTTATAGTATGGACATTTGGCAGGAAACTATAAGTAGGGAATTTTTAGATTACAACCCAAGAACCTCTTCTAAATATAAAGCAATACCATCTTCTTCGTTCGTTAACGTCGTATGGTTTGCGAGTGATTTTAATTCAGGGATGGCATTTCCCATTGCGATGCCATGACCAGCAAATTCAATCATTTCAAAATCATTATCTTCATCACCGAAAGCGATAATGCGCTCTTGTGGAATGTTGTAATGACTAGAAATTTTTTGTAATCCAACTGCTTTATTTAATCCGCTTTTCACAATTTCAATAATCGGCCAAGGTGCGCCCCATTTTCTATGGTCGATTACTTCCGCATGCATATCCGTTAAATGTTGACGAATTGCAGTAGAATGCTCGTCATGTGCGTCAATTAATAAGCAAGTTGGATGATCGTTTAAAATATTTAATAAGTCTCCGGTAAAAATCTTAGGAGAGCCGAATTCGAAAATATGTTTTTTATCTTCATCAATTTCACGAACATACACATCGTCCATTACTTCCGCGTATATATTTTTTACGCCAAAATCAAAGCAAGCTCGGACAATTTCTTGCGCTGTTGCTAGCTCAAGAGGAGAGTGATGTGTTCCCCAGTTTGAATCAAGAGGATGATGTACGTAAGCGCCGTTAAAGTTTACGATAGGTGTGTTAAGATCAAGTTCTTTATAGTAATCGTAACTAGCACGGAATGGACGTCCGGTTGAAATAACAACAATATGTCCCTGTTCCTTTGCTTTTGCAATTGTATGTTTCGTTCGAGTGGAAATTATTTTGTTGTCTGTTAATAAAGTGCCGTCTAAGTCTAATGCGATTAAATGTTGTTTGTTCATAATTTCACCTCTTATAATAATTTTTTTGTATCTATCTGTATTTCCGTTTTTAATATGCAGAAATAAGAGGTTAGGCTCGGTGAAATCACCATAGATGGAAATTTCACTATATATCCATCTTACGTCTCAAAGTGCTGTGGTGTCTACTATTTATCGTTGGAAATTAAGAAAAGTCAACATCTTTTTAGAAAGTTCAAACAATGTTTCTTTCATTATGTATAAATTGTGAAAAGGGTTACAATGCCCGTGTGATGAGACTTATAATGAACATGTAATCTTCTCGTATATGTTTGACTCTCCTTTGAAACTAGCCTAGAGTAGGTTGGTTTCTTTTTTTTCTACAAGTAGGAAAGAAATCCCTGCTTACGCTTGTGTCATTCATATATATGTACAAGAACGAGATGTAGTACTGTTTCCTAAACATGACAGAAAAGCTTTCTTTTAAAATGGATATACTAATGAGGCAAAGACGTCATGGAAGGAGAATGAAAATGGGACAAAATCGCAGGTTTCGTTCTGGACAAAAAGCGCCAAATGATGGGGTTTATGTAGAAATTGGTGAAACGGGAAGTATGGTGAAAAATCCGCAAATGGTACAATTAACTGCCGGTGAAAAGTTTCCAGATAATACGAATCATAACCGTCAGTGGACATATAAAAGAAAACCGTAACAGAAGCCGCAATCTTTATTGCGGCTTTTTTGTCATGACACATTATAATTTCATTTACCGTACTATTTTGAGCAGCGTAATGAATGTTCCTGTTTTCTTTTTCCAATAATAAGTTTGAAAATACATAGGCAAAATTATTGTATAAAAAAGTCAGTTGGCGTATAATCAAATCAAAGGTCAAAGAAAGTCAAACTTTTGGAGGGCTGTAAAGATGGACTTAAATCAAATGACAACAAAAACACAAGAGGCGATTATGAGTGCCCAATCTTTAGCGGTATCTCATCATCACCAAGAGGTGGATACTGTTCATCTATTACTTGCGTTATTAGAAGAGCAAGATGGATTAGCGGTACGTATATTTCAAAAAATGAATGTTGATATAGAAGCGTTAAAGCAAGGCGCTGAAAGCTTAATTAAAAAGAAACCTTCTGTAACAGGGAGCGGTGCAGAGGTTGGAAAATTGTATGTAACGAGCGCTCTGCAACAATTGCTTGTAAGAGCAGGGAAAGAAGCAGAAAAACTGCAGGATGATTACATTTCAGTCGAACATGTATTGCTTGCTTTTTCCGAAGAAAAAGGCGATATAAATCAATTATTTGCAAGATTGCATATTACGAAAGATAACTTATTACAGTCTTTAATGACAGTTCGGGGGAATCAAAGAGTGACTAGTCAAAATCCAGAAGCAACTTATGAAGCGTTAGAAAAATATGGCCGTGATTTAGTGGCAGAAGTGAGAGCCGGGAAAATTGATCCTGTTATCGGCCGAGATAGTGAAATTCGACGCGTTATCCGCATTCTTTCACGTAAAACGAAAAACAATCCTGTTTTAATTGGTGAGCCAGGTGTTGGTAAAACAGCAATCGTTGAAGGATTAGCACAGCGTATTGTGAAAAAGGATGTACCTGAAGGATTGAAAGATAGAACGATTTTTGCGTTAGATATGAGTGCGCTCGTAGCAGGTGCGAAATTCCGTGGTGAGTTCGAAGAGCGTCTGCAAGCTGTATTAAATGAAATTAAAAAGAGTGAAGGACGCATTTTATTATTCATTGATGAACTTCATACAATCGTTGGAGCTGGTAAAACAGAAGGTGCGATGGATGCAGGAAATATGTTAAAACCGATGCTTGCTCGTGGTGAACTGCATTGTATCGGGGCGACAACATTAGATGAATATCGTAAATATATTGAAAAAGATCCAGCACTAGAAAGACGTTTCCAACAAGTATTAGCAGAAGAACCAACTGTTGAAGATACAATCTCAATTTTACGTGGATTAAAAGAACGCTTTGAAATTTATCACGGTGTAAATATTCATGACCGTGCGATTGTAGCAGCGTCAGTTTTATCAGATCGATATATTTCAGATCGCTTCTTACCTGATAAAGCAATTGACCTTGTTGACGAAGCATGTGCAACAATTCGTACAGAAATTGATTCTATGCCGACAGAATTAGATGAAGTAACGCGCCGCATTATGCAGCTGGAAATTGAAGAAGCGGCTCTTGGAAAAGAAACGGATCGTGGTAGCCAAGAGCGTCTAAAAACATTGCAACGTGAATTATCGGATTTAAAAGAAGTTGCAAGTGGTATGAGAGCGAAATGGGAGAAAGAAAAAGAAGAAATTCACAAAGTTCGTGACTTACGTGAACATTTAGAACGTCTGCGCCGTGAATTAGAAGAAGCAGAAGGTAATTACGATTTAAATAAAGCAGCCGAACTTCGTCACGGGAAAATTCCTGCAATCGAAAAAGAATTAAAAGAAGCGGAAGAAATGGGCGCGCATAATAAAGAAGAAAATCGTTTATTACGTGAGGAAGTAAGTGAAGAAGAAATTGCAGATATTGTTTCACGCTGGACTGGTATTCCTGTTGCTAAACTTGTTGAAGGCGAACGTGAGAAATTACTACGCTTAGAGCAAATCTTATCAGAGCGTGTCATCGGACAAGAGGAAGCAGTAAGCCTAGTATCAGACGCGGTTCTTCGTGCACGCGCTGGTATTAAAGACCCGAATCGTCCAATTGGTTCCTTCATTTTCTTAGGCCCTACGGGTGTTGGTAAAACAGAACTTGCAAAAACGTTAGCGCAGTCTTTATTCGATAGTGAAGAGCAAATGATTCGTATTGACATGTCTGAGTATATGGAGAAACACGCTGTGTCACGCTTAATTGGTGCGCCTCCTGGATATGTAGGATATGAAGAGGGCGGTCAATTAACAGAAGCGGTAAGACGTAAACCATATTCAGTTATTTTGTTAGACGAAATCGAAAAAGCACATCCAGAAGTATTCAACATTTTATTACAAATGTTAGATGATGGACGCATTACAGATTCACAAGGAAGAACAGTAGACTTTAAAAACACAGTTATTATTATGACTTCAAATATTGGATCTGCTCATTTACTAGAGGGATTAGAAGAAGATGGTTCGATTAAAGAGGAATCAAGAGACCTTGTAATGGGGCAATTAAGAGGACATTTCCGCCCTGAATTTTTAAACCGTGTTGATGAAATTATTTTATTCAAACCTCTTACAACGAATGAAATTAAAGGCATTGTTGATAAAATTGTAAAAGAACTACAAGGCCGTCTAGCTGACCGTCACATTACAGTAGAATTAACAGATGCAGCAAAAGAATTTGTTGTAGAAGCTGGTTTCGACCCAATGTACGGAGCTCGTCCATTAAAACGATACGTACAACGTCAAGTGGAAACGAAATTAGCAAGAGAATTAATTGCAGGAACAATTACAGACAATAGTCACGTAGTTGTTGATGTAGAAAATAACGAATTAGTCGTTCATGTGAAATGAAAATAAAAAAGAGTTCGGATAAAATCCGGACTCTTTTTTTAGTGTTGTTCTACTGGCTCGTTTGGAATTGCAGCTGAAATTGCTAGTACTAACACAGCAAGAACAACTGAGAAAATAGACGCTTGGTTAAAGTCGTATGTACCGCCAGTCATAGAGCCGATTACATAGCTCATCATATGTACAAGTAAGAACGACCAAATTAATGCCCAAATGAAACGCATATTTTACACCTCTATTCGTTCAATCTGTCCTTATTGTAACACAATTGAAAAAAGAATATAGAAAAATATTTGTAGATTTTTCAACGCAAATTTGCATTCCGTTCATACATTATAAAAGAGTACTTTTATATGTTTAGAAAATAAGGCGGGGGAAAAATGAGTATTACGGAACGTTTTTTTTACTTAGAAAAAGAACCATGTGTCATTTATTTACCGGAGAAGCCAAATGGATTTTCTGTTATGCTCCTCGGTGATTATAACTACTTTATTGAGAATGGTACAAGTTTATGGACACAACATGCGGGTAAATCTTATTTCTTACATGGTCTTATTGAGCAAGGCTACACGGTCTTTTCCTCTAATTTATACGGAAGACATTGGGGGAACGATCAATCTGTTCGTCTGGCAAAACGTTTATATGATGTTGTTTTGAGAAAAGAGACGTTAAATGCGAAGATGCACATTATGGCAGATGGTATGGGAGCGCTTGTGGCACTTGAAATGATGAACAAATATCCTGAATGTATTCGTTCTGTTGTTATGTTAAATCCGTGTTTAGATTTACCAGAATATGTGGGTTTTGAGAAAGAGCATAAGTTTTTTTACAAGAGACTCGTGAAGGAATTAAGTTTGGCGTATGATTCCAAAGAAGAAGAATTAGATTTAAAAATAAATAAGAAATCATTTACGCTTCTTCCATCTTGTGTACCTGTTAAAATTTTCGTATCAACACAAGAAAAAAGAGGAAGAAAACAGCAGTTGCGGAGATATGAGAAAATGAGGCAATTAAATCAATGTGATACTTCTGTCTTATTCCATCTGCAAGATGTGAAATATAAAATGGTTAGGCAAACGACCGATTTCTTTAAAAAATATGAAGAAGAATTGTGAAGCTCCCATATACATAAATGAGGAGCTATTTGTTTCAAAGGGAAAGGGTTGGTGGTATGGAACGCGTGCTGATAATAGGTGCACTTACGTTTGTAGGTTATCACCTTGTGAATAAAATGATCGCAGAAGAAGTAGAAGTGTATGGTCTTGATTTTGATGAATTCGATAGTATGACCAAAATTAATGAAGAGAAGTTATTGTTAATTGGGCGAAATGCGTTATTTACGTATTATTCGATAAGAGATGAAGATGGATGGAGATCGGTAGAGGAAGAGAGATTCGATACTGTCTACTTTTGCTTATATGAGCCAAATCAGCAATGTGGATTTCGGAATGAAAGAGTCATATTACAATATTTAAAGCGAATTATAAGAATGTGTGAAGAACAAAAGGTGAAGTTAAATTTAATTTCTTCTATTGAAGTAAGTAGTACAGGTGAATCCGAAAATAAGCGCCTATTTTTGAAAGTAGAAGAAGGATTGAAAAAAGGGAATTTAAAATATAGTGTATTTCGAGTTCCTACATTATATGGACCGTGGCAACCATCCTTTATGATGTATCATCAGCTCATTTTATCAGAATTAGACGAGAAAGAGTGCCGTTGTACGAGTGAGGAAAAAGGAAGTGATTTGCTTTACATTGAAGATGTATGTGAATACTTATGGGAAAATGGAACGAACGGGGCGCATCTTGGTATATACAATTTACTTAGTGGTAAACAGTCATTATGGGAAAAAGGTATGAATCTTTTACGCGCGGATGATAAAGTAAATAAAAATAATAATGAAATAAGAGATGAGGCTATTGAAGTCATTTCGATAAAAAGAAATACTCCGTTAGAATACGGTTTAAATAAGCAACTGGCACACATGAAAAAATATAAAGAGTTATACGAAGAGTAGCACGCGTGTTACACTATTGTATGTGAAAGTTTTAATGGAGAGGAAGAGTATAATATGAACGAAAAAAGCATGCAGTTTTTACAAATCGCAATGAAGCATTTACCGGAAGCGAAGGCAATTTTAGATGATAACGGAATTGCACTTGATATGGAGAAGGCACAGCCGGTGTTAGAGTTGTTAATGAAAGTTATGAACGAAGCTTATGAGCTTGGGAAAGCAGATAAAGAATAAAAAGCATCTTTTTAAGATGGAAGAGAGGCCCGAACCGTGGATAGAAGCGGTCAGGGCCTTTTTTATTCTCGCCTGGGGGAAAACCAGAGATATGAATAGGATAAAGGAAAAGTAGTGAAGAGAACTCTCTAGTTTAGAAGAAAAGCAGATCAAGAATAAAATCCTTCTTTTTTGATGGAGGGGAGGCTCGAATCGTGAGTAGAAGCGGTTCGGGCCTTTTTATTTGGAATGAAACACGAAAAGGTATGATTCTGTTTCTTTTAATGAAAAATAAAGTGGATAATGCGTTAGCTTTCTGTTTTATGCGAAATATATTCTAGACAAAAATACATTTATGTTTTAAAATTAGTACCAAGTCATAATAATTGATATAAAACGGAGGGCTGCGATGTGAACGTGGGCATTTTAGGGATCGGAAGATATGTGCCAGAAAAAGTAGTCACAAATCACGATTTAGAGAAAATAATGGATACATCCGATGAATGGATTCGTACGAGAACGGGAATTGCAGAAAGACGCATTGCCGATGATACAATAGATACTTCATATATGGCCGTAGAGGCTGCGAAAAAAGCACTTGAAGATGCAGGGGTTAGCGGAGAAGATATCGATCTTATTTTAGTGGCGACAGTAACACCAGATCGTGCGTTTCCAGCAGTAGCTTGTGTCATTCAAGAAGCGATTGGAGCGAAACATGCAGCTGCAATGGATGTAGGTGCAGCATGCGCTGGTTTTATGTACGGAATGATTACAGCGCAGCAATTTATTCAAACGGGGACTTATAAAAACGTATTAGTAGTTGGTAGTGATAAGCTATCTAAAATTGTAGACTGGAATGATCGAAATACAGCGGTATTATTTGGAGACGGAGCCGGTGCTATCGTAATGGGAGCAGTTTCAGAAGGAAGAGGCGTTCTATCTTTCGAATTAGGAGCAGACGGAAGCGGCGGTAAGCATCTATATCAAGACGAGTATGTTATGATGAATGGCAGAGAAGTCTTTAAATTTGCCGTTCGTCAACTTGGTGAATCTTGTCTTCGCGTGCTGGATAAGGCTGGTCTTACAAAAGAGGATGTAGATTTCTTAGTACCGCATCAAGCGAATATTCGTATTATGGAATCTGCAAGAGAGAGATTAAATTTACCACAAGAAAAAATGAGTATGACAATTGAAAAGTTTGGTAATACATCAGCTTCTTCAATTCCGATTGCAATGGTAGAGGAATTGCAAAATGGACGTATTCAAGATGGTGATTTAATTATACTTGTTGGTTTTGGCGGCGGATTAACATGGGGAGCAGTCGCTCTTCGTTGGGGTAAATAAGGACTGAGAGAAAAAAAGGAGTGTATTTTGTATGGAAAAAAAGAGGGTCGTAATTACAGGACTAGGAGCTGTTACACCGGTCGGAACAGATGTTGAAACAGCATGGGAAAACATTAAAAAGGGTGTATCTGGAATCGGGCGACTTACAAGAATTGATCCAGAACTATTTCCAGCAAAAGTAGCAGCGGAAATTAACGACTTTGAAGTCGAGAAATATATTGATAAAAAAGAAGCGCGCCGTATGGACCGCTTTACACAATATGCAGTAGCAGCAGCGAAAATGGCAGTTGCAGATGCAAAGCTTGAAATTACAGAAGAAAATGGACCTCGAATTGGTGTATGGATTGGATCTGGTATTGGTGGTATGGAAACATACGAAGAACAATTTAAGATTTTTACTGAGAAAGGCCCGCGCCGCGTGAGTCCATTCTTCGTACCGATGATGATTCCAGATATGGCAGCAGGCCAAGTATCAATTGCAACAGGAGCAAAAGGAATTAACACTTGTTCTGTAACGGCTTGTGCATCTGGTGCAAACTCAATTGGTGATGCATTTAAAGCAATTCAGCGTGGTGATGCTGATGCAATGATTACAGGTGGAGCAGAAGCGCCGCTAACAAGTATGGCATTCGCAGGATTTAGCTCAGCGAAAGCATTAACATTTAATGAAGACCCAGCAACGGCTTGCCGTCCGTTTGATAAAAACCGTAGCGGTTTCGTAATGGGTGAAGGTTCAGGTATTTTAATTCTTGAAGAATTAGAGCACGCATTAGCTCGTGGTGCTCACATTTACGCGGAAATCGCTGGTTACGGTGCAACTGGTGATGCATTCCATATTACAATGCCTGCTCCTGGTGGTGAAGGCGGAGTGCGTGCAATGCGTCAAGCTTTAGCTGATGCAGGCCTACAGCCAGAAGATATTGATTACATTAATGCGCATGGTACAAGTACGGATGCGAATGAAAAATATGAAACGATGGCAATTAAAGAAACTTTCGGTGAGCATGCGTATAAAGTAGCAATTAGCTCAACGAAATCAATGACAGGTCACTTATTAGGAGCAGCTGGTGCTGTTGAAGCGATTTTCTCTATTAAATCAATTACAGACGGAGTAATTCCTCCAACAATTAACTATGAGACACCAGATCCAGAATGTGACTTAGATTACGTACCGAATCAAGCGAGACACCAAGAAGTAAATGCAGTATTAAGTAACTCATTAGGATTCGGTGGTCATAACGCAGTGTTAGTATTTAAATCGTATAAATAATAGATAAAATAAGGAGTTTTTCCGCATTATATTGCGAAAAAACTCCTTATTTATTTTTACGTCTTTTTCTCCTGTAGCATATACATAAGAAAAAGGAGGGATAAAGATGGGGATTGTTGAAACAGCTGAATGGCTACATTTATATTATGGACGGCCAGAGAAACTTTGTGAGAAATTTACGAAGTATATTCCGTTGCCAAAAGAAAGGTTGTATCGCTTTTTAATTTCAAAAGGGATGTATCGCCCGATCATGCGCGGGGAAAAGGAAATTAAAGAATTAGAGGAAAAGGAAATTTGGAAAGAGTTGAGCCTGGAGTATGATAAATTGAAAAATTGGTTGAAAGGTCCGGATGTCCCTGTCTTTATTTTATTATCAGATTCCTATAATCGAACTGTGCAAGAAGAGTATAACGGTAGGGCTGGATTATCTATGCGTCATGTTATTTTCTTATTCGTATGTGGACGGAATTCGGTAGAAGAATTAAAAGTGTTATTGGCGCATGAATACCATCACATATGCAGGTTACATCAAATTGAGACGAAAGAAACAGAATATACATTACTTGATACAATGATTATGGAAGGGCTAGCTGAGCAAGCAGTGACGGAAAGATATTCAGAAAAAAACAATGCACCGTGGACGGCGTATCTTTCAAAAGAAGAGGCTATTTATTATTGGAAAAATGTTGTACATGAAAGAATAAGTATAAAACGAGGAACAAGGGAACATGACATCTTATTAAATGGCTTTCACTCTTATCCGAAGATGCTTGGCTATGCGCTTGGATTTCATATTGTCAAAGATTGTGTAACTTTGGAAGGAGAAGATACACTTTCTTTATTATCTATAGATGCAAAAGAAATATTGAATAAAGCAAATACATTTCATATATAAAAAAACAGGGGCTCTATTTCCTGTTTTTTTTAGTATTAATAGAAGAAAAAATAATAATTAGAATATATTTCCTCAAGTGGAATAAAGTTAAGCAAAAATGAACATAATGATTGGTACAAACAGTAGTGAAGTGAGGGGTAGTGAATGTTATATCTACATGATGTATGGGTAAATTGGTTTGAAGGTGAAGAGAATGGGTATAACGTTTGTCATTTTTACGAATGGCGGAAAGATGATACGATTGAGCTATTAGATCAAGTGCCATTATTAAAAGTAGATGCCACATTATATCATTACATCGAGAACGAATTGTTAGAGCTTCCGCAAAAAATGCTGGAAGACGTACATCATAAGGCTTATATTCGTAAAAATCATGAACGTTTGCAGCAAGAGTATTGCTTTGTTGTTACAGATGGAAAAGGAATTATTGCGATTGACACAATTGGTTACAATGTACCAATTCGCAAAAGCAGACTTATACCACGCCAAGAGCAGATGGTATATGAGATGGTAGAAAACGTACAAGCAGAAAAGTATGAGTTCCAAGTAGAAGAAACAGAAAAAGAACATCACATTTTATCACCATCGCCTTTCATTATGAATGGCTTGACTCGTAAAGAAAGACAGCTAAAACAATTATTATTTATGGCGTTAGATCAATTACATACAACGAAAAATACAGCAGAGATTCGCTATTGGTACACAGAGTGGGATCCATCAGCATATGGAACGGTTCAACATATGGAGTTCGAGGATATTTGGGCTAGACTGTATGATGAAGCGAAAGCTGGCTGGTCTGAGAAACATGAACAATTATGCGAGCGTCTCGTAAAAGGACAGCCATTTTTTGAAAAGTTATGGGAAATGGAAAATGAGCAAAAGGTAAATTAAAAAACCGCCAATTGGCGGTTTTTTAATTTTGTAGTAATCTAGTTCCGGCGGCAAGAATGTTCGGTGGCTTCGCGCCTTCCTGCGAGGCAAAAAGCGCCTCTACGTCAGGAGCTTCATCCCCCTCACATTCTAAACTAGCCGCCTCCGCTTTATATGTTACCTACGTTTTCTGCTTAGTCCCATTGCGTTTTCTACTTTGCGTAGTTGTTTGAATGCAACGCGGTTTGCTTTTTCTGCACCTTTGTCTAGAATTTCGTCTAGTTCTGGTGAGTTGATTAGTTCGTTATATTTGTCTTGGATTGGACGAATTGCTTCTACGACTACTTGCCCTAGGTCGCCTTTGAAGTCGCCGTATCCTTTTCCTTCGTACATTGCTTCAATTTCTTCAACTGTTTTTCCAGAGAATGAAGAGTAGATTGTTAATAAGTTAGAGATACCAGGTTTGTTTTCTTTATCAAATTTCACAATACCTTCAGAGTCAGTAACAGCACTCTTAATTTTCTTTTCAATTGTTTTTGGCTCATCAAGCATACTAATCATTGATTTTGGATTCGGATCAGATTTGCTCATTTTTTTCGTAGGTTCTGTTAATGACATAACGCGAGCTCCTACTTTTGGAATACGAATTTCAGGCATTGTAAAGATTTCACGGTAACGTTTGTTGAAACGCTCTGCTAGGTCACGTGTTAATTCGATATGTTGCTTTTGATCATCACCAACCGGCACGATTTCAGTATTGTAAAGTAAAATATCAGCAGCCATTAATGGTGGATACGTAAGTAATCCAGCTGGAACTGAATCTCTACCAGAAGCTTTATCTTTATATTGCGTCATACGCTCTAATTCTCCAACGTAAGCAACAGATTGCATGATCCAACCTAGTTGAGCATGTGCTGGTACTTCTGATTGTACAAATAAAGTAGCTTTTTCAGGGTCAATGCCACATGCCACATAAAGTGCAGCAAGACTGCGGATGTTTTTACGAAGCCCGACGGGATCTTGAGGTACTGTAATCGCATGTTGGTTTACAATACAGAAATAACAGTCGTGTTCATTTTGAAGCTCTGTAAACTGCTTCATGGCTCCTAAATAGTTTCCAAGTGTAATCGTTCCACTTGGCTGAATACCAGAAAAGATAACTGACATAAGTAATTCCTCCTAAAATTGAATGCGTGATGGGGGAAGAGAAGGCAAACAAAAAAGCCCATTCATCCCAAAAACTATAGGGACGAATGGACCGCGGTACCACCCTAATTATTTCACTACTGTGAAATCTCTCTAATCCATAATAACGTTTGGATATAACGCCAAAGCCTACTACTTTCGGTTCGGTTTGGTGCTCAAAAGCCCATTCCATACTGTACAATTACTTGTTCACACCGACCACAAGCTCTCTGAAATTGCCTCAATATGTACTCTTCTTTATCATCGCATACATATAAATTTATTTATTGTTACTTGAGCTCTTTTAATATGAAAGAACTAAAGTTTTATAACAAAATGTTTTGCTGATTATTATATCATATGGGATAGTGTTTGCAAACTACATCAAAATAGTAAAGCTAATAAGGGTCGAGAACAACCCAAGAACGATACCTGTAATACAAATTGGATATGTCCATTTGAATGAATATGTTTTATAAATACGTTCTTTCTTATCTGTAGGTTCCTCGACTTCTTCAATTAAAGAGTCAATCTTTTTATTCGTACCAAATACTCTTTGGAATGCGTAAATGGTTACATTGAAAAAACCATTTTGAAATATGTATAAAAAACCGCCGATAAGAATAAAAAACAGTGCAATATAAAACAAGATGTTGACAAAATTCAACAAAAATTGCGATGAAATGAGGAATGCGCCAATACTAGAAGCGATTATCGCTATGAAAATTAGTATACAAGTATGAAAAAAAACTTTATTCAAAATGTTCCCCTCCCTCAAAATATTACTAGAATTATTATACTATAAAAGCTATAATATGTACTAGAATTAATTTTTTGAAAATTATACGCAATTAAAGGTCTGATTTCAAGATGATGGTATCAATGTTAACGTATCCCTTTACAAAAAAATAAAAATATAAACATTTTATTAAAAATTTTAACAAAAAAACAAAAAACTATATTCACAATTGTTATATTATATGTATAATGAAAATTGTAGAAACTTGGAGATTATTCTTTCAATTCTACTTTTTAACAAGTGAGGGTACAGGAAGTGCAAGTAGGGGAGGCAACACAACATGAAGAAAAAGATACCGTTATTAGTTGCATCGACGTTGACAGTCAGTATGCTAGGGGCTTGTAGTTACCAAAAAGAGGACAATAAAGCAGGCGCAAAAGAAAAATCCTCAAACAAACAAGTGTTAAATTTAACCGAAACAGCTGAAATTCCAACTATGGATACGACGTTATCAACAGATGCAACATCTTCTAACATCATGAATAATACAATGGAGGGATTATATCGTCTGGGGAAAGATGATAAACTTGTTCCAGGTGTCGCAAAATCTTATGAGAAATCAGAGGATGGCAAAAAGTATGTATTTAAATTACGTGAAGATGCGAAATGGTCTAATGGTGAACCTGTAACAGCGAAAGACTTCGTTTATTCTTGGAGAAGAGCTGTAGATTCAAATACGGGTGCCAAGTTTGCTTACATACTATTTGATGTTAAAAATGCGGAGAAAGTTAACAAAAAAGAATTACCAATTGAAGAACTTGGTGTAAAGGCAATTGATGATCATACACTTGAAGTGGAATTAGATAACCCTGTTCCTTATTTTGTAAGTTTAACAGTCTATCCAACATTGTATCCTTTGAATGAGAAGTTTGTAACAGAACAAGGAGCAAAATTTGGATTAGAATCCAATACGACACTTTATAATGGTCCATTTGTATTAAATGAATGGAAGCATGAACAAAGCTTCCAACTTAAGAAAAATCCAACGTATTGGGAAAATAAAGAAGTAAAACTTGAAGAAATAAACTTCAATATTGTTAAGGATCGTTCAACTGCTATAAATTTATATGAAACGAAAGCAATTGATCGTGTAGTGTTAACATCAGAGTTTGTAGATAAATACAAATCAGATGCTGATTTCAAAACGATTAAGAGGCCATCTACACAATTTATTCGCTTAAATGAAAAGAATAAATTTTTAGCAAATAAAAATATCCGAAAAGCAATTGCAATGTCCTTTGAACGTGAAAATATCGGAAAAGTTATCTTAAACGATGGTTCAGAGGGGATATATGGTTTTGTTCCGAAAGGCTTAGCAAAAGGTCCGAATGGAAAAGACTTCCGTGAAGAGAACGGAAAGCTTATAAAAGAGGATATTAAAGAAGCTCAAAAATATTGGGAAGCTGGTAAAAAAGAACTTGGTGTAGAGAAAGTAGAGTTAGAGCTATTAAACTTTGATACTGATGATGCTAAAAAAATCGGAGAGTATTTAAAAGGCCAATTTGAAAAGAACTTACCAGGTCTAACAGTTCCGACAAAAATGCAGCCATTTGCACAAAAATTAAAACTTGAAGCAAGTGGAGATTATGCGATGTCGTATGCAGGATGGAGTCCAGATTATATGGATCCAATGTCATTCCTTGAAATGTATACAACAGGTAATGCGCAAAACAAAGTAAATTACGCAAATTCAGCGTATGATGATTTAATTAAAAAAGCAAAAACAGAAGTTGATGTACAAGCTCGCTGGGATGCACTATTAAAAGCGGAAAAACAACTGCTTGAAGATGCTGCGATTGCTCCAGTATATCAACCTGGAAAAGCATATTTACAACGTGGCTCAATTACTGGCCTATTAGAACATAAATATGGCGGAGAATTTAGCTATAAGTGGGTTGAACTCAAAAATTAAAAATGGTTTCCATCATGAATAAGGGTATATGCCTATGATGGGCATATGCTCTTATTTTAAAAAAATAAAAGTAAGAATATTTTAAACTATCTTATTGCTTTTGAGAAAAACGGGGAGGTGCTTGACTATGGGACGTTATGTATTAAAACGTTTCGTGTACATGGCTTTGACATTATTTTTAATTACTACGCTGACTTTCTTTTTGATGAAATTACTTCCGGGTTCTCCGCTTAAAAATCAGGAGAAGCTATCACCGGCACAAAAAGAAATCATTCTTGAAAAATATGGTTTAAATGATCCAGTACCAGTTCAATATGCACGTTACTTAGGTAACTTAGCAAAAGGTGATTTAGGGGTATCATTCCAATATGATAACCGTCCAGTAACAGATATGATTGTGGATCGCATTGGACCATCAGCACAGCTTGGTTTACAAGCGATTATATTAGGAACATTTATCGGTTTAATTTTAGGAATCGTTGCGGCACTTCGTAACAATACATGGGTCGATTATGGAGCGACAATTATTTCCGTACTCGGGATGTCGGTACCATCATTCGTATTCGCCGCTTTACTACAATATTTCGTAGGGGTAAAACTTGGTTGGTTCCCAGTAGCGTTCTGGAAAGGACCAGAGTTTACAGTAATGCCTACAATTGCTTTATCGATGGCAGTTATTGCAACAATCGCACGTTTCGCTCGTGCCGAGTTAATTGAAGTTATGCAAGCCGATTACATTTTAACAGCAAAGGCGAAAGGGATTAGCCAAGGCGTTATCATTATCAAACACGCACTTCGTAACGCGTTAATTCCAGTAGTAACAATTTTAGGACCAATGGTTGCAGGTTTAATCACAGGTACATTAGTTATTGAGCAAATTTATGCTGTACCAGGACTAGGGGAACAGTTCGTTAAATCTATTACAGTGAATGACTATACAGTTATTATGGGAACTACAATTTTCTATAGTGCAATCTTCATTTTAGTTATTTTCATTGTTGATATTTTATACGGAATTATTGATCCTCGAATTCGTTTAGCGGGAGGGAAAAAGTGATGAAAGATGTACAAAAATTATCTCCAGATTTATTTCAACAAGCCAATCAAAATAATGTGGATAATGAAGTCATTGCCCGTCCAAGCTTAACGTTTTGGCAAGATGTAAGAAGACGTTTGTTCCAACATAAAGGCGCGATGTTTGGTTTCGTATTATTAAGCCTTATTATATTACTAGCAATTTTTGGACCGATGGTAAGTAAACACTCGTATAAAGAGCAAGATTTAGGTCGTGCGAAAATGCCACCGAAAATTCCTGTTATTGAAAATGTTCATTGGTTACCATTTGACGGTACAGATCAATATGGTGTTGACCAATATGAAAAACGTGATATTAAAGAGTATTTCTGGTTTGGTACAGATGATCTTGGTCGTGATTTATGGACAAGAACATGGGAAGGTACACGAGTATCATTATATATCGCTCTTTTAGCAGCAGCAATTGACTTAGTAATTGGGGTTGCATACGGAGGTATTTCAGCGTTTTATGGCGGCAGAGTAGATAATATTATGCAACGTATTATGGAGATTATTAACGGTATTCCATACTTAATCATCGTTATCTTAATGGTAATCATCATGGGATCTGGTATATGGTCAATTACACTCGCAATGGCAATTACAGGTTGGATAGGGATGTCGCGTATCGTTCGTGGACAAATCCTGAAATTAAAAAACCAAGAATATGTGTTAGCATCTCGTACATTAGGTGCAACAAATACACAATTAATTGTAAAACACTTAATCCCGAACGTAATGGGACCAATTATCGTAATGACAATGTTTACAATTCCAACGGCGGTGTTTGGTGAGGCGTTCTTAAGCTTCATCGGTTTAGGTATTCAGCCACCATTCGCGTCACTTGGTTCTCTTGTAAATGACGGTTATAAATCTATTCAAACGTATCCGCATATGATGTTCATCCCTGCGGTTGTCATCAGTATATTAATTTTAGCGTTTAACTTAATGGCAGACGGATTACGCGATGCGTTAGATCCAAAAATGCGTAAGTAAAAGAGGGGAGAGGCAAAGATGAAAACATTGTTAGAGGTAAAAGATTTACAAGTCTCCTTTGATACACATGCAGGTGAAGTACAAGCTGTACGCGGCGTTACTTTTGATTTGAAAAAAGGAGAGACATTGGCGATTGTAGGAGAATCTGGTTCAGGGAAATCAGTTACTTCTAAAGCGTTAATGGGATTAATTCCGAATCCTCCTGGACGCATTAAAAATGGTGAGATCGTATTTGAAGGTCGTGACTTAACGAAATTAACAGAAAAAGAAATGCAGCAAGTACGTGGTAAAGATATCGCGATGATTTTCCAGGATCCAATGACATCATTAAACCCAACGATGACAATTGGAAATCAAATTATGGAAGGCCTTATTAAACACCAAGGGATGAGTAAAGCAGACGCACGTAAAGTTGCTTTAGAATTAATCGACCTTGTAGGTATTCCAAATCCAGAAGCTCGTTTAAAACAATATCCTCACCAATTCTCAGGTGGTATGAGACAGCGTGTAGTTATTGCGATGGCGTTAGCTTGTAACCCGAAATTATTAATTGCCGATGAGCCGACAACAGCGCTAGACGTTACGATTCAGGCACAAATTTTAGAACTTATGAAAGACATTCAGCAAAAAACAGAAGCGGCAATTATTTTCATTACGCATGACTTAGGTGTAGTAGCAAACGTTGCTGACCGAGTGGCAGTTATGTATGCTGGTAAAGTTGTTGAAATTGGAACTGTAGATGAAATTTTCTATAATCCGAAACATCCATATACTTGGGGCTTAATCGCATCTATGCCAAGCTTAGATGGCTCAGAGGAAGAGTTATATGCAATTCCTGGAACGCCTCCGGATTTATTAAAGCCGCCAAAGGGTGATGCTTTTGCACCACGTAACCCACAGGCACTAAAAATTGATTTTGAAATGGACCCACCTTTATTTAAAGTAAGTGATACACACTATGCGGCAACTTGGTTACTTCACGAGCAAGCTCCAGAGGTAAAACCGCCGGCAGTCGTTGAAAAACGTATTCTTCAAATGAAAGCAGGTGAACAACATGACTAAACAACGTGAGAAATTAATTGAAGTAAAAAATGTAAAGCAGCACTTCGACGTGAGTGGTGGTGTTGTCAAAGCGGTTAATGATATTTCATTTGATATTTACCGCGGAGAAACATTTGGTCTTGTAGGAGAATCAGGTTGTGGTAAATCAACTACTGGAAGAACGATTATTCGTTTATATGATGCAACTGCTGGTGAAGTATTGTTCGATGGTGAAAACGTACATGGTAAGAAATCACGCGCAGAATTGAAGAAATTCAACCGTAAAATGCAAATGATTTTCCAAGATCCATACGCATCATTAAATCCTCGTATGACAGTAGGGGATATTATCGCAGAAGGTATTGATATTCACGGATTAGCGAAAAGTAAAAAAGAGCGCATGGACCGTGTTCATGAACTATTAAACACAGTTGGTTTAAATAAAGAGCACGCGAACCGTTTCCCGCACGAATTCTCAGGTGGACAACGTCAGCGTATCGGTATCGCTCGAGCGCTTGCTGTAGAACCAGAATTTATCATTGCGGATGAGCCGATCTCAGCACTTGACGTATCGATTCAGGCGCAAGTTGTAAACTTACTGAAAAAGCTACAAAAAGAAAAAGGTCTAACATACTTATTCATTGCCCATGATTTATCAATGGTAAAATACATTAGTGACCGCATCGGTGTAATGTACCGTGGTCAAATCGTTGAGCTAACAACAAGTGAAGAGTTATATGCGAATCCAGTTCATCCATATACGAAATCACTATTATCAGCAATTCCGCTACCAGATCCAGATTATGAGCGCAATCGTAAACGTATCGTATACGATCCATCGCAGCATGATTACGGTAGCGAAGTGCCAACAATGCGTGAAATTCGCCCAGGACATTTCGTACTATGTTCTGAAGCAGAGTATAAGAAATATAAAGAGATTTATCAATAATAAAAAAAGCCATTCTTCCATTAAGGAAGGATGGCTTTTTTCTATACTATATAAATGAGTTGTCGGTAAGTCGATATAAATTGCATTTATTAATAAATACATCATGATCAAACAAGTACTACTGTGCCTGAACAGAACCAATCTCGTCTTGCTCTTCTGGTTTCACAAGTGCGTAACGTTCCCACGCCCTGCTTTTCCAGCGGAAGAACATAATAATGGCACGCGTCCATTCGTCGATGGCGATCGCTAGCCAAATACCAACGAGCCCCATATCTAAATGAAAGGCGAAAAAGTAACCTAGTGGTAAACTCATTAACACCATAGAGAATGCACCGATTAAAACAGGATATTTTGCATCACCAGCTGCACGAAGCGAATTAATGATGACGATATTCATCGTACGTCCCGTTTCAAGTAGTACACTTAGTAAAAGAACACTTGCGCCTAACCCGATAATGTGCGGATTATCTGTAAACAGTCCCATTAATTGTGTACGGAATGTAATAACGAGAGCGACCATACATAGAGTTACACCAATCGCCCATTTTACACTTTTCCATAAGCGTTCGTATGCTTCATCCTTTTCGCCACCACCAACAAGGCGGCCAATAATAATGGCTGTTCCCATACCAATCGCAATTGCAAATAAATAAGTGAACATGGAAATGTTAGTAGCGTATTGTCTAGCAGCTAATGATTCCGTTCCTAAGTACGTTGCGTAATAAAGGAAGACGATTTGACAAGCTTGATACATCACTTGTTCAAATGCAGATGGAATACCGATTTTTAAAATTTTCCCAATGTATTCTTTGGATAAAGTGAAGTAATATTGTAATTTCACGCGATATTCCATAACGCGGTATAGTAACCAGAAGAAAACAATAAGTGCGATCAATCGACTGATAGCGGAAGAAATTGCAGCCCCTTGTACACCGAGCTCAGGGAAACCAAATTTCCCGAAAATGAGTACGTAGTTTCCAGCGATATGAATAATATTCATTCCGAGTGAAATAAACATCGCTTGCTTTGTGAAACCGTGTACACGGATAATTGCGGCTAATGAGTTAATAATAGCTTGTAGGAAGATGGCTCCTCCGACGATAGATAAGTAGTTTTGCGCATACGTTAGTACATCGCCTTGTAAGTTCATTGCGAGCATCATATGTTTCGAAAATAAAAGAAAACCAGCGCTTATAACGAGCCCAACTATTAAATTTAATGTGACGGCTAATGCTGATATTTTAGATGCTTCCATAAAGCGTTTGGAACCGAGGTATTGAGATACGACGATAGCTGCGCCGTTCCCGATGACTTCTAATACCAAAATAGCGATATGGAGGTATTGATTCGCTGCACCAACCCCAGATACAGCATCGTCTGATAATGCACTTAACATGAAAGTATCAGCGATCCCCATCAACATAAAAAGAAAAACTTCTAGAAAAATAGGCCATGTTAATAAGAATAAACTTAATTTCTCTGTCGGCCCATTTTTTTCCTGAATTGCTGTCATGTCCGTCCCCTCTTTACCGATATCTATTTTTAGCAAAATGTATCGTAACATACTTTCTTATCCTTTGCACTCATTTTAGCCTACATATTTTTAATATGAAGGGACTGCTATTTTATGTTAAAAAGGTTGGGATAATTATACATAAAGTATTATAAAATATAAAATTTATTTTTCTCTGATAATTTAGAAAAATATAAAAATAATTATTTTTGGTACTTTAGTAAAGATAATCAGCAATATAAAACGTTTACAAAGATATATTTTTTTACATAAAATTTTAATGAAATAGAAATATAAATATACAAAAAATATATTTGTGTGTATAATATGAATTATTAGAACATATATATATTTCTTTCTGTTTGAAAATGAAAGGGCTAACATTTTTTTGGAGGGTGGAAGTATGAAAAAAAAGATACCAGTTTTTGTAGCATCAACAGTAGCGATGAGCATGATGTTAGGGGCATGTAGCTATCAAAAAGATGAACCGCAAGCAAACGCAAAAGGGGATAGCGGGAAAAGCGGTGCGAAGCAAGTTATTAATCTAACAGAAGTGTCTGAAATTCCGACAATGGATACAACACTTGCCTCGGATGCTGCTTCTTCAAAAGTTATGAATAATACAATGGAAGGGCTGTATCGACTTGGAAAAGGCGATAAGTTAGTTCCAGGTGTGGCAAAATCTCATACAAAATCAGAAGATGGTAAAAAATATACGTTTAAATTGCGGGAAGACGCTAAATGGTCGAATGGTGACCCTGTAACAGCAAAAGATTTTGTCTATGCATGGCAAAGAGCTGTTAATCCTGATACGGCAGCAAAATCAGGATATATTATGTTAGATGTAAAAAATGCAGAAAAAATTAATAAAAGAGAGCTATCACCGGATCAATTAGGTGTTAAAGCAATAGATGATTATACATTAGAAGTTGAATTGGATAATCCAGTTCCATACTTTCTCGATTTAACTGTGTATCCACTATTTTTCCCATTAAATGAGAAATATATGAAAGAACAGGGAGAAAAATTTGGTTTGGAAGCAAATACAACTCTGTATAACGGTCCATTTGTATTAAATGAATGGAAACATGAACAAAGTTTCAAATTAAAGAAAAATCCAAATTATTGGGATCAAAAAGAAGTGAAGTTAGAAGAAGTTAACTTTAATGTTGTAAAAGATACAGGAGCAGCTGTTAATTTGTATAATACGAATGCGATTGACAGAGTTGGTTTATCAGCGGAGTTAGTTGATAAATATAAAGGACAAAAAGACTTTAAAACAATTAATGATCCAACTGTATTCTTCTTGCGTTTTAACCAAAAAAATCCATCATTAGCTAACAAAAATATTCGTAAGGCTATTTCTAGTGCATACGATCGAGATGGTATTGGAGAGGTTATTTTAAACAACGGTTCTAAGGGAGCTTATGGTTTAGTACCATCTGATTTTGTTAAGGGACCAGATAAGCAAGATTTCAGAAAAGAAAATGGAAAGCTTTCGAAAGTCGATGTGAAGGAAGCTAAAAAATTCTGGGAAGCAGGCAAGAAAGAATTAGGTAAGGATAAAATAGAACTAGAATTTTTAAACTTTGATAATGAAGAATCTAAGAAAATTGGTGAGTATGTAAAGGGAGAATTAGAAAAGAACTTACCAGGTCTAACAGTAACAATTAAGATGCAACCATTTGCGCAAAAATTAAAACTTGAAGATAGTGGACAGTTTGATATTTCATTTACTGGATGGGGACCTGATTTTCCTGATGCAATCACATTCCTTGATATGTTTATAACAGATGGTTCACAAAATAAAATGGCTTATTCTAATGCTCAGTATGATGACATTATTAAAAAGGCAAAGCAAGAAGGCTCAGATGTAAAAGGACGTTGGAATGAACTGTTAAAAGCAGAGAAAATTTTATTTGAGGATGCAGCAATTGCGCCAGTATTCCAACGCGGCAGATCTATATTAGAAAGAGAAACGATTAAAGATGTGTATATCCACAAATATGGCGGTGAATTAAGCTTTAAGTGGGCATCCGTAGGAAAATAAAAAAAGCAGGCTAACCACCTGCTTTTTTTAATACGTGCGTTTTTTATAAATGCCTTTTCCGCCAACTTGGTTCCAGCCAGATTGTACATCCAAACTTTTGTTAACAAACTTCATTTTTTCTTTTCCACCAAAGAGCTTTTCGCCGATGCTATTTGTAATGACACCAATCAATGCTGTTATTCCGATGATGAGGGCAGCAACCGTAATAAAATCAATAAAAAAAGCAATCATTTGAAAACTCCCCCTTTGCTTGTCTGTATGTTTATTGTATGAGATAAAAAATGAAAAAGAAAGAAATGTCAGAAAAATATTTAATTTACTTTAGAAATCGTGTAGACAGGAGGGAGAATGTTTGTTAAAATGAGAACAAACGTTCCCTTTTATTCTCATTTATATAGTCTTACATTTCTTAATTGATTTATCAGGAAAAAGTAAGAAAACGTTCTCTTTTTCATAGGGAAGATTATAGATAAATAACTATATATTATATGAAAAATCTATGAGAAGTGAGTAGTAAAAGGATTGAAAGTTATTGTTCAAGTACAGCTAAATTGAGCGTAATCATGTTACATAGCAGTGGAATACACGGAAGAGTTTTCTCAACTAGCAGGAAATTTACTGTATATTTCTTGCAAAATCTATTGTATAATGATTATAGAAGTTACTTATTAAAAGTAATTGTTGTTTATTATAAGTTGTTGCTTACATGAAATGCGATTTTTGTACTTTTCAATAAGACAAGTTATCGCGAAAAATTGCTGAAGTTAGAAATTAAAACTGTATTTAGTACAGAATTTGTACTCTTTAAGGAGAGTGAGCTTTGTATGGTAACATTATATAGTTCTCCAAGCTGTACGTCTTGTAGAAAGGCGAAATTATGGCTAGAGGAAAATCATATTCCCTATACAGAACGTAATATCTTCTCAGATCCATTAACGATTGAGGAAATTAAAGAGATTTTACGTATGACAGAAAGCGGAACGGATGAGATTATTTCTACTCGTTCGAAAGTTTTCCAAGAATTGAATGTAAACTTAGAGTCTTTACCACTTCAAGATTTATATAAGATGATTCGTGACTATCCAGGGATTTTACGTCGTCCAATTATGATTGACGAGAAACGCCTTCAAGTTGGTTACAACGAAGACGAAATTCGTCGTTTCTTACCACGTACAGTAAGAACGTTCCAATTACGTGAAGCACAACGTCTTGTAAATTAATTATAATAATATGAAAACCTTCTACCTATTATATAGTAGAAGGTTTTTTTTAATGTTTCACATTGCGTAATCGAACTTGTTTTACGATAAAGCCGATGCATAAAATAGTGAAAATGAACAAATAAGGAATGCTTGCGGTGAAACTTGGGTTGTTATGAAAAAAGATTGCAAGTCTGTCTTCATGTGTAACCATTTTCCCTGCAGTATAGGCAAGAATTGCTGCACCGCAATAAATGAGGAATGGAAATCGTTCCATAAGTATTAAAATAAGTTTACTGCCCCAAATAATAATAGGGATAGAAATGAGTAAGCCGATTATGACGAGTAAAAATCTCCCGTGAGCTGCACCTGCAATGGCAATAACATTATCAAACCCCATAACGAGATCCGCGAAAACAATTGTCCGCACAGCTTGAAATAAAGTTGTTTTTCCTTGAATGGCAGAAAGGTCATTGCTATCATCAGTTAATAAATTGATTGCAATTAATGTAAGTAAAACCCCGCCAATCAATTGTAGAAATGGAATGTCGAGTAAATAGACAGCTAGTATAGTAAGGACAATTCTTAGTACGATTGCTAAAAGAGTACCGATCAAAATAGCTTTATTTCGTTTCGATTCAGGTAAATTTCGGCTAGCTAGTGCGATGACGATTGCATTGTCACCACCTAATACAACATCGATACCGACAATCATTAGTACGGATGTTAAAAACTCTAAGTCCATTCGTCTGCCTCCATTTATGATGTTTTAATAAGCGAACTGTATGTATGTGATGAAGAAAGTTGTTGTTAAATAATCTCTTCTAATAGAAGTTTCACCTTATTACAGTGTACGGGGGAATGTGGAAATGTATGTCCAAATTTTTTGTAAGTAAGAAATCGTTATAATAATATATTTATGTAGTTGATCGAGTAAAGATAGGCATATAACTATTTTTGTAAAATAAATCGATTTTATTTCCATTCTGGAGAATCTTATCATAAAATGAGAGTACAAGAATCTATTGATTTGTCATATGAGTGGGGAATCCCTTCATAACAATTCTAAGCAGGAAGGGAGAGTTGTATTTTGGATATTGAAAGAATTAATGATCATACGATGAAATTTTTTATTACGTACATTGATATAGAGGATAGAGGATTTAATCGTGAAGAAATTTGGTATGATCGCGAACGAAGTGAAGAGCTCTTTTGGGAGATGATGGACGAAGCTCGTGATCATGACGATTTCTTTATTGATGGGCCGTTATGGATCCAAGTGCAAGCAGTCGATAAAGGGATTGAAGTACTTGTCACGAAAGCAGAGCTTTCAAAGGATGGGCAAAAGCTGGAACTACCGATAGGGGTAGACAAAATTATAGATATTCCTCTAGATGAAGGCATTGAATCATTATTCCAACAAGAGTTAGTCGAAGAGGTAGAAGAACAAACAGGAACAAACTTTAATGAAGATGGGACGTTTGGCTTTTTGATTAAATTTAATGATTTTGAAGATGTCATTTCATTAAGTCATCGTCTTATCTTTGAAGATATAAAAGATGAGCTGTATTCATTTGAGGACCGCTATTATGTATATGTGGAATTCGATGAAGTGCTACATGATGAAGAAGAAATCGATCGTATTTTAAGTATTGTTTTAGAATATGGGGAAGAATCAACTTTAACAATTCATCGTGTAAGTGAGTATGGAAAACAAATTGTGAAAGAGCATGCGCTTGAAACGATTCGCAATAATTTTCCTGCTAAAACGTAGGCCGATTTCTGTAGTATGAAATCGGCTTTTTATATGAAGAATAGGAAAGCTTTCTTAGTTAGGAGGTAAGAGATGAAAAATACGTTAAAGCTGATTTTCTTTATCTTGCTATTGTTCGCATTATTTGTTTCGTTACGTATGTTTATTGATGTAGCATTTTATTCAGATGTGATTGGGATAAAAGATGTTTCGATTTTAGGTATTATTAGTATTTTATTTACAGTATCTGCGTTTTTAATTGGTTGCGTTATTTTCTTAGAAAATCGCCACCCATCTAAAACACTTACATGGTTAATTGTGTTAGGGATTTTTCCTGTGTTTGGCTTCTTTGCTTATTTATTATTTGGACAAAATTTTCGGAGAAAAAGAATGTTTCAAAAGAAGGCGTTACTTGATGAACAGGCGTTTTTACAATATAAAGGGCATGAAGATTACGAAGAACGAATTTTACGCAATCATAAGCATCAAGAACTGTTATTTCGTTTAGCGGATCGATTAGGTGCTTTAAATATTTCATTTCAAACTGAAACGAGGACATTAACAAATGGAGATGAAACGTTTCAGGCCATTTTAAATGGGTTAAAACGAGCGAAACATCACATTCATATGGAATATTACATTGTGCGTGATGATAAATTAGGAACAGAAATTAAAGATATTTTAATACAAAAATCAAAAGAGGGCGTTGTTGTTCGCTTTTTATATGATGCGGTTGGAAGTTTTAAGTTATCGAAATCGTATATTGAAGAATTAAACGATGCAGGTGTAGAAATGATTCCGTTCTTTCCTGTGCGCTTTCCGATTTTAAACGATAAGATTAATTATCGAAATCATAGGAAAATTGTTGTGATTGATGGGAACGAAGGGTTTGTGGGCGGATTAAATATTGGTGATGAGTATTTAGGAAAAAGTAAATATTTTGGCTTTTGGCGAGACACTCATTTGTATTTACGTGGTGAAGCGGTTCAAAGTTTACAGCTTATTTTCCTTCAAGATTGGTTTTATATGACTGGAGAGGCTGTGCTAGCTCCTGAATATTTACAAGCAAAAGCAGTTGAGGGTGATCATTGGGGAGGAGTGCAGCTAGTTGCAGGCGGCCCCGATAATAAGTGGGAAACGATTAAGCATTTATATTTCGCAATGATCGCTTCTGCTCGGAAATCTATTTGGATTGCAACGCCGTATTTTATTCCGGATGATGATATTTTATCCGCATTAAAGGTTGCTGCACTTGCTGGTATTGATGTCCGTTTGTTGATGCCGAGTAAACCTGATAAGCGCACTGTCTTTTACGCATCGAGATCGTACTTCCCAGAGCTTTTAGACGCAGGAGTAAAGATATATGAATACGAAAAAGGTTTTCTTCATAGTAAAATTGTCATCGTTGATTCTGATTTAGCTTCAATTGGGACAGCTAATATGGATATGAGAAGTTTTCATTTGAATTTTGAAGTAAATGCCTTTTTATATGATACAGATAGCATTAAAAGACTTGTTCAAGACTTTAAAGACGATTTAGAAGAATCCAGTGAAATTCACGTCGATCGTTTTCATAAAAGGCGTCTGCATAGACGAATTGTTGAATCAACGTACCGGTTATTATCGCCATTATTATAAAAAGAGATGTCCGAAATTGGGACATCTCTTTTTTAAAAGGAATTTGTAATAAATTGTAGAATATAAGGAGCTGAAAGGGTGTGATTCCGATATTTATAGCTAAAAGAGAAAACGGAGAAAAAATTCATTTACTCTATAATTGTAATGAAGAGCTTTTGCGCCGTATGCGCCAACAGGAACGATTCTTTTGTGTAGCTTGTGGAAAGGAAGTGCAAATGAAATTAGGGAAACAAAAAAGTTGGCATTTTGCTCATAAAAAAGTGGATTCATGTCTTGCCTTTTATGAAGCGGAATCAACGTATCATATGCACGGTAAAGAATTGTTATATAGATGGTTCAAACGTCAAAACTTTCAGGTGGATATTGAGTACTACCTTCCGGAAATTAAGCAACGACCAGATATTTTTGTAGAGAGGGCGGGCAGAAAAATTGCAATTGAATACCAATGTGCAAACCTTGCTATAGAGCAGCTGTACAAAAGAACCTATTCATATTGGCGAGCTGGTATACAGGTCATTTGGATCGTTGGTGGAAATCAATTGAAAAAGCAATCGGCATATTGGATGAAATTCTCCTCACTTATGGCTTTCTCCTTACAATCTTATCCTCAACCATTTCTTATTTTCTTCTGTTCGAAAGAAAAATCATTTATGAAATGTGCATTTATCACTTCATTTTCTACAAGCGTCTCTTTCTCACATATTATATATTTACCAATTGAAACGACTACTTTTGAAATGCTTTTTTCTCCTATTCCTTTCAAAAAGGAAATATTAGAACGAGAATGGAAGAAGCGAAAGGATTATTTTCGGCAAAACGCTCTGCCTATTTGGAATTATAACTATAAGTCATTATTACGCCTCTTATATCAATTTAAATGTACCCCAGCGAGCTTTCCTTCTGAAATTGGTGTTCCACTCCCTTCTGGATTTGCTTTTCAAACAAACCCATTTATATGGCAAGCTTTTCTATATATGAAGTGTATAGGGGGGCTTGCAGTAGGAGAGTGTATTTCTCTTCAATATGTGTGTAGTTATGTAAAAAGGTATACGAAAAGGCGGATACTTCCGTACTTTTCACAGCACACATGGAAAGTGGCAGTTACTGAATATATGACATTTTTATGCTATATAGGTGTATTGCATAAAGCGGGAAGTTATACGTACCGAAAAATAAGGGATGTAGTGATGTTAAAAACAGAGGAGGAAATTATGAAACATGATGAGATTTGCTTAATACATGCGCTATCTTTATTTGAGGCAAATTTTAACATGAGAGGAGGAAAAGGGGATATAATAAAGAATGATTGTGAAGGAATTACATAAGAAAAAACGAATTGTACTTAAGTAGAGATATTTAAAGGAGGGCTTAAAGAATGTCTGAACAAAACAAAGCGAAAGCATTACCAGATCGCAACGAGATTGAAGAAGCAAGTACGTGGCGATTAGAAGATATTTTCCAAACAGATGCAGAATGGGAAAAAGAATTCCAGGCTATTAAAGAGCTATTACCGAAGTTAACTGAATTTAAAGGGAAACTTGGTGACTCTGCGGACAATTTACTTGAGGCATTGCAATATGAAGATGAAATTTCAATGCGATTAGGTAAGCTATATACATATGCTCATATGCGTTACGATCAAGATACAACAAACTCTGTATATCAAGCATTAAATGATCGCGCAACAAATTTATATTCACAAGTATCTAGTAGCACAGCGTATATTGTGCCTGAAATTTTATCGATTTCAGAAGATACAATGCAAACATTCTTGAAGGAAAATAGAGATTTAAGTGTATATGAACATGCATTAGAAGAAATTACACGTCAACGCCCGCACGTATTATCAGAAGCTGAGGAGGCTTTATTAGCGGAAGCATCTGAAGTAATGAGTTCATCAAGCAATACATTCGGTATGTTGAATAACGCGGATTTAAAATTCCCATCTATTAAAGGTGAAGACGGAGAAGAAATAGAAATTACACATGGCCGTTACATTCAGTTTTTAGAAAGTGATGATCCTCGTGTTCGCGAAGATGCATTTAAAGCTGTATATGAAACGTATGGGAAATTTAAAAATACATTCGCAAGTACGTTAAGTGGAGCAGTAAAACGTAATAATTTCAATGCGCGTGTTCGTAAATATGATTCTGCTCGCCAAGCTGCACTGAGCAATAATAATATTCCGGAAGCAGTATACGATCAACTCGTTGAAACGGTAAATGACAACTTACATTTATTACACCGTTACATCGATATTCGTAAGCGTGCATTAGGACTTGATGAGCTTCATATGTATGATTTATATACACCACTTGTACCAGAAGTGAAAATGAATGTGAAATACGAAGAAGCACAAGACCTTTTATTAAAATCTTTAAACGTACTTGGTGATGAATATGTTGATATTTTGAAAGAGGCATATGAAAATCGCTGGGTAGATGTGTATGAGAATAAAGGAAAACGAAGCGGGGCATACTCATCTGGTGCATATGGAACAAATCCGTATATTTTAATGAACTGGCATGATAATGTAAATAACTTATTTACACTTGCTCATGAGTTTGGTCATTCGGTGCATAGTTACTATACAAGAAAAACACAACCGCACGTATATGGTGATTATTCCATCTTTGTAGCAGAAGTGGCATCTACTTGTAATGAAGCGCTTCTAAATGATTATTTATTAAAAACGACAGAAGATAAGAAAGAGCGTCTATATTTATTAAATCATTATTTAGAAGGGTTCCGTGGTACTGTATTCCGTCAAACGATGTTTGCAGAGTTTGAACATATTATTCATAAGAAAGTACAAGAAGGACATGCTGTTACGCCAGATATGCTAACGGAAATCTACTATGATTTAAATAAGAAATATTTCGGTGACGCTTTAGTAATCGACGAAGAGATTGGTTTAGAATGGTCTCGTATTCCACACTTCTACTACAACTATTACGTATATCAATACGCAACAGGATTTAGTGCAGCGACTGCTCTATCTAAACAGATTTTAGAAGAAGGACAACCAGCAGTAGAACGTTATATTAACGAGTTCTTAAAAGCAGGAAGCTCTGATTATCCAATTGAAGTGCTGAAAAAAGCAGGAGTAGATATGGCATCTCCTGAACCAGTAAAAGAGGCACTACAAGTATTTGAAGAGAAATTAAATGAATTAGAAGCATTATTATTTGAAGAAAAGTAATGAAAAAAGACGAGGGATTGTATCCTCGTCTTTTTTTGAATAGATTAAATGTCGATATATGTCGAAAAACAAGGTGAATTTCTTTGTTTTTTCTAACTGAAAGGATAGTTTTACGGCTGATTTTTGAAATTAAAACCCTTTGAATCGTTTTTTATGATTGAAATAAGAGAGAGTGATAACAATGATTACGAATAAAAGAGGTAAGGCAATAATTTTAGGAAAAGCTTGTAATAGAGAGAGGATGTACAAGAAAAAAGAAACGATGACAGCTAGAAAGAGAAGAGCAATATAAGATTTTTTCATAAATAAACCCCCTAAATGACCTTTTTTATAGCTTATTCAAAAATGAAAACGTTTAGAATGTGACAAAAGTGTGAAATTCGACAAAAGGGGTTGTCATCTGACGTCGAATCTTGTAATATAATAAGCGTGAACGAATTCACATACAAACATATACCCCTTTGTTTGAACGTGAAAATTTCTCCCATCCCCTTTAATATTTTTATAAGCCGTAAAGAAGAAGACCTGGTGTTTACACCAGGTCTTTTTCTTTTGCTATCCATTTCCAATAACGTTCGCATTTTACTTCTATCATTTGTACTTTTCGTTTCAGTTGTAATTTTTTAAGTTCGCGCTCAATTTCTTGTTGCGGACAGTCATAAATAAATGCTACTTCTTTTGAAGATATAAATTGTGTTGCTTCTAGTAGCACTTCTAAAGGTGGTAATGGTTCTGGCTCAATTTCACATTTTACAAGTTCTTTCAATAATTGTACGTATACATCGTAGGAATAATTTCCAGCGATTTTAATACCTTCTTCATCTGAGTTCGCATGAAAAAAGACGAGGGAGGGTATTTCTGTAATATGCATTTCATTCGTGAATTTCAAGTCACATTGGAAAGCTTTTTTTGCACTAGCAGAATGTAGATCTTTTTTAAATTCTTCTACATCAATATTGCTATCTTTCGCACATGCAAGTAATAGTTCGCAGTCAGGGCTTGATACATTTTCAAGGAAAATGTATTCTTGGAGTTTTCGCAAAAACTTCGAACCTGCTTTTCGGCCTTGCAACTCCGCTGCCTTAATTGCCATCGAAACTAAATATGGTGTTGACGATGCTTCTTGCATATGTACCTTTCCATCGCATGAAAAACCTTGTAAACTTGTTGTCTTTTCCCACACAAATCGAATATTAGCAGGTTTATTCCATTTGTGTGAGGAAGCGTTCGTTCCATCCACTTTTCCTGTTACGATATGACGAATAGAGAAGTATTTCCCGTATTCAAGCCATAGTTTAATAATAAAAGGCTCAATTTCCCAGCAATCTTTACAAAGTGGATCAATAAATAAATATGCTTCTACAGACTTATGCTCACATGCGGAAGGAGATGGCATATTTATATGCTTTGCTTCCTGCTTATCCATTACACTTCACCTGTTTCGTTTGGAGTATTAACCATATGCTGAGCGGTTAATGCTAAACGTTCAAAGACAAACTCTCTTATATGACCATGCACTCCAGTATCATCCATTGCTTGCTCCATACATGATAGCCAAGCCTCTGCTCGTTTTGGAGTAATCTCAAACGGAAGATGGCGTGCTCTTAACATAGGATGACCATGTTCTTCAGTGTACAAATTAGGACCACCTAAATATTGTGTTAAAAATTGCTTCTGCTTCCTAGCGGTTTCTGTTAAATCTTCCGGGAAGATGGGAGATAAGTCAGGGTGTTTACTGACATAGGAATAAAATGTATCTACTAATATTGCAATGCATTGTTCACCGCCAATTGCTTCAAATGGTGTCATCGGTTGCTTGCTCATCCTTTATAAACTCCTTTTTCCATGAAATGTATATCTATTGTAGCAATGGAATGTTCGAGAGGGCAAATAAACAGCCTCCTCAAAGATTCTTTGCCTATTCTACGGATGTAAATTTTTTAGTGAGGTATATCCACTAGCGAAACATATTCACTAGTGGAATTTTCACTTTAGCGTGCTTTGTTTTGTTTGGCAAGGAAAAAGCGTTTTACTTTGTTATTTGTATGACGAACAGGTATGTTATGTTGCGTTAATAAATGAATAAATGCAGCTTTTCCTGTTTCTTCATCTTGCACTTCAAATTCAATTTCATAATCATCGTGATTGTAATAGAAACTATGATCAAAGACAAGCGTTCCGCCTTTAAATAATGTTTCTGCTCTTTCTGTTGTTAAACTACCCATATATGTTAAAGCAGAAACAGGAATTTGTAATTTGTGTAATTGATCTACTACTGCTCCTTGAATGATTGTGTTTGTTTCCATCATCATTTTTGCTTCGTCTTCTGTTACGATTTGATGTGTTTCTAATAAACCGATTTCTGCAGGTTGTTTCAACGTTAACGTATAAGTTTCTCCTTTATGACGAATACGAAGTGCAGAGCCAGCTTCTTTTAACGAGAAGTCAGGTGTTTCAAAGTAGTGATTCACTTGTTTCGTAAATGCTTCAATAGAAAACGATTTGCATAATGTATCGAATTCTTCTTTTGTAACGATATTTTTGAATTCAATTTCAATTTCTTGTGTCATTGTATAATCTCCTTTTGAAAAATAATTCTTTACACATTATCGCTTTTTCATAAATTTGGTTCAATGTTTTATTTGTTTGCGTCCATGTTATGATACAATAATACTGTTAAGTAAGACAGGAAGTTGAGATGGAGGAGTTAGAGCATGCAAAATAAAATCCAAGTTAAGAGCGTAGAAAAGAGAGAGAATGCTCTTATTTTTTGTGCGGAAAATAGTGAAATAGAGGTAAAGGAGTTAAGTGCACGTAATCACGTACTTGTAGACTCAGACAATTTATCATTTTTATATATCTTAGAAAATGAATCATCTTTTATTTATGTAAGTATTCCGCACACATGCTGGGAAGCAATGCATGAAGCGATGAATAACGATGTGGTTATGTTCGTTAGCGTGAATGACATTGAAATGGAATTAGAAGGATTAAAAGAAGAAGTAGAATATTTAGTTGAAAATATTGAAGGTAATGCAAATTACGGAGAAGAATTAGTAACTGCTGTAGAAAAAGTATTTCTATAAGCAAATGGATTGATTTTGGTGGTGGTTGAAATGAATCGAAATTGGGAAGAATTTTTAGCACCTTACCACCAAGCGGTGGCAGAGCTGAAAGTGAAACTAAAAGGAATGCGTACTCAATTTGCAATGTTAACAGAGCATTCTCCAATTGAGTTTGTAACAGGAAGGGTAAAGTCGGTTGCAAGTATTATTGATAAAGCGGAGAAGAGAAATGTACCGCTAGACCGATTGAGAGAAGATATGCAGGATATTGCTGGGCTTAGAATGATGTGTCAATTTGTTGATGAGATTAAGCCTGTTGTAGAATATCTTCGAAAACGAAATGACTTTGAAATCGTGGAAGAACGTGATTATGTCACGCAAAAGAAAGATAGCGGTTATCGTTCTTATCATGTTGTCATTAGTTATCCTGTTCAAACGATTCAGGGTGAACAAAAAGTATTGGTAGAAATCCAAATACGCACGCTAGCAATGAACTTTTGGGCAACAATTGAGCATTCTTTAAATTATAAATATAGTGGACGTTTTCCTGAAGATATTAAAATACGCTTGCAACGTGCAGCTGAAGCGGCGTTTTTATTAGATGAAGAAATGTCTTCTATTCGTCTTGAGATTCAAGAAGCGCAAAAGGCTTTTTCAAGAAAGCAAGAAACGAAAGATTCCGAATCATAAACTAAAGGGTGTTGGGCGATGAAATTTACAATTATGTCAAAGGGAGATCAATCATCAGATACACTGGCAAGCACGATGAAAGAGTACTTGCTAGATTTTGGATTTATAATGGATGAAAAGGAACCCGATATTGTAATTTCTGTTGGGGGAGATGGAACGCTTTTGTATGCGTTTCATCGTTATTATAATCGATTGGATGAAACAGCATTTGTTGGTGTACATACAGGACATTTAGGTTTCTATGCAGATTGGTTACCGACAGAAGTAGAGAAATTAGTAATTGCGATTGCAAAAACACCATTCCAAGTGGTGGAATATCCGCTTTTAGAAGTTATTATTCGCTATGTGAATGGAAGTAAAGAGTCACAGTATTTAGCGATGAATGAGGCGACTGTAAAAAGTGCAGAAGGTACATTAGTAACAGAAGTAGAAATACGCGGAGAATATTTTGAAACATTCCGCGGGGACGGTCTTTGTATTTCTACTCCTTCAGGAAGTACTGCGTATAATAAAGCGCTTGGCGGAGCAATTATTCACCCATCTATTGAAGCAATTCAAATTGCAGAAATGGCGTCCATTAACAATCGTGTGTTTCGTACTGTAGGATCGCCACTCGTATTGCCGAAGCATCATACATGTGTGTTAAAGCCGGCTACAGGAATGAACTTACAAATTACAGTGGATCATTTAACAATGGTCCATCAAGATGTGAAATCAATCCAGTATCGCGTCGCAAACGAGAAAGTACGATTTGTTCGTTTCCGCCCGTTCCCGTTCTGGAAGCGAGTTCGTGACTCGTTTGTTGCAGATAAATAGAAAGGGTTATATATTTGAACAGATTTACATTGAAATGGGATATAGAGCTGGCTGAAGAGGGAACTTTAGTTAGGGAATTTTTGAAAACGAAAGGTATTTCTAAAGCCGCTTTAACGGATATAAAGTTTCACGGCGGGGCAATTGAAGTAAATAGTCAACATGCGAGTGTTCGTCATCAGTTGCGCGCTGGTGAAGAATTAAGTGTCTTTTTTCCAGTCGAGGAAAGAAGTGAAGGGATGATGGCAGAAGATATCCCTTTATGCATTGTATATGAAGATGATGCGGTTCTTATCATTGATAAAGAGGCGAACATGTCAACGATTCCGTCTAGAGAACATCCGACAGGGAGTGTTGCCAATGCGATTTTATCTCATTATGATAAGCAGCATCTTGCAAGTACAGTGCACATTGTAACACGGTTAGATCGTGATACTTCAGGGCTTATGCTTATTGCAAAAAATCGTTTCGTGCATCATCTTTTATCGAAGCAGCATCAACAAAAAGCTGTGAAACGAACGTATGAAGCAATTGTTCACGGAAAGATTGTAGAACGAGAAGGAATGATTGATGCACCAATTGGTCGAAAATCTGATAGCATTATTGAGCGAACGGTTTGTGAAGATGGACAAAGGGCAGTTACTCATTTTAAAGTAATTGATAGTACATATGATAAGACACATGTAGGGCTTGAGCTTGAGACAGGAAGAACGCATCAAATTCGTGTGCATATGGCTCATATAGGACATCCATTACTTGGTGATAGCTTATATGGAGGGAGAAGGGATGAAATGAAACGGCAAGCACTTCATAGTAAATCTTTGACGTTTTATCATCCTATTTTAGAGAAAGAGATGTCTTTCACTATAAAGCTTCCAAGCGATATGCAAGAAGTGTTGCGGCATACTTAAAAAGGGAACAAAATTCTTATATTATAAAGAATTTTGTTCCCTTTTTTCTTAGCGGAATAATATTAAAATTTGGTTTTCACCCGTACGCTTTATAACGAAAAATCCACTTTCGGCTTTTGTAGCAATGCCATTGTCATTTGGACGACAATATCCATGTGCTTCGCAAGTGCCGTCATCACGTACTAACATTTGTCCAATTAATCCGACAGGAAGCCACTCGGCGCGATCTTTTCTTGCTACATATTTGCAAGCTGGATCCCATTCTGTATTTAAAAGAGGTTGTATTTCTTCTGTTTCCGTCCATACATATTGGCGTTTTCCAAAGTTATCTGTTTTATAGCGTTTTTGCCAACTTAAAGCCCCGCTATTTCCTATAAGTGCAGGGGTTGCACTAGATATTCCTAAAATGAAAGAATCGTGTGAAGTAGCTATCCGAATTTTTTCTTCGCTACTAAATGCAACGAAATAACCGACATCAATAGGTTTATGACCTTCTGTTTCAAACATTTGTGCAAAATCCGTTCCGCTTGCATTGTAAGACGCGCCCTCAATGTACATTTCTCCATTATGGGCGAGCCATTTAGCCCCGATATTATGGTCGGTGTCGTTTACACCATTTGCAATAAACCAAGAATAAGCTTCTTCTGCAGTGCCGAAGCGCCCCATAATATGGCTACCTGCAAAATGAGCTGTTGATGTATGATGACCTTCCGCATGAGAAGAGGATCCGTTAGCGATAGTTGCGGTTCCTTCTGCGTGTGCTGCTTCGCCTAAAGCAATCGTCTGTTTACCCTCCGCATGAGAATAAGCACCGCTTGCTGTCGTTTCACTTCCCTCACTATGCGAACTATGTCCGGTTGCTTTTGAGTTTGATCCTTCTGCATGAGAGAAAGAACCTTTTGCGTGTGTTAATAAGCCTTCCGCATGTGCTGCCATGCCCTCCGCATGAGAGTGAAGCCCCTCCGCATATGCATATCGGCCGCCCCTTTTAACTTTTGTATTTTCAGGTGTAGGTGTCTCAATTATGAGTGGTTTTTCAGTTTGTATATCATTCGATGAAGCCAATGCCTCTTTTATTTTTTTTACTTTGTTTATAATAGCAGCTGGAATTTCTGGTTCCACTTTTTTATTTATTGCTACAGAAATATTTTCTTCGGCCTTTTCTTCTGTTTGGTTAGAATGTAGTACCTGTTCATCTTGATTTGAGAGCTGTTTATTTTTTTGTTTCATCTTTATTTTTTTACGATCGATTATGCGGCTCATCACAGCATTTTCTAAAGAGACATATGTTGGTTTTACTTTGCTTTTTTTTGATGACTCTTGTTCTTCCAGTTCTTCTATCGCTGCAGCCCGAATACTACACCAGTTGTTAATTCCGTACATGGGCAGATATAAAGGGGGAAATTTTCTTTTTTGTTTAGAAGATTTTTTCTTCATTCTGTCACCTCCTGCGACATTATATGTAGGGTAATTAAAAAAAGATGCACTTTATTGCATCTTTTTTTAATTACTTTACCTAGTTTTATATGAAATCTGCCTAAATAATGCTAAGTAAGGTAGTTATGAAATTGGACGGAATTTCTCAGCGACAAAAGGTAACGAAGAAGGGACAGAGATAGTCTCCATTTCAGGATAACGTAATCCGGTTAATTTGCCACCAAATACAGCACCAGTATCAATATTGACTGTCTGATTGACGAATCGAGGTTCTGCTACTGGTGTATGTCCATATACAATCCAAGCTTGCCCCTTGTACTCTTGCGCCCAATCGCGACGGACAGGTGAGCCATCGGCATGCTTTTCTCCTGTAATATCGCCATATAATACAAAGGTTTGTACTTTTTTATCTCGTCTTCCTATGTAATCTTGCCGAATCCCAGCGTGACATACGATTACTCTTTTTTCATCTAGTATGTGGTAGAGCGGTGATTGTTCATAAAGAGTGATAAACTTTTCTTTTATAATGTTTTGCTTATGAGAAGGAAGTGCCTCATATTCAGCAACAGTTGTTTCAAGTCCGTGAGCGACTGTTACATTACGCCCAAGGAAAAATCGATATAGTTTATTACAGTGATTTCCAGGAGCGTAATAAGCTTCTTTTCTATGTATGACAAGTTCCCATACAATTTCAATCATACGTAATGAATGAGGACCACGGTCTGTAATATCGCCAACGAATGCAAGTTTACGTTGGTCAGGGTGAACCGGTAGACCGCTACTCCAGTTATATCCTAGCTTCTCTGTTAAATTTTGAAACTCTTGGAAGCATCCATGAATATCTCCTATAATGTCATATTTCATATTTAAACCTCCATCGTATTTTTCATTAGTATATCTAAAAAAGGATAGAGATAAAAATATAGCGTTTTTGTGTTGTTCATTTAAACATAAAGATTTTCGTTCTTGAGCGAACATTTAAAATGAATCCAATCGCAATCATGTATGTAAGCAGTGAACTTCCTCCGTAACTCATAAGAGGTAATGTTATCCCTGTAATGGGAAGTAATCCGATTGTCATCCCGATATTTTGGAATACTTGGAAAGTAAACATTCCGATTGTACCAGCGCAAATGTAACTACCGAAGGGGTCATTACTTTCTAAAGCAATATGAATCATTCGAAAAATGAGTAAGAAAAAAAGAGAAATAATGACACTTGCGCCTAGAAATCCAAATTGTTCAGCGACATTAGTGAAAATAAAATCTGTATGTGGTTCTGGAAAATATACTTGTCCATTTTCCCACCCTTTTCCTTGCATTTCTCCGGATCCAGTCGCTAAGAATGCTTGTCTTAATTGATAGCCTTGTGCATCATATTTGTAAGGTGCTAACCATCCGTAGAAGCGATTTAATTGATATTCTTTTAAAATGTGTGCTTTAAAGAAATCTGTGTGAGTAAAAAAAATATATATTAATGTAGATCCAGCAACGAAAGTACCTGAAACTAATCCGAAAATAAAACGCCATCGTATGCCAGAAACTAGTATCATTGCTGCAAGCATCGCTGAAATGACCATTGTGTTTCCTAAATCTGGTTCTTTTGCAATAAGTAGTAGTGGTGGCAAGCTTGTCGCAAATATTTTTCCAAGTAATAAAAAATCATCACGCATTGTTCGGGGAAAATATTTCTCATTATGATTTGCTATAATTCTTCCAATGACGATAATTAAAAACAATTTCATAATTTCAGAAGGCTGAAAATTCCCGATGCCTGGGAGCCTGTACCAAGCGGTAGCGCCTTTAATTGTAACGGCACCTGGTACTTGAAGTTCTAGTCCAATAAGTAGTACCATTGCAAAGCTATACAAATACCAAGCAATTTTTTGATAACGATCGAAATCGATAATCATAATAACACCAATGGCTATAAATCCAATGAAATACCATTGGATTTGCTTTAGTACAAAATTGACGTTTTGTAAAAATGGCGGTAAAGAGGCTTGCGCACTTGCAATAGCACAACAACTAACAATCCCAATGGCAAATAAAATAAATAGTAATACGTAGTCTATTTGATATTGAGAATTTGGATCTTTCAATGTAGGTATTCCTTTCTAATGCTCTTTATAGTAATGGATTTTATAGTATGAGAAAGAATGTATGAACTATACGAATGATTCGCATATAGCCCATACACTTTTAATTTTGCAGAGTAATTTAATTGTTTAACTCTTTAATAATTATATCCAAACAATGGGAAAGACGTACATGTGCGTCAGGAAAAATATCTAGTTGATGAAGATAGTATTTTAAGGAACTTTTACACCATTGGTAAGCACTAAGTAGAGCTGCTCTATAGTCCGTAGTATTTTGTAAAAAGCCATATTCTTTTGCTGTTATAACGAGGTGTGTGAAATCTTCACAACCTTGAAGGAGCTTATTGTGTATTTGTTGTCCAGCATGGTAGCGAAATTGACTTAAAGGCTCAGAAATGTATATTGCATTTCCTTTAGAAAGTAAAGAAATCCATGAGGCCATATCAACACTACAAGAATATTGTCGCTCTTTAAGAGTACCAAAAGGATCAGTGAGCAATTCTTTTCGGAACAAAGTAGTTGTAGGCTCACCGATAATATTGTGCCCGCCCTTTAACATCCAATTACCTAAAAATATCCCGTTTAATGGAGTGTCTTCACTATATAACCTTTGTGTTGGATGGGAATCACCTATTAGATTTCCATGATCATCAATACGTACTCGATAAGAAGTAACAAGAGCAAGATTTTTATTGGGATCTTGCTCAAAATAGGTCATCATTTTTTGTATTTTATGCTTATAAAACACGTCATCGTCCATTAAAAAATTTATATACTCACCATTTGATTTTTCTATGAGCATAAGGTCATTGTGAAATTGTCCTAGAGTAGGGATATTTCGAATGTATGTTATATTTTTATAATTTGGTAAGTATTGTTCGCGTATTAAAGTTGCTGTTTCATCATTTGTACTATCATCTCCGATAATGATTTCAATATTTGAATAAGTTTGTGCCAATGCACTTTCTAGAGCAATTTTAAAATAATGAGGCCGATTATAAGTGGGAATAAGGATGGAAACGAGAGGTAGATTTTTTTCATTCATCATACATAACTTCCTTTCAGAAGTTTTTTTTTGTAAGAACAATATCTTGGTAACTTGTATATTCATGTCTGCCGCACCATAAACCGTAATGCGGCTTATTGATTATTTCTAGGCCGTACTTATTCAATAGATTGCAAATATCTGTCTCAGGATAAGCAACTGCAAAATTTGGAATATCTTTATTCACAACGTAGCAATTTTCAATTCGATGATAAAAACCTAATGTACTTTGTCCTGCATTTAAATAATAGGACGATTCAGGATTTATTAGAAAGAATGTAATGAAACATCTCCCGTCTTTTTTTAATACACGTACAATTTCAGATACGTAATGTTCTAATTCTTTTGGGAGAAGATGTGTAAATACAGAAGTTAAAAAGATAAAATCGAATGTCCCATCTTCATAGGGAAAACGATATTGAGAGGCATCTTCTGTTCCTTCTGGATTATAGAATTGATTGTATATGTCAACATGTTCAAAGTGAAAATTATTACGCATAGTTGAAATGTTATTTTGACACCAAATAATTCCATCTTTAAACAAATCAAATCCATAATACGCTCCATCATCATTTAAGTAATTCAATAATGGTACAGCCATTCGGCCGACGCCGCAGCCTACATCTAATACTTTTTCATTTGATTTTAAAGCGCCAATTTGAATAAAATGCTTTAGGAACTCTTTTCCAACTTTTTTGAAGTCGCCACCTACATACTGGACGAGTTCAGGAGGGGGGAGTAAAGTCATTTCTTTGTTAAGTTCGCTCATGAGTATACCCCTTTCTTGTATGAGAAGATGCAGTAAATCTATTAATAAAATTTTCAATTTGTAGTGAGAGAACACAGGAAAACCATTGTTATATGTAAGGAGATTCCGAAAAAGAATACTTAATTGGATTAGAAGTGAGAGAAGGATGAGTAGAAATGGAATCTCCTATAGATTAAATCTTTTTTTATTCTTTTCTCCAATAAACGCCAAATACATCAATTTTAGTAATAGGGGCTTTTAAATTCCGTTGATTTCTAAAGTCTGTCACAGCCTCAGCGCATGGCGGTAGCCCGTAGTCATCGATAATTATATAGCCACCTTTAGAAACTTTATCATATAAGTTCACGAGACCATCCATTGTAGATTCGTACATATCACCATCAAGCCGTGCAATTGCTATTTTTTCAATTGGTGCTGTTGGTAAAGTATCTTTAAACCAGCCTTTTAAAAATTTCACTTGATCATTTAGTAAATCATATTTTTTGAAATTCTCTTGTACTTGTTCTAAAGAGACGCGTAAGTAATCGAATGTGTGTAAATAATCACCGTAATCTTTTGGATATTGTTCTAGATTCGGTGCTGGCAAACCTTCAAATGAATCTGCGACCCACACATTACGATTCGTAATGTTGTTTGCTTGTAAAAAACCATTCATAAAAATGCATGATCCTCCGCGCCATACACCTGTTTCAATAAAATCTCCTTCTATATTTTCACGAACAACGGTTTCCATTGCCTCTTGTAATTGGTTCATACGTTCTCGACCAATCATGCTATGTGCTGCTCTTGGCCAATCCATTCCATCATGACGTTCACTTTTTGAAACATTTGGTTTTACAATTTTTAAGTTATGGTTTTCAGCATATTGCTTAATGAATAAAGGGAGGGGGACTGTAACTGGTTCGAATTCTAGTTCTTTCGAAATATGTAGAGATGCGGGTAAGTATGCCTCATATTCCAACCATATTTCAAATAAAATTGTCTTCTTTAGCAATTCGAGATAAAGCTGAACCGCAGATTTACTTTCCATATTTGTGCCTCCTGCAAAATGTCATACAACAATATGATTATGTAGATAGCGAATGTTTCATGATTGAATTTAAAATTGAAAAAGCAGTAAAACTGATAACAGTTTTACTGCTAAGTAAAAAATTAAGCAACTTTTTCAATAATAATAGATGCATTTGTACCAAGAGCTAATGATAGCCCAAGTCCTGTAACGATTACTTCAACTAATGATGGAGTTGTCGTAATTTGCGTAATTGCTTGAACAACGATAGGTGCTCCAACTGAGATTAAAGTAGCCCCAGTACCTGGTACAGATACCCCATTTACTTGGATTGTAAGCCCCCCTAATACACTTATTGCCGCAGTATATACGATAACAGTGATTTTATAGAATCCAGTTTCAGCAATAACGAAAGTATCAGCATCTAATTGAGAAATTGCTGTACCAAACTGAGATCCAACAGTATTAAATGGTACTGGAGCATTAAGTCCAAGATCTAAAGAAATTCCAGCGGAGTTAAATGCATACAATCCTGCTGGAAGTCCTAGTCCGGATGGGCCAGTCGGTCCAGTCGGTCCAGTAGCCCCAGTAGGCCCCGTAGGTCCAGTAGCTCCAGTGTCACCAGTAGGCCCCGTAGGTCCAGTAGCCCCAGTGTCACCAGTAGGCCCCGTAGGTCCAGTAGCCCCAGTGTCACCAGTAGGCCCCGTAGGTCCAGTCGTCCCAGTGTCACCAGTAGGCCCCGTAGGTCCAGTAGCCCCAGTGTCACCAGTAGGCCCCGTAGGTCCAGTAGTCCCAGTGACACCAGTAGGTCCAGTAGGTCCAGTAGGCCCCGTAGGTCCAGTAGGCCCCGTAGGTCCAGTAGGTCCAGTAGGCCCGGTAGGTACAGTAGGCCCCGTAGGTCCAGTCGGTCCAGTCGGCCCGGTTGGCCCAGTCGGAAGGGTAAACGGTGGTATCGGTGGTAATGTAGGTCCTACAAGATTAGGGTCAAATGCACTAGCTGATAAAGATTCATCGGGATTTAATCCATTTGAATAATTATTATTTGACATAAATTCACCTCCATAAAGCGTTCATTATATAGTAGATGCAAAACCGAAAGAAAATGACACGGACATTTGAATTATTGAAAAGAAATCTTAAACTACTTGAACAATTTAAAAAAATGGAAAGTTTAGTATATGTATAACATATGATTGATTTGGAAGAGGGTGATTATGTTGAACAAGCAAGGAATTACAATTAGTTTATGTATGATTGTTCGAGATGAGGAGGAGACAATAGCCCGTTGTTTAGAAACAGTTGAAAAAATTGTGGATGAAATTATAGTAGTTGATACAGGTTCCGTCGATCGAACGAAAGAAATCGTAGAGAAATACACTTCTAACATATATGATTTCCAGTGGATTGATGATTTTGCAGCAGCAAGAAATTTTTCTTTTTCAAAAGCGACGCAAGAGTATATATTGTGGCTAGATGCAGATGACGTATTATTAGAAGATGCTCAAGAAGCATTGAAACTTTTAAAAAGAGAATTAGATCCTAAAATTGATGCTGTTTCGATGCCTTATCACCTTGCAATGGATTCTAACGGGAAACCTTTATATTGTACAAAAAGAAATCGACTTGTAAAGCGTGAAAAACAATTTCAATGGTTTGGAAAGGTTCATGAGTATTTGGCTATTTCTGGTGAGGTTTTTAGTAGTAATGTTGCTATTACACATAAAAAAGAAAAAAAAGTAACAGATCGTAATTTGAAAATTTTTCAAAATACTGTAGCTGCAGGTGAAGAATTGAGTCCGAGAGATTTATTTTATTACGCAAATGAATCTACGGATAACCAAAAATATGATGATGCAGTTCTTCTATATGAAACATTTCTTAATCAAGACGAAGGATGGTATGAAGAAAAAATTTATGCATGTGGTAAGCTAGGAGATTGCTATGCGAAGCTCGGAATGTGGGAGAAGGCAATCGAATCTTGTGTGAAGTCGTTTCGGTATGACGTCCCTAGAGGAGAGAATTGTACAAGAATAGGATATATATATATGGAACAAGAAAAATATAATGAAGCGATATTTTGGTTTAAACTTGCAACGGAAGTACCAATGGCAACGGAAAGCCCTTTCCATAGTCCAGCTAGCTACACATGGCTACCCTATTTACAAATGTGTATTTGTTATAGCAGGTTAGGGGAGCAGGATAAAGCGTATTATTACAATGAATTAGCAGCTTCTTATGTTCCGAATAATGCTGCAATTGAATATAACCGTAAATATTTTCGGGGAGTTTTTGATAAACCATATAAAGTGTAATAGGTTTCGTTTTTTAGAAATGATTTATCGCTATTCTAACTCTAATAGATTGGTTATATATTAGAGTATCAGTAACGTAACCAATATAAATAAAAGATTTTATACTGCTATTTGCGGGCTAATAATCATTGGGGGATGAAAAAAATCTGCACTTTATAGAATTCATATGAGATTTATATTTCTAATTCAATTTGCATAAGGAGTGTGTGAAATGAATCGCGAAAAAAGTTCTTTATATGAAGAAAAATCCGAGCATTATTATAATGCAGCGAATCCGAATTTATTAAAGCATATAAAAAAGGAATGGAAAGAAGTTCTTGATATTGGTTGCTCGAGCGGTGCATTGGGAGCGGCTATTAAAGAAAATGGTACACGTGTATCAGGAATTGAGGCATTTCCAGAGGCGGCAGAAAAAGCGAAAGAAAGACTAGATCATGTTATTTTAGGGGATATAGAAAAAATAGATCTTCCTTATGAGGAGGGGCAATTTGATTGCGTCATATTTGGGGATGTATTAGAGCATTTATTTGATCCGTGGGCTGTAATAGAAAAAGTAAAGCCATATATAAAGCAAAATGGTGTGATTTTAGCAAGTATACCAAACGTTGCTCATATTTCAGTATTAGCTCCCTTACTTGCTGGAAATTGGACGTATACAGAATATGGTTTATTAGATAAAACACATATTCGTTTCTTTACATTCAATGAAATGCTAAGAATGTTTTTAAAAGCAGGATATTCAATTAGTAAAGTAGATCGTGTATATGTTGATCATAAAATGTATGAACCACTTATTGAGGAGTTATATGGAATTTGTAAAAAATATCGTCTTGGAAGTGGCTTCATGGCTGAGACAGTTGTATTTCAGTATATTATTGAAGCTGAAAAATCACAATTATGAGTGCTGCAGACAAAACAATATTATTTGTTACATGTATAAATGATCGGAAATTGTATGCAAACTGCGTGCGACATATATTGCAATTGTTAGTACCGCCAGGATATATTGTCCAATTTATGCCGATTCGAAATGCGAAAAGTATGACGAGTGGATACAATCAAGCCATTTCGCATCCTGCGAAGTATAAAGTTTATTTACATCAAGATGTTTTTATTATAAATAGGGCTTTTTTATACGGATTACTTCAATTATTTGAGGAACATGAACACCTTGGGATGATTGGGATGGTTGGAGCGCAATATGTTCCTCCGACTGGTGTATGGAACGAAGGGCGTGGAATTGTAGGGAAGGTCATTGGTTATATGAATGATTTGTTTTATATGGCAAGTTTAGAACAACCGTATCATGAATCAAAAACATTTATTCCTGTAGAATGTATTGACGGTTTATTAATGGCGACACAATATGATGTTCCGTGGCGAGAAGACGTATTTGACGGATTTGATTTTTATGATGTATCTCAATCGTTTGAATTTAAAAAAGCAGGATATACAGTCGGTGTGCCTGTACAGCGCGATGCTTGGTGTATCCATTATCATTTTGATGTGAATATGACGAACTATGAAAAGTATCGAAAAATATTTGTGGAACACTATATGTCAGATGTAAATAAGGAAGAATAAAAGGGGGGACAAAAATGAAAGATCATACAATATTAGTCGTTGTTTGTGTAAATAATGAGGAGCTTTTCAAACAATGTGAGAGCCAAATAAGAAACATTTTTGTTCCCCCTGGTTATGTCGTGCAAATTTTTCCGATACGAGATGCGCAAAGTATGGCAAGTGCATACAACCGAGCCCTTTCATATCCAGCGAAATACAAAGTGTATATACATCAAGATACATATCTTATTAATCAAGACATGTTTTCTACACTTATATCTCTTTTTAAAGAAAATGAAAAGCTTGGTTTAATAGGAGTCGCTGGGGCTCAGTTTTTACCGAATAACGGGATATGGTGGGAAGGAAAAAATTTAGTAGGGAAAGTGATTGAATATAGAAGACAGAATTATCAATTATTAAATTTAGATCAGGTTTTTTATGGTAATCAACCATTTTTGTCAGTTCAGGCAATTGATGGTTTATTTATGGCAACGCAGTATGATATTCCGTGGCGAGAAGATTTGTTTCAAGGGTTTCACTTTTATGATATATCACAGTCTTTAGAGTTTCAAAGGGCTGGTTATTTAATCGGTATCCCAAATCAAGCAAATTTATGTTGTATTCATTACAACGGGGATGAGTTTGATGCGGATACATATGAGAAGTACCGGAAAGTGTTTGTAGAACATTACAAAGATATATTATCTCCATCATAAAGGAGAGATGCAAAGTGAAAGGAATTATTTTAGCAGGTGGTACTGGATCGAGATTATATCCAATAACGAAAGTAACGAATAAACATTTACTTCCTGTTGGTCGGTATCCGATGATTTATCATGCGGTATATAAGCTAAAACAATGCGATATTACAGATATTATGATTATTACAGGTAAAGAGCATATGGGGGATGTTGTTAGCTTTTTAGGGAGTGGTCATGAATTTGGAGTGTCCTTTACGTATCGTGTGCAAGATAAAGCGGGCGGGATCGCACAGGCGTTAGGGCTTTGTGAAGATTTCGTCGGGAATGATCGTATGGTAGTTATATTAGGGGATAATATTTTTTCAGATGATATTCTTCCGTATGTTGAAGAGTTTGCAAATCAAAAAGAAGGTGCGAAAGTGCTATTACAATCTGTAGAAGATCCCGAAAGATTTGGCGTAGCACATATTCAAAATGGAAAAATAGTTGAAATTGAAGAAAAGCCGAAAGAGCCGAAAAGTTCTTATGCGGTTACGGGAATTTATTTGTATGATTCGAAAGTCTTTTCTTATATTAAAGAATTAAAACCTTCTGCACGGGGAGAACTTGAAATTACAGATATAAATAATTGGTATTTAAAACGAGGGGTACTTACTTATAATGAAATGAGCGGCTGGTGGACTGATGCGGGAACTCATGCTTCGCTTCAAAAGGCGAATACGTTAGCGCGGGATATTAACTTTGGGAAACAGTTTAACGGAGAATAGGTGAGAATATGAAAGTTATAGAAACAAATTTTACCGATGCAAAATTGTTAGAACCGAGGTTATTTGGAGACGAGCGTGGTTTTTTTTCAGAGAGTTATAATAAGCAGGTGCTAGAAACATTAGGGATTACGTATTCATTTGTACAGGATAACGTATCTTATTCGGCTAAGGCTGGAACGATTCGAGGACTACACTTTCAAAAAAAACCGAAAGCACAAACGAAACTCATTCAAGTTATGCAAGGGGCAATTTATGATGTTATCGTTGATTTACGAAAAAAATCACCAACATTTAAACAATGGAAAGGGTATATTTTAAGTGCAGATAACCATCGGCAATTACTAGTGCCAAGAGGGTTTGCACATGGATTTTGCACGCTTGTCCCGCATACTATCGTTATGTATAAAGTAGATGAATATTATAGCGCAGAGCATGACTCTGGATTACTTTGGGAAGATAAAGATTTAGCAATTCCTTGGCCAGTAACCGATCCTATATTGTCCGATAAGGATCAGATATTACCATTATTAGAGGAATATGAAGATAGTTTTTAAGTAGGAGCGTTGTTTATGAATATATTAGTAACAGGTGGGGCTGGATTTATTGGAAGTAATTTCGTTCATTACATGCTACAAAGTTATGAAACATATAAAATTATTAATTACGATGCATTAACATATAGCGGGAATTTAAATAATGTAAAATCTCTTCAGAATCACCCGAATTACTTTTTTGTAAAGGGAGAAATTCAAAATGGAGAGCTATTAGAACACGTTATAAAAGAGCGGGACGTACAAGTGATTGTAAATTTTGCAGCTGAATCACATGTGGACCGTAGTATTGAAAATCCGATTCCTTTTTATGATACAAATGTAATTGGGACGGTCACTTTATTAGAACTAGTTAAAAAATATTCGCATATAAAATTTGTGCAAGTATCAACGGATGAAGTGTATGGCTCTTTAGGAAAAACAGGGAAGTTCACAGAGAAAACGCCGTTAGCTCCAAATAGTCCATATTCTTCAAGTAAGGCGAGCGCGGACATGATAGCTCTATCTTACTATAAAACATATCAATTACCGGTTATAGTAACGCGTTGTTCTAACAATTATGGACCGTACCAGTATCCTGAAAAATTAATTCCATTAATGGTTACGAATGCACTAGAAGGAAAAAAACTACCGTTATATGGTGATGGTTTAAATGTAAGAGATTGGTTACATGTAACGGATCATTGCAGTGCGATTGACGTTGTTTTGCATAAGGGACGTGTAGGAGAAGTATATAATATAGGTGGAAATAATGAAAAAACAAATGTAGAAGTTGTGGAACAAATTATTACTCTTTTAGGAAAAACAAAAAAAGACATTGAATATGTTACAGATCGTTTAGGGCACGATCGTCGTTATGCGATTGATGCAGAGAAAATGAAGAATGAATTTGATTGGGAACCGAAATATACGTTTGAACAAGGATTACAAGAGACGGTGAAATGGTATGAAAAGAATAAGGAATGGTGGAAACCACTAAAAGACCAGTAAGGGGCATGTTACATGAAAGAGAGGGTTATCATAACAGGAGCAAACGGTCAATTAGGAAAGCAACTATTTGAAGAGTTAAACTCTGAAGAATATGATATATATCCATTTGATAAAAAGTTATTAGATGTGACAAATATATCCCGAATACAACAAGTGGTACAAGAAATAAAACCACATATAATTATTCATTGTGCTGCCTATACGAAAGTAGATCATGCGGAGAAAGAACAGGATCTTGCATATAGAATAAATGCAATCGGAGCTAGAAATGTAGCGGTTGCTTCACAATTAGTAGGGGCGAAGCTAGTTTATATTAGTACTGATTATGTATTTCAAGGCGCTAGACCAGATGGATACGACGAATTTCATAGTCCAGCGCCGATAAATATATATGGAGCCTCTAAGTATGCGGGGGAGCAGTTCGTCAAAGAGTTACATAATAAATATTTTATCGTTCGCACATCGTGGCTATATGGTAAATATGGAAATAATTTCGTGAAAACGATGATGCGATTAGGAAAAGAAAGAGATGAAATATCTGTTGTAGCGGATCAAGTTGGCTCGCCTACGTATGTGGCGGATTTAAATATGGTTATTAATAAGCTCATTCATACTTCTTTATACGGTACATACCACGTATCAAACAGAGGCTCATGCTCTTGGTTTGAATTTGCACAAAAGATATTTTCGTATGCAAATATGAAAGTGCATGTATTACCTGTTTCAACGGAAGAATTCGGGGCTGCAGCTGCGAGGCCCAAATATTCTATTTTTCAACACAACATGCTACGATTAAATGGTTTTTCACAAATGCCTTCTTGGGAAGAAGGATTAGAGCGGTTTTTTATAGAAACCAAAAGTCATTAACAAATTTCTGTTAATGACTTTTTTGTTTGCCTTTAAGCGGTTTTATGGTACTATAATTATAGTATCAGGTACTAATAACAAGTATAAGTATTTCTGGGAGGATATATCATGGAACTATTACAAGGGAAAACATTTGTTGTTATGGGCGTTGCGAACCAAAGAAGTATTGCATGGGGAATTGCTCGCTCTTTGCATAATGCAGGTGCAAAATTAATATTCACATATGCAGGAGAACGTTTAGAAAGAAACGTTCGTGAATTAGCGGACACATTAGAAGGACAAGAATCACTTGTATTACCTTGTGATGTAACGAATGATGAGGAACTTACAGCTTGCTTTGAAACAATTAAACAAGAAGTAGGTACTATTCACGGTGTAGCACATTGTATTGCTTTTGCAAATCGCGATGACTTAAAAGGTGAATTTGTAGATACTTCTCGCGATGGATTTTTACTTGCACAAAATATTAGTGCATTCTCTTTAACAGCTGTAGCAAGAGAAGCGAAGAAAGTAATGACAGAAGGCGGAAATATTTTAACGTTAACATACCTTGGCGGCGAGCGCGTTGTGAAAAATTATAACGTTATGGGTGTTGCGAAAGCTTCATTAGAAGCGAGCGTGAAATATTTAGCGAACGATTTAGGTCAACATGGTATTCGTGTCAACGCTATTTCTGCAGGACCAATTCGTACGTTGTCTGCAAAAGGTGTAGGCGATTTCAACTCAATCTTAAGAGAAATTGAGGAGCGCGCACCACTTCGTCGTACAACAACTCCAGAAGAAGTTGGCGATACAGCAGTATTCCTATTCAGTGATTTAGCACGTGGAGTAACAGGAGAAAACATTCACGTTGATTCAGGGTATCATATCCTAGGATAAATAGAATATTAATTTTTAAAGGACAATCTCTAAATGCTGAGATTGTCCTTTTTATTTGTTCTGAGAAAGAACGATTTTTAACGAAAGTTCTTGCCACGTGATGAATATAACTATAATAGTACACGATTTATTCAGCTACGTATGGAAGTGGGAGGGACGAGTGTGAAGAATAAAAATAAAAGTTCAACAGTTGGAAAACCGTTGTTATATATTGCGCAAGTAAGTTTAGAACTTGCTGCACCGAAAATAAAAAGGATTATCCTGACAAACTTTGAAAATGAAGATCAAAAAGAGCAAAGTAATAGACATGAAAATATTGTAAGCGGTGCTGTGGAAGAGGTAACAGAACAAGAACAACAAGAAGAGCAGCAAGGGGAAGAAAAAATAGAAGAAGAAAAAGAAGAACACGCAGAACAAGAAGAGCAAGAAGAGCAAGAACAACAAGAAGAGCAAGAACAACAAGAACCAGTAAGAACTGTCCCGTATAATAAATCATTTAAGGATATGAATAATGATGAAAAAATTCATTTTTTATTAAACCGCCCTCATTATATTCCGAAAGTAAGGTGCAGAATAAAAACAACTACAGTTTCTTATGTTGGATCGATCATATCGTATCGTAATGGCATTGTATCTATTATGCCGCAAAATAGTATGAGAGATATTAGGTTGTCTATAGATGATATCCAATCGATTAGTATGGCTGGCTTTTAAATATGTAAAGGTGGTAGAAAGCTTCTACCACCCCAATAGTTTTTTAGTTTACTTAACGATAGAAACGTCGCGTAAGCATTGAATCGCACAGAAACAGCTTAAATCAACAGTAATACAAGTAGTTGTAGATATTAATCTTGCATTTGGTACAGCTAAAAACGTACAAATTGGATCGTCACCAGGTGGTACCGGAGAACTGTCACCTAAAACTACAGTTAATACACGTAGTACAGCACAGCTATCGTCATCTACACTTTCCACACGGAAAATTGGAGATCGGCAGCTAGTAAGGCTTGCAGATGGTGCGAATGCTTCAAAAGGTTCTCCAGTTTTTGTGTATAAAATAAAAGGGCGTGTATTAGCTACTGATGCAGTATTGTGTGCACCTAAGAATGGGATTTCACAACCAGATCCACATGTTGTTGTAGAACAATCTTGTAATTCATTGATGAATTTTACAACGTCAACTACACAATGAGAAGAGCCATGGTGTTTATTTTCGTTACAACTCATTAATGTCACTCCTTATCTTCTTGTTTGTATTTACATTAATAAGATATTGGAGTCGAGGAGATTTGGTCACAATCTCAAGACCTTTTTTTTTAAATAGGCGAAAGAGGATAAGGGAAGGTGGAATTATGCTGTTTACAAGCTGGCTTTTATTTTTTATTTTTGCGTTAGCTGCTTTTAGGCTCACTCGTTTAATTGTATATGATAAAATAACAGCCTTTTTGCGAAGACCATTTATTGATGAATTAGAGATTACGGAGCCGGATGGAAGTGTATCAACATTTACAAAAGTAAAAGGTAAAGGATTAAGAAAGTGGATTGGTGAATTGTTAAGCTGTTATTGGTGTACAGGTGTATGGGTTAGTGCTTTTTTATTAGTTTTATATAATTGGATTCCTATCATTGCGGAGCCGTTACTTGCATTATTAGCCATTGCAGGTGCAGCAGCAATCATTGAAACGGTTACAGGATATTTTATGGGAGAATAATATTTTTTCATAATAAGAGAAAAAGCGGAGTTTAAAAGAATGAGGGAACGGAAATAAAGAGTTGTTCATATAGTAAATAGACAGAATTGACAGTAGAGGAGATGTTTGCTGTGAGCAATAATCCAAGGCAAAATTCATATGACCTGCAGCAGTGGTATCATATACAGCAACAACACCAAGCACAACAACAGGCATATCAAGAACAATTACAACAACAAGGATTTGTGAAGAAAAAGGGATGCAATTGTGGGAAAAAGAAGAACGCAATAAAACAATATGAAGAATGAAACACTCATGCTACTGTGAGTGTTTTTTATTATATAAAAAGCGGTATTTCTGTATTAGAAATACCGCTTTTTACTAACTAATTTGTGCAACTGTTAATGCTGCTGCGCGGATGTCTACAGTTCCAATTAACTGAACTGGCACAATTTGAATTAAGTCACCAGGATTTAAGTTAATAAGAATAACACCACTGGATACATCTACTTCACCAGTACCAATAACGTTAGAACGAACTGCTGTACCTGATCCAGGAATAATGTTAGCTGGCGTATTTAATGATAAGAAGAAACGACCAGCTTCTGGTGCAACAGGTGAGTTATCAAGACTAATTGTTAATGTATAACTGATTTGATAAATACCAGCTCGTAGAATTCGAATGCCATCTCCGACACTTACTGTATCGTTGATTACAGGAACAGTAATATTTGGATTTGGACTTACGCTAGGTAATAATAGTGGTGTAAATAGTGAAGCAAACTGAGGTGCAGAAGCATTGAAAGCAAAACCAAAGGCAGGTAGTGTACTAGCTGGCTTCGCCTCACAATCGATTTTAGTAAATTCGCAATCAGAAGAGAACATGTTTTTCACTCCTTTATCTGTTTCTACTTTCAGTTAATGAAAAGGACAGGTTCTATGTTCTAGACAAGTTCCCAATTTTAAGAAATTTACATAAGAATACTCTTTAAGCATGGATTGGGTGGCAGAATTATCTGCCACCCAATCCATGCTTAACTCATTATTTAGTTTTAAATAGAAACATCGCGTAAGCATTGAATAGCGCAGAAGCAACTTAAATCAACAGTAATGCAAGTGGAGGTTGATATTAGTCTTGCATTTGGTACAGCTAAAAACGTACAGATTGGGTCGTCACCAGGTGGTACAGCGGTACCATCACCTAAAACTACAGTTAGTACACGCAATACAGCACAGTCATCATCATCTATACTTTCTACGCGGAAAATAGGAGATCGGCAACTAGTAAGGCTTGAAGATGGTGCGAATGCTTCAAAAGGTTCTCCAGTTTTTGTGTATAAAATAAAAGGACGTGTATTAGCTACTGATGCATTGTTATGTGCACCTAAAAATGGAACTTCGCAACCAGATCCACATGTTGTCGTTGCACATTCTTGTAGTTCATGTATAAAACGAACAACATTCGATACACAGTTGAAATCACACTCATGTTGATGATCTTCATTACAATTGCAGCTCATTATGTTCACTCCTTCTCGTGAGTTCTGACATACACTATTACAATATGAGTGGGATATGGTTGATATTACGTTAATTCTTATGATAAAAACAAGGAATTTATATAGGAGGGATGTACATAACGCATTATAAAAAAAGACATCCTTATTTAGTGGATGTCTTTTCAGGTAAATCTTTTCGCACAGTATATAAAAAACGAGATATATCTAATTTCTTTCCTCTGAAAAATTGCGGAGAAGAAATGTAAAGTTCTTCTTTCGCACGTGTAATGGCGACATAAAGTAATCGGCGTTCTTCTTCTAATGCTTCAGAAGTTTCCGTAACACGATCATTTGCATCTTTTAAAGAAGAAGTATGCGGCAGGATCCCATCACTCGCTCCAAGTAAAAAGACACATGGAAATTCAAGGCCTTTTGCGTTATGAATTGACATAAGTGAAACGGCATCTTTTTGCGGCATTGTTTTTAATGCTTCCATTTCTTTTTGACCTTGAATCGCTTCGTCAATAAATTGTAAATAAGCTGGAATATCGGTGAAACGAGTTGCAGACTCCATTAATTCTTCCAACATTTCTTCTTGTATGTCTTTATGCATCGTAAAGGAAGAACGATCGTTACTTTGTAAGTACTCTAAATATTTTCCTTTACCATGAATGATTTCTTTTAATGCTTTTTTCGGTTCTAATTCTTTAATAAACTTAATAAAATCGATGCGCTCATTTACCTTTTTCACTTGAAAAGGTTTTAAGCTTGGATTTAATAGTAAGAAATGAAGAAGAGAAGGGAAGCGCCCCTCACCATATTTCCATTGTTCACGTTCAATAAATGAAATACAATCATCACGTCCGATATACATCGTCGGCAATATGTTTGAAAGTGATTCTAGTCGAAACGGCTCAATCACGAGTCTTAAATGATCTAATACAGGCTTAATTAAAGAATGTTCATAAAATGATTGGCTCGCCCCGTGTTTAATAAACGGGATTTTATGAATGGTAAGCTGATCAAGTAACGAACGGCTTACAGAATGTGTGCGATACAGTAAACAAAAATCTTTATAGTTTCGTTCACCGCTATCCACTTTTTCTTGAATGAGCTGTAAAATTTGATTTGCTTCATCAAGAGTCGTAGCAGGTCTTGCATAAAAAGGTTGTACACCTTCCTCACGAACGGAGTATAGCTCTTTATCAAAACGTTCTTGATTTAATTTTATAACTTCATTTCCAAGCCCGACGATAAAGGGATTGGATCGATAATTCGTATTTAGTGCAATAATTGTTGTGTTATCAAATTCTTTTGGAAAAGATAAAATAATTTGGTGACTTGCCCCTCGCCAGCCATAGATAGCTTGATCATCATCACCTGCGATGAACAAATTATTTCTTGGTGTGGCTAACAATTTTACAATTTCATATTGTGCATACGATGTATCTTGAAACTCATCTACTTCAATGTAGTGAAAACGTTGTTGTAATTGAGTTAGTAAAGGAGCATTATTTTCTAACATATAATATGTTTCCAATAAGATGTCATCGAAATCAATATAATTGTATCGTTGTTTTACTTCTTCAAAACGTTCATATACTTCTTTAAATTCTTGTTCCACTGGTGTTTTCGCTTTTACATCTTTCGGACGATTTAATTTGTTTTTCTCAAGTGAAATCATCGCGAGTATCGTTTCCGCATCATAATCGTCTTTTAAACGCAATTCTTTTAAGATTTTCTTTATCATAATTTGTTTATGTTTTTCATTTGCTAAAATTTGCTGATTATACCCTTGACTACGAAGCAATTTTAAGAAAACAGAGTGGAATGTACCAGCAACAACATAGCTACTTGCTGCATGATTCATACCTGGTAACTTCGCAACACGACTTCGGATTTCTTCAGCTGCTTTTTGTGTAAATGTAAGTAATAAAATATTTCGTGGATGAACTTGTTTTACATTTACTAAATAACCAACGCGAGTTGTTAAAACAGATGTTTTCCCGCTTCCAGCACCAGCTAGTGTGAGAACAGGACCTTCTGTTGTGCGCACGGCTTCTAATTGTTTTTCATTTAAAAAAACATTTTGTTGTTCGAGAGCGCGGAAATAAGCCGCATCTACATCTTCTTCCATAATTAAATGGGTAGATGTTTTCGGAATATGATATGTCGCACGCGGAATATCGGCGTGTGTTAACGATTTTTGTGAAAATTTTTCTTGTGTCATATGTTCACCTTCAAAACTATAGCATCAACATTTAACTTTAGCGGAAGAAAAAGAAAATAGCAATGTAAAAAACAGGAGGGGTCACCTCCTGCTTTCAAATTACAATTCTTTTATCATTACGACGTGCGGGATATTTGCTTCCATAAATACATCAGAACTCGTTACATAGCCAAGTTTTTTATAGAAATCTTCAGCATGTGTTTGAGCATGAAGTTTCAATTTTGGTAGCGAATTTTCTTTTGCATACGCTTCAAGCGCATCCATAACAATTTTTCCGATACCTTTTTTACGATGGGAACCTAGCACGCAAATGCGTTCCATTTTCCCTATACCATCAAGGGTGCGAAAACGTCCAGCACCAACTGGAACATCATTGTCATATATAACAACGTGTGTTGAAGTTTCTTCAAACTCATCGTACTCTTCTTCAGCAGAGACACGTTGTTCATTTACAAACACTTGTTTACGTACAGAGAATGCATCTCTTAGTTGTTCGTCCGTTTGTACAATCTGTGCGTGCAAATTAGTTGTTCCCCTTTCCAAGGTGGAATGTTTCGTGTACAGTCCATGTTCCATTTTCTAATTGATATAGAAGATGGAAACGATCAATTGGTTGTTCATAATAGAAATCTTTCATACGTAATCGACCCAATACATCAGCATGCTCTGCATCTGATAAGCCTTGTCCGATTGTTAAGTGAGGTACGAAAGCATATTCGCGTTCTTGTGTGAATAACCCGCCATGCATTTCTTCATTTAAGAAAGTAAGTTCAGGTGTTTTTTCTACTTTAAAATAAAGGACGTTATTAACAGGTGCGAATGAACCAACTTTCCCAACATGAAGGGTGAAAGGATTCGTTTTACCTGCGATTGTATGTAGCTCGTTTACAATCGATTCTAATTGTTCATCTTGCGTCTCAAAGGGTGTTTTCAATGTAATATGTGGCGGAACTAATGCGTAGTGCGGGTCATAACGCTTACGCAATCCGTTCGCTTTATCTTGAATCATTTTAGATGGAAAAATTACAATGCCTAATTTCATGTTCCAATTCCTCCCTTTGTAAGTCTAGTTAGATTTTGAGATAAATAAATCTCTTTATCTATTATATCAAATTATTCTGAATACTGCTCTCTATTATTTCATTGATAGAATATGAGAGAAGGCTTTCGGTAAATCAGTTTGCCAATATTTCCAAGTATGATTACCTTCAAACTCCTCGTAATGCGTAATGAAATTTCTATCTGTGAGAAGTGTATTTAACTCACGGTTTGGTTCTACGAAATCAGATACTTGTCCATCAGTACGCTTTACAGCCGTTTCTTCTGTACCAATGACGTGATACAGTTCTAATGCTTGTGGATCTTTGAAGTCTTTTGCTAAGTTCATCACTGTCTCATCCACAAATGGTGATTGCATAACGACTTTACCGAATGTATGCGGATACATAAGTGCAGTCATAAAGGAAACTGTTCCGCCAAGAGAATCACCAATTAAAACACGACCTTTTCCCATTTGGTACGTTGGATAATTTTCATCAATATATGGTGCAAGTTCATGAGCAAGGAAACGAATATATGCAGCATTTTTCACTTCACTTGGGAAATATTTTTCTTTACGATCCTGTACATTTTTATATGGAATACCGACAATAATTGTACGGTCAATTTCTTCAGTTTCACGAAGGCGCTCAATTACACGGTGCGCTTTACCAAGCTGAAAATAATCTCTACCATCTTGTGCAATTACAACTGTATGTTTGTGCAGTGGTGTGTAATTTACTGGCAAATAAACGAGAAGCGTAACGTCTTCTTGAAGTGATGCGCTATAAAATGAAATTTCTTCAATTCTCCCTATTGTTTGACTCATGTAGATCCCCCTAAATAAAAATTTACTGTAACGATTGTAAGAGCGACGCTTGTAGTGAAAAAGGAAATAAATATTCACTAATTGGTGCCTTAATTTCTATTTTACCATAATGGTACGAAGAATCTAAAAAATTAGTATTTAAGTTACGAAAGAAAACGGATATAATGAAGTGGGATTTTTGACAGGTGAGAGGGGAGACAGGATTTGAAACAAGAAAAATCAATCGCACTACCATTGGCTATTTCTATAATTGCTATTTCCTTTGCAGCAGTTTTTGTAAAGATGTCCTCAGCACCATCTTCAATATTAAGTATGTACCGCTTATGGATTATCGTACTTATTATGCTGCCTATCGTATGGAAAAAAAGAGAGGAATTTAATAGGATTCAAATGAAAGATTGGGGCTTTTTAATTGGATCTGGTTTCTTTTTAGCACTTCATTTTCTTTTATGGTTTGAATCTTTAAAGCATACAACAGTTGCTAGTTCAACAATTATTTTGGCACTTCAACCGATCGTATCTTTAGTTGGAGGTTTTTTTCTGTTCAAAGAAAGAACAACATATTCAGCCATTGCAACGATGGGAATCGCTATTCTAGGCGTAATGTGCATTGGTTGGGGAGATTTAGGTTTAAGTAAGCAAGCAATTTATGGAGACATATTATCCTTTCTAAGTGTAATAGCAGTTGTCGGTTATTTATTTATCGGGCAAACGACAGTAAAGAAAGTATCACACTGGATTTATAGCTTTACAGTCTTTGCATTCGCAGGTCTTTTTATGGGGATTTATAATGTCATATTGCAAGTCCCCTTTACAGGTTATACGAAGTGGGATTGGACCGTTTTTCTTTTACTTGCGGTTGTGCCGACAGTGTCACATGTAATTAATAACTGGCTATTAAATTATGTAAATGCAACGACAATTTCAATGAGTATTTTAGGAGAACCTGTTGGAGCATCTATACTTGCGTTCTTCTTACTTGGAGAAAAATTAAATGCAATGCAAATTATCGGTAGCATGCTCGTATTGTTTGGTGTATCTGTTTTCTTACTGCAGCAACAAAAGCGAACATCAAAAAATGTCGTAAACGAGCCGGTGTACACACAGGAATTATAGTGTTAGGGGAGAAAAGAGAAGTTGTGATACTTCTCTTTTTTTTTTTAGAAATACGGGCGTAGAAGGGGGAGGGAAATGGAGTTTCCATCAAAAAAAGATACATGGTTATATCCAATTTTTTTATTGTTTTGGGTGCTTGTTTTGCACCAATTTTTGTAGGGAGAGAATATTTTCTTTTGCTTTTTACAATTCCATTAGCAATGTTGTTTAGCTGGAGTTGTTTTTTGGCAAAATATATTGCCCGGGAAGAAATAATTACGATTAGATCGGGTCACGTTACAAAACGTATTTTTATACGAGATATAAAACAAATTTCAAATACGAAAAATCCAATAGCAGCCCATGCATTATCATTTGACCGACTTGAAATTGTTTACGATACATATAAAGCAGAAATTATTTCTCCAAGAAATAAAGAACAATTTATTAATCTTGTAAAAAGTAAAAACTCAAATATTGAAATCAAGTAAAAGAGTGGCTACAAAGCCACTCTTTTACTTTGGATTTGTCATATAAGGTTGTACATGAATGACACATAGGTCACGGAATTTGCCTTCAGCAGTTGTGACAATTACGACTGCTCTACCTGCGCTTTTTCCAGTAATTGTCACGGTGTCGCCTTTTGGATATATGGTGATGATATCAGAATTCATATTTGACCAAATAAGCTCTTTATGCGTTGCTTGTATTGGCAAAATGGAAGCTGATAACACAATGTTTTGTCCCGTTTTTATTTTTAATTTATGTTTTTCCATATGAACACCGATGACTGAAATAACAGAAGGAGCAATTGAAATTTTAGGCGGGTTAGGTTGCATGTTTAAACAAGACGCAGAAGTATTTGTGATAGGTGAAAATTTTCGTGTTTGTTGTTGCTGGAAAGCTGCTAACATGTTGGAGTCCCCTTTCTGTATAAGTGCTGATACTCATACTATAAAGGAGTAGTGTTATGTTAAATTTAACGAAACATAAAGAATTTGTTAAATTTGATAAGAAGATTGTCGAACTGTAAAAAATCTCTGCTGTTACGATAACAGCAGAGATTTTTTTTATAAATTATGACGATGTTGTTTTTCGAAATCCTCAAATTGCTCTTCAACTTCTTTTGAAGGTTGTGTTAGTAAACTAACAATTACGATGGCTAGTAAACTAATAGCGAAACCTGGAATCATTTCATATAAGAAATCTTTTAAGAATTTGAATTGAGTCCATATAATAACAGTAGCGGCACCAGAAATCATACCAGCAAGCGCGCCCCATTTCGTCATACGTTTCCAATATAAGCTTAATAAAATAGCAGGTCCAAATGAAGAACCAAAACCAGCCCAAGCGTACCCAACAAGAGCTAAAATCGTATCATTTTGTTTAAACGCTAAAGCGCACCCAACTAAGGCAATAACAAGCACAGCCATACGACCGACAAATACAAGTTCTTTATCAGATGCAGAACGTTTGAAGAATGTACGATATAAGTCTTCCGTTACGGCACTAGAAGTAACGAGTAACTGAGATGAGATTGTACTCATGATCGCTGCTAAAATAGCGGCTAATAAAAATCCAGTAATAAGTGGGTGGAATAAAATTTTTCCAAGTTCAAGGAAAATTGTTTCTGGGTTAGATAATGTTAACTCTTGTTGTGAATAGTAAGCAATACCAATAAGACCAGTAAACATAGCTCCAACAACAGAGAAAATCATCCAGCTCATACCAATTCTTCGTGCACTTTTAAGTTCTTTTACAGAAGAAATTGCCATAAAGCGTACGATAATATGAGGTTGTCCGACATAACCAAGGCCCCATGCGAATAGAGAAATCATTCCTAAAGTAGAGGCACCTTTAAAAATATCTAGACGTGTTGGATCTACAGATCGAATTGTATCAAATGCAGGTCCAAGTCCGTTCGAATTCATAATTGTTACGATAGGAACAAGAATAAGAGCGACTACCATAATGATTCCTTGTACGAAGTCTGTCCAACTTACTGCTAAGAAACCACCAAATAATGTGTAAGCGACAACAACGCCTGCAACAATGAATAATCCAACATGATAGTTCATGCCAAATGAATTTTCAAATAATACAGCGCCTGAAACTAATCCTGAAGCTACATAAAAAGTAAAGAAAATCATAATAACAAGTCCGGATACTAAGCGTAGCATATGAGATTTGTCGTGGAAACGGTGTTCCAAAAATTCTGGAATAGTAATAGAGTTGCTTGCAATTTCTGAGTAGGTACGTAAGCGAGGAGCGACATAAAGCCAGTTTGCATATGCGCCTAGTGTTAGGCCGATCGCAATCCAACTACTACTTAATCCAACGCTAAACATTGCACCGGGTAATCCCATTAAAAGCCAACCACTCATATCGGATGCTCCAGCACTTAATGCTGTTACTGCGGGGCCTAGTGTACGCCCGCCAAGCATATAATCTGTTAAGTTGGACGTTCGTTTGTAGGCGAAATAGCCGATTACTAACATCCCGAGCATGTAAATAGAGATAGAAGTTAAAGTTAACATCTGCGTACTCATGTAGTTCCCCTTTCTTTTGTCAGGTCTTTTGATGGGTTATGCATATTTTTATCCCGCATTAACGGGCAGCAAAACTCCCACCTTAAAATTGGCTGGGCAAGGAAGTTAGGTGGGAGATCAACTGTCCGTTAATGCCCGATTGGTTCAACTAATAATCAGTGGGGATGAACACCCTCTACTGATTAAAGTTTCACTTTATAATCTATCATGATTATTCTGAAAAATCCATATAGAAATACGAATTTTCAGAAATGTAAGCGTTTTTTTGATGTTATTTTACTTTTTTAATATATAATATTCATACAAAAAACCTTATTTTTAATAGAGTATTTATTATATTTACATAAAAAGAGGTTGTTTTGTCAATATAATATTGAAAGGAAAGAAAAATAAAATTTTTAAAAAAGTATTGACTTGTGAAAAAAGTCAGGTCTATAATGAGTGCAACTTAAAAAAATGCAAGCGTTGATGAAGAAGAGTACACATGATGAACATGTCAGAGAGCTGATGGTTGGTGCGAATCAGTATGGAATTGATGTGGAATGGGCTTCGGAGCTTCCAAACCGAAACGAAAGAAGTAGGCTTTGGCGACATGATCTCATCGATACAAGAGACACGTATTGTTTTTGATACGGTAAAGTGCGTTACATTTGTAACGAATTAAGGTGGCACCACGGGAGTACCCGTCCTTTCTATAGGATGAGTACTCCCTTTTTGTGTATAAAAAATTAAATAAATGAAATCGTTTAAGTAAGAAGAGTACGTATATTGGAGACGTTACAGAGAGCCGGGAATAGGTGGGAGCCCGGTACGGTGCCATATACGGAATGGGCTTACGAGAGGTATGCTGAACAATTATTTTTAGTAGGCAACCCGGGTTCCGCCGTTACAAGGATAAGGTATAAAATTTGTACCTGAACAAAGCGGGATGCTTTTGCATCCAACACGAGGTGGTACCGCGGTATATTTATCGTCCTCTACATATTTTCGATATGTAGGGGACTTTTTTATTTTTCAGAGTGAGGTGAAGGACATGATGACGAAAGAAGAATTTATAAAACAAAAAAGAGAGAGAAAGACATTTTTAGTAATTACTGAAGAAGAAGGAGATAGCATTACGCCAATTTCTTTATATAGACGTATGAAAGGAAAGAAGAAATTTTTATTAGAAAGTTCACAGCTTCATCAAGATAAAGGGCGTTATTCTTACTTAGGATGTAATCCTTATGGAGAAGTAAAAAGCGTTGGTACGGAAGTAGAACGAACGATTTTCGGCCGGGCAGAAAAGTTACAAGGTAACGTACTACAAGTGTTAGAAGAAATAATCGCACCATCACAAGTAGACAGCCCATTTCCATTTTGCGGAGGAGCAGTTGGTTATATTGGATATGATGTCATTCGGCAGTATGAAAACATTGGAGCGGATTTACACGACCCATTAAATATTCCGGAAGTACACCTCTTACTATATCGTGAGTTTATCGTTTACGATCATTTACGCCAAAGATTGTCGTTTGTATATGTATGCAGGGAAGATGATTCAGCAGATTATGAGGAAGTATACGAAAGGCTACGAGTATACAAAGAGGAAGTGCTACAAGGAGAAGAAACTGAAGTAAATGCAATACAATCCACATTATCATTCACTTCTTCTATAACGGAAAAAGAGTTTTGTGAGATGGTAGAAATGGCGAAAGAACATATAAGAGCCGGAGACATATTCCAAGTCGTACTGTCACAGCGTTTACAAAGTGAATGTATTGGTGATCCATTCGCGTTATACCGAAAACTTCGAATTGCAAATCCATCACCATATATGTTCTATATCGATTTTCAAGATTATGTTGTACTCGGTTCTTCACCGGAAAGTTTGCTATCAGTAAGGGAGGATAAAGTAATGACGAATCCAATTGCTGGTACAAGACCGAGAGGGAAAACGAAGAGGGAAGATGAGGAAATCGCAAAAGAACTGTTAGACAATGAGAAAGAGCGAGCAGAGCATATGATGCTTGTAGATCTTGGGCGAAACGATATTGGTAGAGTGAGCGAAATCGGCTCGGTTACGATAGATAAATATATGAAAGTAGAAAAATACTCTCACGTTATGCACATTGTATCTGAAGTTTACGGAACATTGCGAAAACAAATGAGTGGATTTGATGCATTAGCGTATTGTCTACCAGCAGGAACAGTGTCGGGAGCTCCGAAAATTAGAGCGATGGAAATTATAAATGAGCTAGAGAATGAAAAAAGAAATGTATACGCGGGTGCAGTTGGATACGTTAGTTTTTCAGGGAATCTTGATATGGCGCTCGCTATTCGAACGATGGTCGTAAAGGGTGAAAAAGCATACGTTCAGGCAGGAGCGGGAATTGTTTATGATTCAGACCCAGTAGCTGAATATGAAGAAACGTTAAATAAAGCGAGAGCACTATTGGAGGTAATGAAATGATTGTACTAATTGATAATTATGATTCATTTACTTATAACTTGTATCAACTGTTAGGTGAATACGAAGAAGATATTGTAGTCGTAAGAAATGATCAAATAACGATAGAACAGCTAGAAGAGATGAATCCAAGAGGAATTGTACTTTCACCAGGACCAGGAAAACCAGAGGATGCTGGCATTTGTATCGATGTCATCCGCCATTTTTATAAGAACGTTCCCATATTAGGGATTTGTCTAGGCCACCAAGCGATCATAGCTGCATTTGGAGGAGACATTGTTAGAGCAGAACGTATTAAACACGGAAAAACATCGCGTGTGAAACATAACGGAACGTCAATCTTTTCATACGCTACACAGCCGCTAACGGCGATGCGCTATCATTCCCTTGTTGCAGAGCACACGAGCTTGCCAAAGTGTTTTGACATACTAGCGACAGCGATGGACGATGGAGAAATTATGGCAGTTCGTCACAATTATTATCCGCTCTTCGGATTACAGTTTCATCCGGAATCAATCGCAACAGAAGAAGGCGGAAAGTTAATACTTGCCTTTTTAACAGAAGTAAAAGAGGAGGAAAGAGTATGAATAACTATCTTCGTAAATTAGTGGAGGGTCAACATTTAACAGAAGAGGAAATGTATAAAGCAGGACTACTTTTATTAAGTGAAAACATATTAGAAAGTGAAATTGCAGCTTTCTTAGTCTTACTGAAAGTGAAAGGTGAAACTGCAGAAGAAATATACGGCCTTGTTCGAGCTCTTCGCGAAAAGGCATTGCCGTTTTCGAACCATATACAAGGAGCAATGGACAATTGCGGGACGGGTGGTGACGGTGCTCAAACGTTTAATATTAGCACAACTTCAGCATTCGTACTGGCAGGAGCAGGTGTAAAGGTTGCAAAACATGGTAATCGTGCTGTTTCTAGTAAAACAGGAAGTGCGGACTTATTAGAAGAATTAGGTGTAAATATTAGCAGTACGCCAAGCGAAATTGATTATTTACTAGAGCATGTGGGCATTGCATTTTTATTTGCACCAGCGATGCATCCAGCACTAAGGCGCATTATGAAAATAAGAAAAGAGTTAAACGTGCCGACGATCTTTAATTTAATTGGCCCTTTAACAAATCCAGTGAATTTAGAAACACAATTTGTCGGTATTTATAAACGAGATATGTTATTACCAGTTGCGCAAGTATTACAAAAGTTAGGCCGGAAACAAGCACTTGTCGTAAATGGAAGTGGTTTTTTAGATGAAGCATCATTACAAGGGGAAAATCACGTAGTCCTTTTAAAAGATAATGAAATAGTGGAAATGAGTATTGATCCAGAAAAGTATGGTTTTTCAAGAGTGAAAAATGAAGAAATTAGAGGGGGGAATTCAAAAGAAAATGCAAAGATTACAGTCGGCGTATTGAGCGGAGAAAAGAGTGTTTATCGCGATACCGTTTTATTAAATGCAGGTCTAGCTCTTTTCGCAAATGGAAAAACGGAAACGATTGAAGAAGGAATTAAACTCGCGGCACATAGCATTGACTCTGGAAAAGCATTAGCCAAATTAAACTTATTAATTGTAGCAAGCAACGAAAAATTAGAAAGGGTGAACTAAAGTGGGGACGATTTTAGATGAAATTTTAGAACAGAAGAAAAAGGAAGTTGCGGAGTTATATGAAATATATACACCAGTAAAAACAAAAAGAAAGACACATTCACTTGTAGAAGCGTTACAGCAGTTTACTGTCATTGCAGAAGTAAAGCGAGCATCACCATCAAAAGGAGATATCAATTTACACGTTGACGTACGAAAACAAGTGGGAACATATGAGAAATGTGGTGCAGGAGCAGTATCTGTTTTAACAGATGGTCAATTTTTTAAAGGATCGTTTCACGATTTACAAACAGCAAGAGAAGAAAGTAACATTCCGCTTTTATGTAAAGATTTCATAATCGATAAGATTCAAATCGATAGAGCGTATGAAGCGGGAGCAGATATTATTTTACTAATCGTAGCAGCGTTAACGAAAGAGAAGTTAAAAGAGCTGTATAGCCACGTGTTAGAAAAAGGATTAGAAGCGATTGTTGAAGTTCATGATGAACAGGAATTAGAAACTGCGATTGTATTAAATCCGCACGTTATTGGCATTAATAATCGTAATTTAAAAACGTTCGAAGTAGATTTAAGCCAAACTGAAAAGCTTGGAAAAAGATTGAATGAGGAGAAACTACTTTGGATTAGTGAAAGTGGCATTCATTCAAAAGAAGATATTATTCGTGTTAAAAGAGCTGGAGCCGAAGGTGTATTAGTTGGAGAGGCGCTTATGACATCATCTTCTATTAGTAGTTTTTTTGAAGATTGTAAGGTGAATATATGAAAGTGAAAATTTGCGGCATCACTGATGTGGAAACAGCGAAAAGTGCGTGCGAATATGGCGCAGATGCACTCGGATTTGTTTTTGCAGAAAGTAAGCGGGAAATCACTCCAAAGAGAGCGGAAGAAATCATTCAGGAGCTTCCAGCCAACGTGTTAAAAATCGGTGTTTTCGTAAATGAATCAGTAGAAGTGATCCAGAAAATTGCAGATGAGTGCGGGTTAACACATGTACAACTACATGGGGATGAAGACAATTATCAAATTAGAAGATTGAATATTCCGTCTATAAAGTCACTAGGAGTAACTTCAGAGAGTGATATGAAAAACGCCCAAGGGTATGAAGCGGATTATATATTATTTGATAGCCCGAAAGAAAAGTTTCATGGAGGAAATGGAAAGACATTTTCATGGGAACTACTTAGAGATATGCCAAAAGAATTGCGAAAGAAAATGATATTAGCTGGTGGATTAAACGCTCTTAATATAGAAGAAGCAATTCGAACTGTTCGGCCGTATATGGTCGATGTGAGCAGCGGAGTAGAGACAGAAGGAAAGAAAGATGTAGAGAAAATAAAACAATTTATTATAAAAGCGAAGGAGTGTTCCAAATGAACTACGCATATCCAGATGAAAAAGGACATTACGGTATATACGGAGGACGATACGTTCCAGAAACGTTAATGCAATCTGTACTAGAACTAGAAGAAGCATATAAAGAAGCGATGCAAGATGAAGCATTTCAAAAGGAATTAAATCATTATTTAAAAACGTACGTCGGAAGAGAAACACCGCTATATTATGCTGAAAATATGACGAAGTATTGCGGTGGGGCAAAGATTTATTTAAAACGTGAAGATTTGAATCATACAGGAGCTCATAAAATTAACAATACAATCGGTCAGGCACTACTTGCAGTGCGAATGGGCAAGAAAAAAGTTGTCGCTGAAACAGGAGCTGGACAACACGGAGTTGCAACAGCTACTGTATGTGCTCTTCTCGGATTAGAATGCGTCATTTTTATGGGAGAAGAAGATGTAAGACGTCAAAAATTAAATGTGTTCCGAATGGAATTACTCGGAGCGAAAGTAGAAAGTGTAGCGGCAGGTAGCGGTACATTAAAAGATGCGGTAAACGAGGCGCTTCGTTACTGGGTTTCACATGTGCATGATACGCACTACATTATGGGATCTGTTCTCGGACCACATCCATTCCCGCAAATTGTCCGTGATTTCCAAAGTGTAATTGGAAATGAAACGAAAAAACAATATGAGGCGTTAGAAGGAAAGTTACCAGAAGCAGTCGTTGCTTGTATTGGCGGTGGTAGTAATGCGATGGGGATGTTTTATCCGTTCGTACACGATGAAGAAGTTGCTCTTTACGGCGTAGAAGCAGCTGGAAAAGGCGTTCATACAGAAAAGCATGCAGCAACTTTAACGAAAGGAAGCGTTGGCGTTCTCCACGGATCAATGATGTATCTTCTGCAAAACGAAGAAGGACAAATTCAAGAAGCACACTCTATTTCAGCAGGACTTGATTATCCAGGTGTTGGTCCAGAACATAGCTTGCTAAAAGATATTGGCCGCGTTTCTTATCATTCGATAACAGACGAAGAAGCATTAGAAGCATTTCAATTATTAACGAAAAAAGAAGGCATTATCCCGGCGTTAGAAAGCTCGCATGCTGTCGCATACGCATTAAAATTAGCTCCGAAAATGAAGGAAGATGAAGGACTTGTTATTTGTTTATCTGGCCGTGGTGATAAAGATGTAGAGAGTATAAAACGTTATATGGAAGAGGTGTAAAAAATGGGAGTAGAAAAAATTAAAGCAGCGTTTGAAAATGGTAAGAAAGCATTTATTCCGTACGTAATGGGCGGAGATGGTGGCTTTGAAAAATTAAAAGAAAGAATTCGTTTTTTAGATGAAGCAGGAGCGAGCATCGTTGAAATCGGCATTCCGTTTTCGGATCCAGTCGCAGACGGTCCAACGATTCAAAGAGCAGGGAAACGAGCGCTAGATAGCGGTGTAACAGTAAAAGGTATTTTTCAAGCATTAATAGAGGTAAGGAAAGAAGTGCAAATTCCGTTTGTACTCATGACATATTTAAATCCAGTACTCGCATTCGGAAAAGAACGATTTGTAGAGAAGTGCTTAGAGGCCGGTGTGGATGGTATTATCGTTCCAGACTTACCGTATGAAGAACAAAATATTATTGCGCCGTTACTTCGAGAGGCAAACATTGCGCTTATTCCACTCGTTACCGTAACGAGCCCTATTGAAAGAATTGGAAAAATCACGAGTGAATCAGAAGGGTTCGTTTATGCTGTTACAGTAGCGGGCGTAACGGGAGTACGTCAAAACTTTAAAGAGGAGATTCATAGTTACTTAGAAAAAGTAAAATTACACGTCAACTTACCAGTAGTCGCTGGATTTGGCATTTCAACAAAAGAACATGTAGAAGAAATGGTTACAATATGTGACGGTGTTGTCGTTGGAAGTAAAGTGATTGAGTTATTAGAAAATGAAAAACGAGAAGAAATATGTGAATTAATACAGGCAACAAAACAAAAAGAAGAGGCGTAGTCTCTTCTTTTTGTTTTGCGTAATAAATGTTAAAATATACAGAAAATACATATAATCTAGAGGGTGAGAAGGCATGCTAAGACGTAAACTACTATATCTTCTTTTAACTGTACCGCTATACGCTTGGCTCATTAGCATGACGAAAATAGAGTTGATGGCTCTATTTTTAGGATATGTATTTATCTTTTCCAACTTAAATCGCATTCAAGAACAGTCTATTTTAGAAATATGTCTATTTTCGATTAGTATAGAATTATTTAGTATCGTTTCGATTGTATTATTAAACGAATTATTTCTACGGATTCATTCATTTACATTAATGAAATTTTGGAATATTGCATTGCAAGCAATATGTACTTACATTGTGTTTGTTGTGTTGAAAAAAATAATCGGACAGCAGACAGTTTTTCAGGATAATAGAAAATGGGAGTGAATGAAAAGGGGCCGTTTGGCTCCTTTTTTAAATCTGTCTTAAAAACAATTGAAAATTACAACATCTGTTATATAATAGTTAAAAATTGTATTTTAAACGAAATGAGATGATAACATGGCCATATTGTTGGCACTTATCCCAATTATGATGATTTTCATTTGTTTATTTTTATTTAAACAAACGTCATTAAGGTCTTCGTTAATTTCTTATGCTGTGTCTGTTGGAATCGTTTTACTCTCGCCAATGTTTCAATTAGGGATAAGTGAAACTGTGCACGCAACGATTAAAGGATGGTTAATTTGTTTTATTGTCGGGTACGTTTTATTTTTCGGTATTTTTTTATTTCACCTCATGAACAAAATGGGGTACATCGACCAAGTAGCGCGTTTTTTAGAAGAAGTGACGCAAGATCGTTTATTACAAATGCTTCTTATGTGCTTTGGTATTTGCCCACTAATTGAATCGGTAAGTGGATTCGGAATTGGCTTCATGGTTGCAGCACCTATTTTTCTTTCACTAGGATATAAACCATTTCAAGCTGTACTGCTCTCATTTATCGGCTTACTAGCTAGTTCATGGGGCGCAATGGCAACTGGTACGATTATCGGTTCGCAGCTAATAAATATGCCTCTTACAACACTTGGTACAAATACAGCGCTATTAAGTATTCCGATGTTTGCTTACTTTGTTATTCTTTCTTTACACGTTGTTGGCGGCTGGCAAGCGGTTATAGAAAAGTGGAAAGAAGGCGTAGGATTCTTTCTATTATTTTCTCTCGGAATCTATCTTTCTAATGCGTACGTAAGTGTTGAACTAGCCGGGATATTAAGTTCTATCGTAACGATTACATTTGGCTTTCTTATCATTAAATTAAAAGGAAAAAGTGGGCAAAATCTTATAACAGAACATGCGGCTGCAACGGAGAGAGAAGTATCCATTATAAAAATTATTAGCCCTTATATATTTCTAACAGTTTGTATTTTACTTTCTCGCCTCGTTCCAGCATTACATGATTTGTTCAGATCATATGCGGTTCTTGATTTGAAATCATACTCTTACAAACTAGAGTTACTATATTCACCAGGATTTTGGCTCGGTATGACTTGCTTATTTACTATTATTTTCTTCCGCATCCCGTCTAATATTATTAAACAATCACTCTCGCAAACGATCAAACAATGGATTCCTTTTGCTATTACTACGACAATGTTTATCGCCATTTCAGAACTAATGGGTGCATCAGGCATGCATTCATTACTCGCAAAGACAGCTGGTGATACATTTGGAACCTTTTTCGTTTTCGTTGCTCCGTTTATTGGCGCTATTGGTGGATTTTTAACAGGTAGTAACGCAGGATCAAATGCAATGTTTATAAAACTACAAATGCAAACCGCACAAAACGTAGCACTCCCGTGGCAATACGTCACAACACTGCAAAACACCGCATCATCAGTAGCGACAATCGCTTGCCCGTCACGGATTACACTAGGTGCTTACTTATGTAATATTCCTTACCGTGAAAATGAACTGTTAAAGAAGACGACGTTAATGATCTTTGGTGCGGTTTTGCTTGTAATGGTAGAAGTTATTGTTTGGTATATGTTGAGAAATTAAAAATCCTCCTAACATAGGAGGATTTTTTTTATGAGTGGATAATGATTTAAATATGAATAGCTTCTACTAGATGAATAGGAGATGAAATGTATGCCCCTAAAAAACTACGGTGTGTTAAAAGGTACAGTTATACAATCAAAGATTGGAAAAGGGAAGACACCTCATTATCAAGTTCATTTACAGGGCGAGACTGGAGTAGATTATCGTATTGCTATTAACGTAAAGTCGCAAAGTTATCCGTCAGAAGTTTTATATTTTGCGAATAACAATATTAGGTCAGAGGCGATTCATATTTTACCGACATTACCATTTGGTTTTACGGAAGTAAAAAATAATGAACCGAAAGTAGCTTTAGATTATGTAAGAGGAAATCTATTTGACTCAAAACAAATGATTCCTTTGCCTCCCGAAAAAGCAGGAGCAGATAATGATTTAAACGAAAAAATAGAACGTTATATAAAGCGAGCGATGGAAGAAAAAGCAATTATTTACGCGTTTGGCGAAAGATGGGGACCAGAAGAAAACACATCAGATTCTTATTTTCATTTCAAACCAGGAAACGGTATACATGATATTCACATGAATCAAGGGAATGTAGAAAAATGGCAAGGTGATGATGGCATCTGGCAAGATGGAGGAATACTTATTCACTTTGAAAAGGAAGAAGAATGGATTGGTATCTTTCTTGCATTCCAATCACAGTCATGGTGTACCGATGAAGAGGGGCATGCTCGTGTGCCTGTTGAGCATTGTGATTATAAGGGGAATAATTAATAAGAAGAGGGCGTTCAAAAAGAACGCCCTCTTCTTATTTTATAAAACGAAAAACTAACGAGTGTAGAAAGACAAGAGAACAGCAGTGCCACACTAGAAAATGCAATGAGATACATATTATATTTCATAACCTGTCCAATTATCTGATTACTGTCGTATTGAAACAGTCCTGCTATTATGTTGAATAAAAATAACACGATAAACATGACGACAACACCGTCTATTGATCCTTTAATGTCTGGTTTACTTAAAGCGATATGTGCGGAAATGCAAATGGCGATAAATAAAAATAACCAAAAGGAAGGATTCAATAAATTGCCGATTGTAAATAAGCTTTTCAATAATACAAACGTCGACAAGAGCATGTTTTGAATCATTTCTACATTAATAGAAGTAGAAGCAATCGTTTTTTCGAGAGTTGTATTAAATAAAAAATATGATTCTGGTACGAAATAGCGCATTAAAAGGATTAATGCAGTAATACCAGAAATAATAGGCCCAATGCCGATAAAGAAATTCCCAATTCGTTGATACACACTTTTTTGATTGTATTGATGTTGTATATAACCTAAAGCCCCTTGACTTGTATCTGTTGGGAAGAACTGAGTCGCCACAATTTTATGACGGAACAGTACGCACATAATGGCATGTCCAAGTTCGTGAATCGGAACACCGACCCAAGCCGTTAATAGGAATCCTTTTCTTCCAAAAGCTCTCGACCAATACATGCGTGTGAGAGATTCTAAATAGCCTAATAGAAATCCAATTACAATGATAACGCCAATTAAAGATAATAATTGGATTACGCTTGTAAGGAGTATTTGAAAAATTGAGTTTACCAATTCCATTGCCAGTCATCCAATCTGTTAAAAATATTATTTATTCTGTTTCATAATAGCATTTTTTTTCAAGATTACTAGCACATATATTTTCTTTCGGAAGAAGGATTTCAGAATCTTTTTCTTGTAGTCATGTTTTATGTACAAATTCATATATTGAATTTGTAACACCCTATACGGTATATCCTTAAGGAGGGATAAGAGAATGAAATGTCCGTCATGTCATACAGAAAATGCAGCGGAGGCAAAATTTTGCGGGAATTGTGGACATTCGTTAACGGAAGAAGTAGTGGCAAGTAGTGGCCAAGAAGAAGGGCCGGAACAAGCACGTGCGGCACAAGCAAAGGAAGCTCGGCAAAATGAAACGGTAGAGCAAGCGAAGCGGTTTGCGAGCGGCTATTTTCAATTTTTTAAACATGCATTACAAGCACCGACAGCGATTATGCAAAGCGGCGCTATTGAAGTACGAAATGGAATTGTAAGTCTTGTTCTTATTTGTTTTTTAGGAGCATGTATTTTTTATAGAATGATGAGTGCAGCATCAGCAGTTACGAGAACATTTGCACCAGATATATCTACTCCCACGTTTTTTGGAGAATCTATAACGGTCTTTTTCTTTTTATTAATTTTAACTTTATTTGTCGGATTTATTATTTTTGTAAGTGGTAAGATGATGAAATCATCTTTTTCGTTTCTTGAAGTATTTGGTATATGGGGAACGATAGCGACGCCGGCTATTGTCATATTAGTTCTTTCTTTTCTTTTTAGTTTTTTATTAATCTTTTTCTTACCGATATTATTATCGGTAGTTGCAACTTATATAGGGATTAGTATAACTGTAGCCGTATTAAAACTAGACAATGGTGGATTAGATCTCGTTTACACACTTATTATTGCAAATGTTTTAATTGGAATTGCAACGTTCATTGTACTTTGGTCTTACATTAGCACGATAATTCAAGCCTTAACACAGGGAATAACTGGCTTCTAATGAAAAGGTGGTTGACTGAATGAATGTATGTACAAAGTGCGGAGTTCAGTTTGAAGATGGTGTGCAATTTTGTCAAAACTGCGGGATGAAGAGGGGAAGTCCTGTAGTAAAGAAGAACATGAGCAGTGGTACAAAAGTTGGTATTACACTGTTAGCACTATTTGTTATAGCGATTATTGGATTGTATTTGTACGGATCATCGTATTATACGCAGGTGGCACAAGTAGACCGGATGATTACGATTTTACAAGAGCGGGACGGAGAGAAATTAGCTGAGATCGTTACGGCAGATGATCCATCAGTTATGATAACGAGAGAGAGTTTAACGCCTCTATTTTCATATATAAAAGAAAATCCATCTTACGTAAATGAATTAAAAGAATATTTGAGACAAGGTGAAAAACAACGGGACGGAATAGAAAGAGCTGATTTTTCATTAACGAAAGACGGAAAGTATTTCTTTATATTTGATCGGTATAAATTGAAAGCGAAGACGTACTATACAACTTTGCTTACAAATGAAAAAGACGTATCGTTAAAAATGAACGGAAAAGAAATTGATAAGACAGATGACAAAAAGTTTGAGAAGCAATATGGGCCATTTCTTCCGGGAAATCAAGTGTTTCAATCAGAATATAAAAATGACTATGTAAAACTATCTCGTGAGGAAAAGGTTGTACTTATGAAACAAAGTCAAAATAACGTAACGATAGATTTAACGTTGCAAGGTCAATATATTACAGTTCAAACGAACGCGCCTGGTGCAACATTGTACGTAAATCAAAAACCAGTTACAGCGCTTGCAGGAGAAGAAATTACATGGGGGCCTGTAGCGACTGATGGAAGTGCGAAGATTTATTTAGAACGAAATGGAGAAAATGGACGAGAAACGACAAAAGTAGAGACGGTAACAGCACTTTCGTCTTATAATCTTCCATTCCAAACGAAAAGTGCAGAAAAAACAGTTGTTTATAATGTTACTCCAACGCCCGCGACTGGATATGTATATAATGGTTTCATCTTTCCAGATAGTGATATTCGAAAATTAACGAGCGCAGATTTAACCTATTTATCGAAAGAACAGTTGAAAATTGCTAGAAATGAAATATATGCAAGGCATGGACATATTTTTCAAACGAAAGATATGCAAGCGTATTTTGCAAAACAGTCTTGGTATAGAGAAAATCCTTATTTTACAGGAAAGTTAACAGATATCGAAACTTATAATATTGAACTAATTAAATCAAGAGAATAGAGCGCGGGAAAAAGGTACAGTGTATATTACTGTACCTTTTTATGATTATTTAGCTGGACCAGGATCCCTAGAGAAAAAGATATGAAAGAGAAATGTGACTTTACTTGCTCCCCCTGATGTACTGGCTTGCACATCAGATAAAGAACTAGACGTTAAGGCAGCTTCAGAATGAGGAGGAACGATTATTTTAAGCGCATCGTCTGATTCTGATGATATAGTAACCGTTATAGTATCATCAGAAACATTTACAATTTTAACAGTACCTACGGGGAAGATGGACTTACCAGCGTGTGATGCAGAAGCGAAGCGAGTGGCTTTCCAAATAGTTTGAGAGAAAGTGTCATTGTCTGATAACCAAGCGCGAGCACTGTATAATGTTGCATTAACAGTAAATTCTTGTTCAAGCGGGAGGGCGGCTTTCGGTTCTTTCGGTTCCTCTGGAAACTGAGCGAGAAGACCAGCGCACATGTATATTTCACCTACTTTCAATACTAACTGTTATAGCATATTAAACATGTTGTTTATAAGACACGACAGTTACCTATTCATACATAAGTTTGTGCACCAAATTTGAAGATGAAATTCTCTTTCTTTACAATGGAAGTAGGTGTTATTTCTATAAAATATGGAAAACGTAAAGAGTATGTAAAAAAGAAGGAGTGGTAAAGTGAACTATGTCATTATTGGCGGAGATGCAGCTGGTATGAGTGCAGCTATGCAAATTGTTAGAAACGATGAAAATGCAAATGTTGTAACTTTAGAAAAAGGTGAAATTTATTCATACGCTCAGTGTGGATTACCGTATGTCATTAGTGGTGCTATCGCTTCAACTGAAAAGTTAATCGCGCGCAACGTAAAGACGTTTCGTGAGAAATATGGAATTGATGCGAAAGTGCGTCATGAAGTAACGAAAGTAGATACGGAAAAGAAAATGGTGTACGCAGAGCATACGAAGACGAAGGATGTCTTTGAATTTCCATATGATCGATTATTAATTGCGACTGGAGTGCGTCCTGTTATGCCAGAATGGGAAGGACGGGAATTACAAGGCGTTCATCTTTTAAAAACAATTCCTGATGCTGAGCGCATATTAAAAACGCTAGAAACGAATAAAGTTGAAGATGTAACGATTATTGGCGGTGGTGCCATTGGACTTGAGATGGCAGAAACATTCGTCGAACTTGGTAAGAAAGTAAGAATGATTGAGCGAAATGATCATATCGGTACGATTTATGATGCAGATATGGCAGAGTACATACATAAAGAAGCAGATAAGCATCATATTGAAATTTTAACGAATGAAAATGTAAAAGCATTTAAAGGAAATGAACGAGTAGAAGCAATCGAAACGGATAAAGGTACGTATAAAGCAGATCTTGTTTTAGTGTCGGTTGGAGTGAAGCCAAATACTGATTTTCTTGAAGGGACAAATATACGTAAGAATCATAAAGGAGCAATCGAAGTAAATGCATATATGCAAACAAATGTGCAAGACGTATATGCAGCCGGTGATTGCGCAACACATTACCACGTTATAAAGGAAATTCATGATCATATCCCGCTCGGAACGACTGCCAATAAGCAAGGGCGACTTGCTGGACTGAATATGCTTGATAAACGAAGAGCTTTTAAAGGTACGTTAGGCACAGGCATTATTAAATTTATGGATTTGACACTCGCAAGAACAGGGTTAAATGAAAAAGAAGCAAAAGGGCTACACATTCCGTATAAAACGGTCAAAGTAGATTCTACAAATATGGCGGGCTATTATCCAAATGCAAAACCACTTTACTTGAAATTACTATATCGCTCCGATACGAAACAATTATTGGGCGGGCAAGTAATTGGAGAAGAAGGCGTAGATAAACGTATTGATGTGATCGCGATGGCACTTTTCAATAAAATGAGCATTCATGATTTAGAAGATGTCGATTTAAGTTATGCACCACCATATAACAGCGTTTGGGATCCAATTCAGCAAGCGGCAAGGAGAGCAGAATAGCACTTTTTAAAGTGCTATTTTTTTGTTAAAGGGGAATTATCATTTTTGTCGAATGAAGAGGATTGGGAAATAGTTACATATGAGGAAGGGGAGTTTTTTTATGATTGTAGCACTTCAAAAAGTTCAAGAATCAGAAAAAGAAATATTACGTAATTTGTACGCTTTATATCTTCATGACCTTTCTAAGTTCACTATGAATATAACTATCGGAGCGAACGGATTTTTTGAATACGAAGATTTGCATATATTTTGGAAAAATGACGGAATCACGCCGTATTTTATAAAAGTTGATCATAGTATTGTAGGATTCTTATTACTACTGGAACGTCCGTTTTTGAAGAAGGAAAATGATTTTGGTATTAATGATATTTTCATATTGAATCAATATAAAGGAAAAGGAATAGGTAAACAAGCTGTTGAGAATTTACTAGAAGAGAAAAGAGGACAATATTTCGTTATCGAACTTGTAAAAAATGTACCAGCAGTGTCGTTTTGGAAGAAAGTATATAAAAAACTGAACATTGAATTTGATGAGAGAGAGCAGTTAATTGATGATGAAGAATGTCTCGTTCAAACGTTTAAAATTTAATGAAATTGGTTTTCCTTTTATATTACTTTGAAATTTAACTTTATCCCGCTATTTGCGGACAGTAAGACCCCCACCTCAAAATCCAGCGAAAGCAAAGAAGTTAGGTGGGGGATCAACTGCCCGTAAAAGCCCGATTGGTTCAACTAATAATCAGTGGGGATGAAGACCCCTATTGATTAAAGTTTCGCTTTATTTTGAATATACCGTTCCCCCTTGAAAACATATTACTAATCGCTTATATTTTCATATAGTATTTATTTTTTTAACGAAGCAATGAACGAACCAGGGGGCGCAGTATGGCAATTAATATGAAAACAATCGAAGAATGGATTGTTGAATCAAATACAAGACATGAAGAAGACTTTGGACACGTTGTGGAAGAAATGAAAGAAGTATGTGTCGGACTTGATAACGCGACATTAATTTATACGAAAAATGTATTTTGTTTCGGTAAAAAAGTAGAAGTATTTTTCTTCTTCCAAGACCATGTCGTGATCGGACAAGAAAAAGACGAATATATTGAGATTGAAAAATTAAAGTATGATGCCATTACAAATAGTAATTTAAAAACAAATGACAAAAATACAACGTTAGAATTAAAGTTTGCTAACGGACAATCTATTAATTTAGATAGTTTAAATGATAACTACGGTACGAAAAATTGGTTATTTGCTAGACAAATTAAGAGTATTTTTAAGTTAATCTAGTAAAAAGCAGACCTCAAAGGGTCTGCTTTTTACTTAATTCCTATTACACAAAGGCAACCTCTTTCTTCATAGCATTTCACACTTGTAAATCCTGTTTTATAAAATAGGTTTATTAATTCTTCATTCGTTTTCCATTTCTCCATATGATATTGAATTTTGAAAGTTTCAGCTACTAATAAAAAAGATCCATTCGGTTGTAAGACGCGAAATATTTCTTTTATATCTTGTTCCACATCGGGCCAAAAGTAGTGTGTTTGAAAAGCGGTTATGAGATCGAAGAAGTTTGTATTGTAAGGAATAGAGGAGACACTTGCCTGATGAATGATTACTTTTCCTTTTTTTACGTCCTGTATATTGGCTTTCTTTGAGTTTTCAACAGCTTGATCTGAATAATCAATTCCATATATTTTCCCAAATGGAATTCGTTTTGAAAGAGTATGTATTGTTTTGCCGCCGCCACAACCAATATCTAAAGTAATTGCATCTTTACGTATATGTATTTTTTGTAATCCCCAATTTGTTAGTCTCATATGTGCAGCGTTCATAATACAAAGCATGGAAGAACCAATTGTCCCGCGAGGGTTTTTTGCTTGCTGAATTAATCGTTGTAAAATGTTCAAGTTACATTCTCCTTTTATGTAAGAATATATACTCATTTCGCTTTTTATAAATTAAGTCCTTTAAAAAAAGCACGCCGTCTACCGGCGTGCTTCTAATTATGCAAAGCCCCTTTTAACCAATTCCGCGCCCGATATGCCCCAACTGGAACTTGAATAAGAGACGTTTCATTCCCAGCATCAATTCCGTACAATTGATCACATGAATTTGTATCAAAACTTAGTAAAGGATGCCCGCCCATCCCCATAGCAGTTGCAGCAAAAACGAGTTTATGAACGAGGATACCAGCTTCCATTTGGTGAATACGGTATCCTCTATAGCCTAATGCATTTGTATAGTAATCTTTCTTTCCGACTACATGTAAGCAAAGTGGTACTTGAAAAAGGTTTACGTTATCCATCGTCATACTAGATTGAAGGAGATAACGAAGGTCCCCATACCGAATTGGTTGTATGGAATGTGTTTTCCTGTTATAAGTGTAAGCACCGTTTTCTATATCTTTTACGTTATAGAAACATCCATATAATGAGACGCGTGCATTTTCATTTACATACTTACCATCAAGGTCGCTGTAATAGGGGAAGGAGAGGCTCGCTTCTTGTAGTAAAGTAGCGAGCTCAGCTGCATCCCATTTCGTTAAAATAAAGTCCGCATCAGGAGAATATCGTTTTTTACAAAGTTGTAGGAAATCATACGATAACCGTTCTACTTTCGGTAGCTGTACAGCGTACGTATTATGTTGATAGTGCTCTTCATGATGTAGTGTTTGGAAGTGTTCTGTCGATTCAATCATAGAAGCTTCATTTATTTTTGTTATCATCGGATGTTCATTTACATGTTTTGAGCGAACGAAATGTTCATGTGCGAGTGGCGGAATTTGTTGCAACAACTCATGAGAAGTAACTGTTTTATTTTCACGGTAATCATTGTGAAACCAATTAGTTTCTGGCTCTGTACTTAAAGGAATAACGGCATACACACTTTCTTCACCTTCTGACAATCCGAGTAAATGGTTCAGTGCACGGTCTAGAAATTGAAAGTATACGCCGTTCGTATAACCGAACTGTTTTGCACATTCTAGTAATTGTCCAATGAGAACCCCGCTATCTAATCCTTGAAGGCGATATGAAAAGTTATTGTATTTAAAGAAGTTTTTCCAAAACATAGTGGATACGAATGCGGCACCGAAACAATCATGTATATTACAGCGATTACCGAGTGCGTCTGCTAAATAAGAATCGAAATTTCCTTCGCGAAGTAAAATAAGTCGGTGATGCGCGGCGTCATAATGGTAAATGCCGTCTGGATAATCGTCAATCTTTAAATAGATATACAATTCATTCGGATATAAAGCACCGCCTGAAGGAATGGATCTGCGTAATACATTTCTCTCGCTATTTAGCTGACATAATTGTGTTACACCAAATGAATACCAAAGGTAGTGACCAATCTCATTTAGAGTAGGTGTAGTAGAAGAGTTCGATAAAGATAACGGGATTTCTAAGGAGAGCGGGATGGTAGGTACATTTCGATATAATTTATAAGGAAGCGGTGCGTCTTTCCAGTCCACCTCATGATTCGGCATAATTTCATCAATAGAGAAATGGAGATGATGTAAAAAAGTATCTAGCTGCATGAAATCCCTCCTTTACTATGGAAACGGGTGCGGATTTGGATTTAATTGTTCATTTGTTAACGGTTCAGTGCTATATCCAAGTGTCATCGGTACGGTATAGACTCTATCTAATCCTGTAACACGAGTAAGGTGATGGCCGAATGTCATCGGTAACATGCCTGGAATAATGACTTTTACACAGTGTAGTCCGTTCTTTTCTATAAGGGGAACGGTTTGATCTACAACGATTATTTCAAGATTAGATTGATGCAAACGATTTAAAAGTTGGTGGAGATCGGAAGTTAAATCCATATCAAATGATTGTGATACATTCATTTCTTGGAACGTTTGCACCGGTGCATCTTCTCGTAAAAGGAAGTGAAGACGTTCTTCCGTTTCTTTCAATCCATACAGCATACTATGGTCTTCCATTTTATTAACGAAATAAGGATCTTGTAAGCATTTTTCATAGTATTCTCTTTTGTGCTCGAGCTCATCGTCTGTTATAAGTAACATGCCTGCTATTTCTTGAATGGCACTTTTTAAAGCTCGAATAGGATCTAAATGAGCGCCTCCCGCACAAACAACGTTCATTCCATTTTTACGTGTATTTTTTGCAATTACCCATAAGCTCGGGATGCCGTGTTCCATCGTCGCATTAAAAGCGTGTAATTCATATCCGGTAATCGTACGTAACCGCTGAATCATTAATTGTAATTCTGTATCATTTGCTGAACTCAGATCAAGGCGGGGAAGAGGTAATTCGGCATACCAAGTGAGTAAGAAGGCATCACGCTCTACAATTTCTAAAATGCCGTGAAAAATCGCTTCTTCTAAACTACCGCCAATTGCACATCCATTTGATGTTTCATACACGAAAGCATCTCGATGACCGAGGCTATAATAAGCAATTGATTCAGGAACTAAAAGCGGTCTGTTTTGTGATAAAGAATATCCCCATACCCAGTTTTGCTCATAATCAGGATCAAACGGCTTAAATGGAAAATTATCACGATTGTAATGTTCATTTGTATGTACACCGAGTGTGAGGGGATTTAGTGCATGTTCCTCTAAATCATGAAAACTACCATGCACATTTGTCTTTTTCCCGCGAGGCGACATACCGCAATATCGTTCTAAACCTTCTAAAATAGCAGTTGCTTCACTCACTGCAAATGAATGAGTTCGGCCTGCAACACCTTCATTTCCAAACATTAATGGCATGTTTATAATGACGTCAGCAAATGGCAATAAAGAATGCTGCATTTTGCCGTTCAACATACCGATCCGATAATCTAAATAGTCTTTCGTTAAAAATGTGTTTAATTCATGAATGGAACGGCAGCGATACGTTTCGGTGCTTACTTTTAAACTCGGTTGTAAAGAAACTTCCGCCGCATCCGCAGTATCATCAGGTAAATTGCTACATACAGGACAGAGAGGATCTGGAAGAAAAGAATGCCGCGTACATTGTAATGTTTGTAAGTTTAGTAAAATAAGTTCATTTTCTAAAGAAGAATGGTTATGAGTTAATATTTTTTCTATTTCTGCGCAAATAAGATGGCACATTTGTAACATTCCATTTTGGGTGGCACGTACATCACGCCTCGTTCCATTTTCGGCTTTAAAGGCATATTTCCGCTGTAGTTCCCACATTTCTTTTTGATCAAAGCCAGCGATAAAACGGCGTCCATCAGAACAATGGGAACATCCGGGCGTAAGAGGATGAATGTAAGGACCGATAATACCTTCTCCAAATGAAGTGAAACCACGAAGCCACGGAATATGATTTGAGCGAAAAATAAGTTCGGCATCATGATGAATAGTAGAAGGAGATCCGTCATGTAATACGAGAGCGAGATGAATATTTTCAGGGAGTTCTTCTGTAAGGGTATGTTGACGAATGATGGAATATTGTTCGCATAATTGATCATGTACATAGTCTGCAAGTAGGCCATCTCCTATAAGCAATATATTTTGAATCATAAACCGTCCTCCTTTGCAATTAATACTCCGTACACACCGTCTAAGTTTTCTTTCAAAAATGGTTCAATCGCTAAATCAAATACGAATGGATAAAAATTATGTTCTTCTAAATGTTGTAAGGCGAGTTGCAAAGATTGTACGCTTGGAATTTCTTCTTCCGCTTGTATTTCCACCCTAAAAGAATCAGTGTCATATAAAATAATAGATGAGTCATACAAAATATTAGCTCTGTAAGGAATTTCTTCATTTTGAACGTGAAAGAGTGATAGTTGTAGTGCGTTTCGTAACGCTAACGTCATATTAATATTAGATGCACCGTACCATCTATCATTTATACCAACCCAAACGGCTGGAAAACTGAGAATCTCTTCACTCATTGCGATTTTAGGTGTTTCATGAATTGTAGAGAGAGCTTCGTAATAAAATCTACAATGTTTATCGTGAATATCAGTTAAATCAATCGTTGTAAGTTCTTCTAGCATATGTGACTGCCGCTCATACAATTTATTGTTTAAATGTTGCTGTAGTGCCCGGTAAAATCCTTCTGTCATCGTTTCTCCAGCACCGATACCGATATCGTTATGTTCAGGAATAAGGCGGTGAATGATTTCTGCTACATATGTTTCAATTCCTGTTAAACCGGCTTCTCGGCGTGCTTCATTATGAGTCAATCCACTGCAAGTCATAAGAGGCAGAAGGTGAGCTGGGCCATCTGATAGTGGAGTGGCTACTTGAATATAGCACTGTGATAACGGTAATTGATATGAATCTTGTTCATCCCATACATGGAATATACCGGCTTCTTTAGAAGTTAATGAGTCAAAAAATCGGAATACATCAGTTGAAGTATGTTGGTTCGACCGATGCTCAAGTTTTTCAGAAAGATTTTCTATCGTATCAATTGTAAAACTTTCATCAGTTGCAAGAGGATGTTTTATAAAAGAATGCCACGTTCCTTCAAGTGTTTCATAGTTTAATAAAAAGAATTGTGCTTCTTTTTCCCGATGTGAATCATCTGCGACATGCTTAAATAATTCAAAAACGATTACATTTGTTAACATTGCAGATGTAATTGGTGAGAAGGAATCAGATGAATTTTCATTTTGTAAATTCGTTTCATGTAGTCGATGCCATGCGGATTCCCAGCATTCATCACGATTTTCCGTTACGACAGGCCCAGCTATACCGAGTGTAGATAAACAAATAGCTGGTATGAAATTCTTTTTCGTTTCTCTACAAATAGTGTGAACTGTTTGTAAACCATCAATGTCTCCATTTTGGGAAACATATAAAATCCAATCAAAAGGTTCGAACACTTCATGCAAGGGACGGTCAATTGTAGTATCGATTTCTTGAAGGAGTACACTGTTATCAACTTCATATGCACGTTCTATTAGCTCATGTATTCTGTCATAGTTTGTTTCATCCCGATCTGTAACGAGGTAATGAAATGTAGGTAAACCAGATTCTAATAAAGAAGAAACTAAAGAAGTAAGCATATCCCCAGAACCAAGTACAAGTACATTTGCCCCGCGGTACGTTTCGAATTTTAAAGCACCTGAATGAGAATCAGCTTCTAAAAATTCAATTTGTGAAGCATATCTGTCGAGTAATGTACTGTTTAATTCATGAGGTGCATCTTGATTTGCATCACGAACGAAACCATTTTCATATAAAACCTCTCCAATTTCAAATACACGATTTTGATAGGGGAGAGGGAGTCCATCAGTTATTTCTGCTAAAGAATAATTACCGTTAAACATGGGCATTAATTTTTCAATCCAGTCATAAATTCCATCACCGTCCATGCGAAATGAACTGGCGTTATTTCGAAAATAGACACCCCCGTTTGAATCGGGGAGGAAGAAAGTGTCCTTATTTACTTTAAGTTTTGCATGAATTGGAAGGTTATTCATTTTAATCCTCCTTACGTTTAGGCATACATTATTACTTTATGTCATGAAATTTGTCCCGTATGAACACAATAAAAAAAGGCTGTAGAATGATTCATTCTACAGCCTTTAATAGATTTTAATCTATCAACCTTCTAATAATAATGACTTTGGATCTTCAAGCATATCTTTAACAGCAACAAGGAAGCTAACTGCTTCTTTACCATCAACAATACGGTGATCGTAAGATAAAGCAATGTACATCATTGGGCGGTTTTCCATACGCTCGTTATCAATTGCAACTGGGCGTACTTGGATTTTATGCATTCCTAAAATACCAACTTGAGGGCTATTTAGGATTGGTGTTGACATTAGAGAACCGAATACACCACCGTTTGTAATTGTAAATGTACCACCTTGTAGTTCTTTTAATGAAAGTTTGTTATCGCGTGCTTTCATACCTAAATTACGAATTTCGCTTTCGATTTCAGCGAAGTTTAATTGGTTAGCATCACGTACAACTGGAACAACTAATCCATCTGGAGCTGCTACTGCAATACCGATATCATAGAATTTTTTGATGATAAGCTCGTCACCTTGAATTTCAGCATTTAATAATGGGAATTGTTTTAATGCTGCAACAACTGCTTTTGTGAAGAATGACATGAAGCCAAGACGTACATCATGTTTTTTCTCGAAAGCATCTTTGCGTTCTTTACGTAATTCCATGATCGCGCTCATATCAACTTCGTTAAATGTTGTTAACATTGCAGATGTTTGTTGAACTTCTACAAGACGTTTTGCAATTGTTTGACGGCGGCGGGACATTTTCACGCGCTCAACTGGTTTTTCGAATTCAGTTTTTGCAACTGGAGCAGGAGCTGGGCTCTTTGGAGCAGCTGGTGCTTCTTTTGGTGCTGCAGCATGAGCTTGTACATCATGTGGTCTCACGCGTCCAAGTGGATCTGTGCTACGTACGTCGTTTAAGTCGATTCCTAATTCACGAGCCATTTTTCTAGCAGCTGGTGATGCGATAGGACGGTTCGTATTTGGTAAGCCTTGTAGACCCGTAGTTTGTTCAGCATTTGGAGCTGCAGCTTTCGGTGCTTCAGCTGTTTCTTGTTTTGGTTGCTCAGCAGCTGGAGCAGGTGTACTTACTGCAACTGGTGCTCCATTAGCATCTAAAATTGCGATAGTTGCGCCAACTTCAACTGTATCCCCAGGTTCGCCTAGTAACTTCGATACAATACCTGAATCTTCTGCAATGATTTCTACATTGACTTTATCAGTTTCAAGCTCAACAACGCTGCCACCTTTCTCAACTTTGTCGCCTACGTTGATAAGCCATTGTGAAATAGTTCCTTCGGTAATAGATTCTGCAAGCTCAGGTACTTTAATTTCGATCATTTTAAATGTCCTCCCCTTATTTGCCTAACGGTGTGTTTTTTCTTCTTTTGTCTTCGGTAATCTCCATTTGTTAGCCGGGCCTTGGGCAGAATATCTGCCCAAGATCAAGCTAGAAACCTTCATTGTTACTTTTTAGTTGCTGTAAACTTCAATTTCTTGTTTATCTTGACGGAAGTTATACTTCACATCTAAAGCATGTGCAACAATTAGTTCTTGCTCAGCTTTGTGAGCGAATGGATCGCCTCCAGATGGACTAGAGCGATCAGGACGTCCAATGTAACCTGTTTTCACTTTATCTCCAGCAAGTTCGAACAGAATTGGAGCCATGTAATGCCATGCGCCCATATTACGAGGTTCTTCTTGAACCCAAATGATTTCTTCTAAGTTTTTAAAGCGTTTAATAATAGATTGAACTTTCTCAGCAGGGAATGGGTACAATTGCTCAATACGAACGACATGAACTTCGTCTAAGTTGTACTCATGTTTACCAGACTCGATTTCTGCTGCTAAGTCAATCGCCATTTTACCTGTACTTAAAACAAGACGTTTTACTTTATTTGGTTTCATACCAAGGTTTTCTTGTTCTAAAGCAGGTTGGAATCGTCCTTCGCTTAACTGACTAGCAGTTGAAAGCGTAAGTGGGTGACGTAATAAACTCTTCGGCGTCATCAGTACTAATGGTCGAACAGCTTCTGTTCCTAAGATAGATGCTTGACGACGCAGGATATGGAAGTATTGTGCCGCGCTCGTTAAGTTTGCAACTGTCCAGTTATTCTCAGCAGCTAACTGTAAGAAACGCTCTGGACGTGCACTAGAGTGCTCTGGTCCTTGACCTTCATAACCGTGTGGTAATAGAAGAACTAAACCAGATTTTTGACCCCATTTTGCTCTTCCAGCTGAAACATATTGATCAAATAATGCTTGCGCAGTATTTGAGAAGTCACCATATTGCGCTTCCCACATAACAAGAGTTTCTGGAGCGAATACGTTATAACCATATTCGTAACCAACAACAGCAGCCTCTGATAACGGACTGTTATGAACAGAGAACGAAGCATTAATGTTTGGTAAACGGTGTAATGGTGAATATGTTTCGTTTGTATCAGTATCGTGTAATACGATATGACGGTGTGCGAATGTACCACGCTGTGAATCTTGACCAGTTAAACGAATTGGCGTACCTTCTTGTAAAATAGAAGCGAATGCTAACGACTCAGCAAGTGCCCATTCAATTTTACCGTTCTCTTCAAGAGCATCTTTACGGCGCTCAAGAATTTTCTTCACTTTTGGATATACGTTAAATCCTTCTGGCCAAGATAGTAGACCTTCATTAATTGCACGAAGTGAGTCAATCTCAACACCAGTATCGATTGGTTGAATACCTTTTGCAACAACATCTGGCACTTTAACGTGAATTGTTGCATCACCCGTATCAGCTGGTGGTACTTGTGCATAGTCGGATTTTAATTGCTCTTGTATAAACTGCGTAATTGTTTCAACTTCATCTGCATTTAGAACATCAGCAGCTTGTAATTGATCTGCATAAATTGCTCTTACAGTTGGGTGATTTTTAATTTTTTTGTACACTTGTGGTTGCGTAACTGCTGGGTCATCCATTTCGTTATGACCGTAGCGGCGGTAACCGATTAAATCGATTAAGAAGTCTTTTTTGAACAACATGCGATATTGAATCGCAAGGTTAGCAGCAGCAAGACAAGCTTCCGGATCATCAGCGTTCACGTGAACAATAGGAATATCGAAACCTTTTGCAAGGTCACTTGAATATTTCGTAGAACGAGAATCATAACTATCAGTCGTAAAACCAACTGCATTGTTTGCGATAACATGAATCGTTCCGCCTGTTTGATACGCGTTCAATCTGCTTAAGTTGAGTGTCTCAGATACAATACCTTGACCAGGGAATGCAGCATCACCATGAACTAAAATTACGAATGATTTTGAAGTATCTTGATCTGGAAGACCAGATTTTTTACGATTCTCTTGAGCAGCACGTGCGAAACCTTCTACTACAGGATTCACGAACTCAAGATGACTCGGGTTATTTGCTAATGTCACGCGAGTGCTAACTTCTTCGTTACTAACGACTTGTTCTCTACCTAGGTGGTATTTTACGTCGCCAGTCCAGCCAGAATTGGCTACTGCGCCTTCTATTTTTGCATGTTTGAACTCAGCAAACATGTGACTATATGGTTTTTCTAATACGTGAGCAAGTACGCTTAGACGACCGCGGTGAGCCATACCAATCATGACATCCTCTACGCCGTTCTTAGCACCTTCTAGAACAATTTCATCTAAAACAGGTACAAGCATATCAACGCCCTCGATAGAGAAACGTTTTTGCCCAACGAATGTTTTATGCAAGAATTGCTCGAAACCTTCAACAGCTGTTAAACGTTTTAAAAGAGCAGTTCGTTTTTTATTTGATAGTGGTTGACGCAATGAATTTGATTCCACCATTTGATGCAACCACGCGCGTTCTTCACTATCTTGTATATGAGAAAATTCATAAGCTAAAGATTTTGTATAAACGTCTTTTAATCTATGAATCACATCAAGTGCAGTGTGAATACCTTCTGGTGCATCTTGCCATACTGTTTTCGCTGGAATCGCTTTCAAGTCAGCATCGCTCAGTTCACTCATTGCTTTCTCAAGAAGTGATTGTCCATTTGCAGCATCTTCCATCGGGTTAATGTGAGCCAACGTGTGCCCGAAAGAACGAATTTGCTCAACAAGTTGAACGACTTTAAGAATTTTTTCAATGTTACCTGTGTTTTGAGGAGAAAAATGTGTTGCTGTGTTGTCCCCTGTTACGACATCATCTTGAAACGAAGGAGCTCCAAAAATTTCAAAAAGCTCTTGTAATTCCGGATCAACAGAACCTGCTCCAGTTACGTAAAGATCATACTGCTCAATAACATAACCAAGGTTCGGACCGTGGAACTTGGCCCAAGGGTTTGTCGTTGTATTCTTCCTCGTCATTTGTTTAAACCTCCCAATGCATATAATCCTTTTCCATACAAAGGTGCATTTTGCTCTTTTTCAATAAGTAATGAATCAATAATCAATGTAAATGTTTTCTTTACTCTTATGTTATTACAATAATTTACATAATACCAAACACTATTACTTATCTGTTTTGTAAAAAAACATTCACAATAACTTATCACCCAAGTTAATCTTTCACTTTATAAAGTAATTTTACAGAAAAATGGGGTGGATATATTTGGTATGCCTATACTAATAGCTATAATTGTTGCATTTAAATATAGGTATAATAGTTAGAATGTTTTGATGAAATTTAGTTTGAATTATGTATATTGAAATAATAAGCGCTTTCATAGATATTATACAACAATATAACGGAATATAGTATAAAAAATAAAAAATTATGAATTTATCGTAAACTTTATTTCGATAGTGTTAAATATCGAAAGGAAAATGAAGGATTTCTACAAAAAAAGTTGCTAAACATAAAAAATGGTTCATAACCCGTTAGTTTCTATAAATATGCCAAAAAACACCGTAAAACCAATAACACATTTCATCTAATAAAGAAGAGAATGAAATATTTTAAAAGGATAAAACAAATATGAAGATATTAAATTTTAAAAAAGGTGAGGAGGAAATATAGTAACGATTACATACAGTGTTCCATGTTTTATTACAAAATAGACGTGCTCAAATCGAACAAGTTTCTTCTATATAAATAGAGTGAAAAATGATTGGAATAAATGTAAAGGAACCTTGACGTAAAGTTTACTTTACATATATACTCGATATATGGAAGGAGGGAGAAATTTCCTTGGAAAATAAAATGGTCGAATACCGAAAAAAATTTGGACTATCTCAAGAAAAGTTGGCTGAGAAACTTGGAGTTTCCAGACAAACCATCATTTCAATTGAAAAGGGGAAATACGATCCATCACTTCCGCTAGCATTTGAAATAGCGAAAACATTTCAGACAACGATAGAACATGTATTTATTTATGAAGGAAAAGAAGAGGGGGAATAGGGATGAATTATTCACAAAAGTACTTTGTAATTATGGGGATTATTTTTCTATTTATGAGTGGATTTATGATATTAACAGGTATAATGACGCATTCTGCACCGCCAGCTATAACGTATCCATTGCTTGGGATGATGATTATGAGTTTCTGTCTAAGCTACTTGCACCCGCAATTTAAAGAAAAAGACGAGCGAATGAAACTTATTCGTTATAAAGGAATGTTTGTAACCTTTTTTGCATTAACAGCATATTATCTTCTTTTCTCTATCGGCTTAAACTTAAAAATACTTACACTATCTGCTACTGAATTATTGAATATACTTATGGCACTTACGATGAGTACCGTTTTTATCTCATTTGTTGTTTTGGCAAAAAGATATTAAGATGGAAGAGAGAGAGGAAGATTAACATATGCAAATGATGTATGCTTTTGGCATTGGGCTTGTATTATTTTTAGCAGTATTCTTATTTATTCGTAAAGACGTTCAAGGCGGGACGTTAACGAAAAGAGGCTTTTATAAAATGATCGGCTGTTTAGTTGTTATGTTTATTGCGATTATTGTAATGATTGTTTTAATAAGTCGGTCACTATAGAATGTAAAAACGGAACCTTACTGCGGTAAGGTTTTTTTATTGTTAAACCTAAAAATTACCACTAAATCCATTTACTATAAATAACTTATATTATATAATCCAATGAAATGATAGATAAGGAGTGTAGTATATGAATAAAAAAACTATCTTCTATTTATTAACTTGTCTACTACTTGTAGCTAGTACTGCTTATTATAATATGTAACAAACGAGAACAAGTGCCACCTATATTAGTATGGGACGAACAAGAATACTATGTTACGAATGAACCTGCCAAAGTAGAAGAAGTTGGGCAAAAACTTGGCGAAGTAACAAAGAAAATTAAAACAAGTAAAAAACCTACTAAAAATAAAGAATCTAATACATTACAAGAGAAAACAGAAGTATTCACAATGATTGAGGAAGAAAAAAGTGATTACCCGCCTTTAATCATAAAGGAAGCTTATAGTGATAAATATAGGGTAGTGAGGCCGATGTTGAAGCAAGTATTATGATGAAAAGGAGATTCATATGCAGACAGTAATTTCGTATCCGTGGGTGTTAAGAAAAATATTTGTCTTTTTCCTCCTATCGGTGCTGTTTACATTTTGATGAATAGAGGAGCGATACAAAAGAGAGATTTTATATTTATTATTTGCTGCTATGAATATATCACTTTGGTTATTGCTTATGATTTTTGATTGGAGTATGTGGATGGTAGTAGGGCATTATTTGTTTGGAGCAGTTGTTATTGTTTTTTCGAATATGAATAAGAGCTAAGCCAGCAACCTTAAAGTTGCTGGTTTTTATTTTGCTATTTATAATGAAGAAACATATAAATCAATATGTAAAGAAGGAATGGTATAGATAAAAGTAACGCCTGAACGGTTAGAACAGACTGCAAAGACAGTAAATAACATCAGGCACTTCTTAGAATACTTACATAATGACTTATACAATCAAATTAAGAATATCGCTATACAATGGAATGGAGCGAGTAGAGAACAATTTTAACAGAGATTTAACGAAGTAAAACCAAAAATGTTTAATGTTTTAATAGAAGTTAAAAACTACAATGTTTATTAATGAAATCTAGTGGTAGACTTTCATTAATAAACATTGTAGTAAAACAGTTTGAAGATAGATTGAAATATTTGCCCGAAGGTTCACATCAGACTGTCGTGATAGATGTGAGAGGACCAGATGGAACGAGAGAAACATTGAAGCAAATAAGAGAAGAAATAAATCAAAGAACATTTGGACAGGCAGAAATTATCATTAAAAAGATACAAAAAAGTAGGTTATATTACAGAGTTAGCACAAATGCATAAGTTATAATTTCAAGTGCCATAAGGATAACCCTGAGGAGAAAAAAGACTTCTGATTTTTAAGATTATATAAAATATTCATAGTTGCAAAAACTCTATTGTGGTAAAATATTCTATATAAATATTTAAAAGGGGAATGGCTATGGGGGATATAAAAGTTACTCCTGAACAGTTGCGAAAAGTGGCAGGGACTATTAGATCAACTATCACGAATGCAACTGCAACACAGGAGCGACTAAAACGAGATATTGATATGATTTCTAGTAATTGGTTGGGCTCAACCTATATGAAATTTAATACGGATTTCCGTGATTCATCCTTTAAGATGGCACAATTTATAATCATATTGGAGCCACTTGAGAAGTTTCTTCTTGATTCTGCTAATAAATTTGAACAAGTAGATAACATGGATGTTGCTATTGCGTTGGCTTCCAGTATTTTAACTGGGAAACCTTTTAAAGGGGATTACGAAACTTTAACAGGTGATTTTAAATTAGCAGAAGGAAATCGAGTGGGAATGAAAGCAGAAGGTTCATTGATAAAAGGTGAATATGAGATTTCGAAAGGAACAAAGCTTACTTTTAAAGGGGGAAATGGCTCCTTAGAGACCAGTGTTCCAATGGATGAAAAGACATTTATTAGTGATGTTGCAGGAGGGGGGTTAGTAGGGTTTAAAGTTGGTGCTTCTCTTTTTGAGGACTCAATAGAAAAAGAAATAAATAGCGGTTTTGCAGAAAAAGCAACAGTTACACAAAAGTTTGCAGATGCATCTGCTGTTGTTGGAATAGATGAGTATACTTTTCAGTTAGGAGCGGAAGTTACAGCACAGAAATATGAAGTTTTATTTGAAAAAATTGATATTCCAGACTTTATCCCATTTTTTAAGGATCATGATTTAACAGTTCGTTTAGAATATGGGTTTGGTACTGGAGGGGCTAAAATACACCTCGGTCAAGAGATGGGTGCATACTTTGGTAAAGCTCATGGCGGAGGTTTTTTTGCTAAATTTGAGAAGAATACAAAGGAGTAGTATGATGATAAAAATTGCGAGAATCGTAATGATGATAGCAATTGTAATTGTAATCATTGCAGGGCTAATAGCTCCATTTTCATTAAAAGAAAAGATGGTACATACATTCGGCATGCTTGTTTATGGTGCAATCGGGTTAGGTGGACTTACTTTAATAGACTACATCATTAAAAAGAAAAGAAAAGGAGAATAACTATGAAACTTTTACCAATCGGAACAGTAGTTAAGCTAGAAGATATAGAACAAATTTTAATGATTATTGGAAGAATGGTTGTATCAGCAGATAAACGTGATTTTGATTACGTAGGTGTTCCTTACCCAGTTGGCTATCTTGGGGATGAAAAAGTATTATGTTTTAATCACGATAAGATTGTAGAGGAAATGCATAGAGGGTATATGACTGAGAGTGAATTGATTCTACGTGAGAAATTAGTAGAATTATAGGTTAGTTGGAAAATACATATAGATTTTAAAAATACGATAGGGGAAACAAAATGGGAAAGATAATGAGAGCTATTGTAATCATTGGCATACTTGTTCCTCCAGTGCTGCTGTGGAGTGCACCTGATATTCCGCTAAATGATAAGTTGCTATTTACAAGCATACAACTAACTGTTGGATTCATCACAGTAGTAGCGTTAGAGATTATATTTAGAAATCGAAAAAAGAAGAGGGCAAAATAGATATAAATTGTATAGAATGGCAGATAAGAATATTGGTGGCTAATCTTCTCAATAAAAGAAATTAACAGAAGCAGGGAGAAATCCTTGCTTTATTTTTGTATAGAAGTACTAATTAGGGTATCATTAAATTAGGATGTTCGAGTCGGCTCGGCAGGTATTATCTATTAAACGTATCGTTGTTTACCTCCTCAGTTAATTCGTCTAGATTAAAACTAAGAGTTTCAGAGATTTTTCCAGCTCGTATGCTAACTACAATTGTACGAGGGGGACAGATTAGCGAACTCTTTTTCCTCCTTGAAATCCTTCATAGCAAACTTAAGTAGCATTTTCTTTTCATTCCTTTCTCCGTTTTATGGAAACCAAAAGAGGACTACCCCTGAGTCAGCTGGTTTGCTGATTAGAAGTAGTCCTCTTTTAACTTGTGGTGTCTGATGGAGACCTCCACAGTTTTAGCTTTTGAGAATACTCTCTCAAGCCTTGATACTATTAGGTTTTATGACCCCGGAGAGGCTCGAACTCACGACCTCCACCCTGTCAAGGTGGCGCTCTCCCTGCTGAGCTACGGGATCCCAACTATAAATGTTACCATCAGCAATGTGTTTTCATTTCATTCGTGTAATTGGAGGATTTGTATAATTTATTGAATATTGTAACATTTGATGTATTCCTATAATAGCAACAAACTTTAATAGTGTAAAGATGTAATTTTCTGAATGTTATCATTCCAATTTGTATATAAAAAATAAGCCCCGAAGAGCTTATTTCAATAATAATAATATCACTGCAATTATCAATGATATCATCAAAAATACAAGTATAAATAATGGAGCTCGTTCATGAGCTATCTTCCTGTAAGTGTCATTGAAGCTGTATAAATTGTATCTACAGAACCGTCAGCATTTGTAATTTTAACTTTGTAACGATATTCCCCGTTTTCTGGAAGTTGTCCACCCCAACCAGTTGTATTGTAAAATTCTTCGTTTGTTCCAGCTGGTAATTCGGAGCCGAAATTGAAGTCAGTTTCATAGTAACCCCAGCCACTTGCCCATTTCTTTTCAATAGTTACACGATAGCGCACATCTTCAGCTCTATCATTTGTGATTTTTGCAATCATATTTTGGCCGTAGCTGTACTCTGTAGCGTGTAATTGAATTGTGAAACCATTCAACGTTTCGCTAGGACCACAAATATAACGACAGAACTCGCTTGCTCCGTCAGCATTTGCCTTCGGTGTATCAATGTTCATAGCTGTTAAACCGCCTAAAGTTAAAGCTCCTGTTAATAATACTTTACCAAATGCTTTCACTTAAAATTCCCCCTAAGTATATTTTCAATTCGTTCGATAGATATCACATTAAGTAGTTTTATAACATTAATCTAATCGAACACTTTTTTCCTCGAGTGCATTCGCTATGAATCTTTCATCTTGTAGTAATCTAATCTCTACATAAAATTTCATAGTTTTGATTCCATATATGTATCATGATTTACATAGAACAAATCTGTTAATACGTTTTGGTTAATTGCTTATCCCACTACTTTTTATTACCTTTTATTGGTAAAACATTGGTTTTATTATATACCATTATTATCTATTTACAAGAGAAAATAATCCTGTATGCAAAAATGCATAATAAAAACCACTACTTGTATTCTGAATTACAGAATACAAGTAGTGTTGGGTTTCAATTAATATTTAATTGGAACCTAATGCTAATTTTTTATGTTTAACAGTATACATATATCACTGTTTTTTTTAGTCATAATTGATAAAATTTGTTCAGGGGACGCTCTTCCTGTTGAGCTATGGGATCTTTAAAAGGGAAAGTATAAGCGATTATGAGAGTAATGTATGAAGGGATAATGATGAGAAGCGAATTTAGTAGAAAGTAGTCTTTGGATGTAGAGGTTATATTATTTCCGATACCAATCGAAAGGACCTTCATCACTCAAATCAACAAGAAAAGGTAACAAGAAGTGTAAAGGTAAGCTTATAAGTTCTGGCATAGCGTTCACTGTTTTCTTTGATAGATATTGCCTCCCAAAACAATACGGACAATCTTTTTCAAATGCCAAGAGTATCGACCATACGTCTTTTACTTTCCATTTCGTTTTACAATACGTACAACGCGCCATTGAGTTCCTCCTCAGTTTAAGGTGTTTTCTAATATATTCTACTTTATTGTACGAAAGTCATTTGAATTTGATGTGGTAAAATGCAAAACAAGCCTAACCTCGTTCTACATTCAGGAAGGGGCTAGGCTTGTTTTAATTCCGTTCAAAGTCTCTTTGTATCAGGCTGTTTATACATTGCCTAGATAGCTTCGTGTTAAATTCGGGAGAATAATTTTTCCGTTTTTACTGTATTTTTCGAATAGCTCTGATAGGAGAAAAATAAAATTTTTATACTGTTCGTCATTTTCTTTCGGAGCATAAGATGCTGATAAATTCCTTCCCAAAAACCCTTCATAATCAAAAAGTAAATCATTTTGATATTCTTTAAAATCATACTTTCCATCTTTAAAAAAGTTGTTAAATACTTCTGGAGTTTCATCTATTCCACCGCTAAAGCCTTTAAAGTTTGGACAGGTTTTCTGGCAAATTTCTGCATTCTCTTTAATAAGTGGACTAGTTAAACCTCTACTATTCCAAACAAGTGCAACATTTGCTTTTTGTTTTAAAATTCGTTGGCATTCGATTTTGAAAGCCTCTTTATCAAACCAATGAAATGCTTGGACAACAGTTACTAAATCTACACTATTTTCTTTTAAAGTGGTATTTTCAGCAGTTGCTTTTATGGATTGAAAACGAGAATATAGTTTTAACGATTGCTCAGCCATCTTTCTCATATCATCATTTGGCTCAACTCCAATAACATGTAAACCACTTTCAAGCAGCTGGTGGCTAAATATCCCCGTACCTGAACCAATATCAGCCACAATCCGATTTCCTTTCAGTTGGTTAGCTGAAAGCAAGTAATCAATATATTCATTAGGATAACTAGGGCGATATTTTGCATATATATCGGCCCTGTCAGTAAAATTTTCTGTTGTTTTCACAGTACTACCTTCTTTCTTACGATATTATGTACAGAAATAGAAATTAAATATGAATTCCGGCATCAGTCTCTAAGTCTACAACTTAAGAGTCCAGCTAAATAGAAAGCCTCAGTTTCTTTATTCAAATATCCTTTATCCGTTTAGTATACTATTTTAGATAATATCTTCCAAAAGACTAGAATGGCTTACTCAATTATGTTTTAAAGTGTATATTTTTATGGATTTATTTAATAATTTATGAGCGATTGTATGTCGTATTACGTTTACGTAGGTAAGAGATTTTCATTTTTGCTATTTAAATTGGCCAATATATCCTTTTTACAATTTACTGAAAATCATGTATAACAGAGATACATGATTATTTTATCTCGCTATTTGCGGGCAGTAAGATCCCTTACCTCGAAATTTAGCAAAAGTAAAGAAGTTAGGTTGGGGTCGGGATGGCCGTAAAAGTCCGATTGGTGAGGGTTGATGAAAGTTTCACTTTATAAATATTCAGAAGTAGAGGGAGAAAAGTTGTAATGGTAAGAAAAACGTTCAAGATGCGCGTGTCTAAAAATAGAACGATTTCGATTAATGGCTCGATTCTTGATGTGGATGTTACACATGATGAATTTTTACAAGAGTTTGTTGAGTGGGTTGATTCTAAAGGTTGGTCGTTTATGGGGATAACCGATGAGATTACGCCCGAGGAAGCTAGTCAAAAGTTAATAGATTCGTTGATAGATGAGAAGGATAAGAAAGAGTAATTCCTTCTTATTTTTATTGTATATTTATGTTCTTTATCGTAAAAATATGATATAGTAAAAAATAGTGAAAATTCTTCCAGTTTAATACAAATTACATATGATTGGTAGATTTCTTATTTTGTTAGAGGAGTAAATGGAAAAGGGAGAGTCATATGGTAAATTTTAAGAAAATTTTGGTTTTTATTACAGTTATTTGTTTGTTTTTGTTGACACCTATGACATTGCGTGCTGAGACGAATATTGGAGTAAATCCAGAACAAGTTGCACCACCACCTGCAGAAGGACCGAATGTTTTTAGTCAGTTTGCAACGACAATTGATGCGAAAACAGGAGATGTTATGTATGACAAAAACGCATATCACCGAGCATATCCTGCTAGTACGACGAAGGTGTTAACAGCGATTTTACTCATGGAGCATACAAAGCCAGAGGATCAATTTACATTTTCACAATTAGCATTAGATCAAGAGAAGAGTAATTATCAAATTGAGTTTCAACCTGGAGAGACAATTAATAGAAATACTGCGCTTATGATTTTAATGGTGCTGAGTGCGAATGATGTGTCGTATGCGATTGCGGAGCGGATTGGCGGGAGTGTTGAGAATTTCGCTAATATGATGAATGAGAAAGCGAAGCAATTAGGGGCGAAAGATAGCCACTTTGTAACACCGAATGGACTGCATGATCCGAACCATTATACGACGCCGTATGATATGGCTATGATTACGAAGGGTGTGCAAAAGTATCCTGAAATTTTACAAGCGATGAATACGAAAAGAACGACAGTTACGACGTCTAGGCAGACGGTGTCTATTTTTAATAAATCTAATTTTTTTGAAAATCCATATAGCATTGGCGGTAAGACAGGGTTTACGAATGAAGCGCGTAATACGCTTGTTTTATTAAATGAGAAAGATGGAAACCGTATTATAAGCGTAGTAATGGCTTCTCAAAGACCTGAAATTTATGAAGATTTGAAGCAGATGGCGGAATATTCTTTCGGTCAATTTACGAAGCAAATGGTGCTGGATAAACATAATTGGCATCAAAAAACAACATATTTAAATAAAGATGTTAATTCTGAGTTGGAACAAAGTGCGGAGCTTATGCTTAAGAAAGATGAAGGAAAAAATGTGAAAACTATTTTCCGGGCGGCTTCATTAGATAAAGAATCTTTATATCATAAAGGAATACATCGTGGTGAGGTAGTTGGTGCAGTTGATATTACGAAAAATAATCAAACAATTGCGACGGTAAATGTTCTTTCAACAGAAGATGTCACTTTTGCGATGCCTAAAAAAGATACAACTATGCCTGAAGTAAAAGACTCAAATGTTAAAGTAATAAGTGTTGGGATAGGTGCGATTGTATTATTTGGAGCAATTTTATATGTAGTGTTGCGCCGAAATACAAAAGGAATGAAATCAGAAGGTAAATAAATTACTAATAAAAAGATTGTGTGAAATTTTGGCACAGTCTTTTTTTTATACTTTAAATAACTAATAATTGTAAATTTTCTTATTGCAATAACTTAAAGTTCGTTATATCATTTACTTGTGTTCTTGTTAAAGAACATAATAGATATTGCATACTTCAAATAATATAAAACAACGGAGAGGGAGAGAGACGATGAAATTAATTTGGAAGGTAATTAGCAACGCGATCTCATTTGTTTTATTTGCATTGATGGTTTTTTTAGCTTTTGTAGTTATTTCTTCAAAAGCGAGCGGTGGTGATCCGACAGTGATGGGATATCAATTTAAGAGCGTTCTTTCAGGATCAATGGAGCCGACGTTTTTAACAGGATCAATCATTGCAATAGAACCAAACAAAGATGGTTCTAAATATCAAAAAGGTGATGTTATTACCTTTAAAGAGAAAGATCAAAAAATTATCACTCACCGTATTATCGGTGTGAAAGATACAAATGGAAAAGTAATGTATGAAACAAAAGGGGATAACAACAACGGACCAGATTTAGAGCCAGTACTTGCAGAAAATGTAGTTGGAAAGTATGCAGATATTACAGTTCCGTACGTTGGTTATTTACTGAATTATGCGAATTCAAAAGCGGGAGCAGCATTACTTCTTATTATTCCAGGAGTCTTTTTACTTGGATATTCCGCGATTTCTATTTTTGGGGCTATTCGTAGCATTGACGGAGAAAAGAAAGATAAAAAAGTAGAACAATCCGTCTAGTTCGTTTGGTTATACTTTCCGTTTAGGAAGTTAACAAATATATATATATTAAGGGGATATGGACATGACTTTAAAGAAAAAATTAGGAATGGGTATTACATCAGCAGTACTAGGAGCAGCGTTAGTTGGTGGAGGAACATTTGCATTTTTCAGTGATAAAGAAGTGTCAAACAATACATTTGCGGCTGGGACACTGGATTTAGCATTAAATCCATCAACAGTTGTTAACGTATCGAATTTAAAACCTGGGGATACAATTGAAAAAGAATTTAAACTAGAAAATAAAGGCTCTTTAGATATTAAAAAGGTTTTACTGAAAACAGATTATAATGTAGAAGATGTAAAGAAAGATAATAAAGATGATTTTGGTAAACATATTAAAGTAACATTCTTAAAAAATGTAGATAAGCATGAGACAATTGTGAAACAAACCACTTTAGATAAATTAAAAGGTGACACACTTACAGCTGTAGATAATGATTTATCGGCTTGGTTCTGGGATGAAAAAGGTATTTCAGCAGGTAAATCTGATAAATTCAAAGTGAAATTTGAGTTCGTTGATAATGGAAAAGATCAAAATCAATTCCAAGGCGATAAGTTACAATTAAATTGGACGTTTGATGCACAACAAACAGCAGGTGAAGAAAGATAATAACAAAAAGGGCTATCACATGGATAGCCCTTTTTCTATTTTTCTAGTATTTGTCTATCAATTTTAATAGTTCTTTACTATAATATAGATAATGTTCTGTATAAAGAACGTAATGTTCGATGGGAGAGATTAAGATGCTGAAAAGACCGCGTAATTTTAAAAAGATGCTTATATTGCCGTGTATGTGTTCTATTACGTTTTATTTAGGATCTCAAATTATGACGCATACAGAAGCGGCGTTCATTCATGAAACGAAAGTAGAAGCGACGTTTTCTACAGCAATTATATTTCCGAAAACAGTTAATACGTTAAAAGAGCAATCTGAGAAACATAAACAGTTTATTGAGCGTGAGTATGGAACGATGAAGGGAAAATCGAAAGCAACTTCTATTGAAGAAATAAAACAGGCGATTTCTGTATGGCAACAAGGGCGTGAGAAAATTGTTGCTGAGAAGGAAGCCCTGCAAAATGTATATACTGAAATAGAAGCTCCTTACAATCAAATACAAGAAGAATTAAAGGTAAATAAAGATGAGTCGATGCAGCAAGTGTCCATATATGTAAATGAAGGCTTCCGCAGTATCAAAGAGAAGCGTGACTATATTGAGAAAGAAATTAGCTTGAAAGCTATTGATGAGCAAATTCAGGCTCTTCAGCAACAATTAAACATTGCAATTGAAGCGGAAGGACAAAAGAAAGCCGAAGAACAAAAGAAAGTAGAAGAACAAAAGAAAGTAGAAGAACAGAAGAAAGTAGAAGAACAAAAGAAAGTAGAAGAACAGAAGAAAGTAGAAGAACAGAAGAAAGTAGAAGAACAAAAGAAAGCCGAAGAACAGAAGAAAGTAGAAGAACAGAAGAAAGTAGAAGAACAAAAGAAAGCCGAAGAACAGAAGAAAGTAGAAGAACAGAAAAAAGTAGAAGAGCAAAAGAAAGCGGAAGAACAGAAAAAGCTAGAAGAGCAGAAGAAAGCGGAGTAACTGCTTTAGTGAAACAGTCAGAAAACAAGAATGTGGTGTAAGAGAGAGTGAACGAATAAGTAAGACTAGTAATATTTATACGAGTGTGAGGGAACGTTAGCCCTCACTTCTTTATTTTTCTTTTTTCTTATAGTATTAAATGATTTGAGTGTGAAAAAATAAATAAATTATCATTCTCTTTTCTGAAAAGTCTAAATAATATTGAGAAATAAAAATAACTGAAAATATTAATAAATATGTGTTGTGTTTATATAGGTTTGTTCGTTATAATGAACATGAGGTTTTTAAAAAAGAACACATATTAGCTAAGCTAATATAGTTTTCTTTACATCTCTTATTGAAAAATAAGTGATAAAAATATAAAAAAAAGCTAGGGGGAATTGATTGTGAGTCTGAAAAAGAAATTAGGTATGGGAGTTGCATCAGCAGCATTGGGGTTAGCTTTAATTGGTGGAGGAACATTTGCATTCTTTAGCGATAAAGAAGTATCAAACAATACATTTGCAGCTGGGACGTTAGACCTTACATTAAACCCTAAGACGCTTGTAGATATTAAAGATTTAAAACCAGGGGATTCTGTTAAGAAAGAGTTCTTATTACAAAACAGCGGTTCGTTAACTATTAAAGACGTTAAATTAGCAACAAAGTATACTGTTAAAGATGCAAAAGGTGATAATGCTGGTGAAGACTTTGGTAAGCACGTTAAAGTAAAATTCCTTTGGAACTGGGATAAACAAAGTGAGCCTGTATACGAAACAACTTTAGCAGACTTACAAAATGTGGATCCAGATCTTTTAGCTAAAGACATCTTTGCTCCTGAGTGGGGAGAAAAGGGTGGATTAGCAGCTGGTACAGAGGATTATCTATGGGTGCAATTTGAATTTGTAGATGACGGAAAAGACCAAAATATCTTCCAAGGTGATACATTGAATTTAGAATGGACATTCAATGCTAACCAAGAAGCTGGGGAAGAAAAATAATAAAAAAGCGGGTATTCCCGCTTTTTTTTATAAAGAAAAAGAAGTGCTGGTTGTAAGCACTTCTTTCTATTATTATTTTTGATTTTGCTTCCACTTTGTAAATTCAAGAAATTCACGAAATTGTTCTTTGGAGACACCAGAGTTCATTGCATCTTTAACGAGTTGTGTCCATTCGGAGTCTAGGTTAGTTTCCTTTGTTGTTTCATCATGAAGTAAAGTATCAACTGGAATTTGTAGAACTGCTGCGATTTTTTCAAGAAACTGAATGGAAGGGTTTTTTTGTAAATTTCGTTCTATAGAACTAATGTAAGATTTAGCAACGCCAGCTTTTTCGGCAAGTTCAGTTAATGAAATACCTTTTTGTAAACGAAGGCGTTTTATACGTTCTCCAATCATATTTGCGCACCTTTCTATCAATATGTAGTTGTCTTATGATGTCATTATTATAACATAAACTTCGTTAAAAAGAACAAACCTATTGAGCCTGACTGGATGGCTTCATACGTTGGAAAAATTGCTCAATGTCTTGCATGGCGATACCGGCATCTAGAGCTTCAAGTATTAAATCAATCCATTCTTGATCCAGTGCGTCTGTCTTATCTTTGTACAAATGTAATTCCTCCCTAATTATCGGTCATAATTGCTGCTACAGAATACATGATAATGCAATCGGATTTTGTGTTTTATATAGTGAATTATCAAATATTTTGTAGATGAAACAAAGATAAAATCCCCATTAAACTCCCTCTATGGAAATTATAAATTGTTCGATAAAAACTTTCAATATTTTCAGAAAACATTGTTGAATTGTGATATATTCGTATGCTAACTATGAAATTTTTACAAATATATTAAAAACATTACATAATATGACTAAATATTGAAAAAATATTGAATTTTTAATAAAATTCAATTTGTAATACATATTATTTATTAGGGGAGGAAATATGGGATGAACAAGAAACCGTTCAAAGTTTTGTCATCAATCGCTTTAACAGCTGTATTAGGCCTTTCATTCGGAGCTGGCACTCAATCTGCATATGCTGAAACACCTGTGAATAAGACAGCTACGAGCCCAGTCGATGATCATTTAATTCCAGAAGAACGTTTAGCAGATGCACTGAAAAAACGTGGGGTAATTGATTCTTCAGCTTCAGAGAAAGAAACAAAGAAAGCTGTTGAAAAGTATGTAGAGAACAAAAAGGGTGAAAATCCTGGGAAAGAAGCAACAAATGGGGATCAACTTACGAAAGAAGCATCTGACTTTTTAAAGAAAGTGAAAGATGCGAAAGCAGACACGAAAGAAAAACTAAATCAGCCAGCAACAGGGACACCTGCAGCGACAGGCCCAGTTAAGGGTGGTCTAAATGGTAAAGTACCAACTTCTCCAGCAAAGGGAAAAGAATATAACGGTGAAGTTCGTAAAGATAAAGTACTCGTTTTACTTGTAGAGTACGCTGACTTTAAACATAACAATATTGATAAAGAACCTGGTTATATGTATACTGACGATTTTAACAAAGAACATTATGAAAAAATGTTATTTGGTAATGAGCCATTCGCATTAGAGGATGGTAGCAAAATCGAAACGTTTAAACAATATTACGAAGAGCAATCTGGCGGTAGTTATACAGTAGACGGAACAGTTACAAAATGGTTAACAGTTCCTGGTAAAGCTGCTGATTACGGTGCAGATGCTGCTACAGGTCATGATAATAAAGGACCAAAAGGACCACGTGATCTAGTAAAAGATGCATTAAAGGCAGCTGTAGATAGCGGTCTTGATTTATCACAGTTTGATCAGTTCGATCAATACGATGTAAATGGTGATGGAAATCAAAATCAACCTGACGGTTTAATCGATCATTTAATGATTATTCATGCGGGTGTTGGACAAGAAGCTGGCGGTGGTAAATTAGGTGATGATGCAATTTGGTCACATCGCTGGACAGTTGGACCAAAACCATTCGCAATTGAAGGTACACAAGCGAAAGTTCCATATTGGGGCGGAAAGATGGCAGCATTCGACTACACAATTGAACCAGAAGATGGCGCAGTTGGTGTATTCGCGCATGAATATGGTCATGATTTAGGTCTTCCAGATGAGTATGATACAGACTATACGGGTCATGGTGAGCCAATTCAAGCTTGGTCTGTTATGAGTGGCGGCAGCTGGGCGGGTAAAATCGCTGGAACAACACCGACGAGTTTCTCACCACAAAATAAAGAGTTTTTCCAAAAAACAATCGGTGGTAACTGGGCAAATATCGTAGAAGTAGATTACGAGAAATTAAATAAAGGTATCGGTCTAGCAACATATTTAGATCAAAGTGTTACGAAATCTAACCGTCCAGGTATGATTCGTGTTAACTTACCAGATAAAGATGTAAAAACAATTGCACCAGCATTTGGTAAACAGTATTACTACAGTACAAAAGGTGACAATCTTCATACAACGTTAGAAACACCACTGTTCGATTTAACGAATGCAACGAATGCGAAATTTGATTTCAAATCGTTATATGAAATCGAAGCAGAGTATGATTTCCTTGAAGTACATGCTGTAACAGAAGATGGTCAAAAAACGTTAATTGAAAGACTTGGCGAGAAAGCAAATAATGGAAATGCAGATTCGACAAATGGAAAATGGATTGACAAATCATATGATTTAAGTCAATTCAAAGGTAAAAAAGTAAAATTAACGTTTGAGTACATTACGGATGGTGGTTTAGCATTAAATGGTTTCCTACTTGATAATGCTTCATTAACAGTGGATGGTAAAGTAGTATTCTCTGATGATGCAGAAGGTACACCACAATTAAAATTAGATGGTTTCGTTGTATCTAGCGGAACAGAGAAGAAAAAACATAATTACTACGTAGAGTGGAGAAACCATACTGGATCAGATAGCGCATTGAAATTTGCTCGCGGTCCAGAATATAACTCAGGTATGGTTGTATGGTATGCAGACTCAGCTTACGCAGATAACTGGGTTGGTTTACATCCAGGACATGGTTTCCTTGGTGTAGTTGATTCTCATCCAGAAGCAATTGTAGGGACTTTAAATGGTAAACCGACAATTGAAAGTAGTACACGATTCCAAATCGCTGATGCTGCATTCTCATTCGATAAAACGCCAGCTTGGAAAGTTGTATCTCCAACGCGTGGAACGTATACGTATGATGGCTTAGCGGGTGTACCGAAATTTGATGATTCGAAAACGTATATTAATCAACAGATTCCAGATGCAGGACGTATTTTACCGAAGCTTGGTCTGAAGTTTGAAGTAGTAGGACAAGCTGATGATAATTCTGCAGGTGCTGTTCGTTTATATCGTTAATACTGTGAAACTACCGAGAGATTTTCTTTCGGTAGTTTTTTTGTGAGCAATGAATTTTATATAGCTGAAAAAGTCATATATAATGTAACTTTAAGAATAGAAATTTGTTATATATGAAGTCTATATAAATAATGAAAGAATTGGATAAAAATAGTGGGAGAAGGTGAGTGAATGAGTATTACCTCTATTGTAAGTAGGCAAAAGGAATATTTTTTAAAAGGGCATACGAGAAGCATCGAAATGAGAAAGAATAATTTGAAGAAGCTTTATGAAGGCATTCAGCGTTTTGAAGAAGAAATATTTCAGGCATTGAAATTAGATTTAAATAAGTCAGTTCACGAGTCGTTTACAACGGAAGTTGGATATGTATTAAAAGAAATTTCCTTTCAATTGAAACATATGTCATCGTGGAGTAAACCGAAGCGAGTTCGAACAGCACTCACTCATTTTGGATCAAAAGGAAAAGTAGTGCCAGAGCCGTATGGTGTGACGCTTATTATTGCACCGTGGAACTATCCTTTTCAATTAGCAATTGCACCACTTGTAGGAGCACTTGCAGCTGGAAATACAATCGTTTTAAAGCCGTCAGAGTTAACGCCAAGCGTTTCAAAAGTGCTTAAGAGAATGTTAGGTGAATTATTCCCAGAAGAGCTTGTAGCGGTAGTAGAAGGTGGCGTTGAAGAGAGTACATCTTTGCTGAGGGAACCAATTGATTATATTTTCTTTACTGGTAGTGTTGGCGTTGGAAAAGTTGTAATGGAAGCAGCAGCGAAACAGTTGACGCCGCTTACGTTAGAACTTGGCGGGAAAAGTCCTTGTATTGTACATAAAGATGCAAAGATAGAGATGACAGCAAGAAGAATTGTTTGGGGTAAGTTTTTAAATGCAGGGCAGACATGTGTAGCGCCTGATTATATGTACGTGCATTCTTCCGTGAAAGAACAGCTAGTTGAGGCACTGCGACATGAAATCACAGAGCAGTATAGTAAAGAACCTTTGCAAAATGAAAATTACGTGCGTATTGTAAGTGAGCGTCATTTTGAACGATTATGTGGATTTTTACAAGATGGTCAAGTCGTAATTGGTGGAAACTATAAGAAAGATACATTACATATTGAACCGACAGTGCTAGCGGATGTTACATGGCAAGATGCTGTTATGGAAGATGAAATTTTTGGTCCGATTTTACCAATCATAGAGTACGACAATATAGAAGATGTAATTGGCACAATCCAGCAACATCCGAAGCCGTTAGCGTTATATGTATTTTCGGAAGATAAAGAAGTACAAAAGAAAGTGACGAGTAATATTTCATATGGTGGAGGCTGTATTAATGATGTTGTCTACCATCTTGCCACGCCATATTTACCTTTTGGGGGTGTTGGAAGTAGTGGATTAGGGGGTTATCATGGGAAAGAAAGTTTTCGGACTTTTTCACATTATAAAAGCATTTTAGCCCAATCTACAGCATTCGACATGAAAATTCGTTACTCTTCTACAAAAAGTGCTTTAAAATTCATACGAAAGTTGTTAAAATGATGATGGTGTTTATCAGTAGGCGTAGCCGTATGATAATAGCCCCTTCGCGATGGAAGGGGTTTTTCTGTTCGACGTTATGTATCATGCGAAAATGAATCAAACATACTACATAAAGAATAGAAACGAACGCTTGCTAAATAACCATTTTTGTTTGGATCGAAACAAAAAATAGTCTATAGAACATAAATATTTATTCATGAATATAAAAATTTAAAATTTAAGGTAGATAGGACGGGAAAATGAAAAAGATTATTAAAGTTGAAGCAGTTGAAAAACATTTTGGAAATCAAGTGATTATCCCACCTCTTTCTTTAGATATTAAAGAGGGAGAGTTTTTAACAATTTTAGGGCCGAGTGGCTGCGGGAAAACGACTTTACTTCGTATGATCGCAGGATTTGAAACTCCAACTAAAGGGAATCTTTTATTAGATGATGAAAGAATTAACGATTTGCCGCCATATAAGCGTCATATGAACCTAGTGTTCCAACATTACGCACTATTCCCGCATATGACAGTAGAGAAGAATATTTGTTTTGGTATGAAAATGCAGAAAGTATCAGCAGCAGAGCAGAAAGAGCGTGCTGAAGAGGCAATGCGTTTAACGCAGTTACTTGAGTTCCGTAATCGTAAACCTGCTAAGCTTTCTGGTGGACAACAGCAGCGTGTTGCAATTGCAAGAGCGATTGTAAATAATCCGCGTGTATTACTATTAGATGAGCCACTTGGAGCGCTTGACTTTAAGTTACGAAAAGACTTGCAACGTGAATTGAAAAACTTACAACGTAATTTAGGAATTACGTTTATATACGTAACGCACGATCAAGAAGAAGCAATGAGCATGAGCGATCGTATCGTCGTTATGAATAAAGGCCATATCGAACAAATTGGAACGCCGAAAGAAATTTATAATAAGCCGAAAACATTGTTCGTTGCGACATTCATCGGTGAAAATAATATTGTGAAAAATGGGGAAGGCTATGTAGCAATTCGCCCTGAAAATGTGAAAGTACGTTCGGTTGAAGAACCAATTTTAAAAGAATACCATCTTGGACATATTGAAGATATTGAGTTTGTCGGAAATATGGAGAAGCTTTATGTACGTGATGAGAAAACATCAGAATTACTAATGGCATATCAAACTGCTGAAGAGGCAGCGCAGTGGAGCATTGGAGATAATGTATATGTAGGCTGGGAGCAAGAGGACGAGGTGACCTTAAATTGAAAAAAGGGAAATTACTCGCACTACCTACAGTCGCGTGGCTGTTAATTTTCTTCCTAATCCCGCTCGTATTCGTATTAGGATTCGCCTTCATGCAGCGCGGAGCTTACGGGACAGTAGAAATGCAATTTACGCTGGAGAATATATCCCGTGTGTTTGATCCATTGTACTTAGGAACGTTATGGGAAACTGTTAAGATTGCAGTTATTACTACAGTAATATGTTTATTAATTGGTTATCCATTTGCGTATACAATTACAATTGTTGACCGCAAATATCGTTCTATTCTTTTATTATTGGCAACGATCCCGTTTTGGATTAACTTTCTTGTTCGTTCATACGCATGGATTGTTATTTTACGTTCACAAGGTCTTGTGAATACGTTGTTATTAAAACTCGGCATTATTAGTGAACCGTTAAATTTATTATATAATACGCCTTCTGTAATACTCGGAATGGTCTATTCTTTATTACCATTTATGATTTTACCAGTGTATGCAGCAATTGAGCAGCTGGATAAGCGTAAGCTAGAAGCGGCTTATGATTTAGGAGCAACACCAATAAAGGCATTTTGGAATATAACAGTGCCGATGACAATGTCAGGAATTGCGACTGGTTCTATTTTAGTATTCGTTTCTTCTATCGGAATGTTTGTTGTATCAGACGTGATGGGCGGATCGAAAGTAGCATTAATCGGAAACGTTATTCAAAACCAATTCTTAGGTGCACGTGACTGGCCGTTTGGATCTGCGTTATCGATTATCGTTGTTCTATTCTCTGTTCTGTTAATTTACTTATATTATCGTGCAACGAAAGTATATAAATATAATGAGAACGGAGGGGAATAGGCAAAGATGAAGAAGTTTTTAGTTTCTTATTCTTGGTTAATTTTGTTATTCTTGTATTTTCCAATGATGGTTTTAATGGTCTATTCTTTCAACGACTCTCGCATTAATGCGGAGTGGGAAGGTTTTACATTCCATTGGTATACAGATTTATTTCAAAAACAAGATGTTATTGATGCATTTGTAAATAGTATTACGATTGCAGTTATAACAACGATTGTGACAACGGTACTTGGTGTATTCTTTGCGATTGCTTTACATCGTTATAAATATCGTTTCGAAGGGGCTATTAATGGCCTTGTATATTTACCAATTTTAATTCCTGATATTTTAATGGGATTATCTTTACTAATTCTTTTCAGTCAGCTAGGGATGGAACTTGGACAAACAACGATTATTATTGCACATATTACATTTAGTATTTCGTTTGTTGTTGTTATTTTAGCTGCGCGTCTTTCAAGTATGGGACGTGACTTAGAAGAAGCTGCAAATGATTTAGGAGCAACGCCTTGGCAAACGTTTCGTTTTGTAACGTTCCCAGCAATTGCACCGGGAGTTATTTCAGCAGCATTATTAACATTCACATTATCAATTGATGATTTTGTAATTAGTTTCTTCGTATCAGGACCAGGATCAACAACATTGCCATTATACATTTACAGTATGGTTAAGCGCGGAGTATCACCAGAAATTAATGCTCTTTCTACAATTTTAATTGTTGCTATCGTAGGATTAATGGTTCTATCTGAAATCTTCCGTAACAAAGGTGCAGATGGTGAAGAAAACTCTGGAGGACACCTTCCTTTATAATACGAACGATATAGAAAGTACGAGGGGGTAATAAACCGATGAAATTAATGAAAAGAATAGCTGGCGCAGCAATTAGCTTTAGCCTTGTTGCTGGTGTGCTTGCTGGTTGTGGTGAAAAGAAAGAAGAATTAAATATTTATAGCTGGGCTGACAATTTTGATGAGCAAGTGCTAAGAGATTTTGAAAAGAAGTATAATGTGAAAATTAACTATGATAAGTACGCAAGTAACGAAGAAATGCTTGCGAAATTACAAGCTGGTGGCGCAAAGTATGATTTAATTCAACCATCTGATTACATGGTTAAAACAATGGCAAAAATGGATTTATTAGCGCCGTTAGATAAAAAGAATATCCCAAATATCGAAAACATGGTTTCTAATTTCAAAACACCTGCGTTTGATCCAGAGAATAAATATTCTTTAGTGTACACTTGGGGTGTAACAGGGATTGCATACAATAAAAAGTATGTGAAAGAAGCACCTACAAGCTGGGCTGACTTATGGAATGAGAAATATAAAGGACATGTAACGTTATTAAACGATTCTCGTGAAGTATTAGGAGTGGGTCTTAAGAAGCACGGGTTCTCAAACAGTACGAAAGAAGATGCAGAGTTAAAGACAGCAGCAGATGATTTAAAGAAGCTGCTTCCAAACTTATTAGCATTTGATACAGATAACATTAAACAAAAATTCATTACAGAAGATGCTTGGATCGGAACAGTTTGGTCTGGAGATGCAGCATTTATCGCAAAAGATAATAAAGATGTAGAATACGTTGTACCAAAAGAAGGCGGCACAATTTGGGCTGATACGTTAGCAATTCCAAAAGGTGCAAAACATAAAGAGCTTGCTGAGAAGTTTATGAACTACTTACTTGATGAAAAAGTAAGTGTGAAAAACTACGAGTCAATTGGTTACAGTAATCCAAATGAAAAAGCTCATCCTCTTCATAGTAAAGAATACCGTGATAATCACATGATTTTCTTAACGAAAGAAGAGTTAGATCGTACAGAATGGCTTGTTGATGTAGACGATAAGTTAAAAGACTATGATCGTTACTGGACAGAGCTAAAAACAAAAGGTAAATAAGTAAGAAAATGCGGTTTCTAAAGTAGAAATCGCATTTTTTCATAGTAGGAGGAAATCGTTTGAAGAAGAAGTTACATCAGTATGAGGTAATATGTATCGGTTTATTATTTGCTGTATTTAGTATTGTTGCTTGGCGCGTACATGCAGGTGGCGTTACAGTAATGGATACATATGTCCGCGGATTAGTAAAAGGGCTACAAACGGAAAGTTCCCTTACATTTTTCTCGTACTTTACAAAATTGGGGTCAGCAATTGGGATAGCTGCTACGCTCGTTATAAGTTTGCTTGTTTTTTGGAAGAAGCGTTATTATGCTGCGATGATTGTGTATCCAATGGGAATTTTAATAACACATCTTGTGAATAAAGGGATAAAAGAGATTGTAAAGAGAGAACGTCCGTCATTAAATGAAGCGTTAGATGCACTTGGATATAGTTTTCCTAGTGGACATGCAATGCTATCGATTATGACATTTGGATTTCTTGCTTATATCATTGCTGCTAATTTGAAAAGCATAGCTGGGAAATGTGTCATAACGATTTTGATGGGTATAGTAATCCTATCGATTGGATTAAGTAGAGTCATTTTAAATGTACATTACCCAACTGATATTTTAGCTGGTTACTGCGTAGGTGGTATTTTGTTAGTTATCGCTATTTACTATCATCGTTTACTTACTGAGAGATTGGGGCTTAATAAAGAGAGATAGAAAAAACGCCTGGAAAAACTATCATTATAGTGTTCCTAGGCGTTTTTTGTTTGTATAAAGATATGATACAGTATAAGTGACAATTGAATTATTTAAAGTAGGTGAAAATGTGTGAAGACAAATGTTCATAAAGTTGATAAGTGGGGGAAGTTAGGAGCTTTTTTGTATCAATTTCGTTATACAGTAATTGTAGCGTTACTGTTGCTTGCAATCGCACTTGGGATTTTTGCTCCAAAGCTACCGGGAGTATTAGGTGGTGACGGTTTCCAAACGGAAGGAGACTATCAAAAAACAAAAGAAATTTTAGATAAAGATTTTAAGAAGTCTCAAGATACGCTTCTGCTCGTTTTTGAGAAAAATCAAGATGCTTCGCATGAGGAATTTAAAAAGCGAATAGATGAAATTGTAAAGAATGTTCAAGAGAAAGAGAACTATGAATCTTTCCATCACCCAATCCAAAATAAAGAAATGCTACAAGATGACATCGGTTATGCGACAATTTTATTTTCCGGGAAAACAAATAAAGAAAGAATGGAAAAGACATTACAATTTGCTAATGAGATTGAGAAAGAAAGTAATGTAGCATTAAAAGTAACACCTACAGGATTTCCGAAAATTAATCAAGAGATTAATGAAAGAACGCAAAATGATTTAAAAGTAGCAGAAATGATTGGATTACCAATTGCGTTTCTTGTATTACTATTTTCGTTTGGTAGCCTTTTGGCATCAATTTTACCGATTTTGAATGGAGCGCTTAGTGTTATTAGCACGATGGGTATATTGTATTTCATCGGTGTGGATAAAGAACTATCTATTTTCGTGTTAAACGTTGCACCGATGATTGGACTTGCACTATCTATTGATTTTGCGCTATTATTTGTGAACCGTTTTCGAGAGGAAGTTGCTAAACGAACGGTAAAAGAAGCGATAGCAATTACATATCAGACGGCAGGACGTGCAATTGTATTTTCAGGATTATGCGTATTTGTTGGGTTATCCGGTTTGTTTTTCTTTAAGATAGATTATATTCAATCTGTCGCAATTAGCGGAATGATTGTTGTGATTATGAGCATTTTATTCTCACTCACACTTCTTCCAGCGTTATTATCGTTAATCGGTAAAAAAATATTAAAAAAGAATCAAGTAGCACATACGCCGGCAAAAGCATGGCGTAAATTTGCACAATTTGTGATGAAACATCCAATTGCAATGATTGTTGTTGTTACAACATTTATTGTTATTTGCTTATTACCGTTACGTACAGCTAATTTGCAGTTCCCTAGTGTTGAAGCTTTACCTGAAAAGAGTGATACAAGGATTGCATATGAAAAGTATGAAGAAGCATTTAATAAAACTGTCAAAACACACGCTGATGTTACGTTAGTTGTAGAGACGAAAAAAGATATGAAAGAAAAAGAAAGTCTACAAAAGATAGAAGAAGTCGTTCAAAAGTTAAAAGATGATAAAAAAGTACATGAAGTAAGAAGTTTATACGACGGGTTAACTGGAATGAAAGCAGATCAAGTTGCTGGAATATTGCAGTCGCCAGAAGCAGCAAAACTAACTCCTGTATTTGAAGCATACACAAAAGGGAATAAGACGACGATAGAAGTTTTTTTGAAAACAAAACCACGTACAGAGACTGCAAAACAGTGGGTGCGTGACTTTAAAAAGAACTATAAAGAAACGAATGTTACGTATTATCTAGGCGGAATGACGACGTTTCAACAAGAATTAGAAGATGAAATTAAAGATAAAGTTGTAATTGGTATGTCTGTTATATTTGGATCGACCTTTGTTATATTATTATTTGCATTCCGATCTATACTCATTCCAATTAAGGCAATTATTATGAATATACTTAGTTTGAGTGCAACCATTGGAATTGTTGTTTGGTTATTTGAAGGTGGTCATTTCGGTTTAGAAGCGAGTCCGGTTCTGTTTGTCTTACCAATCTTCATTTTTGGCCTCGTATTTGGGCTTAGTATGGATTATGAAGTATTTCTTATTTCACGTATTCACGAGCTCTATGAAGAAACAGGAGATAACGATCAAGCAACGTTAGAAGGGCTCGTTTCAACAAGTAGAATCATTACATCAGCTGCATTAATTATGATTGTTGTAACGGGTGCATTCGCATTTACTGATATTTTACCAGTAAAGCAGATGGGGCTTGGCGTGGCATTAGCAATATTTCTTGATGCAACAATTATTCGTCTTATGCTCGTTCCAAGCTTAATGAAGTTATTTGGAGACTGGAATTGGTGGTTACCATTTCGAAAAAAACGAGAAAAATCATCGTAAAAAAATGCTCATCATATTGATGAGCATTTTTTTATGAATAGCAAGACCTACATTTTGCAAATAGTATGTGATAAGAACATTACATACAAGTAGGTGAAGGCAATGTTTCGTTATTTTAAGTTTAAGTTAAATGATACAGTACAGTTTGCAGAAAACGATGGGCATATGTATCGCATTGTCGGTTATCGGTTAGAAAAGGGATTTTATCCAAAAGATGAATGGACTCATATCATTTATGAACTACTTAGAGAATTTGACGGGTATACGATGGATGCAGAGGAGGAAGAACTTGTAAAGGTCGTTCAAGTAGAGGATGAGTATTACAAAATAAAAGAAGTATCAGGTTATCGTTATCCAGTAAAAATGAAACAAAAACAACAAGTGATGAAAATAGAAAGGATGGACGATTTATTAGATGCTTACAATGACTATAAAAGGTTGGCGGATTTCTTTAAAGATTTATCGTATGAACAAAAAGCTGAAGAAGTATTGTTAGAAATGAAAAGACTTAGAGCTTGAGGGGCAGTCTATTATAAGACTGTCCTCTATTTTTGACGGTGCACCAAAGTGTGTTTTCCGTTACAATGAGAGAATCAATAGAAATAAGGTGATAAACAGTATGGAAACAAAGAAAAAGGGCGAATGGTGTGAAATTACCGTTCCAGCTAAATGGAATGGTATAAGTATTGAATCGGTATTAAAAGTAGAATGGGAAATACCGAAAAAGCTATTACATCAGCTTCGTATGGAAAAAGGTGTTACGGTTAACGGAGAACAAAGAAGATGGAATGAGCTTTTAAAAGAGAACGATAAGTTACAAGTTCATATGTTTGCGGAGGAAGAGTACGGTGTGGATCCAGAATATGGTGAATTGCATGTAGTATACGAAGATGATCACGTACTCATCGTAAATAAACCAGAGAAAATGGACACACATCCTGCTGAAAAAGGTGGAACCGGGACGCTTGCAAATCTTGTTGCTTTTCATTTTCAAATGCAAGGTTTAGAGGCGAAGGTGCGTCATATTCATCGTTTAGATAAAGATACGACAGGTGGTGTCGTATTTGCTAAGCATAGAATTGCTGGTGCAATTATGGATCGTTTATTAATGGAACGAAAAATTAAAAGGACGTACGCAGCGCTCGTTGAAGGGAAAGTAAAGAAGAAACAAGGAACGATTGATGCTGCTATTGGAAGGGATCGCCATCATGCTACAAGGCGTCGTATTTCTCCAAAAGGTGACCAAGCTATCACATATTATAAAGTAGAAAAGTATTTTAAGAAGCAAAACACGACTTTCGTAACGTTACAATTAGAAACGGGTAGAACGCATCAAATTCGTGTTCATATGAGCCATAATGGTAATCCACTAGTTGGGGATGTATTATATGGTGGACAAACAAAATATATGTCCAGTCAAGCATTGCATGCGATGAAGATAAATTTCTTGCATCCAATTACGAAAGAAGCGATTGAAGTTGATGTGCCGTTTCCTACAAAGTTAGATAATAAAATAAGAGAATTTCAAAAAGAAAATGCGTAAAGTATAAGGTTTAATTTGAAAAAAGTAGATTTTTGCAGGGATTTCTCTAAAAGGAGCGAAGCCGTTAAGAGAAAAGAGAGGTGAGAATCACTTGATCAAATATAAGTATGTACTTGGAATATTTTTCGCTTGTCTTTTAGTTACTCTATGTCTCTATCCCTATTTACCAACTCGTATGGCAGTACATTGGAATGTAAATGGTGAGCCAAACGAGTTTATGAGTAAACAAGTTGTTGTAGCATTTATTCCTTGTTTTATTATTTTTTCATATGGATTTTTGTATATTATTTCACATAATATATTTAAGTTTAATGAAAGAGAGCATGGTATTATAGACGGATTTATAAAGAAAATTACGTTATTTATGTTGTTTATTCATATGCTTATCCTCTTTATTAATTTTGAGGATTTGATATCCTTTCAAACAGGATTAACGATTGGGATTAGTATGTTTCTTTTTATGCTGAGTAAAGAATTTAAGAAAATAAAAGGCAAAGAAAAAGACCCAATTAAATTACAAAAAATTCGTTTAGTAAGTAGACAGATTTTTCAAGTGATGGCATGTGGCATATTGTTTTCATTGTTTTTGAACTTAGAGTGGGGATTTTATGTATTGCTTAGTGTAATAAGCTGTGGATCTATGCTATTTATGTTATATATTTTCTATTCATACATAATAGAAAGTTATGAAACTTAAAAAAGAGTCTTCTCATTATGAGAAGACTCTTTTAATCTATTTACTTTGTAATAAATTGTTGTGTCCAGTAGTTGCCGCTTTCTACATAACCAACACCGATGTGAGTGAAGCCGTTATTTAAGATGTTTGCACGGTGTCCAGCGCTGTTCATCCAAGCTTGTACCACTTCTTCAGGTGTACGTTGGCCTTGAGCGATGTTTTCACCTGCAGATGTATAAGAAATACCAAATTTCTTCATCATGTCAAACGGAGACCCGTATGTAGGGCTGTTATGATCAAAGTAGTTGTTTTTTTGCATGTCTTCAGACTTAATACGTGCTACTTTGCTTAATTCAGTATCGATTTTTAGTGCTGGTAAGCCTTGTTTTGCACGCTCAGCGTTTGTTAATTCAACAACACGTTGTTCGAACTCGCTTAAAGATTTTGCTTCTTCAGCAGGCTTTTGCTCAGCAGGTTTTTGCGTATTGTTGTTTTCAGCAGGCTTTTGAGCTTCTGGTTTTTGAACTTCTTCAGCAGGCTTTTGCTCGGCAGGTTTTTGCTCAGCAGGCTTTTGAGTTTCTGGCTTAGCTGTTGGTTGCTCAGTTACAACATTTTCAGTAGGTTGTTGACCAGGAATGAAGCAGTTTGGTTGGAAGTTTCCTTGTTGCCATTGTGCTAATGATTCAACTCCCATAGATTGTAAGAATGCTTGTAGTTCTTGTTGGCTCATTTGCTTCATCATCATTTTTGAATGCTGAATATTTTGAACCTTTATGTTAGATGGTTGTACTGTTGCAGCTTGTGCATCTAGAGAAGATACTCCTAAAGTAAGAGCTGTTGCAGCAGCTACAGATAATAAAACACGCTTTTTCATGATGTGTGTCCCCCTATATAAAGTTTTAATTTGTTTTCACACGATTTGTTTTTGACAGCCTGTCTGACTGACAAATTCATCGTAGCATACAATTTGCGAGAAAAAAGATGGAAAAAAATTCATAGACTTTAAAATTACCTAATTTATCCTAAGAGAAGAAGGGAACAAAAATAAGAGAAATATAGAGTATAAAAGGAATTTATAGTGTTTTTATACTTGGTTTTAAGAGGGGGTTTTTGGATAAAGTTACCTAAATAGAAAATGAAGAATCCTATTGTATCAATGGTTTGAGCAATTTTTTGAGGAATATAATGGATTGATTTTTACAAAACTGTAATGTTTCTGTTGTTCTTTTTTATAATAAAGTAACATATTTTTAATGTTGTAGCAGACAAAAAAGCGGCTATCTCTTTACATAGACGAAGGAGATAGCCGTTTTCCTATTATTACGTATGTTACGAGTTATTACGAGTTAGTTTCAATTGCTTCTAATAATAAATCCACAATGTGAATTCCTCTCATTTTATGAGAAAGCCCTTCTCGCTCAATGCCCAATTTCATTTGTAATAAACAACCTGGATTTGCAGTAACAATGGTCGCTGCTTCTGTTTCATGCACACAGTCCATTTTGTAATCTAGAAATTCCATTGATAACTCTGAATGAACAATATTGTAAATACCAGCAGAGCCACAGCAGCGATCGGCATCTTTCATTTCTCGATATGTTGCACCTTGGATAGCCTCTAGTAACATACGAGGTTCAGAAGATGTGCGCATAACATTGCGTAAATGACAAGAGTCTTGATACGTAATAACCTGCGGTGTGAGTCGTAAGTCAGTTCGCTTATGGAAGTCTAGTTCTACTAGTATAGCAGTAATATCTTTAATTTTAGAAACAAACTGCTTAGCACGTTCAGCCCAATCCGGATCATCCTTTAAAAGATAATCATAGTCTACAAGATAAGCCCCGCAACCTCCTGCATTCGTAATAATATAGTCGATGTTTAAATCTTCGAATGCTTTTATATTTCGCTTTGCTAATTCTTTTGCGCCACTCTTTTCACCAGCATGTCCATGCAATGCACCGCAGCAACTTTGTGTTTTCGGAATAACGATATCACAACCAGCTAATTGAAGAAGTTTCATCGTTGCGTTATTTGTTTCTAAAAACATCGTATCCATTAAGCAGCCTGTGAAGAATGCAACTTGTTTTTTCTTTGTACTTTCTGCAGGTAAAAATGAAGGACGATCTTTCATGGCTTTCATTTTAGGGACTTTTGGTAAAACGAGATCCATCGTTGCAAGTGTTTCAGGGAATAACTTCATAATACCTGTTTTATGTGTTAGCGTTTGTAAACCAGAACGTTGATAAAATCCGATTAGTCCGGTTAATGTTCGCATTCGATTTTGATGGGGGAATAATCCTTCAAAAACGACTTTTCGAACAGCTTTCACTGGCATTGAGAATTTTTTATTTTGATTAATAATATCTCGAGCCTCTTCTAATAAATGTCCATAATTTACACCAGATGGACAAACAGGCTCACAAGCACGGCAACCAAGACAAACGTTTAATGTATTTTCAACATCTTCATCTGGTTCGATTAAACCATCAACGACTGCTTTCATTAATGCGATACGTCCGCGCGGTGAATGTGACTCTTTATATCCGGATTGAATGTAGGTAGGACAAGTAGGTAAACAAAAACCGCATCGCATACAGTTAAGTAGCTCATCTTCACTTAATCGTTCTTTAAATTCTTTTTGAATATTTTCTTTATTTAATGTGGTCATCGCTCAACCACCACTCTTTTTCGAGTGTCTTTCGCGAACATTTTTCCAGGGTTCATAATGTTGTTTGGATCGAAAGCTTGCTTTATTCCTTGCATAGCTGCAATACCTTCTTTACCTAATTTCATTTCTAAATATGGAGCTTTCATTGCACCAACACCATGTTCACCAGTAATTGTGCCACCAAGTTCAATTGCTTTCGCAAATATTTCAGCAAAAGCTTGTTCAGCTCGGTGCATTTCTTCTGCATTACGAGCATCTGTCATACAAGTTGGATGTAAGTTACCATCACCAGCGTGTCCAAACGTACAAATAGGAATATTATATTTTTTTGCAATGGCATTAATAGCTTCAACCATTGGAGCGATTTGTGAACGTGGTACAGTCGCATCTTCTAATATTGTAGTAGGTTTTAATCGTGCGAGCGCTGATAGAGCACTACGGCGAGCAGTACGAAGCGCATCTGCTTCTGTTTCATCTTTTGCAATGCGAACATCAACTGCATTCATAGAGCGGCAAACGTTAGCCATGTTTTCAATATCTCGATTGACTACTTCGGGCGGGCCGTCTTGTTCGATTAATAAAATTGCTTTTACGTCAGTTGGTAAACCGATTTGTGCAAACTCTTCTACAACTTCAATTGTCGGTTGGTCTAAAAACTCAAGTGTTGCTGGAATAATTTTATTTGCAATAATAGAAGAAACAGCACGTGCAGCTTCATTAATATCTTCATATAATGCAAGCATTGTTTTCTTTGTTTCAGGCATAGGAACAAGTTTTAATATAGCTTCTGTTACCACGCCAAGTGTTCCTTCAGAACCGATAAATAAACGAGTTAAATCGTAACCAGCTACATCTTTTGCTAATTTACCACCAGTGCGAATAATATCGCCATTTGGTAAGACAAGTTCAAGCCCCATTACATAATCACGTGTTACGCCATATTTCAAACCGCGTAATCCACCTGAGTTTTCATTAATATTGCCGCCGATTGTAGAAATTTTCATCGAGCTTGGATCTGGTGGATAAAATAAACCTTTTTCTTCTACCGCTTTAATAATATCAAGTGTAATGACACCAGCTTGTACAGTAATTGTTAAGTTTTCTTCATCAATTTCTAAAATATTGTTCATATGGCGGAAAATAAGGACGATACCGCCTTCAAGTGGACATGTTCCTGCGCAAAGATTTGTTCCAGACCCGCGCACATACACAGGAATTTTGTGAGTGTTACATACTTTTAACACTTCAGCTACTTCATTTGTATTACGAGGAGCAATGACTGCATCAGGCATTGCTTGGAAGTTTGGAGTGGCATCATAACTATAAGTTAAACGCCCCATATTGGATGTATCTACATTATCTTCGCCAACAATAGATACGAATGAATGAATAATTTGTTTTTCTAACATTGGAAATCCCCCTCAAACTGTTAACGTGTTTAGTTATAATAAACAACGTGGTAACAGTGCTTTCATTATAATGATAAAAAAGTCGAGGGATTCTTTCTATGTATAATCATCTAAAGATTAATCTGTTTTATCGTTCTTTTTTGTATGATCATCTAATAGGAGGAGTGCGAAGTATAAAACGTTTAAGTCTTTGAATTGTTTTGGATCAAGTCCTGTATGTTCTTCAATCTTTTTTAGCCTGTAATGTAATGTGTTAATGTGTATATGTAATTGTTTAGCCGTCTGTTTATAAGATTGGTTATAATCGATAAATAAGCGCAAAGTATGCATAAGCTCAGGAAATGATAATAAGTTTTCGATGGTACGCTCTAGAAATTGTTCACGCGTTTCGGCAGAAATATCTTGTAAACACATTTCTAAACGTAAATCTTCATTAAATACAATTTTTTTCGTTTCCAATGATACAGAAAGAGCGCGTAATGCTTGTTCGTAACATATGTTCATATTGTTTGAGGTAACTGTTTGTCCAATCCCGATATATAAAGGAATAGAAAATAAAGTTTCGCAGTCTTGTTTTAACCGTTTTAAAAATTGATAAGTTTGCTCTTTGGAGCTCGTTGCTGTAAATAAAATAAAACGATCATTTCCCCAACGAACAAATAGATGCTCTTTTGTTAAAATATTACGTATGTGTTGCCATATTTTACGCTGGAGCATCGTGTCATTTTTGCCAATAGAAAACAAAATAAGTTGTTTTTTCTTATATAAATCAATGCCAAGTGTTTTGGCGCGATCAAGAAAACTCGGGGACCACTCTGTATTTTGAAGCCAATCAAAGACGAAAGCTTCATAAGAACGGTGCTCAAGTTCTAGTTGCTCTAAAAAGTAGTTTTCATGAATTAATAATTCGGTCATCTTACGCAATATTTCGCCGTAGCGTGAAATATTTTCAGGTTCTCCTGTAATTCCAATGACACCAATTACTTCATCATGAAATAATAAAGGAAGATTCATCCCAGCCTTTACACCTTGCAATCGCCTTTCATCTTCTTTTGTAATGATGACGGTTTTCTTTTGTTTGGCGCAGCGGAGTGCACCTTCATGAAATTGACCAATTCTTTCTGTATCTGTACTTGCGATAATAACGCCTTCTATATTAATGATAATAATATTTTCTGTAATTAGTCTGCGTACTTCTCGTACAATTTTACTCGCTAAATCAGGAAATAGCATAATTGACACACCTCAAATTCTATTTGTTGTACATTATATATGTAAATTGAGTAAGAAAGGAAAATTTCACACTTTCCACACATTTATTTGTTATTTTACAATTATAACGAAATCATCCGAAGATGGAGGGAATCTTTTGAGGAAGTATGTTTTTCTTCTCTGTTTTTTATTTCTATTAGTAGGGTGTCAAGGAAGTTCGTATACACCAATTGCTAAAGATAAAAATGTTATTATAACAACGAATATAAAAGAAGGCAGTATTAGTTTTATTGATAAAAAAGATAAAAAGTTAATCACGACATGGGAACTAAATGAGCCAATGGCCGGAATCACACTGCTTCCAAATGGTGAGGAAATACTTGTATACGGTAAGCAATTAGAATATATGTATGTATATTCACTAACGGAAGGAAGGCAAGTGGAAAAATATAAAACTGGAAAAGGCATTGTAAATGTGGTCGTATCAGCAGATGAAAAACAATTATTTGCTGCTGATCAAAATGCTCAAAAGGTAAGGTTCTTTACGATAAATGGGAAAGAGACAGGAAATGTTTCAACAGGAAAAGGGCCTATAACGATGGTAGAGTATCAGAATCGGTTATCTGTACTAAACTTTTATGATACGAAACTAACGACAATTGATACGAAGAAAAAAGAAGTTATTCAATCCTTTATGATTCCGCCAGCATCAACAGGAGCGACGATTAGTCCTGATGGGAAAGAAATATGGATTGGCGGACATGGTGATGGAAATCAAGTAAATGAGAAAGTGTTAGTGTATTCTTTACAGAGTGGAGAAATGGTGCGTTCTTTACACGCTCCATTTATGCCTGTGAATATAACGAAGGATAGTAAGTACGTATATGCACTCAGTCATGGATCGAATACACTTAGAAAGTTTGATATTAGCACATATAAAGAAATAGCTTCTGTAGAAGTAGGGTCGAATCCATTTGCATTTTTGGAGAGCGGAGCAGAAGGATATTTAGCCAGTTATGATAGTGATGAAGTGTGCGTTATGGATATGAAGAATTTGAAAATAAAACAAACAATTAAAGTCGGAAAAGGACCGTTTCAACTCATAGAGAGGGAAGGGAAGGACAATGAATAAATATAGAGTACTAGTTGTAGATGATGAAAGTGATATGAGGCAGCTTGTTGGAATGTATTTGGATAACTTTGGATATGAGTGGGGAGAAGCTGAGAATGGAAAAGAGGCTCTTAAAAAACTAGAAACGGATCATTATGATTTCGTTGTATTAGATATTATGATGCCAGAAATGGATGGACTTTCAGTTTGTAAAGAAATTAGAAAAACGTCAGATGTACCGATTATATTTTTAACCGCAAAAGGTGAAGAGTGGAATAGGGTGAACGGTTTACGTATGGGAGCAGATGATTATATTGTAAAACCGTTTAGTCCTGGTGAATTGGTTGCCCGTATGGAAGCTGTGTTAAGAAGATATACAAAACAAGAACAGCAAGAAGAGATTCAATTTGGACCAATTCTTATCAATGAAAAAAGTAGAAGAATCGAGGCGGATGGTGAGTCGATTTCTCTTACTGTAAAAGAGTTTGATTTACTATATTTTCTTTGCCAGCATACAGGACAAGTATTTAGCCGGGAGCAATTACTTGAAAAGGTATGGGGATATGATTATGCCGGAAGTACAAGAACAGTAGATACGCACGTGAAAACGATGCGCTTGAAGCTTGGAGAAAGTGGAAACTACATTCAAACTGTTTGGGGTGTAGGCTATAAATTCGAGGTGTAACGTATGTTTACAATGGTACAAAAACTTTGGCTTACAGTAGTATGTGCAGTATGTGTAACAGTGTCCTTTCTTTATTTCGTATCTTTATACTCGTATGAAAAACTATACGTTGATAATTTAAAAGGTTCATTAGTAATGGAAGGAAAAAATCTTGCTGCTCAATATGATAAGCACGAAGGAATATCAACTTTTGAAGAGAAAGTAAGATCGTTTGATCAAATATCTAGTTCAGACGTTATTTTCGTGTCTAATCCGCGTGATTTAAGTGCATGTTTACCTTTTGATGTGCATCATCATTCCCTTATAAGTGAAGGAGATAGGCAAACGCTATTAGATGGGAAAACTGTGACAAAAATAGGATATGAAGAACATTTTGACCGTAATATTATGGGGGTTGTCATCCCTGTATTGGAAAATAAAAAATTAGTCGGAATTGTCTATTCGTATATTCCTTTAAAAAGTATAAAAGATTTAATCTATGATATGGGTCTTATTTTAGCACCGTTAGCAATTGCTATGATTTTAATTACTATATGGGTTGGAAGAAAAATTATAATTGCAATTACGAAGCCACTTTCGCAAATGGAACGGGTTGCAAATCATTTGGCTACGGGAGATTTCTCGGAGCGGATTACAGTTTCTTCAGAGGATGAGATTGGACGACTAGGAAAAGCATTTAATAAAATGGCCAATTCATTAGAAACAGAAGATGTAAAGCGTAAGGAATTTTTAGCAAATGTTTCGCATGAACTTAGAACACCACTTAGTTATATAAAAGGGTATAGCGAGGCTATTTTAGATGGCGTTGCCAAGGGACCGCAGCAGGAAAAAGTAACGCAGCTAATTCATAAAGAAGCAGGTCGTATGCAGCGTCTCGTTCATGACTTGTTAGACTTAGCACAATTAGAAGGTGAGCACTTTCCGTTAAAGAAGCAACCTATCGTTTTTTCACAGCTGATTGAAGACGTATTAGATACGTATGAGATTAAGTTTATAGAAAAGGAACTTCATATTTCAACCAATTTAAATCCAGAGATCATTGTCATGATTGATGAGGATCGTATGCAACAAGTGCTTCATAATGTGTTAGATAATGCGATACGGTATACAAATCAAAACGGAAATATCGTTATAACTTTAGAGCAAATCGATGATTACTGTGAATTGAAAATAAAAGATACAGGAATTGGCATTGATATAGAGCATTTGGAGAATCTTGGGGAACGCTTTTACCGAGTTGATAAAGCGAGAAGTCGTCAACACGGTGGAACAGGTTTAGGCCTTGCTATTGTGAAACAAATTGTTCATATACATGGTGGACAGTGGAAAATTGAAAGTGAAAAAGATAAGGGAACAACGGTTATTATTAAACTGAATGTACAGGATGAGGGGGGCATGTTCTAATTTTTAGGACATGTTCTTTATATTGAAGAAAATATTTATCCCGCTATTTGCCGGACAGTAAGACCCTCACCTCAAAATTCAACGGAAGCAAAGAAGTTAGGTGGAGGCCCTGCTGTCCGTAAAAGCCCGATTGGTGAGGGCTAATAATCAGTGGGGGATGAACAAAACCCCTACTGATTAAAGTTTCACTTTATACGTAAAAATATAAATTAATATGTAATAAATATCGAAAATTTGACTATTTTATGAACAAAACATTTGTACTTCTTATCAATTCGGTCTAAAATAGTTATGATGCAAAGTTCTTATAAATCGTTTCAATTGTTGTTTGGAAGATACTGAGGTGATTTAACTGGAGTACAAATCTATTAAACCGAAAAAAATTTACGAAGAAGTATCTGAAGCTATTTTAACAATGATTAAAAATGGTACGTTAAAACCTGGTGACAAACTACTCCCTGTGCATCAATTAGCTGAGCAGTTTCAAGTTGGTAGATCTGCTGTTCGTGAAGCGCTAAGTGCGCTAAGAGCGATGGGCTTAATTGAGATGAAACAAGGAGAAGGTACATATGTGAAGAACTTCGATTCTTCTTCATTAACGAAATCATTAAACAATAGATTATTAATGAAGAAAGAAGATATTTTGAATTTATTAGAAGTACGAAAGGTGCTTGAAGTGGGGGCAGTTCGAGTAGCGGCGGCAAAACGTACGGAAGATAATTTACAAAATATGAAACATTGGTTAGATGAAATGGCAAAGAGCATTGGAGATGAAAAGGCTGGCGAAAAAGCCGATTTTCAATTCCATATGGGAATTGCAGAGTCTTCGCATAATAACATTTTGCTTGAACTCATGAATCATGTTTCAGAGATGATTGCTGAAACGATTGGTGAATCAAGACGCATTATTTTATATGGTGAACAAACGACATCAGAACGACTTATAGAAGAGCATCAAGTTATATATGATGCGGTGTTAAAACAAGATGTAGAATTAGCGCAGCAAGCAATGCTAGATCATTTAACAAATGTAGAACATATTGTCACAGGTAAAAACGATATAAATTCGTAATTTAATCTTTTAAAAATTTAATTTTCTGATAAAATAGAGAAAGATTAAGTAAGCGTTTTCTTTAGAAGAGGGAGAGGATAGGCTATGGTTGAGCCTATTTCTTCTCTACTCAGTCATCTGATGACCATATGTTTGTTGGCGAAGTTGTAAAAAGGGGGAGTAATAGTTATGAAAGTTACTTTATTTGTTACTTGTTTAGTCGATATGTTCGAAACAAATGTCGGCAAAGCAACAGTTGAAGTGTTGGAGCGTTTAGGTTGTGAAATTGAATTTCCAGAAGCACAAGTTTGTTGTGGCCAGCCTGCTTATAATAGTGGCCATGTAGAAGCAGCAAAAGAAGCGATGAAACATATGATTGAAACTTTCGAAGATGCAGAATATATCGTTACGCCATCTGGTTCGTGTGCGACAATGTTTCATGAGTATCCGCATGTTTTCAAAGATGATCCAAAGTGGGCTAAACGTGCACAAAAAGTTGCTGATAAAACCTATGAATTTACACAGTTTATTGTAGATGTTTTAAAAGTTACAGATGTTGGTGCAAGTTTACCAGGGATAGCTACTATTCATAAATCATGTCATATGACACGTATGCTCGGAATAAAAGAAGCACCAGGAATTTTATTATCAAATGTAAAAGGATTAATTGTGAGAGATTTACCAAACGTGCAAAATTGTTGCGGGTTTGGGGGAACGTTTTCAGTTAAGATGACTCCAATTTCTGAGCAAATGGTAGACGAAAAAGTAGATAGTGTAATGGAAACAGGTGCAGATTATTTAATCGGTGCAGATTGTGGGTGTTTGTTAAACATTGGCGGACGTATTGAGCGTTTAGGAAAAGAAGTAAAAGTAATGCATATTGCTGAGGTACTGAATAGTCGCTCATGAAGGGGGAACATAAGCTATGTCTATGAAAATCAGTGAGAAAAAATTTAATGATCGCGTTGGTGATGGAATTCAAGATTCGTTTATGCGCGGAGCAGTTTCTTCTGCACAAACGCGTTTATATACGAATCGCTTAAAAGCCGCAGATGAATTAGGAAACTGGGAAGAGTGGCGAGAACTAGGTGAACAAATCCGTCAACATACGTTAGAAAATCTTGATTATTATTTAATGCAGTTAAGTGAAAATGTATCAAAAAGAGGCGGACACGTGTACTTTGCGAAGACGAAAGAGGAAGCAGCAAAGTATATTCAAGACGTTGCCAAAAAGAAACAAGCGAAAAAAGTAGTAAAATCAAAGTCGATGGTAACAGAAGAAATCAGTATGAATCATGCGCTTGAAGAGATTGGCTGTGAAGTGTTAGAGAGTGACTTAGGAGAGTATATCTTGCAAGTAGATAACGATCCACCTTCACATATTATTGCACCTGCACTTCATAAAAATAGAACGCAAATTCGCGATGTATTTAAAGAAAAGCTAGGCTATGAAAATTCTGATGACCCGTATGAAATGACAAAGTTTGTTCGTAAACAACTTCGTGAGAAATTTATGGATGCAGAAATTGGTGTAACTGGTTGTAATTTTGCTGTTGCAAATACTGGCTCTCTTTGTCTAGTAACGAATGAAGGTAATGCAGATCTTGTTATGTCAATTCCGAAAACACAAATTGCGGTAATGGGTATGGAACGTATGGTTCCGACAATGGAAGAATTAGATGTTTTAGTTGGTTTACTATGTCGTAGTGCAGTAGGTCAAAAATTAACAAGTTATGTAACGGTAGCAGGACCAATTCAAGAAGAGGAAGTTGATGGACCTGAAGAATTCCATTTAGTTGTTGTTGATAATGGTCGCTCTCAAATTCTGGGATCTGAATTCCGTTCAGTATTACAATGTATTCGTTGCGCTGCTTGTGTTAATGTATGTCCTGTATATCGTCACGTTGGTGGACATTCATATGGATCGATTTACTCAGGACCAATCGGTGCGGTATTAACACCGCTTCTAGGTGGATATGATGATTACAAAGAGCTTCCTTATGCATCTAGTTTATGCGGAGCATGTACAGAAGCTTGTCCAGTAAAAATTCCATTGCATGATTTATTATTAAAACATCGTCAAGTTATTGTTGAGCAAGAAGGTCGTGCACCACTTGCAGAAAAACTAGCGATGAAAATGTTTAGTATGGGTGCTTCTTCAGCTGCTTTATATAAAATGGGGTCAAAAATGGCACCAGCGGCAATGAGTCCATTTACATCTGGTAATCGTGTATCAAAAGGTGTTGGACCACTTAAAAACTGGACGGATATTCGGGAATTCCCAGCTCCAAGTAAAGAGCGATTCCGTGATTGGTATAAAGATCATAAGAAAGGCGGGGATAAATAATGACAGGATTAATTCAAAACCGTGATGCCTTTCTAGATAACATTGCAAAAGAACTTGGGCGCGCGCGTAAAACAGAAGATGTAGAGCGACCAGTATGGAAAAGTAATGTGAATATAGAAACGTTAAAAGATTGTTCACAAGAAGAATTACTAGAAGTGTTTAAAAAGCAATGTACAAACATTCATACAACTGTAGTAGAAACGACAAATGACCGATTAGGTGAAGACCTTCAAAAAGTAATCATGGAAAACGGCGGTGGACCTATTTTATTATCAGCAGATGATCGTTTTGATGCATATGGTTTAACATCTTTATTTAAAGAAGAACTTCCAAAGCGAGACGTTGAAGTAAACGTATGGGATCCAGAGAGAAAAGACGAAAATATGCGTTTAGCTGAAAAAGCGAATATTGGTATTGCATTTAGTGATTATACATTAGCTGAATCTGGTACAATTGTTGTACAAAGTCATAAAGGGCAAGGACGTTCTTTACACTTTTTACCGACTGTATATTTTGCTATTATTCCACGTGAAACACTTGTGCCTCGTATTACACAAGCAGTTCAGGATATGAACTTACGCGTAGAAAATGGGGAGACAGCGGCATCTTGTATTAACTTTATTACAGGGCCAAGTAACTCGGCTGACATTGAGATGAATCTTGTTGTCGGAGTACATGGACCATTAAAAGCAGTATATTTCATCGTATAAAAGAGGGGAAAGCAGGCCAGAAAATGGCCTGCTTTTTAGTAGAATAAAGGATAATATGAAGTAGAAGTTCTCTCCTTTTTTTGCTATGTTTTTTGGGAAAGGAGAGGAAGGGATGTTCACTTATTTATATGCACTGTTAGCAGGGATGGTGTTTGGTTCTTTTTTTATGCTAGTTGCGATGAGGGTTCCATTAGGTGCGTCTATTATTACCCCGCGTTCACATTGTTATTATTGCAAATATGTGCTAAGGCCAAAAGAACTAATCCCCATCATTTCATTTTATATACAAAGAGGCTGTTGTACGAATTGTAAGAGGAAAATTCCAATTATGTATGTAGCATTTGAATGTATAACAGGAAGTATATTTCTTCTTACCGTGTATATGATTGGAATAGAACGAGAGCTTATTATCATTTTATCCCTTTTTTCGCTACTTCTTATTATTTCAGTTACAGATTACTTATATATGTTAATTCCTGATTGTATTTTAATTTCGTTTGCCATTTTACTCATTCTTGAAAGTGTTTTTGTACAATTAGTTACTTGGACAGATAGTATAGTTGGTAGTGGTGTTATATTCATTTTGTTATATTGCATGCAAAAGATATATCCAGAAGGGCTTGGCGGAGGTGATATAAAACTACTTTCGTTACTTGGGTTTATAGTAGGAGTGAAAGGCGTTTTTATCATTTTATTTTTAGCATCTTGTTTCAGTCTTTGTTTCTTTGGGGTGGGTATCGTATTAAAACGTATAGAAGTACGAAAACCAATTCCATTTGGTCCTTTTATTAGTCTTGGGGCAATATGTTATGTATTGGCCGCATATTCAAATTAGAGAGGGAATAGAAAATGAACGTATATATGGATGATCAAAGAAGTTGCCCGTTCGGGTATGTGCCCGCAACTACAGTAGAATGTGCTTTGCAAATGGTTCGGGATTATGATGTGAATATTCTTTCCCTTGATTTTAATATGGGGTGGGGAGCAAAAAATGGACTGGATTTTGTAGAAGCTTTTTGTACAGAGGGGTTATATGTAAATGAAATTCACCTTCATACGAATGATGTCATCGGTATGCACAAGATGAAACAGAGAATGGATAAGGGAAAGGAAGAAGGAGAAATTAATCCTCACCTTGTTGTTAAATACGTGGGAAGCTAAAAACTCCAAAGTAAAACTTTGGAGTTTTTAATGTTTCATATGTGCTTGTAAAGGAATAATCTCTTCTTGTTGAGCTGCTGCGATTTCAGTTTCTTCCTGTTGAACTTCAGGTGTTTTTTTTGTTAAGTAGTGGTATACCATACCGACAAATACTGATCCGCCAATAATGTTACCGATTGTAACAGGAATTAAGTTATGAATAGCACCTGAAAAAGAAATTGTCTCAGGATGTGGTGAAACTAAAGATAAAGCAAAGAGTGACAAGTTTGCAATACTATGTTCGTAACCAGATAAGAAGAATGTGAAAACAAGTAGCATCATGACCATTATTTTTGCCGTGTCGCCTTTAACCTGAGATGGTAAGAAGCAAGCAAGACATACGAGCCAGTTACATAAAATGGCTTTAAAGAATAACTGCATTGTAGGTGTGTTCATCTTTCCTTCAACGACTTTATTCATTAGGTGACCGTGATCAATTGCTTCAAAAATTCCAGTTGCGTAAAATAGTAAGGCAAAGAATAACGCGCCGGCTAAGTTACCTGCATAACAAGCAACCCAGTTACGAAGTGTATCAGAAATCGTTGTTTCTTTTCTTAAAGTTGCTACAGTAAAGTACATTGTGTTTCCAGTAAACAATTCAGCACCGCCATATATAATAAGTACGAGAGCAATCCCGAAAAACATAGAAGCAGCTAAATAAGTTGCTGGTGAATCTGCAATGTGAAAAAAGTTACCTAATTTAAAACATAGTACAATAATAAAACCGATATAAATACCCGCAAGTGCAGCACGAATAAAATATTGCATTGGGTTTGTATCTAGCATTTTCTTTTTGCTTTTAGCCAGTTTGACAACATAATCTAGTCCTTGTTCTAGCATGAGTAATACGCTCCTTTAGTAAATCTTCTATAAATACTCCTTATATGAATAAAGTACATGGAATTGTTCTCACTTTCAATAAGTTTGTGCAATGTTTCACAAAAAGGACATACATACGTTAAGAAAACGTTTACAAAAGGTAGTATAATGGAATTTTTTCTGGACATTGAGAGGAAGAAAGGAAAAAGAAAAAGCGCTGTAATTACAGCGCTTTTTCGTCTAAATTCTTTTCTACTTTTACTTCTACTTCTTTTGAGAAGAACCAACCACCAACTGCGATTCCGACTAATACAATCCAGAATGTAAGCTTCCACGGAGTGGATTCTGGGAATGAATGTGGAATTACATTTAATGCAGGGTGTGCTAATGTATAAACTGCTAGCTTCACACCAACCCAACCTACAATTAAGAATGCTGCAGTTTCAAGTCCTGGTTTACGTTTTAAGATTTGCACGAATGCAGTTGCTGCAAATCGCATAATGATTAATCCGATAAGTCCACCTACAAAGATAACAACGAATTGCCCAGTATCTAGACTACCAATTGTACCTAATCCTGTTTTTGGTAAAGTCATTGCTAGTGCAACCGCAGCTAAAATTGAATCAACTGCGAAGGCGATATCAGCAACTTCAACTTTAAATACAGTCCACCAGAAGTTCTCTTGTTTTTTCTTTGCTTCTTTTTCTTCTGTTTCTTCATCTGTATTCTTTTTAACATATGTTTTAAATAAGTGATTACCAGCGATAAACATAAGGTAGATGGCACCGATTGCTTGCACTTGCCATACATCGACTAAGAACGAAATCATAAATAACGATCCAAATCGGAAAACAAATGCCCCCGCTAATCCGTAAAATAGTGCTTTCTTTCGTTTTTCTTCTGGTAAATGTTTTACCATAATTGCAAGAACAAGAGCGTTATCAGCCGCTAAAATCCCTTCAAGTGCAATTAGGATGAGTAATACCCAACCATACTCCAATAATAATGATACATCCATGTACATTCTCCTCTCATCTCTATAAGTTCTAAATAAGTGAAGAATTTCCCCACTATTTAGTTTCCCCATACTCCTGCCTATTAACTTTGGAAGAATTTGGAAATGAATACAAAAAAGACCTCTGCCGTTAATAGGCAAAGGTCTTGCTAGACATATGTAATAAAAATGCCAACAAAGCCGGAAGAACTAAGTTCTACGTAATGACGACTTTGTTTCCAAGAAATATTCTTGGACGCTACTCCCCTTTGGAGATATGTTATTGTATTCTCATTATATGGATAATTGATACGGTTGTCAACCTGTTAAAATATCTTCATTAGGATATTTTATTTTCCGGTTCTTTTTACGAGCAAATGAAAAAGCCAATGTTAAAGGCCCCATTTTCCCAAAAAACATCATAAAGATAATAATAGCTTTTCCGATTATAGTTAAGTGGGGTGTTAAGTTCATACTGAGGCCAACAGTCCCGAATGCTGAAAATACTTCGAAAGCACTCATCAATAGAGGAACTCGCTCAGTAATACTCAAAATTAAAATAGCAAAAAAGATAAATGAAATGGAAATAATAGTAATGGTTAATGATTTGACAATGAGAGTATCTTTAATGGATTTTTTAAATACGACAATATCCTCTTGTTCTTGTAAAAATTTAAATACGCCAAAAAATATGATTAAAAATGTTGTTAACTTAATCCCACCACCCGTTGAAGCACTACCAGCACCAATAAACATAAGGAGCATCATTAATAGGAGGGAAGGTTTTGACAATGTAGAAATATCAACAGTATTAAACCCGGCAGTTCGTGTTGAAATTGCTTGAAAATAAGAGGCCATTCCTTCTTCAAATGGGGTAAAACCTCTCATAGAAAGGGAGTTATGGAACTCGAATATAAAAATAAAAAGGGTAGCAATAATGTTGACGATTAGAGTAGAAGTGAGCATAAGTTTTGAATGTAGTGTAAGGTTTTTAAAGTTTTTCTTTCTTTTTATGTCTACAATTACTGTAAAACCAATTCCACCTAAAATGATGAGAGAGGAAATGACGAAATTGACAAGAATGCTATGAGAATGGGACATTAAATTATCGCTCCACACAGAAAAACCAGCATTGTTAAAGGCTGAGATTGAATGGAAAAAACTATAATAGATCCCTTTGGCAACCCCATATTTGGGTACCCATTCAAAAGAAAGAATTAAAGTAGCGATACATTCGACTGTAAAAGAGAATAAAAATAATGCTTTGGCAAGACGGATAACGCCGCCGATATTCGTTTGATTTAATGCTTGTTGTAATAAAATACGGTTTTGAAGACCGATTTTTCTTCCGAGCATAATAGCAATTAAGACCGCAAAGCTCATAATGCCAAGCCCGCCAACTTGTATAAGCGTTAAAATGACACATTGTCCAAATAAAGTAAACACTTTTCCAGTATCCACAACACCAAGCCCAGTAACAGTACAAGCGGAAACGGTTGTAAATAAGGCATCGAGCCATGAAATGGACGTTGTCGTAGCAATTGGCAGTTTTAATAAGCATGTGCCGACAACTGATAATACAATAAAAGATAAAGTAAGAACGCGGGGAGGGCTCATGCTAATATTAATCCGTTTCATGTCACATATTGCTCCTTTCGTTTTGCTTTGATTAGTATGTGAAAAAGCACTATTATGTATGTTGAAAATAGAAAGAGGCAGATAATATCTGCCTCTAAGCCATATGTTATATAATTATCCACGTAATTGTTGTTGAGCTAAAGCAACAAGACGTTTTGTTACTTCACCGCCAACTGAACCGTTAGAACGAGATGCTGTATTAGAACCTAAGCTTACACCAAATTCTTGTGCAATTTCATATTTAAATTGTTCAAGCGCTTGTTCTGCACCTGGAACTAATAATTTGTTTGTTTTTACCATGTTGATACACATCCTTATGAGTAGTCCAGTTCAGCTAAGTTCTTATCTAAACTGGTAACGTTATTTTATGTGGAAATGACATACTCATACGCGGAAGTAATCGGTGCGATTAGAAGTTCTTGGATAGAAAAAAAGAGTAGCAACTTTGCTACTCTTTTTTTAGTATTGTCGCTGTTCCTTCCACGACAATATCATCTGATTGATTATATATGTTTGTTTGCAACGTAATGATTTTTTTATCGTCACGCTTCTTAATAACCTCTGCCACAACGCGAAGTGTATCACCGATTTTGACAGGGGCACGGAATGAAACATTTTGGGATAAATAAATCGTATTTTTGCCTGGGAGTTTCGTTCCAAGGATGGTAGAAATAAAACTCGAAACGAGCATACCGTGAGCAATACGTTCTTTAAACATTGTCGTTTTTGCAAAAGAATCTAAAATGTGAATAGGATTCACATCTCCAGTCAATTTTGCAAAATTGATAACATCTTCATCTGTAATTGTTTTTGTAAGGGATGCTTGATCACCGACTTGAATCTCATCATAACGAAGCTCCGGAACAGTTTGTGCTTCTTGAAATGGATTCATTTTGTCCTCCTTCTTTTCCATATCGAAAAATGTTAGCCATCTTGATGTAGTAGGAGGAAGAAAGAGTTTTGTTTGTGCTGCAGTTAGCTCCCACATTTTTCTTACTTGATGGAAGTAAATAGATTTTTTGAGTTTTCCTCGAACTTTTTTGCGAGTTCCAACTGTTTTGACTTGAACTCTTCCAAAAAACCCTCTAACTGTTTTTGAGCCTCTTCACGTTGTAATTGTTGTTGCTCAATAAATTGTTTTGTTGTTTCTTCAAATTGACCGCTTGTTTGTGTAAGAATTGACAAAGATGTTTTTGTAGGAGAAACAGTAAGCTGCTGCATATGAGCAGAAAGTTCTTTCCACTTGTCTTGCCACTCGTTAATTTGATCATTTAAGGAGTTACCAGTTAATTGTTTCACGTAATCTGTATATTGGTTATTGAACTGAGCAGTGATTTGTTGTAGTTCTTTTTCTAGTTCATCTACTCCTGATGTTAATTTATGCAAAGCGTCTTGTTGTTGTTTTAATGTTTCTAAAGTAAGTTGCTCTAATTGTTTCCCAGCTGAAGAAAAAAGGGAAAGTGATTGAGACCAGTTTTTCCAAAATGCATCGACTAATTCGTATGGTTTAGTTTCCATTGTTTGACCCCCAAATGTTTTTTTACATATTGTGAACGCAGATTACTCTGCTGTACCACCAGGTGAAGATGAAGAATCCTTTTCATCCTTTTCTGGAGAAGTAGAAAATGGAAAGAATGCATTGGTGTATAACGTGAAAAACGTCCGCAACATATTTTGATAATGTTCAAAAGAAGTCGCACATGTTGTTAAATATTGCTCTCCATATTCAGTTAAAGAATAAATTCTTTTTGCCGGCCCTCCATCGCTTGTATCCCAAGTAGAAGAAATAAGGTTTTCTTTTTCTAATTTGCGTAGTGTTCTATAAACATTACCTTGGTCAACAGAAGAAAAGCCGATATCCATTAGCATTTGAATAAGTTTGTAACCATGAAGACTCCAGTCTTTTAGACAGAGAAGTAAGAAGGGAACTAAGAAGTTTTTTGGCATGGAGTTTGGTTGTTTCGCTTGGTTGTTCTCCAAACTTTCGCGTTGTTCTGGTTCATTTTGTAGCATGATTGTGCATCACCTCATGAATCAGTTAGATGGAATTTTTTGCTTATAAGTGCAATTTACACCTATCTGTTTTTAAAGTCAACACATTTGTTAGAAAATAGAAAAAAATAAAATATAGACTTGAAGTTTTATTCAGAATATTAGAAAATAGTGAATAGGTTGAATTGTTTCAAAAAAGAAAAAGGGAGTGTAGGTAAAGTGATTGATCAAAAATTCGATCCACTACAAGCATGGAAAAATGCTTATGAACAAACCGAAACATTTTGGGGAAAAGCGCTCAATGAAACAATTAAAACAGAAGAATATTCTGCTTGGATGGGCAGCGTTCTAGATTTGAATTTGTTTTATCAAAAAGCATTAAATGATACGACAAAAAACTATTTAGAACAAGTAAATGTGCCGACGAAAGAGGATATCGCAAGAGTGGCTACGCTTGTTATTAACTTAGAAAATAAAGTAGATAACATTGAGGAGTTTCTAGAGGAGAAAGTAGATTCTTTAGGACAAGCTCCTACATTAAAGCGTGATGTGACAAAAGTGAAACAAGATATTCGTACGCTTGAAACAAAAGTAGATCAAATTTTAGAATTGCTAGAAAAGCAAAATGCAGTACTAGCTAAACTACAAGTACCTGTAAAAGAAGAGATAAAGCCTGCGAATAAGCCGGAAAATAAAAAATGATAAAAGCGCTTGTTTATAACAGGCAAAAGAGAGAGGGAGAATCTCTTTTCACATGTAAACGGCGAAACATAATTATATAGGGACTCTACAGTATGAGTACCAAAATGATTCATAACAATCGTTCACAAATTCATTTAAGGGGGAAAAGAAATGGTTCAATTAAATGGAAAAGTAGCAATCGTAACAGGTGGAGCAAAAGGGATTGGAAAAGCAATTACAGTAGCGTTAGCACAAGAGGGCGCTAAAGTTGTTATTAACTATAATAGCAGTAAAGAAGCAGCTGAAAACTTAGTAAATGAACTAGGAAAAGACGGACATGACGTTTATGCAGTGCAAGCGGATGTTTCTAAAGTAGAAGATGCAAACCGACTTGTAGAAGAAGCTGTGAATCATTTTGGTAAAGTTGATATTCTTGTTAATAATGCTGGTATTACAAGAGATCGTACATTCAAAAAGTTAAATCGTGAAGATTGGGAGCGCGTAATTGACGTGAATTTAAGTAGCGTATTTAATACGACAAGCGCGGTTCTTCCATACATAACGGAAGCGGAAGAAGGAAGAATTATTAGCATTTCTTCTATTATTGGTCAAGCAGGTGGATTTGGCCAAACAAACTACTCAGCAGCAAAAGCGGGTATGTTAGGATTTACAAAATCATTAGCGTTAGAACTTGCAAAAACAAATGTCACTGTAAATGCAATTTGCCCAGGATTTATTGATACTGAAATGGTAGCAGAAGTGCCAGAAGAAGTACGTCAAAAAATCGTTGCAAAAATCCCGAAAAAACGTTTTGGTCAAGCTGATGAAATTGCAAAAGGTGTAGTATACCTATGCCGTGACGGTGCGTATATCACAGGTCAGCAATTAAACATTAACGGCGGATTATATATGTAATGAAGTAAGAAAAAAGTGCATATCCATAGCAGGAATGCACTTCTTTTTTTAAGAAGGAAATCGACCAAAAAGGAGATAAAAAAATGACTACATTCGCAACAGAATGGGAAAAGCAATTAGAGCTATACCCAGAAGAGTACCGAAAAGCATACCGCCGAGTGAAAAGGGCGAGTGAAATTTTATTACGTGAACCAGAGCCGCAAGTAGGATTAACGCCGAAAGAGGTTATTTGGACGAAGAATAAGACGAAGCTTTATCGCTACATTCCAAAACAAGAAAAAACACAAAGAGTTCCAATTCTGTTAATATATGCTCTTATCAATAAACCATATATTATGGATTTAACTCCTGGAAATAGTTTAGTGGAATATCTAGTGGATCGTGGTTTTGATGTGTATATGCTTGATTGGGGCACATTTGGTTTAGAAGATAGTCATTTGAAATTTGATGATTTCGTGTTTGATTATATTGCAAAAGCAGTAAAAAAAGTAATGCGAACTGCAAAATCGGACGAGATTTCTTTACTTGGTTATTGCATGGGTGGAACGCTAACTTCTATTTATGCAGCACTTCATCCGCACATGCCAATTCGTAATTTAATTTTCATGACAAGTCCTTTTGATTTCTCTGAAACAGGATTGTATGGTCCTTTGTTAGATGAGAAATACTTCAATTTAGATAAAGCGGTTGATACATTTGGAAATATTCCGCCAGAAATGATTGATTTCGGAAACAAAATGTTAAAACCAATTACGAACTTTGTCGGTCCATATGTTGCTTTAGTAGATCGTTCAGAGAATGAGCGCTTCGTCGAAAGCTGGAGATTGGTTCAAAAGTGGGTTGGTGATGGTATTCCGTTCCCAGGTGAATCATACAGACAGTGGATTCGTGATTTTTATCAAAATAATAAACTGGTTAAGGGTGAACTCGTTATTCGCGGACAAAAGGTAGACCTTGCAAATATTAAGGCGAATGTCTTAAATATTTCCGGGAAACGTGATCATATTGCTTTGCCATGTCAAGTAGAAGCATTACTAGACCATATTTCTAGCACAGATAAACAATATGTATGTTTACCGACAGGGCATATGTCTATCGTTTACGGTGGAACAGCTGTAAAACAAACATATCCGACGATTGGAAATTGGCTTGAAGAGCGTTCTAATTAAAAATAAAAAATCCAACTAGCCTATGTTAGTTGGATTTTTTTATGGAAAATAACAAAACATAGAAAGGAGAAACTTATATTTTAGGAGTATAATTATGAAACTTATGAATGGTAAGTTGTTTTGGAATACAGGAGTTTCTGTACCTTGTTATCCACTGTTAGAAAATGATATGATATGTGATGTGCTCGTAGTCGGAAGCGGCGAAGCTGGTGCTCATATAGCGCATTCGTTAGCGAAAATTGGCATGAGTGTTACGCTTATTGAAAAAAGAGCAATTGGGTGTGGTAGCACAGCTGCTAATACAGGTTTACTACAATTCCTTCATGATAAATCGTTAACCTCCCTTATCCATACATTTGGTAAAGAAAAAGGGGTACGAGCATATAAGCTTTGTTATGAAGCGCTAAGAACAATGGAAGAGGTTATACCGACTCTTGATATTGATCCCCATTTTATTCCGCGAAATAGTTTATATTATGCAAGTAAAAGTGAGGATGTCTCATTTTTACAAGAGGAATATAATACGTTACAGAATTATGGATTTCCAGTTGAATATTTTACAGAAGCTGATATTAAGAAACGTTATTCTTTTGCAAAACAAGCAGCGTTATATACGCAAGGTGATGCTGAGGTGAATCCGTATTTATTAGCGCATAGTTTTTTGCATAAAGCAAACCAAATAGGAGCTAATATATATGAACATACAGAGGCAATACATATAAAAAAACGCCAAAATGATTTAATTTGTTACACGAAAACAGGAAATCAAATTGTAGCAAAGAATATTATTATGGCGACAGGTTATGAAGCGCTTTTTGGAAAGAAAGAAAAAAATACAACAGTAGAAACTTCTTATGCAATTGTAACAAATGAAATAGATCAGTTTGAAGGCTGGCATGAGCGATCGTTAATTTGGGAAACGGAACGGCCTTACTTATATTTTCGAACGTATCGAAACCGCATTATTGTAGGCGGATTAGATGAAGCGATGCAAATTCAAACAATCGGTGATACGAAATTATTGCATAAGCGTGATATCCTTATTAATATTGTAAAAGAGATGTTCCCGCAGTATAAAAATATACAGGCAGACTACTATTGGGCAGCCGCATTTGGTGGTACTCATGATGGTCTCCCCATTTTAAAAGAAGACGAAAAGATACATAATTTGTTTTACGCATTGCCGTATGGAGGTAATGGAACTGTATATGGAATGGTCTTTGCCAAATTATTTGAACAGTTATTTACAAATAAAGAAAGGGAAGATTTTTCTTTATTTAATCGATAGAAAAAAGGTAGCGAAGTGATGGAATGAGAGATATAAAAAAGTTTTTACAAAAATTACGTCCAGTACAACTCATTGTTTTATTTTATTTATTAGCAGTAGTTGTATCGGTAATCTTGCTTAGTTTACCGTTTGTTACGAAACCTGGTGTGAAATGGACATTTATAGATGCCCTTTTTACATCGGTTAGTGCGGTAAGTGTTACGGGGCTGTCTGTTATTACGATTTCAGATACGTTTACTACAGCAGGAATTATTGTTTTAGCCCTTATTTTACAATTAGGCGGCTTAGGAATTATGGCGCTTGGTACATTTGTTTGGATCATTACGGGGAAAAAGATTGGTTTGCAAAGAAGAAGATTAATTATGGCAGACCATAATCAAGGAAATTTATCGGGTCTTGTAGAATTGATGCGTTCTATTTTAATTGTAATTATTTCGATAGAACTTATTGGAGCAATCCTATTAGGTACAAGATTTTTACTTTACTTTCCGACTTGGCAAGAAGCTTATTTTCACGGTTTCTTTGCAGCAGTTAGTGCGACTACGAACGGTGGATTTGATTTAACAGGACAATCGTTAATTCCGTATAAAAAAGATTATATTGTTCAAATGATTCATATGTTACTAATTATTTTAGGGGCGATTGGTTTCCCTGTGCTAATGGAAGTGAAGCAATTCCTTAGTAAAAGAGGACAACAATTATTTCGTTTTTCATTATTTACAAAATTGACGACAACAACATTTTTTGCACTCGTTGTTGTTGGTACAATTATGATTTTTTTACTGGAGAGAAATCACTTTTTAGTAGGAAAGTCATGGCATGAAACGGTATTTTATACATTATTCCAATCTGTGACGACGCGAAGTGGTGGACTTGCTACGATGGATATACGTGAATTGTCACAACCGACGCTTTTATTTATGAGTATATTAATGTTTATAGGGGCATCTCCAAGTTCGGTTGGGGGCGGAATACGTACAACTACATTTGCTGTTAGTATATTGTCACTATACACCTTTGCAAGGGGCGGTAGAACAGTTAGAGTCTTCAAACGTCAGCTACATGAAGAGGATGTACTAAAAGCATCTGTCGTTATGACGATGGGGATTTTGTTATGTGCTACTGCGCTATTCATTTTATCTATTACGGAAAATGTACCGCTTATGAGCTTAATTGTTGAAGTTTGTTCTGCTTTCGGAACGACGGGACTATCAACAGGTGTTACGCCTGATTTAACAACTGTTGGGAAACTTGTACTCATTGTGCTTATGTTTATCGGACGCGTTGGTATTTTAACATTTATTTTAGCTAGTGGTGGAAGGGAACAACCACCTCGCTATAAATACCCGAAAGAGCGGATTATTATTGGATAGTATGAAACCATTCTACCTACGTTAGGTAGAATGGTTTTTTAGTCGTTAATACCAAATTGTGGATGCATAAAAGCTTCATTTTTATTATCCACTTCGTTTTTTAGTAACTCTTGATTTTCTTCTGAAATCCACCCAATATCATTTGTCGGATGGATCCACTCATCGCCAGCCATAATGGCAGGATCTACTTCATCACTCCAATTGTTAAGCGGACTGTTCTCGGAATTATATTTACTGTCTCCAATTACAACATTATATTGATTCACAAAAGGTTGTTGCATCGTTTTTCCTGTTCCTTTAAAAGATGGAAAATTCATTTGATGCGGGAGCGTTTCGTCTAAAATTGGTGATTGAATCTTTTCTTTTTTCTTCAAAATTATCGCTCCTTTTTATAATGATTTCTTCATATGTAGTATTTCCATCTAACGCCCCTTATGTACTTGTTAACACTTGCCAGTAATAATTATTTTAAGTTGTTTCAAACTAGAGTAGAAAGTGATTTCTTGAGAGCAGGTGAATGTATTGGTAAAAAGAAAAGTGAAACAAAATGCGGCAATCAATAATAATAAAACTCCGAAAGAAAGCTTACCAGATGCAGAATTTGCATTAGAGTATGAAGGAGAAAATAGCGCAAAGTATGCTAATCGTAATTCAAAAAAAGGGAAACAAAAATGAGGCGTTTTTTACAAACGCCTCATTTTTTTGTGGGATTATAAAGGTTTTTTTAATTATTTGTAAATTTAGTGTTTTCTATTAGCAGAAAAATGCGAAAAAACATAGAAGTAGCAACGTATTACACAAAAACAAACAACAAACAAAAGATTAATGTTGGTTTAATACTGCTTTTACACTAGTTGTTTATATTTGAGTTGTACATAAGATTTGTAAAAGGAGAGAGAAACAGTGAAAAAAACAATCTTTAAAGCTGTAGCGACTGGAATGGTATTTTCGTTATTAATGGGGTGTGGTGCAAAGAAGGAAGAAAGTGCTGGAGCGAAAGTGAAAGATGACAAATTATCTGGATCATTAACTGTTTACACAGCAATTGAAGAAGAGCTTGTACCAATTTATCTTGATTCCTTTAAAAAGAAATATCCTGATGTGAAATTGAACATTGTACGTGATTCAACAGGAGTTATTACTGCGAAATTGCTAGCTGAAGGGAAAAATACACAAGCAGATGTTGTATGGGGAACTGCGGCATCAAGTCTATTAGCTTTAGATAAAAAAGATATGTTAAAAGGATACTCTCCAAAAGGAGCAGATCGTGTTCTTCCACAATTTAAAGATGATAAGCAACCTGAAAAATGGGTAGGAAATACTGCATTTATGACGGGGATTGCTGTAAATAAAGAAGAGTTAAAGAAGAAAAATTTACCGATGCCAGAATCATATGAAGATTTAACGAAACCAGAGTATAAAGGAACACTTGTTATGCCACATCCAGCATCATCTGGAACAGGATTTTTAACAGTTTCTGCATGGCTACAAATCATGGGTGAAGATAAAGGCTGGGATTACATGAAGAAACTTCATGATAATATGGCAAGTTATACGCATTCAGGATCAAAACCAGCGAAATTAGCAGGAGCAGGTGAATATCCAGTCGGTGTATCAATGGTTTATAGTGCTTTAAAAGAGAAACAAAAAGGTGCACCAGTTGAAGTTGTACTGCCGAAAGAAGGATTAGGGTGGGAAGTAGAAGCGAACGCACTTATTAAGAAAGATAATGCGAAAAATGATAAATTAGCACAAGCATTTTTAGATTGGGCAATTACTGATGATGTAATGAAGTTATACTTTGAGAAAAATGGATTTGCGACAATTAAAAATGATTATAAACTTCCAGAGGGATTCCCGAAAGATGTTACTGAAAAATTATATAAAAAGAATGACTTTAAATGGGCAGCAGAAAATCGTGACAAAATCTTAGAAAAATGGGAAAAAGAGTTTGGCCAAAAAGCAGAACCGAAAAAGTAAGTGAGTGGGAGAGAGAAAAATGAGCGAATATTTATCAATTCAACACATTCAAAAACAGTTTGATGCATTTACAGCGTTAAAAGATATTTCTTTTACTGTGAACAAAAATGAGTTTGTTTGTTTATTAGGCCCGAGTGGCTGTGGGAAAACGACGTTGCTTCGCATTTTAGCGGGACTAGAGGAACCAACGACTGGCAGTATAGCTGTGAATGGAAAAGATATTACAGCATTGCCTCCTGGAAAGAGAAACTTCGGAATGGTTTTCCAATCGTATGCTTTATTTCCGAATTTAACAGCACTTGAAAATATTGAATACGGCTTAAAGACAAAAAAATATGGGAAAGCAGAAGTGAAAGAGAAAGCGCTAGATGCGTTAAAACTTGTAGATTTGCTGAATGTAAAAGATAAATATCCTGCTCAAATGTCTGGTGGACAACAGCAGCGAGTAGCACTTGCACGTGCGCTCGCTCTGTCTCCAGATATTTTGTTACTCGATGAGCCGTTATCAGCTTTAGATGCAAAAGTGCGTGAAAAATTACGTAGGGAAATGCGTGATTTGCAAGAGAAAATAGGAATAACGACGATTATGGTAACGCATGATCAAGAAGAGGCATTAACGATGGCTGATAAAATTGTTGTAATGAATCATGCGGAAATTATGCAGATTGGAACACCAGAGGAGATTTATCAAAGACCAGCCAATCCGTTTGTGGCAGATTTTATTGGTTCTATTAATTTCTTTTCGAAAAATAACGAAGAACATGCAATTCGTCCTGAACATGTAACAATTGTACAAAAGGACGGTATTAAAACAGTTGTGGAAAGTATGGAATTTCGCGGATCTGTATATCGGACGGAAGTACGAGTCGTAGAAGAAAACACACACCTTTATAATGAGAAAATTGTAGTGGATATATTAGCATCAGAAGTAGAAGCAACGGCTATTAGAAAAGGAAAGCCGATTCAAATCTCTTTCTCAGAAAATCATATGTTGTCATATGGAAAGAAGGTCATTGTATAGATGGAGATGTTAGAAAACTATAAGGTAGAAAGTACGAAAAAAAAGATTAAGAGAAGTATAGGGAAAGAGGAATGGATCCAAAGGCTCGTAATTATCGGTATGATTCTTTCTTTCCTTATCATACTTGTATTACCGCTATTACAACTATTTACACAAGCTTTTTATAATAAAGATGGAGTTTTCATTGGTTTAGCGAATTTCAGTAAATATTTCACAACACCAACTTTAGTGCAGTCTTTACAAAATACAGTATGGATTTCGGGCGCAACAACAATTATTTCAGTTGCAATCGCATTCGTTTACGCATATGCAATTGCCCGTACGAATGTTTTTGGAAAGCGCGTATTTCAGTATGTAGCGTTATTACCATTGTTTGCACCAACGATGATGCACGGTATAGCACTTACATATTTATTTGGTAATCAAGGGCTAGTAACGAAAGGAATGTTTGGTTTATTTGAAGGTATACAAATCCCTTTATATGGACCAGTAGGAATTGTAATAGCTGAAGTTATGTATACATTTCCGCAAGCCTTTCTCATATTGCTAATTGCCTTTCAAGGATCTGATTATCGTTTATATGAAGCTTCTAATATGTTAGGAGCCAGTAAAACAAAGCAATTTTTCACGGTTACTTTACCTAGTGTAAAGTACGGATTAATTAGTGCAATGTTTGTTGTGTTTACACTTAGTTTTACTGATTTTGGGGCACCAAAAATTGTTGGTGGGCAATATAATGTGCTTGCTACTGACGTATACAAACAAGTAATTGGACAGCAAAATATGCCGATGGGTGCAACTGTCGGAATGATTTTATTAATCCCAGCTATATTCGCATTTGTAGTTGATCGTATTACGCAAAGAAAGCAGGCGAATTTCTTATCTTCAAAAGCAGTACCATACAGAATAATAGCTAATAAGAAAAGAGATGTAATCTCATTCATATATTGTAGTGTGATTACCCTTATGATCATTCTATTATTTGTTGCAGTTGGTATTGCTGCAAGTGTGAAAGTATGGCCATATAATATGAGTTTTACATTTGAGCATTTTAATTTTTCCAGTTTAACAGGAGATGGACTTGAAGCATTTAAAAATAGCGTAATTGTTTCAGCAGTTACAGCAGTTATTGGGGCGATCTTAACATTTGTATTCGCATATGCAATTGAGAAAATAGACCAGCTACAATTTTTTAGAAAAACAGGTTACTTTTTCTCTATAGTGCCGTTAGCGATACCAGGTTTAGTACTCGGATTAGGATATGTCTTTTTCTTTAGTCAACCAACGATTCAAATTCTTGGACTATCAGTAACGAATCCGTTTCATTCTTTATACGGAACAATCGCTGTATTAGTACTAGTAAATATCATTCATTTTTATTCTGTAACATTTGTCACGGCAACGACTGCCTTAAAGAAATTAGACCGAGAGTTTGAGCTTGTTTCGCAGTCGATGGGTATTCCGTTTTATAAAACATTCTTCCGAGTAACAGTACCAATGTGTTTACCAGCAATTTTAGAAATGGTAATGTACTACTTCGTAAATTCAATGGTAACTGTATCGGCAGTTGTGTTCCTATATGCAGCTGATTTTAAACTAGCTGCCGTATCAATCGTAAATATGGATGATGCAGGAAATGTAGCGCCAGCAGCTGCAATGAGTGTACTTATTGTTGTTACAAATATTGTAGTGAGAGTTGTATATGAATGGGGAACGAAAGCACTTCGTAACCGAACTTCACAATGGCAAAAAAGATAAGTAAGAAGGGTGATGGACAGAATGAAAATTGAAGCAGTTATTTTTGATTGGGCAGGTACGACGGTTGATTACGGATGCTTTGCACCACTAGAAGTATTCATGAAGATTTTTCATAAACGCGGCGTTGAAATTACAGCAGAAGAAGCACGTAAGCCAATGGGATTATTAAAAATAGATCATGTAAGGGCACTAACAGAAATGCCTCGTATTGCGGATGAGTGGAAGCGTGTCTTTGGTCACTTACCAACAGAAGCAGACATTCATGAGATGTATGAAGAGTTTGAAGAAATTCTCTTTTCTATTTTGCCAAATTATGCTAAGCCGATTGATGGGGTAAAAGAAGTAATCGCTTCTTTACGTAAGAGAGGCATTAAAATCGGTTCAACAACTGGTTATACGAGAGAAATGATGGATATTGTAGCAAAGGAAGCAGCGTTACAAGGATATAAACCTGATTTTCTTGTTACGCCAGATGATGTTCCAGCAGGCCGCCCATACCCATGGATGTGCTATAAAAATGCAATGGAACTTGGTGTGTATCCGATGAACCATATGATAAAAGTAGGGGACACAGTATCAGATATGAAAGAAGGTAGAAATGCTGGAATGTGGACAGTTGGTGTAATTCTTGGAAGTAGTGAGCTCGGTTTAACGGAAGAGGAAGTGGAGAGTATGGATTCGGTAGAGCTTCGTGAAAAAATAGAAATAGTTCGTAATCGGTTTGTTGAAAATGGGGCTCATTTTACGATTGAAACGATGCAGGAGCTCGAAAACGTAATGGAACATATCGAGAAACAAGAACTTATTATTTCATAAAAGGGGTACGGGATCATGAATGAAAATCACTACTTATTATTAACACCAGGACCATTAACGACAACAAAATCAGTAAAAGAAGTTATGCTATACGATTGGTGTACGTGGGATGTTGAATATAATACGATGGTGCAAGAAGTAAGAGCTAAACTTGTATCGTTAGCGACGAAGGAAGAAGAGAAATATACAACAGTGTTAATGCAAGGAAGCGGTACGTTTTCAGTTGAAGCAGTAATTGGTTCTGTTATTCCGGCAAATGGGAAGCTTCTCGTTTGTACAAATGGTGCGTACGGTAAGCGCATTGTACAAATGGCAGAGATGTTACAGATTGATGTAGTGGTCAGCCAAACAGAAGAGTGGGAACCTACTAATATTGTAGAAGTAGAAAAGTTATTGGAAGAAGATAAAGATATTACGCATATTGCAGTTGTTCATTGTGAAACAACGACAGGCATTATAAATCCAATTGTAGATGTATGTAAATTAGGAAAGCAGTATGGAAAGGTTACAATTGTTGATGCGATGAGTAGTTTCGGCGGGATTGAAATAGACATTGCTGATTTACAAATTGATTTTTTAATTAGTAGTGCGAATAAGTGTATTCAAGGGGTTCCTGGATTCGGATTTGTAATCGCAAAACGTGATGAATTATTGAAGTGTAAAGGGCAAGGACGCTCTTTATCTCTTGATTTATATGATCAATGGGAAACGATGGAAAAACAAAATGGGAAATGGCGTTTTACTTCACCTACACATGTTGTACATGCTTTTTATCAAGCACTACTTGAACTAGAAAAAGAGGGTGGAGTAAGAGCGCGTTACAATCGATATTACAACAATCAAAAACTACTAGTGAATAGAATGGGAGAAATCGGATTTAAGCCACTAGTAGATGAGAAATATCAATCTCCTATTATTACATCTTTCATTTATCCAAAAGGGGAGTTCGAGTTTCAACAGTTATATAACGAATTAAAATGCTATGGATTTGTTATTTACCCTGGGAAAATTTCGAAAGTAGATACGTTCCGGATTGGAAATATAGGTGATGTACATGAAGAAGATATTAATCGCTTAGTTGATAGTATTGCTAAAGGAGCTGTTATTGGGTGAAAGTATTTTGTTTAGGTGGAGCAGGTAAAATTTGTCGTGAAGCTATTTTGGATTTAGTTCAATTTTCATCTTTTGAGACGATTACTGTAGCCGATTTTAACGAGGAAGAGGGCTGTAAAGTAGTAGAATGGCTCAACGATCCTCGTGTTGATTTTGTAAAAGTAGATGTAACGAATCACGAGGATACGGTTGCAAAAATGAAAGGTTACGACATTGTAATGGACGGTACGACGATAAAGCTAAACGGATTGTCGACTCGCTGTATTGCAGAAGCAGGCTGCCACGGTGTGAACCTAAATGGATTTGGTGAAGAAAATGAATCGCATGCTATATTTGTTCAAAATGAAAAAACATGTTTGCCTGGGTTTGGCATGACGCCAGGTGTAACGCAAATGATGGCAATGCATGCAGCAAATCAACTGGATACTGTAGAGTCTGTCCGCGTAAGTCACGGTTCGTATCGTCCGATTGCTTTTTCTGCTTCAATTACAGAGACAACGACATATGAATATGATCCAGATTTACCATCGCGTACAGTGTATGAAGATGGTGAATTTAAACAAGTACTTCCGTTTGCGCGTCCGAGAGAAATAGAATTGCCAGCGCCTTATGGTAAGGAAACGCAGTATATCATTCCGCATTCTGAAACGATTACGTTAGCAAAGGCACTAGAAAATAAAGGTGTCAAACTGATAGAGACGAGAGGGACTTGGCCGAAGCAAAATATGCAACTTGTACGTGCTTTATATGATTACGGCATATTGCGTAATGATCAGATTGAAATAAACGGGAAAGAAATAGGCATTATGGATTGTATTTCGCAGTATTTATTGCAATCGAAAGAAGGACAAGAAACAGAGCTTTATGGTTATGCACTTCATGTAGAAGTAATAGGTATGAAAAATAATGAGAAGCAAAGACATGTGTTATATCATACACATCCGTTATCTGATGGTTCTGTTGTAGGATGGGAAAAATTAAGGGCGTATACGAGAAACGTCGGTATTCCATTTGGGATTGCTGCAGAGTTAATTGCAACTGGAAATGTAAATAGGGTGGGTGTTGTTACGCCTGAAGAAGCTTTTGAAAATCCACAATTAATTTTTGATGAACTAGCAAAGCGCGGTATTCATATTCATGAAGAAGTTTCTACTTACAAAGAAAATTATAACTTTGTATAAGCAAGGAAGCTTATGAGGGAGATATAAATGAGGTGAATCTATGTCTGTAGTAGGAGAAGAAAGAAAGCGAACCATTCTTGAAAAGGTAGAATTTAAAGGAAAAGTAAAGGTTTCAGAATTAGCGAGAGAATTTGCTGTATCAACAGAAACGATTCGTCGATATTTAGAAGAATTAGATCGTGAAAAGAAGCTGAAAAAAGTGTATGGTGGAGCTGTTCAACTTCCAGGCGCTGGGGTAGAGGCGCCAATGTTAGAAAGAGAAATGCTACATATAGAAGAGAAGAAAAGAATTGGTTATAAAGCAGCGACATTTGTAGAAGATGGTGATGTCATTGCAATTGATGATGGAAGTACACCGCTTCAAATGGTTCCATACCTTGTTCATCGTAAAAACTTAACGATTGTAACAAGTTCATTTCCAGTCGCAACACAATTAATTTCTTCTATTAATAAAAAGATGTTTCACGGTGAAGTTTTATTTATAGGTGGAAAAGTATCTCCAAAGCATTCGCGTGTATCAGGGTCTATTTCTCAGCAAGTAATACAGCAATTCCATTTTCATAAAGCGTTCGTTTCGATTGATGGGTTATTACCTAGCTTTGGAGTTTCCAGCTTTGAATTAGAGAAAGCGAAATTGTCAGAGGCGATGATGAAATTAGCTGAGAAAACATATATTTTATGTGATCATACGAAGGTAGGCGTGAAAGGGAATTATCGTATAGCAGCATTTTCACGTATTCAACATGTAATTTGTGATAAAAAAATGCCATATAGTTTTGAAGAAGAACTTATGAAGCATAATATTCAGTGGACAGTTTGTTAAATAAAGTGAAAGTACCTAAACTCCCGCCTAATTTTTAGGAGGGAGTTTTATTGTCTGCAAATCGTAAAATAAAAGATTTGCATTTATGCAAAAAGTGGACACATTTTCTCATCTCTTTCATATAATTTACCAATACAAAAAAAGTTGGTCGAAGGAAAGAAGGGAGAACATGTCAGAACGAATATATAATAAACTTGTATTGTACGCGAATATTTTGCAAAAAATTGGTGTCATCAATGAGAAGGAAAAAAGTGAAATTCTTCATACGATAGGTAAAAAAGCCCTTTGAATAAAGGGCTTTTTATTTTTATCTTTAAAAATATAAATTTAATGTAATATTCTCATTGACAATGATAATGACATTCATTATCATTTATTTGTAGGTAATTGATAAGGGTTATCAATTATAAAAATTGTATATGATAGGGGATATTATTTTGAAAAAAAATTATATGAAGGCGCTAGTAGTAGCGACAACATTAGCAATTCCATTTGCTACGTATTCTACTCCAGCATTAGCGGCATTAAAAGTTGAAGCAAATCAATCGGTAGCAGCAGCGAGTGATCGCACGTATGATACTGAAATTAAAATATATAAGGACCAAAAAGACGAGCCATCTATGGTTTCTCAATATATAAAAGATCCTAAAGTAACGATTGCAGCTGGTAAAAAAATTGTCACTGTAACAATGCAAGATAGCGATTATTTTCAATATCTTAGAATAGAAGATAGAAACCAGCCTGGTGTATTTCATGATGTGAAGGTTTTGTCAGAAGATAAGAGGAAGAACGGAACGAAAGTAGTCCAATTTGAAATTGGCGAGTTTGAGAAGAAGCACAATATGCAAATGCATATACTTATTCCAGCTATTGGATATGATCACAAATATCAAGTTCAATTTGAAATTAAAGATCCAACTGTAGGTAACAAAGAAACAGAGAAACCAGATGATAACTCTAATTCAGGCAATACGGAAACGGATAATCCAGTTGATAATCAAAATATGATAACAGATAACAAATTAAGAGAACTTGTGAATAAAAAAGTATTTAATAGAAAAGATTTAAATACACCAATTACGAAAGAAGAGTTATTACAAGTAAAGGATTTATTTTTAAATACAAATGAGATACTTGATTATAGTGCATTAAAATATATGCCAAATTTAAAATCTTTAACAGTTGCGAATGCGAAGATAAAAGACACGTCGTTCTTTGCGAACTTAAAGCAATTAAATCATTTAGCTTTGCGTGGTAATGAATTTGCAGATGTAACGCCACTTGTTAAGATGGATAATTTAGAATCTCTTGATTTAAGTAATAATAAAATTACAAACGTTACACCACTAACTGAAATGAAAAATGTAAAAAGTTTATATCTATCAGGCAACCAAATAGAAGATGTAACAGCATTAGCGAAAATGGAACAACTAGATTACTTGAATTTAGCAAATAATAAAATTACGAACGTTGCTCCATTAAGCGCTTTGAAAAATGTAACATACTTAACTTTAGCAGGTAATCAAATTGAAGATATTAAAGCGTTATATTCATTACCTTTAACAGATTTAGTATTAACACGTAATAAAGTTAAAGATTTATCCGGCATTGAGCAAATGAAGCAATTAGAAGAATTGTGGATCGGGAAAAATGAAATAAAAGATGTTACTCCTCTAAGTAAGATGACACAGTTAAAACAATTACACTTACCTAACAATGAGTTAAAGGATATTACGCCATTATCAAGTCTAGTAAACTTACAAAAGCTTGATTTAGAAGCGAATTATATTTCAGACTTATCACCAGTGAGCAATTTGAAAAAATTAGTATTTCTAAGTTTTGTTGCAAATGAAATCCGTGATGTCCGACCAGTTATAGAACTAAGTAAGACGGCTTATATTAATGTCCAAAATCAAAAAGTATTTTTAGAGGAAACAGAAGTAAATAAAGAAGTAAAAGTACCTATATATGAAAAAGATGGTGAGGTTTCTACGAAAATCCGTCTGAAGAGCGATAACGGTACGTATAGTAATGGTGTAGTGAAATGGAGTACACCGGGTGAGAAAGTATATGAATTTGGTGTGAAAGATCCATTCGCGGATACAGGAATCTTCTTTACAGGATCTGTTATTCAAAATGTAGTAGAAAGTAAAGACGGTAATACATCTAAAGAAGATGAGAAAACAGAAGTGATAGAATTTAAAGATGTACCAAAAGGACATTGGTCAGAAGAAGCAATTAATTACTTAGCGAAAGAAAAGTTATTTATAGGCTATGGAAATGGTGAATTTGGATTTGGGGATAACATTACTCGTGGACAAGTAGCACTTCTAATACAAAGGTACTTAAAATTAGAAAATAATCTAAAACCAAAAACGACATTTACAGATACGAAAGGAAATATGTATGAAACGGCTATTGATGCAGTAGTTCAAGCTGGGATTATGACAGGGTATGGAAATGATACATTCCGTCCAGATGGAGTATTAACTCGATATGAAATGTCAGTAGTACTACAAAGAGTATTTCAGTTAAAAGAAAATGAAAATAGTGCAGAGAACTTTAAAGATATACCAAATGGCCATTGGGCGAAAGGATATGTGAAAGCTTTAGTAGATAATAAAATATCAAAAGGTGACGGGGAAGGGAACTTTTTAGGAGATAATTTCGTAACACGTGAACAATACGCACAGTTTTTATATAATGCAATAAAGAAATAAAGTGAAACTTTAATCAGTGGGGGTCTTACTGTCCCGGTAAATAGCGGGATAAAAAATGAGGAAAATACGCTATTCTTTAATTAAAGAATAGCGTATTTTTTTATGTGCAAAATGAAATAGATAGGAGTATAGACATATGAATAGCCTATTTTAAAGAAGAACCACGAAACTATATTGACAAAAAAGCGTTCTCATGTGATAATTCAATTAAATTTTTAGAATAATCAAAAAATATTCCTTTTACATAGAAAGGATTCGAACCTTATATGAATATTATGCCGGGGGTGACGAAATGTTATTTTTTCTGAAGAAATGGAATGAATTAAAAGATGTGAAATCTGAATTAGCACTTCGTGATTGGTTTTATGGTACCAAAATTAGTTTATCGCTATGTACGTCAAAAGAGCCGTTAACATTCTTAGTAAATGTTGAGGGAAGAGATAAAGGGCTATTTTCGGAAGAAGATTTTATTGTCGTAAATTGCATGTGCGAGTCAGTATTTGAAAATGAAGAAAAACCAGCTGCAGAGTCATTTATGCATGCAGATATTTATAAAAAAAGTAGTGCAGGATGTATTTTACAAGTGCAGACTGTAGATAGTCATTTAATATCAGAGTTATATGGAGAAGAAGGAGAAGTAACGTTCGATAAACGCAGTGTGGAGCGTGTTTTCGGAAAAGAAGGTATAACAGAAATGACAATTCCAATTGTAGAAGATGAAAAAAAATTCGCTGATTTATTAGAAAGTAATGTTCCGAATTTCATTGAAGGTGGAGGAGTAGTTCTTGTTCATAATTATGGCATGATTGTGTGGGGGAAAACGCCAGAAGAATCGAAAAAATGGCTAGAGGGTATAGAATATTTAATGAACTATCATGTAAAGTTATTAATGATTAAGGGCGCAAGGAGCTCTGTTATATAAAAATGTATGTGATATGGATACAAGTTAATAAATAAATGAAAGCGTTTTAAAAATAATTTCACTCATAAAATATAGGTCTCCTTATTATATATAGATTACATGTTGACATGTAAGGAGGAACATATTTTGCGAGTTAAATATCATTTTCTGCCAAAGCAGCAAGTAACATTTTGCAAAATAAATGATTCTGGTGAAGAGGCACTGCAAATGATGAACGAAACGGGATTTCGAGCCATCCCGGTATTAGCAGAAGATGAGAAGAAATTCACGGGGATTATTTATAAAGTAGATTTATTAGAAAAAAAATGCAATAGCGGATTAGATCATGTAAGTGCAGGAGATATGCTTGACAATTCCGATGCATTTATTTTTGAAAAGGATTCCTTCTTCAGAGCCTTTTATGTAATTCGTCGGCTTCCGTTTTTAGCCGTGCTAAATGATTATAATGAATTTGTCGGTATGTTAACGCATTCGAATATATTTGATGTTATTGAAGATTCATTTGGTATGCGAACAGGTGGTTATATATTAACAATTGCAACACAAGATTGTAAGGGGACGATTAAAGAGCTTGGGACATTGTTAAAAGCATATAATATCGGTGGTTTGTTTACACTCGATAACGGTGATCAATATATCCGTCGGGTTATTGTAAATATATCAGATGAGTTAGATGAAACAAGATTAAAGCAATTAATCGGAAAAATAGAGAAAAAAGGATTCAGAGTGAGTCATGTAGATTATATTTAAGTTAAAAAGAAAAGTACCTATCTGTTATATACAGATAGGTACTTTTTTGTCCCGTTATTTGTGGGCGGTAAGATCCCCACCTCAAAATTCAGTGAAAGCAATGGGGGGCTTCCCGTAAAAGCCCGATTGGTGAGGGCTGGTTATATGTGAGTAATGAACTTTATTTTGAAACAGGAGGCGGGGATAATGCTAGATCAGATAAAAAAATAAAGTCTGCATGCTCACGAATTTTAGGGATAGAAGTTTCAATAACGCGTGATGTAATTTCACCTGGGGGGCCCACATGCCCGATAGCTACCATAATAGGCTTTTCTTGAATTTTTTTGATGAGTAATTGGGCTTGTTTTGAAATATGTCCTGCTGTATACACATCATCAAAAAATAGTTGGTTTTCAATAATAGGAACTCCTAATTCTTTTCCTATTTTTGGGACGACACTATTAGGATTCGTTTTACTATCTAAGTAAAATAAACCGTGTTTTTTACAAGCAGCAAGTATAAGGCGAACAATTCTTTCATCTGCTGTTACTTTTGACCCCATATGATTGTTCATTCCAATTGCATGCGGAACTTCTTGAATTGCTTGTTCAAGTCGGTTGTTTATTTCTTCATCGCTTAAATCGGTTGTAATGGCTTTTGGTCCAAGCCATTCTTTTTTACCTTTAATAGGTTCCATTGGCATATGTATAATAACTTCATGACCTTTTTTATGGGCAGCTATTGCATCTTCTTTTGTGGAAGGAAGAAAAGGCATAACAGCAACAGTTAGTGGAATTGGAAGTGACAACATTTGATTAGTCCCCTTCATATTATTGCCGAAATCATCAATGACAATAGCAACTTTATTCGTATGAGCAGTTGCTTGCATAGGAAATAAGAAGGACGGTAAAAACAAAATAATGATGAATAATGCAATCGTATATTTTCGCATATAAATATTTCCTTTCTCTTGTTATCCCGCTATTTGTGGGTAGTAAGACTCCCACCTCAACATTGGGCTGGATAGGTGGGAGATTCACTGTCAATAAACGCTCGATTGGTGAATGCTAATAATCAGTGGGGCTGAACAAAAAACACTGATGAAAGTTTCACTTTATCAATCATCATTATGTTTTGCTTTTTTATATAAATTAAACAAAAAATGTCGAAGAAAAGTAGGTGGAAAATTAAGAATCCCCGGTTTACGTAGAATTTGTAAAAAAAGAAGATGAAAAAAATGTCTATTATTGCGAATGTATTTACAAAGATAGAATAATTTGTAATAATTCTCAAAGTGAGGGTAAAGATTTGTAAATTACAGGGAGAAAATGTTAAATTTTCTGATTCTTCAAATTTGCATATGATTAAGTAGTTAAAAAAGTCAATGGAGAAGTGAACTTGAGAGCATGGAAGTATAATAAGGGGGATATGGATGTTTACTGTAAAAAGGAAGTACACATTAGAAAAGCTTTCACGTGATATTCATATGAAACGTGAAGAAATGATTCAACTAGGATTAACAAGTGGGCTAAATAGTAAGGAGACAATTCAAGTTAGTCAAGAATTGGACAAGCTTATTTTACAATATCAGTGTTATAAAGAAAAACAAACACCGAAATGGTTTTCAATTATAAAAATACCTATTTTCCAAATCGGGTATGAAGGAAAATCAAATAATTTTTGGCGAATGCTTGTCGCTGGTTTTATGAAATAAGTATAATTACCCTTATAGGATAAGGATAATTATACTATGTGTAACGGAATTTCGATATGAACTGTCGTTCCTTCGTTTTCTGTACTGTCAATAAAAATATGCCCATTATACATCTCTACAATTCGTTTACATATGACAAGTCCAAGACCTGTTCCAGTATCTTTATTAGTAAAGAACGGATGAAAGAGGTGTTTTTGAATATGTTGTGGAATCCCTTTCCCAGTATCTATAATCTGCAATTGTGCATGTGTTTGATTGTTTTTTACTACAATGGTTAGTGTATCATTAGAAGTCATAGCCTCAATTGCATTTTTTGTAATGTTTAAAACCACTTGTTTCATATGGTCTTTCGAACAACGGATATGAACAGGATGGTCTGGCAAATGTAAATGGAATACAATGTTATGTAAATTCGCCTCAGATTGAATAATTAATGCTACCTCATTTAGAATTGTTCTTACATCATATGTTTGTTCGATGATGGCGGTTGGCTTTCCGAGAATAAGAAATTCACTTACAATTTCATTGATTCGCTCTATTTCTTGTTCAATTACGGAAAAGTAGAACTGATCTTGTTCATCTTTATATTTCTCTTTTAATAGAGCGACGAGTCCTTTAATTCCAGTAAGAGGATTACGGATTTCGTGTGCTGTACTTGCTGCAAAAGTTCCAACTAATTCAATTTTCTGTAGTTCGTTTTGTTGTCTTTCAAGTTTTGTTTGACGTTTTAACAACATATATTGAGCAAGTAAAAATAAAATAGACATTAAAAATAAAGTAGCGATACACTCTATTGCAACCCACTGGTATAAGGTTTTCTGATGAATAGGTAATGGAGAAACAGAGACCTTCCAATTTAATCTTTGGAGTGGGGTAGTAAGCATATTAGAATGCGTATCACTTGTGTCGTTATTATCATCGGTTAGAAACACTACATCATGTTTATCAGTTACCTCAAAATGGTATTGTGGTTTAATGGCATTTAAAGAAGATGAAATGTAATCAAAGCGTAAACTAGCTAATAATAATCCTGAGAGCTCTTTCTGTTTATTGAATATGGGGGTAGCAATCATAATAGCTTTATGTCCAAGAACGCGATCAGTAATGACTGATGATACAGTGGTTTTTTTAGTTTGTAGCACGTCTTGAATATATTTACGGTCTGAAACATCTATAGGCTTTGATTCATCTTCAGATGCGATTGTAATGACCCCTTCTGGTGTAGCGTAATATAAACCAGAAAAGCGTGCATCGTTCCCATCTGTATCATGTACAATTTGTTTAATGCCGTTTATATTACCAGTCTCGGTGCCTACAACTTTTGCAAGCATGTCTAAAGCAGAAATTGCTTCACCAAGATGATGATCTAAATAATCTCTATATAAAAAGAGAACTGTATGAGCGGATAATTTGTTTTCCTGTTTCATTTTATATGTATGATACGAATAAAATGTAGCACCAATCCCTATTGTCGGTAGGATAACAAGCAATATATATATAATTATGCTTTGGAATTTGACTTTCAAATGTGGTACTCCTTCTTTTTTTATTATCATTATATATAAACTATGTTAAAATTGTCATGTTTTTATTCAAGAATGATTCTTAATATATTAGGGGAGAGGAAATGGATGAGTGAATGCTCATTCGGAATTCACATGAAGTATGAAGTGGCATTTTCTTTTTATTGGTGAGAATTTAAGTGAAGGGTTGAAAGTTGTATGACATCAAATAATGAACGAGAAGATATTTCTCAATCTTTAAAAGTATTTATTGCATTATCTCGTGTACATCGTTCTGTTATGGATACTACAAATAAATCTATACAAAGTAACGGATTAAATCCAACTGAATTTGCTGTATTAGAACTGCTATATCATAAAGGCGGTCAACCACTCCAGCAAATTGGTGAGCGCATTTTAATAGCCAGTGGCAGCATTACATATGTTGTAGATAAGCTGGAGAAAAAGGGATTAGTAAAGAGAATCCCATGTCCGAATGACAGACGTGTTATTTACGCGCAATTAACTGAGTCTGGCGAGAGCTTTATTGCTTCTATTTTTCCGGGGCATGAGAAAGTTATACATCAGTCTTTTGAAATGTTAACGAAAGATGAAAAAGATGAATTACTTGATCTATTAAAAAAAATTGGGAAGTATGAAAAATAATAATATGTTCCAAAGGAGCTTTGGATAAATAAATCCAGGGCTTTTTTATTTGCAATGAACTCAGAGTAGTCACTGCCGAATTTTGTTGAAAATTAAGAGGGAATTCGAGAATACGTATTGAATTATAATAAAGGTATGTAATGGAGAGGAGGCTCGTTCATGTCATTTAAAGACTATGAATATAAACGCCCAAATATTGAAGAGTTAAAAGAGAAATTTACTGTTGCTTTAGAGAAGTTTGATAACGCAAAAACTGTAGAAGAACAAAAACAAGTCATTCATTCAATTAATGAAATTCGCAACGATTTTGGTACAATGGGAAACCTTTGTTACATTCGCCATTCTGTTGATACGACGGATACTTTTTATAAGGAGGAGCAGGATTTCTTTGATGAATTCTCTCCAGTTGTACAAGGATATGGTACAAAATATTATAAGGCACTTATTAATTCTCCATTTCGTGAAGAATTAGAGGCGTATTATGGAAAACAATTATTTGCTCTAGCAGAATGTGATTTAAAAACATATTCAGATGAAGTCGTGAAAGATTTACAATTAGAAAATAAATTATCGTCGCAATATACACAGTTATTAGCATCTGCAAAAATTGACTTTGCTGGAGAAGAAAGAACGTTATCGCAATTGATTCCGTTTATGCAAGGAAAAGAAAGAAGCGAACGTAAAGCAGCAAGTGAAGCATACTACGGATTTTTAGCTGGAAATGAGGAAGAACTAGATCGTATTTATGATGAGCTTGTTAAAGTGAGAACGAAAATCGCAAAATCTTTAGGTTTCAAAACCTTTGTTGAACTTGGATATGCAAGAATGTACCGTACAGATTATAATGCGGAGATGGTGGCTAATTACCGTCAGCAAGTGCTGGATTATATCGTTCCCGTTACAACGGAATTAAGAAAGCGACAACAAGCACGTATCGGTGTAGAGAAGTTAGCTTATTACGACGAAAACTTTGAGTTTGCTACAGGTAACCCAACTCCAAAAGGAGATGCGGATTGGATTGTTGATCATGGAAAGACGATGTATAAAGAGTTATCGGCTGAAACAGATGAATTTTTCAATTTCATGCTAGATAACGATTTATTAGATTTAGTTGCGAAAAAAGGAAAAGCTGGTGGCGGATATTGTACATATATTGAGAATTATAAAGCGCCGTTTATTTTCTCAAACTTCAATGGAACATCTGGTGACATTGATGTATTAACACATGAAGCAGGTCATGCTTTCCAAGTATATGAAAGTCGTAAATTTGAAATTCCAGAATATAATTGGCCAACATATGAGGCATGTGAAATCCACTCTATGAGTATGGAATTCTTTACATGGCCATGGATGAAGCTATTCTTTGAAGAAGATGCAGATAAATATTACTTCTCTCACTTAAGTTCAGCACTTCTGTTTTTACCTTATGGTGTATCTGTTGATGAATATCAACATTATGTATATGAAAATCCTGAAGCATCACCTGAAGAGCGTAAGACAGCGTGGCGTAACATAGAGAAGAAATATTTACCGCATCGTGATTATGAGGATAATGATTATTTAGAGCGCGGTGGTTTTTGGCAACGTCAAGGGCATATTTATAGCTCACCTTTCTATTATATTGATTACACGCTTGCTCAAATTTGTGCGCTACAATTTTGGAAACGTGCAAGAGATAATAGACAAGAGGCATGGGAAGATTATGTGAATCTGTGCCAACAAGGTGGAAGTAAATCGTTCTTAGAATTAGTAGAAGTTGCAAATTTAACATCACCATTTGCTGAAGGCTGTGTGAAAAGTGTTATTACAGAAATTGAAGCATGGTTACATGCGATTGACGACACAAAATTGTAAAAAACATGCGCTTTTTTTCACATGTTTAACATCGACATAATGGGAAAATGATGAGATAATAAAAGAAAATTCAGAATACTAAAGAGGTGTTTCTAATAAGGAGCACCTCTTTTCACCAACAAAAAGGGGGGAAAGAAGTATGCTTCAATCTAATATGGATGTGAGTTTAGAAAGTTTAGTAAGCTCATTACAGTCTACTCGAAGCACGCTATTATCAGAAATTGAAATGTTAAATGATACAGAAGTGAATGTAAAGCCACGCCGTGATAAATGGAGTATTATTCAAATTTTACACCACTTGCATTTAGTTGAACAATCTGTCACGTCTGCCCTTGTATATGCTTTACAAAAAAATGAAAGAAACATGACTCCATTTAAAGACCTCCAACTTACGCTTGATCGCACACATAAACGAGAAGCTCCTCAGCAAATGCAACCAACAGAAACTTTAATGAAAAAACAGCAAGGAATTCAATTACTAGAACATTCACGACAAGAACTATTACATGCGCTTCATAGTGTTATAGATGAAAAAGATCTATTTGAAAATGGATTAAAGCATCCTGTTTTTAATGATCTGAATTTGTATCAATGGGTTCAATTTCTTGATTTGCATGAACAAAGACATCTTACGCAATTAAAAGAGGCGAAACATGCAATTTTGCAGCGCTAAAGTGGAAGAAGTGGGAAACCACTTCTTTTTTTGATACGTGCATAGTTTTCTTTCTTATTTTGGAATACTACATGGAGAAAGAAAAGAAGGAGTTGAAAAAATATGTCTAAGAAGAAGCGAGAAGAAGAGCGCGCCTGGAAAGCGCGTAAAGAAAATCAACAACCGCACGGAAAAGTGAAAGCTTTTGCTGAATTAGTTGAAGGAACAGAAAAAACGTGATGATTATTTCATCACGTTTTTTGTATGAGTGGAAAAGTTAATAAAAAGGTTGTACCGATTCCTTTTTCACTTATAATATCAATTTTTCCATTCATAGCTTGAACAACACTGAATACGACCATCATTCCAAGTCCAGTGCCTTTTTCTTTCGTTGAATAGAAAGGCGAGCCAAGACGTTTTACTTGTTCTGAATCCATACCGACTCCTGTATCTTTTATATATAACTGAATATGCTTATGATCAGGAACTAATGTGAAATAAAGATCACCGCCTTTTGGCATAGCCTCAATGCAATTTTTTAAAATATTTAATAAACATTGATTTAGTTTTTGCTTTTCTCCAGCGATAAAAAAAGAAGTGCTTTGCTTTATATAATGAGTACGTACATTTGTTAAATTAGCAAGCGGTGTAATTAACGACAATGCATGTAGTAATTCTTCTTCTAACTGTAATGTTTGTTCTTTTTCAATGCTTGGTTTAGCAAAGGTTAAATAATCTGTAAGAACATGATTTGCTTGTTCAATGCCGTTAATGGCAATGTCGATATATAATTTTCGTTCCTGCTCAGTGCATGTATCTGATTGTAACAGTTGTAAAAACCCTTTTGTTGAAGTTAATGGATTGCGAATTTCATGAGAGATAGACGCTGCCATTTCACCAATTAAATGAAATTTTTCAGCATTTATAAGTTCGTTTTGGAGACGAACTTGAGTTTGTAATATGTGTAGTAAATATAAAATTAGAATCGTACCAAGCATTGAACATAACTCATACACAATAATATGCGGTATATAATCAGTCTTATTTGTAACCTTTGAAAGGAAGAAGGGTATCCAACTAAATCCGTATGTGAGACTGTAGATAATAGCAAGTGTTATTTTTATACGATTAGAAGTTCGATTGAAAAATTTATATGTTAATAGTAGAACAATAAATAGAAGAACAGAACCGATAAGAGATGGGAAAACACCGATCCCACCTAATAATAAGCGATATATGTTTAATACAACTAAGATAGAACCACCAGCAATAGGCCCTCCCGTTAATGTACCGACAATTAATACAATATGGCGCATATCAAATTGAAAACCATTATTTGTTTTTGCTGCAAATGTAATACAGAGTACGGTAGCGAGGCAACAGAGTACAATGAATATAGCTGAATTTAATTTAGGAGAGCGTTTCCCTTTTTGATTCCAAAATAAATGATATACGAGCATTGTAATCAGGATGAATAATATATTTAAAAAGAGATAAATAATAAAGGATTTCAGTGGGATGCCTCCTCTCTTCATATATTAAATTAATCATACTATAAAATGAAAGAAATGAAATGATAAATAGCGGAAAAATCAGAAATTTTTACGCTAGTATACAATATGTTACAATAAGCTGTGTCAATGAAAGAAGAAATTCCGTGCACCGCGCGGGAGAGGTTCGCGAACTCCCTCTATAAAAAACTATGGAAACAACAATATCCTTAGGTATTGTTTTGTTTTTTTATTGTGACAGTTCAAGAACGTTCTTTCTTCTTATTTATAGTAGAGAAGGAGAATGAGTGAAATGAAAAAAGAAAAAGCAGTTGTTGTTTTTAGTGGAGGACAAGATAGTACGACATGTTTATTTTGGGCAATAGAGCAGTTTGCGGAGGTAGAAGCTGTAACATTTAATTACAATCAACGTCATAAGCTAGAAATTGATTGTGCAGCGGAAATTGCAAAAGAGCTAGGAATAAAGCATACGGTACTAGATATGAGTCTATTAAATCAACTTGCTCCAAATGCGTTAACGAGAACGGATATGGAGATTACACATGAAGAAGGTGAATTGCCGTCGACATTTGTAGATGGACGAAATTTACTCTTCCTATCATTTGCTGCTGTATTGGCAAAACAAGTTGGAGCACGTCATATTGTAACCGGTGTATGTGAAACTGATTTCAGTGGTTATCCAGACTGCCGTGACGTGTTTGTGAAATCGTTAAACGTTACTTTAAATTTATCTATGGATTACCCGTTTGTCATTCACACGCCACTTATGTGGATTGATAAAGCTGAAACATGGAAATTATCAGATGAACTTGGAGCATTTGAGTTTGTTCGGGAAAAAACATTAACATGTTATAACGGAATCATTGGTGATGGTTGCGGTGAATGTCCAGCATGTCAACTTCGTAAAGCAGGATTAGATACGTACCTACAAGAACGCGAAGGAGCGAACAACTAATGGATAACTTTTTTGGATTTCGCATCGTAGAGAATTTGCAAAAAATGGACAAGGATATTCAGCGTAAACAACTCAAATACCATAATAAAAGAGTAATGGTCAGCAAGGAATTTACATTTGATGCAGCACACCATTTACACTGTTATGAAGGGAAATGTAAAAACTTACATGGTCACACATATAAAGTTGTATTTGGAATTAGTGGATATGTAAATGAAATAGGTCTTGCAATTGACTTTGGAGATATAAAAGAAATTTGGAAGAATGAAATCGAAATTTATTTAGATCATCGTTATTTAAACGAAACGTTACCTGCAATGAATACGACTGCTGAAAATATGGTCGTTTGGATTTATGAAAAGATGGCAGAAGCACTAACAAAAGAGAATCGAGTGAACGAATATAAAGGAGCTCGCGTTGAATTTGTTCGTCTCTTTGAGACGCCGACTAGTTATGCGGAAGTAAGACGGGAGTGGATGCTTGATGAGTAAAATCCCTGTCTTAGAAATATTCGGTCCGACTATTCAAGGTGAAGGAATGGTTGTAGGGCAAAAGACAATGTTTATCCGTACAGCTGGTTGTGATTATAGCTGTGCTTGGTGTGATTCTGCTTTTACGTGGGATGGATCAGCTAAAGATCAAATTAGACAGATGACACCAGAAGATATTTGGGATGAGCTTGTTGCAATTGGAGGAGAAAATTTTTCTCATGTTACGATTTCAGGCGGAAATCCGGCATTACTGAAAAATATTGAGTTTCTTCTTTCAATATTAAAAGAAAATGGAATGCGAACGGCAATTGAAACGCAAGGGAGTAAATGGCAAGATTGGTTACTTCAAATTGATGAGGTAACAATTTCTCCAAAACCACCAAGTTCGACGATGAAAACAGATTTTCAGAAGTTAGATGCTATTATTCAGAAACTAGCAGGAAAAGATATTAGTTTAAAAGTAGTAGTATTCGATGATCATGATTTTGAATATGCAGTTAAGATGCACGAACGTTATCCAGGTGTACCATTTTTCCTGCAAGTAGGAAACGATGATACAAAAACAGTGGATGATGCGATGCTTATTAAAAAATTATTAGATAAGTATGAGTGGCTGATTGATAAAGCTGTAAATTGTAAAGAGATGAATGATGCAAAAGTATTGCCTCAGCTTCATGCGTTAGTATGGGGAAATAAACGCGGCGTATAACGAGAAGGGATGTTTAAAATGACTGGAAGATTAGATGAAGATTTAAAAGATGTAACATTATTAGGAAATCAAAATACAAAATATTTATTTGAATATAGCCCAGAAATATTAGAGGTATTTGATAATAATCATCCAAACCGTGATTATTTTGTAAAATTCAATTGTCCTGAATTTACAAGTTTATGTCCGAAAACAGGACAACCAGATTTTGCAACAATTTATATTAGCTATATTCCAGAGCAAAAAATGGTAGAGAGTAAATCTTTAAAGTTGTATTTATTTAGTTTCCGCAATCATGGTGATTTCCACGAAGATTGCATGAACGTTATTATGAACGATTTAATTAAATTAATGGATCCACGTTATATTGAGGTATGGGGGAAATTCACACCACGTGGTGGCATTTCAATTGATCCATACTGCAACTACGGTCGCCCAGGGACGAAGTATGAACAAATGGCTGACTACCGCATGATGAACCACGATCTATATCCGGAAACAATTGATAATCGTTAATAGAAAGAAAGGGCCTGTATACTATACAGGCCCTTTCTTTCTATTATATTATGCATTTTGATTAATGACAGTATAGTTTTTATGACTTACAACTGTAAGAGGTTCCATATCTAGTTCTCTAAAATTCTTCATAATTGTTATATCAACAATAACAGAGTTTTGATTTACTTTTTGAACACGGCCTTGCATTCCACCTTTAAATTCGATGATATCTCCAGTTTCTGCGATCTGCATAAGCAACTCTCCTTGTTACAGTTTTCCCAAAAAAAGAATAAATTTGGGTTTTTTTTATTTCCTCCTATTTTGAACCATATTTCCTACTTTGTAAATGTTTCCAAAGTAAAAATTCGAAAAATATTCACTTTTTGTAAGAAAATATGTAGAAAATCCATGTTATTTGAAAAAAATAGCAAAAATGCGGGAATCTTTATATCGAGGTATAATGAAAAAGTAGAATAACCTGCTGAAGTGGGAGAAATTAGAGGCGGTAAAATGATGTTTGAATTTGTGGGGAGTGTTATAGCTTTAATTTTATTTTTATTTTCTTATATGCATTTAAAAAAGATTCGTCAATATGATACGAGTACATATTTTGATGGGATGGATGGTATCCATGCTTCGATAACGCATGATAGTGGTGGGGAGATGTAAAGGTATATGACTTTCTTTTCTTGCGTGGTATGATGTTTAGAACTAGTGCATAATAGAGTTCGTAAGTGATGAATGGAGAGTGAAAAGAATGAAGATTTCTTTTATTCGTCATGGTTGTTTAGGTCGTATAAGAGAACCGATGACAATTAATTCATTTCACGAATGGATGAAACAGTATGATTCCGAGTCAATGATACAAAAAGCTAAAATGCCGATAGAAACAATAGAGGCAATTGAAGCAGCGAAATTTGTCTTAACAAGTGATCAAAGGCGTGCTGTACAATCAGCAGCTGAATTAACGGATTCTTTATCTTTTATGCAAAACTCTCTTTTTAGAGAAGCTGAAGTTCCTTCATACTTTTTTGCTCCGAAGTGGTTGAAATGCACAATTAAGGTATGGATGTTCATTGGGCGCACATTATGGATACTTGGCTACCATAAAGATGTTGAGTCTTATAAGGAAGTAAGAGAGAGGGCAAAGCAAGCGGCTTACCTGTTACATCGTTATGCTCTCGTACATGGAAGTATTGCTCTTGTAGGTCATAATTATTTTAATTCGATGATTGGAACGGAGCTGAGGGCAATGGGATGGTCTGGTTCTCCTATTTTGCATAGAAAGCCATGGGGATGTACAACATATACGTTTCACGAGGCGATGGATGGAAATATATTAAATACGAATTTAACATAAAAGCACACGATTTATATAAATCGTGTGCTTTCTTTTTAAGATATAGAAATTTTGACGTTTAATGGTTTTACGAGATGAGCATAAGGTTCGCCTACTAGCATAACAATTTCATCTTTTTTATAACCTAACTTTTCGTATAGTGAATAGGCGCGTGTGTTTTCTAAATTAACAAGTAAAGCGATTTTTTCATGCCCTTTTTCAGTTGCATAGATTTCGGCAGCTTCAATTAATTTAGAACCAATACCTTTTCCACCGTGTGCACTTGAAACTGATAATGTATCAATGTAATACTCATCAAGCTCAGCTTCTTTTTCTAACGTAATTGATTCATCTTTATGTAATTCTCTTAAGTGATGTACAATTGGTGCGTCAAGCTGTGTTGCTTCACTACCGTGATAAGCGACAATAATTCCAACTGCACTCTCGTCTTGTTCATAAATAAAACAGTTTTCGTAGCTCAGACGGTTATTTTCTTTTGAGAACCATGTCTCAAGTCCTAGTAATACTTCTGCTTCAACTGTGCTACCTGTGATTTTTTCAGCAATTTCATGCAGAGCATTATACAATAAAGGAGCTATTGCCATTGCATCTGTCTTTTTTGCTTTCCGAATCATAGTATCCCTCCTAGTTCTATTTGTATATTGTAGCATAGTGGTATGGAACTTTGCATAATTGAATGCCGAAATGTTTGATATAGAGAAGTAGCTATGTTAGTATATGATATTTAGTGGACATATAGTAAAACGATATTGTTTGCGAAATAACGAAAATAAAATCATGGCATAACAACAAGATAAAGTGAAATGTTAATCAGTAAGATTTTTTGTTCATTCCACGACTGATTAGTAGTCAACACCAATCGGACTACCCGCAAATAGCGGGATAATTTTACAGTTGTTGACCTATAGAATATACGATAGAATAAAATATTGCAGAGAGGTGAAATACATGGATAAAGAATTAGCAAATACAATTTTAGATCAGCTGAAAAATGGTGAAATAACGGAGTATGTTGTTACGAAAGATGTATTTTATACGTTCAGAGAAGTTGTTGTAAATAGAGAAGACTTTAAGCATTTCATTGGTAACGCACAGCGAGGCGGGCAAGTGATTTATACATATTCAGAAACGCCACGTTCATAAAGGGGAATTTTGATCAGCAGGGCATCCTTCACCAACTGGACGTTTAATGCGGGATAAATAAAAGATAAAGGAGAGGGGAATTATGGGCGATTTTAAACAAGGCATTTTACCACATTGGGATTATATGTGGAAAGATAGAGCCGGCAATAGATTTATGGGAATGGTTATGTATCCAGAGAAACGAAAATGTTCAGCAAAAATGCTTCAGAAAATAAAAAGAGCATATGAAGAAGCGATAGAAATTAAAGTAACTGTACAAGTTCAACATACATATCAGTATGTAGAAGGAATGATTGTATACTTTGATGAAGAGGCTCCTGTATGTACAATGCTTGATAAAGATGAAAATCCACATCACATATTTGTAAAAGATATTTTGCGTATTGAGCACTCTGAATAAACTTTTCATAAATAAATTGAAGTTCCATAATAATAATCTTTTTCTATAATAGTTATCTTTTAGTATGTAACGAGAGACGAAAGTATATGTATAATATATTTAATAAGGTAAATTTGATAAATGTAATCGTTTTTTAGAGCAGATTATCGTTTCATATCTGTTCTTTTTTGCGTGATGCTAGAGAAATATATTTCTTCAGCATCTACCGTTTTATGACAAAATATATTGTTAACTTTTTTAAAAATAAGGTTAAATTCGTTGACAACTTTTTTGAAAAGCACTTTATTGACATGAGTTTTAGAATGTTGTTTCATAGTCATTGTATTGAAAAAAAACGGCTATCATGTCGAAAAGTAAAAGTTAAAAAAAGAAAGAATTTATACATATATCTTGTGTCTTATTTTGAAACGTAATACAATATATAGAGAAATCAAGAACAACATATAGAGAATATAGATTTGAGAGGGAGGGTCGGAAATGTTAGTTGCATATGATTCTATGACAGGAAACGTGAAGCGTTTCATTCACAAATTAAATATGCCGGCCGTTCAAATTGATGAAGATCTAGTAATAGATGAAGACTTTATTCTTATTACGTATACAACAGGTTTTGGCAATGTACCAGAACGTGTTTTAGACTTTTTAGAGCGCAATAATGAAAAATTAAAAGGCGTATCTGCAAGCGGCAATCGTAACTGGGGAGACATGTTCGGTGCAAGTGCTGACAAGATTTCTACTAAATATGAAGTGCCTATTGTATCAAAATTTGAGTTATCTGGAACAAATAACGATGTAGAATATTTTAAGGAAAGGGTGCGGGAGATTGCGACACATTGAACTGAATAATGAAATCACGCAAATGCAGGACGGTTTTTATCAGCTTCATAAAGATAAAGAGGCATTAGAAGTCTTTATGGAAGAAGCTAGAGAGAATACCGTTCCTTTTAATAGCGTGGCAGAGCGAATGGAGTATATGAAAGAACATGATTACTATTACAACGTTCTGGACGAGTATAGCTTGGAGGAAGTAGAGGAAGTATATAACATCGCTTATGGTGAAAACTTCGAGTTCCAATCTTATATGGCAGCATCTAAGTTCTACAAAGATTATGCGTTAAAAACGAATGATCAAAAACAATACTTAGAAAGCTATGAAGATCGTGTAGCAATTGTTTCATTATACTTAGGACGCGGTGATGTTTCGAAGGCAAGACATTTCGCAAGCATGATTGTAAAACAAAACTACCAACCAGCGACACCAACCTTTTTAAATGCGGGAAGAAGCAGAAGAGGAGAAATGGTGTCTTGTTTCTTGTTAGAGATGGACGATAGCTTAAATTCGATCGGCTTTAACATTAATACTGCGATGCAATTATCGAAAATCGGCGGGGGAGTAGCTTTAAACTTATCTAAGCTACGCGCACGTGGTGAGCAAATTAAAGGTATCGACAATGCTGCAAGTGGTGTAGTACCTGTTATGAAATTGCTTGAAGATTCGTTTTCATATGCGAATCAACTTGGCCAACGAAAAGGTGCCGGTGCAGTATATTTAAACATTTTCCATTGGGATATTATTGAATTCCTTGATACAAAAAAAATAAATGCCGATGAGAAGAGCCGTATTCAGTCTCTATCAATCGGAATTATCGTTCCAAGTAAGTTCTTTGAGCTTGCTGAGAAAAATGAGCCTTTCCATGTTTTCGCACCTTATACGGTTTATAAAGAATATGGCAAGCATTTAGATGATATTGATATTGATGAAATGTACGATGAATTAATGAGCAATCCGAAAGTGAAGAAGAAGCCACTAGATATTAGTGCACGTGATATGCTTATTAAAATCGCTATGATTCAGCTTGAGTCTGGTTACCCATACTTAATGTTTAAATCAAATGCAAATAATCAACATCCATTGAAGGATATTGGAACTGTGAAGATGTCGAACTTATGTACAGAAATCTTCCAGCTTCAAGAAACTTCAGAAATAAATGATTACGGTACAGATGACATTATCCGTCGTGATATTAACTGTAACTTAGGATCGTTAAATATCGTAAACGTAATGGAAAATAAAGAAATTCGTGAAGCGGTTCATGCAGGAATGGAAGCTTTAACAGCTGTTTCTGATATGACGATCATTCCGAATGCACCAACCGTGAAAAAAGCAAATGACGAGCTTCATTCAGTTGGACTTGGAGCAATGAATTTACACGGGTATTTAGCAAAAAATAAAATCGCTTATGAAAGTGCAGAAGCGAAAGAATTCGCTCGTACATTCTTTATGATGTTAAATTACTACTCTATTGAGAAAAGTATGGAAATCGCTACAGAAAAAGGCGAGACATTTAAAGACTTCGATAAATCTGATTATGCGAATGGCACATACTTTGAAAAGTATGAAACGACAGATTACAGCCCAGTAACTGAAAAAGTTCAGCAACTATTTGAAGGAATTCATATTCCAACAAAAGAAGATTGGACAAGTTTAAAAGAGCAAGTGCAAAAGAATGGTTTATACAACTCATATCGTCTTGCCATTGCTCCAACACAATCAATCAGTTACGTTCAAAATGCAACTTCAAGCGTAATGCCGATCGTAAGTCAAATCGAATCAAGAACATATGCGAACGCGACAACATATTATCCAATGCCGTATTTATCAAAAGATACGTTCTGGTACTATAAATCTTCTTACGATATGAATCAGTTTAAATTAATTGATTTAATCGCAGAAATTCAAGAACATATTGACCAAGGAATTAGTACAATTCTTTACGTTAATAGTGATATTTCAACACGTGAATTAGCACGTTACTACATCTATGCACATAAAAAAGGCTTAAAGAGTCTGTATTATACGAGAACACGTAAATTAAGCGTGGAAGAGTGTGTGGCGTGTACCGTTTAATGGCATATTGCCATACTAAATGAATAACCCAATAGTATGAGCAGGGTTATGAACCCTGCTCATACTTGGTTTGTTCTACTAAACGGTTAGCTTTTCATTGTTAGATGGAAATTTAACCGTTCAGTAGAACAATAATAGATATAGGGGTGATTCAATGCGCGCTGTTAACTGGAATAAAAAGGAAGATGATTTCAGTTTAATGTTTTGGAAGCAAAACATCGCTCAGTTTTGGACAGAAGAAGAAATCGCGGTTTCGTCTGACAAAAATACTTGGGTGCAATTATCGAAAGAAGAGCAAATTGCTTATAAGCGTGTATTAGGTGGTTTAACACTTTTAGATACGAAACAAGGTGGCGAAGGAATGCCACTTGTACTTGTTCATCTTGAAAATTTACAAGCGAAAAGTGTATTAGCTTTCATGGGAGCTATGGAAGAAGTACATGCGAAAAGTTATAGTCACATTTTCACAACATTAGCTACAGAAGAAGAAATTGATGATATTTTTGACTGGGTAGACAATCATCCGTTACTTGAGAAAAAAGCTGGTATTATTACTAGTTACTATCGTCGTTTATTAAAGCCTGAAGTAACGAAAAAAGAGTTATACATGGCAATGGTAGCAAGTGTGTTCTTAGAAAGTTACTTATTCTATAGTGGATTCTTCTATCCACTTTACTTAGCTGGTCAAGGTAAACTGACGGCAAGTGGTGAAATTATTAACCTTATTATCCGTTAACTTATGGCGGCTTTTGGTAGAGATACCAATTGAAAAACCCTTTTAATTGCTGGGACCCCCTATTGTAAATTTATCTGTATTATTATTGATGAATATATGCATTCAGGTTATTCTCTAACTATCAATAGATGGAAAGGAGAATAGCTGATAGGGCAATCAGCAGCGAAGCCTTTATCTAGCGATAACATGTACGGAATTTACTATTTAAAAATCAATGGGAAGTATTATATTGGTAAAGATGTGAACGTTTCAAATTTAAAACGAATTAGGGAACATATGTGGATGTTAAAGAGTGGTACACATTATAATAGGTATTTACAAGCAGTATATTGTAAATATGAATCCACTTTAGAATATGGAATTCTAGAGGAAATAGAATGTTCATTGGAAGAATTGAGTGAGATTGAGCAACAGTATATTTGGCTGTATGATTCTTATAATAATGGCTATAACTTGACATTAGGCGGAGAAGGATTGGGTGGAATTAAATTCACTGAAGAACAATTAGAGAAGAAAAGGCAACGTGTTATAGGTGAAAAAAATCCACAATCAAAAATTACAGATGCACAATTTTTTGAGATTGTAGAACTACTAAAGTGCGGAAAGACAAATCCAGAAATTGCTGATATGTATAATCTTCATCCTAATTATGTATCTTTAATTCGACATAAGAAACGTTATAAATATCTTTGGGGAAAAGTACAAAATTATTTGCCGGTTAAATCTGAACACCAACTGAAAACAAGGGGACGTGTTACTCTTGAAATGTTTTTGGATATCGTTCAGATGCTACAAGCCGGTGAATCTAATGCATCCATTGAAAGAAAACATGGGTTATCGAGCGGCACAGGAAGCCATATCAGACATCGAAAACTGTATAAACAGTGGTGGGTGCGATACGTAGATAAAGGAACGTTCAACGACTATCCCAATGGCGGTGAAATTCCGCAAGAGGAGTAGGGCCAAGCGGTGGGTGAGAATCCCTTAAATCGAAATGGAGGGCTACCTGAGAAGGTAGATGATATAGTCTCTTCTTACAGGAAACTGTAAGCTGTATAAACGGCATAGGAGTAGCGAACTTATGTGAAGGTAAAGGATGAGTCAATTCACGGCGTATTCGTCGGTATTTTAGCACAACAAATCTTCGCAGAACTTTCTGCAGAAGAGCAACAAGAAGTGCAAAAAGAAACACAAGAGTTATTAATGGAACTATATGAAATTGAAATGGCCTATACAGAAGAAATTTACACTTCTATCGGTCTTGTAGAAGATGTAAATCGTTTCGTTCGTTACAATGCGAATAAAGGGCTTATGAACTTAGGACTTGAGCCGAAGTTTGAAGAAGAAGAAATTAACCCAATCGTTTTAAATGGTTTACGTACAGATACGAAAAACCATGATTTCTTCTCTGTAAAAGGAAATGGTTACGTAAAAGCAACGAACGTTGAAAAGTTAGCTGACGATGACTTCGTGTTTAACTTTTAATATAGGATTATAAAGAAAAGCTGTCTTATTCATTGATAAGACAGCTTTTCTTTATAATTTTGTTTACATAACACTATTATTTCTATATAGCGATTTATGTTTGGGAAGTTCTATTCGGTTAACGGATAGAACTTTTTGTAATTAAATGGGTATTTACAAACTTTTTGTATCAGTGTATTATTTAACTGGTACACCGATACAAAAGGAGGGAAGAAATGAAAATAGAGTTTTCTCCAAATACACCAATTTACATTCAGGTAATGGAATACATAAAAAAAGAGATCGTAACAGGACATTTATTGCCTGGTGATAAAATTCCCTCTGTCCGTGAATTAGCGAGTGAATTACAAGTGAATCCAAATACGATTCAGCGTACATTTCAAGAGCTAGAACGGGATGGAGTTGTTGTAACACGTAGAGGAATGGGACGGTATGTAACGAATGAAGGGGAGAAAATTATGGAGCTGCGAAAAGAGATGGCGAAAGAATTACTTCATTCTTTTATAGATGGAATGGACAATTTAGGTTTTTCAGAAGAAGAAATTCTTACAATTCTTCGTTCTTCATTACATGATAAGAGGGAGGAGAGCCAATGACAGAGCTATTAAAAATAGAAAACTTATGGAAGAGATACGGATTAAAAGCAGTGATCCGTGAATTAAACATAGAGATTACGGAAGGGAAAATCGTTGGGCTTGTTGGAGATAACGGGAGCGGGAAAACGACGTTATTGAAAATGATTGCAGGCTTGCAACACCCTTCTGAAGGCAGTATCACAATAGACGGTAAAAAGGTAGGATTACAGACGAAAGAAATCGTTTCATTTATGTCCGATAAGCCAGTCTTTGATGATTGGATGACTGTAAAAGACGCTTTATTTTTCTACCGGGATTTTTATAAAGACTTCGATATTCAAAAAGCGGTAGATACGATTGCAGAATTTAAAATACCGTTAGAAGAAAAAATTACAGCATTGTCAAAAGGTATGATAGAGAAGCTGCAAATCATTTTAACATTTTCTCGAAAAGCGAAGCTATACGTACTGGATGAGCCATTGGGCGGGATAGATCCTCTTTCTAGAGAACATGTATTGGATCTAATTCTACAGTTCTATAGAGAAGATTGTACGATATTAATTTCCACTCACTTAATAAATGAAATTGAAAATATTTTTGATGAAGTGATCTTTTTAAAAGATGGAGAAATGGTTCTATATGAAAATGTAGAAGAAATTCGTTTTCAGAGAGGAAAAGCAGTTCATGAATTGTTTAAGGAGGTGTTTAGTAAGTGAAGTCATTACTTTCCTATTTATGGAATGTAAATAAGAAAAGATATATTGTTACTTTTTTATTCTTTGTGCTAATTGAAGCTGTGTTATTTTCACAAATGATTGTAAGAAAAAGTGATGCGGCTATCAGTAGACAAGAGGGTATATTTGGAATCATTATGATTATATTTTTCTTTTATATTGTTTATATGTTTATACAAACAATGAAATCATATTCACGCTTACTAACTAATCCGATGTTACGACTTACAGCAATATCTGGGAAACAATATGTAATTTCTATGCTTATTTTCTCATTTATCGCAATGGCTATATGGTATGGGATATGTGGAATTCTTTTCTACGTAAGTTATATATTAGCTTTTCCTACGACTTCTGTATATGTAGAGGCAAAAGAGATTATGCAAGTAGGCATAATTAATAATTTAATATATACGATAAGCGATTTATTTGAGTTTTTGTTTAGTGTGTTACAAATCATATTAGTAATTACTCTAGTTAAGTTACTTACGAAAAAGAAAAAGGCGCAAAATATACTAATCGTTATTATTTTTCTAGTAATAAATATAGCGATTACTTTAGCGACAACCTTGCTAGGAAAATTAGCTCCAGCTTTCCAAGTATTGCGAAGAGTAGAATATCATAGTGAAAGCAAGAGTCTGTTTATTAATATGTTTCAAGAAAATGGATTTAACATTTTTAATATAAGTTTCATGGTAATGGTTAGTGCTCTAATAATATATGTAATTGCTTATATTATCGATAAAAAACTAGAAGTCTAAAGGAGGAATCAGCATTGGGAAACGTAGTAGTAAAGTTAGAGAATGTTCGAAAAAGGATTGGTGGAACGGAAATTATTCGTGGTTTATCATTTGAGGTTCGTGAAGGAGAAGTATACGGATTCCTTGGGCCGAACGGTAGCGGTAAGACGACGACGATCCGTATGATGACAGGTCTTATTTCAATGACAGAGGGCGATATTACAATTTGTGGACATAGTATTCGCTCGGAGCGTGAAAAGGCACTAGAGCAAATTGGAGCGATTGTAGAAAATCCTGAACTATATGATTATATGACAGGAATGCAAAACTTAAAGCATTTTGCGAACATGGCCATTACTCCAATTAGTAAAGAGCGCATTGCTGAGATTGTAAAGCTTGTTGAATTAGAGCATGCGATTCATAAAAAGGTGAAAACATATTCACTTGGTATGAAACAACGTTTAGGAATTGCACAAGCATTACTTCATCAGCCGAAAATCTTAATTTTAGATGAGCCGACAAATGGATTAGATCCAGCTGGTATTCGCCAAATTCGTGATTATTTACAACGTTTAGCGAAAGAAGAGAATATTGCTGTAATCGTATCAAGTCACTTATTGAGTGAAATTGAATTAATGTGTGATCGCGTTGTTATTATTAAACAAGGTGAGTTTGTACAAGAGTACAACTTACATGAAAAAGTGAAACATGATGAGGCAGTCGTTGTAGCGTTTGAAGTAGATGAAGTTCAGAAAGCAAATGAAATCATTAAAGGTAAAGCAAAAGGGAATGTAATTGTAGCATCTGTAACAAAAGACAACATTCCGCAACTTGTAAAAAAACTTGTTCATGCTGATGTGCTTGTATACGGAGTTACTGTTCAAAATAAAACGTTAGAGGATGAGTTCTTAGCGATTACTGGGGGAGTGAAAGCGTAATGTTTAAATTAATTCAAAATGAATTTTTAAAGTTGCATGCGAAAAAAGGTATGTATATTTTAATTGGTGTCATTGCGGCACTCGAAATTTTAGGTACTTTAGCAATGTTGAAGTGGGGAAAAGGTGATGAGTTTAAGGGATCATATTTAGATTATGCAAACTCAGAGATTGGCTTAATTGTTTTATTTACAACGATTTTTGGGATTACACTTGCTGCCCGTACTCTTACTGATGAGTTCCAAAAAGGTACAATTAAACAATTGTTAATCCGTCCAAGAAAAAGACTTGCAGTTTTATTTTCTAAATATATTACAGTGTTATTAGCAATGTTATTTATCGTATTAGCTGGTATGCTAATTGCAATGATTATTGGCGGTATTGTAATGGATGGTAGTAAAACAGAATTAACGTTAGGAATCGTAATGAAGTCCACTTTATATCAACTACTTTCACCATTCTTTTTTGCAACACTTGCATTTTTCCTAGCAAATGTCTTTAGAAAGTCTGTATTACCATTAATTATTACGATGTTCCTATTCTTCTTACAAGGTGCAATTAACATGGTATTAATAATGTTTGCAAAAGGTGTAGCGAAGTTTGTAGTATTCAACCATTTGGATTTAAGAGCTTACGATAGTAATAAATTAATCAATGGTGGAATGGAACCAACATTTACAGAATTTACGTTTACAACTTCATTATTACTTGTAGCTGCATACTTTGTTGTGTTACTTGTAGCATCAAGTGCATTATTCCAAAAACGTGACGTATTATAATAAAAGAAATCCCCGCTTGTAAAAACGGGGATTTTTATTACATAAATTTCACTTGGATTGCAACTTGAAGAACAGCGATATGGTATTTTAAGAGCTATGCTGTTTGAAATGATTTGAGAAAAATAGGAAGGATTTCAACTATATTCATATTATAATTTAGTTATCCTGCTATTTATAGGGAAAGGATTGCCTATAAAGTACTGATTAAAGTTTTATTTTATTTTTACTATCTTTGGGGGTGGTGTTCTATATGCACTATGCATTTTCACGTATAAGGCTACGTAGCTTTTTTGGATGGATGATTATAGGGGTGTTCCTTATAATGATACCATTAGGTCTAGCAAATGTTTCTGAGAATACGATGGAGGTTATTTCACAAATAACTGTATTTTTTGTATTTCCGTTACTTTGGCTATACGTAAAAACAAATAAAAATAATGTTGTATTTAACAGTTTTTTTGATAAGCCAGGACGTTTATCTTGGGGATTAATTGTATTAGCAACGATAATGGGGATGATTTTTTCAGTTGGCATATCTCAGATTCAATTTTACATATTAGCACATACGTTACCGAATTTCTTAGTTACTATGCTAGAAGACGGAAATGTTATTAATACGAGTAACGTATATATGACGATATTTACTTTCATTTCAGCATGTGTGTTAGCACCTATTATGGAAGAGGTTATTTTTAGGGGATTTTTCTTACAGCGGATGGCTCATAAATGGGGAATTAAAAAAGCTGTAATTATATCTTCAATTATTTTTGGCCTAGGACATTTTGATGTTATTGGTGCGTTCATGTTTGGTGTCGTTATGTGTCTTTTATACATAAAAACAAAAAATATATGGACGAATATAGCTGTGCACGCTCTAAATAATTTGATTGCAACAAGTATGCAATTTTTCGGTGGAGAAGAAAGTGGTACAATCTCAATTACTGAATTACAAGCGCAAAGTAATTTATGGATTGGTATCGGTCTTACAGTTGTTGGATTACTATGGTTAATTCCGTATGTTTGGAAACAATGGCGTACAGTAAAAGAAGTTGGCGTGCCACCAGTACGTTTTATAAATGAGCAAAAAGTAGTGAATTCATCACAAGAAAATGAAGTGTATAGTCAAGTGATCGTAACCGATAGATTGATGGCCATAGAGTTACCAGATGAGGCTGTAAATAAGCTTCGGTTAGAAGAAAATGATTATGTAACAGTAGCTGTAGAAGAAGATAAAATCGTTATAAAGAAAGCACATAATAGATAATTAAAAAGTAGCTCTTAGGAGCTACTTTTTAATTTGTAATAATTTCTACACGAAAATTATTACCGTTCTTTATATATTTAATATCTGTAACAGTGCGGACTGTCTTTAAAATCTCCACTTTTTCACCAATTCGCGGGATGGTCGGAACATTGTCCCAAATACCAAGCAAGTCATCTAATTGTGCCGTTTTTTCATAAAACCAGATTTTCAATGTAAAGCCCCTTTCTCGAACTTTATGTATTTTAATACATAATATATTATTTTTATTCTTATTGTAAGGGGTTTTTTTATATTTTATGAATAAAAATAAATTAATCTTCTGGGAAGATATGTTCAATATCAGGAGTAAGAGATACTTCTGATAATACGATATGAGAAACTGTCGTTGCATATGAAGAAACATCATTGATAAATTCTTCAAGTTCAACGAGTGAAGGAACAGAAATTTTTACAATGTAGCATAAGCTTCCTGTTACTCGGTAACAAAAACTTGCAGATGGATAAGACTGAATAAATTGTTGCATACGTGTTGTATCACCATTCTTTAAGGTGATTTCTAAAATACAATCTAAAACTAGTCCTGCCTTTTTATAATCAATATCAATTGTGTATTTTTGAATAACACCTTCGCTTTCGAGCTTACGAACACGTTCTGAAGTAGACGGAGCAGATAAGTTTACTCGTTTAGCCAATTCACGCATCGAAAGGCGACTATCATTATATAATTCATTTAAAATTTTTCGATCAACACGGTCTAATTGCATTTGTAAATATACCTCCAGTAAAATAATGATTTTTGTAAAGGGAAAATATAAATTAAGATTCATATGAAATGTAAAGTGAACGTTATTTATTTTACAATAAAACAGAAGGAAATAGGAGGGGAAATGATGGAGAGAATTTCATTATCAAATGTAGGAGATACAAAGTTTCAAAAGTTATTAGGGCATAATTCGGATATATTACACTCGTGGAGTAAGTTAGAAGATACACTGTACAATAAAGGAACTCTTTCAGCAGAGTTGAAGGAGCAAGTGAGAAGAACATTAGCGTATGGGAATGAATGTCTGTACTGTATGGCAAAGGGAAGACCAGATGATGTGCAAAAGGCAGAGGAGATTGGTGTAGCCGTTACTTTTGCGCATACATTTGTTCATGACCGAAAAGCAATAGATGATACTATGTTTCACGCATTAAAACAATATTGGACAGAAAAAGAAATTGTAGAGCTTTGCGCCTATGTTTGCTTTATTACTGCGTCACAACAACTTGGTTTTCTATTTCAATTACAGCCAAATTAAGGGGGAAATGATGACAAATCAAATAGCACTTATCATAATCGATGTACAAAAGGCATTTCAATTACCAGATTGGGGCGAGAGAAATAATATTTTTGCTGAAGAAAACATGAGAATTTTGTTAGAAGAATGGAGAAAAAGGAAACGACCAGTTTTTCATATTCAACATGTAAATAAAGAAAATGCTCAGTCAATGTTTTATGAGAGAGCGGAAACGGTAAACTTTAAAGAAGAAGTGCAACCACTACTTGGTGAAGTGGTTATTCAGAAATTCGTTAACAGCGCGTTCATTGGGACAAATTTAGAAGAGCGATTAAGAAAGAACAAATGTAATGCAGTAGTGGTTGTAGGATTAACGACAAATCATTGCGTGGAAACTACGACACGAATGGCAGGGAATTTAGGATTTACAACATATTTAGTGAGTGATGCAACGGCTACTTTTAACCGTAAAGGTTTAGATGCTAAGGAGTATAGTGCAGAGGATATTCACAATATGACACTTGTAAATTTACATGAAGAGTTTGCTACGATTGTGACGACAAAAGAAGTGTTAAAATTATTTTAAGAAAATAATTGCGAATTATGTAGAAAAAAATAAGAATATTTCGTATAATCTAAGTACAATCATTTTGAAAATAGGGGTGGCATCATATGGAGCAAATTTCAGTAAAGAAATTAGAAGAGGTACTTGTTGTAGCAGGGGATGATAAACAGAAGCAAAAGGAATTTTATGAATTGCTCTTATCTACTGAGTTTTATGTTGCTGGTTCACTAGAAGCAGAGGACGGGGCAACAGAAGGAATACTTCGTTTGCGTCATTTCCAAGGAGAAGGTAGATGGATCGTTCCGTTCTTTACACAAATGGAATTTGTAAAAGATGTGTTGCCAGAAGGAACGCCCCTTATTACGATACGTGGGAAAGAGTTATTTGGTAGCATTGAGAAAGATGCTACAGCTGTATTAAATGTTGGCACTGATATAAGTAAAACATTTATTCCAGAAGAAATTGCAGATATCGCATCTGGACGAATTTTTAATTATTATAAGTAAAAGTAAAAGGAAAAGCGTAATCGCTTTTCCTTTTACTTTTTAATTTGAATATGAAGTGGCTATACCAGAAGAAATAGAGACTGTTTTATTATTCGTGTTTATTGTCGCTGTAGCTCCAAGTGGAATACCGATGTTTGGACTTATATGTCCAATTGGTAAATCGAATAGAACAGGTATATGATATGGCGCGAAATATTCATATAATATTGTTTGCAATGATTGAGATGGCTTTGAAGGAGTGCAGTCGTGACAACTTGTGAAAATAACGCCCCTGCATTCATTAAACTTTCCAGATAAAAGTAGCTGATTTAACATACGGTCAATGCGGTACGGTTCTTCACCAATGTCTTCAAGTAATAAAAGTGTATTGTCCGTATTTATCTCGTAGGGCGAGCCAATTATACTTGCTAACACAGCTAAATTTCCTCCAACTAACGTACTTGTAACTGTACTGTGAGAGCTAGGTACGATACATTCTGATGCAGATAAGATGGTTGAATACGGATGGAATAGCTGATTAAAAGAGGATAAAGATAGGGAATCAATACCTTTTCCTAGTTCTTCAATCATCGGACCATGAAATGTTATAAGCTTTGCATAACGTGAAACAGCAGTATGTAAAGCTGTAATATCGCTATATCCCCAGAAGATTTTTGGATTCTGCCTAATAACTTCATATTGAATGTGAGGAAGAAGACGAGCACTTCCATAACCACCTCGTGCACAAAAAATTGCCTTCACTTCATTATTTGTAAATGCTTCATGTATATCGTCAAGCCGAACTTGATCACTTCCGGCTAAAAATCCATATTTCTCGTAAACACTCTTCCCGATTATTACGGATAACCCCATCTCTTGTAATACATTCACACCTTTTAATACATTTTCGATTGTAGGTGGACCAGATGGTGCAATAATCATTACTGTATCACCTTGCTTTAATGCATTTGGATAAATCATTAAGCTCAGCCTCCTTCTCTTTCAATATATTCGCTTCATTTGAGGTCCAACCCTTGCATAAGCAGGGGAAAGCTTATCAAATAAAGAAGATATAAGGGAAATAGGAGGGAAAATGATGTTTACAAGTCGAGTAACAGACATATTAAAAATTGAGTATCCCGTTGTTCAAGCCGGTATGGCAGGCGCGATTACGACGCCAGAACTCGTTGCAGCAGTAAGTAATAGCGGAGGATTAGGGACGCTTGGAGCGGGCTATATGAGCCCAGAACAAATTCGTGAAGCGATTTATAGAATAAGAGAACTAACAGATAAGCCTTTCGGTGTTAATTTACTTGTAACGAAAGAGATACAAATAGAAGAAGAGAAGGTAAATGAGGCGAAAGTATTACTAAGCGGAGTGAATAGAGAATTAGGTATAGAAGTAGAAGGAACGTTAAAGCTTCCAAAAAGCTATAAGGAACAATTACAAGTGCTATTAGATGAAAAAGTACCAGTCGTTAGTTTTGCATTTCAAACGTTAGAAAAAGAAGAAATAAATGATTTAAAAAGAAGTGGAATAAAAGTTATCGGAACAGCTACCCATGTGAAGGAAGCGAAAGTACTTGCCGAGCTAGGAGTAGATATTATTATCGGACAAGGTAGCGAAGCAGGAGGGCATAGAGGAACGTTTATTGGGAAAGAACGAGATGCTATGATTGGTACTTTTGCGTTAGTACCTCAGTTAGTAGAAGCTGTTCCGCATATCCCAATTGTCGCAGCAGGTGGTGTAATGAACGGACAAGGGCTTGTTGCGGCATTGGCACTAGGAGCAGAAGGTGTTCAAATGGGATCGGCCTTTTTAACAAGTGAAGAGAGTATTACGCACGATGTGTATAAAGAAGCGGTTTTACATAGTACAGATACGAGCACAACGGTAACTCGTGCGTTTTCCGGGAAATATGCACGGGGTATCCGGAATGACTTTATAGAGAGACATGAAGGAAAAGAAGAAGGGCTTCCGATGTATCCAGTGCAAAACGTATTAACTTCTAAAATACGCCAAGAGGCAGCGAAGCAAAATAAGGAAGAATATATGTCACTTTGGGCAGGACAGGCAGCATCGTTGGCACGAATCGAATCAGCTCAGCATGTAGTGGAGCGAGTTATGAAAGAAGCGGAGAATGCAATCGAGCAATTACAAAATATATACAAAAAGACCACTTGAGTAATTCAAGCGGTCTTTTCATTAGTTTGCTTTATAAAATTGTTGGATGGCTTCGTCGATGTAAACCCAGCCTTTCCAACCTAAGTGCATATGATCTTTTAAGAAGTATTTATCGTATTCATGATTTGAGAAGTCGGCAATTGGATAACCAGCTTTTTCGATTTGCTCATGAACTTTCTTATAGTATGCTTCGCGGCGTTCTTTCGGGAAGCCAGCGTAGTCGTACCAAGGACCTTTGACAGGAACAGAAATGAAGAGCGGTTTTGCACCAGATTGTTTTAATAAATCAAGTACAATTTGTAAATCTTCATATTCTGGCGATTGGTCATAAGCATCATTTTTTAAGTAACCTTCACGTTGCTTTAATTTTTTCTTAATTTTGCTATTGAAATAATCATCTTCAATACCGTATTCATTAGATCCAGATTCTACTGCACCTGTTTGATCCGCATGTTTACGAGCCTCTTCCCAGTTCATTTGTTTTAATGAAGGATCAAGCTTTTCTTTGTGCGGTTTAATATTAAACATAGCTGTAAATAAATCTTTACGATCTAAAATGTTACGATAAATATAAGCGAAAGGTTTAGCAGCAAGTGCTTTTACTTTATACTTCGTATCATCATAAGCAATGCCTTCAAGCGAAATTTTTAATAAAGTTTCTTTTTTTACAATCTCAAAGTTTAATAAACGCTTTGCAATTTGTTTTTTCATTTCAGGTTTTAAATCATTGTTGAAAATGAAATGGTAACCTTGTTGCTTTGAAAAGTTAGGTGCAAAGTGCGTTTCATCAATACCTTGTGGTACAAACCATTGCGGAGAAAGAACGAATACCATTTTCTTATCTTTCAATTGATCCATTGTAGATGCGAAGTTTAACACATGTACAAGGTCTTGTGTTCCGCCGCGTCCAAGAAGGAATGGTGTGAACCCTTCAGGCTTTACTTTAAAATAATTAGATGGATGGAAAGCATCCATACGTGCGAATTCCGATGAACCGTACATCGGAAGATATTTTGGATTTGCTAACATCTTTTGCTGTAAAATCATACTTTGAATTTTTTCTTCTTTTAAAGAAGTAGCAGCTTGTTCTACTTTTTCATCACTTAAAAGTGGAAGTAGGAAGCGCGTTGGAATAAGTAAGAATACAGCAAAAAGGGCCAATGCTAAAAGCATCGGACCAAATTTTGCTTTGTTCATCGGATTTCTTCCAACTTTTTAATAACCATGTTTGGTGTAGCCCACTCGTCACGGTCAAAATCAGAAATAGAAACTTCAATATCTAAACGCTCTTGGAATTCAACTAATAAAGATACTACAGCGAAAGAATCAAGGATACCTTCTTCAAATAATTGAACATCTAAGTTTTCTTTCACAATATCGTTTTCACATACTTCTTCTAAAATATCTAATACTTGCTCTTTGAATTCTGCCATTTTTAAAATCTCCTTTATATCCGAAATATATTATATGTGCAACTTCTTAATGGAATAAGAAGGGTGCATTAAAAGTATCTGTTAAGGTGTCCAGAGAAAATTAGGAAACCGAAACATACAACGTGGAACGTAATTACAATCGCAAGGACGTGTGTAAATTTATTGTTTGGCCAAAACTTATGCTTTTTGTTTTTTCGTTCGAAAATATCAAATAAAATAAACAGTGCGGCATGATATAGACCATAAATAACATACTGCGCAACAGCGCTTCCTTGGATGTGCCAAATTCCCATAATGAAGAAGTTTAAAAATGCACCGATATACGAAATTGTGTAACGGTTTTTAATTAACTTTTTCTTCGTTGCAAAAAAGACGAAACGCATGTAAATAAAATCACGGAACCAGAATGATAAACTCATGTGCCAGCGGTTCCAGAAGTCTTTAATATTACGACTAAGGAATGGCTTATTAAAGTTTTCTGGCGTTTTAATTCCCATCATATAACTGATACCAATTACGAACGCACTATAACCTGCAAAGTCAAAGAATAATTGCATGCTAGTAGCGTACATAAAAATCACATTAGATAAAAGTGTATCTTGATTGGCGAATACAGCCTTTACAAGATATGTTGTTATCAAGTGCGCGATTATAAATTTATACAGGAAACCTTGGAAAATACGGTTAAACCCTGTATATAGTAACTTTTGATATTCCTCAGCACTAGGCGGCTTTTGAATATCTTTTTGGAATCTACGGTAACGATCGATAGGTCCACTTGAAATCGCAGGGAAGAATAAAACGAATTCCCAGAAATTAAAGAAGGAAAGTTCTTTAATTAAATTATCACGAACTTCAAAGACCATTTGTACAGCTCTAAATGTTACATAAGACATACCTGCGAAAACAATAAAATGCAATTCAGGTACAAATGGTGCGACTTTTGCCAAAATAAGTGGCAAAATCGATAAAATAACAGCTACACAAAACATGAATGTACTATTATTTTGTTTTCTTAAAATTAAATAGCCTTTAATAAGGGCATATTGCCAAATAATAAATGCGGCTAACATAATCGCTTGCTTCGGTTTATCCGAGAAGATAATAGCAATCATGACTAATGTTAAAACGGCATTATATTTACGCAACATTTTACCTTTTAATCCAGCTATGATAGTAGGTATTAATAAAATGCCCACTATAGCGAAAAAATAAAATGATCCATATGCGGTCATGCTGTAACCTCACTCAATAATTTTTTGCGATCTACCTTTCCATTTGGTGTCATTGGAATAGAAGATTGATACATGAATTTACGTGGAATCATGTAGTTTGGTAATCGCTCATTGAGTTCTTTTTTGATTGCAGATGTTAATTTGAATTCTTTTTCAAACGAATGTTCTCCAGGAACAACAACCGCTAATAAATAATCGTATTTCTCACCTTTTTTAATTGGAACGATAACTGCACCTTCTACGTAAGAACACGCACGAAGGTGATGCTCAATTTCTTCTAATTCCATTCGATAACCATGCAGCTTAATTTGGAAATCAAGACGACCATTATAGAATAGAAGACCATTTTCAACATAGCCAGCATCGCCTGTTTTATAGGCGCGCTCACCGTCAATCATAGTAAATGCTTTTTCTGTTAATTCAGGGCTGCCTAAATATCCAACGCTTACGCTTGGACCGACAATTACGATTTCGCCTTTTTCACCATCAGGTGCAATCGTACCATCTTCTTTCATAATAAGAAGGCGACAGTCTGATTTACAGTAGCCAACTGGAAGTGATTTGTATTGATCAAGCACTTCTTCTGTCACGTGAATACCTGTTACAGCGACAGTAGCTTCTGTTGGACCATACGTATTCATAATTGTTGCATTTGGGAAACGCTCAATTAATTTTCTAGCTACTTCATTTGGTAACACTTCACCGCAGAATAAGAATGTTTTCATGTTTGGTAGCATATTCTCAGAGAAAGATGCTTCCATTAAACACATCTCTGCGAAAGAAGGTGTGGAAGTCCATACTTGTATATCCGATTGCTCTAAAGAAGCAAACAAGTCTTTTGGACGCGCAATCATATCTTTATCGATTGCCCAAAGCGTACCACCTGTTACTAATGATGGGTAAATATCCATAACAGATAAATCGAATGAGAAAGGTGCTTGGTTTAAGAATACTTGCCCTGTTTGTAAGTTGAAATCTTCTACAGCCCATTTTGTAAAGCTAACAAGGCAGTTATAAGTAATCTGAACCCCTTTCGGATTACCTGTGCTTCCTGATGTGTAAATAATGTAGAAGTTCTCATCACCTTTTACCGCATGTTCAGGATTTGGAGTGTTCCCTTTATGAGTAAAGAAAATATCTTTTAAGTTGTCTTCACTTACGATGCGAACTGGCAAATCAGTTACAGTTACTTCTGCTGCCGATAAAAGCAATTTCGCACCAGAATTTTCAGCGATACGTTGTACACGATCAGCTGGGATAGATAAATCTACAGGAATGTAAGCATGTCCAGCTTTTACACATCCTAAAAAGTTAATAATCATTTCAGGTTGCATATGGCCATACACCATAATTGGTGAACGATCGTCTGGATACTCAGAAGAAATCCAATGTGCTAACGCATCAGAATCTTCCTTTAATTGTCTGTACGTAATTTTCGCATCTCGCCAAACAAAAGCGGTTTGATCAGGCGTTTCTGCAGCCCACTTTTCAATTTGTTCTAATAACTTCATAACGTTCCCACCCTAGAATTCATTGTAAATAAATGTACTTGTGTTTGTATCATGGAATCCATACAACCAAAGTAATGCAAATAAAATTGCAAGGTAATAAACCGTCTTTGCAACCCATTGTGTGAGTGGTCGAGACCATATCTCTTTTAATCTTTCCATGTCTTTCCCTCTCTTAATGAAATAATAGCTCTTTGTAGGTATCATGTCCTACATTATTGTGAAAAAAACAAAATCCCACATTTTAGGTAAAAATAAGTCAAAAGGCTCTTTTCTGATATTAGCACTAAATACTAAAAAAGAAAATCCCTAACTTAGCAATTATATTACATTCAGCATGAATTTGTAATGGGTTTGACATGTAAATAGAAAGTGGATTGTGTGAATACATAAAAGTGGACTATAAGAATACGTAAAAATGCAGTATTTGTTTTTATTAATCATTTAAGACGGAGTAAAATTTAAAATTTCTAGTTCTTTTGAAAAGGAGGAAATTATCATGAATAGAGTGTGGAAGAGTCTAATTTCGGAAGAAAATATCGTGAAATGGAGAAGGCATTTTCATAAGTATCCGGAATTATCATTTCATGAAAAAGAAACTTCGCAATTTATATATGATACACTATGCTCATTTTCTTCTTTTGAAGTAACGAGACCGACGAAGTATAGTGTACTAGCAATTAAAAGGGGTGTGAAGCAAGGGAAAGTAATTGCGATTCGAGCTGATATAGATGCTTTGCCAATTCAAGAGGAGACAAGTAAATCTTATACATCTGTGAAAAAAGGAATGATGCATGCATGTGGGCACGATGCTCACGCAGCTATTTTATTAAGCACTGCAGAGGTGCTTAATAATATGAAGGAAGAGTTTGTAGGAGAAATTCGTCTATTCTTTCAGCATGCAGAAGAAGTATACCCTGGTGGTGGACAAGAAATGGTTGAGGCTGGTGTTATGGACGGTGTTGATTATGTAATAGGTTTACATGTTATGTCTGGCTTGGAAAGTGGGAATGTAGGAATTGTATATGGACCGATGATGGCAGCACCAGACGTATTTACAGTTGAGATCCAAGGCAAAGGAGGGCATGCGGCGCGGCCAGAAGAAACGATTGATCCTATCGCTATCGGAGCGCAGATTATTACAAATCTACAACATATCGTATCTAGAAATACAAGTGCTTTCATGCAAAGAGTCCTTTCAGTTACTCAGTTTCATGGGGGAGTGGCTGACAATATTATTCCTAGTACAGCAACTTTAATGGGAACTGTTCGTTCATTTAATCAAGCATTGAGGGTGGAAGCAGAAGGGAAAATCGAAAAAATTGTGAAAGGAATTACAGAAGCACATGGAGGATCGTATACATATACGTATCGATATGGATATGATCCGGTTATTAATGATGAATATATTACGAAAATAGTAGAAGAAAGTGCACTACATTTGTTTGGGAATGAGCATGTTGTGAAGCTTGAACCTTCTATGGGTGGGGAAGATTTTTCAGCATATTTAAGAAAAGCACCCGGTTGTTTCATTAAATTAGGAACAGGTAATGAAAATATATATACTTGTTATCCACATCATCATCCGAAATTTGACGTGGATGAATCAGCATTAATTTGTGGAGTGGAGCTATTCTTAGAGACTACTATAAGATTACTAAAATCATAGAAAAACAAAAAAAGGCAACTGCGCTCTATCGCAGTTGCTTTTATTTCTTTCCGTCAGAGAGGGCTGAGAAAGAACTATGCTCATTTATAGTATATGAATAGCTAACGGACAAGCTTGTACATTTTAATCATTTTTTTAAAAATAGTTATTGACATTGATAATCAATGTCAATTAATCTAAATATAGTTGAAATTGATAATTATTATCAATAGGATGGATGCGACATGTTAATGAGAAAAAAATTTCACCTTCTACGGAGGGGATTAAAAGATAAAAATAAAGATGTTAATCAGCATATGGAATGGCAACGAAATGTAATTCGGTCTGAATATGTAGATGAGAAGAAGAGCATTCAAACAGAAAAAGAGATACAAAGTAAAGGGAGAGGTTCAGTTGAGTAAGTTAGTAATGATTTTTGCAAGTATGAGTGGAAATACAGAGGAAATGGCTGACCATATTGCCGGCGTAATTCGTGAAACAGAAAATGAAATTGAAGTTATTGATATTATGGATTCACCAGAAGCTTCTATATTGGAACAGTATGATGGAATTATTTTAGGTGCATACACATGGGGAGATGGTGATCTTCCTGATGATTTCTTAGATTTTTATGATGCAATGGATTCTATTGATTTAACTGGGAAAAAAGCGGCAGTATTCGGATCATGTGATTCGGCTTATCCGAAATACGGAGTGGCGGTTGATATTTTAATAGAAAAGCTACAAGAGCGCGGAGCAGCAGTTGTGTTAGAAGGACTAAAAGTAGAATTAACGCCAGAAGATGAAGATGTAGAAAAATGTTTACAGTTTGGAGCTGAATTTGTAAAACACCTTTCTTAATGGCAGAAGGGAGCTGAAGAGCAAGTGCATGAGAAAATCTCAATCAAAACGATGACAGATTATCATTTGTATGATTTTATGCGGTGTCCGCATAAATTTTATTTTCGTCATATAAAAAGAAGAGAACCTTCTTCATTTGAATGGCAACAAATAGCGCAAATGATTGTGAATCAAATTATTAACGAGTATTACACGCTACCTGCGGGTCAACAAACGAAAATTGTACTTTTAATATTAATAGAAAAGTATTGGAAAAAAGTAAGGATTAATATGTTTGCTTCGAAGACGGAGTACTATATTGTATTAGCGAAGCTAACGGATCACTTATTACAGTTTGTTGAAAGGGATGATAGTCAGACACCACCATTGTTTTTATACGAGAAGTTTCAAACATATATGGAAGAGTTAGGTGTCCACATGTCATTGACATTTGAAGTTGGTGAGTGGAATGCTGAGTCGTTTGTAATTAAAAAGTATGTTGTCGATGCGGATGAGGAAATGCTTGCTCTTTGTCAGAAGCTAATGACAGTATTCAGTTATAAAGCTTTCGGCGTTCTTCCAGGAAAAATTGAAGTTATTAATTTAATAGAAGGAACTAAGTATGAGTACATTCCGAAACAGGAAGATATTATAACTGGAATGGCTGATTTATCTAGAATGAAAGAAATGTTACAGCAACCTGAGCACTATACAGAGCGTCATTTTCGTTCTGAGTGTATAAGTTGTGCGTTTCATAGTGAATGCCAAGGGGAAGAAGTAAAGAAAGAAGCGAAACAGAAGAAAAATATAGTTCATTAAAGGATGCAACTTTGCATCCTTTTTTGTTATTGACATGAAAAGCTTTTCATCATTTACGGTATATTTGTAGCAGATTTTAATAAAGTGAAACTTTAATCAGTGGGGGTCAATCGGGCTACCCGCAAATAGCGGGATAAAGGGAGGAATAATCAATGAAAGATGAAACGAAAGTATTTCAATGGTTAAAAGAACAAAATGCTCCTTTTGAAATTCAACTGCAAATTTTACAGGCATTTCAATTGTATAAAGTTATTGTTGAAATGGATAAAAAGTTAATGATGTATGAGGAGAGAGTATATAGGGAGAGAATGTAATCTCATCCCTGTAATATCGTTTTTAGTTGTTCTGTACTTGTAATGAATTCGAGTTCATTCTCTGATTCAAAGTTATAAATAATATTATGTAGTAAAGGACTATATTGATAAAAGGTAGTAATGCGGTGAATGAGTAATGGATCATGATGAGAAATAAGTGTACTGTACTGTTCATATACAGATGTAGTAAACTCATGTCCGAAATCATAATATAGTCCTGCAAAATCAAAAGCAGGATCGCCAATTTGCGCATCACCAAAATCGATAACACCTGAAATGCGTTTGTTCTGCTTGTTAAATAAAATGTGATGATGTGTAAAATCAGCGTGAATGATTGTATTTTGAAAATTAGATGTAGCTAGACAGGCAAAGAAATTCTCGAATAAACGATTTAAGGCTGATTTCTGGAACGAAGTAAGATTGTTAGTAACATACTGATTTAATTTAGTTTGTAGCTCTTTCCAGTAGGTAAGTGTTTTTTCAATAGGGAATCCTAACGCTGTAACACTTTTTAGAGGAATACTATGTAGAGCAGCAAGGAAAGTTGCTAATTGTGTAATAAGTGCTTTTCGTTCTTGTTTTTCTAGTGTAGTAACTATTTCTGTTTTTAAAGGTTTACCATGAATGAGAGTATAGTAACTACAAAGCGGAATAGCATCAGTCTCCTTTTTATAGAATAGGTGATACTTTGGAACTTTAATTTCATGTAGTGAACAAGAGAGAAGTGTGCATAGTTCTTTTTCTAACGGAATTCGCATTGCATATTCCTGTTTTCGCGGGAAACGAAACAGTAGCTCATCATTTACTATAATTGCTACATTATCCCAACCTTCTTCATTTTGTTTATATGAATGTATAGAAAGATTAGGCAAAGCTTCTTTTATATAATGTTTGTAAGAGTCCATAATTGTTCCTCGTTTCTGAGTTAAGTTATTCTAGTTTATGATATCAGAATTTTCTTTCTATATGTTAAAATATAGCTATCATTATGAAGAAGGGCGGGAGTATTACGAAAAAAAGACTGTTAATCATTTCTCTATGTATCGCTTTTGTATTGTTTTGGTCATATAAAGAGGAGGTTTTTGCTACCTTTAAACCGATTGATCAGTACGAGTTAAATAAGGAATTAAAGAACAAAAGTATAGAAAATTTAACTCATAATGAAATGAAAAAGGTAGGAGAGCATTTTGTGACCGAGCAACTATCCGTGTTTGAGTTTAATAATAAAGAAGATGTGAAACGAAAAGGTGAAGAACTATTTTTAAATAGAGGGTATGAACAATTAATAGAAAATTATTATCCCAATCGTTTTCAAGATTTAGAGTATAAATTTACAAGCGAGGAGATACGTGAAGAGACAGATGAGAGTTTTCTCTATCAAGCTGTAGCGTACGTTGCGGGTACTGAAAATGGTAAGAGAAGCGAAATGAAATTGAATTATGAAGTGAAAATTGTAAAGGTTAATAATATATTTATGGTGCTAGAACAAAAGCAGCGCGTACAATAAAGGAAATTCATTGCTCAATAGATCATTTGGGGGTGTACTACTTAATGCGGAATAAAAAGGCCCTCAAGGAATCAAGGACCTTTAAAGATTTTCATTTTGTTGACCAAGTTCTTTTTGAGCAATATATAAATTTCCTTGCTCCACTTGTTTAAGTGTATGAACAGAATCGCCTGCATATCCTTTTTGTGTTTTAACAGTTCTTTTGGAACGATTGGAATTTTGTTTCTTCATATAATAGGCCACCTTTCATCAAAAATAAACGAAAATGATAAGTATGAGTAATACAGCGGCGAAAATGGTAATGCCCATTAAAAACGAAGTGTTTTTATATTTAGGTGGCTTATGTACATCTTGCCGATATCCAGGTGAAATTTCAGGGGCAAATTCTTCATCGAATGATTGCTTTTTTTCTTTGTCGTCCATATGTACCCACCTTTCTTTTTCATTATATTATACGTTACAAGAAAAAATATGCATAAAGAAAACAGCCGCTTTATTATTAGCGGCTGTTTTGTGTTGTATATTTTCGTTGTACTTGAAAGAGACGGATAAGGAGGAAGGCAGCGCCAAATGCTAGACCGATAATAAGACCGATCCAATAACCTTTTGCGGCCCATTCTGTATATGTTGCTAATATGTAACCTAGTGGTAGACCTATTATCCAATAAGCAATTAAAGTCATAATTAGAGCAACATTTACATCTTTATACCCACGCAGAGCTCCTTGTACAGGGGTTGCAATTGCATCTGAAATTTGAAATAAAATCGCAAAGATAAGAAATTCTTTTGCTAAATGATGAACTTTTGCATCTGTCGTATAAATAGAAGCAATTTGATTATCAAAGAAGTAGAGAAGAATTGAATATAATAAAGCAAAGGCAAGGGCTAATCCAATTCCAATCAGTCCGTATTGTTTTGCATTATCGTAACGTTTTGCTCCAACTTCGAATCCGACTGCAATAGTCATTGCCATTGCTAAACTTAGCGGAGTCATATATAACAAGGAAGCAAAGTTCATAGCTGCTTGGTGAGCTGCAATAGTTGTCGTACTAAAATTACTCATCATGAGCGTTACCGCAGCGAAAATACTCGTTTCAAAAAAGATAGCAAATCCGATAGGAACGCCAAGCTTTAAGAATGTTGTCCAACTCGAAAGAGAAGGGCGATATAATTGTTTGAAAATGTTGAAAGAGGCAAAAGGCTCTTTCGTCTGAATAATAATGACTGTAATAATTAAAATGCACCAATATGTTGCAGTGGAAGCAATTGCTGCTCCGACACCACCAAGCTTTGGGAAACCGAAGTTACCAAAAATTAATAGGTAATTTAATATTACGTTAATTGGTAATGATAGTAATGTAATAATCATCGTTGTGCGAGTTTTTCCTAATGCATCAATAAATCCACGTAAAACAGTGTAAGTGAATAAAGGTATAATTCCTATTGCGATAATACTTAAAAATTGAGCTGCAATTCGTTCCACAGGTTCTTCTAAGCGCATGCCGTTTAAAATAGGTGAAACGACGAAGAAACCGATGAGGATAACAACGAAGCTAGCACAAATTGCTAAATAAACTGCTTGTATGACAACGTGGGGAACGTCCTTTTTTTTCTTGGATCCGACGAGCTGTGCAACAATGGGAGTAGTAGCCATTAAAATTCCTGTTAATCCCGTACTAACTGGAAGCCATATACTTGTTCCAATTGCAACACCTGCTAAATCAGTTGGACTTGCATGTCCTGACATTGTTGTATCAAAAAAACTCATCGCAAATAATGACATTTGCGTTACGAAAATCGGAAAAAATAGTAATACAAATTGCTTTAACTTTTGTGAAAATGAAGTAGTTTCTTTCATAAAATCCCCTTTCCATATAAAAAAACAAACTCTTACTATCATACAATTTAATCAAAGATTAGAAAAGAAATACGCGCCTACAACATATGAAACCAATAAAAAAAGGATGCACTTTGAAAAGGGATAAGGTATTATGATAAGGTGTGAAAAAATTACATATTATTTGTTATTAAGGAGGCACTACTTGTGGCTGATTGGTTAATTGGTTTAATCATGGGTGCTGTTGAAGGGTTAACAGAGTTTCTACCAGTATCATCAACAGGACATATGATTTTAACAGGACATTTAATTGGATTTGACGATGAGAGAGCGAAAGTTTTTGAAGTTGTTATCCAATTGGGATCGATTTTAGCAGTTGTTGTTATATTTTGGAAGCGTCTATGGTCGTTAGTTGGAATAGGTAAAGTAACAGACGGACCATCGTTAAATTTATTACATATTATTATCGGGATGATTCCTGCCGGGATACTTGGCGTATTATTCCATAGCACTATTAAAGAGGTTTTATTTGGTCCAGGACCAGTTGTTATTAGCTTAGTAGCCGGTGGTATTTTAATGATTGTTGCTGAGAAGTTTTCAAAACCAAGTACAGCAAGAACGTTAGATGAAATCACATATAAACAGGCATTTACAATTGGAATGTTTCAATGTTTAGCTCTTTGGCCAGGATTCTCTCGTTCTGGTTCTACAATCAGTGGTGGTTTATTAGCTCGCGTGTCGCATACAGCGGCAGCTGAATATACGTTCATTTTAGCGGTACCGATGATGGTAGCTGCAAGTGGATTAGATTTAATTAAAAGCTGGGATGTATTAAGCTCAGCAGATATAACGCTATTTGTAACAGGATTTGTAACTGCATTCGTTGTTGCGATGCTTGCAATTGTTTCATTCTTGAAATTATTATCTCGTGTGAAACTAACACCGTTCGCTTATTATCGTTTCATTTTAGCTGCGGTATTCTATTTCTTCATTATGTAATAAAAAAACCTGCCGAGCTCGGCAGGTTTTTTATTTTACTATTTTTTCCACCATATTTTCCATTACATGCTCCCAAAGAGAAGTATCATCAGCTAATGTAGCACGGAAATTAGCATACATTTCTTTTTGTTTTTCTTCGAATGTTGGATCTTCTTTTTCAGGTAATGTAGCGCGCATTGAAGTTACTAATTCTTGTACTTTTGGAGCGCGTGGTCCAAAGACGGCTTGTTCATTTCCATCTTTATCAATGAAAATAAAGATTGGAATCGCACGTGCTGTTCCATTTGTTAAATATTGATCCATTAATTCTAAGTTTTCGTCGCGAATTAATAAACTCATTTCAATATTTGCAACTTCAGAAATTCGTTTCATAACAGGTACGCATAAAAGAGCATCGCCACACCAATCAGCAGTTAATACGATAACACGCCAGCCGTCATTTTGACGTTCTTCTAATACAGGAAGTAATTCATTTGGAATTAAAAAGTTATTGTAAATGTGTAGTAGCTCGTATTGGTTTACTTGCATTTCATTCACATATGTATCAAAGGACATACCTTTATCAGCCCATTGTTGTAAGTTCATAATTAACACCTCTTTAGTAAGATTTGCTTTCATTGTACCAATTTTTATATAGAAAAGCTTGTATTCTTACTCTTTCTCGTCACTTAATAATTTATTTAAGAGGAAAAAGAATAGTACGACACATAATTCAGCTATGTTGGACATTTGTACGCTTTCTATCCAATCATCAGCAGTATGAATGACGAACCAATCTAGTGTAATTTCAATGAATGAGAAAAGAGTAATAGAAATCCAATTTGGCATGTTTTGTGTTAGTGGATATAGCAGCGTTTTGAAGAAACTGAAGATGAAAAATGTAATACTGTCTAAGAAAGTGATTAATAAAAAAAAGAGAAGTAACGCAGTACGTGAACTATACTCTATACCTGTAATTTGAAAGATTCCTACATATACAAAAAATATAAATGCAAAAATTATAATGAGAAAAAGAGCGATAATACTAATGATAATCGTTTTATCTTTTAGGCTGAGATTTGAGAATTTCTCCTCCTCATGCATTAAAATACCCCCTTTTTCTGGAAGTTAACTTCATTTTATCATGAAATACATATTAAAAAACTACGAATTATGGGAAAATAAGGTGACAAAAAGTAAGATTTCATGTAAAATTATTAATAAGGTTTTTATTTAACTAAATGAAATAAAAGGAGCTGTCAAAGTTGTCTCAAAATCGAGAGCAATTAATGGAAGAACTATCGACAAATGTGTTTGCTATGTTTCGCACATTGCGTAATGATATCGGAAAAATATTCGGTGGTTACATACCGTGGAATGAATTCATCGTTCTGAGAATATTAAATCGTACGAATAAAGAAATGGTATCGCGTGTAGCAAATGAATTAAATGTGTCGAATAGTCATATTACAGCTGTTACAGAAAAATTAATTAATAAAGGTTTTGTAACTCGTTCACGTTCTACATCAGATCGCCGAGTTGTGTATTTAGAGATTACAGAACAAGGGAAAGATTTAGTTGCGAAAATGGAAGATGCGAAAAAACAATATTTACAAGAAAGATTCTCTACACTTTCAGAAGATGAAATGAATGTAATGATTTCGATTTCCAAAAAACTTATTTAAGTGATTATAAACAAGAAAACGCTTACGTGATGAAAGAGAAGATCTTCCTTATATATGGAAGGTCTTCTTTCGTGTGTAATAGATGTTAAAAAATAAAATGTGTATGAAAAAAGATAGAGCGCCATACTACTAATACAAGGAAGGGAGGGAGAAATATGACGAATCGTAACGGTAGTAAAGGGAGCGGTAATCAAGGATCACCAAAGTCTGGCCAGTTTAATCAGGAATTTAGCACTGAATTTGAAACTGGTAATGATAATAAAGGGAAAGAATATCGTTCTAAAAAAGGGAGTAAATCAAAAAAGGAGTGAATATATTCACTCCTTTTTTGATTTACGATGCTGCCGATTGATCAGTATTATATTTTTCTTCTGATTTTGCGACAATCATTGCGCAAATTGCATCCCCAGAAATGTTTACAGCTGTTCTAGACATATCTAGAATACGGTCAATACCGATAATTAAAGCGATACCTTCTACTGGTAGATTTACTTGATTTAAAACCATTGTAAGCATTACAAGTCCAACACCTGGTACACCAGCAGTACCGATACTAGCTAGTACAGCAGTTAATACGACCATAGCTAATTGCGGTAATGTAAGTTCAACTCCGTATACTTGAGCGATAAATACAGTTGCCACCCCTTGCATAATGGCAGTACCATCCATATTAATAGTTGCCCCTAGTGGTTGTACAAATGAGCTTATCGCTTTTGGAACGCCAAGCTTATCTTGTGCTGTTTTCATTGCAAATGGAAGCGATGCATTAGAGCTAGATGTACTAAATCCAATTGCCATTACTGGTCCGAAATGTTTAAAGAAACGAACAATACTTTCTTTTGCTAATACCTTTAATAAGCCACCATATACAAAGACCCCGTGAATAATGAGTACTAACATAACGACAATCATATACTTGAACATCGCAGCGACGCCTGCAAGCCCCATTTTACCAACGGATGAAGCGAGCAAACCGAATGTTCCAATTGGGGCTAATTTCATAACGAGATTAACGAGATACATCATTAATTCGTTGCCCTGTTCAAGTAATGAATGGATACCTTGAACTCGTTTTCCTAAAATAGCTATACCGAGTCCAATCAATACGGCAAAGGCAATGATTTGTAACATGTTTCCGTCAGCCATCGCTTTTGCTGGGTTATCTGGTACGATATTTAGCAATGTGTCGACGAAAGATGTTTCAGTTTTTGCACCTTCATACTTAAGACCTTCTGTTTTAAAATTACCGCCAGCTCCTGGTTTTATAATAAGTGCAAATGTAACCGCTATAGAGATGGCAACCGCAGTTGTTACGAGAAAGAATGAAATTGATTTTAAACCGATTCTTCCAAGTTGTTTCGGATCTCCAAGGCCGGCAGCACCAAGTACGATAGAAATGAATACAACAGGAACAACTAGCATTTTAATAAGTCGAATAAACAATTGACCAATTGGGTTGAACACATATTGATTTAGTGGCTCAAAGATAGATGGAGCGGCTAAATTTAGAGTGAGTCCAACAACTAGACCTAGAAATAATGCGATTAAGATTGCTTTTGTTTGTTTCAATAAAATCCCCCTTTTGTTTTTGCGAAATTCCTTCCTAAAGTAATTATACCGAAAAAATACCTAATTTGACAATATTTTCTGAATTTTTAGGATTTTATTTAAGTACAGATAGATTGATTTTGTGTTTGGAAAATAAAAGAGACCATCACATAGGATGGTCAAGGGAAGGGGACAATTTATGTCAATTTAATTAGGGATGGAAGTTGCTTTAAGACACTGGGGAATGTCTTATAAATTAGGGAGGAACAACTTCGATACATATACTATAAAAGATAGGTGTGACTCTCATGTGAACATAGGGTGAAAGAGAGAGGGAGTTTTAAATAAAAGATAGAAAGACAAAAAAATAAGACCATCATTTATAAGATGGTCAAGGAAGGGGACAATTTATGTCAATTTAATTAGGGATGGAAGCTGTTCAAAGACACTGGGGAATGTCTTATAAATTAGGGAGGAACAACTTCGATACATATACTATAAAAGGTAGATGTGACCTCTGTGTGAACATCGAGTGAAAGAGAGAGGAAGTTTTAAATAAAAGATAGAAAGACAAAAAAATAAGACCATCACATAAGATGGTCAAGGGAAGGGGACAATTTATGTCAATTTAATTAGGGATGGAAGCTATTCAAAGACACTGGGGAATGT
>NZ_JBXAEZ010000003.1:0-63986 GCF_058792475.1 Bacillus sp. MT94 | reverse complement strand
TGTCAATTTAATTAGGGATGGAAGCTATTCAAAGACACTGGGGAATGTCTTATAAATTAGGGAGGAACAGCTTCGATACATATACTATAAAAGGTGAATGTGACCTCTATGTGAACATAGAGTGAAAGATATGGGGATTTGAAAAATAGTACATATGAAATTGTTATTGCTAGCAATATTGAGTTAGGATATATAGTTTTCCAGCATAAAAGAAAAAGAAGTCTGAATATAAATAAAAGTTGTAATCTATGAAAAAAAGGATTATGCTCAACTATATTATAAGAATATAAGGTTTGTCCCAATTCTTTAAGGGCTTTTAAAAAGCTTTTTATTTATGAGGGGAAAGCTTCACTTTAATAAGGGAGTTAGTGATATGGAAGTAACAAAAAAACAAGGGCTGTATAATCGTCTTATACGATTAAACCCACCACAAATATTAGCGTTAGGTTTTTTCTGCTTAATTGTGGTTGGCGGTTTGTTATTAAAGTTACCATTCGCAACGAAAGCACAAATTAGTTGGGTAGATGCTTTCTTTACAGCAACGTCAGCAGCGACCGTAACTGGTTTGGGAGTAGTGGATACAGCAAGTACATTTACGATGTTTGGCGAAATTGTTATTATGTTTTTAATTCAAACAGGTGGTCTAGGTCTTATGACAATTGCCATTTTAATTGTTTGGGTATTAGGCAAAAAAATCGGATTACGCCATCGTTTATTAATTGGAGAAGCGTTTAATCAAACAAATATAGGTGGTCTTGTAAAATTAGTAAAGCGTGTCTTTATATTTTCGATTTGTATTGAGCTTATTGGGGTCATCTTTTTATCGTTTCGCTTTATTCCAGAGTTTGGTTTTGGAAAAGGTTTATACTATAGTATTTTTCATGTAATTGCATCTTATAATAATGCAGGCTTTGCTTTATGGCCAGATAATTTAACAAGATATGTAGGAGATCCCATTATTAATATTGGGATTTGCTCTTTAATTGTAATAGGTGGACTCGGTTTTACCGTATTAATTGATATATGGTATAGTCGCAGTTTTCGAAAATTATCACTTCACTCAAAAATAATGATTATTGGAACAGTAGTGCTAAATGTTATAGCAATGATTGTAATTTTTGTATTGGAATATAATAATGTGAAGACGTTAGGGAATTTATCTTTAAATGAAAAACTATGGGCTTCCTTCTTTCAAGGTATTACCCCGCGGACAGCTGGATTTAATACGGTTGACTATGGAGGTATGGAAGAATCATCTATATTATTTACGATGATTTTAATGTTTATTGGTGCAGGAAGTGTATCAACAGGTGGAGGAATTAAATTAACAACGTTTGTTATCTTAATTACATCTGTCCTTTCTTTCTTTAGAAAAAAGGAGGAAATTGTTTTATTTCAGCGTACAATTAAAATGTCGACAGTAACGAGGGCCTTAGCGATTGCTGTTGCCAGTCAAATACTTATTTTTGCAGTGGTATTTATATTAATGCTTACAGAAAACTTCAGCTTTATTCAATTATTATTTGAGACAATATCAGCGTTTGGTACAGTCGGATTAACGATGGGAATTACTGCAAAGCTATCGGCATTCGGAAAATGTATTATTATGTTTGTTATGTTCTGCGGATTAATTGGACCATTAACACTTGTGTTCTCTTTAGCGCGACCAGCAAAACAAAAAATAAAATATCCATCGGAAGATGTGTTTACAGGATAAGGTATCCCGCGTTAAGCGAGATACCTTTTTCTTTTTTAGAAAAGGGAGAACAATAAACCAATAAGTGCTACTCGGAATAAAATTGCGATAAGTGCAGCAATCCCACCGACAACTGCAGCGATACCGCCAGTTACAGTAGCTCCGCGATTATAAGCGTAAATACCGAGTAAAACAGAAACAAGACCAAATAGTGTTGGGAATGTAAATAGCGATAAGATAGATAGCGCAAGAGCGATAAAACCAGCAGTTGATCCAGCAGCGGACGATTTTACAACATCTTTATCGTCTTTATCATCGTAATCATAATCAATGCGTTGTGGTGCAACCTCAGCGGCATACTCTTCTTTATAGTCACTATAATCACTATCTATTCTATCTCTTCTTTTATAATCATCAAATTTCTCAGTCAAAGTCATGGCTCCTTTCATAACAAGGTTCAATAGTAGTATGTATCTCTTTTTCTATTTTATCCCGCATTAACGGGCAGTAATATCTATTAAAAGGAGGAAAATGTTTTCTTGAAATAGGAAAAGTTAGTATGACTTCCTCTATTTTGGAAATTATAAAAAGGAATAATGAGGAAAGGGTGCAATACATAATGGAACATCCAATTGAAAATTTAATGAAAACGGCAATGACAAATTTAAAAGAGATGGTAGATGTAAATACAATTGTTGGGAGCCCGGTTTCAACAGCTGACGGAAATGTTGTATTAACAGTATCTCAAGTGGCTTTTGGTTTTGGAGCTGGTGGAAGTGATTTTAAAGGGGGTTTCATTACTGAAAAACATAACGGTGGGCAAAATCAGCATAAAGAGAACAAGCAAGGGCATCCATTTGGAGGAGGAAGCGGGGCTGGGGTTTCTATTAGTCCAGTAGCTTTTTTAGTAGTTGGTTCTAATGGGGTGCAAGTATTACATCTCAACAGCAGTACACATTTAATTGAAAAGGCTTTAAACACTGTACCAAGCACTGTAGATAAATTTGTGAATGGTCGTCAAAAGTGAACTTGCATTTTTTAGGAATTATGATATATTAGAAAAAGTGCGCTTTAGGATGATCGGAATAATTGAAATGTAAATATATATGATGTGTGGAATAAGGGAGAGGAATTTATGATTAATATCAAAAACTTAGTAGTTGGCTTATTTATGTTAGTAAGCGGCTTTGTTGTATATGTAATAAAAGAAAAAGCTCCATTCTAAAACAGACAAACCGTTAATGTCTGTTTTTAATTTGCGGAAAAATATTGACAAGCTATTGTATTGGTGTTATAATTTTAATTCGTGTCTCGGTTACAGCTAGTGTAAAGTAAATATCTCTTATGAATGCAATACGAAAAGTTTGCGAAAGATCGGGTAATTTTATCAACAACTTTTGTGAACAAACCCTATAAATTGTATTTGTAAGCTATATATGTATACTAGTGAATCAAGGAGCGGTCAGTGGAACCGTAATGATGAGAGAGAGGTAGGGCTTTCATCCAGTATATGTTACTTTCCCGTTAGGTGAATATAAAAAAGAGGACTCCTTTTAAAAGGAGTCCTCTTTCATTTTTTAAGTGCGACTTTCAACTTGTTGACAAATTTCATCCGTTGTTAAACCGTGAGCTGTAATGACTGATCCTTTAATTGATGCATCTGCAATGCCCATCACATTAGAATCTTGCCCAGTTACAACGCAACAATCACACCCTTGTGCATCCTGTTCTGAGTTAAGTGTAACAACTTCATGACCTTGTTGCTGAAGAGCTTGTTGAACGTCTGTTAATGAGTTTTCAACGCCAATTCTAGCCATAATTCTCACCTCCTACCATCTAATTGCTAGTATGCTCAAGTTCACTGCATTTATGAAAAGACGGTAGGAAGTAAATCTTTGTTTAGTCGTTATATACGCCAGTAAGCATTTGACTAACGAATTGATCGTTTAATGTATCTTGGGCAGAAGAAGTATTTGAATGGATGTCGATTGAAGCAATAAAATGATTATGTTCTTGCGTATTTGGTTCTACCTCTACGTAATTATCGAATTTACAAAAACCTTTCGTATCCATTAGATCAAATAATTGCAGCATTTCTACTACCTCTTGTCTCGTTCCTTTAATTTGTACACACGCCATATTTATTTCCTCCTTCATTTTGACAAATTGTTTTTTAAAAATAGGATTATGATTACGAAATGAAAAATATGAATGTTATTTTTAGACAGCGCTATTTTTGTTATTTCCCCCCTTTTTCAGCAAAAGTCGTTATATATTCCCGGATTTATAAAATCGGACGTCCGTTTATTGAATACAATAGATTCGTATCAATTGATGAAAATCCTTCTTTTAAACAAATATTTTTTTAGTGGAAATTGGCGAAAAAAATTTTTTGACTTTTTGTAAACGTTAACAATGTTGTTAAATCAATATAAGTAAAGAAGTACGTACGATTAAAAATTATAAATTTTCTAAAAATTCACTTGATTTATTTAGAAAGGAGAGTAAACTAGGAAACAATAAAAAATTCATAGAACATAGGAGGCGCTTCTAGTGAATGAGCAATGGATTTTCTTAAATGGAGAATTTGTTCCAAAAGATGAGGCAAAAGTTTCAGTATATGATCATGGCTATTTATATGGCGATGGAGTGTTTGAAGGAATTAGAGTTTATAGCGGTAATGTTTTCCGTTTGAGAGAGCATCTTGTCCGGTTGTATGAATCAGCAAAATCAATCCTTTTAGAAATTCCATATTCATTAGATGAAGTAACAAATATTGTTGTTGAGACGATTCGACAAAATAAATTATCTAATGGATACATTCGCCTTGTTGTATCAAGAGGAGCAGGAAATCTTGGATTGGATCCCGATTCATGTAAGAAGCCGAATGTAGTAGTAATTGCAGAACAATTATCTTTATTCCCACAAGAATATTATGAGAAAGGGATTCCAGTTGTAACAGTTGCAACGCGCCGAAATCGTCCCGATGTTTTATCCCCTCAAGTAAAATCTTTAAATTACTTAAACAATATTTTAGTTCGTATTGAAGCGAAATTAGCTGGAGTACAAGAAGCACTTATGTTAAATGATCAAGGATATGTAGCTGAAGGCTCAGGAGATAACGTGTTTATTGTTAAAGGAAATAAATTAATTACACCACCAAGTTCTGCTGGAGCGTTAGAAGGTATTACACGAAACGCCATTTTAGAAATCGGCGAAAAACTTGGATATGACGTAAGAGAAGAGTTATTTACAAGACATGATGTATATGTAGCTGATGAAGTGTTTTTAACAGGAACAGCTGCTGAAGTTATTGCTGTTACGACAGTAGATGGTAGAACGATTGGCTTAGGGCAAACAGGTCCACATACGAACCGTTTATTAGAAGAGTTTCGTAAGTTAGTTGTAGAAGATGGAGAGAAAATTTACGAAGAAAATAAAGTTGGATAACAACTTTTTTAACATAAGAAAGCGTTGATAGGGAGGAGTAGTTGATTGTGAAGCCTCACAGAGAGTCGGTGGTTGCTGAAAACCGATGGTTCACGTCGACGAACATCGCCCTTGAGTGCTAAGCTAAAGCATTTGTCTAGGCTTAGACGGTAGCTCCGTTATTAGCTAGATCCATTTATGGATCACTGAGGCAAGAGTATTCTTGCAAAGAAGGGTGGTACCGCGAAATCTTTCGTCCCTTCAGCACATAGCTGGAGTGTGGACGTAGGATTTTTTTATTGTATAAAAGTTTGAAAAAGGGGGCTTATAAGAACAATGTCTTCAAAAACGGAAGAGAAACTGGCAACTGGTGCACAGCTATTGTTAGAAGCGCTAGAAAAGGAAGGCGTAAAAGTGATTTTCGGTTATCCGGGTGGTGCCGTTTTACCTCTCTATGATGCACTGTATGATTGTGAAATTCCGCATATTTTAACAAGGCATGAGCAAGGGGCAATTCACGCTGCTGAAGGGTATGCCAGAATTACAGGGAACCCAGGGGTTGTAATTGCAACGAGTGGACCAGGTGCTACAAATGTAATTACGGGTCTAGCGGATGCGATGATTGATTCATTGCCACTTGTTGTATTTACAGGCCAAGTAGCAACAACGTTAATTGGGAGCGATGCTTTTCAAGAGGCGGATATTATGGGACTTACGATGCCAGTGACAAAACATAACTATCAAGTGCGAAAGGCCTCAGATTTACCTCGAATTATTAAAGAAGCATTTCATATTGCTAAAACAGGAAGACCAGGACCAGTCGTTATTGACCTTCCGAAAGATATGGTAGTCGAGAAAGGTGAGCGATGTAGCAATGTACAAATGGATTTACCAGGATATAACCCTAATTATGAACCGAATCTACTTCAAATAAACAAATTACTACAAGCAATTGAAACCGCAAAAAAACCGTTAATTTTAGCTGGAGCAGGTATACTGCATGCGAAAGCTTCGAAAGAATTGACAAGTTTTGCCCGTAAATATGAAATCCCTGTTGTGCATACGTTACTTGGACTTGGTGGTTTTCCGCCAGATGATGGGCTATTTCTAGGGATGGGGGGAATGCACGGTTCTTACACAGCCAATATGGCGTTATATGAATGCGACTTACTCATTAATATAGGTGCGAGATTTGACGATCGTCTTACTGGGAATTTAGCTTTTTTTGCTAAAGGGGCGACTGTTGCACATATCGATATTGATCCAGCAGAAATCGGGAAAAATGTGCCAACAGAGATTCCTATTGTTGCAAGTGCTAAGCAGGCGTTAGAAGTATTGCTTCAATCAGAAGGAAAGAAAGAAAATCATCATGAATGGCTCTCTTTATTAAAGAGTAGAAAAGAAAAGTATCCATTCTCTTATAAACGAAATTCTGAAAGTATTAAACCTCAATACGCGATTGATATGCTATATGAAATCACGAAAGGAGAAGCGATTGTAACAACAGACGTTGGGCAACATCAAATGTGGGCAGCACAATACTATCCGTTGAAAAATCCAGATAAATGGGTAACTTCTGGCGGATTAGGAACGATGGGGTTCGGATTTCCAGCAGCAATCGGTGCGCAAATTGCAAAGCGAGATGAACTAGTTATTGCAATTGTTGGTGATGCTGGGTTTCAAATGACTCTGCAAGAATTAAGTGTATTAAAAGAACACGCTTTACCCGTTAAAGTATTTATTTTAAATAATGAAGCTTTAGGAATGGTAAGACAATGGCAAGATGAATTTTACAATCAAAGATATTCACATTCTTTATTGCCATGCCAACCAGATTTCGTCACTCTTGCGAATGCGTATGGTATAAAAGGTGTTCGTATTGACGATCCACTTCTTGCAAAGAAGCAAATCCAGCATGCGATCGAATTACAAGAGCCAGTCGTAATCGATTGTCGTGTACTTCAATCAGAGAAGGTTATGCCGATGGTTGCGCCAGGAAAAGGTGTTCACCAAATGGAGGGAGTGGAAAAAGGGTGAAGAGAATTGTTACAGCGACAGTTCGAAATCAAAGTGGTGTGTTAAACAGAATTACAGGGGTTATGACACGAAGACATTTTAATATTGAAAGTATTTCAGTAGGTCATACAGAATCATCAGATATATCGCGAATGACGATTGTTGTACACGTTGAAAGTGAACAGCAAGTTGAGCAGTTAATTAAACAACTTCATAAGCAAATCGATGTTCTGAAAGTATCAGATATTACAGAAGAAGCAATGATTGCTAGAGAGCTTGCTCTTATTAAAGTAGCAACTTCTGTAGCGAGGGCAGAATTATATAGTTTAATTGAACCATTTCGAGCCGCTGTAATAGATGTTGGGAAGGATTCCATAGTTGTGCAAGTAACAGGTACGCAAGATAAAGTAGAAGCGTTAATTGAATTACTTCGTCCATACGGTTTAAAAGAAATTGCTAGAACAGGTGTAACAGCATTTACACGTAGTATGAAAAAACAAGATAAGCAAGTTATGTTAATTCAATAATCATTTAAATATAGGGGGAAATGAAAATGGCAAAAGTTTATTATGAGAAAGATGTAACAGTAAATGTATTAAAGGAAAAGAAAGTAGCAATCATCGGATATGGCTCGCAAGGTCATGCGCATGCGCAAAATTTACGTGATAACGGATTTGATGTAGTAGTAGGTTTAAGAAAAGGTAAGTCTTGGGATAAAGCGAATGAAGATGGGTTTTCTGTATATACAGTAGCAGAAGCAGCGGAAAAAGCTGATGTAGTAATGATTCTATTACCTGATGAATTACAACCAGAAGTATATGAAGCTGAAATTGCACCAAATTTACAGGCTGGAAACTCTCTCGTGTTCGCACATGGATTTAATGTTCACTTTGATCAAGTAAAACCACCAGCTAATGTAGATGTATTTCTAGTAGCGCCAAAAGGACCGGGGCATCTCGTACGCCGTACGTTCGCCGAGGGAGGGGCTGTTCCTGCATTATTTGCAGTATATCAAGATGCAACAGGAGTTGCGACTGAAAAAGCACTTTCTTATGCTGACGGAATTGGAGCAACGAGAGCTGGTGTATTAGAAACGACGTTTAAAGAAGAAACAGAAACAGATTTATTTGGAGAGCAAGCTGTACTCTGCGGCGGAGTAACTGCACTTGTAAAAGCAGGATTTGAAACGTTAGTTGATGCGGGATACCAGCCTGAACTTGCATATTTTGAATGTTTACATGAACTGAAGCTAATCGTTGACCTTATGTATGAAGGTGGACTTGAAAATATGAGATATTCAGTTTCAGATACAGCGCAGTGGGGAGACTTCGTATCAGGACCACGCGTTGTTACTGAAGATACGAAGAGAGCGATGGGGGCAGTATTAGCAGAAATTCAAGATGGTACATTTGCAAGAGGCTGGATTGCAGAGCATAAAGCAGGAAGACCAAATTTCCACGCGACAAATGAGAAAGAGAATGAACATGAAATCGAAGTAGTAGGACGTAAATTACGTGAAATGATGCCTTTCGTACAGCCGCGAGTAAAGGTAGGGATTAAATAATATGAAGCAGATTTTGTTCATGGATACAACGCTTCGTGATGGCGAACAATCACCAGGAGTAAATTTAAATGAACAAGAGAAGTTACAAATTGCTAGGCAATTAGAGAGGCTTGGTATTCATGTAATGGAAGCTGGATTCGCGGCAGCTTCCGAAGGTGACTTCCAATCGGTAAAACGCATCGCGAATACAATTCAAAATGCTACGGTTATGAGTTTAGCTAGAGCGAAAGAAAGTGACATTCGAAGAGCATATGAAGCTGTGAAAGGTGCTGTATCTCCTCGTCTACACGTATTTCTAGCTACGAGTGATATTCATATGAAATATAAACTTTGTATGTCAAAAGAAGATGTGTTAAATAGTATTCATCGTTCGGTTACGCTTGGAAAATCATTATTTCCGACAGTACAATTTTCTGCAGAAGATGCGACAAGAACATCGAGAGCATTTTTAGCTGAAGCAGTAGAAACTGCGATTCGCGCAGGAGCGAATGTAATTAATATTCCGGATACAGTTGGATATACGAATCCGGAAGAATATTATTCTCTTTTTAAATACTTACAAGAATCCGTTCCATCATATGAAAAAGCGATTTTTTCTTGTCATTGTCACGACGATCTTGGTATGGCAGTAGCAAATTCGTTAGCTGCGGTTGAAGGCGGAGCATTGCAAGTAGAAGGAACGATTAATGGCATTGGAGAAAGAGCAGGGAATGCAGCGTTAGAAGAAGTTGCGGTTGCTCTTCATATTAGAAAAGATTTTTATAAAGCAGAACCTTCGATGACTTTAAAAGAGATTAAGGCAACGAGTACATTAGTAAGCAGGTTAACGGGTATGGTTGTACCGAAAAATAAAGCAATCGTTGGAGCGAATGCATTTGCTCATGAATCAGGCATCCACCAAGATGGGGTTCTAAAAGAAGTAACAACTTATGAAATTATCGAACCAGCGCTTATAGGAGAATCTCAAAATCTCTTTGTACTTGGGAAACATTCTGGCCGTCATGCGTTTACGGAAAAAATGAAAGAGCTTGGTTATGAATTTACAAATGAAGAGCGGGATGCGGCATTCGAAGCATTTAAAAAATTGGCGGATCGTAAAAAGGAAATTACTGAGGAAGATTTACGCGCAATTATGCTTGGTGAAGCAGCATTTGCAGCCCAGCAATATAACATTACGCAATTACAAGTGCATTTCGTATCAAATAGTACACAATGCGCAACAGTTGTGCTGAAGGATGAGGAAGGAAATGTATATGAAGATGCAGCCACTGGTTCTGGTAGTATTGAAGCGATATACAATGCGATTCAAAGAATTTTAGGATTAGAATGTGAATTGGCAGATTATCGCATACAATCTATTACACAAGGTCAAGATGCACTTGCTCACGTTCATGTTGAATTAAAAGAAGGTAGTCACCAAATATCAGGTTTCGGAGTTGCGCAAGACGTATTGGAAGCGTCGGCGAGAGCTTATGTCCATGCAGCAGGGAAATTAAAATCTCTTATAGCGCTTGTGAAATAAATATTTGATAGGTGAGAGAAGCTTTCCTCACCTATCAAATAAAAGTTCTGAAAATTCAGTTAAAAGGAGTGTTAAAAATGGAAAAACGTATCGTTTGTTTAGCTGGTGATGGTGTTGGTCCAGAAGTTATGGAAAGTGCGAAGGAATTATTGCATATGGTAGAAAGGCTATATGGACATCATTTTCATTTGCAAGATGAGTACTTTGGTGGTGTTGCTATCGATTTAACTGGGCAACCATTACCACAGCGAACACTTGCCGCCTGTTTAGCGAGTGATGCGGTTTTACTTGGAGCAGTAGGTGGACCAAGGTGGGATAGTGCGAAAGAAAGGCCTGAGAAAGGATTATTAGCATTAAGAAAAGGACTCGGTGTATTTGCGAATGTTCGCCCTGTAACGGTAGAAAGTGCAACTGCACATTTATCACCATTAAAAAATGCTGATGAAATTGATTTCGTTGTCGTTCGTGAATTAACAGGCGGAATTTATTTTTCTTATCCGAAAGAGCGAACGGAAGAAGTGGCGACAGATACACTTACGTATCATCGACATGAAATTGAACGTATCGTTTCGTATGCCTTTCAATTAGCAAATAAGCGGAAGAAAAAAGTAACATCTATTGATAAAGCGAATGTTTTAGAGTCTAGTAAACTATGGAGAAATGTGACAGAAGAAGTAGCACTTCGCTACCCAAATGTGGAAGTAGAACACATTTTAGTAGATGCAGCGGCTATGGAATTAATTCGGAATCCAGGAAGATTTGACGTTATTGTAACGGAAAATTTATTTGGTGATATTTTAAGTGATGAGGCTTCAGTATTAGCTGGATCATTAGGAATGCTTCCATCAGCAAGTCACGCTGAAAAGGGGCCTTCATTATACGAGCCTATTCACGGATCAGCACCGGATATTGCGGGGAAAAATAAGGCGAATCCAATTGCGATGATGCGTTCTGTTGCAATGATGCTTGGGCAATCGTTCGGATTAACGAGAGAAGGATGTGCAATTGAAGAAGCAGTTTCTGCAGTCCTTAAATCTGGAAAATGTACAGCAGATATCGGGGGGACTGAAACGACAACTTCATTTACAAAGGCAGTTATTCAAGAAATGGAAGAGCAAGCGTTAGTAGGGAGAGGAAGATAATGGGGAAAAGGTTACTAGATAAGCTTTGGGAAAGACATGTAGTTGCGACAAATGAAAATGGATTGGATTTATTATATATCGATCTACATCTTGTTCATGAAGTAACGTCACCGCAAGCCTTTGAAGGCTTGCGGCTTACAAATCGAACAGTCCGCAGACCAGATTTAACATTTGCAACGATGGATCATAATATTCCAACGAAAGATGTTTGGAATATTACCGACCGCATTGCGAAACAGCAACTAGATACACTTCGGGAAAACTGTAAACAATTTCAGGTGCCATTAGCGGATATCGGAGATGAAGAGCAAGGGATCGTTCATGTTATAGGACCAGAACTTGGACTCACACAGCCAGGAAAAACGATTGTTTGTGGTGATAGTCATACAGCAACACACGGTGCTTTTGGCGCACTAGCGTTTGGTATTGGTACGAGTGAAGTGGAACATGTATTGGCAACGCAAACGTTATGGCAACGAAAGCCGAAAGCGATGGGCATTGAGTTAAAAGGAAAGTTACCGCAAGGTGTTTATGCGAAAGATATTATTTTACACCTTCTTTCAAAGTACGGAGTAGCAGTTGGAACAGGTTACGTAATGGAATTTTACGGAGAGGCCATTCATGCTATGGATATGGAAGAGAGGATGACGCTTTGCAATATGGCAATTGAAGGGGGAGCAAAGGCTGGCATTATTGCACCAGATGAAAAAACGGTTGCTTACGTAAAAGGGCGTAAATATGCACCGAAAGACTATGAATCTATTAAGAAAAAATGGTCAGAACTTTATACAGATTTAGATGCAGTTTATGATTTACATATTCTAGTAGATGTTACGGATTTAGCACCGTACGTTACGTGGGGAACAAATCCTAGTATGGGTGTTCGGATCGATGAGAAATTGCCAGAAAAGCATGATGCAAATGACGAAAGAGCGTTTTCTTATATGGGGTTGAGTCCCGGACAAAGTACGTATGACATTCCAGTTCAACATGTTTTCATTGGATCTTGTACAAATTCTAGGCTTTCTGATTTAGAAATTGCTGCATCTGTCGTGAAAGGTAAAAAAGTAAAAGAAGGTGTGCGAGCACTTGTTGTACCTGGATCTCAAAGGGTAAGAGAAGCAGCGATGCATAAAGGATTACATCGCATATTTGAAGAAGCTGGATTTGAATGGAGAGAGCCCGGATGCTCAATGTGTCTAGGTATGAATCCAGATCAAGTGCCTGAAGGAGAACATTGTGCCTCTACGTCAAATCGCAATTTTGAAGGAAGACAAGGAAAGGGAGCACGAACGCATTTAGTTAGCCCGGCAATGGCGGCAGCGGCTGCGTTACATGGTCATTTTGTTGATATTAGAAAGGAGAGTTATGATGGAGCCATTTCGTATTCATAAAGGTACTGCCGCAGTACTGATGAATGATAACATTGATACAGATCAAATTATTCCGAAGCAATATTTAAAGAGAATTGAAAGAACTGGGTTTGGGAAGTTTTTATTTGATGAGTGGCGATATGATAATAATCGCCAAGAAAACCCTAATTTCCCGCTTAATGCGCAAGAAAGAAAAGGAGCCAGCATATTAATCACAGGTGATAATTTTGGATGTGGCTCTTCTAGAGAACATGCTCCATGGGCGCTTGCTGATTATGGTTTCCGCGTTATTATCGCTGGAGGATTTGCCGATATCTTTTATATGAATTGTATGAAGAATGGCATGTTACCGATTGTAATGGACAAAGATATGCGTGAACAACTTGCAAAAACAGATGCGAGGGAACAAATCACAGTTGATTTAGAAAATGAAATAATTATAACGAATATGCACAGATTCCATTTTACAATCGAGAAAATGTGGAAAGAGAAGTTATTGAATGGTTTAGATGAAATTAGTATTACAATGCAATATGAACAAGAAATAAAAGAGTATGAAAGAAAAGTGGCTTTACATTTAAAAAAAGTGACGGAATATTAAAAATGTATTTACATTCAAAATTAACTGTTATATACTATGTGAAAATCAGAGGAGAAAGGGAGTAAGTATTATGAATACAATAAAATCTATTACAATGCTTACACAACTACATCATCATACATGAAACCCTTGAACCTAGCGTGAAAACGTGTAGGTACAAGGGTTATTCCCGTTGTACCTACACTCTACTGAAGAGCCTTGTAGGTATTTTGTCTACAGGGCTCTTTTTATTTTCGGCTTAGGTGAATGAAATAGGCATACATTAGAAGGGGAAAGGTGTGAAAATTTAGATGACAAAATGGAAACGGGCGAACCCGAATGGAACGAGAGATTATTTATTCGAAGAATGTACGTTAATTGAAGAAGTGGAGCAAAAATTAAGGCTTACTTTTTTAGAGAGAGGTTATGAGGAAATAAGAACACCTACAATTGAATTTTATGATGTTTTTGCATTTCAAAATAGACCGATAGATGAAGAGAAGATGTATAAATTTTTTGATGAAAAGGGAAGGATTATCGTTTTACGTCCAGATATGACAATTCCTTTAGCAAGAGTGATTGGAACACAGAGATGGGATACGCCACTTAAAGTGACGTATAGCGGGAATGTATTTCGAGCGAATGAATCCCATTCTGGAAAATATAATGAAATCGTACAAAGTGGTATTGAAGTTATCGGGATTGATAATGTAAGAGCTGAAATTGAATGTGTAATAAGTGTCATTCAAGCACTTCAAAAGTTGAAGGTGCAATCTTTTACAATTGAGATTGGGCAAGTACAGTTATATAAATGCATTGTAAAAAAGCTCTCCATCCATGATGAAGAAGAAAGGGTACTTAGAACGTATATAGAAAGTAAAAATTATGCTGCCCTCTCAAATTTTATCGGAGAAAAGAAATTAGATCGATGCGATGAGACAGTAAGATTACTTGAGAAATTACCAAGGCTATTTGGAAATTTAGAAGTTATTGAGGAGGCAGAAAAGCTTGCTTCAAGTAATGAAATGAAAATGGCAATTGCAAGAGTAAAAGAAATGTATGAAACAATTGAAACGTTAGGATATGGTTCTTACATATCAATTGATTTGGGCATGATTCAACACTTAGATTACTATACGGGTGTTATTTTCAAAGGATATATATATGAAATTGGAGAAGAAATCGTTAGTGGCGGAAGATACGATGAGCTAATTGGGAATTTTGGAGAAATGCTGCCAGCTGTTGGACTCGCGGTACAAGTAAATCAAATTGTGAAGGCGCTGCAAGAGCAGCAAGAACCATATGAACGAAATCAAATTGATATTGTGATTCATTATGATTTAAATAGATTAGCGGAAGCAGAAAGGTTACGAAATTTACTTCGAAAGGATGGGAAAAATGCTTGGTTATCTCTATTCTCTAATTTAAGCGATACCTTTCAATTTGCAAGAAAAAATAAAATAGGAACGGTCGTTGAGGCAAAGAATGAATATTTAGTGGAATATGTATGGAATGAGAAATGGGTAGTCCAGAAAGAAGGAGAGGCTTCATGCGTAACATTCAAATTGCGTTAACGAAAGGAAGGTTAGAAAAACATGTCATTCCACTTTTTGAGCAGATTGGAATTGATTGTTCCGATCTCAAAAATAAAGGTCGGAAGCTTGTATTTCAAAGTAAAAATACAAATGTTTCATTTATTTTAGTAAAAGCGGTTGATGTTGCTACTTATGTAGAACATGGGGTAGCTGATATTGGGATCGTTGGAAAAGATATTTTAATGGAAAACGAGAAAGATATTTATGAAATGCTGGATTTAGGAGTGGGGATTTGTAAGTTTTGTGTTGCTTCTATTCCTACGTATAATCCGAAGAGTTACCGGAAGAAAAGAATTGCTACGAAATACCCGCATATTACTTCTACTTATTTTCATGATAAGGGAGAGGATGTAGAAATTATTAAAATAGAAGGTTCTGTAGAAATCGCTCCTCTTCTTGGATTGGCAGATGCGATTGTAGATATTGTTGAAACAGGAAAAACATTACAAGAGAATGGACTTATTGTATTTGAGGAAATGCACTCTATATCGGCTCGGATGATTGTAAATAAGGCAGCCTTAAAAACTAAAAAAGACGAAATATTCAGTATTATAAATATGATGGAGCAAGAAATCTTATCAGGGAAATAGGAGGACTTAAAATGAAAATCATTTATGAAGACTTTAAGGAGGCATTATCTAAAGTAAAAGTGCTAAGAGAAAACGCTAATATAATAGAAGAAACTGTTCAAAGAAGTGTAAGAGAAATCATTAGAAATGTAAGGGAAGGGAAAGATGAAGCTTTATCTTTCTATACAAAAAAGTTTGATGATGTAGAGATGAAAGATTTTCGTGTAAGTGAAGAAGAAATACAGCAAGCGAGTATGTTTGTAGAGAATTCATTTTTAGAAGCTTTAAAAGAGGCGGAGAAAAACATTGTTTCGTATCACGAAAAGCAAAAGAAGCACTCAATATTCGATTGTGAAAGTAAAGGCATAATTAGAGGGCAACTCATTCGGCCGTTAGAAAATGTAGGTGTATATGTACCGGGTGGGACAGCCTCATATCCTTCTTCAGTATTAATGAATGTATTGCCGGCGAAACTCGCAGGTGTGAAAAAGATTGTAATGGTAACACCGCCGAGGAAAGGAGGAATTGATCCGCATATATTAGCTGCTGCAAATCTTGCGGGAGTAGATGAAATTTATACGATAGGTGGCGCGCAAGCAATTGCTGCTTTAGCATACGGGACGGAATCGATTCTGAAAGTGGATAAAATAGTTGGACCGGGAAATTTGTATGTCGCTCTAGCGAAGCGAGAAGTATACGGAATAGTAAATATCGATATGATTGCTGGTCCATCAGAAATTGTAGTTGTCGCGGATGAAACAGGTAATGCAAAATATATCGCAGCGGATTTATTATCGCAAGCAGAGCATGATGAGAGAGCAACGGCGATTTGTATTACAACGAATATGGAACTAGCTAAAGAAGTAGAAAAAGAGATAGAAAGACAGTTAGAAATGTTACCAAGAAGTGAAATTGCACGTGAATCAATAAATAGAAATGGAGCCATCTTTATCGTTCCTTCTTTAGAGGAGGCACTAAAGTTATCAAATGAAATTGCTCCAGAACATTTAGAGTTACATATAAAAGAACCGATGAATGCTCTAGATTATGTGAAACATGCAGGTTCTATTTTCCTTGGGTCATATGCACCTGAACCGCTCGGGGATTATTTAGCGGGACCGAATCATGTATTACCAACGAGCGGAACGGCAAGATTTTTTTCTCCGTTATCAGTCGATGATTTCGTGAAAAAATCAAGTTTTATTTCTTATACGGAGGAAGCATTAAAAAATGTACAGCATCACATTGTAGAGCTTGCAAATAAAGAAGGGTTACATGCACATGCGAGAGCAATCCAAATAAGGTTTGAGGAGGAAAAATAATGCGTCAGTCCAGTCAAGTACGTGAGACGACAGAAACAAAAATTAAATTAAATTTGCAGCTTGATGAAAGTACAAATGTATCTATTCAAACAGGGGTTGGTTTTTTCGATCATATGCTTACTTTATTTGCTAGACATGGAAGATTTGGATTGCAAGTTGAAGCAGAAGGGGATGCATTTGTCGATGCACATCATACCGTTGAAGATGTTGGAATTGTACTCGGAAATTGCTTGAAAGAAGCATTGCAAAACAAAGAGGGAATTAATCGTTACGGTTCTGCGTATGTACCGATGGATGAATCTTTAGGATTTGTCGCAATTGATATAAGTGGACGCTCATATTGTGTATTTCAAGGGGAATTAACAAATCCGAAGCTTGGGGATTTTGATACAGAATTGACGGAAGAATTTTTTAGAGCAGTTGCACATGCTGCCAATATTACATTACATGCGCGCGTTCTATACGGAAGTAATACGCATCACAAAATTGAAGCAGTATTTAAAGCTTTTGGTAGAGCGCTTAGAGAAGCGGTCGAAAAAAATGCCAACATTACTGGTGTAAATTCAACGAAAGGGATGTTGTAATTGATTGCCATTATAGATTATGGAATGGGGAATATTCGCAGTGTAGAGCAAGCATTAAAATATATTGGGGCAGAGTACATTGTAACGAGTGATAAAGAAGAGATATTGAGAAGCGATGGCGTGATTTTACCGGGAGTAGGTGCATTTCCGAAAGCGATGGACGTATTAGAAGAAAGAGATTTAGTGTGTGTACTAAAAGAGGTTTGTGATATAGGAAAACCTCTCCTCGGTATATGTTTGGGCATGCAGCTTTTATTTGAACGAAGTGAGGAACTAAAAGATTGTAGCGGGTTAGGTTTACTACCAGGGGAAATTCGTAAGTTAAAAGTTTCGTATAAAATTCCTCATATGGGATGGAATGAATTAAGGAAGGAAAGAGAATTTCCGCTTTGGAATGGATTAGTGGATGGTTCTTTCGTTTATTATGTTCACTCATATTACGCGGATTGTCCAGATGAAATTGTATGCGGAGTAAGTGATTATGGAATGCAAGTACCAGGGTTTGTAGCGAAAGGAAATGTATTTGGTGCACAGTTTCATCCAGAAAAAAGTGGTGAAATTGGCATGCAAATATTAAAAAATTTTCAAGGGGTGGTAGAAGCATGGAAATCTTCCCAGCTATCGATTTAAAAGAAGGACGATGCGTTAGACTTTATCAAGGAGAGTTTAGTAAAGAAACGGTGATGAATGAAGATCCGGTAGCGCAGGCAATCATATTTGAAAAGCTTGGAGCGGAAATACTACACATTGTTGATTTAGACGGTGCAATTGCTGGCGAGTCGTTAAATTTGCCCGTCATTGAAAAAATCTGTAAGGCGGTACGTATTCCTGTGCAAGTGGGAGGAGGAATTCGTTCACTTGTAGCGGTGGAGAAGTTATTGTCAGTAGGTGTAGAAAAAGTGATTTTAGGAACAGCAGCTCTTTATGATAAGTCATTTTTAGAGGAAGCAGTTCGTCTATATAAAGAGAAAATCATTGTTGGAATTGATGCGAAAAATGGCTTCGTAGCAACGAGAGGTTGGCTTGATCTGTCTGAAATTTCTTATATTAGTTTAGCGAAACAAATGGAAAGTTTAGATGTTCAAACGATTGTGTTTACAGACATTTCGAAAGACGGGACGCTTGCAGGGCCAAATTTTGAACAATTGGCGTTACTTCAAAAAAGTGTGGGCATTCGTCTCATTGCCTCTGGAGGAGTGGCATCTATTCAAGATGTGAAAAAGTTAAATGATATGAATATATATGGTGTCATAATTGGAAAGGCGCTTTACGAGAAAACGATTGATTTAGAAGAAGTGTTACAGGTAACGAAGTTATGTTAGCGAAACGAATTATTCCATGTCTAGATGTGAAAGAAGGGCGAGTCGTAAAGGGTGTAAATTTTATAGGATTACAAGATGTCGGTGATCCGGTTGAAATAGCTGAAGCATATAACGTGGCAGGGGCAGATGAAATCGTATTTTTAGATATTACAGCGACTCATGAAGGAAGAAAAACGATTATAGATGTTGTAGAAAAAACAGCAGCTAAAGTATTTATTCCTCTTACGGTTGGCGGGGGGATTTCAAGTGTGAAAGATATGTACAATTTACTAAGAGCTGGAGCAGACAAAGTTTCAATAAACTCAGCGGCAGTGCGAAATCCGAAGCTAATCGAAGAGGGCGCAGAACACTTTGGATCACAATGTATTGTCGTGGCAATTGACGCTAGAAAAGTAGCAGAAGATAAATGGAACGTATACGTCAACGGCGGAAGAGTTGACACAGGAATGGATGCCATAGAATGGGCGAAGCGTGTTGTTAAGCTCGGGGCGGGTGAAATTTTGTTAACGAGTATGGATGCAGATGGAACGAAAAGTGGATATGATCTTCGTTTAACAGAAGAAATTTCAAAAAGTGTTTCCATTCCAGTCATCGCATCAGGAGGCTGTGGTCATACGGATCACATTATAGAAGTTTTTCAAAAGACAACAGTTGATGCAGCATTAGCGGCATCCATCTTTCATTATGGTGAGGCGACAGTGCAGAGTGTAAAGCGAAAATTAAGAGATGCAAATGTTGAGGTGCGGTTATGAAACCTAATTTTTCAAAAGGATTAATACCGGCAATTGTCATCGAAGAAGGTACGAAAGAAGTTTTAATGCTAGCTTATATGAATGAAGAAGCATATGAAAAAACGTTAGAGACGAAAAGAACATGGTTTTACTCTCGTTCGAGGCAGTCGTTATGGAATAAGGGAGAAACATCAGGGAATGTTCAATATGTGCAATCTCTATACTTAGATTGTGATCAAGATTCAATTGTTGTGAATGTGAAACAAGTAGGACCTGCTTGTCATACGGGGGAGAAGACATGTTTTCACTATCAAATTATATAGGGGGATACATATGGAAAATGCCTTTAAGTTGCTGTATAAAACAATTGAAGAACGAAAGGAAAGCCCACTTCCTGAATCATATACAAATTATTTATTTTCAAAAGGAGAAGATAAAATTTTAAAGAAAATTGGTGAAGAGTGTGCTGAAGTAATTATCGCATGTAAAAATAATGATAAAGAAGAAGTAGTGAAAGAAATGGTTGATGTATTTTATCACTGTTTCGTTTTATTAGCTGAAAAAAATATCGCATTGGAAGATGTCATGCGAGAGGTGAAAGAACGAAATGGAAAGCTTTCGAGAGTTGGGGATAGAAGGGAAATAGATACATTATAAGGGGGAATGTATATGAAAGTAGATTATCATCTTCACTTAGAAGAAGGACCGTATTCAATAGGATGGCTTGCTAAAATAAATGAAGCGTTGGAATGTTATGAACCGCTTCAAGAAAGGCATTCTATGGATTGGCTTATGAAAACACAAGAGCGTTTGCAAAAACGTGTGAAGGAAGGGCCATTTACAACAGAATGGATAGATCTATATTTAGAAGAAGCTGTGCGAAAAGGAATAAAAGAAGTGGGAATTGTTGATCATCTATATCGTTTTCATGAAGCGAAAGGATATTATGAAAAATATGTAGATATTAGTGATTCTAAGCTCGGTCGTATACAGAAAGAATGGTTAGATCAAGTAAGGATAGTTTCACTGTATGATTTTACAAAGGCAATTGAAGAGGCGAAAGAACGATGGAGTAAAAGAGGTGTCACACTTAAACTTGGAATTGAAGCGGATTATTTTATTGGTTGTGAAGGAGAGTTAAAAGAATTATTAGCGCTAGGAGACTTTGATTATGTAATTGGCTCCGTTCATTTTCTAAATGGCTGGGGATTTGATAATCCAGATACGAAAGAATATTTTGAGGTGCATGACCTACGCGCATTATACGATACGTTTTTTAAAACAGTTGAGAGTGCGATTCGTACCGAGTTATTTGATATTATCGCTCATCTAGATAATATAAAGGTATTTAATTATCGATTGGATGAGAATGAACAGCTTTCTTATTATAAGGAAATTGCCTGTGCGTTAGTAGAAACGAATACGGCAACAGAAATAAATGCAGGATTGTACTATCGTTATCCTGTTCGTGAAATGTGCCCAAGTCCACTATATTTACAAGTATTAGCTAAGTATGGTGTTCCAATTACGATTTCTTCGGATGCCCATTATCCAAATGATTTAGGGAACTATGTACAAGAGAATGTACAAACATTACGAGCGCACGGTGTTACTCAGGTTGCAACATTTACGAAGCGAGCAAGAGTAATGAGGTCGCTTGAAGAAGAAGTAACAAATTCAAAATGAAACGCAATTTTTTGATGAAAACCACCCTTTTTGTTCAAAATAAGAAAGAATGAAAAGGAGGGTAAGAAATGGCGAAACAACAAAATAAACAAAATGTACAAGTTGCACAGCAACAAGCTTATACTTCTGAAACGAATGCTGCATCTCAATCGGTTATTGAGGAGCAAATTAGCGATACGGTTGCAGAAGGAACTATTGATGTGAAGCTCGGAAAAGAATCGCAGGAAAAAGCGTAAGAAGAGGGGAGAGTTGCATCTCCTCTTTTTTCATGGAAAAGTGTCGATTTTCAAAACTATAATCAAATTCCTTGGTTTTTATATGTGGATTTCTTACAATGAAATATAAGAGATATCTTATTTTCTATAGAAGAGGTGTTAGTAGTGGCAAAAATATTAGTAGCGGGAAAAATTCCGGAAATTGGATTAGAACTATTAAAAGATCATGATGTAGAAATGTACGATAAAGAGGAATTAATTTCTATAGATGAATTAACAGAGCGTGTAAAAGATAAAGATGCATTGTTAAGTTTACTTTCGACAAAGGTGCCAAAAGAAGTTATTGATGCAGCGTCTCATTTAAAGATTGTTGCAAACTATGGTGCTGGTTACGACAATATTGATTACACGTATGCGGGTGAAAAAGGAATTGCAGTTACGAATACACCGAAAGTATCAACGGAAGCGACTGCCGAATTAACATTTGCACTTCTTTTAGCAGCGGCGCGTAGAATTCCTGAAGGGGATATGTTATGTCGTACGACTGGATTTAACGGATGGGCACCGTTATTTTTCTTAGGACGAGAAGTCCACGGTAAGACAATCGGAATTATTGGTCTTGGAGAAATCGGGAAGGCTGTTGCAAAACGTGCGAAAGCATTTGGAATGGATGTTTTATATACAGGGCCAAATCGTAAGTTTGAAGCTGAAAGTGAACTGGGAGCAACGTATGTGACGTTGGAAAAATTATTACAAACAGCAGATTTTATTACAATTAACTGTGCTTATAATCCGAAATTACATCATATGATTGATGAAGAGCAGTTTAAAATGATGAAGAAAACAGCGTATATTGTAAATGCTTCACGTGGACCAATTATGAATGAAGCAGCACTTGCTTATGCATTAAAAACGAATGAAATTGAAGGGGCAGCTCTTGATGTGTTTGAATTTGAACCGAAAATTACAGAAGAGCTAAAAGAGTTAAAGAATGTAGTACTTGCTCCACACGTAGGGAATGCAACGTTTGAAACTCGTGATGCGATGGCTGAAATGGCTGTCAGAAATATTTTAGCTGTATTAAACGGCGAAGAGCCAGTAACACCTGTAAATCAAAAGGTATTAGTCACAAAATAAAAAGAAACCTTCCGGACTCGGAAGGTTTTCTTATTTTTCTTTATTCGCTTTTTTAGACGGTCTTTGTCTAATGAATTGAGATAACATGTACAAAATATATAGTGGAATGGCAATGAATAAGAAAACAGAAAAATTGCCAAATCCTGTTTGATACATTGTAATAATGATTCCAACTAAAAATAGTGTAATAATGATGCTATATCGTGGAATTGGTACATCTTTTAAACTTGGGATACGAATGCGGCTCACCATTAAAAATGCGAACGTTACAAATACGGTAATAAGAACGATTTTTGGAATGGTATGTGAAAATAATGTTAAGAAAGCAACAAGCCCTCCCGCTGCTGTAATCGGTACTCCAGTGAAATATTTCATTGAAGTAGAAGATGGTGTTACATTAAATCGTGCTAAACGATATGCTCCGAAAAGAGGGAATAATCCCGCTATGTATAATCCGATGATTCCGTAGTTTGAGAAAGATGTGTAATACATTAAAACAGCAGGTGCTGCACCAAATGTTACGACATCTGCAAGCGAGTCGAGCTCTTTTCCCATTTGTGAATCAACACGTAATAAACGAGCAACACGACCATCAAGACTATCTAACATCATCCCGATAAGTACTAAAATAGCAGCTGATTTATAATATCCTAAAGATGCATAGCCGATTGATAAAAATCCGCTATATAAATTTCCGAGCGTAAATAAGTTTGGAATAGCTGCTCTATACAAAATCTGATCCCTTGCTTTCTGTAATAAATTCTTAATTAGTGTATGAAAGTTTACTTATTTTATCATACCATAAATTTATTCCTCATACGAAAGAAATTACCAATTTGTGAAAGATTTCATAGAAGGATGATTTAAAAATTAAGTGAAAATAAAAAGAGGAAGCAACTTGTATAAAGTTGCTTCCTTTACTATTCAAATTTCGTTGTCATCGTTCCAGTTTTATATTGATTATTAGGATCGAAACGTAATAAATCTCCATAAATTAATTTATCGGAGAGTTTTAATTCTGTTTTTGCTTTTTCAATATACGGCTGACATAGCGTCATATCAGCTTCTTCACCCGTACTTCTTTTGTAGCACATATTTTTTGTATAAACATACTCTTCAGAAACAAAGCTACCATCACGCATTACCATAAGCGGGTCTTTTTCTTTAATAAATAAGTCAGTTCCAAATTCAACGGATTTATTTGTTTTAATACCAAGTAAATGAAGGAGCGTTGGTTTAATATCAATTTGACCAGATACTTTAGAAACAACTTTTCCTTCTTGACCAGGCACATGAATAATAAGAGGAACTCGTTGTAATTGCATAGAATCGAATGGTGTAATAGTATCTTTTCCTAGGAACTGTGCCATAGCTGCGTTATGGTTTTCGGAAATACCATAATGATCACCATAAATGACAATAACGGAATTATCATACAGTCCTTCTTCTTTTAATTGTTTAATAAATAATTTAAGAGCTTCATCTGTGTAACGAACAGTTGGGAAGTAGCGGTTTACAACACCACTTTCTGAGTTGAATTCATCAACATATTGGTCTTCCGGATTTAGAAGAAACGGAAAATGATTTGTTAATGTAATAAATTTTGTATAGAACGGTTGCGGTAAAGATTTTAACTTTGGAATAGATTGTTCAAAGAACTGTTTATCTTTTAATCCCCAACCGACAGACATTTGTTCCGTTCCTGCGTAATCATTTAAATTAAAGTAACGATCATATCCAAGCGCAGGATACATTACATCCCGATTCCAAAACGTTTTATCATTTGAATGGAAGACGGCAGAAGAATATCCGTATTTCTTTAATTGTTCTGGTGTCGCTGTGTATTCGTTTGTTGCATGAGTAAAGAATACAGAACCACGATCTAGCGGATAAAGTGAGTTTTCAACGATAAATTCAGCATCAGAAGTTTTGCCTTGTCCAGTTTGATGATAGAAGTTATCGAAATAGAAACTATCCTTAATAAATTCATTTAAAAATGGGGTAATTTCTTTTCCATTTATTTTTTTATTAATAACAAAGCTTTGTGTAGATTCCATTGAAATTAAAATTACATTTTTACCTTTTGCAGCTCCAAATAAGTTTTTATCAACTTGTTTGTCTTTTGAGTCTGTATAGTTTTTGATTTCAGAAAATCCATCCCCACTTGCAAATACACGCTCAGCTGAAGACTTGGATTGAAGTGTAATATCAAATAGATGATATGTGTATAAACCTAAATTCTTTACGACAGTTTGACGGTCAAATGAGCGCGAGAACATTTGTGGTTTATAAATAACTGATACAACAATTTGTAGTGCTAATAAAGCTGTTACACCGCTAAAGAAAGTTCGCTTCTCTGAGCGGGAAAGTGGTGTTTTGTCGCCAAATGATGGGAATTTACGCGAAATAAACATTAAAATAATTGCATCTGCAAATAAAAGTAATGTTTTGTACGTAAAGAGTTCTTTTATACTTGTCCCTAAATCAGCCATATTGTTTGTTTGGAATAAAACCGGGAAAGTAACGAAATCGTTATAGAACCCATAAAACATTGCGTTTCCAAATAAAATAAATGACAGTATAAAACTGATTCCAATTATAATTCGGTTTCGGTACTTAGATGCAAGTAAAGCTAAGCCGAAAAATAAAAGTAACGCAGCTAGTGGATTAATAAAAAGCATGAATTCTTCAAAGAAATTATCAATTTTAATATCAAATGCTAGCTTGTACACAATATATGTTTTAATCCATAGTAAAACGACTGCAACGAGTGCAAATCGCAGTTTTGGAAACAGATGTTGTAGCATAATATACTCCTCTCCTAAAAAGCATGACAGTTCTTGTGAGTCAGTTTGCTTAACGACTCATTTTATATATACGAACAGTCCTTTGTTATTATGATTATTATACTATGAGTATCATTATACGAAAATAAAAGAGAGTTGTGGGCTTTTTTATAATAATCGAGTAGAAAAAGAGTGGTGGGAGACAATAAAACAGAATTTCTATGTATGATAATTATCGTACGCAGAAAGAATCGCGTGATAATACGGAGGTTATAATGCGAAAATTATTATATTTTATAGCATGTAGTAGTGTTATACTTTTTACCTCACCGAGTGTGTCAATAGCTCAATATGATGCACCTCTTATGGAAGATGCACTTTATTCTGTTTTATTTCCAAAAATAAATAAAGCAATTGAAAAACAATATGGAAGTTTGAAACCGTATCAATGTCCTAAAATTATTAGTTTAAAAAAAATGTATAGCGGTACATATTTATTTCAAGCAAGTATTGAAGTGACAAAGTATGAACGTGTTGCTGGGAAAATTGCTCCCCCATTTGAGAAGGTAACGATTACATTTAATAACGAAGAAGGCGAATGGGAAGTGACAAAGATTTCAGTAAAGCGCTTACCAAATGATACAAAATTAAACTGTAAAAAAACAATATAAAAAATTGTTTGACAAATAAAATGGTCCTTTGGTATTGTTAATAGCAACAATTAGATGTTTGAAAATTAAATAGACTTACCTCATCTACTCTCAAAGGTAGAGGCCGCGATAGGAAAGAGTAAGCTATGGGAGATTTCATGGAATCTGTGATCATAGGCTGAAAGGGACTATTGCCGAAATATAAGAATAACCATCTTATTCATATATTGGGACTACATTGAATAAATGTAGTACTGTCATAAGATTTATTTTATGGAGAGCTATTTGGAGATGTTGATGCGGTTTCTTATTTTGAGGAGATAACAACTCGTTTATTTTTTCAATATATATTTTTCCTAATAAGAAACGCGTGTGAACATTGTTCCGCGCGTTTTTTGTCTATCTAAAAGCGTGCTGCAATGAATAGAAGATTGGGGTTATGAGTTTTAGAGGAAATAAGGGAGGAATTTAAATGTATTTACACGGCACAAGCCGAATTAATGGGCAAGGACACTTAGAAATTGGAGGGTGCGATACGACGCAGCTAGCAAAGCAATACGGAACACCACTTTATGTATACGATGAAGAGTCTATTCGAGGAAAATGCCGAGCATTTCATCGTGCTTTTAAAGAAAGTGGTTTCTCTTATCAAGTAGCATATGCAAGCAAGGCGTTCTTGTGCATGGAGATGTGCCGAGTAGCTCGTGAAGAGAATATGTCATTAGACGTTGTTTCTGGAGGAGAATTATATACTGCGCTCCAAGCAGGATTTCCAGCATCACGTATTCATTTTCATGGAAATAATAAAACAGAAGAAGAGATAGTGATGGCTCTTCAGGCGAATATCGGTTGTTTTGTCGTAGATAATTTCTTTGAATTAGAAGTTTTACACGATTTAGCGATGCAACATGGAAAGTTTGTGAACATATTAATTCGTGTAACGCCTGGAGTAGAGGCGCACACACATGAATATATTACAACAGGCCAAGATGATTCGAAATTTGGATTTGGCGTTTCAAACGGTCAAGCGATGCAGGCAATTGGATTTGCTTTACAAAAATCTAATTATAATGTGCTAGGGATTCATTCACATATCGGATCGCAAATATTTGAAACAGCTGGCTTTGTTCGAGCGATTGAAGTTCTTCGCCAATTTTTAGAAGAAGTGAGAGAGCAAACAAACTATGTAGTAAAAGTGTTAAATGTAGGCGGGGGATTTGGAATACGCTACACAGAGTCGGATACACCGTTAACTCTTGAGACATATGTGCGAGCTGTAACAAGTGCAGTGAGAGAACAATTTACTGTATGTGAATATCCATTGCCAGAAATATGGATTGAACCAGGCCGTAGCATTGTAGGTGATGCTGGGACAACAATTTATACAGTTGGATCTGTGAAAGATATTCCTGGTATTCGGAAATATGTATCAGTCGATGGTGGAATGACAGATAATTTAAGACCTGCTTTATATAGTGCGCGTTATGAAGCAATGTTAGCGAATCGAGGGAATGATGAGAATGAGGAACTCGTTTCGATTGCGGGGAAATGTTGTGAGAGCGGAGATATGTTGATTTGGGATATTCATTTACCGAAAGTCGCTTCTGCTGATTTACTAGCAGTTTCCTGTACAGGAGCCTACGGGTACTCGATGGCGAATAATTACAATCGGATTCGAAGACCAGCCGTTGTCTTTGCAAAAGGCGGAACATCGCAAGTAGTTGTGGAACGCGAAACATATGAAAATATTATTGGGAACGATCGCATACGTATTAAAGAGCTTGTTTAAATAGAAAAAGGAGTTGTTCGGATGGGCAATTCCTTTTTTGTAAAATAAAATAATTAAAATATATCGGAAAACTAGGATTGAAAAAAATCAGAATTGTGATAAAATACAAATACAAAGCTTATCAAGAGAAGCGGAGGGAACTGGCCCGAAGAAGCTCGGCAACCTGCTTATAGAAAGCAAGGTGCTAAATCCAGCAAAATGGAATCCATTTTGAAAGATAAGGTAAAATATATTACCGAACAGTCTTTTCGAAATGGGAAAGATTTTTTTTATGAATAAAAAGGGGGGCTGTTCGCGTGGGTGTACGGGAACATTTTGATGAAGTATCCGAGAAGATTGAAGCGATGCTTGCTGATATGAAATATGGCTCAATTACAATTGTTGTGCAAGATGGAAAAGTAATTCAGTTAGAGAAAAGTGAAAAAGTACGTTTAAAGTGAAAAGCGCTGACTAGAAAAACTAGAGGCGGTTTTAACCTATTTTCATTAGGTTAAAACCGTCTTTTTGCTTTTACAGGGGGAAAAAACATGTTGACGTATGAAACGTGGGAAGAAAATGTTGTTTCGTTTTCGGAAGAAGATGAAACAAAAGGCGCGTTATCAGTATTAAATTGGGCTTATGAAGAGTATAAAGATGAAATCGTCTACGCATGTAGCTTTGGGGTGGAAGGTATGGTATTGCTGCACCTTATAAACCAAGTAAATCCATCTGCTAAAGTTGTATTTTTGGATACAAGTGTTCATTTTCAAGAAACATATGAATTAATTCAAAGAGTGAGGGAACGATTTCCTTCATTGAATATTATAGAAAAGCAGCCAGAACTTACACTTGATGAACAGGCGAAGTTGCATGGTGAAAAACTGTGGGAGAGCAATCCGAATCTTTGTTGTAAGATTAGAAAAATTTTACCTTTAGAAAAATCATTAGTCGTGGAAAAAGCATGGATATCGGGCTTAAGAAGGGAACAATCAGAAACACGTAAGCATACAAAGTTTATAAATCAAGATCATCGTTTTCAATCTATTAAAGTTTGTCCACTCATTCATTGGACGTGGAAAGAAGTTTGGCGATATGTATACAAACATAGCTTGCCGTATAACCCGTTGCATGATGTTGGCTATCCAAGTATTGGGTGTGAGAAATGTACTTTACCTGTAGGGAATGGTGGCGATTCAAGAGATGGTAGATGGGCTGGGAAAGTGAAAACCGAATGTGGTCTTCATTATCAATAAGATGAATCTTGAAATAAAGCTAAGAGGGGATATAGAAAATGAGCACAGTAAACGAATTAGTAAACCGTATAGATGAGACATATGATATATCACAAATTGAAAAAGAAATTAAATTAGACAACATTGCTTTAAGTGATTTAGAACTATTGGCGACAGGTGGATATAGCCCGCTTACTGGTTTTTTGGGGAAGGAAGATTATGATTCAGTCGTAGAAACGCTTCGTTTAGCAAATGGTAGTGTGTGGAGTATACCAATTACATTACCGGTAACAGAAGAAGTCGCAGAAAGCCTGAAGACCGGAGAGGAAGTAAAGCTTGTCAACAATGGAAATATATATGGTGCTATTCAAATAGAAGATATTTTCGTACCAGATAAAGAAAAAGAAGCGTTACTTGTATATAAAACAACGGATGAGGCTCATCCAGGAGTGAAAAAATTATATGAACGACCAAACGTTTACGTTGGAGGAACTATTATTCTAACAAAACGCTTTGAAAATAATCAATTTCCTTCTTATCATTTAGACCCAATTGAAACGAGAGAAGAATTTAAAAAACGTGGGTGGAAAACAGTAGTCGGATTTCAAACGAGAAACCCGGTACATCGTGCCCATGAGTATATTCAAAAATCTGCTCTTGAAATTGTAGATGGTCTCTTTTTAAATCCACTCGTTGGAGAAACGAAATCGGATGATATTCCTGCTGATGTAAGAATGGAAAGCTATGAAGTACTCCTTCAAAACTATTATCCGAAAAATCGTGTCTTTTTAAGTGTATTTCCTGCTGCAATGCGTTACGCAGGACCAAGAGAAGCGATATTTCATGCGTTAGTAAGAAAGAATTTTGGATGTACCCACTTTATTGTAGGACGTGATCATGCCGGAGTAGGAGATTATTACGGAACATACGAAGCGCAAGAAATCTTCACGGATTTTACGATAGAAGAGTTAGGCATTACACCACTATTCTTTGAACATAGTTTTTACTGCACGAAATGTGAAGCGATGGCTTCAACAAAAACATGTCCGCACGGAAAAGAAGATCATGTTATTTTATCAGGTACGAAAGTAAGAGAATTATTAAGAAACGGTGAGATTCCGCCAAGTACATTTAGTCGTAAAGAAGTAGTAGAAGTGCTAATTAAAGGTTTAAAAAAAGAAGTAGTAACAGAATAGGGAGAGAACGAGATGGATACGAATATTACTTGGCATACAGCTTCGGTTTCAAAAGATGAGAGAAGAGTGAAGAATGGACATCACAGTTTTGTAATTTGGTTTACTGGTTTATCAGCTTCGGGTAAATCTACAGTAGCGAATGCGGTCGCTCGTAAACTGTTTGAAAAGAATATTGGAAATTATGTGCTGGATGGGGATAACATTCGCCACGGTTTAAATAAAGACTTAGGATTTTCTGAAAGTGATCGCATGGAAAATATAAGACGTATTGGCGAAGTGGCAAAGTTATTTGTAGATCAAGGAACAGTTGTCCTTACAGCATTTATTTCACCATTTCGAGTAGACCGCAAACAGGTAAGAGATTTATTAGCGGCAGATGAATTTATTGAAATTTTTGTGAAGTGTCCGATTGAAGAGTGTGAGAAACGTGATCCGAAAGGGCTTTATAAAAAGGCAAGAAAAGGTGATATTAAGGATTTCACAGGTATTGATTCGCCTTATGAAGAGCCAGAGCAAGCAGAATTAATTGTAGAAACGCACAAATATTCTATTGAAGAATGTGCAGAACAAATCGTGCAGTACTTACAAGAGCGTAGTTTTATCCCGCTATTTGCCGGGAAGTAAAATTCCTACCTCAAAGTTCGGTTGGGGCAAGGAAGTTAGGTGGGGGTCGGGCTGCCCGTAAATACCCGATTGGTTAAGGCTAATAATCAGCGTGGGATGAACAAAACTCTACTGATTAAAGTTTCACTTTATATAGGGGGATTTAAAAATGAGTTATGAAAAAGTATGGGCTAACAATGAAAAACTAAATCAAACGGAGAAAAATAAATTAGAAAAAGATGGATTAGAAATTTTTAATGATATTCCTTACTATGCGGAAAATGGATTTGAATCTATTCCGAAAGAAGAGTGGGATGCCTTTAAATGGGCAGGATTGTATTTACAACGTCCAAAAGAAGCTGGTTATTTTATGATGCGGGTAAATATTCCGTCAGGGATTATTACAAATGCGCAGGCAGAAGTACTTGCTTCTATCGCTGAGGATTATGGACGTGATGTAATAGATATTACTACGAGACAGGCGATTCAGTTTCACTGGTTAGAAATTCAGCAAATACCAGATATTTTTAAAAGATTAGCAAGAGTTGGATTATCTTCAGCGGGGGCTTGTGGTGATATAACGCGGAATATTACAGGTAATCCGCTTGCTGGAATTGATGCAAATGAACTATTTGATACGACACATATTGTGAAAGAGGTATATGACTATTTCCAACATAATGAAGAGTTTTCTAATTTGCCACGTAAATTTAAAATGTCTATTAGTTCTAATATTTATAACTCAGCAAACGCAGAGATTAACTGTGTTGCATTTACACCTGCTACGAAAGAAATAGATGGTGATAAAAAAGTTGGTTTTCATATAAAAGTAGGCGGAGGATTATCAGCCCGTCCATATTTAGCTGATGAATTAGATGTGTTCGTTTTACCAGAAGAAGTGAAGGCAGTGGCAATTGCGATTGCTACTATATTCCGTGATTTTGGATATCGTGAGAAACGTCATTTAGCCCGTTTGAAATTTCTTGTTGCGGACTGGGGAGCAGAGAAATTTAAAGAGAAACTAATAGAGTATACAAGGCCTTTACAAAGTAAAGGGGAAAGTGCACTCAAAGGATGGAATGCAGGCTATTTTTATGGTGTTCAAGACCAAAAACAAGAGGGGTTAAAATATGTAGGTTTTAATGTACCGGTAGGTCGTTTACATGCAGAAGAAATGTTTGAGATTGCAAGAATCGCAAAGCAATATGGAAATGGACAAATTCGTACATGTAATTCACAAAATTTCATTATTCCGAACGTTCCTCCGGAAAATGTAAAAGGATTACTTAGTGAACCGTTGTTTGAAGCGATATCTGCAAGCCCAAAATCATTTATTGGTCATGCGGTTTCATGTACCGGTATTGAATATTGTAATCTTGCACTAGTAGAAACGAAAGAAAGATTACGAAAAATTGCAGAATACTTAGATACACAAATTGCACTCGATGTTCCAGTTCGAATTCATATGGTAGGCTGCCCTAATTCATGTGGTCAACGTCAAATTGCTGACATTGGGTTACAAGGGGTGAAAATGAAAACGAAGGAAAAGGGAATTGTTGAAGCATTTGAGATATATGTAGGTGGAACGTTGTTAGATGGCGGTGCCTACAATCAAAAGTTAAAAGGAAAAATAGATGGCGAGGATTTACCTGATGTACTCGCATCATTTATAAGTTATTTCAAAGAGAATAAATTACCAGCCGAAACATTTTATGATTTTGTAGGTCGTGTTGGTGTAGACACATTACAAATAGCGTTAAATAACGTGTTAGAAGAAGTCATAGCGTCTTAGGGGGGACAATATGGATTTATATCGATTTGAAGCTGTATTAGTGAGTGATATTGTTCCGATTGTTGTTGTTGCTCAAAGTGAAGAACAGGCATTTAAGCTTGCGGAGATTGAGCTTGAAAAACATTTTTTACCGTTGCCGGAGGTAAAAGAGATTTCTTTGTTTGAAAAAAAGAAGATTCGAAAAGGTGCAGCATTTGTTATTCATGAGTAGAGATTAGTAATACGAAAAAATAAAAACTTCCATTCTTATATACGAATGGAAGTTTCATTTTAATAGTAGAAATGAGGAGAGATGATGGGGAAGGTTTATATTGTTGGAGCGGGTCCTGGCGATCCAGATTTAATTACTGTTAAAGGGTTGAAATGTATTGAGAAGGCAGATGTTATTTTATACGATCGCCTTGTGAATAAAGAGCTGCTTTCACACGCAAAGCCTGATGCGGATTTAATTTATTGCGGGAAACTCCCGAATTATCACACGATGAAGCAAGAAACAATTAATACATTTCTTATTAAGTATGCGAAAAAAGGGAAAGTTGTAACGAGACTTAAGGGCGGCGATCCATTTGTATTTGGTAGAGGGGGAGAAGAAGCGGAAGCATTAGCAAAGCAAGGTGTATCATTTGAAATCGTCCCAGGTATTTCGTCTGGAATAGCTGCACCTGCTTATGCTGGTATTCCAGTGACGCACCGTGATGCAAGTGCAAGTTTTGCTATTGTGACTGGGCATAGGAAAGAAGGTGCTGAAGAAGAAGTGAAATGGGAAAGTTTAGCGAAAGGTGTAGAGACTTTAGCGATATATATGGGGGTTAGTAATTTGCCCTACATATGTGAGCAACTTATGAAGCATGGAAAAGATAAAAGTACGCCAGCTGCTATTATTGAGCAGGGGACGACGTCTATGCAACGTACAGTTGTTGGGACATTAGGAACAATTGTAGATGTTGCGAAAAAAGAGCAAATTCAAAATCCGAGCATGATTGTAATTGGAGAAGTTGTCCGTTTTAGAGAAAAAATCCATTGGTTTGAGAAGCAAACGGAAAATGCTTATCAAGTAAGTGGAGTGTTGTAAAATGAAAGCCGTCTTATATATATGTCATGGAAGTCGTTTGAAGACAGCGAAAGAAGAGGCGATTCAATTTATTACATCGTGTATGAGTCGTATAGAAGCGAATATTCAAGAAGTTTGTTTTTTAGAGTTAGCGAATCCTTCTATTGAAGATGGTTTTCGTACATGTGTGAAGCGTGGGGCCACGGAGATTATTTCCATCCCTGTTTTTTTATTAGCGGCAGGTCATGTGAAGAAAGATATTCCATTTGAATTGGTAAAGCTCAAGAATCAATATCCGAATGTTAAAGTGACTTATGGTAATCCGTTTGGTGTATCAGAAACACTGATCAAATCAGTATATAACGGAAGTGGTATTGAAAAGGAAGGGAAGGCTGAAGTGACCCTTCTGCTCGTTGCAAGAGGAAGTAGTGATCCTGAAGTATTACAAGATATAAAATGGATCGCCTCTTTATTTCAAGCTGAGGAGAAAATTAAAAAAGTTGAGGTTTGTTATTTAGCGGCTGCGGAGCCGAAATTTGAGAGGAAATTGAAGGAAGTTGTAGAACGGGAAGTGGAGAACATCGTTGTGCTACCTTATTTGTTATTTACAGGTTTACTTATGAAACATATTGAGAAAGAAGTGCGCCAATATGCATTGGAAGAGATAAAAATCAGTCCATATTTAGGGAAGAATGAAGCGTTACAAGATATGTTAATTCAGAAAACGACGGAGTTATTGAAAGGAGATCAGTATGTATCCACTTACAGTGCGAGTTAATGAGAAACGCGTTGTTGTTATTGGTGGGGGAAAAGTTGCAGGATTTAAAATTATTCCTTTACTCAAACAAGGTGCGGATATAGTTGTGATCAGTCCAGAATTAGATGCGAATTTAGTAAAACTTGTGGAAGAAAAGAAAATTCGTTGGTATCAAAGAGAATATGAAAAAAGTGATATTAAAAATGCTTTTTTAGTTGTTGCAGCGAGTAGTGATTCAATATTAAATGAACAAGTTGCTGAAGATGCCGCAGAGAATCAATTAGTAAATGTTATTACAAATCCGGAAAGTGGTAATGTTCACTTTCCAGCAGCGATTCATCGTGGTTTGCTTAATATAGCAGTTTCTACTGGGGGAGCGAGCCCAAAGCTCGCAAAAAAAATTCGAGATGAGATTGCAAATAAATATGATGAGACATATGAATGGTATTTAGATTTTTTATATGAAGTAAGGGTGAAGTTAAAAGATTTACAGTTAGAAAAGAGAGAACGAAATATATTACTCCAAGAAGTGTTGAAATCAGTATATGTGCAAAACGAGAGAGAAAGAGAAAGTTTTTTGCGAGAATTAGAGGGAAAGGTTTTAAAATAATAAAAGATAAAGTGCGCTTTACAAATATAAAAATATAATTTATAATCACAAGTAACTTCAATAGATGAAATCGATGAGCAAGAAGAGTACGTATATTTGATGCGTTCAGAGAGCTGGGGTTAGGTGGGAGCCCGGTACGATAAATTATACAGAATGGGCTTGCGAGAGGTATGTTGAACATTGTAGTAGGCAACCCGGGTTCCGCCGTTAAAAGGATAGAGTATCGGAATTATTCCTGTACTTGAACAAGTGGGATTTATCAATCCAATTGAGGTGGTACCACGGTATTTACATTACATATATCGTCCTCTACATGCATATTTGCGTGTAGGGGACTTTTTTATTTTCTAAAGGAGGTGTGCGAGTATGAAATGAAAGTGTATAATTAACAAAAGTTTAAATATTCAGAAAAGGAGAATTTATGATGAAAGAAACACAGCAATGGACGTCGAAAATAGGCTTTGTACTCGCAGCAGCCGGAGCCGCAGTAGGTCTTGGTGCGATATGGAAATTTCCATATGTTGCAGGTAATGGCGGGGGAGGCGCATTCTTCCTTGTATTTTTACTGTTAACTTTATTTATAGGTATGCCTCTTCTAATAGCGGAGTTTGTTATTGGACGTAGCACGCAAAAAGAGGCGGTCACAGCTTATAAAGTACTAGTGCCAAATAGCAAATTATATCCTTGGATTGGTCGTATGGGAGTTGTTACTTGTTTTAGTGTACTATCTTTTTATAGCGTTGTAGGTGGATGGATTTTACTTTATTTATATTATAGTGTGACAGGAAGTTTCTGGAATGGAGTAGCTGATTATGGACAATTGTTCGGTGAAACGATTTCAAATCCGTTAAGTGCGATTGGAGCGCAATTTATCTTTATGCTTTGTACGATTTTTGTTGTAAGTAAAGGTGTAGAGAAAGGTATAGAAAAGGCAAGTAAGTACATGATGCCGCTATTATTTATTTTATTTATTGCGATTATTGTTCGTGCGTTAACACTCGATGGTGCTTTTGCTGGAGTAGAGTTCTTCTTAAAACCAGATTTTTCAAAGCTTACAGCAGATACAATTTTATATGCAATGGGACAATCTTTCTTCTCGCTAACTGTAGGTGCCTCGGTAATGGTAACGTATAGTTCGTATTTAAAGAAAGAGGAACATTTAGCGAAATCGGCAACATCTATTGTAAGTTTAACTGTTTTTGTTACAGTACTTGCAGGATTAGCAATTTTCCCAGCGATTTTCGCATTAGGAGTTAAACCGACTGAAGGACCGGGATTACTGTTTATCGTCCTTCCAGCAGTATTTGCAAAAATACCATTTGGTCAATTTTTCTTTATTATGTTTTTAATTTTATTCTTCTTTGCGACTTTAACATCAGCAATTTCAATGCTTGAAATTGTAGTAGCATCTGTTGCGAAAGGTAATGAGAAGAAGCGTCCGTCAGCATCATTATTAATTGGTATTCTTATTTTTGCAGTCGGTATTCCATCAGCGTTATCATTTGGGATTATGAGTGACGTGAAAATATTTGGGAAAACATTCTTTGATTTAGTCGACTTTTCAGTAAGTAACGTATTGCTGCCGTTAGGAGTACTAGCTATTTCATTATTTGTACCAAATAAAATGAGTAAAGAGTTGTTGATGAAAGAATTAGAAGTGACGGAAACGAAGGGGAAAACGTTATTTAACATTTGGTTCTTCTTACTTCGTTATGTTATTCCGGTAACTGTAATAATTGTATTTTTAAATGTGATAGGTGTATTTAAAATGTTTGCATAAAAAAGGCGGGGATCTCCCGTCTTTTTTTATGTTGTTGAATGTAATAGACGATTATACGCTTTATAGGCTGTGGTGACTGCGAGGAATGAACCGATTAAAAATAAAACTGATCCGCCAAATGTAAATATCCGGCCGATAAATGTCGCTCTAGCTTCTTCTATTTTTTGTTGTAATTGCGTATTCATATTGATCACCTCGTAAACTATAGGCATTTAGTTATAGTCTATGTAGAATGCCTATATTGTGTGAAGTGTAAATAAAAAACCTCGGTAGATACCGAGGTTTTTTATAATCCGATATAAGGAGATGGGTCGACTGCGTTTGTCTTGCCGACATTCCATTCTCCAAGATGAAGTTCGAAGTGTAAATGTTGTCCGTATGATTGGCCCGTGTTCCCCATAAATCCAAGCTGATCGCCTTGTTTTACAGTTTGTCCATTCGATACAGAACGGCTATTCATATGAGCATATACTGTCGTATATGTTTTTCCGTTTATACGGTGAGATAAATACACTACGTTTCCGTAACTAGATGATAATTCTGAGCGAATAACAACGCCATCTGCAGCAGCGATAATTGGAACCGTTCCCGAAGCGGCGATGTCAATTCCTTTATGGTTATCTAAAGAACGTACACCAAATCCGGAAGTTTTTGATCCAGCTGCTGGTTTGATAAAGCCACCGATGTTTGTATCATGTGGTGTTGGAGCTGCTTGAGTTGCTTGAGCAGATTTAGTAGCTTGTTGTTTGCGAGCCTCTTCTGCCTGGCGAGCTTCTTCCGCTTTACGAGCTTCTTCGGCCCGTTTTTCTTCTTCAATTGCTTTTTGCACAGCTTGACGTTGATTTTCTAAAATGCCTTTGGATTCTTCTAATCCTTCAATCTCTGAATCTACTTTTGCGACTTTCGTATGTAGATCGTTAATAAGAGTCTGTTGCTGCTGTTGGTTATTTTGTAATTCTTGTTGTTTTTGTTCTAGTTTTTGCTCAGATTCTTTCAGTTGTTGTTCTTTTTTCTCAACAGCTTCTTTTTCTGTAGTTACAGCATTTTGATCAGATGTTTGTTTTTTTACAATATCTGTATCGTTGTTTAATATTAAACTTACGGAGTACATATTATCAACAAGATCAGCAATGTTTGTAGAGTTTGTTAATACTTCTGTAATGATATTTGTACGCGGTTTTTCTTGCATAGATTGTAATCGTTGTTTAATAACTTCCTGACGTGTATCTATGTTTGTTTGTAATTGTTCTATATGTTTCTTTTTGTCAGTAATTACTTGTTGTGTTTTGCTAATTTCTTTTTTTGTATCGTTTAATTCAGCCTCGTTTTTATTAATAGAAGTAGTTAATTCATCGATTTTCTTCTGTAATTCTTGAATTTCTTTTTCTATTTGTTCTTTCTCGACTGATTTATTTTGTAAGTCACTTTGTTTGCCTTCTAATTCAGATTGAATGTTAGATAATTTATCTTGATTTGTTTCAGCGTATACGGGTGAAAGTAACGGGGAAGCAAAAATCGTTCCTGCTGCTAAAACACTAAACGCTGCAAATTTCTTTTTCATAGTTGTCTGACTCCTTTCCCTATGAATGTTATATATCATAAGAAGAAGAGTGTCTATCGTTGTAATCATAATGTAAAGAAAACTTTATAAAATTGCTAAGTTTTGTCGGAATTTATCATTTTTCAACTTTAATTGTCATAGTACTTACATTTTATTTATGGCTGTAATAAAGGTATATTTTGGGATTTATATGTAAAATACAGGAGGAAAGTAATAGTTTTTATGGGGTGAAATAGTACTTAGAAAGCTAATAAAATACTAGTAAGGAATCGTTCTCATGTGAGGTTTTCTAACATGGGTTTATTTTTTGTCAAGAAAATTATTTGCATTCGGGGAAAGTTATTTTGTTGTCAGATTTTAAATTTTGATTTATGATTTTTAACAGGGACAAAATGTAGTGAATTGTCGAATAATATGTAATACTCTTAATTTCTTAGTTTTATAGAGATAGAATGAGAGATAGAGTGACACATCGAAGAGGGGGTTACAACAAATATGAAAAGAATAGGACTTGCATGGCAAATATTAATAGGGCTTGCGCTTGGTATTGCGGTTGGGGCGATTTTCTTTGATAATCCAGCTGTTGTGAAGTACTTACAACCAATTGGTGATATTTTCATCCGATTAATTAAAATGATCGTTGTACCGATTGTTGTAGCAAGTATTGTTGTTGGGGTTGCTGGTGTTGGCGATGTTAAAAAACTAGGTCGACTAGGCGGAAAAACAATTATTTACTTTGAAATTATTACAACAATTGCAATTATTGTTGGTCTATTAATAGCGAATATTTTCCAACCAGGAAAAGGCGTAAATATGGAGCAGTTAACAAAGACAGATATTTCGAAATATACACATACGACAGAGCAAGTACAAAGTCATTCATTTGCAGATACGTTTGTAAATATTGTTCCAACGAACATTATGAAGTCATTGGCTGACGGAGATATGCTTGCTATTATCTTCTTCTCTGTACTATTTGGTTTAGGTGTAGCAGCAATTGGTGAAAGAGGAAGACCAGTTCTTCAATTTTTCCAAGGTGTAGCTGACGCAATGTTTTATGTAACAAACCAAGTTATGAAATTTGCACCATTTGGTGTGTTTGCATTAATTGGTGTTACAGTTTCTACATTTGGTCTTGCTTCATTAATTCCATTAGGGAAATTGCTAATTGTCGTATATGGGGCAATGATCTTCTTCGTCGTAGTTGTCTTAGGACTTACAGCGAAAATATTTGGAATTAACATTTTCCAATTCTTTAAGATTTTAAAAGACGAGCTGATCTTAGCGTATTCTACAGCAAGCTCAGAAACAGTTTTACCAAAAATCATGGAGAAAATGGAGAAATTCGGTTGTCCGAAAGCAATTACATCTTTCGTTATTCCGACAGGTTATTCATTTAACTTAGATGGATCAACTTTATATCAAGCAATTGCGGCTATTTTCTTGGCGCAAATGTACGGTATTGATTTATCTATTACACAACAAATTACATTATTACTTGTATTAATGGTTACATCAAAAGGTATCGCAGGTGTACCGGGCGTATCATTCGTTGTATTATTAGCGACACTTGGTACAGTAGGTATTCCACCTGAAGGTTTAGCGTTCATTGCTGGTATTGACCGTATTTTAGATATGGCTCGTACAGCAGTTAACGTTGTAGGAAACTCTTTAGCAGCTGTAGTTATGTCTAAGTGGGAAGGTCAATATGACGCTGAAAAAGGACAAGCTTATTTAAAAGAGATTTCTGAAAAGGGTCAAGCTGCTTAATTATAATATGAACAAGCTCTCACATAATATGTGGGAGCTTTTCTGTATATAGAAGAGGAGTATACATAATGAAACGTAAATATGGTGACGGTTCTTCGTGGAAAAGACTAATAGAAAAGAGTTATAGGCTTAAGCAAGTGGAAGAGGGAATGCTCGGAATACTGGATATAAAAAAGGTGAGAGAGCCTAGTTGTAAAGAATATGATGGTAAAGAAATTTGTATTGCAAGTGATGGGTATACGTGGGTTCAATATTTCATTAATGGAAAGAACTTTGCGATTACAGTTATGTTAGATGATAGGCACAATTTAGTGCAATATTATATTGATGTGACGAAAGAATATGAAATAGACGATCGTGGTTTACCGTATTTTGATGATTTATATTTAGATGTAGTATTATTACCTAGCGGTAAGGTGTATGTATTAGATGAAGAGGAGCTAGAGGATGCTTATAAAAGTGGCGATGTCACGAAGGAAGAGTATGAGTTAGCTTGGTACACTACGAAATGGATATTAGCAGCAATAAAAAATAGTGAATTTTATTGGATTTCAATATTGGAAGAAGAAATCGAAAAGTTAAAATGATTATTGTATTCAAATTTTTGTATAATTACCAAAAAAATCTATACAAAAAATAATTGACTTTTGTTTTGTAAGCGAGTAAAGTTAGGGAAGAAATTATTATTAAAAAATAAATATGAAACCTTCTTATAAAGAGAGGCGGAGGGACTGGCCCTACGATGCCTCGGCAGCGGACTCGATTTCAGAGTGCTGTGCCAAATCCAGCAAGCATGTGCTTGAAAGATGAGAAGAGCGTTTCTTATAGATGTATAAGACCTCTTCTCACCGGAAGAGGTCTTTTGTTATTCATTAGAAAAAGGTTGAAACTAGGGAGAGATGGTACTTTGAAAGAAACGAGAGGAAATGGTTTAGCTTTATTACCACTTGGGATATTTTTGGCGCTATTTATTGGTTCTGGAATTATTACAGGTGATTTCTATAAATTGCCGATACTTGTAGCGATTTCAATTGCTGTAGGAGTCGCTTTAGTGATGAATCGTAAAGAAAGTTTTAATGTGAAAGTAGAGCGGTTCGCTAAAGGTGCAGGAAATCCGGATATTATGATTATGGTATTAATTTTTGTGCTTGCAGGTGCATTTTCTGAAACTGCTAAAGGAATGGGCGGAGTAGACTCAACTGTTAATTTAGCGTTAACTATTTTACCGCCAGGATTTATCGTAGCTGGAATCTTTGTTATTGGTGCATTTATTTCATTAGCAATGGGAACTTCAATGGGAACAATTGCAGCATTAGCGCCGATTGCTGTAGGTATTAGTGGTCAAACTGATATCTCAATTGCGCTTGCAATGGCTACTGTTGTTGGGGGAGCGATGTTTGGTGATAATTTATCATTTATTTCAGATACAACAATCGCAGCTGTTCGTTCACAAGGAACAGAAATGAAAGATAAGTTTAAAACGAATTTTTTAATTGTGTTACCAGCGGCTATTATTACAATTGTACTATTAGTAATAGTTACTTCAGGAAGTGACACGCAAATTAAAGCACATAGCTTTGATTGGATAAAGATTTTACCGTACGCAGGAGTACTTATTACAGCGCTACTTGGCTGGAATGTACTTATTGTATTAACTGGTGGAACTGTATTATCTGGTGTTATCGGTCTTATAGATGGAAGTTACACGTTAGAAAGTTTCTTTAAAAGTGTAACGACTGGAATGGGCGGTATGATGGAGTTAGTATTACTTGCTATATTAATTGGCGGTATGGTTGAATTAATCCAATATAATGGTGGTATTCAATATTTAATGAATGTATTAACACGTAATATTCGTTCGAAAAAAGGTGCAGAATTTGGTATTGCTGGTTTAGTAAGTATGACTAATATGTGTACAGCGAATAATACGATTTCGATTATTTTTACAGGCCCGCTTGCAAAAAATATTGCAGATCAATATGAAATAGACCCTCGTAAATCAGCGAGTGTATTAGATCTTTTCTCATGTTGTGTACAAGGATTAATTCCGTACGGTGCCCAAATGTTAACGGCAGCAGGATTTGCAGCGTTATCTCCGGTTGAATTGTTGCCATATGCATTTTATCCAATCTTAGTTGGAGTATGTGGGATTGTTTCTATTTTAATTGGATTTCCAAGATTTTCTAAAGTGGCTGAGAAAAAAGAGTATCATAAAACAGCTTAATTTAATATGAATGTTAGTAATTAAAAAAACGTGCAGAGAATAAACTCTGCACGTTTTTTTGCGTAAAGGGCTGAATATGACTCGGTCTTAAGTCTGAGTTAAAAACGGTTCTTAAGCTCGTTATGGAAAGATGAAAAAATAGTTAAGATAAGAGTATCAAATCGAAGGGAGGCAAGCACAAGATGAAACAATTTCTAGCGTTTATCGCAGCCGGTATTTTGGCTTTAATTGCTCTTGGTAGTCTTGCTGGTATTGTAGGATTCGCAATCGGAGCAGGAGTTGTATATTGGAGCTATAAATCATTTGTGCGAGCTAAGTCATTTTTTGGAAAGTTAGCTTGGGGTATTGTTGGTTTAATCGGTTTATCCATTGCGCTTTCTCATTCACCAGCATTAATCGGTATCGCTGCTTTAGTGGTTTTATACTACGGATACCGTGAGTGGAAAAAAGAAAAAGATGTAGTTGTTGAATCTGCTCCAGAAAGTTCTAAACCATATAGCAACTTTGAAGATGAGTGGAACAAATTAATGAAAAACTAAAACAATAAATCAAATTATAAATAAAGTAGAAGAGAGGAAGATTTATAATGAAACAATCTTTATTCGGACGTGTACGCGATGCAATTTTAGCTGATTTTCATAACGTGTTAGATGAGAAGGAAAGAAAAAATCCAATTGCGATGTTAAACCAATATTTACGTGATAGTGAGCGTGAAATAACAAAAATTGAGAAGTTAATTGAACGTCATAAAACATTAAAATCTAACTTTGCTCGTGAGCTTGAGCAAGCACGTTATTTCGTTAACAAAAGATCAAAGCAAGCTATCATTGCTCAAGAAGCAGGCGAATTACAATTGCACGAACGTGCGTTAGAAGAGGTAGCTTATTATGAAGGGCAAGTAACTCGATTAGAAGAAATGTATGCAGGTGTTGTAGAGCAAATTGATGAGTTAGAGCGTCGTCTTTCTGAAATGAAAAATAAATTAAAAGAAATGCACGCAAAGCGTATGGAACTAATGGCACGTGAAAATATGGCACATGCAAATCGTCGTATGAATACTGCAATGCATAAAATGGATGAAAATAATCCGTTCTTACGATTTGAAGAAATTGAAGATCACATTCGTGACTTAGAAACTCGCATGAATGAAGAGCATGAGCGTGACACATTTGATATGAAAATTGCAAAACTTGAGCGTGAAATGAAAGAAAAGAATGATGTATCGTTAACGAAAGAGTTAACAAAATAATAGTAGTATATTATAAAACAGGCTTATGATATAGTGATAGGAGAAAAGGTGTTGGAAAGCAATGCCTTTTCTTCTATGTATATGTGACAAGAAGGGGGGAGCTGAAATGAAGAAACATTTTTCAAAGACACAATTAATGGGGATGCTCCTCATCATATTTGGATTCGGTCTTTTTCTTGATATGATACTTGGACATTTTGAACCAGGTGGTCTCATTTTTGCATTTATTATGCTTATGTTTGGAAGGCATTATCGTAAAAAGAATCGTTATGTACGGGGAAATGTATTTTTATTTGTTGGTGGTATCGTATTTTTATTCTTCTTATTTTCATCAGCAGCATTTGTTCTTGTCGTATTTGCTTGTTTAGCTTTAATTGGTTATCAATTGATTCAACAAGGGCATCAGCAAAAAGCAATGAAGGTTGAAATTAAAGAAAAAGGGATTATAGACGAAGAGAAGCAAATATATCGTACAGAACCATATTTGAAAAATATGTTTGTAGGCAATGTACGAATGATGGATCATATTTATGAACTTGAGGATATTAATGTTCAATACGGTGCTTGTGATGTGGAAATAGATTTAACTACTGCTATGATTCCAGAAGGGGAAACGATAATTGTTATTCGGGGTGTCGTTGGTAATATTCGTTTATATGTGCCATATGATATTGAACTTTCTTTAAATCATTCTGTTATTGTCGGACGTGTGCTCTTGCCAGGTCATGAAGAGACAGGGTTTAACCGCAATGTTACATTTAGAACAGAGCAGTATAAAGAGGCTCCTCGTCGTATTAAAATTATTTCTTCGCTTGTCGTAGGCGACACGGAAGTGAGGAAAGTATAATGAAGAAACAAAAAAATATTTCGTGGATGTATATTCGTTATTCTATGTTGTCCTCAGTTAGTATCGCACTCATTTGTACAATTGTATATGTATGGAAAAGCGAGCAACAAGTGTATGATTTATTATGGAAGGAATCCATCGCTTCTGTTCCAATTGGCTTGTTTATTATGACTACAAGTTTACTTATCGGGGGAATTGTAGGATATGCAATCGGTTACTATATAGAGCAGCGTATACAAGGATTAAATACGTTTCTATTTGAAGTAGAGCGAGGGAATTTTCCGAGCGATGTTTCGTTTACTGCAGATGATGAATTTCATGAAGTGGAACGAAAAGTAATCGTTTTGGCTCGTCGATTAGAGGAGCAAGCTGGACTCTTTCAAAAAGTAACGAATGAACGAGCTCATTGGAATGAAGAGATGAGACAAGAAGCGATTTCTCAAGAAAGGCATCGTTTAGCAAGGGAGTTGCATGATTCAGTAAGTCAGCAGCTTTTTGCAATGTCGATGATGATGTCAGCGATTAATGAACAAATAACTGAATTTCCAGATGTGACAAAAAAACAATTACAACTTGTTGAAAATATGGTTGTAAATGCTCAATCAGAAATGAGAGCATTGCTCCTTCATTTACGTCCTGTACAATTGGAAGGTAAGAAACTGACAGAAGGTATAGAGGAATTATTAACGGAATTATCGCGAAAACAACATATGAAAATTGAATGGCTTATTGAGCCAATAGAATTAAAAAAAGGTGTAGAAGATCATTTATTCCGTATTGTGCAAGAAGCGCTATCAAATACGTTGCGACACGCAAAGGCAAAGAAAACAGAAGTGCGCCTTCGAAAAATTGATCAATATGCGATTTTAAAAATTATTGATGACGGCGTTGGGTTTGAAGTAGGCGTTAATAAGGCAGGTTCATATGGCCTAAGATCGATGCAAGAGCGTGTTCATGAAATTGGTGGGACACTCAAGGTGCTTAGTTTCCCGGCCAAAGGTACACAAATAGAAGTAAAAGTACCGATTATGATTGAGAGAGGGGGAGAAGTATGATAAAAGTATTGCTTGTCGATGATCATGAAATGGTTCGTATGGGTGTATCGGCATATTTATCTACACAGCCAGATATTGAAGTAGTAGGGGAAGCTGATAATGGACGAAAAGGATCAGAATTAGCATTGCAATTAAGACCGGATATTATTTTAATGGACCTTGTTATGGATGAGATGGATGGTGTCGAAGCAACACGTGCTATTATTCAAGAATGGCCAGAAGCAAAAATTGTAGTTGTAACAAGCTTTTTAGATGACGAAAAATTGTACCCTGTTATTGAGGCTGGTGCGACCAGTTACTTATTAAAAACATCAAGAGCAAGTGATATTGCTGATGCTGTACGAGCTACTTATGATGGAGAAACAGTATTAGAGCCGAAAGTTACCGGGAAAATGATGTCCCGTATGCGTCAAAAGAAAGAGCAACCTTTGCATGATGACTTAACGGAAAGAGAGTTTGAGATTTTGTTATTAATTGCAGAGGGAAAAAGTAATCAAGAGATTGCGGATGAGTTATTTATTGCACTGAAAACGGTAAAGACACATGTGAGTAACATATTAAATAAATTGAATGTAAGTGATCGTACTCAGGCAGTTATTTATGCATTTAGGCATCAATTAACGAAGTGATAAAGTGAAGCTTTAATTGGCGGGGAATTCCTCGCTGATTATTGGCTCGCTATAATATAGATTTGGCGTTAAAACCATCGAATGTTTTTATTGACGATAAATAATGTAAGCGTTATCATTAAGGTGTTAACAGTACATATAAAGGGGAGAATGTATATGTTAGTTCAAACTATATTCGGAATGGATAAGTCTAAAAAATTAGGGGAGTATGTGAACACATTACAAGCACTTTGTGAACAATATAATGTTGAAACAGATAAAATTGCGATTATTGAGGCAACAGAGGAATACTATTTATTTTTAGTAAAGCAAGAAGAGCGCTATGATGTTGTCAAGGTAGAAACAGTTGATACGAATATTGAATATTATACGAAGGCTTATAAAATAAGCAGTTTTAATCATACTGCGTATCAAATGTAAAAAAACTCCCTTTTGGGAGTTTTTTTAGGAGGCTTTTACTTCGTGAGATTCGGTTACTAATGGAACTTTTTTCGTACCGCTTAACTTAGCCATTGCAAGACCAATAAGAGCTCCTACTAATGCTGGTATTAGCCAGCCGATTCCTTCATTATATAAAGGGATAAATTCAAAATATGGTGTGATAAATGAAACTGAAATACCACCTTGTTTTAATCCATCAAATACGCTCACTACAGCTGCTCCAATTAAAGCACCTACATAAACAGAGCGATATCCACCGAAGTATTTATGAAGTAATGATAGTAGTACGAGTACAATCGCAATTGGATATACAACAAGTAGAATTGGAACAGAGATTGCGATAATTTTCGTTAAACCTAAGTTGGCAACTAGTAATCCTAATGCGCAAATGATACTCGCGAACGTTTTGTATGAAAATGTAGTCAATAATGTTGAAAAATATTGGCTGCACGCAGATACGAGTCCAACGCATGTCGTTAAACAAGCGAGTGTAACGATAAGAGATAATAGGAGCAAACCGTATGGACCGAATAATTGTTGTACGATAACAGTAAGTAGCTGTCCGCCATTTTTTGCATATCCGAGCGAGACGCTAGTTGCCCCAAGCCAGCCGAGTGCACCGTATACAAGTACGAGCCCTGTAGCGGCAATAAGCCCTGCTTTTGCTGTGGCGATGGCAATGGACTTACGATCATTCACACCTTTAGAACGAATTGCATTTACAACGATAATTCCGAATGCAAGTGCTGAAATAGTGTCCATTGTTAAGTAGCCTTCCATAAAGCCTTTGAAGATTGGAGAAGTTTGATACTCTTGCATTGCTGGTCCTGATTGCCCAATTGGTGTAAATACACTTTTAACAAACAATAAGAAAATAGAGAGTAATAAAATAGGTGTTAATACATTTCCAATACGATCAACAAGTTTAGATGGATTCAAACTCAGCCAAAATACGATAGTAAAGAAGATGATTGTATATACAAATAGCACTAGGCTGCTAGAGCGGATTGTTTCTGGTAAGAAAGAACTAACACCCATTTCATAAGCGACATTTGCAACACGTGGGATGCCCATAGATGGACCGATAGCAATGTATACAATTACTGTAAAGAAAATTCCGAATAATGGATGAACATGACTTGCAAGTTGCTGCATTCCATTTCCAGATAGAGAAATTGCGATAACAGTTAGTAGTGGTAAGCCAACTCCTGTTAGTAAAAATCCAATCATTGCTGGCCAAAAGTTTTCACCTGCATTTTGGCCAAGCATGGGAGGGAAAATTAAATTACCTGCCCCAAAAAATAAAGAAAATAGCATAAGACCCGTGAAAAAAATATGTTTTTTTGATACAGTGTTCATTGTTTTTCCTCCTTTTTTAAATTCATTTGTAAGAACACAAAAAACTCGTCCCTAAAGAAAGGGACGAGTTATATTTACCCGCGATACCACCCTAATTTACACATGTAGAAATAAATCTATATGTATACGGCTTTGCAACGTACAACATGATACGTGTTCCTTGTAACGGGGGACGGCCGGTAAGAACTTACTGTAACATTCGGTTCTACTTCTCGGAGATGATTTTCGGTTACGCACTGAACGTTGGCTTTCAGCAAATCGCCAACTCTCTGGGGAACAGTTCTATAACGTACTCGTTCTCGTCAATGAATTTTTATTCAAGTATTCTGACAGTATTGTTGCATGTTTTTTTTAGAAAGTCAATATGTTTTTTTGAAAGATATATTTATATACGGAAATATCGAAAGTAATATTCGTTGTTGCAAAAGGAATAATGAATTGTAAAATGGGAGTAAAAATTTGTGGAGAATTGTAAAATTTATAGAGAAAGTTGATATTTATAGGAGTAAAGAAGGGATTATTTGAATTTACAGAGAATATTACAACAATCCACTTGCTGGAAAGAACAAACCAAAAGAGGTGACTGAAATGCTTGCGATGGGAGTATTATTTGGCATTATTGCTATAATTGGTTTTATGTGGTTATATTATTCGCGTTCGTTTAAACAAGCAGAAGTTTTACTCTTTCAAAAAGGTAGTTTGTTGACAAATCAGTCTAGATATTTAGTATGTCCGAAGTGTGGAAGTGCACAGGCCAGAAGTGGAGGATATCAAGAGTGTTGCAAAATTAGATTATGAAAGAAAGGAAGCCTCACATTATTTTGTGAGGCTTCCTTCCTTACAACTTCATGGCGCTCCAAATTGTCCATCGATCTCTTTCAATAATAGGAGAGACGTTTTGTAATGCGGTCTGTATATGTTGTAGAAGTTGAGAAAGTTCATCATCTGTTAACTCATATAGAATGGATCGACCTGTTCGAGGAGATAAATCTTGTAGCAATGCTTCTACAGAATCATGTATTTTTCGTACTTCCCATTGTGTTTGTGTGGGAAGCACGTGAAGAGAATGTTTTTGTAATTCTTTCTGTATCGTGTTGGTTTTTGGGCGTCTTTTTGACTCTATTTCAATGAGTTTTGGAAATATAGAGAAAAAATATCCACGAATGTGTTCGGGACTTCCTGGAACTGTACAATCTTCAATCGTTCGATCTTGTAAAATAAGTACACCGTTTTTATTTAATATACGAGAAGCTTCACATAAAAATGTAGGAATGTCTTGTAAATGATGAATAACTGCACGAGAAATAACTATGTCGAATGTTTCATTAGGGTATGGGATATTATGTGCATCACCGTGGATGAAAGAAATATTTGGAATGTTGCCGCAATTTTCTTTTGCAGCTTGTAATATTTCTTTTGAAAAATCAAGTCCCACAACATTTTTGGCTCCCATAAGAGCAAGTTCTTTCGTATAAATCCCGCCACCGCAGCCAATATCAATTATTTGCTTGTTTTGTATGTCTGTAATGTTTTTTACCATTTCAGCCCAAGAAATATGAGCGTTTCTTGTTGCGTATGTGTATTTATTATTTGGATCATGAAAATTAATGGACATGATAAAGACCTCCTTTCAATGATTAGTATAACTTATTTAATAGGATGTCACGTTTTTGTTTTATGTATGAAGGTTATAAGAATTTCTTATCGTAAAAGGAGGATTAATTTGAAAGGGAAATATGTATTGTTGTTATTTGTTATGTTACTAGCAGCTTGTGGTCAAGCTGAGCAAAAAAAAGAAACAAAAAAAGTAGAAGAGACGGTGAATGAAGTGAAAGAAACAATAGAGGTAACCGTTATACAAAAAAAACATAAAGAGAAAAAGTTGCAGGAATCAGAAGCGAAGTTAGTAATAGACATTTTGGATAAAGCTGAGAAACAAGAAATAACCGGAAGCTTCGGTGAACCTGAATATGAAATACAAATTAGTAGAGATGGGAAAAAAGAAACTTATTATGCATGGTTAAGGGGAGAAGATAGACGAGGATGGGTGCAATATAAGAAAGCTATGTATATGTTGAATGAAAAAGATACGGAAAAGCTTTTGGCTATATTTCCAAATGTTTCAGAACAAAAAGAAGATGAGATGCAGGTAGGTCCTTTAACGGAAGTAACAAAAAAAGATTTGCAGATTACTACGTTTCATATTAAAGCGGGCGATCAAAACGTGAATTATATGGTACGGTATACGATTTCACAATCACTATACAACAAGTTAGTGAAGGAACGAGAGTATTATTTGCAACTCACTTTCCCAGAAAAAGTTCAAAAATTAATTGGAGCAAAAGAGAGTGAAATGATTTTAGGTGAAAAAGTAAAGGAAGGGTATAAGCAATATGAATTGAAGGCTACTGTTCCGATAAAAGGTGCTTCAGAATCACAATTAAAATCATTAGAAACATATTACGAAAAGTATGATTTGAAAATATTAAACAGTGAAAAAGAAAAAATAGGCGTGTTTCAAAATATAATTCAAATCGTTAAAGAGTATGGTGAAAAAATGAATTTTCAAAGATAAAGTGAGACTTTAATCGGCAGAGGATGCTCATTTTTCGTTGATTAATAGTCTTTGCCAATTCGGCGTTGATTCCCGCTTAACTTCTTTGTTCCAACTGAATTTTGAGATAAGATCCTTATTGGCTGTAACTGAATTGAAATTCTATATAGCCTTTCCTAGGAAATGATAATAGAGAGGGGAGAAGAACACCCTCTCTATTATTTTGCTTTTGCAGATGGCTCATTCATTGATTTTCGTGTAATAAGAAATGAAATCATAAGAGCGGAAAGAATGATAAGAGTGATAAGTAAGTGATTTGGCAACCAATCTAATAATAATACATAGCTCACTGTATAAAAAATAAGAGTTGAAGCTAAAAATGATAAAACACTTATTATGAGAGATTGTAAATTCATTCGTATATACCTCCTTTATTTATATTTTTGGCTAAAAATGGATTAAATAAACATTATTTCTAACAATAGAAAAAAATATGTCATAATAGAGAAAAGAACAAGCTTTGATGAATGAATAGGATTCATTAATGAGAGATAAAGGAGAGGAATATGAAAAATAATAAAAAAGGATTATGGGGAATTATTGTTGCGATAGGTCTATTTTTACTGTCTAAGTTAAAGTGGGTATTTGCAATTTTTAAATTAGCAAAGTTTTCAACGGTATTTAGTATGTTTCTATCGCTTGGCGCATACGCAGTTCTATATGGTTGGAAATTTGGAGTGGCGCTCATTTATTTGTTGTTTGTTCATGAAATGGGCCATTTATGGGCTGCGAAAAGAAAGGGGATCCCAACATCGCCAGCAATCTTTATTCCGTTTATGGGGGCCCTTATTGGAATGAAAGAGATGCCGAAAAATGCGAAAGATGAAGCTTACATCGCCTATATGGGGCCGCTTTTCGGACTTCTTTCATTTTTACCCGCGATTCCACTTTATATAATGACGCAAGAGCCGTTTTGGGCGCTTGTTATTTTGCTTGGAAGTATGATTAATTTCTTTAATTTAATTCCTGTTTCGCCGCTAGATGGTGGGCGAATTATTTCAGTTGTCAGTACTAAAATTTGGGGAGCAGGCCTTATTTTATTACTTGGCTATTCAATTTACTTTAAAAGTATTTTGGGAGGATTTATTGTTATTATCGGTTGTATGGAATTATACAGAGTGATAAAGAGAGATGAGCCGATTAAGGAATTAGGGCATAAAATTGATGGAATGAAAGAATATGTTGCTAGGCTTGAAGAGGAATTAAAAGAAACTGGAGCTGTACATCGGACTATATACATGATGCATCATGAGATGAATGCATTAAGACAAAGAGAACGGGAAAAAGAGTTACAAATAGGTGAACTTCAAAAAATGGAAGTGTTAGAGTATCTTTTACCGAAGTTTGAACCGTTAGATTATGTTCCATATGAAGATGAAAAAGATGAGTATACTATTCACATAAGAGAAGTATTTGAAGCGTCAGAAAGAAAATTAAATGAATGGAAAACAGAAAAGGAACAACAAGAAAACTATTATAAAGTGGATACGAAAACGAAATGGACAGTATTTGCTTGTTATATCGGATTAATAGCTATACTTGGTTATACAGCTTATGAAGGTTATATTGTTTTACAGGAGCATTTGCCAAGACGAAATGTGTAGAAATATATTGTCGAAATGATAGGAAGAATTAATACAGGAATTATATTTCTACGAGAGAATGTTACAAGTATAGTCATACATTGTAATATCTTTAGTAGAGAAGGAGTTCTGTATATGAAGAAATTGTTAAGTGTATTCGGGATTATTATCGTAATGATCATTGCGAGTTATAGTCTTATGAAAGTGCTGTTACATTATGCGAATAAGCCTGCTGAGGTAAATACAATAGCTCAAGTAGAAGATGTGCAAGAAGAGACAAACGTGCTAGATTTTATTCGAATGACACATGAAAGCTATAATAATTTCTTAAATTACGGTAAAGCAGAGAATTATACAGACGGGGATTGGAAGCAATTTAAGCAATGGTTTCAACAACAAGAACCATCTTTAAAAAATATACATACGGAAATAAAGAATGAAAAAATAAAACGCGATGTAAATAGAAGCTATGAAATTGTAAAAAAAGGTGTGGAACTTCAAAATATTGAGTATGTAGTGTATGCCCACCGTGTATATCATGACTTGGATATTATCGTAAATAAATATAGAGGTGAAACGAATATCTGGGGGTATACGGAGTTTGGCGATGGGAAAGATAGAAAGGTAATTGAACAAGCTATACAAACAAAATAATAAGCTAGCTAGAATTCTAGTTAGCTTATTTTCTTTTGTAAATGCAATGTTCATATATTATTCACAAAAACAACGTGTTAATAGTGATTAAAATCACAATCTGCATTATAAGATTCAGTTAAACTAAAAACAGTTAAGGAAATAGAGGAGTGGGATACAATGTTAAGTGCAAAAACAATTGAAATCGTAAAGTCAACAGTACCATTATTACAAGAAAAAGGCGTTGAAATTACAACGAGATTTTATCAAATTTTATTTTCAGAACATCCGGAGTTATTGAATATTTTTAACCATACGAATCAAAAAAAGGGAAGACAACAACAAGCGTTAGCGAATGCTGTTTATGCAGCTGCAACGTACATTGATAATTTAGAAGCAATTATTCCGGTTGTAAAACAAATTGGTCATAAGCATAGAAGTTTAGGTATTAAAGCTGAGCATTATCCGATTGTAGGTACATGTTTACTACGTGCCATTAAAGAGGTCGCAGGTGCACCTGATGAAGTTTTAAATGCATGGGGAGAAGCATATGGTGTCATTGCTGATGCATTTATTAGCATTGAAGCAGAGATGTATGAAGAAGCTGCACATAAAGAAGGTGGATGGAAAGACTTCCGCAACTTTGTGATTGTTAAAAAAGTGAAGGAAAGCGATGTTATTACGTCATTTTATTTGAAGCCTGAAGATGGAGGGAAAGTTTCTTCATTCATCCCAGGTCAATATGTAACGGTTCAAATCAATATTGAAGGTGAGACATATACACATAATCGTCAATACAGTTTATCCGATGCACCTGGGAAAGAATATTATCGTATTAGTGTAAAGAAAGAAAAAGGTGTAGATACACCAGACGGTAAAGTATCTAATTACTTACATGAACATGTAAAAGAAGGAGATGTTTTACCAGTAAGTGCACCAGCGGGAGATTTCGTGTTAAATATGGATTCAACGTTACCAGTTGTACTAATTAGTGGTGGAGTAGGGATTACACCGATGATGAGTATGTTAAATACGTTAATTGAACAAGATTCAAAACGTAATGTATATTTTGTTCATGCAGCAATAAATAGTAATACACATGCAATGAAAGAACACGTTAAGGCAGTAGAAAATGAATATGAAAAAGTTAAAGCATATACTTGTTATTCTGCACCGACTGAAAAAGATTTAGAAATGAAGAACTTTGATAAAGAAGGTTTCGTTGAAAGCGAGTGGTTAAAAACTATTATTCCGACAACTGAAGCAGAATTTTATTTTTGTGGTCCAGTAGCATTTATGAAGCATATAAATGCTGCACTAACTGATTTAGGTGTGAAACAAGAGCATATTCATTATGAATTTTTCGGCCCAGCAACAAGCTTACAATAAGACGAATGAGAATAAACAAAAAAACGAGGTATTTATTTTACCTCGTTTTTTATTTGTTCTCGTAATAAACGGTTAACTGTTTCACGGCGTATGCCTATCAGTTGACCAATTTCAGTTTGTGTTAATATTTCATATATAGGAATGTCACCTAAATATAATGTGAACCATTCTTGTAAACGATGAAGACGTTCTTTCGGAGAGACGGTTGTCAATTGATCAATTCGTTGTTGCATCATTCTTAATTTAGATTGCAATTGCATAGCGATGTTGGCATATGATTCGGGATTTGCTTGAAGTCTCTCATACCATTCACTACTAGTGATCGGTTCAACTTCTGTTTTTATTAAAGCGATAGCTGTACCGTGATATTCTTTCGGTGAAATCAAAGAATGATGAGGTATTGTTTCACCTGGAACGATAATGTTGAATAAAAATGGTGTTCCGTCTTCCTCTAGCCGAACTACTTTTAATAAGCCTGTTTTTATAAAGTATAAAGGACCGTCCTCGCCTTGACGGAATAGTACATCTCCTTTGTGTAGAATCAATGTTAGCCCCCCATTAATATGTTTCTATTTCTTCTATTTTAGCGTATATGTATATAGACAATATGCTATTTCAACAGCAATTTCATTGACGAAATGTATGCTATTACAGTAGTATACTATTTAGTGTGTAATAGTACTAGCAATGAATACGCTGTAGGGGGTTTAGTATATTGTTAGATGCGATGAGAATGACGGATATGAGAATTCCGGCGAATGCTATCATTCATGTAGAAGAGATGAAAGGTGGAGTCGTTTTATCCGTTGAAGTAGACGGCCAAATTATTTATACGATGGCTTATGATGAAGAAACAGATAGTTATGCTGAATTATATGATCGAAATGATAAGAGGGCGTGCCAAGTACATGAAGACTTTATGGGATGGTCACTTCTTCACTAAAAAAGATGTCAATATGACATCTTTTTTTATTAAATCGATAGAATATACAAAGAAATGAAATATAAGGATAAAATTTGTAATAATTGATTTTGCATTGTTAGCACTCTGTAACTGCAAGTGAACTATTTTTTCGCTATCATAAAGATAACAGTCGCAGTTATAGGAGTGGTCAACTTGAAGAAAGTACATATTTCAAATTATATGTTATTATGTGTTTGTTTAATTTTATTTGTTCTCCTCGGAGGATTTTTATATTCATGTGTATAAGAAAAACGCATTCTAAAAAGAATACGTTATAAAAGGGAAATAATGATTAATCTAGTTCCAAGAATAATTAACGTAATACGTAATAAATTAATTACGGCGTTACCACTTAGTTTTGTATTAATATAAGCCCCGATTTTTCCGCCGATCCATGCACCAGGAATAAGGATTAATGCATAAATCCAGCTGACATTTCCAAGTGAGATGTGAGTTGCAGAACTTACAATTGCTGATAGAAATACGATGAACATTGAAGTTGCTACTGCAATATGTGCTGGGAATGCAAAAAGAAGCATCATTGCTGGAACAAGTAAGGCACCGCCACCAATTCCAAATAACCCAGATATAAACCCAACTATAAAGGCAATAAAGATAGCAAGAAACGGTGGGAATTGATAGTGTACAGTATTTCCATCATTATCTGTAAAAGAACGCTTAATTACAGACGTATTTGAGAGGGAAAGAGGTTTTAATTTGTCTCGAAGCATAAGTAGAATTGAGACGAATATAAGGAAAATCCCAAAGTATAAAGAAAATGTGTCTTGGTTTAAAAATTTATTTGCCCATGATCCGATAATACCACCAGGGCCGCTTCCGATAAATAAAATAAGTCCACTTTTATAATCTACTCGTTTATGCTTCATGTAAGTAAGGGTGGAAGATAGCCCTGTAAAAACGACTGTTACCATAGAAGTCCCTACTGCAAGTTGTGGTGATAAACTGTGTAATCCAATTAATAACGGAACAATAATAATTCCGCCTCCAAGCCCAACTAGGCTGCCGACTGTCCCGGCGATTAGTCCGATGAAAAGTAACATGATGTATTCCAAAATTGCCAACTCCTCTAAATAACTTATCCACCAATTATTATACACGCTTTTTAATGAGAAATAGGCTTGTTCACAAAAAAGTCGTCTTCCTAGAAAAATAAGGAAGACGACTTTTGATTAGAAAACAAAATGTAATAGATAGTAAAACAGAGCAGCTAAAGAAGCTGAAATAGGAAGTGTAATAACCCATGTAATTAACATACGTTTTGCAGTTCCCCATTTTACCCCTTTCACACGGTGAGAAGCACCAACCCCTAAAATAGAAGAAGAGATAACGTGCGTCGTACTAACCGGTAAGTGAATGAATGTTGCACCGAAAATAACAAGTGATGATGATAAATCGGCAGCTACACCATTTACAGGACGAATTTTCATAATTTGTCCACCGACAGTTTTAATAATTTTCCATCCACCGACAGAAGTACCAAGCCCCATTGCGATAGCACAAGATAATTGTACCCAGAACGGAATATCGCTAGAAGTATGATAGTTATTAGCCATAAGAGCCATCGTAATGATTCCCATTGCTTTTTGTGCATCATTCGTACCGTGTGTATAGGCTTGTAATGCTGCAGTGAAAATCTGGAATATACGGAAGTTTTTGTTCGTTTTCGTTAAGTTAAAGTTTTTAAAGACCACTTTAAAAATACTGTATACGATATAACCAATAACGAAAGCGATAATTGGTGAAATGATTAAAGCTTCAAGAATTTTAATGAATCCTTTAAGGTTTAATGAGCTAATACCAGCAGCAGCAATGGCTGCACCTGCGATTGAGCCAATAATTGCATGCGAAGAACTACTTGGGATACCGTAGTACCAAGTAATTAAGTTCCATGCTATCGCCGCAAGTAAAGCAGCTAAAATTACAAGAGAACCATTTTGTAAAGCAAATGGGTCAACGATATCTTTTGTAATCGTTTTTGCTACACCTGTAAATGTCATTGCACCTAAAAAGTTCATAATAGCTGCCATAATAATTGCATGTCTAGGCTTTAGAGCTTTCGTTGAAACAGCCGTGGCAATAGCGTTTGCTGTATCGTGAAATCCATTGATAAAGTCAAAAGCTAAAGCGCAAATGACTACTAAAACGGTCAGTATCAAGAGTGTATCCATGATCAAACTCCTTACGCATTCTTCATAATAATTGTTTCTAATACGTTTGCAACGCTTTGACAGCTATCAGCTACTTCTTCAAGCTCTTCGTAAATCTCTTTAAATTGAATAATCTTAATCGGATCTTTCTCACGAGAGAATAAGTGCTTAATCGCATGACGACGAATATCATCGCATTGTGATTCGTAATCCTTAATCTTAATCGCGTTCGTACGAATGTCGACTAACTTCTTTTTAGACAGTAGTTCAACAGAATTTGCAATTTCAATTGCACATTGATTAATTGCTTCTACGAATTTAATCATGTATTCATCAGCTTCTGTAATAGAATACATTTCGAACAGACCAGCACTGTGATCTAATCCGTCTAATACATCATCCATACTCATTGCAAGTTGTAGGATGTCCTCACGTTCAATCGGAGTAATAAACGCTTTGTTTAGCTCCATAATGATTTCGTGAATAAATGAGTCACCTTTTGACTCATACTCTTTCATGCGCATAGAAAACTCTTTTAAATCGCTAGCATTTTTAATTTTATACTCCACGAAAAATTGCGCGCCTTCTTTTAAATTTTCGGAAACATTCATTAACATTTCAGAAAATTTATCTTTTTTTGATTTAAAGACCATTATTGTTACCCCCACAAAAGTAATATATGTAAAATATATTGGCTAATCAATTCTAACAAAAAACTGTCGTTTTTTAAAACATTTTATCGAAAAGTTTACAAAAACTTAACATAACTCTCGTTGTTCTATTAATAATATTAATATCCAATAGTGAATATCTTACTTGTAGAATGTCCTTTTCTTGCAAAAAGTATGAATGTAAAAGAAAAGCTTTACACTATAGGAATGACTACGTTATTATAATAAATTTAAAAGGCGGTATATTCTTCCTTTTAAAAAGAAGAGTGTAAATAAATGAAGGAAGTGAACGAATGAAATTGAAGAACACTCATTTTAAAAAAATGCTTGAGTGGTTCAATAAGAGGAAGAAACTTCGTAATTCATTAATTGTATTGGGAAGTGTACTCGTTACTCTATTTATTGCTGTAAATATAATAATTTCCATTCAAGACATATCTGAATTAAAACAAGCTGTTCCACAACCGACTTTAATTTATGATGCAAATAATGAGGTCGCAACTAAATTAGCTTCTTCGAAAACAGAAGGCGTTAAAAGAAAAGATATTCCTGATATTATGGTTCAGGCAATTGTTGCAGTAGAAGATAAGGGATTTTTTAACCATCATGGTATTTATTATAGTGGAATTATAAGTGCAGTTTTTAAAAATATTACAGCAGGAGAAGTTGTAGCAGGGGGAAGTACAATTACACAGCAGCTCGCGAAGAATGTATTTCTGACACAAGATCGTACATTTTCTCGTAAAATAAAGGAATACTTTTTAACGAAAAAAATAGAACGTACTTATACAAAAGATGAAATTATTGAAATGTATATGAATCAAATTTATTTTGGGGAAGGTGCTTGGGGGATAAAGAGGGCAGCTAAATCTTATTTTGATAAAGAGGTAAAAGATTTATCAATTTCAGAAGCTGCAACGATCGCGGGCTTAATTAAAGCGCCGTCTGCGTATTCGCCTTATAAAAACTTTAATAAATCAATTGAACGACGTAATGTCGTATTAAGTTTAATGAAGGAACAAGGATATATTTCTGAAGAGCAATACAATAAAGAAAAAGAGTCAGGCCTTGTATTAAAACGTGGGGTTGATGATAAATATAAAGGTAAATACTCCCAATATGTAGACTATATAGTTAGAGAAGCGATGGATAAGTATGAATTAACACAAAATGAAATTTTAGCAGGTGGTTATCGTATTTATACTGAGCTGGATCCGAAAAAACAACAAGCTGTAGAAGATGTTGTGAATAATGATAGTTATTTCAAAGATAGTGGCTCAGATCAACTTATGCAAACGGGTGTAGTCCTTATAAATCCCAAAACAGGCGGTGTTCCAGCTTTAGTTGGGGGGAGAGGACCATATCAGTTTTTACAATTTAATCATGCTACGCAATTAAAAAGACAGCCAGGTTCAACATTAAAGCCTCTAGCTGTATATGTACCCGCTTTAGAACAAGGGTATGAGGTATACGATATATTAAAGGATGAACCATTTCATATTAAAGAATATGAACCTAAAAATAGTGATCAGGCTTTTCATGGTAATGTGACAATGTACGAAGCGGTAGCAAAGTCGTATAATGTTTCTGCTGTGTGGTTATTAGAACAAATAGGATTAGATAAAGGATTGAAATCTTTAGAGCGATTTGGTATTCCATTAGTACCAGAAGACCGTACGTATCCAATTGCTTTAGGTGGGATGCATGTAGGGACATCTCCATTTGTAATGGCCCAAGCATATAGTACATTCGCTAATGATGGGGTTCAAGTAGAGGCTCATGCAATTAGAGAAGTTCAAAATGCTGAAGGGGAAATAATAGGGAAATGGTATAAGAAAGAGACACGAGTGACGAGTGAGAAAATCGCTCAAAAGATGACGTATTTATTAAAAGGTGTTGTAGAAAAGGGAACAGGTGGAAAAGCGAAAGTTAATAATGTTGATACAGCAGGAAAGACAGGGACGACTCAACTTGTAAATGGTCCGAGCGTAGGAGCGAAGGACTCGTGGTTTGTAGGATACACACCAGATTTAGTAGGTGCGATTTGGGTGGGATATGACAAAACAGATAGCGAGCATTATGTGCCAGGTGGTAGTCAAATTACGACGACGATGTTCCGGGACATCATGAAAAAAGCAAATGCAAACCCAGCCCAAAAAGCGTTCCAATTGTCGTTAATATCTGAGGCTGACTATAAAAAACAATTGCAAACAATTGAAGAAGAAAAGAGAAGAAAAGAAGAAGAAAAGAGAAGGCAAGAAGAGGAACAACAAAGGAAAAAAGAACAGCAAGAGTGGTTTGATAAAGTGAAAGAGTGGATTCCATCATTATGGTGAAAAAAGAGGCGAATTTCATTATTCGCCTCTTTCTCATGTGAAAAATAAAGTGAGCTCATAATGAGTGAGATAAATGCTACTATTCATTAAGAGTAATGTTCGTAATGCCAAAAGATTGAGAATCGTATGTGACGATTATTGTTCCTTTACTAATCGGTTCGTAAGGTAATTCTTCTTCATAACTACCATTATTTTCATTATGGATAGACAGCGTGATTTCATCAATTCCTTTATTTGTATACTGATCTTTAATCGTTTCAGCAATTTGAAGTAGAGTTTCGTAGTTAGAAGCTTTCGTAATAAGCATTCCTTTTATAACTTTTTTTTCATTATTTGTGGAATTGGAATAAGGGATGTCGTTTTGTTTCGTATACAAAAGTTTGTATGGAACTGTTTTTCTCTCCGCTTTTGAAATAGTGGAATATTTTAGAGTTAAAAAAAATCCTACACATAAAATAATGCATACCATAAGAGCAATCCAAATGCGTATCAGTGACATAACTCTCATTTTTCATCCCTCTTTCATATCTTTGACTTCATTATTTATCATACAAAATGAGGATTAAGATAGAGTAAATTTGAGGTAAAGAAACGTAAAGAAGGAGCACTTATCCTCCCAAATAAGTGCTCCTTTTTATTAAAAGAGAGATTTAATAGACAATCAAAATCACATCTATTACTTATAAATGTGCTTAGTTCTCCCAAAATATTTTCGGAAATTGTGGTTAGTAAATTCGGAAGACAGATAGTGTCGCAGTTGTATCGCCCGCAGGTCCTTGAGCGCCTTGAGGCCCTTGAGCACCAGTAGTCCCCGTAGTTCCTCCACCTAGGCAACCAGATCCATATTGAACTAGAATAGCTTGACCAAGAGCTTGAAGAAGTCTAACAAATTCTGTAAGTTCTGACTTAGGGATGTTAATATGGCTACATGCTCTTACTTCTCAACAATCATTACCATAAAATACTTTTCCTTTATTTTTATTGTTCATCTTTTCATTCTTTTCTTTCATAGAATCATTAGTCATTACTATATATTAAAATGAAATTTATACTAAATTCGTGATGGACAAACTACCATTTCTAAAAAAATAAGAAATTGGCCCACCTAGAAAGAAATAAGTAAGATATAGAGAAAGGTTTATATAATGTAAAGAAGAAAAGTGCAACATAAAAAACTACATGCTAATTGTTGGGAGTGTTTAACAATTGGCATGTAGTTCGTGGATTAGTCCTTTATTTACATTGATTTAATTTTTCAAGGGTTGTTTTAGGTAAGATTGGAATTGAAATAGTGAAAGTTGTACCATCTTCATTACTAGTCATTTTTAATGTGCCGTTATGATTTTGGATGATTTTTTTTGTTACTGACAAGCCTAGTCCTGTTCCCGAATCCTTCGTTGAGAAGAATGGATCAAAGATATATTCTTGAATAGCTGGAGGAATACCAATTCCATTATCTGTGAAAGTAATCCGAACGAAGTTATCAAGGCGATAACTAGTGATTTGAATAGAAAGAGGTTTGTCGCCTTGAGCATCGACGGCATTTTGAAATAGATTTAAAAACACTTGAACAAGTTCATGTCGATCAATATTGACTAAAATATCATCTAATTCATTAGAGAAGTTATAATCAATTGAAATGTTATGCAAGGAGACTTCACTAGCTAGTAACTGTTGAATATAGTCACGTAAAAATGTATTGATCGGAAACGGTTCTCTTGTAAATTCCCGTGTTTTTGAAACAGCTAAAAATTTTGTAATAATATTATTTGCACGATCTAATTCAGGGATAAGCAAGTTTTTAAATAACTCTTGATTTGATGTAGAAACGCTTTCTTGTAAAAATTGTAAGTATCCTCGTACTGTTGTAAGAGGATTTCGTACTTCGTGTGCAATTCCAGCTGCGATTCGCCCTGCTAACGAAAACTTCTCTGCATCACGTTCTGTATTTAAATAATGAAAGACACTAATAACTCTAAAAATCTCACCGTTATAATCACGAATAATTCGGTTATTTATAATACCGTAATTTTTGTCTAAAACTTCTTCATTATATATTTCTGTTCCCGTTCTTAATGTTTCAATTGCTTTAATTTTTTCTTCCGGCAAGTTTAGTAATTGTTGAATTGGTTTTCCAATAATATCATTGCGTATTACACCGAAATCATCTGCGGCAACTTGATTACATAAAGTAATATTCCCTTTACTATCGACAAAGGTTACATGATGTGAAAAGGCATCAAAAATATGAACAAAGTGTTTTTCAAGTTGTTCAAATAAAAATAATGAATCACAAGTAAGTTGAAAATTAGCTTCTTTATTTTCTTTTGGTATTTCTTGAATGGAATGAGTTGTTCTGGTTTTCTTTATTCGTAAACCAATATGTGGATTTTTGTATGTGAAATGATGTGGTAATTGATTCACAAGTTCTTCATAAAAACGCACTTTATTTTCTAGTTCTTCAATTCGTTTTTCATGAGATACAGTAGCATCGTTTGGAAGCATAAATAAATAACCCCTCATTTTAAAAATTCTTCCATATAGTATATCATATTTTTATAAGGATACTCTTAAAGAAAAGGCTACATAATGCAAAGTGTTTGGAAAGTGAATAGAAGATGAAGTTAAAAAGGGAGGGATATATGTGCTGTTCATTGGAGTGACAGGATGGGGAGATCATAATTCTTTATACATAGATTCCTATGAAAATAGAAATAAATTACGAACATATAGCGAGTATTTTCCTATTGTGGAAGTGGATAGTTCATTTTACGCGATGCAACCTGCACGAAATTATATAAAATGGGCAATGGAAACGCCGAAAGATTTTTCTTTTGTCGTAAAAGCGTATCAAGGAATGACAGGACATATGAAAGGTGAAATTCCTTTTTCTACGTTCGATGAGATGTTTGATTTGTATAAACAGTCTATTCTTCCTTTATTAGAAGCTGATAAATTAAAAACAATTTTATTTCAATATCCACCATGGTTTGATTGCAAAAAGAAAAATGTAGATTTTCTTCGATATACGAAAGAAAAAATGGAAGGTTTACCATGTGCAATAGAATTTCGAAATCAAACATGGTTTTATCCAGAAATGAGAGATAAGACGTTACAGTTTCTAGAACAGGAGAAATGGGTTCATACAATTTGTGATGAACCACAGGCTGGGATAGGTTCTGTGCCACTCGTGTTAGAGGTTACGAATTCAGACATGGCATTAATACGTTTTCACGGTCGAAATGTTCATGGTTGGCTTGATAAAGGGGAAAATTGGAGAGCGGTTCGCTGTTTATATCGCTACAACAATAAAGAACTGGAAGAATGGGTTGAACGACTAGAGCAATTAAAAAAGAAAACAAAGGATATATACGTACTGTTTAACAACAATTCAGGTGGGGATGCAGCAGATAATGCGAAACAGCTTATGAAAATGATGAACATTACATATGGTGAGCCGAAGCCGGAGCAATTAAATTTTTTTGAATGATAATAAACAAGAAAGGCACTGTACAAACAGGGGGAATGTACAGTGCCTTTCTATATGAAAAAGAGGGGTAACAATGTTACTGAGCGTTTGGTTGATTCATCAATTGTTGGCTTCATAATAAATGATAATGGTTATCATTATCATTGTCAATGGTTTTTCTAAAAATATATAAAAAACTTTGTATATTTTAAATAGAGATAAAAAAAGAACAGCATTAATGAAGTGACCCCTAAAAGTTAGACACGGTTATTTCATTAGGCAGCTTGATAAAAGTGAGTCCGGTATTGTACCGGGC
>NZ_JBXAEZ010000002.1:1038036-1137946 GCF_058792475.1 Bacillus sp. MT94 | reverse complement strand
GCCTATAGCTCAGCTGGTTAGAGCGCACGCCTGATAAGCGTGAGGTCGATGGTTCGAGTCCATTTAGGCCCACCATAATTGTTCCGCAGTAGCTCAGTGGTAGAGCTATCGGCTGTTAACCGATCGGTCGTAGGTTCGAGTCCTACCTGCGGAGCCATATTTATAGAGAAGTACCCAAGTGGCTCAAGGGGCTCCCCTGCTAAGGGAGTAGATCGCGAACGCGGTGCGAGGGTTCGAATCCCTTCTTCTCTGCCAGAACTGGCCCGTTGGTCAAGTGGTTAAGACACCGCCCTTTCACGGCGGTAACACGGGTTCGAATCCCGTACGGGTCATACTAAAAGAGATAGCATAATCTGCTATCTCTTTTTTGTTGTGTATAAATATAAAAGAAGCTATAACAGATTATAAATAATCAATTTAAAAAAGTTATATTAATTTAAATAGGATTACCTCTTCTTATACATAAGAAAAGAGGTAATCCTATTTTTTGAATATGTTTTAACTCTCTGCTGAGCGGCCATCCGGTTTCATAACAGCATGACTATATGCGGAGTGAAGAGTTTTGTATCCTAAAAGTGCAATAGTTAAGGCAAGGCCTCCTGCTATAATAGCCACACTAAATCCTGCCCGAGCTCCAAAGTTATCAATAACTAAACCAGCTATCGCCGATCCTAGGGAGACTCCAATACCAAGTCCTGTAATTGCCCAAGTCATTCCTTCAGTTATTTTTGATTCAGGTACGATTTTTTCCACAAGTCCCATAGTAATAATCATTGTAGGAGCGACAGATAACCCTGCAAAGAAAACAATAACTACTAGCCAAGGAATAGTGTTTACGAAAACTAGTGGCAGCATTGTTATCATGGACAGTGTGACTGCTATTAAAAACTGATTATAGGGTGGAGTATTGAGTTTAAGAGTACCGAAAATTAGACCTGCAAGGCATGAACCGATTGCATAGACAGAAAGCACAAAGCTAGCAGCTACCGTGTTTTCTTGATGTTCAGCAAAAGCTACACTAACGACATCTATTGTGCCAAATATAGTCCCTATGGCGATGAGTGTGAATACTAGTACTCGTAAAGAACCAATTTTAAACACTGTTCCTTTGTTTGTAATGTCGTGAGGGTGTACAGGCGGTTCTGTGCTTTTTTGCATGGTGAATAGGCATACCCCAATTGTAAGAAAAACAGATGATAAAAGTGGGCCTGCTTCTGGGAAGAACATAACACTTAAACTGACAGATAATACAGGCCCAATTATGAAGCAAATTTCGTCGACAACCGACTCGAAGGAAAATGCTGTATGCAATTTATGGGATCCACGGTATAGTTTAGTCCAACGTGCACGCACCATGGCTGACATGTTGGGCATACAACCTGCACATAAGGCGGATAGAAATAGCGTCCAATAAGGAGCTTCATATTTCGTGCATAGAAGTAAGAGGATCGTAAAGAAAACACTGATACCTGTAGTCGGAAGAAGTATGCGAGATTGCCCTAATTGATCGGCCATCCGAGAAATATGAGGAGCTAGTAAAGCTGATGATAATGTAAAGGTGGCTGCAACAGCTCCAGCAAGCCAATAGTCACCACGTAACTGAGATAACATTGTAACAATACCAATGCCCATCATTGATATGGGCATCCGAGCTATAAATCCTGCTAATGAGAATCCTTTTGTACCAGGAGCACTGAAAATTTCACGGTAGGAATTAAACATAATAATCACCAAAGTATTTGACGTTTACATATACATTCTTCATTCTTTTAACTCCTCCTCTGTTTCATTAATACCTTCTATAAAAAGGGACAGTGAGTCAATGTAGGGGATGGGTAAGAAGTTATATTATCTTGTAAGCTAGAAATAATTGACATACGCACCGTATGCCAATATCATATTAACATACGGTGCGTATGTCAATTGAAATGTTTTATCTCTGGATAGAGAGCTGACGTTCAAAGGAGTTATTCTTTTACATAGAGAACGATACTATAATGCGATTTATTTTGAATAAAGAGAATGAATAGAAATAGGAGGAAAAGATGGTTAAAAAAACGAGAGCAGAAATGATTACTGAAACACGTGCTAAATTGCTGAGTGCAGCAAGAGAGGCTTTTGGTACAGTTGGATATGTAAACACGTCTATGGATGATTTTACAGCATCTGTCGGTTTAACACGTGGTGCAATTTATCATCATTTTGGTGATAAAAAAGGGTTGTTAGAAGCAGTTGTAAAAGAAATTGACATGGAAATGGATAATAAATTAGGGGAAGTATCAAATGAGGCGGAAGGAAAATGGGAAGGATTTGTTGGGCGTTGTCGTGCGTATTTAACAATGGCACTTAATCCAGAAATTCAGCGAATCGTACTTCGAGATGCACCAGCAGTATTAGGAAATAGTTATTATCAATCATCACAGTCGCAATGTTTAACGACGATGGCGGAGATACTTCAACAATTAATGAAGGACTCTATTATTGAAAAAACGGACTGTGAAGCCTTAGCAAGATTCATAAATGGCGGACTAGTGGACCTTGCTTGTTGGATTGCGAATTCTGAAGATGCAGAGATGCAGTTGTCTAAAGCTTTGCATGGCCTATCACTTATATTGGATGGTTTATTACTAGAAAAGAACGCTTAATTTTAACGGATATTTTTTAATATACAGTAATGGTTAAAAGGGAGGTGATAAAGTATAGGCTAATTCATTTATTTCACCGTAGTCTATATAGGCCAACTGACGTCCAGCTTATAAGGGGATAATGTGTTAGTTTGATTATAGAAATTGAATTTAGTTATAGGGAATAATCGAATCACATTCTTTTTGTTCACAATCTAAAGAAAACGCCTCCATTGAAATGGATTCCACACCTATTCTAATAACTTTACACTCTATGTGAAAAAGTTCACAAATAGGTCATAATTTGTGAAGTAATTCACAATAATACGTGCTACAATATGAGTGTAAAGAAGTTAAACAACATTAAATTAGTATTTTAATTAATTACTTAAACAATCATAAAAAATAGATGTGAACAATAGAGAGGGGAAATTACCATGAAAAAAGGTATCAATCGTGTAGTATTAGTAGGAACAGGAGCTGTAGGTTGTAGTTACGCTTACTCAATGATCAACCAAGGTGTAGCTGAAGAGTTCGTATTAGTAGATGTTAATGAAGCAAAAGCAGAAGGGGAAGCAATGGACTTAAGCCATGCGGTACCATTCTCTCCATCACCAACAAAAGTTTGGAGCGGTAGCTATGCAGATTGTAAAGATGCAGATTTAGTAGTTATCACTGCTGGATTACCACAAAAGCCAGGTGAAACTCGTTTAGACTTAGTTGAGAAAAATACAAAGATCTTTAAACAAATCGTTCGCGGTATTATGGATAGTGGATTCGATGGAATCTTCTTAATCGCAACTAACCCAGTTGACATTTTAACTTACGTAACTTGGAAAGAATCTGGTTTACCAAAAGAGCGCGTAATCGGTTCTGGTACTACTTTAGACTCTGCTCGTTTCCGTTACATGTTAGGTGACTACTTAGATGTAGATCCACGTAACGTTCATGCTTATATCGTTGGTGAACACGGTGACACTGAACTTCCAGTATGGAGCCACGCTACTATCGGTGTACAAAAACTAGAAACAATCTTAGCTAACAACGAACAGTACAATCAAGAAGACTTAGATAAAATCTTCGAAAACGTACGTGATGCAGCTTACCATATTATCGAGCGTAAAGGTGCAACTTACTACGGAATCGGTATGTCACTACTTCGTGTAACTAAAGCAATCTTAAACAACGAGAACAGCGTATTAACTGTATCTGCATACCTTGAAGGTCAATACGGAGAGAAAGATGCTTATGTAGGTGTTCCAGCTGTAATTAACCGCGAAGGTGTACGTGAAATCGTAGAACTTGAGCTAAATGAAGATGAAAAAGCGAAATTCGCTCATTCTGTAAAAGTATTAAAAGAAACAATGGCACCAGTACTATAATAATTGCTAAATAATTCAGAGGTGGGAAACTGCTTCTTACCTCTGAACTTATATAATTTAATATAAATTCCTTTTCCGGTTTCCCTTGTATATCCCCAATATACCCCTTTTGCTGGATAAGGGTCGTTTATAGAAAAGAGCACTCTACTTTACGTAGAGTGCTCTTTATTATCCCGCATTAACGGGCAGTAAGATCCCCACCTCAAAATGCAGCGAAAGCAAAGAAGTTAGTTTGGTGATCAACTGCCCGTAAAAGCCCGATTGGTGAGGGCTGATAATCAGTGGGGGATGAACACCCCCCACTGATTAAAGTTTCACTTTATCATTTTTTAGGCGTTAATCCCAATTTCTTTAAAATATCTGTCAGTGTACCGCTTTTTGATTTTTCTACAGGTGTTTGTGATTTAGATGCATCTGGCCCTTTTTTCAAGAAGTTCTTTTCAACGAAGCGAATATCTTTTTCGTCGACAATCCCATCTTTATTAAGGTCTCCGTCTTTTACAGTTAGTCCTTTTTTACCATAGTTGCTAGCGATAATTTCAGCATCTTTAATATCGATTACTTTATCAGCATTTACATCGCCGGCAAGGTTTTCGTCAGGTCTTGCATAATAATATTGGCCAAGCAGCTTACCGTCTTTTTCAGTACCAAGTTTCGTTGTTAGGCGGCTTGTTAAATGTCCTGGCACTTCTACATATAGGTTATAGTCGCGTTTATTAACTGGAAGTCCATTTAGTTTGAAGTACCCATATTTATCTAGTGAACCTTCAAACTTATGACGGTAAGAATCAGTTGCGTATACTTTTACGCCAAGCTTTGCATAATCAAACTTTTCATCTAAATATCCACGTTCATTTAAGAATGCACCAGGTTTAATATTTCCTTCTACTAGTGAATTTAAGGACATAACTGAGAATGTTTGATCTTGAAGTACACGCATTCTATTTGGTTCTGATTCACCTTGTTTCCAGTAAACAAAAATTGGTGACTCTAATTGAGCGTTTGCTTCATAAAATTCATCATTTTCTACTTTGAAAGTTACATCAATGAACGGGAAATCACCATCTAATCCAGCAAAGTTTTTGTCATCGATAGCGCCACCAACTGTAACCGAACCTGCCTCTAGTTTCGGTTCATTTACTTTTGCGGTTACTCCTTTTTCGGAAAGTAGCTTTTCAAAAGCAGGATTAAATTTCGCATTTGCAAATTTGAAGTTCTTCTCTAGGAAGTTTACATTAAATTGCCCAGCAACAAATTGTTTTACGTGTTTTGCATTTAGTGTTACTGTGAACTCGTCATTTTTATATAATTCTTTTTTATCGTAACTAGCTTTCGCATATTGAGCACCTTGCGGGATAAACCAGTAGTTATTTACACCGCTTGGATAGTCAGCTCCTGTAGTTGCATAATCGAAAATATATACGCCTGTGTTCATTGGACCTTCCGTTCTGAAGGAGTCAGGTGTAATGCCAACTTTAAAGTCGCCATTTGCATTAATCGGTAAAAACTTATGCAAGTATGGAGAATAGTCATAGTACATAATGCCATTCGCTTCTTGCGTAATGTTTAATCCTTTTCCTTTTAAGTAGTCAACGTTTGAATCGTATACATTTCCTTTAATCCATAGTGCTTTTTTGCCATCTTCTACTGTATAATTTTCTTCATTTAACTCGTAAATACCAGGTTTTAATCCAGTTAGTTTCACTTCTGGTGGTGTATTATCAATTACAACATAATCACCTTTTACACGTGCTTTCCCAGCCTTATCATAACCGACAAACTCAATTGTGTAGTCTCCTTCTGGTAAGTTGATTTTCTCATCACCAATTGGTTTTGCAGGATCATTTGTAAAAGGATACACTTTTCCATTAAAGAATGAGTCTAAGTAGTAATACACATCAGTTTTTAGTCCACTTGTGTTTAATGTTCCAATGAAGCCAAGAGCTTTATTTGTTTTGGAATCTTTTACGATAAGATCTAACGTTTCAAGTTCGCTGTTTAATTGGAATGCCCCGTGAACATACGATTCACCGTATGGATTAAATTTAGATGTATCAGTTGAAATCGCTTTTCTTGATAGTATTGCATTTTCAATACCAGGCTCTGATACACGAATAGAGAATGGGATTTGATATGTTTCTTCTTTATTTTTCGTGTTCGTAATATGAATATATCCTTCATATCGGCCTTGTTTTACACCGGCTGGAACATTAATTTTTGCTTCAATTTCATCTGCTTTGCCAGCATCAAGAGTAATTGTTTCTGGAGCTGAGATTTTTACACCGTTTGCGACAGCATCGTTAATAGTAGAAGAAGCCGGTGTATAAGAAATTTCTGTTTTAAATTCTTTTTTCTCTTGTTTATTATGATTAGTTACTTTTATATTTCGTTTTTGTTCAAGAGCTTCACCGTCTTTTTGATAAAACTTACCGAATGCAATAGATCCAGTTTCTTCGGGCACTTCAATTACTTCATCATTTACAACAGTTTGTGTCGTATCTAATACTTTAAAGCTTGTTTCTGTACGAACGGCGTTGTAAGCATCTACTCGCCCAGCTCCAACTTCATACACCGAATATTTTTCTTTTAAATCATCAGCTGTGTTCATAAGAGACGCTTTTACATCGAACGGAGAGTAGTCTGGGTGTTCTTGTAAAATTAGAGCAGCAACGCCAGCAATATGAGGGGAAGCCATAGATGTTCCTTGCATACGCTCATAGGAAACAGCGTAGTTTTCACCCTCTTGCGGGTCGTTAATATATTCAGGAACTGTTGAAAAGACAGCGACACCAGGCGCTGTAATATCAGGCTTAATATCATCATTTGCTGTAACAGGACCGCGTGAGCTAAAGTCTGCAAGATGATCGCCTTCTGTTTGAATGTAATTAATTTCATCGAAAGTTAAGGATGTGCTACCTTGTTCAATTTGAGCTTTTAGTTTTTCACCGTCTTCTTTCGTTAGGCGGAATGCTGGAATGTATTTTGTGCTTTCACCAACGTAGAAAGGAATTTCTCCATCCACGTTGTTATAAATAATAACGGCTTTTGCACCTGCTTGTTTTGCGTTAGCAATTTTTTCATCAAATGAGGTTGTACCACGTGCAACGAGAGCGATTTTTCCTTTCACATCTTTTTTACTAAACTCGTCAGGCGTACCGATTCCTACAGATTCAATAGGTAAAGTTTGTCCCTTAAAATCTTCTATTTTATCAGTGAAGTTTTTGCCGAACAAAATTAGGTTAGGGAATTGTAATTGTCCAGCATGACCTGATAGTTTCGGTAAGGAAATAGAGCTATCACTGGCTCCAACCGTAATAGCAAATGGCGAAGCACCTGGTGATCCGAGTGTTGATGGATTCGGTCCAGAGTTACCAGCAGCAACGACTGTAACAACGCCTGAAAGCATCGCGTTATTAACAGCGATAGATGTTGGATCAAGAGGATTGTTGCTATCATCACCTAACGATAAGTTAATAACGTTCATACCGTCAGAAATAGATTTATCAATTGCAGCGATAATACCTGAACTATCTCCACTTCCGTATGGACCGAGTACACGATAGTTATACAGTTCAATGTCAGGTGCAACACCTTTTACTGCTGAATCAGATTGGTTCTTCTTTTGAGCAGAAACGATACCTGCTACGTGAGTGCCGTGGGCTGTGTAGAAGGCAGAACCACGGTTATCAAATTCAGGAGCACCAGATTGTTGCCATTCTGAATAAGTAGTTTCCATTGGATCTGCATCATTATTAATAAAGTCCCAACCCTTTACTGAATTTGGATCTACTTTGCTAGAGTCCTCGCCAGGTTTTGCGCGATAGCCTTTATATACGTCTTTTAAGTCAGGATGATTGTAATCAATACCTGTATCTAATACGCCAACTTTAATTCCTTTTCCAGTAATGCCCTCACTATGTAACTTATCTACTCCAATTTGCGGGATGCTATCTGTTAGTTTTTGAGGTGCTTTTTGCTCAGCTTGTTTTGGTAAATTTAATTTCACTTCGTAATCTTTCCAAATGCGTTTTACAACACCAATTCGTAACAACTCTTCAACTGTATTTGCTGGTAATGTCATTGCAACACCATTTAGCGCATGCTTATAAGAACGTTTAATTTGTACAGATTGGAAGTTTCCTGATTTTACTGATGGGCTGAATTGATAAAGACGTTTTAGTCCTTTTTCGAATTCTTCATGTTCTTGATCAATACGTACTTTTATATTTTCAGGAGCAGATTGTAATCCTTTTTCTTTTTGTTTTAATTCATTAATCTTTACTGGAGCAGTTTGAAATTCTACAATGATATTTACAGGCTCAGAACTACTCGTATTAATATCTGGTGAAATTGTAAAACCAGGGTTGGCATCTACCGTTTGTAATGCCAGGCTTTGTTCTTTAGAAAGCTTCGATAATATAGAATGAGCATTTGAAGATTCAATTTGGTTAATAGGACTTTCAGCAAGTACATTGAACGGAATGGCAGTTGAAAACAGAACGCCAGCCGTTACAATTCCAGTAACAAAACGGTTTTTCTTTTTCATTTATAGGCCTCCGGTAATATATATTTTTAAAAATTATTTCTCCACACCTGCTGTTTGCTCAGCATGGAATGTCCAGTTTAGCTGCAGGGAATCACCTTGAAATTTATTTTGATCTTGGTCGTTATCTTCAAATGAGAAGAGGACATGTAAGTAATCTGTTTCACCAGATTTAATACCATCTATTAAGTTATGACGTTCTAGAGACGTAGCGACATCTTCAGGTTTCATAGTTTTTAATTTTGATAGTTTTGTTTCCCACAAAATCTCATGATCATCGTTTGAATTAGATGGCTGTCCATCATTCACTAGAAACTTGACGATAATGTGATCACCTAAATCTTCACCGTCATTATTTTGCTTTGCATCTGTAACTTCATATGATGTTTCAAGTGCTACTTTTGCAATATCCAATGTACCTTTATTTTCAAGCTTGAAGTTCCTTTCAATAAAATCACCTGGTTTTAAATCTTTCACATTAACGATTACACTTGGATTAATAGAAAGATCTAGTGTTCCAGCTTGAAATGAGTTACTCGATGTTTCTGAATCACTGAAATAGGCGAATACACCTCCGAATGTAAGGGATAAACCAAGTGAAGCGGTGACAACTCCCATTCCTACTTTTTGTTTTAATGACATAAGAAAGCCCCCTAGTTAAATTTTTATAGAAATCGTTCGCAACAAGGATAAATAAGTAAACATAGTAGTCCGCTATGAATTATAGTTACGAAAGATAACGGTTCTTTATTGAGAACAAGTATATGCTTATGAATTTCGCGTTTCAATAAAAATATGACGAAAAATGTTGAGAAACATTTTTTTATGACAGATTATTTTATGGTTATTTTAAGTGGAAAATAGCGTGAAAGATAGAATAAACCTAATAAAATAAAGGTTGAGAAAAAAATAATAGGAGGAAATATAGAAGTAGAATGAAGCGTTTACAATGAATATTCGTCAAAATTCGATATTTTACACGGAAATGTGAATAAAAACTAACATTTTTAAGAAAAAAACGAATGTTTTTTATAAATTAACAAGGATATTGCAGTTTTTCGCAGAAATAGTTAAAGTATAAAAAATTCTGTCATCTAAGTGAGGTGAGCATATTGAGTGTAATAAATTGTGAAGAAGTGAAACGAGATGAGTTTCATACAGAAAAGTACTATGAAAGTTATAACATCTTTGGCGCACATGTTGTGACGGAAGATGAGATTCAAGGGGTACGATTTACAGTGTGGGCTCCTCATGCGAAAGCAATGAGTGTTGTTGGGGATTTTAATGAGTGGGATTATGAGCAACATAAGATGCTACAAGTGACAGAAGAAGGCATTTGGTCCTTATTTATACCGCATATTGAAGAAGGAGAAATATATAAATATGCGATTGAAACGTTGGCTGGTGACGTCATTTTAAAGGCAGATCCGTATGCTGTATATGCAGAAGTAAGACCGAATACGGCATCTGTAGTTTTTGATATAAAAGGATATGAATGGAATGATAAAAACTGGAATCGTAAGAAAAAGAAAAAATCGATTTATAAAGAAGCGATGACAGTTTATGAATTACATTTTGGTTCTTGGAAAAAGAAAGAAGATGGAACGCTGTACTCTTACAGGGAAATGGTTGAAGAGCTCATCCCGTATGTGGTGGAACATCAATTTACACATATTGAAATTATGCCGCTTGTTGAGCATCCATATGATCGTTCTTGGGGATACCAAGGAACGGGATATTATGCAGCGACGAGTAGATTTGGTACGCCGCATGATTTAATGCATTTTGTCGACGAATGTCATAAATATGGAATCGGTGTCATTTTAGATTGGGTGCCGGGGCATTTTTGTAAAGATGCTCACGGTTTATATTTGTTTGATGGCACACCGACCTATGAATATAAAGATAAAGATGTACAAGAAAATCCAGTATGGGGAACTGTCAATTTTGATTTAGGGAAGAGAGAGGTACGTAATTTCTTAATTTCAAATGCGTTATTTTGGATGAGATATTTCCATATTGATGGTTTCAGAGTAGATGCAGTTGCGAATATGTTGTACTGGAATAAAGAAGGACAAGAGCAAAGTAATGAGCATGCTGTTTCATTTTTAAGAGAGTTAAATGAAGCAGTGTTTGCAGAGGATGAAGATTTTCTTATGACGGCAGAAGATTCAACAGCTTGGCCACTTGTAACAACTCCAACGTATGAAGGTGGGCTTGGATTCAATTACAAATGGAACATGGGCTGGATGAATGACGTGCTGAAATATATGGAGTGTGCGCCTGAATATAGGAAACACATTCATGAGAAAATGACGTTTTCTTTACTATATGCGTACTCTGAAAACTTCATATTACCGCTTTCTCATGATGAAGTCGTTCATGGGAAAAAGTCGTTATTAAATAAAATGCCAGGTGATTACTGGGATAAGTTTGCTCAACTTCGTTTATTATATGGATATTTCTTTACTCACCCAGGAAAGAAGTTACTTTTCATGGGAGGAGAATTCGGACAGTTTGATGAGTGGAAAGACCTTGAAGATTTAGATTGGAATTTACATGATTTTGAAATGCATCGTTATATGCATGATTACTTTAATGAGCTCATAGCATTGTATAAGCGCTCAAAACCACTTTGGCAGCTTGACCATTCACCTGAAGGTTTTCAGTGGATTGATGCTAATAATAATGAGCAAAGTATTTTCTCTTTTATCCGCCAAGGGGATAAACAAGAAGATGCGTTAGTTGTCGTATGTAATTTTACGAAAGCTACATATGAAAACTATAAAGTAGGTGTACCAGATTTCGAGTATTATAACGAGATTTTAAACAGTGATGCACAGCAATATGGCGGTTCGGGGCAAGTGAATAAGAAACGTCTTAAGACAATTCTAGAACCGTACCATAATCAAGCGGCACATGTAGAGATTACAATTCCACCATTCGGCGTATCCATATTACGACCAGTGAAGACGAGAAAGGGGAGCAAAAAACAAGATGGCTCAAAAACAAAAGTGCGTAGCAATGTTACTAGCAGGGGGAAAAGGTAGTCGTTTAAGTGCATTAACAAAAAATTTAGCCAAGCCAGCTGTTCCATTTGGTGGTAAATATCGCATTATTGATTTTACGCTAAGTAACTGTGCGAATTCTGGTATTGAAACGGTTGGGATTTTAACACAATATCAACCACTTGAACTTCATAATTATATCGGAATCGGAAATGCGTGGGATTTAGACCGAGTAAACGGTGGGGTCACAGTATTACCTCCTTATGCGGAGTCTTCAGGGGTTAAGTGGTATACAGGTACGGCAAGTGCCATTTATCAAAATTTAAACTATTTAAGTCAGTATGAACCGGAGTATGTTCTTATTTTATCAGGTGACCATATTTATAAAATGGATTACAGTAAGATGCTAGATTACCATATTGAGAAAGAATCGGACGTATCCATTTCTGTTATTGAAGTACCTTGGGATGAAGCGAGTCGCTTTGGCATTATGAATACAAATGAAGAAATGGAGATTGTTGAGTTTGAAGAGAAACCACAATTTCCAAGAAGTAATCTTGCATCAATGGGAATCTATATTTTTAATTGGTCAATTTTGAAAGAGTATTTAGAGATGGATGCGAGAAACCCTGAATCTAGTAACGATTTTGGAAAAGATGTACTTCCGCTTTTATTGGATGAAGGGAAGAAGTTAATGGCGTATCCGTTTGAAGGATATTGGAAAGATGTTGGAACGGTGAAGAGCTTATGGGAAGCGAATATGGATTTGCTTCGCGATGAAACATCACTGAATTTAAACGATCGTAATTGGCGTATTTACTCTGTCAATCCAAACGAACCGCCTCAATATATTGCTGAAAAGGCGAAAGTAGAAGAATCGCTTATTAACGAAGGGTGCGTCATTGAAGGGGACGTGAAGCATTCTGTGTTATTCCAAGGAGTGACGGTGGAAGAAGGAAGTATGGTGATTGATTCTGTCGTTATGCCAGGGGCTAAGATTGGTAAAAATGTTGTGATTGAAAGAGCGATTGTTGGATCAGAAATGGTTATTGAAGATGGAACAATCATTCGTCCAGAAAAGAATGTTGACGATGTAGTATTAATTGCTGAAGGGAAATAGAAAAGGGGGATGAAATGAATGGGAGAAAAAATGTTAGGAATTATTAATGCAACGGGAAGTTTTCCTTCCTTAAAGAAAGTAACAGGGCATCGTTCACTAGCGGCGTTACCGTTTGGGGGCCGTTATCGACTCATTGATTTCATGCTTTCAAATATGGTGAATTCTAGTATTCATAGTGTAGCAGTTTTTACAAGCCATAAAAATCGTTCGTTAATGGACCATGTTGGTTCAGGAAAACAGTGGGATTTAGATAGAAAACGAGACGGACTATTTTTATTCCCGCCAAACTGCCAATGTGACCAAGATGAATTTGGGTCTTTTGCACACTTTAGAAGACATATTGATTATTTTCTAAGAAGCAGAGAAGAGTACGTTGTTATTACGAATAGCCATCTCGTAACAGCATTAAATTTTCAAGCGGTGTTAGAGCGACATATACATACGGCAGCTGATATTACAGAAGTTTGCCATGAAGGGGTTTCGCTTCAAACATACGTGTTAAAGAAACAATTATTGTTAGACTTATTTGAGTCATATAAAGATGTGGAGCAATACAGTTTATTTGATGTAGTGAGAGAAAAACGCGGGAAATCATTACATATTGCTACATATGAGCATACTGGATATGTAGCAATTATTGACTCGATCGAAAGTTACTATAAGCATAGCCTAGAAATTTTGCAACCTGCTATTTGGAAGCAATTATTTAAGAAAGAAGCGCCGATCTTTACGAAAGTAAAAGATGAGCCACCAACTCGTTATCTAAAGGGTGCAGTCGTGAAAAATACAATGATTGCAAATGGCAGTATTATTGAGGGGGAGGTAGAAAACAGTGTTATTTCCCGTTCAGTTAAAATTGGAAAAGGATCAATTATTCGTAACAGTATTATTATGCAAAAGAGCCAAATTGGAGATAACTGTATAATAGACGGTGTTATTATTGATAAAGACGTGAAAATTGGCGACGGTGTCGTATTAAAAGGAAACATCGATGAGCCGTATGTTGTAGAAAAAGGAAGCGTACAAAACAGTACGATTAATAGTTATTCCTAAAGAATCAGTGGGGGCTTTTTCCCCCACTGATTAAAGTTTTAATTTAAATGAAAACTCGAAGGGAGGAAGCTGCAAGAGGAGTAATAAAAACTTTTCGCGCAGTGGGACAACAAGTGAATATTTTATTTGCAGTATCAGAATGTGTACCGTTTGTGAAATCGGGAGGATTAGCTGATGTAGCGGGTGCGCTCCCAAAAGAGCTGAAAAAATTAGGAGTGGACGTTCGTATTATACTTCCGAATTATAGTCTCATTCCACAAAAGTTAAGAGATGGATGTACGTTACATAAAGTAATTAACGTCCCGCTCGGGTGGAGGAATCAATATTGTGGAATTTTAAAAGGTGAGCAAGACGGAATTACGTATTACTTAATAGATAATGAATATTATTTTAAGAGAGATTCTCTGTATGGTCATTATGATGACGGGGAGCGTTTTTCTTATTTCTCAAAAGCAGTGTTAGAGTGTATTCCGCACCTTGACTTTGAAGTGGATGTTCTTCATAGCCACGATTGGCATACGGCTATGGTTAATTTCTTACTTCGTGAAAAGTATCAAGATAACCCGTTATATGAGCGTATTAAAACGGTATATACGATTCACAACTTGCAGTTCCAAGGAGTATTTCCTCCTGAAGTGATGTACGACTTGTTAGAGCTTGGTGATGAATATTTTCATAGTGAGCAGCTAGAGTTTTATGGAAACATAAACTTTATGAAAGGCGGTATTATCGCTTCGGATCAAATTACAGCGGTGAGCCCGACGTATAAAGAAGAAATTCAATATGAATTTTTCGGTGAGAAGCTAGATGGATTACTGCGAAAATATAATGATAAGCTTAGCGGCATTGTAAATGGTATTGATACGAGCGTATATAATCCAGAAACGGATTCGTATATTAAGGCTCAGTATGATGCAGAGTCATTATATGAAAAGAGTGAAAATAAACGCGCTTTGCAGCGTTATTTTGGTTTGCCAGAAAAAGAGGATACACCAATTATTTCAATGGTAACGAGATTAACGAAGCAAAAAGGTCTTGATTTAGTACGCACTGTATTCCGCGAAATAATGGAAGAAGATGTACAATGTATTATTTTAGGTTCAGGTGATTCGGAATATGAGCAATTCTTTGAGTGGATGGCATATGAGTATCCGGAGAAGGTAAAAGTTTATATCGGATTTAATGAAGAATTAGCGCACCAAGTGTATGCGGGAAGCGATTTGTTTTTAATGCCATCGCTGTTTGAACCGTGTGGACTTGGACAACTTATCGCATTAGCGTACGGTACGATTCCAATTGTAAGAGAAACAGGTGGATTAAACGATACGGTACATTCTTATGATGAAGAAACAGGCGAAGGAAATGGTTTCAGTTTCACGAACTTTAATGCACATGACATGCTGCATACGGTTCACCGTGCAATTGAATTTTATCACGATAAACCAGTGTGGGAGCAGCTTGTAAAACAAGCGATGACTGAAGATTATAGCTGGGAGCAATCGGCTCTTGCTTATAAGGAATTGTATAAAAGTCTCATGGAATAACATGTAGGTGGTGAAAAAATGTTTACTCATGTTGAAAGTTTTAAATCAACTTTTCTAGAAAAGTTAGAGACGATGTATGGGAAAAGTTTCAAAGATTCTACAACTCGTGATCAATATAATACACTCGGTCATATGGTACGTGAGTATATGAATAGTCAATGGATTGCAACGAATGAGAGTTATCGATTCGGAGAGCAAAAGCAAATGTATTACTTGTCTATTGAGTTTTTGCTTGGACGTTTGCTTGGAAGTAACATCTTGAATTTAGGTATTAGAGATGTATGCGAGCAGGGGTTATCTGAACTAGGGATTTCGTTGCAAGAGTTAGAAGAAGTGGAAGCAGATGCAGGCCTTGGTAATGGTGGGCTTGGACGCTTAGCAGCCTGTTTTCTCGATTCACTTGCATCTTTAAACTTGCCAGGACACGGCTGTGGAATTCGTTATAAACATGGTTTGTTTGATCAGAAAATTGTTGATGGTTATCAAGTTGAATTTCCAGAACAGTGGCTTCTTCATGAAAATGTATGGGAAGTAAGAAGGCATGATCAAGCTGTGGAAGTAAGTTATTTCGGCAGTGTTGAACCGCTAGAAATTGACGGGCGTTTAGAGTTTAGGCATACAAATGCAGAAGTCATTATGGCAGTGCCATATGATGTGCCGGTAGTAGGCTATGAGACGAGTACTGTAAACACACTTAGACTTTGGAATGCTGAACCAGTTCCGTTCCCGCAAAACTGCAAAGATATTTTGAAATATAAGCGCGAAACAGAGGCTGTATCGGAGTTTTTATATCCAGATGATACGCATGATGAGGGGAAAATACTTCGGTTAAAACAACAGTATTTCCTCGTATCAGCAAGTTTACAAAATATCGTTCGAATGCATAGAGAAAGATATGGTGACCTTCGTCAATTACATGAAAAAATTGCGATTCACATTAACGATACACATCCGGTTTTAGCAATTCCAGAACTGATGCGTATTTTACTAGACGAAGAAAAGTTAACATGGGAAGAAGCTTGGCACATAACGACGCAGACGATTTCTTATACGAATCATACGACGTTATCAGAAGCGCTCGAAAAGTGGCCAATTCACATTTTTAAACCGTTATTACCGAGAATTTATATGATTATTGAAGAGATTAATGAACGTTTCTGTCATGAACTTTGGGAACGTTATCCTTATGAATGGCATCGCATCGAAGACATGGCAATTATTGCGCATGATCTTGTGAAAATGGCTCATTTAGCAATTGTCGGTAGCCATAGCGTAAACGGTGTAGCAAAAATTCATACGGAAATATTAAAGCAGCGGGAAATGCGATTGTTTTATGAATTTTATCCAGATAAGTTTAATAATAAGACGAATGGAATTGCTCATAGGCGCTGGCTTATGAAAGCAAATCCACAGTTAACAAATCTCATTTCAGAGGCGATTGGAACAGAGTGGAAGAAAGAACCGATTAAGCTTCAATCGTTGCAAACAGTTCAATACGATGCGAGTTTCCAAGAGAAATTTGCAGAAGTAAAACAAGAACGTAAAGAGATTTTAGCGGAGCGCATTCATAATACAATGGGGCTTACGATTGATCCAAATTCTATTTTTGATGTGCAAGTGAAAAGATTACATGCTTACAAACGACAATTATTAAATGTTCTTCATATTTTATATTTGTATAACCGTTTGAAAGAGGATGCTAGTTTTACATTTTATCCGCGTACTTTTATTTTTGGAGCGAAAGCATCACCTGGATATTATTACGCGAAAAAAATTATTAAATTAATAAATGAACTCGCAAGAAAAGTAAATAATGACCCGTATGTCAGTCAATATATGAAAGTTATCTTTCTAGAAAACTATCGAGTTTCTTTAGCGGAAGATATATTCCCGGCAGCGGATGTAAGTGAACAAATTTCAACGGCGAGTAAAGAAGCATCGGGAACAGGTAATATGAAATTTATGATGAATGGTGCGATTACACTCGGAACGCTAGACGGAGCTAACGTTGAAATAAAAGACCGGGTCGGTCATGATAACTGTTTCATTTTCGGCTTAACAGCGGAAGAGGTTCTTCATTACTATCAAAATGGTGGATATCGTGCAAGTGATTATTATCACCACAATAGGCACATTAAAAAAGTAGTTGATCAATTAACAAATGGTTTCTTTGCACAATCGGGAGCAGAATTTGAAGCGATTTATGATTCTCTCGTTATTCAAAATGATGAATATTTCGTTCTGCGAGATTTTGGCCCATATGCTGAAAAACAAGAAGCTGTCGGTAGAGCTTATGAGAACCGAACGAAGTGGCTAGAAATGTCGATTTTAAATATTGCACAGTCTGGTCATTTTGCGAGTGATCGAACGATTTTGCAGTACAGCAATGAAATTTGGGGTATTGGTAATGTAGTTAAACAGTTTTAAAGAGGATGCTATATTGGGAGATATATTATCGATTTACCAACAAAAATGGATATTAATAAATAAAACGGGCTTAATAAAATTAAGCTCGTTTTATTTATTTTGCTTAAGAAAGAAATGGAACAGTGGTATATATGATACCTGCCCCATCATACTCTCCTGTCGCAAAGTATGAAAATGTAAAGAAACCTGTGACCGTAAAAATTACAATAAGAAAAAGTGTGAAGATAAATTTTAACATGTAAGGTCCCCTCATCCAAAAATAACTTCATAGAGTATTATAGTATACGAATATTTTATTTCCAATTGTTTACTGGTTAAAAATGAGAAGTCAGACATGTTTTGTATGTTGTAATGGAATGATTATTTGTAATGGATTTTGTATTTTTTGTAAATGTCATATTGTGATGGACGTGTGCATACTCCCAATCATGATCATTAAAATTTATGTTTCGGGGAGGGAGAAGTGGAACGACATCGAACAAGTTGACGAAACGAAAGCTACTAGCTACTTGTAGTTTATAATAATTTCGAAAAGCGATATCTCCTACTTTTGGAGAAGCGAATGTATAAAGTCCATACTGTGCGAAGGCAGTATTTATACGTGCATCTAATATGTGTAATGTGGCAAGCGCAGCACCTAGACTATGCCCAGTAGCTAGCAGTTTTTTATGTGCTGGCAATGATACGAGCATATCCATAATAGAATCACGACAAGACTCATAAATAGAGAGAAAGCCGTTATGGACATTTCCGCTATTTAAAGCATAAGGATAAGGTTTTTGATTGACGAGAGAGTCAATAATCCAATCAGGGTCTGTTTGAGTGCCCCTGAAGGCAACGATAATTGTATCCTCAGATTCTAATATAAACCCGAACCATTCTGTTGTTTGAATGGCTTTTCCTTGAAACCCTTGTACATATTGAAAACCATCTGGTATTTCGAAAATACCATTTTGTTTATATTGTTCATACGTTAACTCACAACAAGAAGCTAACAGTATGGCAGTGTCTTTATCAAAGGATAAAGGAGTACGCATTAAGGAAGCCCTCCTTAAGAAAAGGTATAGTTTAATATATGCGGTGAGGAACTTGATTCATGCTTTTGGAAAAAAGACTTGAACCTACAGTTACGTGAGGGAGTATGATTTTTGTAAACATATTGTTAGGAGGAGTGTAAGATGAGCAAAAGGGAAGGCTGTTCAATTGGTGAGTTTGCAAAGAGGACAGGCACATCAATACGGACACTACAATATTACGATGAAATTGGACTACTTAAACCTGGAAAGAATGTTAGCTCTGGTCACCGTGTGTACAAAGGAAAAGATATATTAGAACTACAGAAAATAGTGAGTCTTAAAGTATTAGGATATAGTTTAGAAGAAATACGCGTTATGCTGAAAATGCCAAGTTTGAATGTAAATTTAAAAGAAACGTTGGAACAACAAAGAAAAGCCTTTGAAGAAAAGAGAAGACACATTGAAGTTTCGATAAAGGCGCTTGAACGAACAATGGTATGTCTTGAGGAAGATGAAGAGTTGGATAGTGACATATTAATGAGTCTAATTAACAGCATTCAAAAAGAAAACGAACAACGTTTATGGCTTGAAGGATATGTATCAAAAGACTTGGCTGATGGATTATATAATAAGTCGGAAGAAGAGGGCATAGCACTTGATAAAGAGTTTGTGCGTTTAGCAAAAGAAGTGAAAAGATTATTCGGAAGACAAATTGAGGATTCAGAAGTGCAAAAATTGGTTGATGAACATATGAAGGCGACTCTTAAGTATGTTGGTGAAGAGACAATGTATTCTTTAGGTAAATTAGAGAATGTAGAAGAACAATATAATAATATGATGCCATCTCCTTACACGGAAGAAGAAGAGACATGGCTTAATGAAGCGATGGAGTATTATATGATTCGAAATGGTATGTATAGCCCTCCGCAGTAAAAATAAAGTGCCATAGTCATAAACTTTAGAGAAATGCCTCCGATGTTTTTTTGCATTGGAGGCATTTTTTACTCTTTTCCATCTAAAAGGTGAACAAGGCCACCTAATATACTACTTTCACCAGTACTTTATAATGCTGGGCTTGTAAGAGGTTTGAAAAAATAGTCTGTATATATTTGAACGATGATTACCTATTTACTTGTGTTTGTTCGCACTATATACCGAAAATTTCGGGAAACGAAACATATTATTTATCTGTTTGTTTTTGCTTTTTTTTCAAATACTCCGCACGTAATTGTTCAAGTTGCTGCTTTTTATCAAATTTGGCAGGCTTCTGTTTTTCATGAAACTTTGCCACAGCTACCTGACTTTTGGAATCCAATTGATATTTTCCCACTTTGTTCACCTACTTTTCTTGTCTTGAAAGAGAATCTATTCAACAAATATAATATACCTTATTTTACTGAAGTAAACCTTATTACTTTATTTCATCTGCTTTTTCTCGTTTGTAGACGTAAATTAAAACACCCTTTCACTGCATTACTGCAAGCAAGGGTGTTTAATTTTAGTATTATATTAGTCGATGGACAAGCCTGCATAAGGGCCCTTTTTACTCTTTCCCATCCAATAAACGACCAAGGCCACCTAATACACTACCTTCGCCAGTACTTTGCGCTGCTGGGCTTGTAAGGCGTGCTGCTAATCGGCTAAGTGTTAAGGACTGAATCCAAACTGTTCCAGGACCTTCTAATGTTGCGAAGAATAAACCCTCGCCGCCAAATAGAGCTGTTTTTACTTTACCAACGAATTCGATATCATAGTTAATATCTTTTGTCATAGCAACGAGACAACCTGTATCAATGCGAAGTTTCTCACCAGGTTTTAATTCACGTTTATATACAGTTCCACCTGCGTGCATGAAAACAAGGCCGTCACCTTCAAGTTTCTGCATGATAAACCCTTCACCACCGAAGAAACCAGTTCCTATTTTTTTCGTAAATTCAATTCCGATAGAAACACCTTTTGCGGCACAAAGAAAGGCATCTTTTTGACAAACTACTTTTCCTTGATATTCTGTTAAATCTACAGGAATAATTTTACCAGGATAAGGAGCAGCAAATGAGACGTGGCGTTTGCCGTGACCTGTATTTGTAAATACAGTCATAAACATACTTTCGCCTGTAACGAGACGTTTACCAGCGCCCATTAATTTGCCGAATAAACCGTTAGATGGGCCAGAACCGTCACCAAAGATTGTTTCCATTTCAATGTAATCTTCCATCATCATCATTGCGCCAGCTTCTGCGATAACGCTTTCTTTTGGATCTAATTCAATTTCAACAAACTGCATATCATCGCCATATAGCTTATACTCGATTTCATGTGCTTGCATTTTTTCACCTCATAAATATGTAGTAATTATATTGTACAGAAGTTAAAAGAATTAGAGTACTGTATTTTTGTTAATTTTTGAATAAAAATAGAATGAAAATTTAAGGTTATACTAGGATTATAAAAAATGATGGAATGAAAGTGTTCTCATTTGACGTTTTCGATATAGCATGATATAGTGAAAGCACTATTGAGCTACATAATGTGGTACGGAAATAAAGCACGTTGTATTAAAGGCTGTAAGCTTGTTATACATTCATGTCCTTTATATCCACCTTTTCATGTGGATTCATAGTTTCATTTTTATTTAGGAGGTACATGACATGCAAACAGGTAAAGTTAAATGGTTTAACGGCGAAAAAGGTTTTGGTTTCATCGAAGTTGAAGGCGGAGAAGACGTATTCGTACATTTCTCAGCTATCCAAGGCGACGGCTTCAAAACTTTAGAAGAAGGTCAAGAAGTTTCTTTCGAAATCGTTGAAGGAAACCGCGGACCACAAGCAGCTAACGTTACAAAAAACTAATTAGCTAGCGATAAAAAGCATTCCGATTTTCGGAATGCTTTTTTTTATTCTTTGGAACTAGATTCATTTGAAGATAATTCACCTTTGAAGGTACGTTCTTCAAAATCATCAAGCATTTGTTCATATTCTTCATGCTCTTCTGTAGCGAAAACTTGTGGGTTTTTCCCGTACATATCCGTACCGATAAAGTTTTCAAAATCCTCCACGTAGCCTACGTTTTCTTCACTATTTACATACATGCCATTATAGTTTTTTGAATCTTGTCTTTCTAAATCAGACGGCGTTTCAGATGTTCCGTAATTTGCGACATCTTGCCACGCATCTTCCGCATCGTACTCAACAGAATGGTCCTCATCATGCTTGTGGAAAGAAGGAGACAACACTTCTTCTTCAACTGGCCGTGTATTCATATTTAACTTATTTGTCGCGTGCTGTATGCATGTTGTAGCAGTCGGCATTGCTTCCAATCTTTCAAATGGAATTTCTTCGCCAGACACTTCACAAATGCCGTACGTACCCGCTTCTATTTTTTGTAGGGCATGTTTCGTCTCCTCAAGCTGTTTATGCCAAAGTTCAATAAGCCCGAAGTCTTTTTCCCGTTCATATAGCTCTGTAGCCATATCACCTGGATGGTTGTCATAGCTAGACAGTTCTCCTACTGAATCGCGTTCAGAAGCACGATCTGTATTTTCATGAGTTTGTATCGTTTGTTCCAGTTCTTGTTTTTGTTTTTCTAAAATGGATTTAAATTGACCTACTTGTTGTGGAGTTAACATAGTCGTCCACCTTCCTACAATTCAGTTTCTTTACATAGTATGAGCGTTGAGAGTAGGAATTATGAGATGAATTTCAGATATGAAAAAGGAGCCGCATAAGCAGCTCCTTTTATAGAAAGTATCCAAGTAATAATCCGATTCCCATTAGGAAACCGAAGATTGTATTTGTTTTTGCTGTTGCAATCATCGCAGGTACCATTTCCATTGGAATGCTTTTGCCGATAAAGCCTTTCGTCGCTTTAAATGCTTTCGGCGCACTTAAAAATACGATAAGCATCCATGGTGATACGATGCCCACGATAATTAAAGCAATTGTCCAAATGTAGGAAACGATGAACATCGAAGCAAGTACACCAACAGCTCTTTCACGTCCAACGAGAATTGCTAACGTTTTACGACCGTTTTCTTTATCGCCATCCAAGTCACGAATATTATTAGCTAGTAAAATGGCACCAATTAAAATGGAGCTTGGAATAGATAGTAAAATGACTTCTGATGTTACAGTGCCAGTTTGAATAAAGAATGAAATCCCAATAATAATGACACCCATAAATAATCCGGCTGTCAACTCTCCAAATGGTGTATATGCAATTGGAAGTGGGCCACCTGTATAAAGGTAAGCAACGGCCATACAAACAAGACCGATTGCAGCAAGCCACCAACTAGAATTTATACAAATATAAATACCTAATAGTATTGCGATGCCGAAAAATCCAAATGCTAAGTTAAGCACTGTTTTTGGCTGAATGCCATCGCGAACGATAGCGCCGCCGATACCAACTGAACCTTCGTGATCAAGTCCTCTTTTATAATCAAAATATTCATTAAACATGTTTGTTGCTGCTTGAATGAGAAGACAAGCAAGAAGCATCATAAGGAAAAGAGGAAGATGTATTTGATTTATACCTCCGACCTGCATCGAATATGCTGTTCCGATGAAAACAGGTACGAAAGCGGCTGTTAATGTATGGGGACGTAGTAAACTCCACCAGATGCGCCAGCCTGTTTGCTTACTTGGCTTTGGCGCCGTAGGAGAGGAATTCGTTTTGACGTTCATTTCCATGGTGAATCCTCCTTTGGTCACATATTGTACACAACTAAGTGTAGAAAAAGCATCATTTAGTGTCAACGTTTATTTTCTAGGAAGAGAAGGTGAATTTCTCAGAAATGCTAAACGTTGACAGGCCTTTCGTTTGAGGTGTATCTTAAAATCAAGCGTAATTATGACTATTTTTCGCCCATAGGGGGGAGACAATTGTGATTCAAACGAAACAAAAAGGTTTGCAAGAAGTTCTTATTGCAGCTATCAAGCGTGCAACTAACGAAAAAACATTGGTTAGTTTTGTAAAACAAATAGACTGGGTGGATCCACTTCTGTTCTATGCAGCAGGAAAAAGGATTTCATTCGAAAATAGATGTTATTTTGCAGACCCGGCTCAGCATGTAATATTTGCAGGAATTGGCTCTGTTTTCACTATAGCAAATTCTTCTCATAAGCGCTTTCAAACCGCTCGCGACGAGTGGGAGAAAGTAAAAGAGAATGCATTTGTCCAAAGAGATGAATATGAATTTGGAACGGGTCCACTTTTATTTGGTGGTTTTTCCTTTGATCCAGAAAAAGAGAAAACGGACCTATGGAAAGAGTTTAAAGATACGACATTTTCACTACCAGCATTTTTATTAACTGTAAAAAATGAAAAAGCATGGTTAACGATGAATATATTTGTTTCAGCAACAGATTGTGCAGAAACTCTTTATAACGAAATGATTTCTTTAGAAGAGAAAATTTTGGGAGAGAGTAAATGTGCGCTAAACGGATCGAAATTAGCTGTTATTTCTAAAGTAGAAGTGGATCCGAAAGGCTGGATGAAAGCAATTGAAAAAGTACAAGATGAGATGAAGCAGGGTAACGTGCAGAAGGTTGTATTGGCGAGGGAACTTAAATTAGAGATGAATCATTCGATTGATTCTGCTCTCGTTTTAGAAGCACTTCGCATTGGTCAACCGGATTGTTACGTATTTTCTTTTGATTATAAAGGAGCATGCTTCTTAGGAGCGACGCCTGAGAGATTAATTCGCAAAGAAGATGAGAAATTTACATCGATGTGTCTTGCGGGTTCAATCGGTCATGGTCATTCTATAGAAGAAAGTGAACGAAATAGTAATGCGCTTCTTCATGATGAAAAGAATTTAGCTGAACATGGGTATGTTGTTAACATGATTCGCTCGGTACTAAATGAACATTGCGAATACGTTAATATTCCGGAAAGCCCAGGCTTATTAACAACGAAAAACTTAATTCACTTATATACGCCTGTAGAAGCAAAAGGCGATGCGAGTCTTTTAACAATGGTAGAAGAATTACATCCAACACCAGCTCTTGGCGGGACACCTCGTTTGGAAGCGATGAAACTGATTCGTGATGTTGAATTGTTAGACAGAGGATTGTATGGTGCACCGATTGGCTGGATAGATGATGAAGGAAATGGTGAATTTGCGGTTGCACTGCGCTGCGGATTATTAAACGGCGAGAAAGCATCCTTATTTGCCGGTTGTGGTATTGTAATTGATTCAATCCCGCAGCTTGAATATGAAGAAACAAGTTTGAAGTTTAGACCGATGCTTGGTGCTTTGGAGGAATTAATGAAATGAACAATCATATAGAAGCATTATCATATTATTTAGGCGCGTTCGTGGATGAACTGACGCGTCTAGATGTATGTGATGTTGTCATTAGTCCAGGCTCACGGTCAACGCCGATTGCTTTACTAATGGAACAACACGAAGGAATGAACACATATTTACATGTAGATGAAAGATCAGCAGGATTTTTCGCGCTCGGTATTGCGAAAGCGAAAAAACGCCCAGTAGCATTATTATGTACGTCAGGAACAGCAGCAGCTAATTACTATCCAGCTGTATGTGAAGCTTTTCATTCAAGGGTCCCGCTTATCGTCTTAACAGCGGATAGACCGCATGAATTAAGAGATGTGGGTGCACCACAAGCAATGAATCAATTTAATTTATACGGTACTTTTGTGAAACAATTTACAGAGATGGCACTGCCAGAAGCGAGTGAAGCGATGTATCATTACGCTCGTATGACGACGCAGCGCATAGTAGCAAGTGCTTGTTTAGCGCCGCAGGGTCCTGTTCATCTTAATTTTCCAGTTCGCGAGCCACTTATCCCCGATTTCTCACTAGAAAGCTTATGGGATAAAGGACGTAGTGAATATACAGGAGTAGTTCAGCAAGGAAACGTGACGATGCCGAGTGAATATGTAGATTCTCTTGTAGGGCGCCTTTCACATATGGAAAAGGGGCTTATTATTTGTGGTGATGATAGTCATTCGGAAATTGCAATGTTTGCCACAGAACTAGCTGAAAAAACTGGCTATCCTATATTAGCAGACCCACTTTCTAATATTCGTAGCGGACACCACGATAAAACGATGGTAATTGACTGTTACGATACATTTTTACGAAATGAACAGTTAAAAAAAACGTGGAAACCGGACGTTTTAATTCGCTTTGGTGGTATGCCTGTTTCTAAATCATTAACGCAGTTCATAAAAAAACAAACGAAAGCAGTTCATATCGTTGTCGATGAATCAGGACAATGGAGAGATCCAGCTCTTGTTGCGACAGAAGTTGTGCAAGCAAGTGACATTGAATTTTGCAAGGAAGTAATAGAAAAAATGCCAGTTATGAAGAAGAATGATTGGTTCGTAATGTGGCAACATATAAACGAAAAAACGAAGGAAACGCTTCGTGAAATAGAAACATATGATACTGCATTTGAAGGAAAGGTTATTACAGATATTGTACGCGTATTACCAGAAGGAGCAACATTATTTGCGAGCAATAGTATGCCAATTCGTGATACAGACTCATTCTTCTTCACATCGGATAAAAATATTCAAGTGATGGCAAACCGCGGTGTAAATGGGATTGATGGAATCATTTCGACAGCTTTAGGAGCGAGCATTATTTGCGATCCGCTCGTATTAGTGATTGGTGATTTATCATTTTATCACGATTTAAATGGGCTATTAGCAGCGAAATTACATGAATTAAACATAACAATTGTCGTTGTAAATAATGATGGCGGGGGTATTTTCTCATTCTTACCACAATATGAGAAAAAGGAACATTTTGAATCATTATTTGGAACTCCAATTGGGCTTGATTATGAGCACGTTGTCAAAATGTACGGTGGTTCATTTAGCCGTGTAAATGGTTGGGAGCAATTCCGTGAAGAAGTACAAAAGGGAGCAACGACAAAAGGTTTACACGTTGTGGAAATTTGTACGAACCGTGATGAAAACTTAACATTGCACCGTACGTTATGGGCAAAAACACAGGACGTAATTACTACATCATTGCAAGGTGAATCAAAATGAACGTAACACTGCAAGGTGTATCGTATGAATATGAAGTAGTCGGGAGCGGGGAACCACTTCTACTTCTTCATGGTTTTACGGGAAGCATGGAAACGTGGCGTTCTTTTATCCCTTCATGGAGCGAGCAGTTTCAAGTTATTGTAGTAGATCTTGTTGGACACGGAAAGACCGAGAGTCCTGAAGATGTTGCACATTATGATATCCGAAATGTGGCATTGCAAATGAAAGAACTATTAGATTACCTTCAGATTGAAAAAGCACATATACTTGGCTATTCAATGGGCGGTAGATTAGCGATTACGATGGCATGTCTATATCCAGATTATGTACACTCTCTTTTATTAGAAAATTGTACAGCTGGGCTCGAAAACGAAGAGGATAGAAAAGAACGTCGTGAAAAAGATGATCGACTTGCTAATAAAATTGAGCGAGAAGGCGTTCAAAGTTTTGTTTCTATGTGGGAAAATATTCCGCTTTTTGAAACGCAAAAACGTTTAGCAGAAAACGTACAAGAAGCGGTGCGAAAAGAACGGCTTGCTAACAACCCAAAAGGGCTCGCGAATAGCTTGCGCGGCATGGGAACAGGGGCTCAGCCTTCATGGTGGGATGAGCTGAAAAACTTAAAAATACCTGTTCTTTTAATGAACGGAGAATATGATGAAAAGTTCTTTCGCATATTAAAAAACATCGAAAAATGCGTTTCTGATGCGAAAATTGTCAAAATTGATGGTGCTGGCCATGCAATTCATGTGGAACAACCGGAAAAGTTTGATACAATAGTAAAGGGATTTCTAAAAACTATGCAGTGATGCTTTTTTCAGCAAGAAGGAAGTCACACTTATAGAGGAGATCAGAAATATACAAGGAGGTAGTTGTAATGGCTATTGAATGGGTAACAGAAGGCAATTACGAAGATATTATTTATTCAACATACAATGGTATCGCAAAGATTTCGATTAACCGCCCTGAAGTACATAACGCATTCCGTCCAAAAACGGTAATGGAGTTAATCAATGCATTTGCACACGCTCGTGATGATGCAAATGTTGGCGTTATCATTTTAACAGGAGAAGGTGGACGTGCATTCTGTTCTGGCGGCGACCAAAAAGTTCGCGGTCATGGTGGATATGTAGGTGACGACCAAATCCCACGTCTAAACGTATTAGACTTACAACGTCTAATTCGCGCAATTCCTAAACCAGTTATCGCAATGGTAGCAGGTTATGCAATCGGTGGAGGACACGTACTTCATATCGTATGTGACTTAACAATCGCTGCAGACAACGCTGTATTCGGACAAACAGGTCCTAAAGTAGGAAGCTTTGACGGTGGATACGGAGCTGGTTACCTAGCTCGTATGGTAGGCCACAAGAAAGCTCGTGAAATTTGGTACCTATGCCGTCAATACAATGCACAAGAAGCGCTTGATATGGGCTTAGTAAACACAGTAGTACCATTAGAAGAGCTTGAAGCAGAAACAGTACAATGGGCACAAGAAATTTTAGCAAACAGCCCAATGGCACTTCGTTTCCTAAAAGCTGCATTCAACGCAGACACGGACGGTCTAGCTGGTATTCAACAACTAGCTGGAGATGCAACGTTATTGTACTACACAACTGACGAAGCAAAAGAAGGTCGCGACGCATTCAAAGAAAAACGCAGTCCGGACTTCGGTCAATTCCCTCGTTTCCCTTGATCAAAAGCGGAAGCGGCTCGCTTAGAATGTGAGGGGGATGGAGCTTCTGACGTAGAGGCGCTTTTTGCCTCGTAGGAAGAAGTGAAGCCACCGAACATTCTAGCTGCTGTAGCTGGATGTTTTAAAAGCGGAAGCGGCTCGCTTAGAACAAGAGGGCGTTGGAACTCCTGACGTAGAGGCGCTTTTTGCCTCGTAGGAAGGCGTGAAACGACCGACTGTTCTAGCCGCTGTAGCTGGATAAGGTCAAACCGGAAACAAAACAACTAAGAGACTTGATATCATATCAAGTCTCTTTCTTTCATGAAAGGAGAATGAATGATGGAGACGATGCCAAATTGGTTAATGCAACGTGCATTTTTAACACCAGATCGAACTGCAATTGAAATAGAGGAAGAGAAAGTTACTTTTATGCAGCTGCATGAAAAGGTAGTATCTGTTTGTGAACACCTCACGCATGTAGGAGTGAAGCGAGGACAAAAGGTGGCTGTTCTGATGAAAAATGGTATGGAGATGATTACAGTTATTCACGCCCTATCGTACGTAGGGGCAGTAGCTGTGCTTTTAAATACGCGTCTTTCAAGAGAAGAGCTACTTTGGCAAATGGATGATGCTGAAGTTATTTGTTTAGTGACCGATCAAGAATTTGATGCTAAAGATGTTCCTGTCTATTCATTCGCCGAAGTGATGAATGGACCAAAAGAGGAAGCCTCTATACAAGAAGAATTCTCTTTAGAAGAAGCGATGACGATTATTTATACGTCAGGGACGACAGGGAAACCGAAAGGCGTTATTTTAACATATGGAAATCACTGGGCCAGCGCGGTTGGCTCTTCGCTTAATTTAGGACTTCGTGATGATGATTGCTGGTTAGCGTGTATGCCGATGTTCCATGTTGGCGGGTTATCTCTTCTAATGAAAAATATTATGTACGGCATGCGCATTTTACTCGTTCCGAAATATGATGCTGATTTTATTAATACAGCACTTCAAACGAGAGGCGTAACGATTATTTCAGTCGTATCAAAAATGTTAACTGATTTATTAGAGAGACTTGGAGAAGAAACATATCCTTCTTCTTTACGATGTATGTTACTTGGTGGAGGACCAGCGCCAAAACCGTTACTCGAAACATGTGTAGATAAAGGAATTCCTGTGTATCAAACGTACGGTATGACAGAAACGTCTTCGCAAATTTGTACGTTGTCCGCAGATTACATGTTAACGAAAGTAGGATCAGCTGGAAAGCCACTATTTCAGTGCCAACTTCGTATTGAAAAAGACGGCGTAGTAGTGCCGCCACATGCGGAAGGTGAAATCGTAGTAAAAGGACCGAACGTAACAGGTGGTTACTTTAACCGTGAAGATGCGACGCGTGAGACTATTCAAAACGGATGGCTTCATACTGGTGACCTCGGTTATTTAGATGAAGAAGGATTTTTATACGTATTAGATCGCCGCAGTGATTTAATTATTTCTGGCGGAGAGAATATATATCCGGCTCAAATTGAAGAAGTGTTGCTGTCCCATCCAGCGATAGCGGAAGCTGGTGTTGTAGGTATGACTGATGATAAATGGGGACAAGTACCCGCTGCTTTTGTTGTGAAAAGCGGGGCGGTAACAGAAGAAGAAATTCTTCACTTTTGCGAGGAGAAATTAGCGAAATATAAAGTGCCGAAGAAAGCATGTTTCTTAGAGGAATTACCACGTAACGCTTCGAAAAAATTGTTAAGACGAGAGTTAAGAGAATTAGTGGAGGAGAAAGAAACAGTAAACAAAAACATAGACAAAAGTAGGCATATATAATAAAAAGTAATTATGAAACAATATAAACCAAAAGAATTTTCAGAAATGCTTAATGTCTCTGTTAAGACATTGCAAAGGTGGGACAATCAAGGTGTTTTAACTGCTTACCGAAACCAAAAAGGAAGATGATACTATACAGAAGAACAGTATAAGGAATATATGGGTATTCAAGAAGAAAATAAAGTAGGCAAAGTAGTTATTTACACAAGAGTATCAAATCCAGGTCAGAAAGATGATTTAGAAAATCAGGTTGAGTTTTTAAAAACATTCGCAAATGCACGAGGGATGATTGTAGATGAAGTTATCAAAGATATTGGTAGCGGATTAAACTACAAAAGAAAACAGTGGAATAACCTGATTGACAGTTGTATGGAAAGAAATATTTCGACTATCATCATTGCACACAAAGATAGATTTGTACGTTTTGGATATGAGTGGTTTGAAAAGTTTCTTCGTAAAATGGGAGTGGAAATTATGATTGTTAACAATGAAAAACTATCTCCTCAAGAAGAACTTGTGCAGGATTTAATATCTATCATTCATGTATTTAGCGGTAGAATATATGGGTTGAGAAAATACAAAAAGAAAATGTCGGAGGATGAAGATTTATGAAAAGAGCATATTTAATAGAAATCAAACCGACAACTGAACAAGTTAGTAAAATCCGTCAAACTATTGGGGTGTGTCGATATGTATATAACCTGTATATCTCTAAAAATAAAGAGGCATATGAGTCGGATGGGAAATTTCTTAGTGGCTATGACTTTTCTAAATGGTTAAACAACATTCATACAAAAGAGTGTGACCAGTGGATTAAAGAAGTGTCGAGCAAAGCGGTAAAACAAGCGATTATGAATGGAGATAAAGCTTTTAAGCGATTTTTTAAAGGTTTATCTAAGTTTCCACGATATAAAAAAAAGAAGAAGCAAGATGTGAAGTGCTACTTTCCGAAAAACAACAAAACAGATTGGACAGTAGAAAGACATAGAGTAAAAGTCCCTACAATTGGTTGGATAAGGTTAAAAGAGTATGGATATATTTCAAAAAATACAACTGTAAAAAGTGGTACAGTATATCAAAGAGCAGGAAGATACTATGTGTCTATACTCTGTGAAGTGAAAGAGGTAAAACCAAATTCAATTCTCAATGCAGTAGGTATAGGAATTGATTTGGGAATTAAAGACTTCGCTGTACGTAGCGATGGAAAAACTCACAAAAATATAAATAAAACAGTACAAGTAAAAAAGATAGAAAAACGGTTAAAACGTGAACAACGCTCTTTATCACGCAAATTTGAAAATATAAGAAAGAGAGGTGAACAACCTGTTACTAATAAAAGAGCGAATATAAACAAAAATATTCTTAGGGTGCAACAGCTACATGCTAGGCTAGCAAATATTCGATTAGCGTATGTAAAGTCTATTGTAAATGATGTGGTGAAAATCAAGCCAATGTTTATTACAGTAGAAGATTTGAATGTGAAAGGTATGATGAAGAACAAACATCTATCTAAAGCTGTAGCGCAACAATGTTTTTATGCTTTTAAAACATGGTTATCAACGAAATGTAGGGAATATGGAATTGAACTACGGCAAGTGGACAGATTCTATCCATCTTCTAAAATATGTTCATGTTGCGGTCAAAAAAAGTCGGATTTAAAGCTGTCTGACCGAGTATATACATGTGATTGTGGAAATGTAATGGATAGAGATTTAAATGCATCTATCAACCTTTTACAAGCAAAAAAATATACAATACTAACGTAAATAGATTGTATATATGTACGGTGGGCTACATCGGAATTTACGCCTGTGGAGTGTCACAGCAAACTGTAGTAGCAAGTGATTAGCGAGGCAGGGCACGTAGAAGCAGGAATACTCTAAGAATATACATTTGTCTATATTTTTAGTAGCAGATGTAGGTGGAAATAAAAAAAGCGACACTTCATATAACAGAAATGCCACTCGTAATCCCGTTTGCTGCAAGCTACGGGACTTACGAAAAGCGTGAGAGTATCGTTATTGAATTAGAGGATACGGACGGGTACATCGGATTTGGGGAAGTCGTTGCATTCTCTGAACCGTGGTATACGGAAGAAACGGTGAAGACAGCGCTGCATGTACTGCAAGACTTTTTAATACCTGATTTATTAAAGGCTGAAATTTCTCATCCGAATGAGGTACCGGGTCTATTTCAACATATAAAAAGAAACCGAATGGCAAAAGCCGGAATAGAGGGGGCTGTTTGGGATTTATATGCGAAGCGTCAAAAGAAATCGCTAGCAACAGTACTTGGCGGAACTAGTCATGAAATTGAAGTCGGCGTTGTAATTGGGATCAATACAATTCCGGTTATGTTAAAACAAATCGAGAAGTACGCCGAAGAAGGATACGAGCGTTTTAAAGTGAAAATAAAGCCAGAGCATGATTATGAGTTATTAAAAGAAATTCGAAAAGAGTTTCCGCATATCCCGCTAATGGCAGATGCGAATTCAGCGTATACATTAGCGGATACGGAGAGGCTGAAACAACTAGATGAATTCCAATTAATGATGATTGAACAACCGTTAGCGGATTACGATTTTCTTGATCACGCGGAGTTGCAAAAGAAAATTGAAACGCCGATTTGTTTAGATGAAAGTATCCATAGTTTAGAAGATGCGCGCGTTGCGATTACGCTTGGTAGTTGCCGCATCGTTAACATTAAGCCAGGGCGAGTAGGCGGATTAACAGAGTCGGTTCAAATTCATAATTATTGCATGGAGCATAACATACCAGTTTGGTGCGGTGGTATGGTAGAAATGGGGATTTCACGAGCGCAAAATGTTGCTCTTGCCTCATTGCCGAACTTTACGATTCCTGGTGATATATCCGCTTCTAGTAGACATTGGCAGAGGGATATTATTTCACCGGAAGTGACGCTTGAGGGCGGGAAAGTGATTGTACCGCAAAGTGTTGAAGCTGAGTATAAAGTTGACCGCGAAAGATTGGAAGAACTTACGAAGCAGCGGATTTTTTTTGAGCGGTAAATGGAAGTTTCATTAGGATGCCCGCAAATAGCGAGAGGATTTTGTCGTTCATTGTCGGTAAGTCAATATAATTGGAAAATCGCTGATATAATTTTATTTACCAAGGTTACTTTAACGAGTAGCCTTTTCGTATTGTACAAATTGGATAGACTAGTTTACAATCGAGCGTATAAAAATGGAATGAAAAAGGGGGAGTAAAATGAAACGCATTTCAATTTTAATCGCTGATGATGAGGCGGAAATTGCTGATTTAATTGAGATACATTTAGAAAAAGAAGGGTACCATGTTGTGAAAGCAGCGGATGGGGAAGAGGCAGTTCATATTATTGAAACGAAGCCAATCGACTTGGTAGTTTTAGATATTATGATGCCGAAAATGGATGGTTATGAGGTGACGCGTCAAATTCGCGCGAAACATCATATGCCGATTATTTTTTTAAGCGCGAAAACTTCGGACTTTGATAAGGTGACAGGTCTTGTACTAGGTGCGGATGATTATATGACGAAGCCTTTCACACCAATAGAATTAGTTGCACGTGTAAATGCACAACTGCGTAGGTTTTTTACGTTAAATCACCCGAAAGTAGTGGAGAGTAAATCTGCTTTAGAAATAGGCGGAGTCGTAATTAATCCTGAGCGCAGGACGGTTGATGTGTATGGTGAACAAATTGAATTAACGCCGAAAGAGTTCGATATTTTATATTTATTAGCGAGTCATCCGAAGAAAGTATACAATGTGGAAAATATTTTTCAGCACGTATGGGCAGATGATTATTATGAAGGTGGAAATACAGTAATGGTACATATTCGTACTTTGCGGAAGAAACTTGGAGAAGATAAAAGAAAGGATAAATTAATAAAAACAGTGTGGGGAGTAGGTTATACTTTCAATGGCTAATATGATGAAAAGCTTTCGATTTAAAATGATTGCCTTATTTGCGTTAAGTATGGTGCTTGCAGCAACTGTAACTTATATAATTTATAAAGGATTGCAGTTGTATTATAAAACGATGGTTCGCTACGAAGAGCCTTTAGCACAATTTAGGTCAATGGTAAGGGAATTTGGAGACATTAACTTCTTTTTAATTTTCTTTATTCCGTTATCTATTATCTTTTTCTTCTTTTTGACAAAACCGTATTTAAAATACTTTGATGAAATTTCTAATGGGATTCATCATCTTGCGAACGGTAACTTTACGAATAAAGTTCAAGTTTCATCAAATGATGAGTTTGGAAATATCGCGCGTGAAATAAATGTTGCAAGTGAAAAGTTAAAAGAAGCTGTTGAAAGAGGAGATTTTGCTGAAAGTAGTAAAGATCAGCTCGTTGTGAATTTAGCTCATGATTTAAGAACACCGTTAACATCCGTGTTAGGATATTTAGATTTAATTCTTAAAGATGAAAATTTAACAAAAGAACAAATTAAACATTTCTCCACAATTGCATATACAAAATCGCAAAGACTGGAAAGTTTAATTGATGAGCTATTTGAAATTACACGTATGAATTATGGCATGCTAAAGCTGGATAAAAAGCCGATCGATATAAGTGAGTTACTTATACAGTTAGAGGAGGAATTGTATCCGTTATTAGAAAAACATCATTTAGAAGCTAGATTGAACGTGGCTCCTCATTTACCGATGCACGGTGATGGAAAATTGTTAGCTAGAGTATTTGAAAACTTGTTAACAAATGCCGTTCGTTACGGGTATGATGGGCAATTTGTTGATATGAATGGATATGTTGATAATGGAGAAGTTGTCGTACAAATTATGAATTATGGAGATAGCATTCCAGAAGAAGATTTACCGTATCTTTTTGATATGTTTTATACAGGTGATAAAGCGAGAACTGAGAACCGTGGCGGGACTGGCCTAGGACTATTCATTGCGAAAAATATTGTCGAGCAGCATAATGGTACGATTTCTGCTGAGAGCAATGTAGTTAGAACGCTATTTGAAGTACGATTGCCAAAAGACGAGAATGTAACAATTTAATAAAAATTTAAACTTTACCCCACTTTTTATTTTAATAGTTTTTTCTATTCTATACGTAAGTTACGTTAAGGAGGAACTAGAAATGAAAAAGTGGGTATTTATTTCTTTTTTTATAGCATTCACAGTATGTGTAGGCGTTTATATATCACCGTTATTTCAAAAGGAAATCGATGTTAAAATTGTCGGGAAAGATGAGCTAGTAAAGGCGGCAAACACCGAGGGGAAAGAGATTACGAAGGAACAAATTTATAAGGGCGATTTATTATTAGTTAACAGGGATTATCCAGTAAAAAAAGATAGTATTAGGTCTGATATTATAAATGTAAATCATAATAGTGAATTAGTAAGAGGTTATGTAATATTTGATAGAAATCTTCGTTTATCAAAGGATGTTGTGAAAAAGTTTTTGAACGTTGTCGATGCGGCTGGAAAAGAAAGTGTTAACCATTTTTTGATTAGTAGTGGTTATAGAGATTTCCAAGAGCAAAAACAGCTATATGAAAAAATGGGATCTGATTATGCACTTCCAGCAGGATACAGTGAACATAATTTAGGATTATCACTGGACATTGGGTCTACTCAAAAGAAAATGGAGAAAGCGCCTGAAGGAAAATGGATTGAAGAGAACGTATGGAAGCATGGCTTTGTATTACGTTATCCGAAAAATAAAAGTAACATTACTGGAATTCAATATGAGCCATGGCATATCCGTTATGTCGGCCTACCTCATAGCGCAATTATGCAAAAAAAGAATTTTACACTAGAGGAATATTTAGAGTTTTTAAAAGAGGAAAAAGAGGTTTCAACTGAAGTAGAAGGTAAGAAATATACTGTTTCTTATTATAAAGTTTCTGAGAATACGAAAGTGAACGTTCCAGCAAACAAGCAGTATGAAATTTCCGGGAACAATATGGATGGGGTTATTGTGACGGTTCAGGAATAGAGAAAAAGGCTGTGCCATTTGGGACAGCCTTTTCTTATATAAGAAAGGAAGTGACGTTTTTTGTCGGTAAATCGATATTCTTTGTCGAATCGTTAATATATTATAAGTTATGATAGATATAATTGAAAAATCGTTGATATATTGTAAGTTATGATAGATATATTCAAAAAATCGTTGATATAATTTCCTATACTATTAGCATTTTGGAGGAGCATCTTTTTATGTATTTTTAAACATTATAACGTTATATTTACTTCTCCCTTTTTTTGTGTTACGCTAAACGTGTGAAAGAGATATAAAATGAAACTTTAATGTAAGCGTATTCTTATGGCTTCTTATAGAAAAGGGTGGAAATACAATGACAGAACGATTCGTACTACGTAATGTGAAACGTGTGAACGGGGAAGAGATTGACATTGTAATTGAAAATAATAAAATCGCACAGGTGACGAAAGCTGGTGCTGGCGAGGGTGGAAAGGTTCTTGATTACTCTGGTACTTACGTATCGAGTGGCTGGATTGATTTGCACGTTCACGCTTTTCCAGAGTTTGATCCGTATGGCGATGAGGTAGATGAAATTGGCGTTAAGCAAGGGGTAACGACAATTGTTGATGCGGGTAGTTGCGGTGCTGATCGCATTGCAGATTTAGTAAAAAGTAGAGAGCAGGCAAAGACAAATTTATTTGCCTTTTTAAATATTTCTCGCATCGGTTTGAAACGAATTGATGAATTATCCAATATGGAATGGATAGATAAAGAGAAAGCGATAGAAGCAGTAGAAAAGTATAAAGATGTAATCGTTGGGTTAAAGGCGAGAATGAGTAAAAGTGTCGTTTGTGATAGTGGAATTGAACCGCTGCATGTAGCGCGCGCTTTATCTCGAGAAACATCATTACCGATTATGGTACATATCGGTTCAGCGCCTCCCCGTATAGAGGAAGTTGTACCTCTTTTAGAAAAAGATGATGTGATTACACATTATTTAAACGGGAAAGAAAATAATTTATTTGATGAAGAAGGGAAACCGCTACCTGTGTTGTTAGATGCGGTGAATCGCGGCGTGCATTTAGATGTTGGTCACGGTAATGCTAGCTTTTCTTTTAAAGTAGCAGAAGCGGCGAAGCGTCACGATATTGCCTTTAATACAATTAGTACGGATATTTACCGGAAGAATCGTATACATGGTCCAGTGTATAGTATGGCTCACGTTCTTTCGAAATTCCTTTACTTAGGTTATCCGCTAGAAGAAGTAATTGGTGCGGTTACGAAAAATGCGGCAGAGTGGCTTAAGAAACCAGAGCTTGGCCGTATTCAAGAAGGGGATATTGCAAACTTAACTTTATTTACGGTTAAAGATGAGAAGGTTACGTTAATTGATTCAGAAGGGGATCAGCGCATTGCTGAAAAAAGAATTGATACGAAAGGGGTTGTAACTAATGGGTCATTCATTGAATGCTAAGTACGGATTAAAAAGAGTGATTAATGCGAGCGGTAGAATGAGTATTTTAGGTGTATCTGCTCCTACAGATACAGTAATGGATGCGATGAAACATGGTGGACAAAATTATGTGGAAATTGCTGATTTAGTAGATAAAGCAGGAGACCATATTGCGAGAATTCTAGATTCAGAGGCAGCGGTCGTTGTGAATTCAGCATCGAGCGGAATTGCGCTTTCTATCGCTGGTATCGTTACAGAAGGAAATCGCCGTAAAAGTGAAAGACTTCATCAAGAAGTAATCGCGAAAAACGAAGTGATTATGTTAAAAGGTCATAACGTTCAATACGGTGCTCCTGTTGAAACGATGATTTACTTAGGTGGAGGAAAACTCGTTGAAGTTGGCTACGCAAATGAAGGGAAAGCAGAACATATTGAAGATGCGATTGGCGAAAATACAGCAGCAATTCTTTATGTGAAATCACATCATGCAGTGCAAAAAAATATGATTTCTGTTGAAGAAGCATGGGAAGTAGCGCAGCGAAATAACGTACCACTTATCGTTGATGCGGCAGCTGAAGAAGACATTCAAAAATATGTGAAGTATTCAGACCTTGCCATTTATAGTGGTTCAAAGGCAATTGAAGGACCTACTTCTGGTATTGTTGGCGGTAAACGAAAATATATCGAATGGCTGAAAGTGCAATTACATTGCATCGGAAGAAGTATGAAAGTCGGGAAAGAGACAACTTTTGGCTTACTTCAAGCGCTTGATGAGTACGGAGTAAAAGAAGATAAGAGCGAGCAAGAAAAAGAATTGCTACAAGTACTTATGCCGCTAAAAGAATTAAATGGTGTAAATGTAACGATCGTTCAAGATGAAGCTGGAAGAGCAATCTTTAGAGCACGTATTCATATTAACGAAAAAGAGTTAAACAAATCAGCAAGAGATGTTGTGACTGCATTACGCGAAGGGGAAATCGCAATTTATACACGTGATTATGGAGTAAGACAAGGATTCTTTGATATCGATCCACGTCCACTTCAAGGTGATGATATACATGTGATTGAAGAAAAAATGAGAGAAATTGTAGGGGGAAACTAAAATGACAAACATTCAAAAACGTTTTTATAAAGGTCGCGTAGCATTAAATGTATTGGCAAACAATATAGAAAACGCAAAAGATATTTTTGAAGCAGCAGAAGGTTATGTAGTAGTGGGAGTGTTATCAAAAGACTACCCAACAGTAGAAGAAGCTGTTACAGCTATGAAAGCATACGGAAAAGAAATTGATGACGCTGTATCAATTGGACTAGGCGCAGGAGATAATCGCCAAGCAGCAGTTGTGGCTGAAATTGCGAAGCATTATCCTGGTAGCCATATTAACCAAGTGTTCCCTTCAGTTGGAGCAACGCGTGCAAATCTCGGCGAAAAAGATAGCTGGATTAATAGTTTAGTATCACCAACAGGAAAAGTAGGTTACGTAAATATTTCTACTGGCCCAATTAGTGCGGCTGGAGAAGAAAAAGCAATCGTTCCAATTAAAACAGCAATCGCACTTGTGCGTGATATGGGCGGAAATTCATTGAAATACTTCCCGATGAAAGGGCTAGCTCACGAAGAAGAATATCGCGCAGTTGCGAAAGCTTGTGCGGAAGAAGGATTCGCATTAGAGCCAACAGGTGGAATTGATAAAGAAAACTTTGAAACAATTGTACGTATTGCGCTTGAGGCAAATATAGAGCAAGTTATCCCGCACGTATACTCTTCTATTATTGATAAAGAAACTGGTAATACGAAAGTAGAAGATGTTCGTGAATTATTAGCAGTCGTGAAAAAGCTAGTTGATCAATATGCGTAAGAAAATTGCAGCGTTCGGCGAAGTAATGATGCGCCTGCAAGTACCTGGATATGAATTGTTGTCGCAAGCTAACACGTTAAATTACTCATTTTCAGGTACAGGTGTGAACGTAGTAGCGGCACTTTCTCACTTAGGGCATGAAGGGCTTCTTATTTCAACTTTACCGGAAAATTCGGTTGGAGATGCAGCTGTATCTTACATTCAAAAGTTAGGGATTCAAACTTCTCTTGTTTCAAGAGGTGGTAAATATGTAGGTATGTATTTTTTAGAAAATGGATTCGGTGCACGTGCAAGCCGCGTTACATATTCGAATCGATTAGAAAGTAGCTTCAATACGGCATGTGAAGAAATGTATCAATTTGAAGAAATCGCAAAGGAAATTGATATCGTTCATTTTTGCGGTATTACACTTGCGATGAATGATACGGTGCGTCATCATATGAAATCTTTAGCGAGAGCAGTTAAAGAAAACGGAGGAACCGTCGTTTTTGATTGTAATTATCGTCCCTCACTTTGGGGAGAAGACGGATATGAACAGGCAAAACCGCATTATGAAGAAATGCTAGGACTTGCTAATATCGTTATGATGAATGAAAAAGATGCGATGTTCGTTCTTGGGATGAAAACAGAAGAGACGGAGCGTGAGGCGCAGCTGCTGGATCTCATTCCAAAGGTAGCTGAAACGTATCATATCGCTACAATCGCTGGTACTCATCGCTCTATTAACAGTGATAATACACATTGGCTTCGCGGGTTTATATGTAAAGATGGTTCGTTCACTTTTGCAAAAACACTTACGTTTTCTGTATATGATAGAATAGGTGCTGGAGATGCTTATACGAGCGGGATTATTCATGGCGAGATAGAAGAGTTTGCACCAGAGAAAGCTGTTTCATTTGCGTCAGCAGCTGGAATGCTAGCACATACAATCGTCGGTGATACGCCAATGTCATCAGAGAAAGATATACTTCGGGCGATGACGGCATCAGTAGGTGATGTAGAAAGGTAGTGGGTGTAACAGTGAACGTAACGAGGAAAAAAGGACCATTATATTTACAAATAAAAAATATTATTCGTGATCGAATATTGCATGGCGTATATGCGATTCATACGAATATTCCTTCAGAACCGCAATTAGAAGAAGAGTTCAAAGTTAGTAAGATTACAGTGCGTAATGCCATTAAAGAACTCGCTCAAGAAGGATACTTGGAAAAGAAAAGTGGTAAAGGAACGAAAGTGATTCGTAATACTTCTGCGACAAAACTGTCAAAGGGTAAGAAATTTACAGAAGTATTAGTGGAAGAAGGATATAAAGTACAGAAGAAATTGCTAAAAGCAGAAGTCGTGCATAATGAAGAAGGAACAGTGCCATTTCGATTATTCGGGAAAGAGAGTTTCCGTATCGAACGTTTATATACGTTAAATGATGCACCGTACATTCATTATACGCACTATTTCTCAGCAGGAATGGCAAGTACAGATTTATCGGACTTTGATTTACAATCGCTTTATGATTTAGTTGAAGACCGAGGTATACATTTAGAAAACTTCAGAGATGAATTCGCGGTTGGGCTTGCACCTAATTTCGTTGCAGAAGCGCTAGGTGAAAAAGAGGGAACAGCGTTATTAAAACGTATGCGCTATTCTTATGATGAAGTTGGCGAAGTAATTGAATATAGCGAAGGCTACTACAATACAGAAATGCAGCATTATGTAGTGAATTATGACGTATAAAAAAGAGGGGATGTTCCCTCTTTTTTTATAAAGTAAAACTTTAATTAGTGGAGGAGGGCATCACCCACTAATTATTAGCCCACACCAATCGGGATAAAAGTAAGGAGAATGAGAGATGGATATATACTTATTAATCGTCACGTTACTTGCGATCACAATTGTTATTTTAGGGGTATCATGGTGGAAATGGCATGCATTTATTAGTTTAACAGTTGCGAGTTTATTTTTAGCTATTATGTCTGGACTGAACTTAACGAAAATAGTGGCTGCCTATGAAACTGGTGTTGGTAGTGTACTAGGACATTTAGTTGGTATTTTGGCACTTGGAACTATATTAGGGAAAATGATGTCTGATTCAGGGGCAGGCATGCAAGTTGCAGATTTCTTTATTCGATTTTTCGGCGTAAAAAAATTACCTTGGGCTATGTTATTTGCAGGGTTTGTTATAGGGATTCCCGTCTTTTTTGAAGTAGGTATTGTCATTTTATTACCACTTGTTATTTCAATTCGAAAAACGACGAAGCAAAACATATTATTAATTGCTTTACCTGTTATTGCGGGATTATCTATCGTACATGGGCTAGTACCTCCGCATCCAGGTGCCATGACTGCAATCGGTATTTATAACGCGAACTTAGGAAAGGTGCTTTTATATTCATTAATTATCGCGTTACCAACGGCTATTATAGCAGGTCCAATATTTGCAAAGTGGGTACATAAGAGGGTTATACCTGAAAATGAACCGGAGCTTGTTCGAGTTACGACAGTATCAACTGATTTGCCAAGTCGTAAAGTTTCATTCTTTATTATTTTATTACCAGTTGTATTGATGATTTTATCAGTAGTTGCACCATATATTTCATTACCGAAAAAATTGACTGAATTTTTCGTATTTATAGGAAGTCCAGTAATCGCCTTACTTATTTCATGTTTCGCAGCATTTTATTTACTTGGTATCAAACAAGGTATTAATAAAAAGATGATTAAAAAATTAACAGATGAAAGTTTATTGCCTGTCGGTTCTATTATTTTAATAATTGGTGCAGGCGGTGGATTTAAACAAATATTAATTGAAAGCGGCGTTGGAACAGCTATTGCACAAATGGCAGAACATATTTCGTTATCACCAATCGTATTAGCTTTCATGGTAGCTGGTTTAATTCGAATTGCAACAGGTTCAGCTACAGTAGCATTAACGACAGCAGCAGGGATTGTTTCACCAGTTATTCAGCACATGTCTGGTGTGAATTTAGAGCTTCTCGTTATTGCAACCGGTGCAGGTTCATTAATGTTTTCTCACGTAAATGATGCAGGGTTCTGGCTTGTAAAAGAGTATTTAGGTTTGACGGTGAAGGAAACATTTAAAACGTGGACGGTGCTGGAAACATTGTTATCATTTATTGCATTTGGTTTTGCTCTTTTGTTGAATATGTTTCTTTAAAGGATACCTGAATAGGTATCTTTTTTTTTGATTAAGCCCAATTCCTAAAACAAGCCCGTTTTTAGGTAAGCCAAGCTTCCTATTCGCCCTGAAAACATAATATAAATGGAATCCCCTCATTTAGAGCAAGGTGAACTTGTTATGAATGATACTAAAGGAGGAATAGGGTAATGAGCGAAAAGTGTGAACACAGACATGATGATTGTAACCGCAGACATGGTTGCGGAGGCGGTTTTGCGCTTCTAATCGTATTGTTTATTTTATTAATTATCATCGGTGCTAGCTGCTTCGGCGGAGGCGGCGGTTGTGGCTATGGTGGTTACGGCGGTTACGCAGGCGGCTACGGTGGATATTGCTGCTAATTATTAAAAACTATTGAAAATAGCCTTGTGCATATTGCACAAGGCTATTTTATTCATATTTTTATATGCTGTGATAATTTATTAATGTACAGAGAACGGATTAAGAAGAAGAAAATGATCTCGATAACCCCGAAAAAGGTGAGTACGATACATGTCTCTTTTAGTAAGGAGAAAGAAAACATGCTTTGTAAAAACTTAACCGCAAATAATGTGTGAACACCAGCAACGATGTAAGGAACGAAAAATAAAATTCCTAATTGAATCGTTGCAGAGCGAAACATTTCTGATTCAGTTAAGCCAAGCTTTGTAATCGTAATATACTTTTGTCTTTCAGTTGTTAAGTCATTATACATACGGAAATATAAAACACTAGCTGCTCCGATAAAGAAAATAAAGCCGAGAAATGCCCAAATAAAGAATTGAGCGACTGCATTTCCTTTACTATGAACGAGTTCATCCGTAGCTGTATAAATATAAAATGGTTTAATGAAATTTTCTTCATTTTTATGTGCTTCATACAAAATTTCTGCATCATGATCTAAGCTTTTTAATATATTTTTTGTTGGGACAATTGCATTTTCCCAATTTTCCACGAAGTAGTTATAGACTGTAATTGTTTCAATATGAGGAATCATATTTTCAATTACTTCATCTTGCATCACAATTAAGTGAGGTAATGCAAAGGGAGGCTCAATTCCTCTATTAATAAAACCTTTAATTTGAAATTCCTTTTTATTAGAGCCAAGTGTAATTGTGTTCTGCTTCGCAAATGGGTTAGACACGAGATTTAATAACGCTGGTGAATAGCGAGAAATATTATAAACTTGTGAAGAATCGAGAGTGATTTCTGGTCTGTTTAATTGCTGTGCTATTGCGTTATAATCACTCATTTTCATAATGGCAATTGATTCTTTTGAAGCTGTATCTTTTAAAACGGTAAACTTATATTTGTCATATTGAAAATTAGCATTTGTAAGTTCAGTTTCAATCGTAGTAATATGCTTTTGTTCAAATGCATTAACACCTTCTGATGTATAGGTGAATGGTATTGGATATCGTTCTAGTATGGGTGCTTTCGTATTATTGTTTGCAGCAAATAACCCGATAATAATTGTAAATGCAAGTGCAGATAGCATAGAAACAATAAAGAGTACATTAATATTACTGCGTGTACGAGAAACTAAATCTGAAATCCATAACATATTTATTCGTTTTAAGTAAAACTTTCTTCGTTTCTTTAAAATATAGATAAAGAGAAGAAATGTTTGTGAAAAAAATAAATACGTCCCAATCACTACAAGCGGTAAAATAGATAGCATAATTAAGAATACAGATCCATTTTGTGCATTTTTTTCCGTTATGTAGCCTTGCGGATAACCGGCAATATAATAACATAGTCCTAAACAAGTTAAAGCAAATAGTGAAATGAGTATAGATGGTTTTTTTTCGCTCTTCTCTTTGTTAACGCCCTTAATAAGCTTCGTTGTTTGTCGAGTACGAATAAACATTGGTGTAAATGTAGAAACGATTAAAAATAAAATGATAAACGTTACGGTTGTAACGATAATCGCTTCTGTTGGCCAATATAAATAGAGACCTTTCGCGTTTGTTAATTTCGAAGTGACTAATAAGAAAAAGTTAGAAAATACAAGTCCACCTTGAATGCCGATAAAGATAGATAATATCCCAATTATCATGTTTTCGGTAAATAACAATCTTTTTAATTGTCTCTGTGAGATACCAAGAATAGTGAGTATCCCGAATTGCTGCTTCCGTACATTTAAAAATGTTCCAATTGAATATAAGAGAAAGAAGAACGAGAACATAACAATCACAAGCTGTGCTGTACTAGCTAAATTCATTAGAGGATCACGTTCTTGAAAGCTTTGTACACTCTGTAAGCGTGGATGATACGCGTATACAGTAAATGAAAAGAAAACCATGATAGAAAACGCACTACTTACAAAGTAGGCGAAATATGCTTTTGAATTACGTGAGACATTTTTAAATGCGAATTGCCAAAACGTCATCCACGTCTTCCTCCTAATAAGGCTAGAACATCTAATATTTCTTGATAAAACTTCTCGCGATATAATCCGCGGTGCAGTTCATTGTAAAGCTCTCCATCTTTAATGAAAATAACACGGTTACAATAACTTGCTGCAAACGGATCGTGCGTAACCATTAAAATCGTTGCATCTTCTTCTTTGTTTAATTTCGTAAATAACTCCATTACATCAATAGCGGCTTTTGAATCCAGGTTCCCTGTCGGTTCATCGGCTAGTAAGAGAGAAGGGTGATGAATAACAGCGCGTGCTACTGCAGTGCGCTGTGCTTGTCCTCCAGAAACTTCAAAAATACGTTTGTCCAAAATATGATCAATTCCAAGTTTTTTTGAAATGTTATCAAGCTTTTCATCCATTTCTTTTAATGGAACATTATCTAATGTTAAAGGTAGTACGATATTTTCACCGATTGTTAGTGTATCTAGTAGGTTAAAGTTTTGGAAAACAAATCCTAACTCTTGGCGGCGGAAAATAGCTAACTTCTCTCTACGAAATGTGTGTGGTTTTTTTCCGTTAATAACGACGTCACCAGAAGTAGGAGAATCAATTGTAGAAATAACGTTTAAAAATGTAGATTTCCCGCTACCAGATGGACCCATAATGGCAACGAATTCCCCTTTATCTACGTGTAAATTTATATTTTTTAAAGCAGTATGAGGGACTTTTCCCTCATATACTTTTGAGACGTTTTTTATGTGTAATACTTCTTCCATAGTAATCACCTTTCTACTTTTAAAACTTAATATGTTGTGATAATTTTTGCATATAAAAGGAACGAATTAAAAGGAAAAATAAAATTTCAACTGTTCCAAAAATCAACAGTACGACTGTAATCTCAGCGAAGAACGAGAGATGTAAAACTTCTTGTAGCATCTTTGTCGCAAACATCGTATGGATTGACGCCATGATGTAAGGCACGAAGAAAAGAATCGCAAGCTGAATTGTCGCTGAACGTTTCATTTCAGTTTCAGTTAAGCCAATTTTCGTAATCGTTATATATTTTTCTTGCTCATTTGTTAAATCTGTATACATTCGGAAGTAAAGAACACTACCAGCACCGATAAAGAAGATAACACCTAAGAAAGTACCAATTAAGAAGAACGAAGCGACATTTAGTTTTGTCTTATATAGGGAATCGCTCGCTTCACTTGCATGGAAAGGTGGATGCTCTGCTTGAATTGCTGCATTATCGTTATCAATTTTTGTTATAAACGATGAACCGATATTATGTGCTTTTTCCCAATCTGTAACTTTGAAGTTATATACACTCATTTGTTTGGAAACTGTGGATAAGGATTCTACATTTTCATCAGATAGTATGAGTAATTGGTATATTAAGCTGTTTGGGAATGGGCTATAACTTTTATATTCTTTCACTTGTAGTTGTAAATTGTTTTGAGTAAGTGTAAGAGTATTTTTCTTTTCTTCATTGTGAAGTGTTCCAATAACTTGATCATCTAAGTCTTTCATAAGAATATAAGATTCATTCTTATTTACCGTGAGTTTTTCCCAATTTAATGCTTTAGCAAGTACATTATAGTCACTTTGTTTAATTGCGTAATAGAGCTGCGTGTTATCTTCAGCTGAAGATACTTCATATATATCCGTTTTAAATTTCGTATAAGTAAAATGCTCTTCATTAAATTTCTGCTCTAACCAGTTTAAATGTTCATCAGCTAATGTATTTTCAGTATGTGATAAATACGTGAACGGGAAAGGGTTTTGTCTAATTGCATCAAACTTTGTAAATTTCCCAAAACCGTATAAGAATGTAATCATTGTAAAAGCGAGTGTTGATAGCATCGCTACAATAAAAAGCATGTTAATGTTTGTCCGAATGCGCGCTGCTAAATCCGAAATCCAAAGCATATTAATTCGTTTCATATAAAACGTTCTTCGCGTTTTTAAAATACGAATAAGTAAAAAACTAATTTGTGAAAAGAAAAAGTATGTTCCAGCTGCAATAAGCGATGGAATAACAAATATACTAGAGACGGCATATAAAAGCCCAATGATATCGCCTAACGACATAAAATATAATGGATTGGATTCTAATACATATCCAGTTATTAAACATGCCGCACCAAATAGAGAGATGAGCACGGATGCTTTTCTTTCTTTTTGTTGTTTTCCTTCTTTTAAAAGACGTACGGCTTTTCTCGTGCGAATGAGCATCGGTGTAAAAGATGATACGAGAATGAAGAGCCCGAGAAAGATGATGATAGTTAAAACGATAGCACTTGTAGGCGGATATAAATATAAACCAGGTACGTGTGTAATTTTGGCGGTAACTAATAAAAAGAACTGTGAAAAGACAACTCCAAGTTGAATACCAAAAAATATAGAAAGAGCACCAATTAACATATTTTCTATAAATATGAGTCGCTTTAATTGTTTTTGGGATATGCCAAGTACTGTTAAAATCCCGAACTGTTTTTTTCGTACTTTTAAAAACGTCCCGATTGAATACAGTAAAAAGAAAAATGAAAAGAACACAATGACAACTTCTGAAATTGTCATTAATATGTTCAGAGAATAATTCACGTCTGTCATATGCAATTTAGGATGAAATAAATAAACTGCAAATGAGAAAAAGATTGCGATGGAGAACGCACTGCTTACAAAATAGGCGAAATAAGCTCTGGCGTTCCGCGTCACGTTTTTAAATGCAAACTGCCAAAATGTCATTCACCTGAACCTCCTGATAGGGTGAAGATGAGAAGAGCATAAGAAATACTCTTTTCATCAAGTTTGTTTTAAATATTTTGTCCACTCGTGTATTGTGATAATTTTTGCATATAAAGTGAACGAATGAATACGAAAAATACGATTTCAACGAATCCAAAAATAATAAGAACGGCTGAAACCTCTTTGAACAGAGATAAACCAATTACATCTTGTAGCATTTTTGTTGCGAACATTGTATGAATGGATGCCATAATGTACGGAATGAAAAATAAAATACTAAGTTGAATGGTTGCAGATCGTTTCATCTCTGTATCTGTTACACCGATTTTAGAAATCGTTATATATTTCTCTTGTTCGTTCGTCAAATCCGTATACATTCTAAAGTAAAGAACGCTACCAGCTCCAATGAAGAAAATAACTCCTAAAAATGTCCCAATTAGGAAAAATGCAGCACTGCCTGATGTTATTTTGTATAACGATCCTGCTGATTCAAAGGAACGAATAAGAGGTCCTTCATACTGGGATTTATTTCGATCTTTTTGCACTTTTTCTATAAAATTATCAGCAATTTCATATGTCTGTTCCCAGTTTTGAATTTTGTAATTGTATGCTGATATATGCTTTACGGTGCTAGGTAAGTTATTTACGATAACATCAGGCAAAACTATCGTTTGATATGAAAAGCCAGATGGAATTGCATTCACATGCTCATAGCCTTTCACTCGTAATTTCGTATTTGTACTAGAGAGTGTAATGTAATCTCTTTTGTAGCTTTGCTCAAATTCGTTGAATATGGTGTTATAAGATGTCCCTGTTAGCACATATGCTTCGTTATCATCCATAAATAGTTGTTTCATTCGTAAAGAATCTGCAAGTTTGTTATAGTCACTTTGCTTAATTGCGTATACGTCATTATAAATAGCTATATCTTTATCTTCTTTTAGTGGTGTTTCATATATATCAGCTTTTATTTTTTGATAGGGGAAATGCTCTTTTTGTAATTGTTGCTCAAGCCAATTTAAATGCTCTGTAACAAAAGGGTTCGCATCATAAGAAAAATAAGAAATTGGAAAAGGAGAAGTTCTATTCACCTCTAGCTTAATAAATTTCCCGAATCCATATAGAAACGTAATCATTGTGAAAGCAATTGTAGATAGCATCGCTACAATAAACAGCATATTAATATTCGTTCGAATACGGCTTGCTAAATCCGAAATCCAAAGCATATTAATCCGTTTCATATAAAACTTCCTTCTTTTCTTTAAAATATAAATAAGTAAGAAACTAATTTGTGAAAAGAAGAAATATGTTCCAATTGTAACAAGCGTTGGGATAACGAAAATACTTGAAACCATATATATAACACCGATTTGCGGGCTTACTGATACGAAATATTTAGGATTTCCAGCTAACGCATAACCACCAAATAAACAAATCGCACCAAATAATGAAACAAGTATGGATGGTTTTCTTTCTTTTTGTTTTCCACCATTTGTTTTTAAAAGGTGTACTGCTTTTTTTGTACGAATAAGCATTGGTGTGAATGCAGATACAATGATAAAAAGACTAAGGAAAACAATGGTTGTTAAAATAAACGCGTTAGTAGGCCCGTATAAATATATTCCTGGAACATGCGTAAGTTTGGCTGTTACTAATAAGAAAAATTGAGAAAAAACAACTCCAAACTGCATGCCGAAAAAGATAGATAAAATCCCGATTAACATATTCTCCATAAAAATAAGACGATGTAATTGTTTTCTCGATATTCCTAAAATGGTCAAAATACCAAATTGTTTTTTTCTAACTTTTAAAAAAGTACCAATGGAATATAGTAAAAAGAAGAAAGAGAAAAATACAATTACTACTTCTGAAAATATCATTAATGCTGAAATTTCAGAGGTCATGTCAAAGTTTTGTAATTTCGGATGGAATAAGTAAACAGCAAACGAAAAGAACACAGCAATGGAAAAGGAACTACTTACAAAGTAAGCAAAATAAGCTCTCGAGTTGCGCGTGACGTTTTTAAATGCAAATTGCCAAAATGTCATAGATTATACCTCCGGCTAGAAGATATAGAAGTAGTTGTATTGCAAAAAATGTATGAGAGTGAGTTCTCATACATTTTGCTTGCATATGTTACGATCATACTTCGGTCACCTTCTCCGTATGTTCTGCTTGATTATTTGCAGCGTTGTGGAAGATGATTTTAATCGTCGTTCCTTTACCAACTTCAGAATCTAGTTTGACAGAGTGACCTAAATAATCACAAATTTTACTTACAATATAAAGTCCCATACCAGTAGATTCTCCGAAGGCGCGACCGTTTTTCCCAGTGTAAAACGGTTCAAATACTCTTCGAATATCTTCTTGTGGAATACCAACACCTTCATCACGAACTTCTAAAATAATATCTTTTCCGTTTCGGTAAGCAGATAAGAAAACTTTCTTTCCGCGCTCACCGGAGTAACGAACAGCGTTTGTCATTAATTGATAGATGATAAATTTTAGCCATTTCGCATCAGAAGCAACTTTTAAATCAGAATGGACTTCTAAAACAGGGAAGACACCATTACGAATGAATAGTTCTTTTAATCCATTAATATTTTTTGTTACCGTATCTTTTAATGAAATCGTCTCGACATGGAAATCTTCATGGAAGTTATTTAACCTAGCCATGTATAAAGCCATATCAAGCCCTTGGTTTAGACGCTCTAATTCTTTTTTAAACTTTGGAATTAAATGCTCGTCTTCCATTTCTAGCACCATAAGCTGCATAACAGAAACAGGTGTCTTCATTTGATGTACCCAATGGTTAATGAATAGTTGATGTTCTTGTTGTTTTACTTCATACGATTGTAGTTCTTTTTGGAAGAGGCGGTACTGCGTACGCACGAGTTCATTGACACCGTGAGGCATCGGAGCAGTCGCTCTTTCAATAAACGCATCTTCCATTTTTTCTGGTTGCTCGCTTAATCTATGGTACATTCTACGATTGCGAACGTAACGGTAAGCGAGGAAACAAATAAATAAATATAAACTTAAAACGACGAAGTAAAATTTATTGTTTTGAAATCCATCTACTGCATCATAAAGAACGAAAATGATACCGAAGTTTAAAACGTACAGTAGGAAAAATGCAAAATGATCACGTAAAAATAGCTTCATGCTTATTCACTCCAAGTTGCGTTAAAGCGATATCCAAGTCCACGTACTGTTTCAATAGAGTTCTCAATGCCAAGCTCATTAAACTTTTTACGAAGACGCGTAATGTTTACGTTTAATGTATTTTCTTCAACGAAGCTCTCGTCATCCCAAAGCGCAGCTAATAAATCTTCACGGCTCGCTGTACGAGGGAATTTAGATAATAACATTTCAGCTAAAATAGCTTCTTTCTTCGTTAAAAGAACTTGTTCAGATCCGAAGTGAATTTCAGGACGTTCTGGGAATAGTTTTAAACCTTCTACTTCAACGATACGTTCAGAAATATTTGGTGCATAATCACCGTAAATACGACGTAATTGTCCTTTAATTTTCGCCATTACAACATCGTAGTGGAACGGTTTTGTAATGTAATCATCCGCACCGCTTTCAATTGCCATAATTTGTTCCATCTCACCAGCACGAGCTGAAATGAAAATAATTGGACAAGTAGATTCATGACGAATTTGACGGCACCAGTAGAAACCATCGAATTTCGGTAAGTTTACATCAAGTAAAACAAGATGTGGTTTCACAGCGTTAAACGATTCCATAATATCATCGAAATTCTCCGCTACCACAGCCTCATAACCGTACTTCTGAATGTGAGATTGCAGTAATGATGAAATATTTGGATCGTCTTCAACGATTAAAATTTTATACATATGTATATTCCTCCTCAAAAAAACAATTGTAGCTATAGTGTATCATGTGTTTCAAGTCTTTTCATTATGTTGAAAGATAAGCTAGTAAACAGTATAGGTTAAAAGTGAGAAAAGTAAAAAGGGCGCTGGATTAAATTGACAAATAACGGTAATCGGTTTAACATTTAGATAAATATCTAAATGTCTAATTATCGAAAGGAAGAAAGACATTGAATCAAGCATTCAAAGCATTAGCAGATCCAACAAGGCGAAAAATTTTAGACTTATTAAAAGAAGGTGATTTAACCGCTGGTGAAATCGCTGAACATTTCAATATGACAAAACCAAGTATTTCACACCACTTAAGCGCACTTAAAAATGCTGAACTTATTCAAGATGAAAAGAAAGGGCAATTTGTTGTGTACTCTTTAAACACAACTGTCTTTCAAGATTTATTAACTTGGGTGTTTACATTTACGAATAAGGGGGAAGAGGGGAAATGAAAAAACATCTTTTTGCAATCTTATTAATTGTTATAACTTGTTTAGCTTGGGCGTTTGCTTGGCCACATTTGCCGGATACAATTGCAACGCATTGGAGCGGAGGTAAGGTAGATGGATATTCTTCTAAATTTTACGGAATGATTTCTATGGTCGGAATTATGATTGCATTATATATATTTCTAAATGTGATACCAAAGATTGATCCAAGAAAAGCAAATTACGAGAAATTTTCTAAAGCCTTTATGATGATGAATAATGGTGTACTATTGCTACTATTTGTAGGAAATATAGATATTATTACAAGTGGATTAGGATACAATTTATTCATTAATCGCGTGCCGGAATTATTAGTGGGTATTTTATTTATAGTCATCGGAAACTATTTACCACAATGTAAACCAAATTATTTTGTAGGTATAAAAACGCCGTGGACGTTAAGTAGCGAAGAAGTATGGAGAAAGACACACCGTTTTAGCGGAAAGGTGTTTGTTGCATTGGGGATCATTATGATTTTAAGTGTTTTTGCACCAGTAACGTGGAAATCTTTCGTAATGGTTGGAATTATTATTGGTGCAGTAGGATTAACGATGGGATATTCATATATTGCTTATAAAAAAGAAATAGGGGCCTAATAAAAAATTATGGGGGAGAGAGGATGAAAAGACACGTATTACCATGGAGTTTAATTATTGGCATTGCAATTGGATGGTATATTGTATGGCCATATTTACCAGAACAAATTCCACGCCATTATAATGCAGCAGGAGTAGTAGATGGATATTTTTCTAAAATAGAAGCAAGTTCATTCTCGATAGGTAGTATGGTAGTGCTCTATATGATATGGCTAGTTTTTGGATTCATAAAAGATAAGTCTACACAGCAATCCAAAGTTCTTTCAGCGATTAATTATGCCATTCTCTTTATCGGATTTGGATGTAACATATTTGCACTATTAGCAGCGTCTAATTATATTGCATCGGGCTCAATTGCATTTAATTTTGGATTTGGAACATTGTTTCTTGTACTAGGTAATTACATGCAACAAACGAAGCCGAACGGGTTAGTAGGCATTCGAATGGACTGGACATTAGAAAATCCTGTAGTTTGGAGAAAAACACATAGATTTGCTTCGAGGGTATTTGTAATAGGTTCACTTTGTATATATGCCGGGGCTTTGCTTCCAGATCCATTTAATATTTTTATGGGGATTGGAATCATATTAATATGTATTATCGTATCAACAATAAAGTCATATAGTATTTATAAAGAAGAGTTGAAAATGTAAATAAAGCTGCTTTTCCTTTTAGGGAAGAGCAGCTTTGTTTTTTTATCACTTCTTCAAAACCGGTATCCAAATTTCACTTTTAAAGTTTGGAGAAGATATGTGTTTCTGTTCATTCCACAATACTTCCGGTCCTTCCGCTAGTTCATATTTCGAAGAAGGGAACCATTCAGAATAAATACGCCCCCATACATTTTGTAGTGCATCAGGAAATGGACCGACAGCTTCGAATATAGCCCATGTTGAAGCTGCGACTTCGAGTTGTTTAAACTGCTCTGGACAATCCTTTGTTGTGGCTACTCCAATATAGTGATCAAGTTCTCCTTTTTCCGCCATTCTTCCTTCAGAAAAATTAGTAGAAGCACTAATAATTCCAGTAGGTGCAATGTTTGAAAGGGACTTTAATGTTTGAATAGACTCTGGGTTTAAACTTTTCCACATAGAAGCAATTTCTTCATTTACACCGTTAAAAACGATTGGGACTCGTTTTGTAATACCTATAATTCGAAATGGCTCTTTTTCTTCAATTCGATAGTTCATTTCATTTCCTCCTTGAATAGATAATTGGAAGGTCATTGGTGAATAAGCCTTCAAAGAATGGCTACTATTTCGGGCCTCTGAAGGTGTTATACCGTGCAAGTTTTGAAATGCACGAGTGAATGAATCTGGCGAGTTGTATCCATATTTTATAGCGATATCAATGACTTTTACATTGTTGTTTTTTAGTTCAAAGGCAGCGAGGGTAAGACGTCTACAGCGAATATATTCTGATAGTGATATGCCAGCTAAAAAAGAAAACATTCTCTTGAAATGATATTCGGAGCAGTAAGCTATTTTTGCGACTTCTTTAAAATTAATTTCATGTGTAAGGTTGTTTTCGATATACTGCATTGCAGCATTTATATTTTTAAGTGAATCCATATTATGACCTCCTCTGTACATAGAATAGCAGGAACGAAATAGCTCCATCCGACATTTCGTGCACAACTTTGTAGGTGCATTTTTTACCTTACAAAATTGTAATGTTCCTGTAAGGAGAATGAATGGATGGTATGATATCCCAATGTTATAGTAACAAAGTACTTTAATTCATTACGTTAACTTTTTGATTTCTTTACTTATGTGCCTTACATAACTGTCATGTTTGTGTAAGAAACATCGATAGTGGCAAGAGTAGAGAGTGTATATAGTTGAAAATAGAGAATAGAAGAAATGAGGGATGTCGAGATGAAAACAGTATTAGAAGCAAAAAATATTGAAAAAGTATATGACACGGGTGGTAATAAATTTGCAGCGTTAAAAGGTATTAACTTACAAGTAAAAGAAGGTGAGTTCGTTGGAATTATGGGACCTTCTGGTTCTGGTAAGACAACTTTACTAAATGTTCTTTCTACAATTGATAATGCGACGAACGGTGAAATTTTAATTGATGGAAAAGATATTGTGAAAATGAATGATGATAAGTTAGCGTTATTCCGCCGCGATCATTTAGGTTTCATTTTCCAAGATTATAACTTATTAGATACGTTAACAGTGAAAGAGAATATCGCTTTACCACTTGCGTTATCAAAGGTGAAAGCGAGTGAGATTGATCGCCGCGTTCTTGAAATCTCAAAGAAATTCGGTATTGATCATATTTTAAGTCAGTTCCCATATCAAGTATCTGGTGGGCAGAAGCAGCGCTGTGCAGCATCGCGTGCAATTGTTACGAATCCAAGTATGATTTTCGGAGACGAGCCAACTGGAGCACTTGATTCTAAATCTGCAACAGATTTACTTGAAAGTATGAAGTCGTTAAATGAATATGATAACTCAACAATTTTAATGGTAACGCACGATGCATTTGCAGCAAGTTATTGTAAACGAGTTATTTTCATTAAAGATGGTGAACTATATAAAGAATTGCACCGTGGTGAATCAACGCGTAAACAGTTCTTCCAAAAAGTCGTTGACGTAATGTCTTCTATTTCTGGAGGTATGGCTGATGACCTTATCTAGCATTGCCCTCCGCAACATACAGCGGAACTTTAAAGACTACTTTGTATATTTCGCATCTATGATTTTTAGTATTGTTATTTATTTTACATTTAAAGCACTGCAATATAATTCACAAATGGAAAAAGCAGCAGAAGCTTCAAAAAAAATTAGCGGAGCGTTCCAAGTTTCCAGTGTGATGCTTATCATTTTCGTAGCAGTGTTCATTATATATTCGAACGGATTCTTTACACGTAAACGTAAAAAAGAAGTTGGCTTATATTCGTTATTAGGTATTCGTAAAAGACAAATTGGTAAAATGCTCTTTTATGAAAATATGTTAATGGGATTAATGTCATTAGTAATCGGGATTGCGATCGGTAGTGTCCTTTCGAAATTATTCCTTGAGTTATTAGTAAATATGATGGGATTAAATTTAAACGTTCATTTTGAAGTACCGATGGCTGCCATTATTGATACAGCAATTATTTTCTTTGTGATTATTTTATATACATCACTTCAAGGATATCGTTTAATTTATCGCTTTAAGTTAATTGAACTTTTCCGTGCAGAACGTGAAGGAGAAGCAATGCCAAAAGGATCTGTCATCATGGCATTAATTTCAGTTTTCTTAATCGGTTCAGGTTATTTTTTAGCGCTAATGTACATGAAAGCAGTTATGTATGCAGACTTTATGGTCGTTGCATTATATATTTTATTAGCGACAGTAGCAGGGACTTATTTACTGTTCATGTTCTTCACAGTATTTGTATTGAAACGTGCAAGAAATAATAAGTCAGCATTTTATAATGGTATGAATATGGTAACGACATCGCAGTTACTATATCGTATTAAAGGAAATGCGAAATCATTAGCGACAATCGCTATTTTAAGTGCAGTTACATTAACAGCGGTTGGTACGTCAGTTACGATGTATTACAACACATTTACGCAATCAAAAGTTGCTGCGCCGTATAGTTATTCCTATGAGAAAAAAGATGCAGCATTAGATAAAAAAGTAAATGAAATACTTGCTGGAGAGAAGAATAATCACCCAGTCACATATGAATCAGAAGTTGAAATGATTCCTGTGAAAGGAACATTTAAAGGTGAAAGAGCTGATCAAGTTCTGAACACACACTATAATGTTACGAATCAGTACCAGCTTATTTCTCAATCAAGCTTTAATAAACATGTGAAACATTTAGATGTAGAACCTGTAAATTTAAGTGCGAATGAAGCTTTCGTATATGATAGCTTATATATTGAGAAACTTGATTTTGGTCCTCTTTATACAGGAAATACAGCTGTATTCCCTGTTGGAAATGAGTCAAAAGAATTAAAAATTAAAGGTGTAAATAATAGAAGCCTTACAAATTTAAATGAACTATTTGTAATCGTTCCTGATAAAACATATGAGCAAGTGAAACAAGTAAACGAAACGCGTACTGTAAAAAATATTGATGTAAAAGGTGAGCGAAATAGTAAAGAGTTAACAGCAAAATTAGCAAGCATTATGCCAGCTGGAGAATCAGAAGTTTTAAAACCATTTAACGATTTCTATACAGGATTCCAAATGGGGCTTGAAACGACAGGCTTAATGATGTTTATTGGGTTATTCTTAGGATTAGTATTCCTATTAGCAACAGGCTCAATTATTTACTTTAAACAATTAACAGAAGCAAGTGCTGACCGTGATCGTTACATTGTCCTTCATAAAGTTGGTGTAACGAAGCAAGAAATGAAGAAAGCTATCGCAAAACAAGTGAGCTTTATCTTCGCTATTCCGTTAGTAATCGGTATTTTACACAGCTTATTTGCACTAAAAGGTTTATCAAATATATTACCATTTGAAATTATGATTCCGCTTCTCATTAGTATTGGAGTATACGGTGTCATCTATATTGGATATTACTTCTTAACGGTTCGTTCTTATTATAAGATCGTGAGTGCGAAGTAATAAGGGGCAGCTATTGCTACACGCGATAGCTGTTTTTTTATTCTTCATAAAATCTTAAGAAACTTCCTCAATTTTTATTAAGAAACGATAGTTATACTTAGACACAAGTTAAAAACTATCGAACGAATGAGGAGAGGTTTACATGCAGCTCATTACATTTTTACATGAATTTATAAAGCATCCAAAACATACTGGTGCAATTGCGCCAAGTTCAAAAATATTAGCAAAGAAAATGGTCGATGTAATTGATTTTAATAAAGCGAAATGTATTGTAGAGTTAGGGCCTGGCACAGGGGTTTTTACGAAAGAGATTATGAAGAGAAAAAAGAAGGAAACAATATTTCTTCTTATTGAAATTAATGAAGTATTTTTCAAAGAATTAAAAAGAAAGTTTAAAGATGAGCAGAATGTCATTGTTGTACACGGTTCAGCTGAAAATATAAAGAAGTATATGGAGGAGCTCAATATAGAATGCATTGATTACGTTTTATCAGGGTTGCCTTTCACTTCTTTACCAGAAGAAGTTTCAAAGCGCATTTTAAATAATGCGATGGAAGCGATACATGAGAATGGTGAATTCATTACATTTCAATATTCACTTGTGAAAAAAGGGTTTATACAGCACTTCTTTCCAGAAATTACGCTAGAGAAAGTGTGGCTCAATTTCCCACCAGCGTACATCTTTAGCTGTAAAAAAGAGCTAAGGAGAGCATATGCATAATGGAATTACATGAATTATTATCTTATATTGAACAATACGGTTATTGGGCATTATTTTTCTGTTTATGGTTAGGTATTATCGGTATGCCAATTCCAGACGAAATGATCGTAATGAGTGGTGGCTTTGTATCTTCACTAGGGATATTAAGTGTCATTCCTGCATTTTTATTAACATATTTAGGTGTTGTATCTGGGCTTTCTTTAGGTTATATATTAGGGAAAATATTTGGTACGAAAGTACTTGATAAGCTAATGAAAAAGAAAAAGGCGAAATATCTTTTGAAATCTCAACAAATGGTAGAGAAGTATGGTCATTATGCGTTAGTCACAAGTTACTTCATACCAGTTGTAAGACATATCGTACCGTATTTAGTTGGAATGAATAACATGTCATTTAAGACGTATGCTTTGTATTCTTATACGACAGGATTTGTTTGGACACTCGTTTACTTTGTGCTCGGTGCTTTATTTGGAAAACATATTGAAAGTATTGTAGCGATCGCGATAGAATATGGCGTGTATTTTGGCGTGATTGTTTTTATAGTTACAGGTATTCTTTATTTATATAGACAAAAAAGAATCACGCTGATGAGTAAATAGAAGTAAAGAAAGTTTCTTCCAGTATGAAGGACAAGATAGGATTATAAGTATAAAATTATCTTTATTTAATGGTAAAATATAGGTAAGTAGTTAAGGAAGGAAGAGCGTTGTGCTACTCATTTTTAGCCTTATCTTAATTGGAATTATGTGCAGTATGAAAATAGTATCCTTACACATGATAGAACGACAAAAGGTAGAGGAACGATATGTATATTGTCCAAAATGTGATACGAAAATTAGAAGAGGAAATTCAGCTCCTTTTTGTTCGAAATGTAATTTAATATTTTAAAAATAAAAAGTCCGAAATCACTTTATATAGTTTCGGACTTTTGATTTTTAAGTAAACATTAATCCACCTAGTTCTCTTTCGTTTGTTTATTAGCTAAAATGGATTATGAATAACAATAGTATGTAAACGAAAATAGATATAAATGTACACATGGAGTGTTATATTTGGAGATTTTAATCATAGTAGGATGCCTAAACTGTATGGATGTTAACCTTTTTAGAGAAAGATATCCCAGCTAATTTAGTTTGGAAGATTGAAAGAATTGATTGAAAATAGATGAGAAGTGGAGTGCATATGATGGAGACACAAATCGTTATTGGAGTACCTGGTTTATGGAAAGATAGAACAGAATTAATACAAGAAGTTGTGAGTAAAAGTAACTATATATTAGCGGGAAATGTTATGCACCATAAGGAGAAAGAGATTGGCTTTGAAATTGATATATATGAACAAGACCCTTCTTTGAGAGAGGCTTTCTTCTATGCAGGTGGTGAGCGTTTTGATGAAGAATTGCTTCAGGAGTTGGAGAAGCATACTTATACAGTGTATGTTATTGCAAAAGTTGACGATACAGAGAGATTACAAGAAGTAATTGATGTAGGAATGGAACTTTTAAATGCAGGTGGACTTGCTTTAAAAGTTGAAACAGCAGGTGTGGCTTATTCGAAAGAAGAATGGCAAGAGCTTGCAGAGAATAAGGAAATATTCCCGATGTATTCGCACCTTGTAACTTTAGTTGGAGATGAAGAGGACGGTTACTATTCATGTGGAATGCAAGCATTTAATCTACCAGACGTTGTTTTAGACGGAGGGATAGATCCGGAAGTAGCTGTAGATTTATTAAATGATTTTAACCTACATAATATATTGGAAAAACCTAATTTGAAAGATGGAGATACAATTAGTTTCACAGAAGATGCTCCAGTGTATCTTTTATCTCATTATATAGATAATCGTTATGAACAAGAGGATCCATTTTATAACCAGTGTGGGGTATGGAAGTTAGAGAGTGCTTCGGCAAAGAAATCTATCTTTCAAAAATTGGGGAGTGTGCTAAAAGGATGGAAAAATACATAAAAGAACAGAGGGGTATATGTGATAAATATAAAGCGGAGTATGTAGAATCTCCGAATGACTTGAAATTAGGAATAGCGCAAAATGTGAAAGATGGTATCGCTCCGATTAATGGGTTACGAATGCCTATAGAAAATGGAACGACAGGTTGGTACATTTGGGCTGGTGAAGAAATGGGGACAGAAGAAGATTTCTTTCTTCCTTTACACGTTCAACATATTGATGAATGGGCACCTGAAATAAAGAAGTATTTAGGGTTACCACCTGGTTGGAGATTTTTAATTGCTGGAGATTACGAGGACGTGTGGTATGATCCGAATTTGTTTGATGAAGATTTAGAAGAGGATGCAGATGAATGGGAAGAAAATATGCTACAAGAGTATGGATGGTACATGCATAGCATATTAGCAGAAGATATTGATGGCATCCATGCTAATTATCATACGCATGGTCTAAGAGATAACTTTAATCATCAAGATTTACAAATAGCATTAAATATGGATCCTGAAGTCGCGCATAGTGTTTTTTGTACCATAATAGAAGAAATAAAGAGCGGAAAAAAGTTTGAACAAGGGATTGAGTATACGAATATTATTGAAGGATATCCCATTATTATGAAGTCTTTCGTAGAGATGGATCGAGAAGTTTTGAGGGTTTTATTACCTGATGAAAGAGGGATTCTTCCTACGAGGCCAGAGTGTGATGAATGTTATAAGACTCAATTGGATGATATTGAGGAGAGTTGATAAAAAAGAGCTTGAAACTATTCAAGCTCTTTTTTATCACTATTTATGTCCTAAAATATGCTCAATCTCATGCAAACTTAATTTACTTGCCTTAGCAATCGTTTCAAGTGGTATACCAAGATCATACATATTTTTAATCATTTGAATTTTCCCCTGTTGAACTCCTTCTTTTCGACCTTGTTCAATGCCTTGTTCAATGCCTTGTTCAATGCCTTGTTCAATGCCCTGTTCAATGCCTTTTTCAAGCCCTTTTTTAATTCCTTGTTCCATTCCTCTTTTTATTCCTTCTGTCTCTGCATGGGCGAATTTTGCTGCTTCATCCATTAAAACTTTCTCCCTTGCGTCATAGGCTTGCCGGAAAGAAGAATCTTGACTCATACGTTCCCATCTATTTATCGCTTTTTGTAAAATAGGATCTTCGTTCATAGCAATATCCTCCAATAGTTTAGTTAAGTGCTCATCCTCATTTGCTGAAAGCAATAAAAGCCAACGAACAAATGGATCTTTCCACGGATTTACTTTTTCTTCATGCCATTGTTCAGTTAACTTTGGAATTTCTATAATGTGGATTTCTATGTCGTCACTTAGGAGCTTTTTTTGTTGTGTATTCCATAATATGCTCGTTGTATGGAAGGCTGGGTGTTCCGAAAACATTACGAAGTTTAGTAAGTTTATGGTGATGGTTTTGTGAAGTGCACTGTAGGGCATCCCTTTTTGTAGTTGAGATGTGTATAGTCTTCCCCAATAATATAAACTGCGTTTAACCATATCGTGATTATTATTGAGTTGTATTTCTACATTAACTTTTGTTCCTGTGTCTAATGTCGCTGAAATGTCTAAAATAGATAACTTATCCTCTTCATATTCCCTGTGTAAATGTGGATCTTCTAGTTGTAGAGAAGCAATGGGCGACTCTAAAGACTCTTGTAACATAGCATTTAAAAATGCAATTAGAATATCTTCGCTACCATTCGTACCAAACAATTGTTTAAATGCAAAATCAATGCGTAAATTAACTAACTGTTGGTTGAACAAAGTTTGTCCTCTCCCTTATATGAAGGTGCTTCTTTCCTTCATTGTACATAAAAAGAACTAGAGTATGCAAACAAGCCATTCTTCTATTTTTTAGTAGTGTTATTAGAATGTCACAGTTAAGTATGGTTATGTTATACTCTAGTGAAATTAAAAAAATATTTTTGTTTATATCGAGGTGAAGATGCTACATATGCAAAAAGATATTTTAAAACTATTAGATAAAAAGCAAAGTAACTATGAATTTCCTGCATTTGATAATGAATATATGGATATTTCGCAAGTGAAATTCTCTCTTTTCTTTAACGATACTAAGGATTGGTTAATGGTGTTTCAACTTGTTGGTGTAGGTTCATTAGGTGTATGTAATGATATTCAAGTATATGGAGATAGAATTACTCATTCAATGGGTGATGATTGCATTTTACAATTAAATGATGGCAATTATGAGTTGTTTGATGATGAAGGTGAATTTATGCCGAATATTTATAACGGCAGTCTAAAAATTCGTGAGCATCGTTTTGAATATGAATTTACAGAAGAGGATTATATAAATAATGGAATAGAAGTACAAACGACAGAGCATTATCCAACATACTTTATGCGTATGCTTGCTACTAATGAGGAAGCTCAAAAATTATTGTGGTGGGATAAAGGAGAAATTTTAGAAGAGTTCGGTTTAGAAGGCGACTGGGAAGTAGCGTATGAAACGGAAGAATGGAAACATGTTGAAGACGAAAAAGTAAGTGAAAATGAATTCTTCCAATCAGTAGCCTCTGCAATAGAGAAGAAAGATCCAAGTGTTATTGTGAATGAAAATGCTAATACGCATTGGAGAAATTGGGTAGAGTTTGATTGTGACTGAAAAGGATAGGAGAAAGAATAACAAATGAAAAGAAGAAGAAAATCCGGAGAAAAAGTACAAATGCATCGTTTTGCACTACCTCTATGCTACGGAAGTGAAGCGCCATATTATTATTACGAGGTAGCGCCCCATGAAAGAGAGGGACGCTTCCATTTAACATCGGATCTTTGTGTAATGGATGATGAACATTATTTTATTAGAGGATGTTTAGAGATTCCTATCATTGACTACCACGAAAACTTCATATGGACTGTTTGGGTATCACTTAGTAAAGAAAGTTATGATGAAGTATTAGAAAAGTGGGATGAGAGAGGCCGAGAAAATAGTGATCCTTATTTTGGTTGGTTATCTGTAGAAATACCATTTTATCCAGAAACATTAAATTTAAAAACAAATGTACATATAAGAGAAGTTGGAATGGCACCGTATGTTGAATTAGAGCCAACCGAGCATCCTTTAGCAATCGAACAAAGAAATGGAATTACTTTAGAGAGAGTTAAAGAAATACAAGAAATGATTCAACGACATAGCTAGATTAGAAGAGAAAAAAACGAGTGCTAGCACTCGTTTTTTTCTTTACACAACCGCAGGATTATAAATCATCGTAAAGTGTCCTGTTAATAATTCAATGTGACAAGGTGTATGAAGCGAACTTTCTCCATCTGTATCTACTTCTTTTTCTTCTTTCGTTTCAATATGAATGGATTTCGCTTTTACGTGGAAGATGTCATTTTCATTTGAATCCTCGAATAGTTTCTTTCCGATGTAATCTTTAAATGCTTGAATACCTGTTGATTTGACTACGAAAATATCAAGTGTTCCGTCATCACATTTAACGTTCGGAATAAAGGATGGAATACCACCAAGATATTCACCATTTCCAACCATGACAAGGACAGCTTCGTCTTCATATACTTGTCCGTCATAAGTAATTTTTACTGGGAATGTTTCAGCATTTTTTACAGTTCGAATTGTGCTTAAATAGTAACCGATTTTACCAAGCTTTGCTTTTTCTTCTGCATCGATATTGTTTGATACTTCAGATACGAGACCAATGCCCCAGAAGTTTAAGAAATGTTGTCCATTTGCTTTTGCAACGTCAACTGGTTTTATATGTTCTTTTGTAATAAGTTTTGCCGCTTCTGCAATGTTTTGCGGAACACCAAGTGTGCGAGAGAAGTCGTTGCAAGTTCCGCCTGGAATGATTGCAAGTGTAGGTCTATTTTCGAGAGGTGCTAAGCCATTTGTGCATTCAAATACTGTTCCATCACCACCAAAGACGATAATTAAATCTACTTTACTAGCAAACTCTTGGCAATATTTTGTTGCATCACCTTGTTTTTTCGTATGAAGGATATGTAGATCAGGAAAAGCTGCGGCAAGAGGTGGTACGATTTTCGTTAAATTTGTATGGAAGTCACCTTGACCAGCTTTCGGATTTACGATAAGGAGTACTTTTTCAAATTTTGTCTTTGTCATTTTTCATCTCTCCCTGTAGTTTGTAATGGCAAGAAAGGAGCTGTTCCCATGTATTTTAGAACAGCTTCTCCCTATTAATTGGATGCTAACATTGTCAGTTATTGTCGGTAAGTCGATATATTTAAAAAATCGCCGATATACATTTTATGTACTATCAATTTTTTAAGTTATACGATTATTCCGTTACAACTGAAGCAATGAATGGTAAGTTACGATATTTTTCCGCACAGTCGATACCGTATCCAACGATGAATTCGTCTGGAATTTGGAAGCCAACATACTCAGCTGTTAAGTCTACTTTACGGCGTTCTGGCTTATCAAGTAATGTACAGAACTTGAGTGCCTTTGGTTTATGCATAAAGAAGTGGTCTTTTAGGAAATGAAGTGTTAAACCAGAATCGATAATATCTTCTACAACAATTACGTTTTTCCCAGTAATGTTTACGTCGATATCTTTTAGTAGTTTCACTTTTCCTGTTGTTTCTGTTTGATTTCCGTAGCTAGATGCAGAAATAAAGTCAATTGTTACATCATTTTTGATGTGACGAATTAAATCAGCAGCAAATACGAATGAACCTTTTAATACTGCGATAACTACGATTTCTTCTCCTTCAAAGTCACGTTCGATTTGAAGTGCTAATTCTTTAACTTTTGCTTGTAATTGTTCTTCAGAAATTAAAGTGTCTTTTATTTCAATATTCATTGTAATCCTCCTACAGTGTAAAACTTGCGAACATTTCGACTGTAAAGGATAGAATAGAAAAAGTCAAAGGAGATAGTAATTTTTTACAAAGATAACGACAAAATCATCTGATGATATGATATACTAAGTATATTAAGAAAACGCTTCCATAAAGGGTGAATATGATGAAGAAGAAACAGTACACAAGTGTAACATTTATAAAAGCATTACTTTTAACAATTGTTCTTGGCCTGTTGGCTTACGTAATTGATGTACCTGCGATTCGTATTTCATTAATTGGAATGACTTTAGTGTTAGGAGCAATTTCGCACGGTATGATGTCGCAGCTAAAAGAAGCTGGACTTGATGATATGAGAGATCATATAGATAAAAAGTAAGAAACCTTCATTATATAGAGTGAAGGTTTTTTTGTTTCTTACAAAAATGTAAGGTAGTTGTAAGGCAAATCGATAGTTGCATAATAGCATTTTGGATAAACTATGGGTGTAAGGTAAAAGGCAAGCATATTTTAGGTAAATTAAGTTTTAGGCACTCTATATGTGAAAAAGGAGTAGGAGGGCATGGAGAAACGTTGGACGACCTTTTCTTTTTTAGCGACTAGTAACACCGTAATGCTAGATGGAAAAATGGATTTTTTGCACTTGTTTGATCGTGAAGATGATCATTCTTCTTCTAAATTTACAATGAAATGGAATAAATGGAGCGAAAGTTGTAGGTTTGAAGAAGAGGCCCCTAACGAAGAGCAAAAGATTATTTTAACAAACCCTATTAAAGCGTGGGTTGTTCAACGTCGTAAGTGTAACGTCAAAAATCACTTCAAGAAAACTGAGCCGAGACAATTAGTTATCGCTCCGGCCCGTTCTACTTCCAAATCACGCGAAAGTAACATGTAAATATTGAGACACACACCCGAAAAAAACATCGTACATATTACGATGTTTTTTTCTTTTTCTACAATGAAATCTTTAAATGAAATATATTTCATCTGCATCTTATATTTATATCTCTTGCTTATTCTAGTAATACATCCGGTGCGAGTTGATGTGAATAAAATATAAGGAGAGAATGAAGATGAAAAAGAGACTATTACCAATTTGTGCAATGGCATTTTTAACAGTAGGATATTCTTCAGTAGCGAGTGCGGATACTGGAACAGTAACAAAGGAAGAAGAAGCGCAAGTGCAACAAGATAAAGCTAAAAAAGAAGAAGCAATTAAGGAACAGCAAAAAAATGAAGTAGAGAAAAAACAAGCGGCCCAAGTACAAGAAAAAAATGATATGGCTAAAAAAGAGGAAGCAATAAAAGCTGAGAAAAAGAGTGAAGAAGAGAAAAAGAGAATAGCGCAAGAACAGTTAAAAAATGATATGGCAAAAAAAGAAGCAGCGATAAAAGTCGAGCAAAAGAATGAAGTAGCTAAAAAAGAAGTAGTAAAGCCAGTTGTACAAGGTGAAAAATTACCAAATACAGCATCAAATAATGTAGCAATGATGGGATTAAGTGCATGTCTTGTAGCGATAGGTACATTATTTGGTTTGAATCGTCGCAATAAGATTAAAGTGTAAATAAAATATTTTCCTATAAAGAATGGAATAATTTCATATATTAAAAATGGTAGGTTACTCCTACCATTTTTTGCATGGAGGGATGAAGAATGAAGTTACTCAATTATATCGGTATCATATTGATGGCTATTGGGCTATTCATGGGATCCTATTACGCTGTGGAATGGTATAAAGGAAAAAGCTCTGCTCAAGAATTAACGAAAGAAGAAATAAAGAGCCTTAAAAATATACAAGATACTCAACTTTCTCATGAAACACCTGTAACTTCTCAAGTGCCTTCTTCTCAAACAGAACATAAAGAAGGTGAAAAGGTAGCGATGTTAAACATACCGAAAATAAAGAAGAAGTTTTCTATATATTGGGGAGCGGATGATACGACTTTGAAAAAAGGAGTTGGTATGTTTGTTAGTGATTTAACGACAACCCCATCTGGAGGAGGACATACTGTACTGAGTGGACACCGAGATACTGTATTTACAGATTTAGGAGAGTTGAAAGAAAAGGATACTCTTGTTTTAGAGTATGATAATAAAACGTACACATATGAAATTCAAAAGACATGGATTACTCATGCGGATGATCGTACTGTTATTATAAAAAAAGAAGAACCGATATTAACACTGACAACTTGTTACCCATTTGATTATATAGGGGATGCACCAGATAGATATATTATCGAGGCGACGTTAACTGGCAGTTATTCAAAGTGAAATTATAGTTTCTGAAAACGGGAGGGGGATATATCAGTTATGTCAAAAAACATTTTAATTGTTGAAGATGAAGACATATTACGTGAAATATTAAAAGATTATTTTTTAAGTGAGCAATATGTAGTGTTTGAAGCGAGGGACGGGAAAGAGGCTTTAGTTGTATTTGAAGAAGAAGAGGTTGATTTAGTTATTTTAGATATTATGTTGCCAGAACTCGATGGATGGTCTGTTTGCCGAAGGATTCGAAAGACGTCCGAGGTGCCTATTATTATGCTAACGGCGCGCGTAGATGAAGACGATACGCTACTTGGTTTTGAACTTGGGGCAAATGACTATGTGACGAAGCCGTATAGTCCGCCAATTTTATTAGCAAGAGCGAAAAGGTTGTTAGAAAGCAGAAAAGTGACAAAGCAACTTTTAGAGAATGAAGATGATACATTATCAATCCACGATATTCACGTTCATTTTCCGTCACGCACTGTTACGGTAAATCGAACTGATATTAATTTAACGCATACAGAATTTGAAATATTAGCGTATTTCATGAAAAATCAAGGAATCGTTTTAACGCGAGAGCAACTCATTTCAAGAATTTGGGGATATGAATTTGCTGGCGATGATCGAACGGTGAATAGCCATATTCGTAATTTAAGAAATAAATTAGGAGAGAAAGCAAAGTACATTACAACTGTAGTACGAACTGGTTATAAATTTGAGGGGAATATATGAGAAAAGGAATTGTACTAAAATTATTTACTCTTACAACAGCATTATGCATGTTAATTTTAGCGACGATATTTATTGGACAAACGATATTTTTCAAACAATATTATGCGAATCGAAAAGTGGAAGATATTAAAGTGAATTTAAATTCCTTTGAGAAGAACTATTTAAATCATGCAGGAAATGCAGAAGAAATTCAGAAACTAGAGCAAGACTTTTTAAGAGAAAATAATACGTGGATTACGACATTAGATAAGAATGGGAATTTAAAACATGCAGATGATTTTTATTTTGAAGTAACGATAGATCGTAGGCAACAAAAGAGCTTTGGACAACAAATATTCAAAATTCCCTTAGGTAATCTCGTCAATATAGAGGAGATTGATAATAAATTATCAGAGCATTTTTTAGGGCAAGAAATTTATTTTTCTGGAGTGAGAAAAGAAGATAGTTTTATTCCATTCTCTTTTTCTTTATCTAAACAGAATTTAAGCGGATCTAATAAACCGCTAGAAAAAGCATTTAATGAGAAAATGAGAAAATTATATGAGGAAAAAAAGAAAGCAACCGGGGAACAAGTTGTTAAGGAGAAGAGGCCAGCCGTTCAGGAGCAAGCTGCCCCAGAACCAGATGTTTACATAGGAGGGCGTGTTACGAAAGTACAGTTTCCAGATGTAAAAGGCCCCGTAAATCCAATTTATAAAAATACTTTATTTTTGGATAGTATAAAAGAATTTCAAACGGATGTATTACTAAAAGAGAGTAATCAAATAGAGTATTCAACAAAGACCATGGACTATGAAAAGAATGATATAAAATATAAATTATTAATGAAACCAATAAAAGAAAAAGATGGATCAGTAACATATATTTATGCGATGGCTTCTTTACAGCCCGTAGATGAAGCTGTACAAATGGTGCAAGATTATTACATCTATATCATTGCATTTGTAGTCGTTCTTATTTTTTTAGCTTCGTTTTATTATTCAAAACAAATTGCAAAACCATTATTAAAAATAAATGATACGACGAAGAAAATAGCACAATTAGATTTTACAGAAAAAATACCGATTACTTCAAAAGATGAAATTGGAGATTTATCGAAAAATATTAATGTGCTATCAAATAAACTCCATTCGCATATTGGGCAGTTAGAAGAAGATATTGAAAAGGAAAGAAAGTTAGAAAAGACGCGAAAAGAATTCATTTCTGGTGTTTCACATGAATTAAAAACACCGCTAAGTATTATGAAAAGCTGTATTTCTATTTTAAAAGACGGGGTAGCTGAGCATAAAAAGGATTATTATTTTCAGGCGATGGAGAGAGAAGTAGACAAAATGGATACGTTAATTTTGGATATGCTTGAGTTAGCTAAATTTGAATCTGGTACATATAAAATGAAAAAGGATTCGTTTTATATTGATACAGTAATTGAAGACATATGTGAACATCTATCTGTGGAAATAGAGAAAAAAGAGCTTCGTGTTCATAAAAATATATGTTCATTTGAAGTGATTGCAAATCAAGGCCGGATTGAACAAGTCATCGTAAATTTCATTACGAATGCCATACGTTATACACCAAATAAAGAAGATATTATTATTTCTACAATAGATGAGAAGGATCGTATAAAAGTGTGCATTGAAAATAAAGGTACTCACATTGAAGAAGAACAATTAGATAAAATTTGGGATCGTTTTTATCGAGTGGATACAGCTCGTCAGCGTTCACAAGGTGGGACGGGGCTTGGGCTTGCCATTTCAAAGAATATTTTAGAACTACATGATACTGAATATGGGGCAGGAAATACAGAAGATGGTGTGTTATTTTATTTCTATTTACCGAAAAAAGCGTAGAAAATATAATCTACGTTTTTTTAAATTATTTTCATATTATCTTTACCTAATCTTTATTTTTAATCAGTATAATTTGTTTAGAATATGAGGTTATGTAAGGAGTCGATGAACCGTGCATAGCAATTGGCTAAGTATAATGGTATTTATTTTCTTTTGCGCATTTATTGTATTTTTAATTAATATTACGATATGAAAAAAGAGCGCTCATTAAGCGCCCTTTTTTTGTGTATTCATTTGATAAGCACTGATGCTTTTGAATAAGCGTGGTGAAGTGATAAATAAAAATATAAGTAAAACGGTACATAGAATATAGGAACCAATCATTGTACTACCGTTAAATATTAAAGAATATAGGAAAGCCGATTGGCCTTTTGGTGCATATTGTCCCCAGAAAATGATACCAGCGATAAAGTGACAGAAGTAACGAGCTAGACTACCGATAAAAGTAGCGACGATAATGTATCCAATTACTTTCTTTCCTTGGTTTGGTTTTGATGAAGGTTTGTCTTTACGGCTACCTAAATTTGATTGTTCTTCGCTATTTTCATTTGACGCTAAAAGCGCCTTTTGAATTGGACGATAGAATAAACCAGCAAATCCAATGAATGCGAAAGCAACAAAGTATTCAATTAATACTTGAATTGGTGTGACGATAATGGCATCGCCTACGACAATTTGTAATAATCCCCAAATTAAGCCTCCTAAGAAAGCCATTTTGAAGCCCCAGCGGTATGCGATAATAAAAATAGGAATCATAGCAAATGAAATGGAACCGCCTGTTGCTGATATTTTGATTGAAAGTGGTAAAATGTCGATGACCAAGGCGAAGGCTGCAAGAATAGCAGATTCAATCATCGCTTGTAAATTGGTGTTACGCATGTTGTCTCCCCCTAAATCCAAGTTGTACAAAAAAGAATAGATATCATAGGAGGATACGAAATACGTAAATAAAAATGAGGTATGTATTTCGGACGTTTGCACAATCCCTGCGTTAGCATTAACTAACAGGTTCGAAGGGTCGGAACGAAGTGTTCCCTCTCAGCGGCATGGCTCCCCCAGTGATAACGAGATTCTTTATTTGCTATTGTTTATTGTAAGCGAAATGGATGAGAATGGCAAACAAATGCTGTATGACAATAATTGAAATAGAATTGTAGCGAAATGTTAATAAATATGAAGCAAAAGGGTATAGTACAAGAGAAATTGGGTGTGGTATAATTTTTTTGAAAATAATTATCATTCTCTTCTGAGGGGGAAGGTTATGAGCTTAGTAGATATTAAAATTGGAGAGAAAGTGTTAGTAAAAAGTATTCAGTCTTTAGATCAGCTATTAAAGCGTAGACTAGCTGCTTTCGGTCTTGCGGAAGGAAGCGAACTTCGCTTGAAACAGAAAGCGATGTTCAAAGGTCCTTGTACATTGGAGTGTCGTGGACAGTTAATTAGTATTCGTCATTGTGACGCGAAAATGATAAAGGTGGAATTAGCGTGAATAAGGTAGCTTTGCTAGGGAATCCGAATACAGGGAAGACATCATTATTTAATGCACTTACTGGTTCTTATGAATACGTAGGAAACTGGAGCGGTGTAACAGTAGAAAAAAAGGTTGGTAAATTAAAAGATAGACAAGGAACATTAATTGATTTACCAGGTGTGTATGATTTAAATCCAGTTTCACGTGATGAAGGTGTTGTAACAAACTTTCTATTAACAGAAGAATTTAATCATATGTTAAATATCGTAGATTCTTCGCAATTTGAGAGAAATATGCATTTAACGTTGCAATTACTTGAATTTGGTAAGCCGGTCTCAATTGGTTTAAATATGGTTGATGTGGCGAAGCAAAGAGGAATTGTCATTGATGTAAAACGATTATCAGAACTATTAGGTGTAACAGTCGTTCCTGTCGTTGCAAGAAGTGGAAAAGGTTGTGAAGAACTACTTGCGACTCTTAAAGAAAATGACAAAAAGGAGAAAAAGCCATTCCTTATTTCATATGGTGTACAAATGGATGAAGGAATTGGAGAAGTAATTGCTCTTTTAGAGACAGCGAATTATGAGCATCCGAGATGGTTAGCACTTCAATTTTTAAGCAATAACGAAGTAGTAGAAAAAGAAATGAAAGCATTACCAATTTATAAGGAACTCATAGCCATTCGATCTCGCTTAGAAGGAAAACTTGATTGTACGTTAGAAGAGCACATTTACAAAACTCGTGAAGCGTATATTGAAAAGTTAAAAACAAATGTTATGAAGCATGAGAAAGAAGGAAAAATTCCTTTTTCAGAAAAAATTGATAGATTAATTACACATAAAATTTTAGGACTTCCAATCTTTTTAGCAGTTATGTTTTTTATTTTTCAGGTTACGTTTACGTGGATTGGTACACCTTTATCGGATATGTTAGATGAGTTTTTTGGTGGTCAGCTTACGGATTGGGTGACGGCTGGACTTACAAGTATTGGAGCTTCTGATTTTATTCAAGCACTCGTTACAGAAGGTATTATTGCCGGTGTTGGTGCTGTATTAGTATTCGTACCACAAATCTTTGCACTATTCTTTTTCATTTCATTATTAGAAGACTCAGGATATATGGCGCGAATTGCAGTTGTTATGGATAGAATTATGGAGTTCTTTGGCTTAAACGGTAAAGCTTTTATTCCGATGATTATCGGTTTTGGATGTAACGTTCCAGGTATTATGGCAGCGAGAACGATTGAACAGGAGAAAGAGCGCTTACTTACAATTTTAGTAACACCGTTTATGTCTTGTTCAGCACGATTACCTGTATATGCATTATTTGCGGGCGTATTCTTCCCTAATAGTCAGGCGACTGTTGTATTTTCTTTATATGTCGCAGGTATTGTTCTGGCATTACTCGTTACAAAAATTATGTCTCTTACGATTTTGAAAGCAGAAAAATCTATTTTCGTAATTGAATTACCGCCTTACCGTGTGCCACAAGCGAAAACGTTATGGCTGAGCACGTGGGAGAAAGGAAAGGGATTTGTTCGTAAAGCTGGTACATTCATCTTTGGTGGTTCGGTTGTTATTTGGTTATTAAATTATGCAGGTCCATCAGGATTTGGCGTTGATATGGGAGATAGCTACTTAGCGATGATTGGTGGATTTATCGCACCATTATTTGCACCGCTCGGCTTTGGAACGTGGCAAGCTGCGGCATCCCTTTTAACAGGATTTTTAGCGAAAGAAGTTGTCGTTTCTACAATGGCAATTATTTATGCGGTTAAAGAAGATGTGCTTGGAAATGTAATGGGAGCACATTATACAGCATTATCAGCTTATGCATTTATGTTCTTTATTTTATTATATGTTCCGTGTTTAGCGACCGTAGCTGTTATTAAACGTGAAACAGGATCAGCGAAATGGACGATTTTCTCAGTCGTGTATCCACTCGTAGTTGCTTATGTATTAACGCTCATTATATACCAAGTTGGATCCCTACTCGGATTCTAGAAGGAGATGTATTGTGATGATGGTCAATATTATAATTGGAGCTATCATTTTTGGTTATGCAGCATATACGTTAGTTAATTTTGTAAAGAGAAGTAAAAAAGGGAAATGCGCGGCATGTTCTTTAAATAAGTCATGTCAGTCGCAAACTTGTAGCCCGGATATGGAGCAAATTGCTCATAATAAATAGAAAAAAGCTTTGCGAATGTCGCAAAGCTTTTTTGTTTTACTTTTTAATTTTTACAAGTTGAGAAGCTTCTACGCCTTTGTAACCAGGGAATTCTTTACTCGGGTCTTTATCAAATTTTAATACACCTACAGATTTTTCATCACCTTTTACATTGCTGTAAGTTGCGTCATCAACAATCGCATACATATCTGTATATGCACGGCCACTTCCGATAATTGTGTTGCCTTCATATTTTAATTTCGCTCCATCAAGTGTAGCATTTTCTACTTTCTCTTTTGCGAATAATACACCTTGTTCTGTTGTTACAGCTGGTAATTTATCAAGTGGTTTCGTGTTGTCTTTTTCATCAACTTTGCTAAGTAACTCTTTTTTCACTAGTTCTTCACCAGTTTTCTTATCCATTACAAGAACTTTTTTACCATCTAATGTTGTCATTTTCATTTTATAGAAGTCTTTTTCTTTTACTTCTTTTTTGTTTTTATCTGTAATTTGTTGAACTTGTTCTTCTGAGCCGTACAGTACAAAACCGTTCGCTTTCTCTCCTAATAAAGAACAACCTGATAATGCTCCAAATGAAATTGCTGCTGCTAATCCGATTCCTACTAATTTTTTCATGATGATTTCTCCTTTGATATGTTTTATAGTAAATACATTTTTGTATTAGTTCCGAAATGATGAGAAGCTTGTTTGCTGCTTCTGGTATTAGTGTATAAGAAATATGGAAACGTAACTATCGAGTTAGCTTACAGTAACATTACACTTATGTAATTTAGTGAAAGTGCGCAAAAGTAAGTTAATTTCAAAGAGGGATAATGAGAATATATTAGAAATACAATATTGTATATAGAATGTCATATTATAATGGATGTATTTTGGAAATAACATGTAAGGACATATTAGTTTTGTTATAATAAACACATAGGCTGTAAAATGAATATTCTTTACTGTAAAGGGAGATTTTTCAGTTTTCCAAGTAGTGAATTTGAAATATGAGGTATATCATAGGAGGAATTTAAATGTCTGTATTTAAACGATTAAGAGATTTAACAATGTCAAATGTGTATTCGTTAATTGAAAAAGCGGAAGATCCAGTTAAGATGACTGATCAATATTTACGCGATATGCAAGCGGATGTACAAGAAGCAGAGAAAAGTGTAGCGGCTCAAATCGCGCTTGAGAAGAAATTCAAAATATTATTTGAAGAGCAAGAAGCACTTGTGAAAAAACGTGAAGAGCAAGCTCATATGGCTGTTCAAGCTAATAACTTAGATCTTGCGCGTCGTGCATTAGAAGAAAAACAAAATGCAGAGCAAAAAATGAATGAGTATAAAGCAAGCTACGAGCAAAACAAAGCTGCTGCTGATAATCTGCGCCTTAAGCTAGAAGAAATGCGCAAGCAATTAAATGAGCTGAAAAATAAACGTGAAACACTTGTAGCACGTGTAAATGCAGCGAAAGCACAGAAGAATATTAATCAGGCGATGTCTGGATTTGATTCAAATTCAGCAAAAGCTGGTTTAAGCCGTATGGAAGAGAAAGCTCTTCAATTAGAGGCTGAAGCGGAAGCAAGCGGTGAAGTTTATAAGAAAGAAAAGTCATTAGATGATGAATTCGCAAGCTTAAACAAAAATTCTGCTGTTGACGATGAATTAGCTCGTATTATGAAGCAGTATGAGAAATAATATAGAATAGAGACAAATGAACCGACATGTCTAAACAAATTCATGTCGGTTTTCTATTATATTTTTGAGGAGGTTTTGCAATGACATGGATGAATGTAGTTGCCATGCTTGTATGGACTGGAGCGAGTGCAGTACTTTTATTTGCAATTATGTGGGTTGATTCGATTTTTACAAAATACAATGATTTAAAAGAAATCAAAAATGGAAATACAGCTGTAACAACTCGTTTTATTATGAAATTATTTGCACAAGGGTACATTTTATCTCAATCGATAACGAAAGCAAATGATTTATGGCAAGCACTTCTTGCATCAGCAGTTTCTTTCGTTATTTTATTAGTGGTAGAAATGTTTATCGAATTCGTATTAAAGAAAATGTCTGGTCTTGATTTAGAAGAAGGTACGAAAGAAGGTAGCGTTGCACATGCGATGTTAGCCGGATCATTACATATTGTTGGTGCACTTATTTTAGGTGCTTGTTTATAAAGAGAAAAGGAGGGGTAGATCATGAGTTTATTTAAACGAATTAAAAATATAATGAAAAGCCCAGAGCCACCGAAGCCGGAAAAGAGTCTTTTAACGTTAGCTCCTGGTGATATGATTGAAGTTTCATTAGTCATGTACGAATTAACTGGGAAAACGAGTATGCATTCTCGCAAGGAAATTGTTTTAACACTGCAAGACGGGAAAGACATTCGTTATTTAAAAATTGAAGATCGTGAAAATACGTATTACAAATTATATACACCAATTGATGGTCGCTTAGATTCAATTGAGGAAATTCCGACGACAATTGAAATGGATGATACAGAGTACCATATGGAAGAACAATATAACGGACGTGTTGTTGTGATGGGGAAAACACCATTCTCAGCTTCAGAGGAACAGTACGTCTGGGAATTCCAATCAGATAATCGAAAATTATTGCGTATTGAATGGCAAAATGGTCGTACAATGATGTATGAGGGAGAAGCAATCATTCCTGCTGATGTACAAATTATAAGAGCAACGTAAGGGGGCGTAATCATGTCAAACCGATTGTTTACCATGATTAAATCGTTTGTGATCCCTATACTTGCTATCGTTACATTACTTGTTGTTGCTGGTTATGCCTTATCAGGTTGTCAAGGCGGGCAGACAAAGTCGATTCAAGACCGTTATCCGCTTGAGTCTGTCGCAAAGGAAGGTAAACAAGAATCTTACGTGTATAGGGCCGCCAATCGGTCAGTTCCTGAAGTCGCGAAGGAACTTATAGCCGAAAGGAAACCGAAACAAGCATCTAAAGAAGACGAAAATCAAATGTTTCTCGTTTATTCGGATAAAATGTATAACCTTCAAAAGGATAAAGAGAAACCATCTGATACGTTAATTGAAGTAAGTAATGAAGAATTTGTCCGTCAAAACTACCAACCGTCCTTCTTGCAAGGATATATTATGGGTAGCATATTAAACGATATATTCGGTTCACGAAAATCATCATATGGTGATTATCGAGGATATAATGACAGACAAAATCATAAACCAGTTATTCCAGAGAGACCACCTACGAAAGAAGAAAAGAAAACCCCACCTCCAATTACGAAGGAAGGGAAAGGGTCTATCATTAAGCGAGGCGATAATGTAGATTCGAAACCATCAGTAGGTGATAAGGGAAGTATTACTGAAAAAGGAAGTAATACGACGCCCCCACCTTCTACTGGAAGCAAGGGTAAAATTACAAAAACACCAGGTGGTTCAAGTGGATCAGATGTGAAGCCGAAATCATCTATTAAAACGCCGCCAAGAAATACATCTCCTCCGAAAACGAGGGTCGGTGGTTCAGGGAAAATTACGAAGAGAAGATAGTAGAGAGACCGAAAAGTGTAAGTTGCTTTTTGGTCTTTTTTCTTGTTATAGGAACTAATTCCTTTCGGGTAGTGCAATTTAGGCGTAAGAGGGGAGAGTAAAAATATATCAGCGATTATTAGAATATATCGACCACAACTCAAAATATATCAGCGATTATTGAAATATATCGACTTACCGACAAAAACTGACAACGATAGCAACTTAATAATAAAAAGAGGGTGTGCCAAAATGTTAGCACACCCTCTTTTTTCATAATGATTAATGAATATCACGTTTCTTGAAATTACCACCTTTTACTTCTGCTACATCATAAACGGTAATAAAGGCATTAGGATCGATTTCATTAATAAGTTCTTTCATTTTACTTTCTTCTAAACGGTTAATTACGCAAGAAATTTCTTTGAATTTCTCTCTTGAATAACCACCGTATACTTCGTTATATGTTGCACTTCTGCCTAAACGATCGCGAATGGTTTCTACCATCAATTCAGGCTCTTTTGTGATGATTTTAAATGCTTTCGAACCACTTAAACCAACTTCAACGATATGAATCACTTTCGAAGCGATAAAGTAAGCAATTGCCGAAAGGATAGCTCCTTGAAGACCGAATACCGTTGATACGAAAATAAATACGAACATGTTTAAGAATAAAATAAGGTCACTCGTTCCAAATGGTAACTTACGAGAAAGCAATACAGCAAGCATATCGATTCCATCTAATGCCCCACCGTTACGTAATGCTAGTCCCATACCAAAACCGATGATAATACCACCAACAACTGTAACTAATAATGTATCGCCTTCAATAATAGCTGGTATTCCGTGCATGACAACGGTACCTACTGCTAATGAAGCAATCCCGATAATAGAATAAATTGCAAAGCTTTTACCGATCTGCTTATATCCTAACCAAACGAAAGGAATGTTAATAACCGCGATTAGAGCTCCTAATGGCAATCCAAATAATCTTGAACTAACGATACTTAAACCAGTCACACCACCGTCTGATACGTTATTTGGAATTAATACTGCTTCTAATCCGTACGCTGTGATAAATGCCCCAATAATAATCATCAAAGCTTTCGAAGCAATTTTTAGCTTATTGGGCTTGTTTTTGATAATTTTCTCCATGTAATTTCCTCGTTTCAAACTAGTTTCTTGTTTGTTACATAATTCACACCTAAATTTTATTTTAACATTTAATTTGAAAAATTTCTCCTTTAATGGATGTATGCAGGGAATATTATGACCATATTATTATTTAAAATACAACAGTAGAAGATTAGAGAGTGGTCATAATTTTAATATGAAAAAGTAGAATGAATAGTATGGATATATACATTTGGGGCACTAACCTTAGGGAGGGGATTCTGTGGGATACTGTACGAAATGTGGAAATGAAACGAAAGAAGGCAATAAATTTTGCGGACAGTGCGGGGAGAGTCTTAGCTATAAAACGGTAGAGGGAAGTTTTCCAAATAGCAGTTCTAATAGTAGTATAGAAGTTTTTTCTTTAGTTGGTTTCATCACTGGATTAATATCTTGGTTTATAAACTTATGGGGGCTTATTGGTAGTGTAGCTATCGTATTTTCTATATTGGGTTTAAACAAAAAAGTGACAGGTACGAGTAAAACATTTGCTATTGTTGGATTGGTTTCTGGAATAATTAATGTGTTGTATGCTGTTATGTTACTTATTTAAATCTAATGAACTGAAAGATATAAAAAAGGCCCCCTTGTATAAAGCATTCAGGGGACCTTTTATTTAATAGCTATTAAGAAACAATAAAACTAAGGGCTGTTAGGAATAAAGCGAAACCTAAAATAGTTCCACATATTTTCATATGGCGCTTACGTCCCATTACGACAATCGCAACATATTCACGGATCATTGCGTTAGGCCAATAATAAAATGCAGTTTTTGATCCGATCCCTTGGCTGTTAAGACCAGCTTGTCTTGCATATATACCAGCGCGGAAAAGGTGAAAATTATTTGTGGTAAAAATACTTTTATATTTACCTTCAGGCTTTAAAGAATCCATAATTTCTTTAGAGAACAACATGTTTTGATATGTGTTTACAGAGCGATTTTCTTGCACTGTATGTTCAATCGGAATGCCTTTTTCAACAGCGTAATTTTGCATTGCTTCTGCCTCAGGAAGTCCTTCATCTGGACCTTGACCGCCAGAGAAAATAATTGTTGGTGGTGTATTCACAGCAGCTTGTTTCCAATAAAAGTCGATAGCTTTATTAATTCGGCTTGCAAGTAAAGGTGGTACTTTATCATTAATTAAGCCGCTACCGAGAACGATAATGAAATCTTGATTACGTCTTGGTCTGTTGAATTGGTATAAAAAATATGCGCTTAAGAAGTTAGATAAATGCACAAAGAAATACATAGTTATAAGAGAGATAGCAGCAAAGATAAATTGAAAATGCTCTGAGAATAAATTTGCTGGATTTATGATAGGGAGCATTATAAAGAATAAAATCCCTAAAGCAGCAATTAAAGTTAAAGAGTTTGTGAAGCGTCTTCCTTCACGTTGCATTAAAATTTTTGCATTAAGAAAGAGTCCAAACATTAAAGCGACTATAGCAAAAGGAATCATTACAAGTAGTGCTAGCATGGGGATGATAACGATAAAATGTAAATCGTTATTACCAGACTCAAATGAGGCTATAGCGCAAAATAATAGAAATGAACAGATAAAGGCATTAAATAAAAAGCCGTTTATTATTTTTCGCGGATCTTTTAAATAGGAAATAAGAAAAATAATAAATAGTATAAGAGGAATAATTCCGAAATACATCATAAATATAGTACACCTCAATTTGTATAAGAATTTGACATACCTTTTATATTACATGATTTTATAAGTAAAAATGAAAGAAAAAATGATTTTGAATTTTCTCAATAAAATGTATAGATACGTATGTTACAATATATTCAAAGCGATATATTAAAAGTAAAATGGTTGAAAAGGCACTCAGTAGAGTGCTTTTTCTTTTTGTATGCAATTGTGCATATTATATTTTTTTTCAAATGAAGAGGATTACAATATAAGTTGTAGACAGACTTTATAAAGCAGAATTTCATACAAACATTTCCCTCTACTTTTTGTATCTAACAATCGTATAACAATAAATAATTCTGTTTTATAGTGTCTGTTTTTGAAAGGTGGCTTCTTTGAAGGCACCTTTTTTTATTAGTATAGATAGTTTTCACTGTTAGCATAGTGTAAACTATCTATACTAAACATTAGCAATCTTCCGTATAAATATTATCAATTTACTATATATTCCAGTGGTGTTAACCTACATATGAAAGGCTTTCTTTTTCAAAATATTACCCCTAATAAAATTTTGAAGAAGTCAACTGTCTCCAAACTTGTCTTTATGCTTAAAGAAAAAGCACTCAAATTGAGTGCTTTTTCTTATTGAAACATGCTATTTTTCTAGGCGATTTTCATAAAATAAAAGTAAAGAAATGAAAGTGGGTGACAAAATGCCGGCAGTTGTGGAAGGTGTTATTATTGAAAACTGCAATGGAACAATTAATGTAGGTGACAAATATAACGTACAGCCGATTGAAAAGACGAAGGCTTATAATGGATCGGGATCATCAAATACAGGAATGAAAGTACAAACGTTTAGCGGGATTAGTACAGCTGATGTATGGGATAATGATGCGAATGATCAGGGGATACAGTTTACTTTATAGTACAGTATGTAAAATTGCATAAAATGATGAAGTTGCCCTATGATACAATCTAGCTGTGAGCTGTTAATGATTCTTCTATAGTGTAGTTGTTAGATTAGAAATATAACATCTTATCGAAAATCATACGTACAAAAAAAGACACTTCAAACGAAGTGTCTTTTTTATTTTAGTGATATCCTTTAGCAGAGTCTTTATGAATTTTATTTTTAAAAATACTGTAGCTCCAAAGCTGATATCCAATAACGATTGGTACCATGACCATTGCTACGAAGAACATAATTTTTAAGTTTAATTGACTACCAGCTGCGTTGTATAACGTTGTACTGTATGCATCGTTAATACGGGATGGTAACATTCTTGGGAACATACCTGCAAAGCCAGTTGTCATAAACATTGCGATTGTTAGACAAACGAATGTGAATGCAAGGCCGATTTTATGTTTGTACACCATAATAAGTGCGAGTACACTCATTAGCATTGCAAGTACTGGAAGAATGAATAGTACCGGATATTCCGTAAAGTTTTGGAATAAGTTTGTCCGATTAGCAGTTGCTACATAGAAGATAGCTAAAATAATAGCTGCAACCATTGAAAATGGTCTTGCGATTTTATAAGCACGGTCGGATACTTCACCAGTCGTTTTAATCATGACCCAAAGGGCACCGGATACGACAAATATAGCAGTGAAGAACAACCCTCCTAAAATACCGTAATGGTTTAGTAAGCTAAGTAAATTTCCTTCATAACCATTTTTTCCGATTTGTAGTCCGTAATAAAGATTAGCGAACGTAACACCGAATAGGAAAGCAATTAAAAAACTGCCAATTGCAAATGCCCATTTACAAGTTTTTTGCCAAATCGGTGAATCATCTTTATGCATGAATTCCAGTCCAGCGGCACGCGCAAACAGTGCAAGTAATACTAAGAATAACGGTGTATATAGATAACTAAACATATTTGCATATGTGACTGGGAAGGCAGCAAATGTTGCGCCACCAGCTGTAATTAACCACACTTCATTACCGCCCCAGAATGGGCCAATTGCTTCTTGTAATTGATTTCGTTCTTGTCGATCTTTCGTAACGAAAGGAAAGATCATTCCGTTACCAAGTGCATACCCGTCAAGAATGAAGTAAACTGTCCAAATCACGCCCCATAAACCAAACCAGATGATTGCAAGCATATCATGAGACATGGGCCACACCTCCCTCAGTAGCAGGTTCTTCTAATGCTGCAGGTCCTTTTTTCGCGAACTTCAGCATTAAGTAGACGTCTGCGATTAAAAGTAAAGTGTAGAACAAAATTAAACTAATTAATGAGAACCAAATTTGCGGGACAGATATAGGTGATACAGATTCTGCTGTACGCATTAGTTTATATACTGTCCAAGGTTGGCGACCTACTTCAGCGACAATCCATCCTGCGTTAATCGCGATATAAGGAAGTAAGACAGACCATATTGTAATTTTTAAATAACGTTTTGAGTTTTCTAGTTTTCCTTTTCGGTTTAAATAGAAGCCATACCAAGTTAATGCCATAAAGAACATACCAAGTGCAACCATTAAGCGGAAGCTATAATACACGAGGTTAACATTTGGACGTTCATCTTTCGGAATATCTTTTAAACCAACAATTTCGCCATCAAATGAGTTTGTATAGAAGAAGCTTCCGAGTTTTGGAATCGTAAGGAATTCAAAGTTTTTCTCATTTTTTACATCAGGAATTTGAACAATTGAGAAGCCTTGTCCTTTTCCAGTTTCCCAAACTGCTTCCATCGCAGCTCCTTTTGCTGGTTGATATTTAGCTGCTGATACACCAGATTGATGTCCCATAAACGGTGTAATTGTTGCGGCGAATAAGCCTAACATTAAACCAAACTTAAATGATTTTTTGAAGAATTCCACTTCATTTTTACGTAATAAGTGATAGGCACTAATTGCCATAACGAAGAAAGCACCTACGATATAACAACCAACTACAGTATGGAAGAACATATTCCAAGCATATGGATTTGTAACGAGTGCCCAGAAATCATTTAATTCAGCGCGGCCATTACGTACTACGTAGCCAACAGGGTTTTGCATAAATCCGTTTGCTGTAATAATCCAAAGTGCGGAAATGTTTGTTCCAAGTGCAACCATCCACATACAGAAGGCACGGAACTTTGGTGAAATTTTGTCTTTACCGAATAACCATATTCCCATGAAAGTAGATTCTAAGAAGAAGGCAACGAGTGCTTCGATTGCGAGAGGTGATCCGAAAATATCTCCCATATATTTGGAGTACTCAGACCAGTTCGTTCCAAATTGGAATTCCATCGTAATCCCAGTTATAATCCCCATTACGAAGTTAATTGTAAATAATTTACCCCAGAAATTTGCCATTTTACGGTATGTTGGATTCAATGTGCGGGCGTATTGAGTTTCCATACATGCTACTAAAATGACAAGTCCGATTGTCAAAGGTACAAATAAAAAGTGATAAAAAATAGTAATTGCAAATTGAAAACGACTCAGTAACAGAACGTCGGACATAATAAATATTCACTCCTTTTTTACATTATCTACAATCAGTTTATAGTGAAAATACGTTTAAAGTATGTGAGACTTGTTACAAAGCTGTGTGTATATTTTGAAAGAATTATGTCGATTATCTGAAAATATCTTATTTTTACTATAAAGCGATATCCTTTTTGAGTTTTTCATATTTTGGTACACTATATAAGTAATGTAAATGAGAGAAAAGAGGGTTTTTTACTATGAAGTCATTAGAAGAGATTTTACAATACAATGAAAAATTTGTTGAAGAGAAAAGATACGAAGAGTATGAAACGGGAAAATTCCCGAATAAAAAAATGGTAATTATCTCTTGTATGGATACTCGTCTTGTTGAATTATTACCAAAAGCAATGAATATGCGTAACGGTGATGTGAAAATTATTAAAGTAGCAGGAGCTGTTATCTCACATCCATTCGGAAGTATTATGCGTAGTATTTTAGTTGCTGTATATGAACTTGGTGCTGATGAAGTTTGTGTAGTTGGTCACCACGATTGCGGTATGGCAAAAATTCAAGCAAGCAGTACAATTGAGAAGATGAAAGAGCGGGGTATAACAAATGAGAAATTAGATACACTCCGTTATTCTGGAATCGATTTAGAAAGATTCCTACAAGGGTTCTCTAGTGTAGAAGAAAGTGTAGAACATAGCGTATCGATACTTCGCAACCATCCATTACTTCCAGAAGAAGTACCTGTTCACGGTCTTGTTATAGATCCTGATACAGGAAAATTAGATTTAGTTGTGAATGGTTACGACAATTAAGAATTTACTTTGTCATCCTTTTTATCTGGGACAGGATCAAATCCTCCCGGGTGGAAAGGGTGACATTTTAATATACGCTTACAAGTAAGCCAAAAGCCTTTGAGGGCACCATGTTTTTGAAACGCCTCTAATCCGTAATGAGAACAAGTCGGATAAAAGCGGCAAGTTGGTGGTGTCATCGGAGAAATGAACTTTTGATAAAAGCGTATAATCCCAATAAAAATCTGTTTCATAATGATCTCCTTTTCAGCATAGTCTTAAAGTATTATAGCACGACTGTACATAATACTTTACTAATGTGCATTTCCGTTATATCATATTGGATATAACGGAATTAAATTAAAAGCGGGAGAGATGTTGTATGCCATCAGTAGAAAGCTTTGAATTAGATCATACGATTGTAAAGGCACCTTATGTAAGACATTGCGGAGTTCACAATGTAGGTAGTGACGGTATTGTAAATAAATTCGATATTCGTTTTTGCCAACCGAATAAACAAGCAATGAAACCAGATGTTATTCATACGTTAGAACATTTATTAGCATTTAATTTACGTAAATATATTGATCGTTATCCGCATTTTGATATTATCGATATTTCACCGATGGGCTGCCAAACAGGATATTATCTTGTAGTAAGCGGAACACCGACAGTACGAGAAATCATTGATTTATTAGAACTAACATTAAAAGATGCGGTTCAAATTACAGAAATTCCAGCTGCAAATGAAACACAATGTGGTCAAGCGAAGCTTCACGACTTAGAAGGAGCACAACGCTTAATGAACTTCTGGTTAAGCCAAGATAAAGATGAACTTGAGAAAGTGTTTGGATAAAATAAAAAACTGCCTGTGAAAGGGCAGTTTTTTATTTTATTAAGAGCGAACATGTTCTTTTTTTATGAAAGTATACTAGACACTCCAACATATAAAACAAAGGCAGAACAGAGAAAATAAACAAATGCTTTCGTTTTTGCTGCTTCTTTATTTCATCGATTCCAAAAAGGATACACATAATACTTAAAAGGATAAACACGTAAGGTAAAAGAATAGTGAAGTTTGCAAAGAAGCTAAATAGGGCGAGAGAAAGAGCGATAGTGGCGATTATAATTTGAATGTTTTTTAACATGGAATCCCCCTTAAGTAGAAAGAAATAGTTACTGAGAGAAAATAATTATAAATGCTAAATTGGTCAAAATTTCATTCTACATATAACGAAAGTAGTTTGATATTAAAAAGAAGAATATGAGACTGGAAACGAAAAAATACGGGATACTCATTGATTTTCGTCCGGATTTCAATTCATTAATTCCTAGAAGAATAAAGAAACAACTGAGAATAAATTGTACGTATGGGAGAAGTGAAAAATTATCGGTAACATGGATATAAGTGCTTAGAATGAGTAAGAGAAGCATGAGAAATGCTAAAAAACTCCGTAATATAGTTAGAGTTAGCATTGTATAGCCTCCTTTAGACCATTTATCGGAATATTTCTGTGAAACCAATAAATAAAGCAGCGGCTCCTGCTAGTAGAGCGAGCACACTACCTCCTGTTTGCCTTTTTAATATTTCCTCTAAACTTATGGTGAGGGCCATAACTCCTAAAGAGATAAACATATACGGCATTATTTCTCTATTACTAGTAAAAAATCCATAGATTGCTATAGATAAAGCAATAAGTGATAAAGTAATCCGTACTCCTTTTAGCATGCATGTACCTCCTTTTATTTGATATAGCTAATGATGAGAACAATCCAAATGAAAGCACCGGCAATAATACAAATAAATCCAGTTGCTGCCTCCTTTTTCTTTATTTGTTCAAATGCGATGAGAAACATTAAAGCCCCTAATAGAAATTGTGAAAGAGGTAAAAAATTATTTTGACCTGTATATAATCCAATTGCCGACATAACGATCACAGTGAGTGCTACTATGATGCGAAGTATACGAAGCATATTAGGAATTCTCCTTATTCTTTTTTGTATAAGGATTGTCTTCTAGTTTATCGACGGAATGTTTATAAGCATAGCCTTTATTAATTGTCATGATGGAGAGTACGAGGATGATTAGGACGATGATAATACCGATAATTAATATTTTGAACATAAAATCCCTCCTTTTCTTTATTTTACATAATTTTGTAATTGATGAAAACAATAGAAAATAAAAGGATGAAAGAAGGGTGTTACATGGAGACGAAAAAAACATATTATATATCAATAGGAAATGGTCAAATTTCACAAGTGAAGACGGCGGATACGTATAATTTTGAGATTTCCGCAAATGATGAGGAAATTACGGAATTAAGAGAGCACTTTGATCAAGCATATGTAGAAGATTTAGGGTCATTTGTACGCTCCCACGTTCCATTTGTTGAGTATCATCACGATTCAAATAATGACCGATATGATGAACAACTACAAAAAGCATATAAAATGATTTACGATTTAGGAAATCATGAGACGAAAGAATTAGTCGCGCAAATGGGAATAATCAATGGATTGTAATTGGATAATATTATGCAGAAAAGCGAGAATATGCTACAATTTGTGGTAGGAAAAACTTGTAACCATCAATAGGGGAGTAATGGCATGTACAAATTTAAAGATTATTACCACAACACTGTACAATTATCGTTTGAACGTTATCCATTTTCTCCTGAGCCAAAGCATGTTTGGGTTGTATGCCGGTACGGGGATCAATGGTTATTAACACATCATTTACGTCGCGGTCTTGAATTTCCAGGTGGTAAAGTAGAAATAGGGGAAACACCGGAAGAAGCGGCAGTTCGAGAGGTTCATGAAGAAACCGGCGGCATAGTTTCTGATTTAACTTACTTAGGACAATACAAAGTATCTGGAAAAGACAAAATAATCATTAAAAACATTTATTTTGCAACAATTAGTGCGGTAGAAGAACATACGCATTACGAAGAAACGAAAGGGTCTGTTTTATTAAAAGACATTCCTGACAACATTAAAACGAATAGAAAATTTAGCTTTATAATGCGCGATGACGTATTAGCGCGTACGATGAAACATATAGAAGAAATCGGCTGTTTTACGAAGTAAAGTGGCCGGTTTCTTTTTTTTGTATGTAAGAATAAATGTAAATATATCTTTACATTATTTTGGGTATATTATACAAATTTGTAAAGATATATTTACATTTTAGGAGGGGGAAGATGGATAAAAGAAAAGAAACGACTGTTACTGTTTCGATGGTTAAATTAAACTTTTCTTTATTTTTTATAATAATTGCTTTGTCGTTTGGAATTGGTTATTTGCATATATTTCTTTCAGGTGGGGTTCAAGTTGAAGTTACATTATTAACGATGTTTCTTTTTATTATCGCAATGATTGTTCTCGTTTGTATTCATGAGGCGATACATTTAATTGGCTTTCGCTATATCGGAGGTGTTCCGTGGAGTGAACTAAAATGGGGCGTTAATTGGAAATTAGGTGTTGCATATGCTCATTCTAAACAGGCGGTTACAGTAAAGCAAATGAAGAAAGTGTTAATGCTTCCGTTTTTACCAACTGGAATTTTGCCAATTGTATTGGGATTAGCTATGAATCTGGAGCCACTCTCATTTTTAGGAATTCTACTAACAGGAGGTTGTATCGGCGACATTGTCTTATATCAAAAAGTTTCAAAATTTCCAGATGATGCGCAAGTGATAGATCATCCGAGTAAACCGCAGTTTACAGTATATGAATAATAAAGGAAGAGGAGGCGTTTTTGAACAACTGCCTCCTCTTATTATTTTTTGTCGGTGAATCAAGATATCGTGAAAATTGTTGATATAATTTAATTACTATTATTGTGTTTTTATCTCCACCTCTAAAAACAAAAGCACCTCCAACAAATCATCTACGATACGTGAATGCTTAAAATCACCCCAAAACGAATCTTTTTTCCAAACACCAAGAATCCCTACTTGTTCAGAACCAAGCACATCGTTTTCTGGATGATCTCCAACATAAAGACATTCTTCTGCCTTAACATCTAGTCTTTGCAAAGCACGTTCGAAAATTTCAGGGTGAGGTTTTTTAATTCCTTCAGCTTCTGAAACGAGAATGGTGTTTGTATACGTATGTATATGTAGTGCTCGAAGGTTGCTCATCTGAAATTCAGTAAAACCATTTGTGATAATACCAATTTTAATGTTTCGCTGTTTTAACTGTTGAAGTAGTTCATGCGTGTTTTTGAAAGGAATACAATGATGTTGGAAGTTTGTAATATAGTCGTGTAGCAGTTGCTCTTGCGTTAAAGTAGTAATGTTGTATTCGGAAAGGAGAGTAGCATATACTTTATCCTTCCACGTATAACCATTATTATCGAGTTCAAGAAATCGAGAACAATACTCTGATTTCTCTATACTCATCAAATGTGAGGAGAAGCGATTATATTGTTCACAAATAAATTGTTCTAAAGATTGGCGCCGATCTAATAGTGTTCCATCTAAGTCGAATAAGATTGCACGAATCATGAGAAGCCTCCTTGCAGTTTTTATAATTAATTATCGCATATTCGTTAAAAAATGATTATTATATTTTTGTAGAATGTATTGATGGAGGACTGTATGAAGAGACTGTATGGCAAGTTAGTAGGGGTTATCGTTGCAATCGGCTTACTAGCAGGATGCGAAAGTTCTATGAAGAGTGTGAAAGAAAAAGAAGTGTGTAAAACAGACGAAGAATGTGTGGAAATAGGAGATAAGAAACTTCAAAAAGTATATGAAAAAATAGATGGATTATCTGAGCTTGAAGCAGTAGAAGATTATGAAATAGAAGAGCATGAAAGTGCGGATATGAAAGAGGCAGAGCAGAAAAAAGATGATGAGGATGATGATGAAAGTTATTTCTTTTTAGCTTCTTATTATATCGATGGTGATGAAATTGTAGATCCTTATTTTGAAAAAATAGAACGGAAACGTTTAAATAAAGTATTCGCTGAAGATAAAGAAGCGAAAGAAGAGGTGCTACAACAACGTCAAGATAGAGGGTATCATGAAGACTTATGGGATATGTATCGTACACTCATTCCAGCTAAATATCGTGGGAATATAACAGAATTTGATTTAATAACAGATGGTTATGACGGTGTTGTTGCCCATGTTATGCCGAGTATGGAGAATCCGAAAGACTGGACTCTTAGCCTAGATACGCTTGATTCTGCGGTAAATATCGATGAAGTGATGAAAACATTAATTCATGAGACGGCTCACGTGTTGACGCTCGGGCATAAGCAAATACCAGTAGATGAAAACTATGTAAAGGCTTTTGAAGAAGATAAAGATATTTCAACGTACCGAAATAAATGTGGAAATCTTTTCTTACAAGAGGGATGTGCGAAGGGAAAATCTTATATTAATCAATTTTATAACTCTTTCTGGAAGCCTATTGAGCAAGAGTGGACAGAAAAGAAAGTAGAAGAAAGTGAAGAAACTCAAATTGAGTTTTTTAAAGAAAAGCAAGATGAGTTTGTCTCACAGTATGGAACGACAAATGTAGCAGAAGATATCGCAGATACATTTACAGCGTTCATTTTACAAGATTCAAAAAAAGTGAAAGAAGGAACAGAGTTAAAATATAAGAAAATTGCTTTCTTCTATCAGTTCCCTGAGCTTGTAAAAATGAGAGCGGAAGTGCTGTCAGGATTATATGATGTTTCGAAAACGATAGAACAACAAAGTGGAGACTAATGTAAGTTATGTGTTCGATATAGTTTCGTTAAAGTAAAGCGTGAAGAATTTTTAATTCTTTGCGTTTTTTCATGTTGATAAAATTGAAAATTCTGTATTTTTCTTTAAAAGAAGAAGGAACTGGAGGTATAAAATAGAATTAGTATAAAAATGTCACAATTTAGACACAATTATAATGCGCGTGTTGTAGGGACTATAATTTTACTCTCGAGGAGGTAATGAAACGTATGAAAACGATTCTTGCTGTTGCTGGTCTCATTTGGGTAATGTCTCACGGTTTTCCGATTTTTGAAGGGGAGCAAATTCGTAGTGCTTTGAATGAAAAGTTTAATGATTATCATGTGATAGATCGAAAAGATAATGTCGTTACAGTACGTGTGAAAGACTGTTTCCATACAGTTACGGTTGCGGATGGAAACATTACAAATGAAACGAAAATATGTGATAAAAGGTAAAAGAAAGAAGCTGACTATAGCGTACTGTTTTGAGTCAGCTTCTTTTTCTTTTTCCAATTAGAATTTTTTCAAATGCCTCAACAAATACATACATAAGAGTTGCAAGAACACATGTGAGTAGTACGCTAAGTAAGACGAGTGTGAAGTTAAAGACTTGGAATCCGTAGCTAATTAAGTAGCCAAGTCCTTGTTTGGAAACGAGAAGTTCTCCGAAAATAACACCGACCCAGGATAAACCAACGTTTACTTTTAACGTTGAGATAATTGCTGGAAAGGATGCAGGGAGAACGACTTGCTTATAACATTGCCATTTATTTGCCCCAAATGTGTCCATCACTTTTATATAGTTAGAATCGACTTCTTGAAATGCACTGTAAATAACGAGAATGGTAATGATGATGGAAATGATTACTCCCATTGCGATAGAAGATGAAATGTTTGGACCGAAAATAACGATGATGATTGGACCGAGTGCAACTTTTGGCATTGCATTTAGGACGACGAGATAAGGATCAAGTACGCGGGCTAGAAGTGGCATCCACCAAAGGAACGTGGCAATAATAGCACCAAGTACTGTTCCGAGAATGAAGCCTACTCCTGTTTCCAGTAATGTCGTCCATATGTGGGCCCAAAGTGAACCGTCGATCCATTTCGTTAAGAAGAGATCCCAAATACTCGAAGGAGAGCTAAAGAGTAAAGGATCAATCCATTCTTTTTTACTAGCTATTTCCCATAGTGCAAAGAAAAGAATAAGTAGTAAAAGTTGTAGCGAGCGAGCAATCCAAGCGCGTCTGCGTTCGTTCTTTCGAAATTGTTCATGTAGTTGTTTTATATTATCCAAGTCGTTCCAGCTCCTTCCATATATCTTGAAAGAGGGCTGGGAAATCGTAGTGATGGCGTGCTTCTAACGGTGATAAAGAACGGATACTTTCCGGGACGATAAAGGTTTTTGCGATTTTTCCGGGATTCGCTTGCAGTAAATAAATACGATCACTCATCGCAATCGCTTCTTCAATATCATGAGTAACAAGTAGTGATGTTTTCTTATATTTATTTAGTAAGTTGAAAACGAGTTCTTCTAGTTTTAACTTCGTTTGATAATCGAGTGCGGAGAATGGTTCATCTAGTAATAAAATTTTCGGATCAGTCGCTAATGTTCGAACGAGAGCGGCACGTTGACGCATACCGCCGGATAGTTCACGAGGATATTGTTCTTCTACACCATGCAGACCGACTTGTTTTAAAAGGTTTAAAGTATGTTCTTTCATCTGCTCATCATAAATCTTTCGAATATGAAGTCCGAGCATAATATTTTCTTCAATCGTTTTCCAAGGGAATAAGTAATCTTGTTGCAACATATATCCCATAGATGATGTTTTCGTTGTAATCGGTTCACCATCTAAAAAGACGATACCGTCAATTGGATCAAGTAGTCCAGCAATGATTGAGAGGAGCGTTGTTTTACCGCAACCACTTGGACCGAGTATAGAAATAAATTCGCCTTCTTCCACTTGTAAGTTCATGTCTTCGAGAATAAGTTTGGCATTCTCTTTTGCAAAAAAGCAGTGAGAAACGTTACGTATTTGTAAAAAACTCATACACTTCGCCTCTATTTCTTAATAACGCTTTCGGCAATTTTTGTATTGACGAGCGCTTCATGTGGGACTTCTTTTTGTAATTCGCCAGCGTCTTTCATAATAGTTTGGAGCTGTTTCCATTCTTCCGCATCTAGTAGTGGATTTGTCGCATAAGAATGCTGTTTTTTGTACCGTTCAATTACTTTTACTGTTATGTCTTTTGAAGTGTCTTTAAATAGCGGGGAAACAGCATCAGCAATCTCTCCTGGACTATGTGTATCAACCCATTGCTGTGCTTTATAGAGAGCACGTGTGAACTTTTCAGCAGCAGCTTTATCTTTCTTTAAGAAACTTTCTTTTGCCATGAACGTTGTATAAGGAACAGTACCAGATTCATTTCCGAATGAAGCGACGATATAACCTTTACCTTCTTTCTCAAGTATACTTGCAGTCGGTTCAAAGAGCTGTACAAACTCTCCAGTACCAGATGCGAAGGCATTTGCAATATTAGCAAACTCGATATTTTGAATTAAGTTTGTATCTTTATGAGGGTCAATGCCATTTTTCTTTAAAACGTATTCTCCAACCATTTGCGGCATGCCGCCTTTACGCTGTCCTAAAAATGTAACACCTTTTACGTCATTCCAATTAAAAGAGTCTAGTTTTTTACGTGAAACTAAAAATGTCCCATCTGTTTGTGTAAGCTGTGCAAAATTAATGACAGGGTCTTTCGCTCCTTGTTGATGAACGTAAATAGACGTTTCAGAACCGACGAGAGCAATATCAATTCCGCCAGATAATAGGGCGGTCATCGTTTTATCGCCACCAGCTGTTGTTTGTAGGTCAATATTTAGTCCTTCATCTTTAAAAAATCCTTTTTCAATCCCAACATATAATGGGGCATAGAAGAGAGAATGGGTAACTTCGCCGACGCGAATGTTTTGAGTTTGTTCTTTCGTACCTTCTTTTTTACTACTACAAGCAGCAAAAGTAAAAACAGCTAGTAACATGATGCAAAAAATCGCGATTAATTTTTTCACTATATAACACCTCCTAGAAGTCACTCTACAAGCATGATATGTAGGTAATCGCCCATATGTGAGTGTAGATAGCAGGAATTTTTTTGGTGGTAAAGAAGTACAAATATAAGGGGTGATAAAATGGAGTACGAATACGATGATAGCGTACATTTACATCTTGATTATTTCGGGACAGAATGTGATATGGAATCGATTGCTTATAAGAGAAAGAATGAAGACGTATGGGATGTGTATTTTAATTTTGGAGTATACGGTATTCAGAAAGACGATGTAGAGTTAGGGAGATTTATGGACGAATATGCTGGTCATTACGTTTTTTCTGTACATGCTCGCGATCTTAGCTGGGAATTTGGAAGTGCCCAGTTTGAAGAGTGGGTGTTGAAAAATCGGATAGTAGAAAAAACGCTACAAAAATAGGAGGAATTTTGTGATTGGATTTCTCATCTTATTATTTATTTTTGTGGCCGGATTTTTTATCATGCAAATGCTTATTTACCGATTTGCAAAGAAAAACATCCATAAATATACAAAAATAAAGTGGTTTCATATGTGGCTACATATGAATATGAAAAAAGGTCCGAGATTAGATTTTTTTGATTTTGTAATTATAGTACTCGTATGTATCGTATGGAAAATATGGCTGCTTCCCTTTATATAATACACATACTAATCATTTTCTCTTTTATCATAAAATAACGAAAAGAACCTGTCTTGTGGCAGGTTCTTTTCGTTATAGTAATAGTTGTTAAAAACGTGCAACGCCTTTTTATTAATTCTTTCGTATTTTCATGTTAAATCTTTAATAGCAGGACTTCTAAAAAATAGTTATTGTATCATAAAGTGGAATGCTGAAATTAAGTTTTTCAAGAATGAGTAATTTGTATGCCACAATTTAACTGTTGATTAAGGGAATATTAAGACAATACATTTATGATAGAAACAAGTATGCAGACGAAATATGTAATATATGTTATTTTAATAGAAATAGTTCTTTCGATGCGAGGGAAATTAAGACATAGAAACGAGGGAATGAATTGAAGTATGGTTCTACACTTTTTCATCTTCCAAAAAGAAATATATTAATTTCTAGCATTATAAGTAGTATGGTGACTTTATTAGTAATAACTATGCTGTTTATGATTTTAAAGGTTTTTAATTTAGATATGATGAAAGATCATTTAAATCAAAAGCTTGTTTTAAGTGTTATGATGATTTTCATATGGGGCATAACGTTTTATATTACGCATTTCAATAAAAAAGAGATGTCTATACTTAGAGCATCCCTGCGAGTGCATTTTATATTACTTTTACTAGCTCATACAGTAGCGTTATTTTATATTGTCATGCAAGTTAATATGATTTTCATAGAGGCAATGAATTGGATTTACTTTTATAATATGCAGTTTATATTAAGTTTTGTAGTAATTTATGCAATATATATTCTTGTATATAATTTAATAGGTAAGGTTTTTCTAAGTATGGTTTTAACGAGCTGTACGTTAGTCATTTTAGGTATTGTGAATTATTTAAAGCTTATTTTCAGAGGCGATCCGTTATATCCTTCTGATTTCACACAAATTACGCATATGCAATCTGTTATACCGATGGTGATGGACTATTTTAGCTGGAGCTATATTTTTGTCATTATCTTAAGTATCGTAGCTTGTATTGTTGCAGGGATATATATGAGAAGCTATATTCAAAATGTAAAGATTCATCTAGGAATTAGAGCCTTATTAGTAGTAGGATCTATTTTTGTTTTATATGCGTACGGTAATTTTGCGAATACATTTATGAATAAAGTATTTCAAAAATCAGGTGTAGATTTTGTTTTGTGGAATCAAAATGAGAACTATGCTTCAAATGGTTTTGTACTTGGGTTTATTAGCAATTTAGATACAACAGTTATGGAAAAACCAAAAAATTATTCTAAAGAAAATATGCTTCAAATAGCAAACGATATAAAAAAACAATATAGTGGAAATATAGGGAGCCAAAAGAAAAAAGAGAAACCGAATATTATTTTTGTAATGAGTGAATCGTTTTGGGATCCGACGAAAGTAACTAACCTTTCTTTTAGTGAAGATCCTGTACCAAATTTACATCATTATATAGAAAACTTTCCTGGTGGACAAACTATTTCTCCTACATTTGGGGGAAATACGGCGAACGTTGAATTTGAGGCATTAACAAGTTATTCAATGAGTTTGTTAAAGCCAGGTTCTATACCATATCAGCAGGTCATTACAAATAAGAAAGAAATTCCATCAATCCCTACGGCGTTGAAGAAAGAAGGTTATTACACAAGTGCAATTCATTCATTTGGTCGCACATTCTTTAAACGTGACGATGTATATAAGGTGTTAGGATTTGATAAGTTTAATGCAGAGGACACGATGGAAAATGTGGATATTGATGGAGATTATATTAGTGATTTAGCGATGAGTAAAGAGATAATTGCTGAGTTAGAGGAACAAAAACAGCCAACATTTATTCATGCAGTTACGATGCAAAATCATTTTCCATTTACAGAAGGCCGATTTGGTGAAAACCTAATAGAAATTAGCGGTCTAGAAAATGAAGAATCAAAGGGAGAATTAGAGACGTATACAGAAGGATTAAGACGTTCAGATGAGGCTCTTCAATATTTAATAGAGCAACTAGATAATTTAGATAGACCTACATTATTAGTATTCTTTGGAGATCATCTTCCATCATTAGGAACAAATAAATCTTTTTATAAAGAAAATGGGTATATAACGAATGAAAAAACACCGAGCGAACGTTTAGCGATGGCACAAACTCCGTTATTAATGTATGCAAACTTTGATATGCCAAATGATAATTTAGGTTTAGTAAGCCCAATTCATTTTTCTAATCTTATTTTTGATTATGCAGGATTAAATAAATCCTTATTTTATCAATTTTTATCGGAACTTTACAAGGAAATACCAGTGCTTAGAGATGAATTAAAAGTTGATAAAAATGGAGAAGTAATCAATGATTTAACAAAGAAACAAAAAGAAATGTTAGAGCAATATAAAATGCTTCAATATGATTTACTCGTTGGAAATCAATATAGTAAAGATATCCTCTTTAAATAAAAGAAACAAAAAGAACTTGTATAACGATACAAGTTCTTTTTTCATAGTATTTAACGGGGTAACCAGACAAGCTGGGTTTAGGGAGTATTACTTGTACATTTAGTATATATGAAAATATAATCGTTTTATTTGTGTATTTGTGAGAAATGTGTGAATTTTATGTTTTATAAAAAACGATTATGTTAACGTTCATTCTTATATTGCAGTTGTTATGTCTGTAAAAATTTTATCAGTTCTTTATTTAATTCATCCGCTTGATCGATTGGTGAACCATGACCACTATTTGTAAGAGCATGTAACTGAGAATTTTTAATTCGTTGTTGCGTAAGCTCAGCACTTTTGTAAGGAATTAGTTGATCGTGAACGCCGTGGAAGATTTTTGTTGGGACGTTAATTTTATTTAAATCTTTCGTTACATCTTCATTTGCAGCTGCTTGTAAAATTTTGATAAGGGCATAAGAAGCGGACTGCATACCGAGATAAGAAAACCATTCAAGGGTTGCAGCTCCTAAGTTTCTATTGAAAAAGGATAAAGATACATCATTTAAAAATTTTGGTAAATTAGCATACATTTGATTAATGAGAGCATCTGCTTGTTCTTTCGGTACACCGTAAGGGGACTCTTGATTTTTAACGAAAGAGGGAGAGACAGCGTCAATTAATGCGAGCTTAGAAATGCGGCGCCCATTATAGCGAGACATATATCGAATAGAAAGAGCACCACCAACTGAGAAACCGACTAATGTAGCGTTCTCTACTTGGAGTGCTTCTAGAACAATTGCGATATCATCGGCTAATCGATCATACGTGTAACCAGTCCATGGCTTATCAGATTGTCCATTCCCTCGTATATCCATGGCGATACAGCGAAAGCCATGCTCTGGTAAAACATTGAGTTGATATTGATACATTTGATGATTTAAAGGCCATCCGTGAACGAAGAAAACAGTCTTACTACCTGGACCAGGATTAACGTCTTGCACAAAAATATGCACATCTTTCTCGACAGTAATAAACATAAATTTCCCCCTGTTCTATCAATAGGCTCCATTCTAAAAGCTTTGTTTTACTTTTTAGGCCGTCTATATAAAACATCCTCCATAATATACGTATTAATGATCATAGATTTTATGCTCTGTATATAGTCTAAATATATTGCGTTTTTGGTACGATTTTCCTCAAATGTTCGATTTATCTTTGTTTGTCTATGAAAATCATTTATTATAATAAATGGTATTCTTCGAGATATTATTTTGAAGGGGTGTTGAAGTGAAAGAAAGTTTTCTATCATATAAAGAAGAAGAAAAGAATGCAAAAATCCTTTTATGGGTGTTATATGTCATTGTTATTGTATATCAAATTTTCTATGCAATCGTATTAGAAGAGAAATCAATAATGGATAAGGGATACAACATAATATGGCAAGTTATTTGCGGAGTAGCAATACTGTGCGTGAATATATATTTAATGAAAAAAGAGAAGGCAAACCTTGTTAAATATGCATGGATATTTGCATACATAGCGATAGAAATCGCTAATATATTTGCATATGTTTTTTATAATAAAGCGGCGTTTGATGCGACAAATATAATAGAAATTATTCTCATTTTCTTTGTACCTATATTTTTAAATAAAAAATTCTATGTGTTTTTACTTTCCTCTATTGTAGGAAAATATTTAATTTATTTATTTGTATTAGAGGAAGTAAAAGCATTTATGTTCCTTATTATGTGTACGCTTATGTTAATAGCTGCATATATCATTTTAAATCGATTTTTACAATATCTTTCAGCCGTAAAGGAAAGTATTGCGATTGCTAGCGAATCACAGAAATTAGCAGTAATCGGAAAAATGGCAGCGACGGTTGGACATGAAATTAAAAATCCACTCGCTTCATTAAAAGGATTTACGCAATTACAACGAGAGAAGCATGAAGAGGATCCTATTTATAAACGTATGATTTTTGAAATAGAAAATATGAATAATATGATAAGTGAGTTAATGGAAGTTGCTACATGCAAACCTTCTATTTATAAGAAACATGATGTAGGAAAAATTGTATTACAAGTAATAACAAGTCTTCGCGAAAAAATGAATGAATTAAACGTACAGTTTATTTCTAATGTGGAAGAAAAAACAATAGAAGTTGAATGTGATGAACGAAAAATAAGAGGAGTCTTTTTATATACGATAAAAAATGCTTTAGAGGCAATGGAACAAGGTGGCATATTACATTTGCAATTAGAGAATAAAGGGAAAGAATATGTAATAATCAGCGTAATCGATAATGGTTATGGTATTAAGCAAGAAAACTTAACCCGTGTTACAGAGGCCTTTTATACAACGAAACAAGATAAAATTGGTCTGGGACTTACGGTAGCGAATCGAATTGTCGCCGAGCACCTTGGTGAGCTGCATATTTCAAGTGAAAGAGATACTGGAACGAGAATAGACATCATTCTCCCAAGGGAGTGTGGAAATACTGAAATCCAAGTGGAAGAAAAGCTAGGAGTTACCATATGAATAAAGGCTATATATTTAAAAATGAAGAAATAAAGGCGTTGAAAGTATTTTTAAGTTTATTTTTTATTATATTTTTTGTGTATGATCTTGCCTATGAATTTATCGTACCTTTAATCGCGGGAGAGCAAGAAGGCGTAGGAAAGTTTGAAGATGGTTTAGGTTTATGGCTTTACTTTTTGACGGTAGTATTGTTTTGCATTGGAATATACTTTATGAAATGGAAGAATGTTTTTGTGGTAAAGTATATTATTCTAATTGGCTATAATGTATTAGATTGTATCCATAACATTATGATTTATTATGGTAGCGATGCGGAATTTGACGGTGGAAATATAGTAGAAGTATTTTTTATTTTGTTCGCACCAATCTTTGTGAACAAAAGATATTTCTGGTTAGTTCCAGCGATACTTGTCGGGAAGTACGCTCTTACAGGAATCATTATTCAATCTTCTCTCGTTTTAATCCCAATGGCATTATATAGTGTATTTACTATCATATGTTGGATTATATTTTTGAGGGTTCAGTCTTACGTTCGTACGCTTGAGATGATGGACAAAGAAATAAAACAGACAGAAAAACTAGCAGCTGTTGGAAAAATGGCGACGGTTATTGGTTATAAGATTAGAAGACCTTTAGCAAACTTAAAAAAACTTGTGAATAAACAAGCAGACAAGCATCCAGAGGATAAAATTTATAGTGATATTATGAAACAAGAAGTAGATCGGATTCATATAATTGCTACAGAACTTAGTGGATTTGAGAAATCTAAATCACTAGAATCAGAAACTCATAACATACAAGAAATTATCTCTTATGTTATTCGAGTTATGGAAAAGCCTGCTTTAAAACAAGGAGTCTACATACAAGGTATTTACAGTAAAGACTTACCATCAATTACATGTGATGAAAAACGATTAAAACAGGTCTTTTTTAATTTAATTAAAAATGCAATTGAAGCAATGTCAGTTGGCGGAACAATTACGATTAAAGTTACTGTAAAAGATGGAATCATCATTCAAGTGAAAGATGAGGGATGCGGCATTCCGAAAGATAAAATTCCAAAGTTAAATGAAGCCTTTTATACAACGAAAGAAACAGGAACTGGTCTAGGTTTAGTAGTTACAGAAAAAATTATTAAAGACCACAACGGTAAAATGAATTTTGAAAGTGAAGTTGGGGTTGGAACGACGGTTGAGGTTATGTTACCACTGCATTAAATAGAAAAAACATCACTTCCAAATAAGTGATGTTTTTCTATTTTATCTTGCTATTTGTGGATAGTAAAAATCTCATTTTATCGATAAAGAATGTATGATGTATTTCTAAGATCAAAATGTTTTTTTAGTTTTTATTATGGATTTTTCAGTGAAAAATTTAGACTATAAAAATTAATTGTTTTTTTCTAAAAAAACTATTTTCTTTTTTGGGTTTTAATGGTATATTCAAAACACGATAAATAAATACCTATTTTTGGCACACTATTCGAAAGGATAGGTCGCAAAGCTAAGAGTCTAAGGTAATGAAAATTACTATGATAGTCTGGTTGCAGTGT